>JBBIJE010000004.1:0-29273 GCA_037446155.1 Myxococcales bacterium | reverse complement strand
CGTAACGGTCGAAGACGTAGTCGGCGTCGGCGTGCCACCAGGGGGAGTGGCACTTACCGTAGGCGTAGGCGTCGGGACCACCTCACAGCACCGCCCCTGGTTCCCCGCATCGGAAAGGATCACATCGGCAAAATGGTGGCCGCTCAGGGAATTGCTGTTCCCCAAGCGCAAGGTAGCGAAAGGCGCGCACAAGTCGAGCACGAACGAGCCGCGCTTGCCGTACGATACAGTGGCTCGCCGAGTCTTGCCCCCCTCGTAGTTGATGCGCAGCATCCCGCACCCAATCTGCATCACCGTCCCGTCGCCGAGGCGAAGAATCCTCCCCTCTCTCACGTTGAGTGTAGCGGCGGTTTTCGCCCTCATCACCACGTTCCTGCCGTTCTGGTACGACCCGAAGAAGTACACACCACCGTCGAAGCTCAACACTCCCCCGTTACGAGCGCTCAAGTTGCCATAAACGCCGGCCGGCAAGTCGCAAGCGCCGTTGCCGACGTCGCTGTCGGCGAGCGGCGCGCAGGCCGCACTTCGACACACGAACTCGCAGTCTCCCCCACCCGCGGGTACGATGACATCCAAGTCGCTCGACAAGAAGGTCGAAGGGAACGCACTTCCCCCTAACTCATCGCAGGCGGCGATCAGGTCCGCAGCCGATCCGCCACCCAAGATGGGGCAGGCGAAGCTTTGAGCAGGGAAATTCGGATCTCCCGAGGGGCCAGGGCTCGAAACGACCATGCCTTCCAATCTGCAATCGTTGCAGAAGACCTCGTCGGCCACGGCCGCCTCGCCGCTTCCAATCCAGAGACGATCACCGACAAGTTGAGTTGCGGATCCGAGCTCCAGAGAGGTCGCGTGAAGCCTCTCGACCGGCCCACCGGAACAGCGGTTGACGCCGACGTTGCACGCACCCCCTTCGAGCTCGTAGGCCTTCAGCCTAACCCTCGACTGGGCGAGCAAGTGGTAGTCTGATCCACGCCGGCGCAGGTTTGACCCTTGTGCCACGTCGCCGGTGGCAACCAGGGCACCGAAAAGAAAGGCGAAAATTAGAAGCGGGTGAATTCTGTTAGCCATGAGTCGGACCCCCTTTACCCTAGCCGGCTCGTGCCGCTCTCACCCAGCCCTCTCTCCGCACAATACCCTCGCGGGACTCAAAGGTCGCTCGCCCACCGTGTCATATTTTCGCGCCTGGGCACCTCAGCCCGGCCTTCGCGGAATCTTAGGCATCTTGCCTAGGATGCTCGAAAAACACCCGTTCTCCTCGCTACAGCAACCCTCCTCGATCCTACAGTTGGTCAATGCCGGATCTCCCGGTTTGAGCTCTCGGTAGAGAAAGACCTGGGGAACGCCACTCGGGTTGTTCCCGGGAACGAGGTCGCAGGTGGAGCGGAAGGCCAGCGCCCGCGCGTCACCGCTTAGGCTCACTTCACCGTTCGTGCACCCCGTGGTATTCGTAATCTGCTGCACGAGGCGGCGGCCCTTGAGTCTGAATATCTCCCGGTTGCCGTCCCCGTTAAGTTGCTCCCCGTCCTTGGTGAAGATCGACTGAGTGTCGGATTCGAAGGCGATCCATCCACCCCCATCGCTCACGACAGGCTTCTCTGCTACGCCCGTCTCGAGATAGGTAACCTGCCTGAGCTGTGTGTGAAAGACGCGCGCCCTGAATATCTCGAAACCACTCGAGCCGTTCCCCTTAAGGTCTGCGTCGGACTGAAAGACAACGAACGGTCCCCTGGCAAAGCGGCTGGCTGCGCTGATCGATGGATTGACGTTGTCGCCACCGGTACCCGGCACAGAAATCAGTTCTAGCCCCCCGGAGGTTTTCGTGTACACGTAAAGTTGAATGCCGCTCGTTCCCAGCCCAAGCTGGTCGTAGTCACTCTGAAAGGCGGTCGAGCGGCATTGAAAGGTGAAGACGTACCCACCAACAATCACGTTAGAGCTCGTCGTTCCGGCCGGACCGTCGCTGGCCTGCGTCGTCAGTCCCTCTCTCGGCGTGGCCCCTACGACCTCGAACAAAAATGCCTCCCGGCTACCATCCGGATTGTCGTTGGGCGAGAAAGGGTTGTCGTCGAGATCCCCGTTGGAGTCAAAGGTCAAGCACTTGGCCTGGTCGCTTACCCAAGGCCGCCGGTTTTCTACCCCGGGTCCGGTGTCCGTAATTTGAATGAACTCGCCCGTTGCCAGATCCCAAAGAAAGATCTCCGGGTTTCCATCGGCATTGCCTCGCAGAGGATCGAGGTCAGCAGTAGATACCAGGGCCAGATAACGACCCGTAACCGCATCGTCGGAAACCTTTGTTGCCTCGTAGCTCTCGCCTGATCCGCTGTCCGTGAGCCTAGTGATCGCGCCGTCGCCCACGCTGTAAAGATAGACCTCCCTATGTCCCGGCGAGCTGCCCGGCCCCATCACATCTCCGTCAGACACGAAGGTGACGTAGTCCGCCAGCGCCAATGAGACCTTTGGCCCTTCGACGTCACCCACGGAGTTGCGCGTGACCTGGACCAAGATGGGAATGCTCCCCCGCTTCGAGTGCGCCCCTTCTGCAAAAACGAAAAGTATGATGATTGCGGTCATTGCCGCCACCAGAAAACGCTCTTTCCGCATCAATTAATCCCCCTCTCGTTGGTTTTCTGCCGCGACCCCATGGTCCGCGCCGCGCAGGCCAGCGTACCCACCCCCTAACTGGCAATCGCCCCTCCCTTCCGCCCCGCCCCGACGGCAGCGCAGTATGCCTCGCTCTTCGAGACAACGAGCCACCAGCTCGGCGGCGAGCGCGTAGCCGGCATCGTTCCAATGGCCACTCACCTCGAGATAAAGCTGCTTGCCTTTCTCCCCCTCGCGACGGAACCCATCCGTCAAGTCACAGTGCGGAATGCCATGAGCATCCAAGTATTCGGTGATCAGACGAAACGGCGCATCGACATCGCCATGCTGCGCCTCGGGAAAGAATCTGCCAAGGCGCCCCCAGTAAACCTGCTCTTTAAAGGGGAAGAGCAGCACCACGAGCCGCGCCCCCATCTTCTGCGTTGCCTCCGCGGCGTCGGAAAACGCCTGCCGCATCAGGCGCCAGCCGCGGCTGCGCTCGGGATCCCGGATCAATTCTGCCCACCAGGGCCGGGCGCGGAAGACGAATTCGATCTTTCCGTCGCTGTAGCTCTTGACCGGGTGCCTGCGAAAGCGCCTGGCCCCGTCGATCAACCGGTACACGACGGAGATCCGCGCCAGCCGATCCGACAGCCCGCTTGCGCGCCGCCTCGACATCCAGAGCCAAAAGTCGTCCGCTCCGCTCCCCAGCCAGTCGTCGAAGTAGGCGTTGTCCTTGAAGTCGTTCAGGAACACGCTCATCAGCACGACTTTGGGCTGGAAGAAGGCCCCGTAACGCTCCAGCATGCGAGCTTCCGCAAGCGAAGAATACCCATTCACTCCGAGCGTCCCCGCCGACAGGCCCGTCGACTCCGCGATCCGTCTCACCCAGCAACTGCTCGCCGGCGCGTCGTCGCAAAACGCGAAGGAGTCCCCGATCGCCAAAATGTCGAACGGCGGTTTGGTCCCGAGGTCGCGAAAGCCAATGTCCCCGAGGCCGTAGTCGAGCGTGCGAATCTCGACGGTGCGGCCCTCCGAGGGGAAATCGAAAGCGAGGCCGGGTTTGAGCTTGAAGCCGAGATACGGATCCTTGCTCATCATACCTTCCCATGCCTCCCTGGCTTCGTATACACGCTTGACCGCCCTGAGAGGGGGCGGCACGAGGCCCGGGGCCAGGCGCGTCACGGACTCGACGGCGATCACCGGCAGAAGCGTGCCGAAGCATACGAGAAGGAAACCGTTCGCCAGGAACCGCCTCATCTCGCAGCCCTCATAGTGTATCTGTTACTGATACGCGCGTAATCCGGCGCAACCGGCACCGCATGGAAAAGGAGCTGCTCCCGAATCCCATGGACCCTGAGCAAACTCACCGTGATGCCCACCATCACGTAGAAAAGAATGTGAAGCCAAACGTCGGCGAAAACGGAGAAACTCAAAAAGAGCACCCAATTCGCCCGCAAGCCGCGGATCAGCCAAAGCAAGTCGAGGCCGCGATAGCGGCCGCCTAGATACCCGCGCTCCAGCCTAAGCAGCGCCATCATGCACCAGGTGAACAAACACAGGTAGGCGGAAAAAGTCAGGATGCCACCTTCCGTGAGCGCCTGGAGATAAGAGTTGTGGGCGGCACCTGCATAACCTCCTGGATCCAGAGCCTGGTGGTGCGCGAGGAAATTTCCGATGCCGACCCCCAGGAAAGGATGCTGCGCCAATATCCTGGCGCCCCAAACGACCGTCCCCAGCCGCTTCGCGGTCGAGCGGTACCCTGCGTCGGACTCCGCATCGACAAAGGCACCAGTGGCGCGCGTTATCGCTCGCTCCGGTATGATCTGCCCCGCCAAGAACAGAGTCATCAGGAGAACCCCGGCCCCGATCGCGGCGCGCCTCAGCCGAACCCCCTTCCCTTGCCACACCAAAACGCCCCCCATGATGAGGAGATTGAGAAAGCCGCTACGCGACCCGCTGGCGATCGTAGCCAGGACAAGCCCGACCATGGCCGGGACCGCGATCCACCGCACCCCAGCACGGGGGTGGGCCGTCACGTAATGCCAGATAATGGCGGTGGCGAAGAGACAGAGGAAGGCGAGCCGGTTGGGGTTTCCGGCCGAGTGCACCAACCAGCCAGCTCGCGCTCGATACCCTCCCCAGCCAGCTCCCGTGAAAACCATGAAAAAAGAGGCGGGAACGGCCATGTAGAGCATGAAGAGGATCACAAGGATCACCGAGAGGATCTGCCGTTTGGTCCTGACGAAGTATATGAAAAACAGAAAGAACGCCAATCGCGTTATCAGCTTCTCCAGATCCGTCTGCTCCTCCCAGTAGAGCCTCCCCGTGGGTATCACAGGAAGAAACTCCTTGCCCCGGATAGTCGATATGGTAAAAAGCACCGTGATCGACAAAAAGATCAGGAAGGCCGGATTCTTGAGAAACCACAGATCCCTCTCTCTGTAAAATCCATACAACAACGCGACGAGCAGCAGGAACCCGAGAGCGTTGTTCGGCGTGAGCCAACCGTGCATAGGAATCCACTTCGAATACACGAAGAGAAAGTTGCCGATCATGAGTATAACCCCGAAGACCGGCCTGGCGAGGACGCTTCCGACGAGAAAAGGAAGGAAAACCGCCGCAAGCAGCATCGCCGCTCCCTCTTCCGAGCCCCCGACGGCCACGCTCAAAATGACAACGAGGAGGACGGGCGGAAGGTAGGGTAGAACCAACCGCACGAAGCTAATGTCGGCGCGGGACCCCGTTACAGTCGCCGGCATGGATCCTCCCCCGACGGGCCCGATGCGAGTGTCCCTGTCGGCTCTATGACCACCTTTCTAAGCCCTTCGGGAAGGGCATAGAATGCGAGCTTGAGCATTTCGTTATTGAGGTGAATCAGTCCCCCCTTCGTCCTCCACCAGCGGGATGCCTCGCCTGACCCCGCGGCACTCCCCATGACTCTGACCCCGCGGCCAGCCAGAGCCCCCCCGAGTATGAGCTTGGCCCGCCGGACATGGTACGGGGAAGTGACGACGATCACGCTCGCGACCGGTTTTTCGCGCGCAAACTCCGCAAACGCCCGCGCCTCCTCCAAGGTACTGTAGCCGATCGGCAACACCTCGATACGATCCGGCGGCACGCCGTTTCGCTGCAACACACGCGCGCTGAGCTCCGCCGCCGTGAGCCTGAGACCGAGCGCGCACACTTCGTCCGCCACGAACGCGCCGGTGGTGACCACCCTCGGGGCCAAGCCTCGTTCGAAAAGCCGCGCCGCGTGAAGGGGGCGCGAGTTGAAATCCCCGGCGAAGACGAGAATGTAGTCGGCCGCCTCGAGCGGCTCGGAAGCCTCGAGAAACCTAGCCGCTGCCGGAAGTCCAAAGGCACCACCCGCGACCACGGCGGTCGCACAGGCCAGTAACCCTATGGCCGAGTTCCTAAGCGTCATCGAGCGAGCTCTCTCCGGTGCAGATTCAGGGAAACACCCCGAACGACGCCGTCGGCAAGGCCAATCTTCGCAGCAAGGTATCTCATTCCAGATACCCCAGCGCCCTGAGTGCCTCGATGTGCTCCGTGCTCACTCGGGCAGTTTGCTTGCCCGCTCTTGCATCCCGGTAAACCGCCTCGTTCCAGTGCTGGTCCAGCCACCGCTCTAGCGCAAGCGTAAGTTTCTGTTGCGCCTTGGCTCCGCTCTCCCGCCGCTGCTCCACCGGGTCACTTGCGAGATCGAAAACCTCGAGCCTCGGGTAATTGAGCGACTGGATGAGCTTGTAGGGGCCGAGCCGAAGCGCGACCTGAAGGTTGAGGCTCGACTTGCGGTAGAGCTCCGCCCCGAGGATCCGCTCCTCTTCGCCGCTCGAGCCGAAAAGATCTCTCCCCTCGGTGCCCGGCGCCGGAGCAAGGCCCACCACGCCCAGCACCGTCGGCACGATGTCCAGTGTGCTGACCGGCACGTCAAAGACGCGGCCTCCTTCGATTACGCCCGGCCAGGACACGATTAGCGGCACGTGCAAAACCTCCTCGTAGAGAGTGCGCTGGTGAGACTTGTTGCCGTGCTCGAAGAATTCGTCACCGTGATCGGCCGTAAGGATCACCATCGTATCCGAGTCAAGTTGCAGCTCCTCGAGAAGAGCGAGCAATCTTCCCACGTACTTGTCCGTGAACCGGATTTCCCCGTCGTAAAGCGCGAGCACGTGTTCGAGGTCGCGCTTGGGCATTTTTCTGTTTATCAGCGGATTGCGCACGAAATCCTCGGCCGTGACCGATCCCCGGTAATCCGGATCGAACATGCGATCGAAGGGAGCAGGCGGCGTGTAATCGTAGTGGACGTCCCAATAATGGACGAAAAGAAAAAAGGGAGCCTCCCGGCTCGGCCCCCGGCTACGAAGCCATTTTTCGACCGCCCGATTGAGCGCCGGGCTTGTGGTGCCCTGGTGCGAGTCCTGGTGCGAGTCGAACGAGACGGTGCGGTCATCGTAGAGGTCGAACCCTCTGGAAAATCCGTAGGCGGAGCTCAGGTATGGTGCCGAGACGAAGGCGGCGGTACGGTAGCCCAGACTCTTTAGCTGCTCCGCCAAGAGTGGCACCGAGGGCGGGATGGCATCCCCACTTTCGAGCACGCCGTGCCCTAAGAGGGAGCGCCCCGTCAGCATCGATACGTGAGAGGGGAGCGTCCACGAAGTGGTCGCCCAGGCGCGGGCGAATCGCACCCCTCGCGAGGCCAAAAGATCGATGCTGGGCGAGGTGTCATGTTTCCACCCGTAACACCCCAGGTGATCCGCCCTGAGGCTATCGATCGAAATGAGCACGATGTTGGGCCGCCGCACCGCAACGGCGCTCGCAGACGCCGCTGCGGAACCGGTACGCTCGACAGAGGCTCGCAAAGCGCCCCCTTTACGAGCCAACGCTCCCCCGGAGAGAAAGCCCACAGCCGAGAGCGCGGCTACGAGCAACGCTACGAGCGTTCCCCCGCTCGGCCCTAGCCGAAGCCTGGCGCGCCCTCCAAGAAGGAGAAAAAGCGACGCGCTAAGCCCCAAAGCCAGCGCGGAAACCCATTCGCCATCGAAGAGAAAACTCCGCACGATGTTCCGCAAGATGACATAGGGGCCGAGCTTCGAGGGGAAGTGAATCGAAAAGGCCCAAGCGAGAAGATCGAGAACGGCGCAAGCGCAAACCACGAAAAGGCCCGCCAGCGCCGCTCCCGCCTTCTTTCCCCGCCACGTTTGCAGGCACGCAAACAGGATCCCCAACGCCGCCGCCCACGGCAGCACGCAGGCCAAGAGCCCGCCGGCGAGCCTGAGAAGCCCCCCGGAGCGGGCAGCGTATACCCCATCCGCGAAGCTAGGGTAGAAGGAACCACTTCCGGCGACCGAAAAGAGGAAGAACTCGCTGAAGAAATCGAACATACGCGTGCGCGCGAGCGCCGGCGGCGCGATCGGCAAGTCTGCCCACCAAAGCGCGATGAGACAAGTCTCGATTGCAACCAGAACCAGTCCTGCCGCTACCCCGCCAAGCAGGCCGGCTGAAAAATTTCGTCCCGATTCCCGCATGCGCTCCATGCCGAAAACGTGGTTTGGCGCCTGGCCACCGCCGCCGGTCCTCGGCTCAGGGTCCGGCTCCCTGGGCCTCCTTTCCGCCGTGGGCTTCGCCCATTTGGACGACTCGAAGCGGCTGGCTCGCCTGGCCCCCGATTTCCTCGCGGACGATGTACACGGGCCTGCGCTTCACCTCGTCGAATATGCGGCCGACGTACTCTCCGATGACGCCGAGGGCGAGAAGCTGAATGCCGCCCAAAAAAAGCACTACCGCGACTGTCGAAGTCCAGCCGGGCACCGCCACTCCCCAAACCAAGGTCGCCACGATCAGATAGACGGTGAGAAAAAAGGCGAGGGCCGATATGACAAACCCGCCGTTGGTTAACAAGCGAAGCGGCGCGAACGAATAGGACACCAAGCCATCGAGCGCCAAGATCAAAAGACGGCGCACCGAGTACTTCGACCTGCCCTTCAAGCGCGCCGCCCGCTCGTACTCCACCCCGATCTGGCGAAAGCCCACCCACGCGCGAATCCCGCGAACGAAACGGTTGCGCTCGGGCATGGCGTTGAGCAGATCGACCACTCTTCGATCCATGAGCGCGAAGTCCCCTGCGTCCCGGGGAATCTCCACGTTGGCAACCGACCGCAGGATCCGATAATAGGCGTCGTAACACTGGCGCTTGAGCCAGTTTTCCTTGCGATCCCGTCTGATCGCATAGGCGACCTGGTATCCTTCCCGCCACTTCTGCACCAGGCGCGGTATCACCTCGGGCGGATCCTGCAAATCCCCGTCCATGACCACGACCGCGTCGCCGCGCGACGCCCTGAGGCCGGCCGTGACCGCAGCCTGGTGGCCGAAATTGCGCGAAAAGCTCAGTACCCTAACCCGCCCATCCCTGGCCGCGAGCGCGCGAAGTAGTTCTAACGTGGCATCGGTACTTCCGTCATCGACGAAGACCAGCTCGCAGCTCCCCCCGAGGGTCTCGAGCACCTGTCTAAGCCGCGCGTAGAGCTCCGGGAGGACCTCCTCTTCGTTCATGACCGGTACGACCACGGAATAAGTCGGGTTCGGCATCGACTACCTCCCGGCCCAGGCAACAGAAGCCAAGTCTCTGGCTAGCCCCAATGGGTACACTGTCGGGAAAGCGGGCACCGCTTCGGCTTGCCGCTACCTCGTTGCCGGGGCGCGCTCTGCCGCCTGCCGCATGCGAATTTTTCCGCGGCCACGTTACAACCACCCCTCCCCTTCCTCAATAGACCCTTGGGGTACAAAGCGGGTCTAGTCCCGGGTACCGAAGCGAAGCCAGCCGGGGGAGCGAGCGCCCGCAACGCGGCACGGTAGCGCAGTGACTCCCAGGCGGACCCGATAGGCTACACCATCGCTTCGCGGGCTTGCGCTCTGCCAAAGCAAAGCGCCTCGCTGGAAAACTTCCGCCGGCCTCTCGCCTCCACCCCCCCGAAATCCTCGGGCTTGCGGGGGAAGACGCCTAGTCGACGTAGCCTAGCGATCTCAGGCGCTCACGGGTTTGGTCGTCGATCCTTGCATCGCGCTTTCCCAAGCGCCTAGCGGCTGCGCGCAAGGATCGAAGCTCCTCTTCCAAGCGGCGCGCAACGGGGGACTGCTCGTTCCAGATGTTGCGCTCCCCCCCGGGATCGCGGCTCAAATCGTAGAGCTCGCGCACAACTTGCCCGGCTGCACCCGGTGATTCGGACTCTATGTATTGAAAACCGCCATCCACGAGGGAGGCGACCGACAGGCCACCTTCACGACGAAGGAGCATGTAAACGCGCTCGCGCCCGTCTGCCGCATGGGCGGCGCCATCGAAAATGAGCGCTCGACCCGGCCCCCCAGGACGAACCCCGATTTGGAGCAGACCGAGAACGGTGGGCACAACGTCCACGCCCGAGGCCGGCCGATCGATGATTCTTGCGGCCGGCACCACACCTGGCAGGCTAACGAGCAGCGGTACACGAACCACTTCGGGGTAGAGAGTCTTGCCGTGACCAAGGCTTGCGTGCTCGTACATCTCGTCGCCATGGTCGGCCGTGACCACGACCAGTGTCCTATCGTGGAGACCTAAGTCTCGGAGCGTGTTCACAAGGCGCTCTATCGTCCGATCGACCAAGCGCACCGTGCCGCGATAATCTTCCCGGACGAGGACCTGCTCCCGCGGTGTAAGAACCGACCGGTCTCTCTGAGCCGCGAGCTGCCTCGTCCGCTCGACTTTGGGGGCACGCGGGTGGGGCTCGTAGGGTAGGTGCGTGCTCATGAGATGGAAGTAAGCGAAGAACGGCGTATCGGGCTGCGAACGAAGCCAAGAGAGCCCCACGCTCACCAATTCTTCGTCTCGTTCGCAATTTGTCCGGTGGGGGGAAAGAAGCCCGAGGCGCCGTCGCAAAACCGCCACCGGCCTCGCCAAGGGAACCCCCGCGAAGCGCTCCGCGGCCTGCACCACTCGAACAAAGGCGAGGAGGCGGGAGGGATCCCCTCCCGGCTCGCTCTCCATGAAATACGCAACTCCCTGCCCGAAGCCGAAAGTGGGGCTCACCCAAGGGTTGGCGCTGAATACCGCAGTACGGTAGCCCACCTGGGAAAGAACCTCGGCCAGCGTCTGCATCTGTTCGGGAAGCGCGTCATTGCGCCCCTCCGCTCCGTGAGCATGGGGATACTGGCCGGTCAGCAGCGTGGCAACGGATGGCTTCGTCCAGGACGACTGGGAGTAAGCCTTGGAAAAGATTGTGCCCCCGCGAGCGATCTCGGCAAGCGCCGGAGCCGAGCCATCCTCGAGCGCCTCCTCGAGCGCGTCGGCACGCAGGCTATCCACCACTATCATGAGGAGGTTTTTCTTGAAGGACTCGCCGGCGCTTTTGCCTGCGGTGCCCTGGCTCGGCGCGACCGCTCGCTCCCGCCACGCTTCTCTTTTTCCCGAACCGATCGCGGCGATGGCAAAAGGCACCGCCCAGACCGCAAGCGCCAAGAGGACCGGCCGCGAAAGTTTGAGGGGAGGTCCGAGAGCGCGCGCAAGGAGCAGCGCGGCACCGAACAGAGCGGCGAGTACCAGGAGATCGGCAACCAGACTAAGCGGGTGGTAGGCACCAGGTAGCCAAAACCGATTCATCAACGTCCCCAGCGCCACCGCTCCCCCCAGTGTAAAAGTTACCACAAAGCTCGCGCGCGGAGCCAACGCGGCCTTTCGCAGCGTTACCGCCCAAGCCGCCATACCCAAGGGAAGGGCGATAGCCGCCGCCAGCAGTAACGAGAAGAGAACAAGGGAGAAAGGTGCCTTGGGTGTCACGGAGACCAGCACGAAGCCCACGTCGAACGCCGCCCACACGCCGATCCCGACCAAGGCGCAGACTAGTGCGGGCAGGATGTGCGCCCGTCCCGAAGCGAGATCCCCTCGGCCGCTCACCGTCCCCACCCCTCCCCAGCGACGATCCCGCCCCGCTCGGCCCCCGCCGAAGGGGCGAAGATCGTGATCTCGGGGTTCAGGCTCGTGATGCGCTCTTCCACGAAAACCGGTCGTACGAAAAACCTCGCGACGGCCTCGTATCCCAGCTTTCCCGATCGCAGCCGTTCGAAAAACTCCACGGCGGTGGGCTGCGCGATCCAAGGGGGGAGCCCGTTTCGCCAATCCCGGTTGAGCGCATGATCGAGCTTCTGGCGCGCCGCCGCCGAGATTACCACGAAATCAGGGCGCCGCTCCAAAAAAGCGCCTTCGCGGCGTTCCTCCATGGGTATCGCCTCCACGGTCACTTCTTTGCCGAAGCGCGGGAGATACGTAGGTATCTGATAAACCTCGACGCGACTGCCTGCCTTAGCATACCGGGCGAGCCACTGCTCGGCCTGGTGGCGGGGATCCCAAACCAGCAATCTGTCCACCTCGATGCCAGCCGCTATGGTCGGGGCAAGGATCGCGACCGCAAGCAGCCGCCCCGTCCACCCGCGCTCCCACACCCACGCCAAAGCCGCTCCCGCCCCCATCGCGAAGACCAGCGTAAGCGGCATCGTGTAGCGAAGCATCAGAGTGTTCATGGAGCGCACGGCGACTAGATAGTAGCAGATGCAGGGCAACCAAAGCCAAGCAGAAGACCGAGGCGACCGCACAAGCCCCCACAAGAGCGCCCCGCCACCCAGCAGCGCCGGCCCCGACCCTAGGGAATTCCCTACCGCAGATGCAGCCCGGGAAAATTGCTCAACCTCGCCTGCCAATCCCCTGCCCTCCAGGGGCGCGACCGGGAATATGTAGGGAGCGTAGCGAGCCAAAACATCGTCGGGCAAGGCCCCTATGAGGTACTTTATTCTGTTTACCATCCCCAGCGGATTGAGCGCAGCCCCGCTAGCGAGCGCCCAAACCGTGGAGCCCGCCAAACCGACCGCGACTGCCGCTCTCAGGAAGTCGCCGAACGAGCGCCAGCGCCGGGCCAGGGTGAGCGCTACCGCCGGCGCCACTAAACCGAGCGCAGGCTCCTTCACGGCGCACGCCATCCCGGCGGCTCCCCCGACAAGGCAAAACCAGCGCCGATCCGGATCCCTCCAGCTCTTGATCCCGGCCCACAACGCAAGCATAGACCACGCCATGTATGCCATGTCCACGTTCGAAGTGTGCGCGTAAAATACGAACGGGTAGGAGAGACCAACGAGCAGCGCCGTGAGCGCACCTCCTCGGCTGAAGACCACGTTCGTTACGGCGGCGGCAAGGACCGCCAAGAGCCCCGCGGCCGCCACGCTCACCAACCGTCCGAGGCAAGTTAGGGCAGTGAGTATCAGCTCGGGCGAGCCGAGCCCGTAGGGGTAGTCCTTCTTAGGCTCCCCGACTTGCCCGACCGCCCAGGCTACGGCGATCGCCGGCGCGTAAACTGCGCTAAGGAAGAAAGGATGCCCGAGCGGGTATTTAAAATAAAACCAGCCGGAGTTGAGCGGCTCCGAAAGCGCCTTCTTCGTGACCGCCAGGGGCGCAACCGCACCTAACTCATCGGCCGCCCACGTCCGATCCCGATTGGGAAGACCCCACCAAAGCCCGAAAAGATCGACCGACACCACGAAGATCACCGCCCAAGCCAAGGCCACCCGGCTTGCGAAGCTTGCAGGGCAACGCCCCTCCTTTTCTCGCTCGCTCTCCAACCCGGAACCCACCACCGACACCTCGCCCGCGCTAGCTCTCCCGATCCGGAAGGGATCGAAGCTTGGCGATAGCGTTCAAAGTCCGCAACCTGGGATCTCCTACCATGGGGTGCTCACAGACGCACTTTCGCCGCCTTGCTCGGCGCTTTTGCGCCCGCGATGCTCGTATTCGAATCGTCCCCTAAGCCAGCGAGCGCCCCTTCGGCTTTCCGCCGGCCAAAGCCCCCAGCGCCCGCGCGCGCCGGCGCCGATTGCGCCTGGCACCTCGCCCACCGGCGGGCCTAGGCCCTTTGCGCGGATCATGCGAAGGCACCTATATACAAAGCTCGAGCGGCACCGGCAATAGATCCGATCGTCCTAAAACGGGTCTAGCTCCCGATCTCCAGGGCCGAGCAAGCCCCAATGGCTTGCTTTGCCCCCCACCTTGTTTCCGCCCCTTGCGACCTGCAAACTCTCTCTCGGCTTCTCGGGTAGCGACAATGGAGCGAGGACTCGATCGGCGATCTCTGGCCACGGCGGCTGCCATAGGTCGAGCACTCCTGCCTCGCGGAGGGGCGATCCTTCCGGGTGCCGACGAGGTAGAGCTTCAGGCAAGGTTCGCCGAGCTCGTGGCGGCGATGCCGCCCAGGGCCACCACGACGATCAAGGCTGCGCTTTTCGCCCTTGGACTCGCCCCGCTCCTCTTCGGCCGAGCCCGGAGCCTTTCGCACCTCTCCCCCGAGGACTGCGAGGCAATCGTGGCCAGGTGTTCGAAAACGATCGGCTTGAGGCATGCGCTGCTCGCGGTAGCCGCCTTGTGCGAGATCGCTTATTTTTCCGATCGAACCATCCAGGAGATCATAGGTTACGACGGAAAGCCGCTCAAAATACCACAAGGCCGGCACGGCTCGCCTGCCTGCCCTTGCCGGCAGTACCCGGAGATCTCCGGCGCCGAGGAGCTGCACGTCGACGCCTGCGTGATCGGCTCCGGAGCCGGCGGGGCGACCGTGGCCCGCCACCTGGCCGAAGCGGGCCTCAGCGTCGCCGTGCTGGAGGAGGGCGGTCTTTTTACTTCCTCGGAGTTTCGGAGCGAGTCGCCCGCACGGCGCATGGCCCGCATGTACCGGGACGGCGGACTCACCGCGACGATCGGCCGCCCCCCGGTCATCCTCCCCATGGGGTGTGTGGTAGGAGGTACAACAGTCGTGAACTCCGGATCGTGTTTTTCGCCTCCACCCGAGGTGCTGTGCTCATGGGAACGAAATGGCGTAAGCGCCGCGCGCCCCGAAGAGTTTTCTCGTTACGTCGAGATCGTGGAGAGGAATTTGAATGTGACGCCCGTAAGCGACGAGATCCTGGGGGCCAACGGAGAGGTGATGCGACGGGGCGCGCAGGCTCTGGGCTTGCGGCATGGGCCGATACCGCGTGCCGCGCGCAACTGTCACGGCAGCGGCCAGTGCGCCTTTGGCTGCCCGCTGGACGCCAAGCAGGCCATGCACGTAAGCTACCTGCCCGAGGCCGCGGCGCGGGGCGCGCAGATCTTCGCGCACTGTCCGGCCACCCGACTTCTCTTCGAGGGGGAGCGGCTAAGCGGGGTCGAGGCACGGATCGAGGACCCCCAAAGCCGCAGCGCTCGGGGCAGGCTTCGGGTGCGGGCGCGAGCGGTCATACTGTGCGCCGGTTCGGTCTTCTCGCCCCTTTTTCTCAAGCGCCAGGGAATCAAGGATCGGGGCGGTCATTTGGCGAGGCACCTGCGCATCCATCCCGGACTTGCCGTGACCGGACTCTTCGACGAAGAGCTTCGAGCTTGGCGCGGGGTCATGCAGTCTTACCACGTTAGCGAGCGCCTGGGAGAGGGCATCTTGCTGGAGGCCACTTACCCGCCTCCGGGCATCGGCTGGGGCGCCAACAATTTCCCCTACACCGGAAGCCGCCACAAGGAAATCCTCGCGGCGGGGGCGCGCATGGCCTCCATCGGCCTTCTGGTATCGGACACCGGTGAGGGGCGGGTTCGGTGGCTACCGGGCGTTGGCCCGCTTCTGCGCTACGATCTCGCCAGGCAGGACCTCCGGCGCATAGTCGAGGGGGTTGCGCTGGCAAGCCGCATCCTTTTCGCCGCCGGTGCCAAGCGCGTGTTTCCGGGGCTTCCCGGGGTGGCGGAGCTTACGAGCGAGAAAGAAGCCGCCAAGCTGACCGAGCGCGGTCTTCCCCCCGCTTCCCTTCTCAAGCTTTCCGCCTTCCATCCGATGGGGACCTGCCGGATGCACGATCTGCCCGAGCAGGGAGTGGTCGACGGCGACTGCCGGGTGCATGGTATTTCCAACCTTTACGTGGCGGATGCGAGCGTGCTGCCGGGCTCGACCGCGGTCAATCCACAGATCACGATCATGGCCTTCGCCACGCGCGCAGCTTACCGGATCGCTGACTCGCTAACCTAGCGAGCCACACGAGAAGAAATCGACTCGAGCGCCCCAAACGCGGCGGGCCACCGCGATTGCGGACCCCGGGGGCGGGAAACTCTCCCGAGGAGAAGTCGGCTTCTCAACCTCTCGCCTTGGCCTTCGACCCGACCGACAGGGAGCCGTTTCGAAACCCCTCCGGGTCTCCTCCTGCGCGGTACTCCTCGCCCAAATAGCCGCCACACACATCGCAGATGATGTAGCGATAGCCGCCCGAGGCCACCGTGGAGACAGGCTCACGGTGGGCCCCCTTGTGGGGGCAGTGCGGCCTGAGCTTCTCTATGCAACGCTCGCGGAAGTGAACGGCCTTGCGCACGGCCCTCTCGGCCCGTTCGATCTCCCGCTCGAGCCTGGCGATCTCGCGCTCGACCTCGGCGATCTGCCCTTTGATGACCTCGAATTCCTTTTTCTCCGACACCACCACGGCTAGCCTCCACTCATATCCGCACCGCACACGAGGCAAACGCGCATTCCCGCCGCCTCGGGCATTATCGCCTCGACCGGCCCGGTCGAATAGGCCGGGTGGGGACAGACCTTGCGCAACTCGTGGATAAGCTCCTTGCGGCGACGCTGCGCTTCGGCCATCTTCTGTTTGAGAAGCGCAAGCTCCTCCTTGCGCCTTGCGATGGCCGCCTCGGCCTCGGCAACTTTTCTCAATCCGGCTTCGAATTCATCCATGGGAAGCGCCTTCAGCTCTTTTTCCGATCCGCGATCAGTAAACGTAAAGCCGCCCGTAGGGGCGCGCGGAAACCGGTATTATTTTCACGTAGCTTTCGAAATCCAGGACGTTGTTCTCGGTCCCGGTGTCGGCGCAAAACTCCTCGAGAATGGGCGCGAGCCGTTGCCGGTCCTCGGCGTCGAGCTCGAACGTGCGCACCTCCTTGCCGAGCTTGTATTCCTCCACGGGCCCCCGTATGAACATGACCCCGCCGTGCATACCGGAGGCGCAATAATCTCCCACCACCGGCTGCCCCTCTTCCCTACCCAATCCGAGCAGCACCAGGATTCCGCCGGCCATGTACTCCCCGAAGAACATTCCCGCGGTGCCCCCGCAAACGAGGATCGGTTGCTTATCCATGTACCCCTTCATGTGGATGCCGACCCGATAACCGACATCCCGCTTGATGAAGACCTTCCCGCCTCGCATCCCGTACCCTACCACGTCCCCGGCCCTACCGAGCACCACTACCTTCCCCCCGTTCATGGTGTTGCCGACACCGTCCTGGGCGTTGTTGCGCACGATTATGGTCGGCCCGTCCATGAAAGCGGCGAGATCCTCGCCCGGTATGCCGTCCACCACGATCCTCATGTTGTCGGCACTCAGGCCGGTTCCCAGATAGCGCTGCCCCCTGACGTTGCAGACCTCCACGTGCGTGGCACCCGAGCGTTCGGCCTCGCGCAGAATCTCGTTGAGCTCCCGGTAGTGAAGGTTGCGCGCATCTACACGCAGCATCGAACTCGCCTCGTCACGATCCCCCTTAGGGCTACGCCCGGGCCGCGCCCACCGCACCCTTGGCTTCCTCTTCAGAATCCGCGAAGAAGGTTATGTGAGGCTGGCCGGCCGGTGGCGCCCAGACGTCCGTCACTCCATCCTCCAGAACCCAGATCGCCGCCTCTTCGCTCGAATAATAAACCGTCTTTCCCTTTTTCCCTACCACCAAGGGGCGAAGCTTCACCCGGTCATTGAGACCGATGAGCCCGCCGGAGAACCCGAGGAGGAAAGCGAAGGGGCCATTTAGAGATGCGCCCGCGTAAACGATGCGAAGCTCGGTGGCTCGCGTGCGCTGCGGCTCCGGCATCCTGTCGATGTCCTTCCAAAAGGGAGGCGCCAAGACCGAGCACGCCTCCTCGAAGCTCAACCGGTGGCGGCGAATCAAGAGATCCATGAGATAGGCCACGACCTCCGTGTCCGTCATGAGCGTGCAGATGTAGCCGCGCTCCTCGAGAAAACGCTTGTTTATCCCGTAGGACGATATCTCCCCATTATGGACGATCGTCCAATCGAGCATCGAAAAAGGATGCGCCCCTCCCCACCATCCCTGGGTATTGGTCGGGAAACGATTGTGGCCGGTCCAGGTCCATCCTTGGTAGCGCTCGATCATGAAAAAGTCCGCTATGTCGGCCGGAAAACCCACCCCCTTGAAGACCCCCATGTTCTTGCCCGCGGAGATCACGAAGGCGTTGCCGAAGCGGGTATTCACATCGAAGGTAAGCCGCACCATAAGCTCGTCGGGATCGGGGGCGCACGCTTCCTCGCCGGCGGGCGGCCGGGGATAGCAAAAATAGCGGCGGAAGAATGGGTGATCGGTGATATTGCCACCGGGATGGCAGGGGATGTCCTCCTCGTGATCGATCACGAGCCGCGAGCGGAGAAACTTCTCCACATCCACGATCACGTCCCGGTTTTGGTACATCATGTGAAGGGCGTAGTGGTCCGGCCACTCGGGATAGATGCCGTAGCCCGCAAAACCGCTCCCGAGACCGTTTCCGCGCTCCTCCATGTTGCAAAGCCCCCGGCGGATCTTGTCGCCGGCAACGCGGCTCCGATCGGTGTTGATGAAGCCGATCAGTCCGCAGCCGCTGAGCTCCCTCTCCCGATAGCGGCTTCGCACATGCGGCCCCGGGAAAAGCGCGAACTTCTCGTCACGGGTCGAGCTGTACATCATCGTCCGATCTCCGGGTTGCCCCCAGCCACGCCTTCTTCTCAGCGCGCACCTGCCTCATTGCGGCTGCGTAAAGAGCCGATCCCGGTAATCCTTTTGCAAAAAGGCAAAATTGAATCCAGGCTTCATGAGCTCCTCTTTGCAGTCCGAGACATCGACCTGCTGTTCGATCAAACGCCTGAATATGCCGGCCCGCTCGATGTCCTTCACCAGGACCACCGCCCTGAGCTTACCATCCTTTATTATAGCCTTCTTGTAGACGTTCTGCCTCTCGTCGATGTGGCAGAAAACCTCGGCCCCCTCTTCGTCTCGAACGTACCCATACGAGATTATCGGGATGCCCCCGAACTGCAGGGCGTTGAGCGGGATCGAGCCGGGATAGGTGCGCCGTCCTCCCGCCATGTTGTAGCCGGCATACATTCCCATGGTCGAAGCGACCGGGATGACGGCGAGGGGGAGCTTGCGACCCGAGAGCAATTCGAGCCCCTGAGCGCAATCGCCCGCTGCATAGATGCCCTCGACGTTGGTCTCCATGCGCTCGTTCACCACGATCCCCCGATCCACCTCGATGCCCGAGCCCTCGACGAGCCCCACGAGGGGCCTGACTCCGACGGCAATCACTACCATTTGACAGGGGATCCTACCCCCGCTCTTGAGCAGCACCGAGGAGATCTTGCCTCCTGCCCCCTCCACGGCCGCGAAGGTGTCGCAATTCACGAGCTCGATCTTCTCCCGGGCCAGCTCGCGGCGCACGATCGCCGCCGCATTGCTGTCCAAAGCGAAGGGAAGAAGGTCGTCGGCGATCTCCACTACCGTCACTTTACGCCCCCGGGCGGCGATGCCCTCGGCGCACTGCAATCCGATGAGCCCCTGGCCGAGGATGGCTACCTCGCGCACCCCCTCGAGCGCGGCGTCGATCGCTCTCACATCGCTCAACCGCGTGAAGGTGAAAACCTTCTCGAACCTGTCGATACCGTCGATTCCCGGTGGTATGAAGGGCGCGCCGCCCGTGGAGATCAGGAGTTTGTCGTAGGACACGCTCTCGCCGTCGGCCAGCACCACCCGCCGCTCCCTCGGTCTGACCTCGACCACGCGGCGCCCGAGCATCGGCCGGGCCGAGATGCGCTCGTAGTAATCGCGCTCGCGCAGCCAAATCACGCGATCGGGCGCCCACCCGGCGAGCGTCTCGTGAAGAAGCGCTCGGCTGTAGGTGTGCTCGGGCTCCTCCGCGATGAACGTTATCGGCCCCTCGCGATCGAGCCGGCGTATGGCTTCGGCCGCAAAGAGCGCGGCAAAGGAATTGCCGATAAGCACGTAATGCCTAGCGCGCCCAGCCAATCCTACTCCACCTCGTGCACGGCCCGACCTCGATCCTCGAAGACCAGGGCTTTCGTCGGACAGACATAGACGCACATCGGGATCTCGCGCTCGGGGCACAGGTCGCAGTGATTCTGGATCCCGTTGTTCTCCTGGCCGGGCACGTTCTTCACGGTCGGGTTTCGGTTAATGGCTCCGTAGGAGCAACCCATGATGCACATCCAGCAGCCGACGCACCGATCCTCGTGCAACCTGCAGCGCCCTTCCTCGTCCTGGTATAGGGCACCGTTTTTGCAAGCCAATATGCACTCCGGCTCGTCGCAGTGGCGGCAGTTGGTGGAAATGGAAAGGGTGTCGTGAGTCTCGACGAGACAGCGGTTGAGCGGATGGGGCCGGCCTTGCTCCAAGGCTTCGTTCGGCTCTACGATCCCGAGCGACCACTCCCGGTTGAAGCTCAGCTTCTCTACCTGGTACGCGCCGAGCAGCGTCTTGGTCTGCGAGTGTTCGACGATGCAGCCCACCTCGCACATGTGGCAGTTTATGCAACGCTCCTCGATCGGGTATACCTTACGTGCTACCGGCTTGCTTCCCAGCATGCTTCCTCTCGGCCTTTCCCTTTCGATCCTCGGTGCCTAGAGCCCGGCGTGCTGGATGCCGAGCGTCTTTAGCTCCACCTCGTTCAAATCCACGCCGCGAAGCTTGAGACGATTGCCCCGCAGCCCCTCGATGGAGTTCAAACCCATCAGTCCCAGCATCTCCTGCATCTCGTGCTTCCAGCCCTTGAGCAGGTTGATGAGCCTCTCCGCCGCCATGTCGGCAGGAAGCCTCGGAAGCAGATCGCCCCGGTTGGTGGTAATCCCCCAGGAGCAGTGTCCCCGATGGCACTGCTGGCACAGCGTGCATCCCACCGCTAGCATCGCGGCCGTACCGATGTAACAAGCATCCGCACCCAATGCGATAGCCTTGATCACCTCGGCGGCCGAGCGCACCGAGCCAGCCGCGATGAGCGATACCTGATTGCGGATACCCTCGGCGCGAAGCCTCTCGTCCACCTGCGCCAGTGCCAGCTCGATCGGGATGCCGACGTTATCGCGAATCGCTCTGGGCGTCGCCCCCGTGCCCCCCCGGTAACCGTCGAGCACGATGATATCGGCGCCCGCCCTGGCTATGCCGCTTGCGATAGCGCTCACGTTGTGGACCGCCGCGATCTTGACGCTCACCGGCTTGCGGTACTCCGTCGCCTCTTTGAGCGCGTAGATGAGCAGACGCAGATCCTCGATGGAGTAAATATCGTGCTGCGGCGCCGGCGAGATAGCGTCCGCGCCCTGGGGGATCATGCGCGTGCGCGACACCTGATAGGTGACCTTCTCTCCCGGCAGATGGCCTCCGATCCCCGGCTTGGCCCCCTGTCCTATCTTGATCTCGCAGGCGGCACTGTTTACCAGATACTCCGGGCTCACTCCGAAACGCCCGGAGGCCACCTGAACGATCGCGTGGGGGCCGAACTCCGCGAAATCGGGGTTGAGCCCCCCTTCGCCGGTGTTGAAGTAGGTCCCCATCTCGCGGGCGGCGATCGCAAGCCCTTTTTGAAAGTTGTAGCTTATGGCACCGAAGCTCATGGGAGCGAAGATCACGGGGATCTCGCACTTTAGCTGGGGGTACCCGTTGCTCGAGCCGTTAGGTTGCACCCTGTCCGGCTTGCGGCCGAGGTAGGTTCGTGTCTCCATCGGCTCCCGCAGCGGGTCGATCGACGGATTGGTCACCTGCGAGGCGTCGAGCAGGATGCGGCCCCAGTATATCTTGACGTCCTCGTCCGCGCCGAGCCCCGTAAGGATCACCGCGCCGCTGTCGGCCTGCTTGTAGATGCCAGTGGTACTTTTCGCATCCCAGTGCGCGTTTCTGCGAAACGACCCGTGCTCGCGTATCTCGATACATTGGGTCGGGCACATGAATTCACAACGCTTGCAGTTGACGCAGTTGGCGTCGATGTCGTAGATCACGTTTCGCACCGGATCGTAGAAAGTACAATCGTAGGGGCACTGGCGCACGCAGCAGAGGCAGCGTATGCACTTGCTGTCATCGCGGTGAACCTTGTATTCGGGATGGCCGTGAAAGTAGTCGCCCCACTGAATGGGCGAGCGAAACCCGAGCCGCTCCCGGGCATCCTTCTCGTATAGATATGTGGTGCTTTGGCCTGCCACAGTGACTCCTTTCCCTCTCCTTACGACGCAACCGCTCGGGGATCAGTTTCCTGACATCTTAGGACGGCCTGATCCGGGGCACCCGGCGGGGCACCCCCGGGGTCGTTGGGACTCCGCCCGACCTCCCCGCCCCCATTATTCTTGCCACGGGAGATCCAGGAAGTCGAGTCCGCCAGCCCGGCTCGAATCGCCCCGCCCCTTGCCCGGCAGCTAGCACGCTTTCGCCACTGTGCATTTCAAGCACAGAGCCTGGCAGGATCGAAGGCGGCCGCCTCTGCCGGCATTCGACCCGAAGCCGCGGATGCGGCAAGCCTTCCCACGGCACTGCTCGTTGTCATCCCGTGCCCGCCCAAGCCGGCGACCCAGAAAAATCCGCGAAGCTCGGGGTCGGGGCCGATGACGAAGCGCTCGTCATCGGAAAAGCTCCGAAGGCACGCCCAGCCCGACACTATGCGGGCGTGTGCAAGCGGCGGGAAAGCCAACCCTATCTTCTCGGCCAAAGAGTCGCGGGCCTTCTCCGCCACGAGTGGAACCGAGGGCGGGTGAGGGTCGGCGTCACAGGGGCTCATGAGAAGGCCTCTGCCCTCGGGCCTAAAGTAAGCGTCCACCTCGAGGTGCCAGACGAAAGGCCAAAGACGGCTCACCTCCATATCGACCTCGGTCTGAAAGAGGTGGCGGCGCCTCGGGGTGATAACGATGGGACTCGCCCCGGCACGGCGCCCCACTTCGCCGGCCCACGCGCCTGCGGCATTGACTACCACAGAGGTCGCGATCCTTCCGCGGGAGGTCACCACCGACTCGACCCGCCCCTTCCGTGACTCGATCCGCTCGACCTCGCAGCCGTACCAGATCTCCTGCCCCCGGAGGTAGCCTTGCAAGAGCGCGTGGATGTCCACCACCCCGTCGCGCCGGTTCCAGATGGCTCCGGCCAGCGTACAGCCTAGCAGCACCGGGTGGAGCTCGCCCGCCTCTTTCCAGGTCAATCGCTCGACTTCTATACCGCCGCGGGCCGCTTCTCGAGCGGCTTCGCCGAGGGCTTCCTCGCCACAAGCCACGAGAAGGGATCCCGTGGGCTCGAACAGCGGCTCCCCGCAAAAGCCTGCCGGCGGGCTCGCGAGAAAATCCCTGCCCTCGGCGGCCAAGCGAGCCTCCAGGGAATCGCGCAAGGCTTCGAACGCCATGGCGGCGTTTTTCCCCGAGGCATGGGCGCCCGGCACCGGCTCGCGCTCGACGACGATGATTTTTCCGGCGCCGGCGCGCTTCAAATGGTAAGCCGTCGAAGCCCCGGCAAAACCGGCGCCCACGATCACGAAATCCGCTACAACGATCTCACCTCTCCTCTTCTTCGAGGCCGAAGCTTCCGAAGCTCTCGACCCTCTCTCCAGATCGCTCCCGCACCAGGCTCGCGATCGCCTCGAGCTCGGCATCGCTTAGCGCCGACACCCGCGCGTCCGCTGGCGGACGGGCGATCGTGTAAACTTGTACGCGGTCTATGGCGCCGCCCCGTTCGCGGATCGAGACGAGCCTTTGCGCGAAAGCACCGATCTCGGCTTCGCTCGGCGGCCGGCCCTCCCAGCGCACGAACATGCTCTGGATCACGATGGGCTTTATGCACGCCGCCAACTGGATGTTTTCCAAAATCCGCCCAAACGGCACCGAGGGCCGGCAAACCAGCCGGAAGAAATCCTCGGTCCCGGCATCGAGCTTGGCCCAAACCGCGTCTATCCGGCCGAGCGCGGCGCGGACCTGCAACCGGTGAAGACCCGACGCATTGGTAATCAGTATAATAGGAACGCTGGCCGGACAAAGCTCGTCTCTCACCCTGACAACGCGCTCTACGCACTCGCCGAAGCGGGCGAACGTCGTCGGCTCACCGTCCCCGGAAAAAGCGATATCGCGGATCGCCACCGGATCCCCGGCCTCCGGGCAAGCCTGCCCGGGCACCGCCGTCGGCTGCGCCTCCTTTACCTCCTCGATCAAAGCGCGAAGCTCGTTTTCCAAGATGCCAAGATCCACGTTGGCGGTCGGGACGGGGCCGCCCTGCCGATCGACCTGACAGTAAGCGCAGTCGAAGTTGCATTTCTTGTCCGGGCTCAGGTTGATCCCGAGCGAAAGCCCTCCCGAGCGGCGTGAAATCACGGGATAGACATAACGAAAGTCGCGAAAGCGCCTGGGGTGGCTGCGCACCGCCTCGGCTGTGATCCCCGGTAAACGAATCATTCCATCCCGCAGCATAGCGGCTCGGGTGGGCGCAGCCAAGTTCCCCTCATCTGCCCGCTCATCGGCTGCCCCGGCCCGCCAACCAGTCCCTCGATCGAGCGCCGGTCGAAGCCAAGCGGTGGGCTGGACTCGGGCCGATCGCGCCAATAGTATGTGTTGCCGCACCAGCTAGGAGCCCTCGAGATAGGGGGCGAGGAGGGATTGCAGGTGGAGAGGCAACGAAGAGAAGCCAGCTCCGCGCGACAAAAAAGCGCGCCGCAAGAAGAAGGGAATCGGTCAGGGGCCGACCGCACCCCCATTCCGCCGATCGCTTTTGTCGGAGGCACGGGACCGGAGGGGCGGGGGCTTGCGGCCAGGTTCGCCATGGCCGGAGCCCGGGTGATCATCGGTTCGCGCAAAATTGAGCGGGCGGAAGAGGCAGCGGCAAAGATAAGAAAAAAAGTAGAGGGCGCGGAGATTGGCGTTTGTACCAACGACGAGGCGATCGCCTCGGCCGAGGTGATCTGCTTGGCCTTTCCCTACGAGGCGCTCGACGCCTTCTTGGAAACGCGCGCGCCGGCACTTGCGGGAAAGCTCGTCTTGGACGTGATCAACCCGCTCGAGCGGCGCGGCGAGATTTTCGCTCTCGCCCCGGTCCCGGAAGGCTCGGCCGCGCTTCGCATCCAGGCTAAGCTTCCGAATTCGCCAGTCGTAAGCGCCTTCAAGAACCAGAGCGCGACGGAGCTTTTGAGAACGAGCCAACCGCTCGAGGGGGACGTCATTCTCTGTTCGAATTTTCCTCAGGCGAAGGCGAAAGTCGCCTCCTGGATCCGGCAAATTCCCAACGTGCGGCCCGTCGACGCCGGAGGCTTGGAAAACGCCGTGTTCGTCGAGGGGATTACGGCGCTCCTCCTCAACCTGAATCACGCCCACAAGGCGCTGGCCTCGGTCAAGATTCTGGGCCTCGACTAGAGCCGGGCGCTAGGGCGAAAGGAGGGCCCGTTGCGCTCGTAGCGCACGCCCCTCGGACCGCCTTCGGGCTCAGGTGCTCCGTCCTTTTATTGCGCCGGCACGAAGAAGGCGCAGCCGCCCCCTTGGGGCTTTACGCAGCCTCCGGCCCGGAAATCCTTCTTCCCCCCCTGAACGATGAACCTGCAATAGTAGACACAACCATCACTGCAACCGCCACCGCTCCAGCGCCAATAGTCGTTAGGCCGCAAGGAAACCACCGGCGAGGATTCAGGGGGCGTGGCCCCCGCCAGCCAGACCTCGATCTTGACCGTTCTTTCCTTCTTCCCGACGTTTACGATCGAGCATTCCACGGTACTGAAACCGTCCTTGTCGATCGGCGCGGTAGCGAGCATGGCTCCCAGGGCGGGGGCGCCCCCACCCAAGACCAGTGCAACCAGCATCGAAAGAGTCGGTATTCTCATGGCTCCTCCTTTTCGTCCTTGCCCGATCTTCGGGCCGGCGATCGAAAAGTCACGCTCTTGGCGCCGGACGAGCGCGACGAGAGATGGCCCCTCGCGATCCTTCTTGGCCTGGCCCGAGGGGCCAGAGTACCCGGGCCTTCGGTCGACTCTCGCACACTTCAATCTCGGCGGTCAAGGATTGCGCGCGCCGTCGTGCGCGCGGTCGCACCCGAGCGCTACCCACGGCTGCGCCGAAGGCCGCTCCTGTTGGGAGTCCAATACCACGGCAGCGCTACTGGCCCTGTCCCGATCTTCTCCGGTGCGCCTTTGCCATCGACATCCTCGCCTGCCCCGCCTGCGGCGGGTTCGGGTTTCGACTTCGTTGGCTGACCGATATTGACGGCGCATCCCGGGGTCGCTGCAAGGCACCTGCAGCCGCCCGCAATGGCGCAGTGCGTGTTGACGGCTGTGTGTTGACGGCTGACGGCCGCGCCTGCTAGGCGATCAGCCGTGTCCTTGGCAGCAAGGAAGGCGCCAATGGGACGTCGCAAACTGGCCAGAAGCTGCGCCGCTGGTGTCAATGTGCGCCGTGGTTAGGGGAGGCGAGGGAGAATTCGCCTCCGAGGTCGGACACTGTGTTCCCTGCCACCCGAAAAGGCCGTTAATGCGGGCCATCGACTGCCTCTGTACGAGGCCAGCAGGAAGATGCAGCCGAACTCGGCATGCAGCCGGCGCCGCCTCCGCGGGGGGCTGGTGGCCTGTCAGGCGCCACCCGTCCGGCGCACTGGTTAGCGGGGCTGGTGGCCAGCGCACAATGAAATTCTTCGGCCGCACCCCAAGCGGATCTGTGCCATACACGGGTGTACATGGCACGCGGAACTCTTTTGGGTGTTGATCGCAACGTTTTCCTGCTGGGGCTGACCAGTCTCCTGAACGATACCAGCAGTGAGATCATCTATCCTCTGTTGCCCCTGTTCATCACCAGCGTGCTTGGCGGCGGACCAGCCTCGCTCGGTCTCATCGAGGGCGTGGCGGACAGTACCGCGAGTCTCTTGAAGTTGGCATCCGGCTGGCTCTCGGACCGCCGGCTCAAGCGCAAAGGGTTGGTGGTCGTGGGCTACGCCATTGCGGCGGTGGGGCGACCGTTGATCGCTCTCGCGGCGGCGCCGTGGCACGTGCTGCTCATTCGCTTCAGCGACCGGACCGGGAAAGGGCTGCGTTCGGCGCCGCGGGATGCGTTGCTCGCAGCATCGGCCGACGCCGCCACGTGGGGGTGGTCCTTTGGATTCCACCGCGCCATGGATCATCTGGGCGCGGTGATCGGGCCGCTGCTTGCGGTACTCCTGTTGCGCGTCTTCCCGGAGAGGTACCGGCTCGTTTTTGGGTTGGCGGCGATCCCCGCAGCGGTGGCAGTGGCGATCGTCGCGTGGGGCGTGCGGGAGCCGGCGCGACGGGTGCCGGTGGCGGCGATGCGTGTGGCACGCCAGCCGTTACCGGCTGCGTTGCGGCGATTTCTACTGGTCGTATTCCTGTTCACCCTGGGCAACTCCTCCGACGCCTTTCTGCTGTTGCGGGCGAGCACGGTGGGTGTACCGGTTGCCCTGCTGCCGGTGTTGTGGGCCCTGTTACACGTGGTCAAGAGCGGGACATCGGTTCCGGGCGGTGGACTGTCCGATCGTCTCGGGCGGCGGCGGGTCATCATCCTCGGCTGGTTGATCTACGTCGCGGTCTACGTTGGCTTCGCCGCTGCGCGGACGCCGGCGCAGATGTGGTTGCTGTTCGCGGCGTACGGAATTTTCTTCGGGCTGACCGAGGGGACGGAAAAAGCGCTAGTCGCGGACTTGGTTCCGGCGGCAGATCGGGGCGTCGCGTTCGGCTTCTACCATCTGGCCATCGGCGTTGCGGCGTTGCCGGCGAGCATCGGGTTCGGCCTACTGTGGAACTGGGGTGGTCCGACGTTGGCGTTCGCCGCCGGAGCCGGCTTGGCGTTCCTGGCCGCAGTGCTGTTGGCACTGTGGGTGTCGCCGCCCCGGCCCGCCGGCTGAGAAATCACGGCTCGTTAGGTGGGGAGGCGAGCAAGATTCCGCGTCCGACTTCGGAGATTCCGTCACCGACGAGCCGAAAAGGAGCGGACGCGGGCTAGCGACCGCGTTTCCAAGCTCCTGAAATCCGGTGCCTTGCGCGCCAGGCCTGCCGGAAGACGTCGCCGCATCTACTATGCCTTTGTCGAGGCGACCCGAAAGGTCGAGGCGATCCGATTTTCAAAAAGCCCGTCGATCAGGGAGAACTGCTAGCCCAAGACCCGACCCCGTTTGGGTTGCCCGATGCGAAAGCGGGGGGCCAGTCGTACCTTGCGCTCGACTCCTCCCCGAATCGAGTCCTTGATGACGTTCTTTCGCCGCCACGGTGGATCTCCGACTGCCGCGCTAGCAACAGCGACACGCTGGTGAATCGGCAGCTCCGAACGGTACATTCGCGTTCCACCGCAAGCTCGCTCGAGGGTAACTCCCTCGCGATGCATGTCGGCACCTTCGTTCCGCAGCGCTGGCGCTTAGATCTCCTCTCCGCCAAGGGAGCGGAAGCCAAGTGGTCCGCGTTGGGTCAAAGGGCACGGGATCTTGAGGCGCTGGGATACGATTCGCTTTGGGCCTACGACCATTTCCACACTTACCCCAGGCCCTGCCCGAGGCCACGCTCGAGTGCTGGACCCTCATGGGCGCACTCTCGCAGCTAACCACAAGAGTCGGACTGGGCCAACTGGCGACATGTCAAAGCTACCGCAACCCAGCGTACTTGACCAAGATCGCCTTGCGTGTGGATGTCATGAGCGGTCGCAGGTTAGAAGTTGGCCTGGGCGCCGGCTGGTTCGAGGCAGAGCACAAGGTGCACGGATATCCGTTTCCCGGCGTGAGAGAGTGCCTCGACCGCATGGCGGAGACCGCCGGCATCTTTAACGCTATGTGGACGGCCGACCAGGGCACCGCAGCGGGAGCACACCTTTCCATCGAGGGGGCAATTAACGAGCCCAAACCACTGCAACGACCGCATCCCCGGCTGTGGGTAGGCGGTGTCGGCAAGCGCGTCCTCCTGCGGCATGTGCTGCGCTTGCAGATGGTTGGCATTACAATCGCGGTCCCGAGGAATTCGATCACAAGCGATCCGTCGTGGCCCGCGGCTGCGAATCGGCTGGACGCGATCCAAGGACCGTCGAGATCTCGGTCGAACGTTACGGGGTCTGTCTCATGCCCAGGGAGGACCTCGATAGCTGGCTCGCACCCACGCTGCCGGATGCGATACCCAGGCAGAAGTTCGCCGAGCGGTACGCCCGCGGCCAATCCGTGGGTACTGCCGACCAGTGCTTCCGTGACCTGGAGTTCTTCGCTGAGCGGAGTGTCAGGCACTTCATCCTCTTCTCTCAGGCTCTTCTCTCATAACGGAGCGGAAGGCCTAACGGCGCGCCGGTTCCCCGAGCACGTGATACCGAGGCTTCGAAAAGAGTTCCCTTCGTAGGGCGATTTTTTTTCGACCCCAGCCGGGTGGGGTCGAACTCGCTGCCGCCACCGACATCTACTGTTATGCCCCGAGTACTCGTTGCCGCTCGCGGATGCTTGACTGGCAGGTCAACTTCGCCATATATTCGCCCCAGAGTAGGAGGGCACGCATGAATCCCACCGCTTCCACGCGACTGCGAACCGTCCGCCGAGGACCATCGCTCGCTCTGGCGGCTAACGCTGGTAGTGGCTGCTCTCCGGCACCGCGTGAAGTCGCCGCCCGAGGTCCGGCGATCGGAGCGGGCCGAGAGCTAGCGAAACACAAACTGCTTGA
>JBBIJE010000003.1:303524-305266 GCA_037446155.1 Myxococcales bacterium | reverse complement strand
CAAGTGAGCAAGAACACCTCCTCGCGGCACCGCCACATTTTTTCCTTCATCGCCATCTCTTTCCACCCTGCGTTAGCGGACCAGTCCAATGCATCCCGGATCTTCGCTCTCGTCGGGTGCGGCGTGCAGGCCGCACCAGTCACGCATCTGGATGGAGATGATGCGTCCGCAGTGCAAACCGCAGTTCGCCCATGACGCCAGTGCCGTCCCGGAAGGTCGTGGGTTCCCGATCGTGTCCAAACGTGCAGGACAGGTACCATGGCTCTGCGGTTGCTCGCGAAACTGGTCCTGGTGCCTTCTCATCCCATTGTGGGAATCCTGAGCCTTTGCACTGATCAACCGAGTCCACTCCCCATGCTGGTTCACGACCAGCGTGCCCCCGGTCCCCCACGTACCCGCGGGAGTGCCCCAGCGAGAGCGGCCGGCCCTCAGGTCTCATCCTTGCGACCCAGCCCCATTGTGGGCTCACCGCTCTCGCCAATCCCCTCACGATGCCTTGGTCACATCGAACGCTACCTGATCGCACAGGATGTGGTACGCCGCGCGCGCCAGCTTGTGCGCCACTGCCTCGATCCCCACGATCTCATTCGTCGGGCCTGCTTGCACTGATACCAGCGCTGGATCGGCGCCGAGGACCGGATGGCAAACTTCGCTGCCCCCACAAACGCCCAGGCCAGATACCGGTTGCCGTTCTCGACGTTCCCCTCCCCTTTCTCCTTCTCGTTGCTCGGTCCCGTGCTGCCCACACAGCCACGGTACGACGCCAAGTCCCCCACCGATGCAAAGCGGCTTACCGCACCCGTCTCGAACATGATCATAAGGGCTACAATCTCCCCGATGCTCGGCGCGGTCGTAAGCAGGCGCAATTCTTTGCGCAGCTTCACCCTCCCAAGGACGACCTCCTCGATGCACTCGAGTCTCTGCTCCTCCACACACTTGATCATCGCCACGCTTGCGCCCATCGCCAGGCCCACGTCACAGGCGGCGGCATGATTTGCTTCCCTCGCCCCGCGCTCAACGCCTTGACGAACTCCCCCCTCGAGCCGCGCACCCTCCGAGCAACACATGAGGCTCTGCACGCTCAGCACATTGCGCGCACGCTGCTGCCCCAGGTGAGCCCGCTTGCGCAGCAGCTCCCGCACCCACACTCCTCCTCCGGGTAGATATAGCAAGTCGGGAGGATCCCCAACCGCACCATCTCCGCCAGCCACTCGCATCTGCTTCGTCGCCGCTGTGCTCGAGCCCGCGCTACCGCCGGATGGCCGCGGGGTTCGCAAGCTTCACCACGCAGCCCGCCGCCATCAGGCCGCCCACCTGCCACCACCAGTTGAACGTCCACTCCACTGCCACGGCAACCAGCCGCTCTCGCTACGCCGCCAGCGCGTGTTCCATCCGCCGCACATCGTTTTCCAGCCAGTGTCGATACACCAGCTCGCCCCCGGCTCCTTCACCACAACCGAATTGTCGCAATGCAGACCGATCCCGTTGCACCATGCACTCATAACCACGCCTCCTCTCCACGCGCTGTAGGGTCGCTCCCTCTAACCGCAACCTTCCAACCTGTGGGGTAAGACCTTCCAGAAGATCTTCAGGTCTTGCAAGAACACGTCCGGATGCGTTCCCTGGGCTAGCTAGTGCAGCCTTTCAAACCACCTGCATCCGAGGAGCCGAGGGCGCGCGCCAAGTGTGTTACGTCAAGATCTGACCCCGCGTTACGTCAAGATCTGACCCCCGCGGTGGTG
>JBBIJE010000003.1:300312-303424 GCA_037446155.1 Myxococcales bacterium | reverse complement strand
GCGTTACGTCAAGATCTGACCCCCGCGGTGGTGACCCCCGCGGTGACCCCCGCGCGGGGGAGGAGGGTGAGGAGGTCGGGAATCCGGTGAATGACGTGCCGCGGGGCGGGATCTCCCGCCGGCGGGTCGCGGTCCTCTCGATACCAAAGAAGCACCGAGCGTATTCCCACCCGGTTTGCTCCCTCGATATCCTGCGCGAGAGCATCGCCGACGAAGAGCGCCTCGGAGGGCGCACAGCCTGCCCGGCTTAGCGCCATCTCGAAGATACCGGCGTGCGGCTTGCAGGAGCGTGCCGCTTCGCTCGAAAGTGTGGAATCGAAATAGCGGCCGAGCGCCCCAAGCTCCACCATCCGTCGAAGCTGCGTTTCGTCTATGTTGCTTACGATTGCCAAGTAAAGCCCTCGCTCGCGCAAAGCAACGAGCGTTTCCACCGCCCCCTCACGCAACGCGAAATCCCGCCTGTACCGCTCCCACTGCAGGGCCTCGTAACGCACCGTGTTCGGCTCGTCCAGCACCCTGCCGAAATGTCCCGCCATCTCCCGGAGAGCATCCCGAAAGAGGTCGCGATGGAAATAAAAGGGAAGAGGGAGATAACGCCTAAAGACCCGCTTCATGCCATCGCGATAGGCCGCCAGCACCTCCTCCTCCCCAGCCTCGATCCCGAGCCAGCGCGCAAGCTCGACCAAGCATTCCCCCTCCGCCCTCGCAAGGGTCCGGTAGTCGTAAAGCGTACCGCCAAGATCGAAGAGCACGGCTTTGATGTCCGCCATCTCTAATCGCCTAAAGATCGATTGACGTTTCTACCGAGCCCAACTTAACGCAACTCCTCTTCCCATCCTTCGCGACGGCGGCTCGGCACCGATCGCAAGCCCAAGTCGCGCCTCGCAGCCACTTAGGCGACACAGACGAAGTCCCTCCCCTCGCGAAACCCGATCGCCGCCAAGAATTGCCGGATCTCCCGCCGCGGACCCTCGCCCGCTACCGCCACGAGCAGGGGAAGGCCGAGCCTTGCGGCGAGATCCCGCGGAGGAATCACCGGCGCCCCATGTATCGTCTTTCCCAAGCGCCCCGGATGAAGCTCGACGATCAGCGCAGGATGCTTGCCGTGGAGCGCAAGCGCGCGGCGGAGGCGCCGTCCCGTCGGGCCGTAACCCCAAAGCGCGTACTCCCGGCCCTCTCTAAGAAAGCCGCAAGCGAGAAAGGCCGCCTTGCACGCCGTAAAGCGCTCCTGGGAGTACCTTTTGCTCCTGCGCCAGAGCCGATTCGGCCTGTCGCGCCACAGTAGGAGCTTGCGCGGCACCACAGCTACCTCCGCGCCTTGCGCCAAAACCCGCAGCAAAAGGTCATAGTCCTCAGGCCAATCGACCTCCCGATAGCCCAGTTCGCGCAAGATCCCGGCTCGAATCATGAGGCTTGGGTGCGCAACCGGGCACTCGACAAAAGCCTCTCTGCGAAGCTCTGTGGCAGAGCTAATTTCGTCGAGCCACCTCTCGTAAGACGCAAGACCGTCGGTCAGGCGAGCACGCGGGAAAACCCGCACATGGCAGCCTACCGCCGCCAGCGCGGGCTCGGCCTCCAAAGCCTCCACTTGCAGTTTCAATCTCTCCCTGTGCATGAGATCGTCGGCATCCATTCGCGCTACGAATCGACCGCTCGCGTGATCGAGGCCGAGGTTCAGGGCGTTCACGATTCCCCGGTGCGGACTCGCTATGACCGAAAACCGCCCGTCCACCGCAGCGAAGCTCTCCGCCAGCTCCAACGTTCCGTCTGTCGATCCGTCATCCACTATCACGCACTCCCAATCCTCCTCGGTCTGCCGCAGAATGCTCCGCAAGCACGGGCCAAGCGTACCTGCGGTATCGAATGCCGGCATGAGGATCGATACCAACGGCTTCATCTGCCCGCTTTCCGCCCGACCAGATTGCCCTGACCCGAGGCCAAGGGCAACCCATCGAGTCGCGCCGCTCGAAGGACCCCGGGCACCCTTTGTCTTTGCACGGGGAACGCACTAAAAGGGAGGCCCCCAAGGTGACGGCGACGATGACGAATAGGGAAATAACCGAGAAGGCGAAGATTGCCGCGCGCGAGCACGGAGCGGATCTCGTCGGCGTGCTCGGCTGCGCCGATCTGCCCGAGCACAGAGACGATATCGAGGAGATTCTGCCCGGAGCTCGCAGCGTCATGGTAATGGCGGCGAGGCACAGCTTGTCGGCGCTTCGCTCCGGCAAGAACGAGATCGCCCAATTCGATACCATTCACGCCTACGGCGAGTGTGCGCGCGCGGCGCATGCGGCCGCGCGTGCGTTAGAAGAGGAAGGATTCCGCTCGCTTGCCGTACCGGCTTTCATCCCACTCGATATGCGGGAGCCAAAGAGGGGTATGCGTGGGGAGATCTGCTGGCGTGCGGCAGCCACCCGCTCTGGCCTGGGCTCGTACGGGGAAAACGGCCTGCTCGTGACCAGGCAGTACGGCTCGGCCGTTCGTCTGGCCGGTATCGTGAGCGAGGCTCCCCTGGAACCGGATGCGCCGCTTCGCGAGGACATCTGCGACCACTGCATGCATTGCGTCGAGCGATGCCCCGCCGGTGCGCTTTCCGGGGGCGGCAGAATCGACAAGAAGCTCTGCGGGGATCTCGTCTTCAGATATGGCTTCCGTTTCTTTCGGCAAGCCGTGCAAGCCCTGGCCGCCGGCGACGCCGCGACAATAGAGGAGATCGCGAACGGCCATGGGCTCAGGGAATTGTGGCAGACCTTCATGACTGGAAACTATTACTACTGCTTCGCTTGCCAGGCGCAGTGCCCGGCGGAAAACCTCCCGGCACGGCCGTAGCGCGGAGGGCACCGGCAAGGCGGCGCGGGCTTGCCAAAGCGATCGCCCGGCCCATGACCGCCCCAGGGTTGCGTTCGCCCGCCTTTCGTTTCCCTCACCATTTGCTCTCGCGTCACCTCGTGCTAGACCCCGACCCACCCGCCCGGTACCAGAAACGGTACGGATGGGTCTAGAACCCGAGGGGCTCGCGTCGCGCAAGCGAAGGCACGAAATCATTTGACAGCTTTGCCTGCGGATTTTATAGAGTACAGAGCGAGCGGGATATACGATGGGGCTGGTGTGG
>JBBIJE010000003.1:171492-300212 GCA_037446155.1 Myxococcales bacterium | reverse complement strand
CCTGCGGATTTTATAGAGTACAGAGCGAGCGGGATATACGATGGGGCTGGTGTGGCGGTGGCTCCGAGTGCCGACCCGCTAAAGGGAGGTGCTGCAGGCAAGCCGGCGCTCCAAGCTCCCGCCGGGTGCGGGGATCCTAGCGAGCGGGATCCGATACTTGGCTTAGGGAACCGACTGGAAGGCCATTGTAGAGCGCACTTCTTGCTATGGCTCGCTTTCTCGGCGGCAGTCCAGGGAACGCCGCCCGCGGGATGGCGGGTCGGACATGTTCTGCAGAGAGGGTGGGTCGGTGAGCCACCGAAAGAGGGTTGCGGTGAGCGCGCGTTCGGAGAAAAAAATAAGAGTCCTTCTAGTTGACGATCACACTCTCGTGCGCGAGGGTCTTCGGAAATTTCTGGAGGACACCTCCGAGATCCAGGTAATAGCGGACGTGGGCGACGGCAGAACGGCCCTGAAGGCGCTGGAGCGGTTGAAGCCCGATCTCGTGCTGATGGACATTTCCATGCCGGGGCTGAACGGCATCGACGCCATAAAGCTCATGCTCAAGAGCAACAGCAGGATCCGGGTACTGGTCCTTTCGATGCACTGCTCGGAAGCCTACGTTCTCGAGGCGCTAAAGGCTGGGGCGCACGGCTTCGTGCTCAAGAGCGGCGAGGGGAGGGAACTCGTAGAAGCGATCCGTCTGGTTGCGGCTGGCGAGTCTTACTTTAGCCCCCAGGTGAGCGCCATTCTGGCCAGCCGATACCGAACCCAGGACGAAATCTCCCCAGGGGAAACCTCCTCGCTCAGCCTGAGGGAACGAGAGATTCTCCAGCTCCTCGGAGAAGGCAAGACGTTGTCGGAGATCGCAGGTATCCTTTCGATAACGCGAAAGACCGTAAAGAACCACAGAAACAAGATCGCCAACAAGCTCTGCTGCAGGAGCAACGCTGACCTGGTAAAGGCTGCCATTAGGCTGGGACTGACGAGCTGAGAGAGGATCTGCTACCCTGCGCCGCTCGGCGTCGCGCATAGCCCCACGCTCAGAGGTCACCCCCCGGCGGTAGCCCCGCTTTCGCCGCGAGCGCCCGGCACCCGCTCGTGCTACCGATGGGGAAGCACAACCCGCACCGCAACCCCTGCGCCGACCCGCGCCTCGATTTCGAGGCTTCCGCCCAACACCTCGGCTCTCTCCCTCATGCTCGCCAAGCCCATGCCATGGGAAACCTCCCCTGCGTCGAACCCGACCCCGTTGTCCTCCACGGCTGCCCGCACGCAGCCGTCCCTGGCCACCACGCTCACCCGCACTTCGGTGGCATTGCTGTGCTGCGCCACATTGTGAAGCGCTTCCTGGATTATTCGGTAAAGCGCAAGCTCGAGCGCGGCCGGAAGGGGTGGGCCCTGGAGATCGCAAAAGAGCCTCGCTCGCCGGGACTCGGTCTCCGTCCCCTTTACCAGCTCTCCCACCGCTCGCTCGAATCCCAACACCGCCAGCCCGGAGGGATACAAGCTGTGGGACATGTCCCGCAAGTCGTCGATAACCTCGGCTATGCAGGAGACGGCCGAGCGCAGGCTGGAGTAAGTGGCCGGTGGCACGCTCTGCTCCGCAGCGTGCTCGAGCTGGAGCTTGCTCGCCATAAGCATCTGGCAGGCGCCATCGTGCAGCTCCTGAGCGATGATGCTTCTTTCTCTCTCTACCATCGCGATGCTTTTCTCGCGCATCGCCTGGTCTCTCAGCTTGGCCCTCCTGTGATAGAATCCAGTAACTGCTACCACTTGGACGAACGCCAGCGCGAGCGACACGCCGAAGAGCGTTGGAAGCGCGCCGCGCTCGGAGAGCAGGAGCCGTCCCTCGGGAGAAAAAGGAGAGAGAACCATGTAGAGAACACCTACAACCGCCGCCATCGCTCCGAGCAGGCGAAGCACCCCTCCGCCCTCGTGCCGGGGTGCCTTCAGACACCAGAAGGCCACTATCGCCTGAAGCGTCAAGTGCACGAGCCCACTTACCGCGGACCCTACGACGCCCCGTCCAAGGCTCGTAGCCAATGCCGAGAGCAGCCAAGCCGCCGACGCCGACGCCAAGAGCAGGCGAGGCACAGGCCTGCCCATGACGCTTGCGGCCCCACCCACGTAACTTACCACCGCCGCAAGAACGAGGAGGCTAGGCGGCCAGCAGCCGAGGCCGGCGGCATCGCCAACGCCGGACAAGGCGAGAGTCGCACCCGCCGCCGCAAGCCAGGATGCGGCCCACCAGGTCGCAGCGGCCACGTGAAGGGTGCGCGACAACAGCGCGAACGCCGCTGCGGTGAGCACTAATTCGACGAGCATGAGAAGGGTATCCGGGTGCAGAAGGCTCATTGAGCACGCCCGTAAAATCGATCCCAGGGGCCCATGACCGAGGCCGCCTCTGGTTGCAGATCATACCACTGCGAGCGTACGCCGGATAGCGAGAAACTACACCTGCAACCGGCAAGCTGCGGGGGGCACACAAGCGGCCCGGAGCCAACGCGGAGAAACTGGCCACCCGGCATTTTTTTCCCTATCTCTCAAGTTGCGCGCCGCATCGACCGAAAAGACCGACGAGGAGGCGAGGAGGGGTACTTGAAATCGGAGGTGAAGGAGAAAGGCCATGGATGCGGTGTCTTTAAGCTATAGCAGCCAGGTTTTCGCGTTTTTTTCCATTTCTTCCCAAACCGCAAGCCGCGTGGGAGAGCAACTGCCCGCTCCCGAACCCGACTCTGTGGCTCCCCAGCCTGGACCCTCGGGCGAGGCGTCCGCTCTTTCCCAGGCGCAAGCCCCGACAAGCTCCACCGCCGTGACCCAGAGTACTCAAACCGAGGCTTTCCTCGATCTGCACGTGAGGATTCAACTGGCCGAGCAGGAGCAATTACAAAGCCGCGGGCACGAGCTTCGCCACGACGCTCGCCGGCTGCTCAAGCAGCTTGCCCGAGACGTCAAAGCGGCACTGAAGCAGCTCGGCGAAGAGCTTCCAGGTTTGGACGAGCAATCCAGAAAGGAAATCGACGAGCTGGTCAAGGAACTCAAGAAGGCGCTAAAGGAAGCCTTTAGGGGCATCTTCGGCGAGCGTCATCGAGCCGACAGGGCGCCGCTGCACATGGGCCCGGCAAAGTACCTTTCGGCCGTGCGCTCGGCTCTGGATGATCTTCTGGCCGGCTTGCGCGAGATCACCGGAGAGAACCAACCAGAAGCCGCCAAGACCGATGCCGACGCCGCACCCGCCGCGGCGCAGACAAAATCCCAGACCGACACGCTCGGAGCGAAGCCGGGGGATGTGGGCCAAGCTTCGCCGGGAAGCGCTTCTGCCGGCGAGGCGCAAATCGCCTCAGGCGTTTCGGGGGCCGACGTGAAGCCTAGTGAAACCGTGGAGTCTGCGGCGGATCCCCTGGAATCGCTCAGCGACATCTTCGATCGGTTCGTGCGGCAGTTAAAAGAGCTCTTCGCTAGCTTCGGGTTCGCCGCGCTCGACAACGATGCTCCGGTGGCCTACAGCACGAGCCTGAGCTTGACCTTCGCCTACTTTTCTCGCACGACTCTTGAACTGTCTACCTCTTCTGGCGGCGAGGCGGTGAACGCCGTCGCATGAGCGGTGCCGAAAGGCAGCCTCTCGAAGGTCACTAGCGGCGCAAGAACGAGCGGGCGATCAGAGAAGCCCCAAGAGCCAAAGAACGACCGCCAGCGTTAGCGCCACCAAAGCCACCACCGGCCACAGTGCCCGAAAAAAGCTCGTAGCGGTGGGCGCATGAAAGCCGCTTGCGATACAGGAACGGCATACCGCCTGCATCGTCACTAGTCCCATCACCAGATCCGCGCAGGGAGCGCGGCAAAGGGCTTTGCACACGGGCCACTGGCCGGCGGCCTTGGCGTTACAGTAAACGCAATGGAGATCGTCGCCCGAGAAATCTCGAAGCCCGCCCATCGCCGAACCTTGGCGCATCGGCTGCGCTTTGACAACCCCCCGGGAGGCCCGGCAGCGCTCCCGCGGAGCTCTCCTTCAGTGGCCGCCGCTCACCATCTCCTCCACCGTGAAAAGCTCCCCCGAAAGGGGTCGGTTGTGCAACAGCTTGGAGAGGCGAAAGATAGTGGCGCGGTTTTTCGGGTAATTGATCATCACCTCGCCCGTGAGAAGGGGAATGCCAGCATCGGCATTCTCCGGGCTATAGCGGGGGGCGATATAAACCTCGAGCATCGTCTTCATGTGGCTCTCCTGCCGGTCGTAAATGATGGAGTAGAGTACCCATGAAGTATCCTGATCTACATACATTCTCCTCCGGCCGTAGGGGTGCGCGCCGCTTCGCGGCACTACGTCGAGCACCCACGCCTTTCTCACCTCCCACGGATCCACGGGATACCAGCCGTTTCGCCCTCCGTAGCGCGTCTCGATGCTCTTCCCCCCCATAGGGGCGAGCACTTCTCTCTGGCCCACCAGCTTCCACTCGTGATCGCGCAGGTAGCCCGAGAACCCCCAGAAGTCCTCGTTCAGCAGCTCGCTTCCCGCCGCCTGCTCCTCGTGGGGAGCCGCTATCCTTCGCACCCGCCGCGTATCGGTCGTGTACACCCAATCGATATCCTGATCATGATCGCGCACCGGCCTGTGCTTGAGCGTCGTCATGTCCTTTAGATCCAGGGGAGCCAGCACTCGCGTGAACTCCTTGTAAAGCATTCCATCCTCGCGCCAGATGTTCGCTTCCTCCCCCTCGGCTCGGTGGGCACCCCATGCGATGGCGTAGTAAACCTTGATCGAGCGCTGCACCCGGTCCCCATCCAGCGTATCCATGCTTCCCCATTCCTGGATCGTGGTGCCCGTGTCGCGATAGCGGATGTTCCAAGCTATCTTCTCTCCCGCTTTGGGGTCGGCAGGGTCGATCTCGGGAAACGGCCTGCCGGCGACGTAGCCCTCCAGCTCCCCCTCTTCGGTCAACCGCACACGTCCCGCACCCCGGCTAGTGGCCTCCGCATAAGGCGCTCGCATGGGGTAGGAGGTAGCAGGAACAACATCGAAGGAAAGGTCTCCATCTTTGACGCGGCTGAGTATCTCCGGCGCAAGCAACCCCTCGGCTTCCTTCCAGTTGGCGCTCGAAACGTTGTTGGGAGCTTCGAGCGCGCTTGCTTCCCCTGCGCCGCAAAGCGCCAAGATCAAGCCTAGGCTCACCCAAAACCGATGACCTCTCATTTCTGCCCGCCCTCCAGTGAAACCGGCTAGAACTGATAAACCACGCGAACGCCGCTTTCCGAGCGGCCGCGGTTGAACCCGCCCAGGCCTTGGGGCTCGAAGTTGGCCTCGGTTCCCCCGTTGGCGCTATCGCCGATCAGATCGAAGAAATAACGTTGCGAGACCTCGAGGATCAGGTCATTCCTCACGAACCACTTGATCTCCCACGCCAGCTCCTGTGACCAACTGTTCGAAGGATCCAAGGCATAGGAAAGAGTCGGAGCTACGGTTCCGCCGCGATACAAGGTAGTGGCCGCGAGGGTGAACAGGTACTCCCACGTGCGCACGTCGTCCAAGGCGCCGAAGGGCCCCTCGAGAAACTTCGTCCCCTGCGGCAGGTAAAACCAGAAGACCTGACCGGAGAGAAAAAAGGTATTCCCCCTATTCAGCCAACGCACCCAGGTGGGCCTGTCGATCCCCACCATTCCCTTCCATTCGTTTCGCCGCGTAACTCCGAGAAGAGGGATCCCGAAACAGAGCTCGTCGTCCACTACACCCCCTTCCTCGCGCCCGCAGGCACCCGCGGGCACCGCGATCATGCCGCGTTTTCGCCGGTCGCTGTAAGGGATGCCTATCTCGAAAATCGTCTCCAGCCGCACCACGGCTTGGGTACGCGGCTCGAAGTATGTGCCGGTCGCCCCGACGCTGTGGACGTAGGGCGCTATGAACTCTAGTGGAAGCTCCCCACGCTCGAAAAACGCCCGGGCCGCCACTCCCGGGTCGCCGACCGCCCGAAAGGAAGCCGTGCTTGAGCCGTCGTCACCGGCCCATCTCTGCCAGAAATAGTCGAGCGTAAGCTCGAAGTTGGCGGGTGTCATGGCGTGGAAGCGAACCCCGACCTGGCTGTTCTCCTGCGGTGTCCTGCGCCAGTCTCCCTGCCGGTAGGCTCTCGTTCCGGCAAAGAGCCGAGCCCCCGAGAGGGGATCGGCGACAGGGTTGCCCCAAGGGCGGGGAAGGAAGGACTGCTTCGCGGGGAGCCAATCGCCCGGGTTCCAATACCATTCGAGAAAGCTTTGCGAAAGAGGACCCAGGGTTCCGAGCCGGTAGAAAAACTTGAGCATCCAATAGGGACGCCTAAGCTCGTCCCACGGCTCCTGCTGCAAGTGCCACGATAGGTCGAGCGCGTTCGCCTTGTCCATCATGCGAAAATTATCCGACTCCCCCCACACGATCATCTGCTTGCCCAAGCGAAGCTCGAGCGGTAGCCTGCTCAAGCGCAAATCGAGATACGCCTCTCGCAGCGTGCTCTCGAACCTGAGCGCGTCCCTCTCGTCGCGCGAGAGGTCGCCTATCGAGGCGACCGGCTGCCCGAAGATATCCCGCATCCTCGGACCCGGTGCGATGTCGTAGATGCCGTCATAAATGCCGCGGTAGAGCAGAAGGAGGTGGCCCTGCTTCAGCCCGGGAAGGTCGAATCTGTCGAGGAGGCGGCCCTGGCTCGCCCAGCCCCAGTCGAACCTGACTCGCGCCGTGTTCCTGTTGGTAATGTACGCCCACTGGTCGATGTCCCGGTGGCGAACGAGATTGAGCGACTCCAGGTTGCCGGAGATTTCAGCGGGCATGGCGGACGCAGGCACCGCCGACAAGAAGGCGCAGAAGTCGAGCGCCGCCATGACCAGGAGTTTTGCGGCAAGCCTCCTCGCAAACGCCGCCATCAGCTCCGGCAACTAACCGCCTCGTCAAGCTAGGTCAAGAAAAAGAATTTGCGGAGCGTCATCGGACCGGTAGGGGAGTTCGAAACCCGGCTCGATAGGGAAAGCCGCCGGCCTGCGGTTTCTTTGAACTTTCCTAGGATCGCCCCTGTTTCTCGCCCGCAGCGTTCCCCATCGGCTCGCTTCACTTGCTGCCTTGCTGATGCTACTAGAGAGGCAGTCGCTGGGGCCCGGAAGCGGCGCGCCCGAGCCAAGCGAGCGCCCGCGCGAGAACTCGTGAGCCAAGAGAGAGCACTATACGACGCCATCATAGTGGGGGCCGGTATCTCCGGCTCTTTCATGGCGTACCGGTTGAGCGCGGCAGGGATGAAGTGCCTCGTTGTCGAGGCCGGCAAGTCGTTTTCCCGCCACAGCTACCCGCGAAAGGAAATCGACGCCAACTCCCAGCTTTACTGGGCCGGAGGAATAGAGCTCAATAGCGACTGCACGATCGGGTTTCTCCGCCCCAAGGCGGTCGGCGGCGGCTCGATCGTGAACCAGGCCCTGGTCGATCGCTTCGACGACATTGCGCTCGACTCCTGGCGGGAGGTGTCGGGGGTTGCGTTTTTTACGGTGGAGGCGATGGCCCCATGGTACGAGATGGCCGAAGGCGAACTCTCCATTCAATACATCCCGAAAGAGTACTGGAACAAGAACGCGGAGATCTTTCGCCGCGGCTTCGACAACAACGGCTACCAGTGGGCACCGCTCAGGCGAGCGCAGCGCGACTGCCGCTACCAGGACGGCAACGACTGCATCGAGTGCCTGGCGGGATGCCGCATCGACAGCAAGCAGAGCATGCCCGTGACGGTTCTAAAGAAGGCTTTGGCGGCGGGAGCGGAACTCGTCTCGGAGTGCGAGGTCGTCGAGGTGCTCGAAGCCAACGGGCAGACGACGGTAAGGGGGATCCATTCCGGCGGGCGCGAAGCCTTGTTTCGCTCGAAGATCCTGGTGCTGGCCGCAGGCGCCATCGGAAACGTGAAACTCCTCCTGAGCTCAGGGTTCGAACGCGTCCTGCCAGCGTTGGGCAAGGGGTTCTATACGCACCCACAGTACATGAACCTCGCCCTTTACGACGAGCCGATCAACGCCCATAAGGGACCCTTTCAGTCCCTCAAGTCGGCCGACATGAACTTCCGAAAGAGCGGCTTTAAACTGGAAAACGTCTACGCCCCGCCCGTCGGACTTGCCATGCTCATCCCCGGATTCGGAAAAGCGCACCAGCGAACAATGAAATCCATCTCGCATCTTGCGTGCATAGAGGTAGCCGTGCGGGATACCAATCCGGGCAGAATTCGCGTGGGGCGCGCAGGGCGGCTTTTGATCGACAAGCGGCTCAACGCCGAAGACAGGGCCAGGAGGGAGCGGGGGCTCGCGGCGGTAAGAAATATATTCCTTTCGACGGGAGCCAAGAAGATCATCGAGGGGGATATCGGCATCGGGCTCCACCTCATGGGAGGGTGCAACATGGGCTGCGATCCGGCCAGATCGGTGGTATCGCCGGAGTTTCGCTTGCACGGATACCGCAACGTGTTCGCCGCCGACTCGAGCGTCTTCCCCAACGCCCCCGGCATCAATCCCTCGCTCACGGTAATGGCCCTCTCTCTCATGGGCGCCGAGCAGGTGTTGAAGGCCGCTCGATCATGAGCACCTCGAGACATTTGAGCCCCACCCAGCTAAAGGGCCTGCTCAAGGTAGGGGACGTGCTCGTGCCGGGGCTCGGCGGTCTGCCACCCTTTTCCGCCTCCCACGCGGCAGGGGAAGCGGACAGAATGTTCGACTACATGAACGAAGCGGATCGGGAGGGGCTAAAGCGCGTGCTCTTCCTCCTCCGCTTCCTTCCCCGGTGGCTCTTGCGTCTCATATTCTTCGTGGCAACCCACCATCGGCTGTTTCCCGGACCGCTCGGGGCCGCGTTTCGCATGCTCAACATCGGCGTCAAAGGATGCGTGATGACCCTCTACTACTCCGATTTGACACCCGATGGCGCTATCTACCGTGAGATCGGATGGGATGCAAAGATCGTCGAGCGGGAGGGGGCGCCAGGCGAGGCGGCCAGCGTGCCTTCGGCGGCGCGCGAGGGCGAGAGGCCCTTCTTGGGACCCAAGCGACCCACCCCTAAGGAGGCCTTCGAGCGCGCCCGAAGCGGCCGCGCCTCGCTTTCCCGACTCACTCTCGAAGAGCGCGCCAAGCACCTGCGCGAGCTCAGCCGAGTGATCTTGCGGCGCAGGGAAGAGATCGTCGAAAGAATCCAGGCGGACACGGGCAAGAGCCGCTTGGACGCGCTCGTCTCCGAAGTATTCGGCGCGCTGGATTGCCTGCAGTGGCTTAGCAGCCACGGGAAAAGGGCCTTGCGCGAGCGGCGCGTGCACACCCCCTGGACGCTCATGGGAAAGCGCTCGCTCATCTGGTTCGAGCCGCTCGGGACGGTTCTGGTGATTTCCCCTTGGAACTATCCCTTCTACCAGGCGATCGTTCCCATTGCGTCGGCCTTTCTCGCCGGCAACACCGTCGTGTACAAGCCTTCGGAGTGGACCCCCCTGGAGGGGCTGATCGAAGATTGTCTCCTCGAAGCTCAGTTCGCGCCGAACTGGGTGCAGATCGTGTACGGGGACGGGAGCGTCGGCCGGGAGCTGATCGAGGAAAGGCCCGATAAGGTGTTTTTTACCGGCAGCACCAGGACCGGCCGCAGCGTCCTCGCCCAGGCCGCCCCCCTCCTCGTCCCGGTCGAGCTCGAGCTCGGCGGCAAGGATCCGATGGTAGTGTTCGAGGACGCCAACATCGAGAGGGCCGCAGCCGGCGCGGCTTGGGGCGCATTCACCAATACCGGTCAATCCTGCACCTCGGTGGAGCGCCTCTACGTGCAAGAGGCGATTTACGAGCCCCTGAAGAAGGCTCTCCTGGAAGAAGTCAGGCGGATCAGGCAAGGGGTCGACCGGGACGGAAACGCGGAGATCGGCGCCATGACCACCGACTTCCAGGTGGCGATCGTGAGGCGCCACGTGGAGGATGCCAGGGCGAAGGGAGCCCGGTTCTTGTGCGGCCAGGACTGGGACGGGTCGTCCCGGATGATCCCGCCGATCGTGGTAGAAGATGTAACGGACGAGATGTTGCTTTGCCGGGAGGAAACCTTCGGTCCCGTCCTTCCGCTCTTCAAGTTCCGCTCGGAAGAAGAGGCGGTAGAGCTCGCCAACAAGTCTCCCTATGGGCTTTCGGCCAGCGTCTGGTCGAAAGATCTGGAGCGCGCAAGGCGAGTGGCGGCGCGCATCGTGACGGGGAACGTGTCCATAAACAACGTGATGGTAACCGAGGGGAACCCTGCCCTGCCCTTCGGGGGCACCAAGGAGAGCGGTTTCGGGCGCTACAAGGGCGAGCAGGGCCTGCACTCTTTCTGCAACGTCAAGTCGGTGATGATCGACCGCGATAGCGGCAAGATCGAAGCCAACTGGTACCCGTACACGAGAGAGAAGTACCTCCTTTTCGGCGCGTTGATCGAGCATCTCTTCAGAGGCGGCCCCCTCTCCTTTTTCCGCTTCGCGCTAACCGGGCTCAAGCTGGAAGGCTACTGCAAGCGAGCGCGCGAAGGCTACCGGAATCGCGCCAGATGACGAGCAGCGCCTGGGACTACGGCCGGCTCAAGGCCCTGATTCGAGGGGAGCGGCTGCCGGCCATGATCGTCGATCTCGATGTCTTGGAAGAGAATACCAGAAGACTGGCGAAGGTGGCGCGGTCGCATGGTAAGTACGTGCGAGTGGCCTCGAAATCGGTGCGCGTGCCCGAGCTTTTGAAGCTCATTTTCCAGGCCGGAGCCGGTACCTGCCGCGGCCTCATGTGTTTTTCGGCCTCGGAGGCCAAGCTTTTGGCGAGCGAGGGGTTCGACGACTTCCTGATCGCATACCCCACCGTCCAGCGCGAAGACTTGGAACTGCTCTTCGACATGACGCAGCAGGGGCGACTCGTCGCGCTCGTAGTGGATGAGCCCGCGCACATTGCCGCCATCGAGGAGCTGTGGCGAGAGAGATCGAGGACCGAAACCGGAGCATCGCCCCTTAGAGTGTGCATCGAGGCGGACATGTCGTGGCGCCCGCTCGGCGTTCACCTAGGCGTTCACCGCTCGCCCATCCGAACCCTTTCGCAGTTCGAGGAGTTGCTCGAGAGGATCCTAGCGAGCGATAGCGTGCGGCTTGCCGGGGTCATGGGCTACGAAGCGCAGATCGCCGGCCTGGGAGAAAGGAACCCCTTCACGCCACTGACCAATCCGCTGAAGCGCCTGATCAAGAAGTTTTCCGCTAAGGATGTGGCCGCGCGAAGGCAGGCGATCGCCGCCCTCCTGAACAAGCGCGGAGTGCGCCTGGAGTTCTTCAACGGCGGGGGAACCGGCTCCATAGGTACGACCAGCAACGAGGATTGTGTCAGCGAAGTGGCGGCCGGCTCCGGATTCCTGCAATCCCATCTGTTCGACTACTACGGGGCCAATGAGAACGAACCCGCCTTCTGTTTCGCACTGCAGATCACTCGCGTGCCCCAACCGGACATGGTGACCTGCCAGAGCGGCGGCTTCATCGCAAGCGGCGAGATAGCCCCCGACAAGGCGCCTGTACCATTCCTTCCCCCAGGCCTGAAGCCGCTCGAGCGAGAAGGTTTCGGCGAAGTGCAAACGCCGCTTTCGGTGCCGGCGCATCTTAGAGGAAAGCTCGAGCCAGGCGATCCGGTTTTCTTTCGACCGGCCAAGGCGGGGGAGATCGCCGAGCGCTTCAACGAGTATCTTCTCGCGCGAGGGGAAAAGCTCGTCGGACGAGCGCCCACGTATCGTGGCTTGGGCCATTGCTTCTACTGACGGCCTCGGCCTCTTCCAGAGCTTCGAAGCGCGCGCTTTCTAGCTGAACTCAACGGAGAAGCGGATGTTTTTCTTGCGCATCCCCTCTAGCACGATCTCCGCGCCCCCGCTTCGCATCATCCATTCGAGTCTGTGATCGCGATACTCGCGAACGTAGTGCCCGGAGTCCACGAGTTGGGGCAGCATCTCGAACCCGGCCACCGACTCCGCCGCCTGGCGCATGCACTCGGCCACGCTCGGCCGCGCGCGCACCCGCTCGAGCCACGCTTCCAGCCGCGATCCCGCAGCCGGCGGGTTGCCGACGAAAGCCGCCGCGTTTACCGCCGGCACGATGCCGATGTCAGCCCAACCGAAGGTTTCCCCGTTGAAATACGGGTCGCTTCCCAAGTGTCGCTCGAGGTAAGCGTTGACCCCGGCCGTTTGGGCGCGTGCCCGGGCCAACAGAGTTTCCGCAAGCTTTCCCGAGGCGCGCTTGAACACCTGTACCTCGTACACACCCCAATTGATCGCCTCGTAATAGGTATCGCATACCTCTTCCAGCATGCGTGCATGGGCTCTCTGCGCGGCCGTCGGGGGGAGAAGCGGGGGTGTGGGCCAGCACTCCTCTATGTACTCGAGGATGATCGTGGAGTCGAAGACCGACGTCTGCCCATCCACGAGAACCGGCACCTCGCCACGGGGGCTGGCCCGCCTGAAGGCTTCATCGACACCGGCGAGGAGATCGGGGAGCCGCGATTCGAACTCGACCCCCTTTTCGGCAAGCGCGATCTTGACCTTTTGGGCGTAAGGGGAAAGTGGATGTTCGTAAAGCATTATCATGGGGAGCGATCAGATCACATGAGCCGCCGGCTGCCAAGAGGGGGCACAAGCCCGTCGCGACTGCCACGGTTGCATGAAAAGCGCGAAAGCGGCTAGAGTTTCGGGTGCGCTTCGAAAACGCAACGTGCGCTCGAGGGGGCGTGAGATGGCACTAGAGCACCTCAAGGTAGAACACGCCGATGGCATCGCCATCGTGCGCATAGACAGGCCTGCGGCGAACGCGATCGAGCTCGAGCTCGTGGGGGAGTTCGAGTCTCTCTTCGCCTCCCTCGCAGCCCCCGACGTCAGGGCCGTCGTGGTCACTGGAACCGGCAACTTCTTCTCGGCCGGTTTGGATCTCAAATCCGTTCCTTACTACGGCAGGGAAGAGCAGCGCGAGCTGGTGGCCCGCGTAAACCGCATGATCGGCAAGCTCTACGGCTGGCCCATACCCTTCATCGCGGCCGTGAACGGACACGCGCTGGCAGGAGGGCTTATCCTGGCGATCGCTTGCGATTACCGGATCGGACCGCAAGGAGATTACAAGTTCGGACTGACCGAGGCCAGGGTGGGAATACCCTTTCCGGCGGGCCCGATGGCGGTCCTGCTCGGCGAGCTTTCCCCCGCCGCCGCCCGCGTCATAACGCTTACTGCGAACCAAATCGGGCCAGACCGGGCGCTCGCATACGGCATCTTCGACGAGCTACGGCCCACCGATCAGGTGCTCGGCCGAGCGCTCGAGGTCGCAAAGGACATGGCCACGATTCCTCGTGAGGCGTTCGGCTGCATCAAACGCCAACTGCGAGAGCGCGCGCTCGGGAGGATCGAGGAAGTGGTAGAAAACGCCAGTGACCCGATGCTCGCCCACTGGCTTACGGCCGAGGCGGCCTCGGCATCCCGAGCGACTTTGAAGAAGAGAGGCTGAAGCCCAAGCGGCGCTGCTCACGCGCGAGGGACGCCGGCGATCGGGCTTCGTCTTCGATAAAGTGCCCGGAGCAAGCGGGCTACCTCATGGTAAGGTGGGCCCGGGCTAGGCCCGAGCCCCCGTTTTTCCTAGTGCCTCGGTTTCGGCCCGCGGCGGCCGCCCCGATCCGGCTTATCCTCTCGCGAGCGCGCCTGATCGATCCTGAGCGCCCTTCCCTTCAGCTCCTGTCCGTTCAGGCGCTCGATCGCCTGCTGGGCCTCCTCCGGCGTCGACATTTCGACGAAGCCGAACCCCCGAGACTGCCCGGAGACCTTGTCGGTGACTATGTTCACCGACTGGACGTTTCCCACTTGGGCAAAGAGCTCCTCCAAGTCCGCGTTGGTCGCGCTGTAAGAGAGATTGCCGACATACAGCCTAGTTGCCATCGTCACTCCTATCCGCAGAACCCGTGCTCAGTTACGCTTTCGGTCCCGCGAGTTTGATACCCGATTGAGCGAGCACACCGATCGAGCCATCCACCATACGAGTCAGGCTCTTGCCATCCACCACAAACCCAAACTTCCCATTGCCTGCCGCCCGGCAGTCTCCCGAGCCATCCCCCCTTGCCCCAAAATGGCCACCAGGGCTCTCGCCGCGTTCAGGGGGCCGGCCGCGGCTGGGAAAAGCGGGAGAAGCCGGGCCCCGCGGTGCGCCGAACCCTGGATGGGCTCGGAAAGACGAAACTAGCGGATCGTAATCAGTACTGAGTTGTCTGCGGAAGCGTTCCATTGACGCGATGGGGGGCGGGCGAAAAAGCGACTCTCTTTCTCTCTCTTGCGTACCTACGCGGCCTGCCTTTGCAGCCGGCCGTACGCTACCACCGGCAGAGCGCGTACGCAATAGGCAATTTCGTCCCACGCGCCGCGCCCAAGGCTGGTGGACTCGCCTCGCTCCCCTTTACCGCTAAAGATGCCAAACGACTTCTACCGCAAGCAGGCAAGATTGAGCTTGTCCACGTCCTTTACGACTTTTCCTGCGTCCACCCCGAGCGCGATGCCCTTTACCACGCGCTTTCCGACCGGCTGGCCCGACCGAATCGGAACGACGATATCGAGCCGCCTGGAACAGGTGTGCGGGGTCGCAATGCCCGGGCCGTCGAATATAACCGTCTTCCCCCGCAGGATATCGACTCCGAGGTCCTCCAGTGCCCCCTCGACCACGCCGGCGTTGGTCACGTCGAAGGAATCCTTCGGCCTGTCCGGCCGCGGCTTCTTGAGGAGGAAGGCCTCAGCCGAATCGGGAGCGGCACACGGCTTGCCAGCGATGGTCTCGTTCAAGCAGATCCAAACGTGGAAGGTACACTGCGAGCGGTCATCGTCGAAGTCGCACGAAGGATCGTTTTCCCGGCAGGTTACCTTCTCCGTGGGGAAGCCCTTTACCTCGGGCGGCACGGGATCGAGCGCCCATGCCATTACACAGTCCTTGGTCGCGCTCGAACCACCGGGCACGAGCGGCAGGGGCACGTCTTGGGTGCACACGGGAGAGCATCCATCGGAAGGAGTCGTGTTTCCGTCGTCGCACTCTTCTCCAACCTGTACCTTCCCGTTGCCGCAGACCTCGGCCACGCATTGCGGATCACAGCCATCGCCGCCGAGGGTGTTGCCGTCGTCGCATTCCTCGCCGCACGCGCTTTCCAGCGCTCCGTTTCCGCACACCGACCCGCCACCTACGCAGTTGCCCACGCCATCGCACCGGTCCTGCGAGGTGCACGGGTCGCCATCGTCGCATGAAACTCCCGGAGGACTGACACATGCATCGGTGGCCTCATCGCAACCATTGCATTGGTTACCCGGACAAGGATCACCGCCATGCAACGAGCACATGCCTCCCGCGCACGTGTCGGCTCCGTTACAGAAAAGCCCGTCGTCGCAAGGAGCGGAGTTTGCGCTGTGAACGCAGCCTACGGCGGGAACACACGAATCATCGGTGCATGGGGTCCCGTCGTCGCAATCGATCGGCGCGCCCGGGGCACACACACCGCCACTGCACGTGTCCCCGATCGTGCAAAGATCCCCATCGTCGCAAGGCGCGGTATTGGGGGGATGGGCACAGGCACCCGCCCCGTCACAAATATCGTCCGTGCAAACGTTTCCGTCATCGGTGCAGAGGGTGCCCGACGGATCGAAGCAGTTCTCCCCTCCCTCGTTACAGGAGCGGTTGCACTCCCCCCCTCCGGCACACGGATCGCCCGTGTGCACGGCACAGGTCGTGCCCTGGCAACTATCGGTCCCATTGCAGAAAAGCCCGTCGTCGCAAGGCGCCGCATTCGGCGAGTGCGAGCATGCACCAGCGCCATCGCAAATGTCGTTGGTGCACACGTTACCGTCGTCGCCGCATGGAGTACCGACCGGCTCGAAGCAGGAATCGACCGCTTCCCTGCAGCGGTGGCACTCCGTTTGCGGACAGGGATTGCCCGCGTGCTGAGTGCACAGCCCCCCCTGGCAGGTATCCGCCCCGTTACAGAAAAGGCCATCGTCGCAGGGAGCGCCGTCGTTATTGATGTGTTGGCAAACGCCCGCGCCGTTGCACTGGTCGAGAGTACATGGCTTTCCATCGCTCCAGCACGTGCTTCCCGCGGGCTCCAAGGTGCAGGCAGCCGAGCAACAGTCGCCGTTGAGCCTGTTTCCGTCGTCGCACTCCTCACCCGGATCCGGTCTTCGGTTGCCGCACTCCAGGCGGCAGTTCTCATCGCACCCATCCCCGGCGACCTCCCCGCCGTCGTCACACTCCTCGGGCGCCTCGACCACCCCATTGCCGCATACGGGGCAGCCCGGGATTGTGCCGCTGGCGACCACATCCGTGGTGGGGTCGAAGGGATTGAGGGACGCCGTGGGCAGGATCACAGGCGCGCTCGAGCCGGTGCGATAGACGAGGCTAATATCCCCCGTCGCGGCATCGGCGCTAATCGAGCCGCCGATCGTCATGGCTTCGCGCGAGGTTAGAACGATTGTGCCTCCGGCGCCTCCCGCGTCTATGGTCGCGCCCGCTGCCTGCTCTAAAATACAACCCGCCCACTCGACCGAACCACCGGCACCCCCTCCGATATCGTTACCGGCCACCTTGATGATGCCCCCCTCTTGCCTTAGCACGCCGCCGGCGGAGAGGCCTCCTGCGAGGAGGTCCACGAAACCCCCAAAACCATCCGCTCCCGACCCTCGGGCCTTGACGCTGGCGCTAATGATTAGATCGTCCCCGGCATCGAGGAAGATGTCCCCACCGTCACCCGAATCGAAACTCCCACCTCCTCCGCCATTCGACAACACGGGGGCTCCTACCGCGATATCGTCGGCCGCGAAGATATCGAGAAAACCGCCACCCCCCCGGCCGCCGGAACAGGATACCTGCTCCATGATGATGACGTCTTTGCCGTCTATCGAGACATCACCGCCGCCCGACTCCGCACCTCGCCCGTCCGCGGAAATAGGCTGCGAGATCGTAAGATCGCCAAGCGACGCAATGTCGATGTCGCCACCAGTGCCGTCCACGCCACCCTCGGCAAGCAGTTTGCCGCCGACGCTGAGGGCACCTCCCGCCAAGATCGAGATCTCACCGCCGTCTCCGGACCCGCCATCTAGCGTCCCCAGGGACCCTTGGGCACTGACCTCCGCGCTAAGCACGACATCTCCGTCGGCGATAAGCGTCACCACCCCGCCGAACCCCCAATCAGTGAGGCCGTCGGCTGTTACGGGCTTCACCACCTCGATATTGCCCTTGGCCTCGATATCGATCTCGCCAGCATCTAACGCCCCTCCGTCGGCACTAGCTTGCTCGAGAACCTGAACGTTGCCATCCGCCAAAAGCGTGATCAGCCCGCCCGCACTCTCGCTCCCCCCCTTTGCCCTAACGCTCGGGTCGAAGCTCTTTCCGTCGAGGACGATGTCGCCGCCGCTGGCTATGAATATCTCTCCTCCGTCGGTGGTGGAGGTAGTGCCGTTAGCGTCAATTTCGGCATTGCCGCGTACCTCGACGCTTCCCGTGGCTTGCAAGCTGAAGGTTCCAGCCCACCGCCCGACACCTCCGTCAACCAGCACTTTTCCGTTGATCAGGACGGCGCCGGTGTTGACTCCCCCCCCGTCTATGATCACATCTATGGTGCCGTCGGGCTCGCCGCGCAGCGAGCCGCCGGCGTCAATGGTAAGGTTACCCGCCCGGATGGTCATCTCCCCCCCACCGACGTCGAGTTTCCCGCCCTGGCGAATGATGAGAGTGCGAGTGCCGAAATCGAGAAGCGAGAGATCGGTTACCGTAAAACTGGTCGAAACCTGACAAGGGTCGGCGGTGGGCGGGCATATGTCGTCAGCCGTGGTGGCCCAAGCGGAGCGGGCAGAAACGGCTAGCGAGCCCAGGAGCAGAGCTACGAAGAAGAAGCGGGACCCCGGCACCCCAACAGCATTCATGTCTCCTCCTCGGCAGTTTCCCCTGCGCTCCCTCGCCAGACCCCAATCGAGAGCTTTCGCACCGCCCCACGAGAACTGCCGGAGACGACTTTACACAAGGTATCGGCTCGAGGTCAACGAGAGCGGAGAAAAAAGGCGCCCCGCCGTGCCTTCGCCAAAGCCCGCGCAAGGAGCCTCCGCGAAGCCCAGCCCGAAGGCATCGAAAATTTGCGGATTAGGGGCGTCGGGCGCCCGGCGGGCGCGCTCAAAAGCCCGCGGGCGCCATTGATCCCCAACGTAGCCGACATGCCGCGGCGCGACATGGCAGAAACGCCAGCGCCTTTCTTCGGAAATGGCCCCTGGCTCCGCTCCAAGCCCGCTCTTGGCGCGCACCACTTAGCGAGTGTGCATCTCTCAGCGTTATGGCCGTCTCAGCGCGCCCAAAACCAGGGCCGGCCACAACCCCAGCCCGAATCTCTACCTCTCTCCCTCGAACGAGCCGCTCGCGCTGCACCCGCTTATGCTGTCGCTTCCGGAAAAACTGACGCTCAAGACGTCGCCGTTCAGGTTCCCGGTAAAAGTTCCGGAAACGTTAGCCACCGCCTCATCGTCGATGAAAAGCACGCCCGAGAATGTTCCCGATACCTCCCCACCAGCGCCCACCTGGCCGCTCATGGTACCTTCGAACGCCACGTCTACATCGAGCGTCTCGTCGTCGATGAGCGAAAACTCTACGGCAAAATCTTCGCCCGCCTGCTCGATCGAGACAAAATCCGAGCAAAAATCGGAGCAAGAGAAATTGCCGTTGCTCGCCGGGTTCGCACAACTCGTCACATCGAGCCTAAATGAGTTCACGTCGTACTCGCCACTGAGATCGGGTACGCCACCGCCTCCGCCAGTGGTTGTAGTCGTCGAGCTCGTCGAGGTGGTAGTAGTGGAAGAGGTGGTCGTCGATGTCGTCGTGGTCGGAGTCGGCGTGGGCAAAGACGGCGTCGGAGTCGGCGTGGGCAAAGACGGCGTCGGAGTCGGCTCCGTTTCGATATCGTCGGGAACCCCATTACCGTCATTGTCGGTGCAGCTCGCGCAGCGCTCGGCGCCAAACGAGCCGTCACAAGAAGTCGCGGTCGGCGCGCTCGCAAGCGTGCCACTCACAGAGGAGTCGCTGGTAAACCGGCCCTCGAGGGTCACGCTTCTGGATCCGCCGCTAAACTGCAAGAAAAAGCTCCCGTCGCTCCCTATCGGCTCGTCGAGATCCGGAGAGACGATCTCTTCTCCTCCGCAGCGGATGAAGACCTTCTCGATGCTCCCGACCTTGAGGGCGATCGACCCCCCACCACTTGTTCCCCCCTCGAAAAACCCCTCGCTCACCGTAATCTCGCCAGGTGGCAAGTCCGCGGTGCTATCGCCGCACGACGAAAACGCGAATGCGAGCCATACCAACCCGAGGCTCGCAAAGGCAATCGGCCTCCAGCTTCCATGTTTTTTCATGATCCCTATCTCCTTCGGTAATGTGCGCGCGCTCCAAAAACCCGCATGCCGCCAGAATGCGTACCGTTTTGCTCTCCGCTTAGCAAGCCCGCGCTAACTAGTTTTCTCGACGAGCCAACGGCTTTTTCTCTGACCCGGCAAACTCTCCTCCATCCACTTGACCGCAGAAGCCATTTGTTCTTGACTTTTCGCCATTCGAGAGCGACCGGCACGCATCGTGCCGGCCGGCACCAATGGGGGGAGAATAATGACGCTCGCCATGACGAAGGAGGAGCGGGAAAGTTTTCTCGCTGGGGTTCACGTAGGAATCATCAGCTTGGAGCAGGACGGCGCGGAGCCGCTTGCGGTCCCGATTTGGTACCAATACGAGCCGGGAGGCGAGGTGCGAATCGTAACCGGCCGCGAGTCGCGCAAGGGGAAGCTCATCGAGGCCAAGCGGCGCTTCACCCTTTGCGTCCAAACCGAGGCGCCCCCTTACAAGTACGTGAGCGTGAGCGGGCCGGTGCTCGCCATCGAGCAGTGCGACGTCGAGCGGGACCTCAGGCCCCTTGCCCGCCGCTATCTCGGAGCGGAGCTCGGCGACCGCTACGTGGCCGAGTCGAGCCGCGAGGTACCGAGCACTAGCAATGTCGTGGTCAGGATGAAACCAAAACGTTGGTTTTCGGTCGATTACGCGAAGAAATACGGCACCCCATGAAGGAGAAGACGCAAGCTCGAGCACCCGCCCACGCGAAGCACGACCCGCACGCGAACCGAAAGCTAGCGAAAAAGACTTCCCTGGCGCACGAGTCCGCGGGGGGGCACCGCTCGACGCCGCGCCAAGCGACACGACGTTCAGTGGAGCTTTCGGGCGACCCCCCGTACCGACGGACGAACGATCGGCGAGGCCTTCCTTATACTTTCACGCACAAGCGTTTCGAGCTCGAACCCATCGTTTGCGATCGCCATAGCCGTCCTCCGCGTAAGGTGGCAGTTACCCATGAGGCGCTTCCAGAAAGGCTCGATCCTCTGCTGCCACCTAAGTCGCGCGGGCCGGTCCTCGGCCGCGACGTGCTCGAGAAAGACCAACGCCCCTCCCGGCTTTAGCACCCGTCTTATCTCCGCGATCGATCGCTCGAGACTGCGCACCGAGCAGAGAACGAGGGTCGATACCACGAAGTCGAAGCTAGAATCGGGGAAAAAGAGGTCCTCCGCGGCGCAATCGAAGAACTCGATCGATCCAAGACCATGCGGCGCCGGTCGCTTGCGTAGCACCTGGCGCATGTGAAAGTCGGGCTCCGAGAGGACAAGCCGCGTGACCTCCCTGGGATAATAGCGCAAATTGGCGCCCGTGCCCGCCCCGACCTCGAGCACCGAACCGCCGACTTTCGACAAAAGCTCGGCCCTCCAGGCCGAAAGGCAAGCCTCCTCGCTCCCCCGCGTGAACCAGTCGTAGAGATGCGCGCCGAGCCAGGACATTTTCTTAGCCGTGTCCTCTACCTAGTACCTGGAACCAGAAGCGAAGCCGGCTCTCGAACTGCCACGGAGCACCCCAACCGCGCCAAGCCTCGCGCCGCTCCGCCAAGGCACCTATCGCCCACCCCGCGGCTCGCCCGAGCCAGCAATTTCGCACGCGAAGGCGCGCCCGGTCAAGGTGCGGGGCATCGGCGGGATCTAGGTTCCCCCGCCTTGCCCGACTCCCCCGATCGCGCGTGGGGCCTGGGTGCCGGGACGATCGCGGAGGGCTTCGCGCAGGCCGGTGGTTTCTCGGTTGACGCCCTGCGGGGAATGGTGGAGGATAGAGCGGCGTGAGAAGGGCTCTCGTGATCGCGGGGCTTGTGGCGGCCGCGGGTTTGGCGGTAATAATCTACACCTTCGTCAACTCGCTCGATAGCCTGGTAAAATCTGCCATAGAGACGTATGGCTCGGCCGCGACCGGCACCCGGGTCACGCTGACCGGCGCCAAGGTAAGACCGAGGTCCGCAGAAATCCAGCTTCAGGGTCTTTCGGTAGGCAATCCGGCGGGATTCGAAAGCGAGTACCTGCTCAGGCTGGAGAAAGCCGTGGCCAGCATGGACGTGAGCACCATCACCTCCGAGCCCGTGGTAATAGATAGGATACTCGTGAGCGAGCCGCATCTCGTTTACGAGCTCGGGCCCGATGGGAGCAACCTTGCCGCACTGAAGCGCAACATCGAGCGAGCGCGCCGAAGAGAGCCCCCCCCGGCCCAGGACCGGCAGACTGCCGAGAAACCCTCCAGCGGCACCGCATCGAAGCTCGTGATCGAGGAGATCCTCGTCAAGGAGGGCAAAGTCGCCATTCGCAGCACGCTCCTCGAAGGGAGGGAGATATCGGTTTCCCTCCCCGATCTTCGGATTACCGGGATCGGCAAAGACAGAGGGGGCGCAACGCCCGAGGCAGTGGCCGCGGAGATCGCCGCCGCGTTGGTCAAGGGAGTGGCGGCAGCCACCCGAAAAGCGAGCCTGGAGAAGGCCTTGGGAAAAGGCGGCGAGGAGCTCGAGCAGGCAGCGAGAATAATCGACAGAATCCACGAGGGAGCCGGAGAAGAGGCGCGGGAGGCTGCGGATATTCTGCGGCGGCGCGCCAAAGAGGGGTTGGAGAAGTTACTGCGCTGAGCGGAGCGCAACAAGACTCGTTGCCTCCTTTGGGCTCGGCCGAAAGCGTGGTGGGGCTTTCCCGCTTAGGAGCGGCAGCCGGGTTGGGAGCGGCCCTTTTTGGAAAAGGACGACCTCGCGGGCCCGGCCAGGAGGTCGATCTCGCTCAGGCCTTCGCGATACGGCAGGGAATACCATTATAGACCGGCATTCCCGTCAACGGCTCGCGCGCCGAGTCGTCGGTCAAGCGATTTGGGCTTACGCCGAAGGTTCGGAGGCTGCGCCCCTCCCCTTCGACCGACCTGCCCCAGCCATGGGGGATCGAGACCACTCCCTCTCGAATGTCGTCGGCGACGCGCGCCCTCGTCGTAACCGACCCGGTGCGAGTGGACACCGTAACCTGGTCCCCTTCCGTCACGCCCGCCCGCGCCGCATCGGCCGGATGGATGCGAGCGAAGCTTTGGGCGCGCAGCCGCTCGATAAGCGGCAGGTACCAAAGCCGCGTGTTCACTTTGGCCCGCTCCCGCTCCCCGGTGATGAGAAGAAGGGGATAGGCTGGGTCTCCCCCCTCCTGTCGCCCCGCCACGCCCGAAGCCGCCGCCACGAGCTTGGCCGGCGCCAAGTTTATGCGCGCTCGCTTCGGGTGGGCGCCGGGATTGGAGCCCTCGGGCAAGAGCAGTCCGTGGGGGCTTTCCAAGACCGATCGCAGCTTCGTGCGCGAAAGCGTGCGAAGGAGCAATCCAGCGTACAGTCTCGGCCCGAATCGCCATCTCCCGTTTCTGCCGAACAGCCGATCGGCCCTTTCGAGAAGGCTTGCCAGAAGACCGAGGCCGGGCGTGTTCAACAAGGGTAGCCGCATTCGGCGCGACAGGGTCAAAAATACCTCCCACTCGGGCTTGGCTTCGCCGGGCGGATCGACTAGAGCCGGCGCCCACTGGATGAAACGGCGGGGTTGGTGCTCCGGAAAGGTCACGTAGCAATCTTCCTTCTCGAAGTGAGCGGCGGCGGGCAGCACATAATGCGCAAGACGCGTCGTTTCGTTCATGAAAACGTCGAGCGAAACGAGAAGATCGAGCGACTGCAATGCCTCTCGCACGCGAGCCTCGTTGGGCAAGCAAAGAAGCGGGTTTCCGCAATCGACGAAGAGAGCCCGGATCCCATCGCCGCCCGGGCTCAAAATCTCGTCCGGGATCGAGGCCGCGGGAAGCGAACCGATGATCTCGGGATAAAGCCCATCGCGCGTCCTCGCCTTCTTTCCCCGAAAGGCGATGTCGTGAAGAAGCGGCAAGGGAAGCGCTCCCCGTTTGAAGACCACGCCACCCGGCCGTTCGAGATTGCCCGTGATCGCGTTTAGCGCTTCCACGAGCCAGAAAGCGACGGTCCCGTGGCGGGTCTGATAGACGCCGAGCTTGGCCACCGCGCACGCGGCCTGCGCGCGGGCGAAGTCCCGGGCGAGATCCCCGATCGCCCGCTCGTCCAAACCGGTTAACTTGGCGGCGCGCGCCGGCGTCCAAGGCGCGACGACACGACGGAAATCCTCGAAGCCGACGCAGCGCCTCTCTACGTAGCCTCGATCGAAAAGCCCTTCTTCCACGACCACATGGTTGAGTGCAAGTAGAACATACACGTCGGTCCCCGGCCGGATCGGCAGCCAGCGATCGGCTTTTTTCGCCGTCTGGGTTCGCCTAGGATCCACTACCACGAAGGTTCCGCCCCGCTGGCGCATCTTCTCGATCGCGGAAAGCTTGCCCGGGTCCTCCTCGGATACCGCCGGGTTGCTCCCCAGCATGAGGACGAAACTGGAGCGCTCGAAGTCCCCCGCCGTCGTGAGAAAGGCATGGCCGTACATCTCCTCGAAGACGAGAAACCGGCCGGTGAATTCTATGCTCAGGACATTGAAAAAGCTTCTCGAGCCGAGCGATGCGAGAAAACCCTGGGCGAAGAGGAAATTGAAAAAAGATGTCGGATTGCCGGCACCGTAGTACATGCCGATGGCACCCGGCCCGTGGCGCTCTCGGATCTGCCCGAGCTTCCCGGCTATCTCGCCGTACGCCCGCTCCCACGAGATTCTCTCCCAGCCGCTCGCCGTACGCCTAAGCGGGTGGCGCAGCCGCTCGGGCCCCTGCCGGCTCGCCGGCCCGTTTTTTCCCCGGATGCAGAGATAGCCTTTGGAGAGAGGATGATCCTCGTCGCCTCGGACGGCGACGATGCGGCCTTCGTCGATCTCGACCTCGAGGCCGCAAGCGGAGAGGCAGATGTCGCAGTAGGTATAAGCCTTGCTTTTCATTTGTGAGCTCGGCTCTTCTTGATCCTTGGGCATACGCAAGTCAACCGGGCGATCCGGGTGGGGCCGAGCTCTTTGCGCTCAAGGAGTGTTCGTAGCCCCCCGCAGCGCAAGCGAAGTCAGTGCTCGTGCTCCGAGTGCCCCTCCTCGCCGTGCACGTGCGCACCGTGCTCGTGGTGTGCGCCATGCTCGCGAGGTGATGCCTCGGCCGATTCGAAACGCACGCCCATCCCGTGCTTGAAAACCAACCGGCCGCCGCGGTCGGCACCGAGAAGCAAGACGACGACAACGAGTGCCATCCCAGCCGCACCCGCTAGGGTGAAAAGACCCGCGCGGTCGCGCGTGGCGAAGAGGAACACGGCAAGCAATACCGCAAGGGCACTCGAGGCCAACATGAAATTGCGATGAACATGGGCCAGATCGTGGCCGGGAATATCGTGGCCCAGTTGGTCCATCGCCATCTCGCCCGTCACCGCCGTCACCACCGCCGCCACCGCTCCCAGGTAAACCAATCCGCGCGCCATTCTGTGCAGAAACGGGTCCTGCCGCCAAAGAGCGATGATCCCGACAAAAAGAGCCGTCGGCAGAAGGGCGATCGGAAAGTGCACGAACAAAGGGTGAATGTTACCGACGGACGAAAGCCCCGGTAGAATCGCTTCCATTGCTATACCTCCCGCTGCTCCTCTTGTGCTATATACGACCCTGCAAAGCAAGCAAGGCGCCGGCGTTTCGCTTCTCGGCTGGTCCGTCGCCTGCCGCGGCCGGGTCGAAAACCCCAGCCGATTAAGCCCGTGCGGTTTCCCGTTATCCGGGCCCGTCAGTCCCCTCCCCCGGGCGTTTTGTCGCCGAACCCGGTTCTCCGGCGGGCATCTCCCAGCCTCGCCAGACGAAGAAGATCGCGGGGTACACGATGAGCTCCATCAGGAACGACGTGACGAGGCCTCCGATCATCGGTACAGCCATACGCCGCGTCGTGTCCGCGCCGGCGCCGGTGCTCCACATGATGGGGAGCAATCCAGCGATGGTAGTACCGACGGTCATGAGCTTGGGACGCAAGCGCTGCACGGCTCCCTCATAGACCGCCTCGCGCAGGTCCTCCAGCGTCCGTAGCGCACCGCGCCGCTTCCAGTCCTCGTAGGCGATCTCCAGGTAGAGCAGCATGACGACGCCGGTCTCGGCATCGAGACCGGCAAGCGCGATGATACCCACCCAAACCGCGATGCTCATGTTATAGTCGAGAAGCCAAAGCAGCCAAAAGGCCCCCACGAGACTGAACGGAACCGCCAGCATTACGATCATGGTTTTGAAGAGGCTGCGCGTGTTGAGGTAGAGGATCACAACGATGATCAGGAGCGTGAGCGGGACAACCACCATCAGGCGCTGGCGCGCGCGCAACATGTACTCGTACTGGCCCGACCAGACGATGCCATATCCAGGGGGCACCTCGATCTCGCCGCTGCGAATCGCTTCTTCGACGGCGCGCTTTGCCCGCTCGACGTAAGTGCCGACGTCGATGTTGCGGATGTCGACGTAGATCCAGGTGTTCGGCCGGCTGTTCTCGCTCTTGATTTCCGGCGGCCCCTGGACGACCTCGAGGCTCGCAAGCTGCGCCAGCGGAATGTGCTGGCCCGTCGGTGTGGGGACCAGGACCGCCTTCAGGAGATCCAGGTTGTCGCGCAGCTCGCGCGGGTAGCGAAGGTTGATCGGGTAGCGCTCCAAACCCTCGACCGTGGTCGAGATGTTCATGCCGCCGACGGCGCTGGCGACGACCTCCTGCACGTCGGCAACCGTCAGCCCGTAGCGACCCACCTCGTCGCGATCGACGGTGAAGTTCACGTAGTTTCCGCCGACCACTCGTTCCGAATAGACGCTCAGCGTATGCGGCACGCGGCGCACGACCGCCTCGATCTGCTCGCCGATACGCTCCAGGACGGAGAGGTCGGGACCCGAGACCTTGATCCCGACCGGCGTCTTGATTCCCGTAGAGAGCATGTCGATGCGCGTCTTGATCGGCATCGTCCATGCATTGGTAACGCCGGGAAACTGGATCGCCGCGTTCAGAGCGTCGACCAGTTCCTCCGGCGTGCGCCGGCGATGCGCAATCACGTTTCCTTCCATGTCGGTGACGTCCACCTCCGGCCACTCCTCCTCCGGCTTGAGCATGATTGTGCTCTCCACCATGCTAAGCGGTGCCGGATCGGTGGCCGTCTCGGCGCGGCCGATCTTACCGAGCACGTGATGCACTTCGGGAAATTGTTTGATGATGCGATCGGTCTGCTGCAGCAGCTCCCGCGCCTTGGTGACGGAGATCCCGGGAAAGGTGGTCGGCATGTAGAGGAGGTCGCCCTCGTAAAGCGGCGGCATGAACTCCGAGCCGAGCCGGCTAAATGGCCACCAACTTATTGCGATCGCCACCGCCGCTAGGCCGATCACCCCCCAGGAAGTCCAGGCGCGGCGGATAACCCACGCGATGGCGGGATGGTACAAGGCGATGAGAAACCGGTTGAGGGGGTTGCGCTCCTGGGGCTTGATTCCGCCGCGAACGAAGTAGCCGAGAAGCACCGGAGAGAGAGTGATGGAGAGGAACGCCGCGGTCGCCATAGCGTAGGTCTTGGTGAACGCCAGCGGCTTGAAGAGACGCCCTTCCTGTGCTTCCAGGGTGAACACGGGCATGAAGCTCACCGTGATCACGAGCAGGGAGTAGAAGAGCGTCGGACCTACCTCGATAGAGGCGTCGCGAACGATGCTCCAGTGCGGCTTCTTGCCTCGGTCCCGCTCGATGTGCTTGTGGGAGTTCTCGATAAGGACGATCACCGCATCCACCATGGCTCCAATGGCGATGGCGATGCCGCCGAGACTCATGATATTCGCCCCGATCCCCTGCTGGTACATGATGATGAATGACATGAGAACGGCCATGGGAAGGGTCAGGATGGCGACCAGCGCGCTGCGGAAATGCAACAGGAAGAGCACGCAAACCACGGACACCGAGATCGACTCCTCGATCAGTGTGTGGCGCAGGGTGGCGATGGAGCGCTCGATCAGCGCGGAGCGGTCGTACGCGACGTGGATCTCCACGTCCTGCGGCAGGCTCTGCTTCAGCTCGGCGAGCTTCTTCTTCACCTGCCGGTTCACTTCGAGGACGTTCGCCCCATAGCGCGACACGACGATACCGCCGACCGTCTCGCCCTCGCCGTTCCACTCGGCGATGCCGCGGCGCATGTCCGGACCGACCGACACGGTACCTAAGTCCGACACGAGGATCGGTGTACCGTCGGGTCTCGCTCCAACCGCCGTCCGCTCCAGCTCGCGGGGATCCGTCACGTACCCCTTGACCCGGAGCATGTACTCGGTCTCCGACATCTCCATGACCCGGCCGCCGATCTCGCTGTTCGAGCGCTGAATGGCCTGGCGCACTTTGCCCAGTGGGATGTCGTAGGCACGTAGCTTCTCCGGATCGACGGTGACCTGGTACTGCTTTACGTACCCGCCGATGCTGGCGACTTCCGACACCCCTTCGATCGCCGTGAGCTCGTACTTCAGATACCAGTCCTGAATGCTGCGCAGTTGCTGCAAGTCGCGCGTCGGGCTAGTAAGCGCGTACACGAACGCCCAGCCTACGCCAGTCGCATCCGGCCCCAAACTGGGCGTGACTCCTTTCGGCAACTGGCCCTGCAGTTGGCTCAGGTACTCGAGCACGCGGCTGCGCGCCCAGTAAAGGTCGGTGCCATCTTCGAAGATCACGTACACGAAGGAGAAGTTGAAGAAGCTGTAACCGCGCACCAGCTTCGCGAAAGGCACAGAAAGCATCTTCGTCGTCAGCGGATACGTAATCTGATCCTCGACGATGCGTGGCGCCTGGCCTGGATACTCGGTGAAGATGATCACCTGGACGTCGGAGAGGTCGGGGATGGCGTCGAGTGGGGTGCGGCTGAGCGAGTAGTAACCACCCAGAACGATCGCGACCCCCATCAGTAGGACGATGAACTTGTTCTGCAGGGAAAAATCGATGATTCCCGCAATCACGCTTTCACCGGCGCGGTGAGCGTGTTCCCCGGAAGAGCTGCTCGGTGCGTCAGTGCGCGTGGTCATGCTTTTCCTCTGCACCCGATGACGCCGCCCCTTCCCCGGCCGCTTCTCCCGTCACGGGTATCAGGGACATTCCACAGATCGGGCACTTGCCCGGGCCGCTCTCTCGAACGCTGGCGTGCTCCGGCATGGGGCAGGTCCAGTGATCGATTGGCGGCTTCTCCACGTGCCCCGCGTGACGGCGCACCGGCACCAGCTTCATCCCACAAAGGGGACACCGTCCGGGGGCGTCGTAAAGTATGTCGACATGCTCCGGCATCGGGCACACGTAAGAGAGCTCGCCCTGCCCCGACTTCTCGAGCGCGCGCCCGCCGACTCGCTCCGTCGCGGCCCTAATCGGCGCCGCCCCTTCGACTTTCCCGCGCTCCAAGAACTTCAGAGCCACCTCGCGCAGCCGGCTTTCCGAATCGAGCAGGAACTGACCGGAAACCACGACCGTCTCTCCGGGCGCAAGACCGTCGAGCACCTGGAGGTAGTTGTTATCACCGCGTACGCCGACCTTCACCTCGCGCGCCTCGAATCGTCCGGGTCGGCGCATCACGAACGCAACCGAGCGCAGGCCCGTGTGGATCACGGCGACGTCTGGAACCAGTGTGGCTTCCTTTGCCAGCTCGCTCGTTAGCGTGATCGTGGCATACATCCCGGGTTTCAGCTCGTAGCCGGGGTTGTGAAACTCCATGCGCACCGGCACCTCGCGCGTCTTCGCTTCGAGGTAGGGGTAAACGTAGGTCACGCGGCCGAGGAAGGTCTTTCCCGGCAGGTAGCTCAAGGCCATAAACGCCTCCTGCCCGAGCTTGACGTAGGGGAGATCCGACTCGAACACCTTTCCGATGACCCAGACCGTCGACAGGTCGGCGATGCGGAAGAGCTCCCTTCCTGCCGTGATCCGCTCCCCCTCCACCACGTTCTTGTGCGTCACGATGCCGGTGAAAGGGGCCCGGATGGTAAGCGTCTTTCGAACTTTTCCCGTACGCTCGATATCGGCGATCTGCTCGGAGGAGATGTCGAAGTACTCTAGCCGTGTCTTCGCCGCCCGAACCAGCGCCTCGGAGTCGAGACGCGACCGGGGCACGGAGGGCACTTCGCGCGCCTGCAAGTTGCGCAACGCGGCCAGGTACTCTTGCTGCGCCGAGAACAGCGCGGGCGAGTAAAGCTCGAAGAGCGGATCCCCTCTGTGGACCTGAATCCCGGTCTGATCGACGTACAGCTTCTCCACCCAGCCGTCCACTTTGGTATTGACCGTGGCGAGCGTCGTTTCGTCGTATTCGACGAAGCCGACGGTGCGAACGCTCTTGGTCAGCGGGCCGCGAACCACCGTGTCCACACGGATTCCCATGTTCTGCTCGGTTACCGGATCGACAAGGATCGTCCCCGCGGCCGCCTCGCCTTCATAGACGGGAACGAGATCGTGTCCCATCGAGTCCTTGCCCGGCTCCGTGTGGATCTCGCCTGGGACCATCGGGGACTTCCAGTAGAGGATCTTCTTCTCGCCCTGGACTCTCGCCTCGCCGCCGGGTGCGACCTCTTCCGGTTCGACCAGCCCCATCGCCACGGCCCGATCCTGCGGCATCGGTTGAAGCTTCATGCCGCACTTGGGGCAGTTACCTGGATGGTCCTGCACCACCTCCGGATGCATCCCGCAGGTGTACCAGGTTTTCGCACCGGTGCTCTTTGCCGGCTCCTCCTTCTCTTGGCGAGCCGCGTGTTCATCCGTAACCGGCTTCTTTTCGCTCTGACACCCGACCAGGGCGACGAACACTGACAAGCCCACGCCCAAACAAACGGCCTTCAAAATCCGCCCGAACCCGAAGCCCCGCCGATTCCCACTCGCAGTAAACACCATCCGTCTAGCTTCCTTCCCTCGCCTGATCTTCCGGCGAGCGCCCGACCCGAAGGCCAATGAGCTGCTCTAGATCCGCAAAGCGCTGCTCTTGGGCAGCAAGCGCCCGATGGTAGGCGAGCGCCGCGTCGAGCCATTTTCGCCAGTTATCCACGAGAGTCGTGAAATCGATCTCTCCCGCCTGGTAGCCGGACTGGGACACTTCCACGGTCTGCCAAGCCCGGGGCACGATGAGATCCCGATAGAGCACTCCTTGCCGGTACTGCGTATCGACTTTTACCAGCGTGTCCTGGAGGCTAAAGAAGATCAGGTTTCGCACCTCTTCGTATTGCTCGACCGAGCTTAGCGCCTGTGCGTTCCCTTCGAGCACCCCGGCCCGAAGCTTCTGCCACCATATCGGGAGATTGAACTGAAGCGCGAGATTCCACGTGTCGTCGCCGGTGGCAACTGGGCTCAAGCCCGAGCTCGACACGAAGGTGTAGCTATAACCGAGGCTCAGGTCGGGAAAGTAATTGAGCTTGGCAAGCTTTATCGCCTCGAGATCTCGCCTTATCTGATTTCGGAGCAGCGCAAGTTTCGGATTGTTCGCCACCGCTCGATCCATCGCCTCGGTAAGCTTCCACTCGACCTTGTCGAGGTCGAAGGGCGCAGGCCGCGGAAGGGGCGCATCCACGTCCCGGTCCATGAGCGCATTGAGGAGCGCCCGAGCCGACGCCCGCTGCTGCTCTAGAGTGATGAGCTCGTTCGTCAAGTTGTAAAGCTCGACCTCGGCGCGAAGCACATCCTGCTGGGAGGTCAGGCCGGCGCGGTACTTAGCCTCGGCCACGTCGCGAATCTGGCGCAGCAAATCTTCGCTTTCGCGGTTTATTCTTACCGACACGTCGGCCAGGTAGTAGTCGTAGTAGGCTTTCTTTACCTGGGCTACCGTCGTTATACGCACGTCCGCCAGGGTATCGAGCGCCATCCGGGCGGCTTGCTCGGCGATTTTACCGCGGCGCGTGAGCTTCCCAGGGAAGGGAATCTTTTGCACTATCCCCAAGGCCCCTTGAAGAACGCCTGCAGCGGTCTGCGTCATGTCCCCGCCGATCGGCGGCATTATATTGACTACCGGATCGTCGAGCGAGGTCACTTGCGGCACCCGAAAGCCAAGCGCCTGGACGTTCCTTATCGCCCGCTTTATCGCCGGATTGCGCTCCAGCGCAGCCTCGATATAGAACTCGAGGCCGGCGTCTTCGGGAAGCTCCCACTTTTCTGGATAAGGATTGCGGTTGGCGGCGGTTGCCTGCGCTAGCCGCTCGACCGCCGAGTCATCGGTGACTTCAGGAGTTAGCGCGGCCGCCTCCTCTTCGACCTGCCGCAGGAAGGTTCGGCTCACCGCGCCGCAGGAAAAGCACGAAAGCGCAAATCCCGCCACCAGCGTCACAAGAGCTCGCCGCTTCACGGTCATCGTCGATCCTTTCACCAAAGCCCACACGTATGCAATTCCACCGTGACTTTCCAGCTGGTTCTGCAAATGACGTGCCAACACTTGCAGCGCGCCGATGGAGGCTATGGAGGGTCCAACAAATTCGAAAGAGACCGAAGCTGCCCGGATGATGCTTGGGCATCGGGTCGCCAGGAGGTCCAGAGTCGACCTCGCGCAGCGCACCGACCCAGGGGGCGCGTAGCACTCCAGTCGTTCACCTCAATGATGCCCTCTGATCTCCGGGATCGGCAGGGTTCTCACGTCGACAGCGCCGCGCTTCATCTCGAAATTCCACTTCCAGAATTCGAAGATCGGCGGGTAGACGAGAAGCTCCATGATGAAGCTCGTCACCAAGCCGCCGATCATGGGTGCCGCGACGCGTTTCATCATGTCCGCCCCGGTCCCAAGCGACCACATGATCGGCATGAGACCCATCATGGCCGCGGCGACCGTCATCATCTTCGGTCGGATACGCTTTACGGCGCCATGGATGATGGCCTCTCGCAGGTCATCCTTGGTGCGCATGCGCCCGGCCCGCACCGCATCGTAGTACGCGAGATCGAGAAAAAGGAGCATGAAGACGCCGGTTTCGGCGTCCAGTCCCATGAGGGCGATCATTCCCACCCAGACCGCAATCGAGGTATGGTAACCCAGCAAGTAAAGTAACCACACGGCACCGACCATGGAGAAGGGAACCGCCAACATGACGATGCTCGCCTTTACCGCCGACCGAGTGTTCATGTAGAGAAGGAGAAAGATGAGAAATATGGTGACGGGGACGACGACCTTCAGGCGTTCGCGCACCCGCAGCATGTTCTCGTACTGGCCGCTCCACTGAAGAGCATAACCCGTGGGCAAGGGGACTTTCTCGGCCACCAGTTTCTTGGCCTCCTCGACGTATCCCCCCACGTCCCGCCCGGCCAAGTCCACGTACACGTAGCCCGCGAGCATACCATTCTCGTCGCGGATCATGGCGGGGCCAGCAACTTGGCGGATCTCGGCGAGTTGCGCCAGGGGAACCTGGGCACCGACCATCGTGGGCACGAGCACCCGCTGCAGCCGTTCGAGCGAATCGCGCTCTTCCCGGGCGTAGCGGACGTTTACGGTATAGCGCTCCCGCCCTTCGATCGTCCGCGTAACCACCTCGCCGCCGATCGCGCTCTGGATCACCATCTCCGCCTCGGCTATGGTGAGACCGTAGCGCGCGAGCTGGTCGCGGCGCAGCGCGAAATCGAGAAAGTACCCACCCGCAGTCCGCTCGGCGTAGATGCTTCGCGTGCCCGGTACACCCTGCAAGACAGACTCTATTTGCGCTCCGATCTGCTCGATCACCTGGAGGTTCGCGCCGTAGATCTTGATTCCGATCGGGGTGCGAACACCGGTGGTGAGCATGTCGATGCGCGCTTTGATCGGCATGGTCCAGGCGTTCGTGACACCCGGGAAGCGGAGCTTTTGATCGAGCTCGTTTACTATATCCTCCTTGGTAATGCGGTCGTACCAGATGTGCCGCAGCGGTACCTGCAGCCACTCGGGCCACCGGGAGTAGAAGCGCGGAACTTTTCGCCACTCCGACATCGGCCTTAGAACGATCGTCGTCTCCATCATGGCAAATGGCGCCGGATCGGTCGAGGTAGATGCCCGGCCGGCTTTGCCGAACACGCGCTCCACCTCGGGAACCTCCATGATGAGCTCGTCCATCTTCTGCAGCAATTTCTGCGCCTCGGTTACCGACAGGCCAGGGAGGGTAGTGGGCATGTAGAGGAGCGTGCCCTCGTACAGCGGTGGCATGAACTCAGATCCGAGGCGCATGTAAATCGGCACGGTGGTCGCCATGAGAAGCACCGCCCCCAAGATCGTGGCTTTAGGGAAACGCAGGACGAATCGGCACGCCGGCTCGTAAAGGCCGAAGAGAACGCGACTGATCGGGTGCTTCTCCTCAGGGTAGTAGGTGCCAACCGCGACCTGGTTCACGACCCAACCGAGCCACGGCGGCCGCACAGGGAAGGGTGTCATGCGGGTGAACAGCATCCTCATGGCGGGGTCGAGTGTGATCGCAAGGCAAGCGGCAATCGCCATCGCTAGATTCTTGGTGTAGGCAAGCGGCTTGAAGAGCCGCCCCTCCTGATCGACAAGGGTAAAAACCGGCATGAATGCGACCGCTATCACCAGGAGGGAAAAGAAAACCGAAGGCCCGACTTCCTTGAGCGCCGTCAGGCGTATCTCGTGAAAGTCGCCCTTGCGCCCTCCCGCAAGCCAAAGCTGAAGCTTCTTATAAGCGTTCTCGACCTCGACGATGGCGCCGTCCACGAGCACCCCGATGGAAATGGCGATGCCGGCCAGCGACATTATGTTGGACGTTATGCCCATCAGGTACATCGGGATAAACGCGAGAAAAACCGAGACTGGAATAGTTACAATGGGAATGATCGCGGAGGGGATGTGCCAGAGAAAAATCAGGATAACTACGCTCACGATGATCATCTCCATGAGCAGCTCTTCCTTGAGGTTGTCGATCGAGCGCTGAATAAGCTCCGAACGGTCATAAGTGGTGACAAGGTCCACCCCTTCGGGCAGAGCGGGACGCACCTCCTCGATTTTGGCCTTTACGCGGTTGATCACGTTCAAAGCATTTTCATTCTGGCGCATGACGACTATGCCGCCGACCGTGTCCCCCATGCCATCGAGATCGGCGACTCCCCGGCGGATCTCCGGCCCAAGCACCACGCGGCCAAGCTCGCGCACCCGAATCGGAGTGCCGTTCATGTCTTGGCCGACCACGATCTGCTCGATATCGTCGGTCGAGCGGGCATAGCCCCGCCCGCGCACCATGTATTCCGCCCCGGCGAACTCTACCAAGCGCCCACCGACATCGTTATTCCCTTGACGAATGGCATCGATCACCTTCTGAAGCGGAATCCCGTATCCGAGGAGCGCCTGCGGATTCAAGTTCACCTGATACTGTTTCTGGAACCCGCCGACAGAAGCCACTTCGGCAACCCCAGGCACGCTCTGTAGCCAGTAGCGAAGATACCAATCCTGGAAGCTTCGCAGGTCGGCGAGGTCGTGCTTACCGGTCTTGTCAACCAAGGCGTATTGAAAGACCCAGCCGACGCCGGTCGCGTCGGGACCCATCTCTGTCTGCACGCCCTGGGGCAGGAGTGGCAGGATTTTGCTCAGGTACTCGAGCGTGCGGCTTCGCGCCCAATAAAGGTCCGTGCCATCTTGGAAAATGATGTACACGTACGAGAAGCCGAAATCGGAGAACCCGCGGATCGCTTTTACCTTAGGAGCGCCAAGGAGCGCGGTAACGATCGGGTAGGTCACCTGGTCCTCGATGATGTCTGGGCTTCGGTCCCATTGTGAGTAAACGATGACCTGCGTGTCTGACAGATCCGGTATCGCATCCAAGGGGACGTTCCTGGCGGCATGCACCGCCCCGGCAACCGCCACGGCCGAGAGCACGAGCACGAGGAACTTGTTGTGAGCCGAGAACTCGATGATCCGCTCTACCATTGCCGCCCTCCGCCCGCCCTCGCTGGCTCAGTGCGAGTGGCCGCCAGAGCCGCCCGACTTACCCGTCCCGGCCGCGGCGAGCGCCGCCTTGAGCCTAGACTCGGAATCGACGAGGAAGTTTCCCGAAGTGACCACCCGTTCCCCCTCCGCAACCCCCTCGAGGACCTCGAAAAGGTCCTGGAGGCGGAGCCCGAGCTTAACCTCCCGGGGCTCAAAGTAGCCTTCACCTTGCTCGACGAAGACGATATCGCGCGTCCCGGACCCGATGACCGCGCTCTCCGGCACGACGAGTCGCTCGCCCTGGTCGGCATAGATTTCGACCTCGGCGTACATCTCCGGGCGCAGGCTGAAATCGGGGTTGGGGAATTCGAGCCGAGCCTTCACGGTACGCGTAGCCTCGGAAAGTACCGGATAGATCAACGTCACCCGGCCCTGGAAGCTTCGCCCGGGAAGATACGACAGCTTCATCGTGGCGGCTTGGCCCACGTAAATGAACGGTAGCTCGTACTCGTAGATGTCGGTGAGCACCCACACCCGGCCAAGATCTGCGATGTCGAGCAGATTCGTGCCCGACTCGATGCGCTCGCCCTGCGTGACGTTTCTGGCTATGATATGGCCAGTGATCGGCGCGAAGAGCGTCATCGTCGTAGGCACCTTGCCGTTGCTTTCCAGGGCGGCGATCTGCTCTGGAGCGATGTCAAACAAGAGAAGGCGCTGGCGCGCGCTCGTGACGAGCCGCTCGCCACTTCTGCGCACGGAAGGTAACCCCGCCGCGCCGAGCCGCTCTCGCGCATGCAGGGCGAGCAGATACTCCTGCGCCGAAGCGACGAGTTCCGGGCTGTAAAGCGTTAGCAGGGGCTTGCCTTGCTGCACAAACTCCCCGGTCGCGTTCGCGTATAGTTTCTCCACCCAGCCCGCCACCTTAGTGTGCACATGGTGGAGCCTGGTCTCATCGGGGGTGATCCGGCCCACGGTGCGGATCGTACGAGCAAGCCGCTTCCGCTCGACGAGAGAAGTTCGAACCCCAATGAGTTGGCGCTTTCGCTCAGAGAGCTGGACGGGCACCCGGTCAGCTCCCGCCGGCGATCCGCCTGGTACCTCCTCGATCTCCTCCGCCACCATATCCATTCCCATAGAATCCTTGCCGGGCCGATCCGAGACTTCCGACGGATTCATAGTCGAGCGGTAGATGACTCTTTTCCCGCCGGCCGCGCGCGCGGGCCCCGCTGCGGCGGTATCGCCCTCCTCTTCTCCTATCGGCACCATGCGCATGCCGCAGATGGGGCAGTCGCCAGGGCGATCCGAAACCACGGTGGGGTGCATGGGACAGTGGTAACGCGCTCGCTCGGCGCGGCTTCCCGCTCCTTCGGACTTCGCCGTTTCGCTCTCCGATCTCGGCCAGAGGTACAAGGAACCCGCGATGGCGACGGCGGCCAAAAGACAAATCCCAAAGAACGCTCCTGCGGATCTCGGTACACTCATGCGATTCCCCCGCGATCTACTCCACACCTGCATTCGCTTTGAAGCGAAAATCAATACGTGCCCAACCCCCGGCGAGGGCCTCGGTTGTCTCGAGCGACCCAGCCCACATTTGTGCAAGCGCAAAATCCAAGTTGCGCCACGTGCCTTCGCACAGAACCGGGCGCGCCCAACCCGTTCGCTTCGCGATCGGACGGTAGGCCACCCTTACCAACACTGGATGCACCTGTCCTCTCCCGCTCGCTCGTACCTCTCGCAAGCAGCAGCGGTCATGCCGGTCCCAAAAACGGCGAAGGGGAGGGCTCACGGTGGGCCCCCCGCTGGCACCCCTTCGGGGAAGATACCAGCCGCTTCCTCGAGCTGCGCAACCGCCTTGTCGAGGCTTGCCACCTGACGGTAATACTCGACCTGGAACTCGTTCAGGACCGTGAAGCTGTTGAGCAACGTGAGAAAGTCGACTCTCCCGACCTGGTAGGCCGCTTGTGCCGACCTGAGCGCCACTTCTGCCTGGGGAACTACGCCGGCCCCGTAAAGGTCCACAAGGCGCTGCGCGCTGGTTGCCTGGGCGTAAAAGTCTTTTAGGGCGGCGAGGATTTCCTGAGTCGTAGCCTGGCGGCTCGCACGGGTTTCCTCCAGCGCGGCTTGGGCTTCTCGCACACCAAAGGCCTGCTTTCGCCAAAAGTAAAGGGGCAGCCTGATGCCGACGCTGACCTCCCATTCCGGCACTAGCGGCGCTCTGTTGAAGTAGTCCGCGCGCAGAACGAAATCCGGGTAGTACTGCCGCCGCGCCAGATCGAGGTTCTTCTCGGCGCGGGCCACCTCATAGCCTGCGGCCATGAGGTTAGGGGATCGGTCTTCGGCCACTCTCTCGAGCTCCTCGAGCGTGTAAGGTAGTTTCGCCTCGACCGGTGCCGGCTTGCCGAGGGGGGCGGTGGGCGGGCGGTTTAGAATGCCATTCAAAACGGCCTGTGCGCTCTGTTTCTCCTGCCCAAGCCTGGTGAGCTGCCCGATGAGAATCGAAAGCTCGACCTCTGCGCGGGCCACGTCTTGTTGGAGCCCCTCGCCCACCTTGTATCTTGCTTCCGCAGTGGCCGTGAGCTTTTCGAGGAGCTCCTGGTTCGCGCGCACAATCTCCAGGGACTTCCACGCCAGGAAGTAATCGTCGTAGGCGAGCCGAAGGCGCGTGAGAACGTTGAGCGACCGAGCCCGGTAGGAGGCACCCTCACGGTCGGCCTCTCGCGCCGCAGCCTCCTGCCGTAACGAGAGCTTGCCCGGAAACGGGATCTCCTGCTCGACCCCTATGCGTTTGGTCTCCCGCTGAAGACGCTCGAAGCCCTCGTTCTGGTAAGCCGTATTGACCATGGGATCCGGCAACGATCCCTCCTGTGAAGGGCGCGCCTGCGCGGCCCACCAGCGTCTCTGGGCGGCTTGGATCTCGGGGTTGTTGGCCAGAGCATACCTGCGCAAGAGAGGAAGGTCGACGGCGACCGAGAGCTCCGGGGCGTCTGGATTAGCCTGGCAGTAAGCCGAAGCTGCGAATGCAAGGCTGCCCACGACCAGAACGGCGGCGGCCCGAATCGTGCCGTGAGGCCACATATTGGCGTCCTGCCTATTACAGCGTTTGCCGGGATCGCAGCCGTACGGCGGGAACCGGCCTTCGACCAAAGAACGGGGCGCGGGACTCCGCCGGTTTCGCACGGCTGGGAGGTCACTTCCTGCTATGGCAGCTCCTCCCGCAACTCCCCGCAGCGCTCCATTCCCTTTTCGGTTTCGAAATAGGGGTTGCGCACGTCGGCGGAAGCCTGAAGCCAGGAAGCGCCCTTTTCATTCAAAGCCATGGGGCAAAATATCACGAAATGCTTCTCGCCGCTTGTGTGCCCGAACTTCTTGTCGATCGCGATAACGGAGGCCGAGAGGTCGGAAAACCGCTCGCGCGCCTTGGAAAGGTCACTCGCTTGGGCGCCGGCGTCTGCGGCCCGTTTGACTGCCGGCGCCTGCTGCATCCAAGCCTCGTGCGCTTTACCCTCCAAAAGCGCCATATCGATCGCCGATATCGCCTGCCCCACCTTGGCAAAGGCGCTCCTTGCGCCGGCAAGGTCCCCACCGACGAGGGCCTTGTGGAGGCCGAAGTACTCTCGATAAAGCGGCGCGAGCGCCTCGCGGAAAGCAGCGGGGACATCGGCCTTCCCGTGCTCACCCATCGAGTGCGCCATGTGGCCACGCTCCATCGAGTGACCACCCATCTCGTGCTGGTGTCCGGAGCCTTGTGCCATCAAGGTTGCCGGCCAAAGCAAAATAGAACCGGCTACCACCACGCTTCCCAAGAAACGGAGCACCGATACCATCATCGTAAACGCACGCCGACTGACCATCATTCGACAACCCTCCATTTCAAGATCCTCTATAGATTGGGCTTCGATTTCCACGCGTCTTCCAACTACTCCTGCATAGGCCAAGTTGGCTTCGCAAGTCGCGTGCCACCGGTACAGGGGGCGCATTGCGGCATCAACCAACCGTTTCCTCGAAGAAAGATAGCGAGAGCGAGCTAAGCTCGGCCAGATCCTTGTGCGCGGAGTAGCCAGAAGCTGGCGGGCTAAAACCGGCTACCCCGCAAGCGTTCAGGGGAAGAGAGAAGTGCCAGGTCCCGCGAACTCACCGCCCCCGCCGCATCGCGCATCCGCATTTCTTCCCGGCAGCGCAGGCGATCGGATCGGAGCAGGTCTTGCTCCCGCAAAAGACGGCTGCAAGCTCGAGCACAAGGCGGTCGGCCGCGCGCAAAAGACCCTCGGCAGAGGAACCACGCACGTCTATTCGGTTACCTTCGACCGTGACGAGGTCCCCCCGTGCGCCGGCTTTGGGGCCGCTCAGGTAAACGATAGTTTCGCCCGCAGCCGGCGGCGCGATCTTCGTTTCGTCATCCACAACCTCCATCGAAGTGTCGCCGGCTCGGCCGAGATTCAGATACTGGAGGATCTCCTCGGCGGCCTTGTGCGCTTCCTCGCCATCCCTTTTGTCCGCAATTAGCCTCACTTTCGTCACGCTTCGGCTCAGGAGAAGCTCCGCCAGCGCCTCGGGCGTGCTCTTATCCCCCTCGACCGCAATCTCGGCGGCCTTGCAAGGATCGGAAACGAAGGGAAAGCTAAAACCCCTGACCTGCATGGTGTACATGCCGGAGCCCTCGTCGCGAGATACTTTTCCCTCGCGGCAAAGGCGCGTCCCCGCGGACTCCTGCAAAGCTTGCGCTTCCTTCGAGGAGCCGGGCTCGGCTGCTACCGCGGCAGCGAGCAGACCGACAAAACCCACCCTGAGCAACGAGCTAAACCATCTCATTTCTCTCCTCCTTGTACCGAGCGATCCCATCTGAACTGAGATGTCGCTGCTCCAATCCTCCCAGATCCACCCGCCGGCCAGCGTAAGCGGCCGCACGCGCATCGTGCGTCGCCAAAATCACCGTGCGCCGCTCGCCCCTGTTGACCTCGTCGAGGAGCCGCATGAGGCCGATGGTGTTCTCGTCATCGAGGTTACCCGAAGGTTCGTCGGCAAGAAGGATCGGCGCTCTAGTGACGAGCGAGCGCGCTATCGCAACCCTCTGGCACTCCCCCATGCTGAGCTCGCGCGGCAGGTGATGCTGCTTGCGCGCCAGCCCCACCCGCTCGAGCATCATCTGAGCTGCCTGGCGCTGCTCGCAGGGGCTCATCCCCCGAAGGTAGAGCGGAAGCGTCACGTTCTCGATTGCCGTGAGGTAGGGGATGAGATTGAACGCCTGGTAGACGATGCTAACGGTCGTGCGGCGGTACTCGTTTAGCTCCGCGTTAGAAAGCGAGCAGAGGTCAAGATCGCGCACCAGGAGGCGCCCCGCCTGCGGGCGCTCCAGGCCGCTTATCAGATGAAGAAGCGTGGTCTTTCCGCTCCCGCTCGGGCCGGTTATGGCGACGAACTCTCCTTCTCGAATGTGTAGGGAGAAATTCGAGAATACTTCGGTCGAGCCGTAGCCGAAACAGACCGATTCAAGGATTATCATGTTCCCTCCCTCATGATGCGGCCGGGCTCCACGGCGACCGCGCGTGCCGCCGCCGGAAGGCTCGCCATGGCGCCCAGGCCACCGGCCACGGCGATAGCTGACGGCAACCAATACCAGGAAGGGAGCGGAACGAAGCCCGCGATGCTCGGACCCAAGGCCACCCCCAGGACGAGCCCTCCCACAATGCCGAGCACTCCGCCGGGAATCCCGATCAATACCCCTCGAAGCACGAAATGCCGCCAGAGCTGGCGCGGTGTCATCCCGAGCGACACGAGGATGCCAATCTCGCGCTGCTGCTCCGCGACCGAGGCGTAAAGCTGACTCAAAATCAAGGCGGTGGCAAAGCAGAGAACCAGGATCGCAAGCGCCCCGGAGATACGTTTTACCTGGCGAAGCGTAGCGACCTGACTGTCCGCAATCTGCCTCACGGGCACCACGCGGACGTCAGCCGGCAGCGCCTCGGCGATCTCCCGGGCATGATCGAAGACGGTCATGGTCGGGCAGGAGATACAGGCGGTCGAAATACCGATCGAATCGACACGCCCGGGTTTACCCAGAAGCTCTTGCAGCGTCGCCAGCGAGAGGAAAGCTTTCCGGTCGTCTGCGGACCCAGTAGGATCGAGCACGCCGCTTACCTCGAATCTTCGCCCGAAAAGCTCCACAGAACTCCTTCCCTCCAGTAGTGAAGCTAGCTCGGAGCCCAACATGATCTCCCGCTCACGCGGTATCCTGCTGCTTGCAAGCCGACCGCCCACGCGCCACCAAAGCTTCACCTGCGCCTCGTCGGCCGTTATCCCCTCGATCCGAACCACGCGGCCCCCAATGCGGGCGCTCGTGGCGAGCTTGGCAGAGACGGCCCGCAGCATGTGCGCGTTTGGCGTGTGCCTGATCCGATCGGTGTAACCCTGCGGGAAGGTAAGATGATCGCCGCTTGCCGGATCCGCCACCGCCTCCGGCAAGACCACTATGTTCGCGCCAAGGCGCGTAAGCTCGTCTCGCGTCCTCTCCTCGAAAGCTTCGCTCAGAAGGTTGGTCCCCATGAAGATCGCTATTCCGATGGCGAGGCTGGCCACGGAGACGAAGAAGCGGCGGCGGCGCCCGACGGTGTCTTTTACTGCAAGCTCGAGTGCGCGCACCAAGCTCCTCCCCTAATGTGCCCGTTTTCCCCTTCCCTCGATCAGGCCGGTAAGGGTCGCGTAATCTATCGGCTTTGGAAGAAAGGCAACGACCCCCTCTTCCTCGAGGTCGAGTCGCTCGACGAGATCGGTGTGCCCTGAGATCAGGATGATACGGCTGGCGCAACCGCAGCGCGACCTTATCCTTCGAATCACGTCTGGGCCCCAGGCGCCGGGCAAGACGAGATCGACGAGCACAACATCCGGAAGGGCGCGTTCGAGCACCTCTTCGACCGCCGCCGCGTCCGCAAGACAGACGACCTCGTGCCCGCGGCTCTCCAACAGAACCTGGAGGCTTCGCAGAAGTGCCGCGTCATTGTCTATGACCACCACCTTCATGCTCGAATCCTCTTAGGCCATGGCACGGTACCGCCAAGGCTTTTCGCAATCTCCGTGCCTAGGAAAAGCTTCGACCGAAACCCGGCTCTTCCAGGGAAAGAACGAGATCCATCGCCGAGTGGCTCCTGTCCGCTCGCCAGATTCTGGCCACCATGCCGCCAGATCCTGGCCGGGAAGGCACGTTAGAGGACGCTATGCCTCTACGAAAGAGAGGTGACGAAATGGCGGGCGTAAAGAAATGCCGGAATACCATTTTGCGCTAGGCTATGGCTCGAAGCGAAAGTCGAAGGCCAGACGCTTAAGCCTCGTCAGCACGGCGAGCGGATCGAATAACTGCTCAATAGCGAATCTTTCCGGCCCCAATCCGAGATTTCTCGCGAGCTTGACAGATCGTCATGGAACCCATCCATATCCATGCCGTCGTCGTGATCGCCGTCCCGGTCGAGATCGTCGTCGAAAAAGCCGTCATGGTCGGTATCTTCCACGTCTCCACAAAGGGCGTCGGGGTCGGCGATGTCGTGCATGCCGTCGCCGTCGCTATCCGTCATCGCAAGCGGATTGTGCTCGGGCCGCGCGAAGCTTCCGTCGAATCGTACGCGGATCTCGCCCAGATCCAACGCGCCCTCGCGGCCGCTCGAGCCAAAAAATCGAGTTCTCGGCCGCCCCACAGGGAAAAACCATGTAGCCCCCGAAATGCTCCGGCTCCCCGCCGCTTTGCCGAAGGGCGAAGCTCATCAGGTAGCGCTGCCCGCCCGAAGGTTCAGGGCAAAGCGGCCGCCTTCGGGGTCGGCGCTGGTCTCATATCTGCCACCGCGAGAACCGGTAAGTCTCACCGTGATCCTGCCGCCGGCGAGATGCTGGCGCTCGAGGGCCTGCCCCAACGCACCGCTGCTCCCAGAAATCGTTCCCGTGACAACTACGGTACCGCCACCGCTTCCATCGCCCCCGCAACCAGCGCCGCCCACCGGCCCGGCGACCAACCACGCAAAGCCCAATATGAACCCCATGGTTTTAGAGATCGCGCACTCCTCCCGCCGGCTCAGCTCGAGCCGCCCCCGCCGATAACAGCCGCCCACCGCCGACCGAAGTCCTCCCGTCCTCCCTCTGCAGCGAGCCGGCCGCGCTTTCCAAAGAAGTCTTCCACAGCCTCAGCGCGTTACCTACCAGCGAAACCGAGCTTAGGCTCGTCGCCGCGGCGGCGATCAGGGGATCGACAAGAAGGCCGATTGGCAGGGTAAAGGACACCTGTGGCGATAGGACCGCCCACGTCTCTGCACCGCGCATTCGCCTCGCTCTGGCACCGCTACCAGCCCTCCCAATGGACCATCGTGTGCAGCGGCGCGCGTTTGGCTGGCCTGAAATTCGTGCCCTTTGTGTACGCTACCGGGATGAGGCATGCCTGCATGACCTTCTCGTAAGGTATCCCAAGCAGCGCCGCCGCCTCCTCGAAGAAAAGGTGAACGCTCGTCCAGCAAGTCCCCAGTCCGCGTGCCCTCGCCGCGAGCATGAAGCTCCACGCCGCCGGCGCGATTGTACCCCAGAGCGCGCTTTGCGTGACCGTGCGCTCGCCGCTCGAACGACCGCGAATGCAAGGGATCACGAGCACCGGAACCTCGTGCAAATGTTCGACTAAGTAGAGCGAGGAAGCGGCGACCCGGGCCTGGGCTGCGTTTCGTGCCTCGTCATCGAACCTAAGGTTAGGAGCGGCGATTGGCAGAGTAACGTGCACCTCCCAGCCGCGCCGATAGATCTCGGCAAGCGCCGCCCGCTTGGCTGGATCGGTGACCACCACGAAGTGCCAGTTTTGCATGTTGGCGGAGGTCGGCGCCTGCTGCGCGATCGCCAAACACTCCTCGATCAGGGTACGCTCGACCGGCCGCGTGAGGTCGAGGCGGCGGCGGACAGCGCGGGTGGTCGTGAGCAGTTCATCGGCGGTAAGGAATAGCGTCGCCACCATCTGCTTTTCCCCCTATTTGCAGTCGAGGCCGGTGAGCGCCCGGGCAATGATCGTCCGCTGGATCTGACCGGTCCCTTCGAAGATGTCCATAATCTTGGCGTCGCGAAACCATTTCTCCACGGGATAATCCTTGCAGAATCCGTAGCCACCCAGGATCTGCACCGCCTTGGTGGTCACATCCATCGCGACGGCTGCAGCCTTCGCCTTCGCCATGGCAGCCAGCGCCGCATTCTCTATGCCCCGGTCGGCCATCCAGACCGCTTTCCAAACCAGGCCGCGTGCGGCCTCGATTTCCATAGCCATCTCCGCGAGCATGAAGGCGACACCTTGCTTGCAGGCAATTGGCTCCCCGAACTGTACGCGCTCGCACGCATACTCGGTCGCCACTTCCAGCGCCGCGCGGGCAACCCCGACCGCCAGGGCACCAACCAGCGGCCGCGTCACGTCCAGAACCCGTTTCGCGCCGCTGCGTTTATCGCCATCCGGGCCCAGCATCCACTCGGCGGGCACCCTGCAGTCCTCCAGCGTAATCGAGGCCGTGTCCGAGGCGCGGACCCCGAGCTTTCGCTCCTTCTTCCCCGGGACGAGCCCAGGCGTGCCACGCGGGATGATAAAGGCGCGGATGCCGGCACGCCCGGCCGCGCGGTCGACCGAAGCCCAAACGACATAGACGCTGGCCACACTGCCGTTCGTGGCGAACTGCTTGCGCCCGTTGAGCACGTAATGAGCACCATCACGCACCGCTGTGGTGGCTAGGCGAGAGATGTCAGAGCCCGCGTCCGGCTCTGTCAGAGCCAGCCTTGCGACCTTCAGATGGCCCTGGGCGTCTCGCCCCTTCAAGCACTCCGCGAACAACGCTCGCTGCTCGGCGTTGCCCATCATCAGCACGGGTGACGCTGCAAAGGCGGTCCCTTGGATCGCCAGGGTAATCCCGGCACAGCCCCAGCCCAGCTCTTCGGCCGCTACCGCAGAAAGCAAATTGCGCTCCTGCGACATCGGATCGTCGGTCCCATCTTGCTCGGCGGCATCCTGCGGGCGGGCGTAATCAAAGAGAATCCCGACCTCCTTCGCCCGCTCGAGCACTTCCCAGGGGAAGGACTCCTCTTCATCATGCTTCGCCGCCACTGGGCGCATCTCCCTTATGGCGAACTGGTGGATCAGATCGCGCACGGCCTCAATAACGTCAGACAGGGCGAAACTCACCATTGTCGCGTTCTCCCGCGTGTTGCGCTGCGGCCGGCTCGGGCGATCCCCCGGCCGAAAACGTCATCCATCACGCCTATGATCTGCTCGAAGGGGTAGTCAGCGAGGCCGGAGGTCTCGCGCTCCACCAAAAAGCTTCCCAAGTGGAACATGAGGTACGCAACGCGGTCGGGATCGATGCGCCGAAAAGAGCCTTCTGCCACTCCTTCCGCCAGCACCCGGCGCAGCAAACCGATGATGCGTTTCTCCTGGGCACGGGTAAAAGCGCGCGCGACCGGCTCCAGGCACATCTCGCCATCCCCGGTGACTGCCTGCCGCATGACGTGATTGCGCGTGTAGGTAACGCGCGTAAGCTCCACCATGGCTCTTAGTTTCTCAGCCGCGTCCTGGCGGCTGGCGATGATCTTCTTTGCCTCGCGGATGAACGCCTCCGCGTCCGCCTCCAGAAGCTTCGCGTAAACGTCTTCCTTGTTGCGGAAATGTGCGTACACAGTGGCCCGGGAAAGACGCGCCTCACGCGCGATCTCCTCCATCGTGGTCTTGCGCGGCCCAAAGCGCAAGAAGCGCCGGCGCGCCGCCTCGAGGATGGCCACGCGCACATCGCGCTCGCCCAGCCGGCGCCGGTCTGAAGCCCGAGCGGCCATGTCTCCCAGCTTAGTAGACATTTGACGTATGAATGTCAATACGTATAGAATCTCCCCTCGCCCGGGACGATCTTCTATGGGGGAGGTTATGTCGGAACCGGTTGCGGCGTTCTTCGATGTCGACGATACGCTCGTATGCGGTAACACGGCGCTTCTTCTAGGCCGCTTCCTCGCTCTCCGCGGCGAGATACCCCTTTCCGACTTTGCACTCCGCGGTGCTTATTACTGGATTGGCCACGTACTGCACCGCCTTGACTACCGCGAGGTTATCCGCCATGGAGCGCGCCTGGTGGCAGGGCGATGCTTCGACGACGTCATGGAGTGGGGCCGAGCGTGTGTGCGCGAGACGATAAGCGGCCGGATCTACTCGGAAGCGCTTTCCGCGATCGATACCCACCGGCGCGCGGGCCACCGCGTAGTCCTGGTGTCGAGCGCGCCGCGAATGGTGATAGAAGCCCTGGCCGGGCACCTCTCCGTAGGCGATGCGCTCTATACCGACGGTGAGGTCGCAGATGGGATCGTCACCGGACGAGTGCTCGAGCCGGCATGTTGGGGAGAAGGGAAGCGCCAGCTCGCCGAGGCGTTTGCCCGAGCGCACGGGCTTTCGCTCCTGCTCTCGTACTTCTACACCGACAGCGTAACCGATCTGCCGCTGTTGCGGCGAGTCGGGCATCCCCGCGCGGTCAAACCCGACCGGCACCTGCGAAAGGCCGCGCTCGCGCACGGCTGGCCGATCCTGAGCTTTCGCACGCTCGCCCGTCGTGGCAGTACCATCGCACAAACCCAAGCACAGATGGGGAAAGGAGCCGCAGGATGATTCTGGTTACCGGCGCTACCCGGCATCTCGGCGGCGCCATGGTGCGACACCTCGTAAACAGGGGTGAGAGCGTGCGAGCGCTGGTGCGCGACGCTGCGCGGCTTGGCGCCGTGCCAGGCCACGGAATCCAAGTTGCCGTCGCGGACCTACTGGACTACGAGGGTGTGGAGCGGGCCGCGAAGGGGTGTGCGGCCATCGTCCACTGCGCGGCTGGGTTTGCCATGTGGGCCCGCGACCCGCAAAGCGAGATCATCCGGCCCACGGTAGAAGGCACAAGAAACGTCCTCGAGGCGGCCGCGCGCCAGGGGGTGGCGCGCGTTGTCCACGTGAGCACTTCGGGCACGGTCGAATTCGGCCGGCGGCCCGACGAGGAGATCGACGAGACTCGCATGGCGGGCTTTCCTCGCACAGAGTACCTGCGCGCCAAGCTCGAAGCAGAAAAAGTCGCTTTGGCTCGCGCGCGCGATGGGTGTGCCGGTGTCGTGGTCGTCAATCCCGGCCTCGTTCTCGGTCCGGGCTTTCAGCGCGTGTCGGACTCGGTCAAAGCGGTCCACGACTATTTGCTTCGTGGCCAGCCGTTCATCTTCCCGGCGGGCTTCCCGATCACCGACGTCGACGATGTAGCCAGCGGCATCCTCGCCGCGCTGGCGTCGGGGAGGGTTGGGGAGCGCTATCTCCTGGCCGGAGAGCACCTCACGCTGCGAGCTTTCTACGCAGAGCTATCCCGGATTACCGGCCTTACGCCGCCGATCGCCGAGTTCCCCGTAAGCGTAATGACGATCTTGGCACTTCTCTTCGAGGCCATCGCCCGGCTTTCGCACCGCCGCCCTCTCGTCGATCGCGCGACTGTGGCTGAGTTCGGGGGCCGCTATCAGAACATGCCGTCCCACAAGGCGCGCCGGGAGCTGGGCTTCGAGCCTCGGCCGGCGCGCGAAACACTAACGCGAACCGTGGCATGGCTTTGTGCCCGCGGCTTCGTTCCGGCTCGCAGGTTGGCAAAGCTCAACCTAGACCGCAGGTGCGGATGACCATGAGTACCTGGAAAGAAGACGGACTCAAGGAACGATCGTGATCGCATTCACCCTGGAAGGGAGGAGATCGTATGTCTAGCGATGACTTTTTTGTGGCGGCCGAGGCAGCGGGGCGACCCTTTCGCCTTTCCGACGGCACGGCAGTGGAGTTGCCTCTGTGCGGCTACGAAGGCGAGATGATGCTTGCGACCTTTACCGTCAGTGCCGCGAAGGCGCGATCCCTGATCCCGGCTGCCGACTTGCGCCCCTTGCGCCTGACGCCAGGGCGGGCGCTGCTTTTTATCGTGGCGCTCGAGTACCGGCGCAAGTCGATCGGCCCGTACCGTGAATTCATGATCGTGATTCCGGTACAGCTAGGCCACCGTGCGGACATCCCTTTGCTTCCAGCGCTCCTGCAGGAGCGCTGGCCAGGTTTCGGCATCTATCTCACGCACATTGGCGTCACTACCGAGATCGCTCGCATCGTCGGCTGGGAGCTTCTGGGTTTTCCGAAGTTCATCGCGCGCACATCGTACGATGAGCAGCCGACATGGCGGTCTTGCACCGTGACCGAGGGAGGCTGCACGCTCTTCTCCCTGGCCGTCCAAAAGCCACGGCGGCTGCGCCAGAGGGAGCATGGCTTCGAGGTCTACTCTCTCAGCCCCTTTGACGGGCGGCTGTACACAGTCCCCTACAAGAATCGGATGCGAGTGGGAACGCGCTACGGCCGGCGATCCGCTCGACTCGATCTTGGCAACCATCCGCTAGTGGATGAGCTTCAGGCGCTCGATCTCGCACCCGCTCCGCTTGCGGCACGCTATGCAACCGACTTCTGCCTCATCACGCAGGTGCCCCCCGAACCCAAGCCGGTGCGAGACTGGAACGACCCGCGTTACATCTACCGGCGCCAGGCGGCTGGCTCGACGGAGAGCGCGGCTTGAAGAGCGCAATGGTCCACGGTGGCGGCGTGACGCCGCCAGAGGTCGCGACCCGCACCCCGGGGCGGACGAACAAAAAGGGCGCGAACGCGGAAGCGGTCTCCCCAAGCATTCTCCGTTCCCTCAGCACGGCAAGCGAAAGCGAGAGAGACCTGCAAATGCCTCGCGCGGAAGGAGCCCAGCGATGAATCCCGAGAACGAGAAACTGGTGCGTGATTTTTGCACCGCTTGGTCGCGCCGCGACATCGAGGAGCTCCTTGGTTTTTTTACCGATGACGCGATCTACCACAACATGCCCATGCCGCCGGTGCAGGGGCGAGACAGTATTCGCCAGGTTTTCCAAATGTTCGTTCCACCGGCGGAGAAAATAGATTGGCAGATACGCCACATGGCCTCCGCAGGCTCGGTGGTTTTCACCGAGCGAGTGGACAGGTTCGTCATGGCCGGCAAAAGTGTAGAGCTTCCTGTAGTGGGTGTCTTCGAGGTACGCGAGGGAAAGATCAGCGCGTGGCGCGAGTACTTCGATATGCAGACGTGGCTGCGGCAGACGAGCTAGCGGCAGCTACACCTCGCCTACCGATCCAGCCCGCCGACGAGTCTCTTTTCGGTGGCCTCGCCCAATGCGAAGAGAAGTCGCACTTGCGCGACATTGCAGTCGACGAGGGCAGCGACAAGCTCCGTGCGTGCCCCGGTCAAAGCCTCCTGCGCTTCGAGCACGTCCAGCGCAAGGCCCACCCCGCTTCGGAAGCGGTCGCGGCTAAGCTTAAGCGATTGCTCGGCTGCGCGCACACCTCGGCGGGCGGCCGAGATCCTCCCCTGAGCGGCAAGCACACGATCGCGCGTCTTCACCAGCTCGCTCACGATACGCTGCTCGACCCTTTGGCGCTCGAGGCGGACCCGTTCGGCCCGGGCCGATGCCGCGCGAAGTTCACCGATCGAAGACGGCGAGAAAGTCCAGCCGATGAGCCCTCCGTAAATCTGGCGATTATTCACGTCTAGGCTTCGTCCAATGGCGCTCTCCTCGAAGGTCCCAAAAACCTCCGGACCGAGCGCGGCCCACCGTGCCGCCCTTTGCCTATCGCGGGCCGCATCCAGTTCCAGCGCAAGCTCGCGCAGCCCGGGCCGGCGATCGAGGGCAGTCGCGAGCAACACTTCCACGTCCTGCTCAGCGTCCACGAACGACGCTAGCCGTACCTCGCGCTCCCTCGGGCGCAGAAGAACCTGCGGTTCGAGCTGCAGCGCTTCGGAAAGATCGGCCGATGCCGAACGAAACCTCTCTTCGGCAGCCGCACGCCCGACTTCCGCGCGCGCCAAGCGCGCCTTCGCGCGTGCGACATCGACTTCGAGCCCGACACCGAGCTCGTGCCGGTCGCGAGCCAGGCGGACCAACTCGCCAGCCGTTTCGATCTCGGCGCGAGCGATATCGACCTCGACCCGTGCGCGGAGCAGGCCGAAGTAGAGCGTCGCCACCACCGCAAGGGCTTCCTGCGCGACTTGATCCTCGTGCTCGTGCGCGGCTTGGACCCGCTTGTGCGCGGCGAGCAGATCGAAGACCGATGCACCTGGATTGAAGCGAAGAGCGACGGCAATCTCTGGCTCGATGGTACTGAAAGAACGGCGGTCGAGCTCGCCGAAGGAGGCTTGAATCTCCCCATCGATACGCTGGGCCCGAAAGGCGCTCGACAACGAGGGTAGCAGCGCGCCAGCCCTGCTCGCCCGCTCGCCGCGCCGCTCTTCCAGGCGAGCCCGCGCCACGAGGATGTCGAGGCTCCTTGTCGCCCCGAGCCGAATCGCGCTCGCGTAATCGATGGGAAGCTCTCGAACACCGCTCGACCAGCGGGTTTCGAACGGGTGGACCTCGATCGGCGCAGACGCGCTGGGCGGGGGCTCGGCCGACCGTCTCGCCTGCCCTGCGGCCAGCACATGGCGGTTCGGAGCCAGGAGCACGAGCAGAGCCACGACAGCGAAGGCAAGCACTACCCAAGGAGCTGAACCGCCGCCGCCTTTCACGAGGGAGAAGCTCCAGTGGTGTCTACGCCAATCACGCGGACCGCAGCCCCGTCGCTCACGGCGCCCGACACCCCCGAGATGCACTGCTCGCCTCCCGAGAGTCCTTCGACTATCTCCACTCGGATGCCGTCGTCTAAGCCGGTGCGAACCATCTTGCGGCGAGCCAACCCGTTCTCGACCACCCACAAATACGACCTTCCCCGTTTGTCGACGGTAACTGCTGCCGACGGCAACGTGACGGCATTGCGGTGCGTTTCGAGCTGGAGCGTCAGCATCCCGTACATGCCAGGATAGAGCCGTCCATCCGGGTTCACGAAATCGATCTCGGCGCGCATGGTGCCGGTCGATGGGCTGAGCGCGCGGGCGAACCTGGTCAACCGCTCGCTGAACGTTAGGCCTTCCAACGCCTTCGGTGCAAACGTCGCATGGTCGCTCGAGTCGACGTAGCGGACCTCGCTCTCTGGAATGTCGACGAATACGCGCACCCGGTCTGTGCGTGCAACTGTAAGGATCGGAACAACGCTGGCGCTGCTGGTGCCCGCCTGAATCAAACCACCAGGGTCGGCGCGTCGCTCGATGACGACGCCATCGAACGGAGCCCTGATGGTTGCGTACTGCATCAGAGCGCGGAGTCGCTCCAACTCCGCAGCGGCGCTCTTCACTTGCGCCGAAGCCAGCTCCAGCGCAGCCCGCGCCGCTCTGTGCCTCGCCTGCGCCTCATCGAGGTCCTGCTGCGTGACGGCACCCCGCTCTCGCAAGGCGCGGTGGCGCTGGACGACGAGCGTTTGCAAGGCGAGATCCGCCTGTGCCTTCGCCTGCTGCGCCCTCGCCTCTGCCAGCCGCCCCTCGGCCGCGGCGTACTCCGCGGACATTTCCGGCACGTCGAGGACGGCCAGCACCTCTTCGCGGGTTACCCGGTCGCCGATGTCCACCGCGATTTCCTTGAGATACCCGGACACCTTCGCGTGAAGGGGTGCTACCTCGAACGCTTCGACGGTTGCGGGCAGGGTGATTGTGCGGGACACGTCGGCGCGCTCGGCGCGGATCACTTTTACGGCAACGGGAGCCCCGGCACCCACCGCGCCCGCCGTCTCGCCCGAAGAGCCGAAGCATCCCGCCATGGCGGGGGCCAAGATGAGCGGCCCCAGCATGAATCGCCGCAAGCTCCTGTGACGGGCCGACGTGCGAGGGCAGTCGCTCGGGCGTTGAGCCGCAGTCATGCGATCACCCCTTGGGAGCCGCGCCGGTTCCCCACTTTGAGCCAGCGATAGAGCACGGGTACCACGAACAAAGTCAAAGCCGTCGATACGGAAAGACCGCCAACGACGGCGCGCGCGAGCGGGACATTGGCCTCGGCTCCGTGGCCGAAGCCGATCGCCATCGGCAGGAGACCGAGCACCGCTGCAAGCGAGGTCATCAGGATCGGGCGCAGTCGGATAGCGGCCGCCTCGATGACGGCTTCGTCGAGGTCCCTGCCATGCGCGCGCAGGCGGTCGGCAAATTCCACCAGAAGGATGGAGTTCGATACCGCTATGCCCACCATGAAGATCACCCCCATGAACGACTGAACATTGAGGGTCGTACCCGTCGCCAGCAAAATCGCCACCACGCCGATCAGGCCCAGTGGTACTGCGAACATGATAATGAAAGGGTCGAGGAAGGAACGAAATTGCGCGACCATGACCAGGTAGACGAGTATGCTGGCGAGCATGAACCCGAACCCGAGACTGGAGAAGGATTCGCGCATGCTCTGTACCTCGCCACGAACGGCGATCGAGTAGCCGGCAGGGAGCTCGGCCTCGAGTGGCTCGAGACGGCTTTCGATCTCGGAAGCGACGCTCCCGACGTCACGCCCGGCCACGTTGGCGAAAACGTCGACCACGCGGCTGATGTTCATGTGGTTGACCTCCGTCGGCGCCGTGGTGCGTTCGAAAGTCGCGATATTGCGCAGGGTCACCGGCAGGCCGCGTTCCTCGAGCGTCGGCGCCGCCCTTCCGCCACGCCAGCCATTCCGCTCGGGCTGCGAAACGCCACGGTGGCCCGGTGTGAGCGGGATGTCCCCCAGCGTGCTGAGCGACTCGATCTTCTCCTCGCGGTACTGGACCCCCAGGAAGTAGTGATTGCCGTTGCTGAAATCGATCCAGAACGCCGGGTCGAAGTTGATCGAGGAGTTCATGCTGCTCACGATATTTTGTACCACAGCCTTGGGGGTCAGACCCAACTGCGCGGCCCGCAGGCGGTCGACCTTCACGTCGATAGCGGGATAGTCGAGGCGCTGCTGGATGCGGACGTCGACCGCGCCGGGCACGCCAGCCATGATCCGCCGCGCCTTTTCGGCGATGCCGTGTGCAACATGGAGGTCGTTGCCTAGTATCTGCACGTCGATGGGCGACGGCAGCCCGAAGTTGAGAGCCGCCGAGACGAGTCCCCCGGTATGGAAGGAGAAATCCACTCCGGGCATCGCCCCCGCCAGACGCTGGCGTAGCTGCCCTGCGTACTCCTGGGCGCTCGCGGAACGATCGTCCGCGAGCTGGACCTCGATAAAGGCGTCCTGGGGGCCGGCGTTGGGAGTGTACGCCGCCGGCCAATCCATGAGCACGCCGATGTTCGCAATGAGCATCCGAAGCTCCCCTTCGGCGATGGCGTTCTTGATCCCCTCTTCGACCCGCGAAACCAGCTCCTCCATGCTTTCGATGCGCGTCCCGGACGGGGCTCGCATGCGGATAGATATTTGGCCTGCGTCCACCTCGGGGAAAAGTTCCCAGCCGATAAACGGTGCCAGTGCGAGCGAGAGGGCAAGGAGCGCCCCGGCCGATCCCAGCGTTCTCGTCTTGTGGGTCAAGGCCCACCGCAACCCCGCGCGGTAGGAGGCGCGCAGGCCGTCGAACGCCCACTCGAACGCGTTCGAGAGGCGACCCCGCGCCACCGCTTCGCTCGCGTCCCTCCCCAGGAAGAGCGCGCAGTGAACCGGCACCACCATCATCGCCACGAAATACGAAGCACCGATCGAGCACGCCACCGCCAACGCCAGAGGAGTGAAGAGAAACTTCCCGATACCGGTAAGAAAAACAACGGGAAAGAAAACGACGATGGTCGTGATCGTGGCTACGAGGACCGGCATCGCGACCTCGCCGGCCCCGTCGAGCGCAGCCTGCCTCGGCGACTTGCCCATCTTCAAATGCCGATCCGTATTTTCCAGCACGACGATAGCGTCGTCGACGAGACGCCCGACGGCGAGCGCCAAGCCACCGAGCACCATCGCGTTGATCGAGTGACCGCCGAAGTAGAGGCCGATGAACGCCGCGAGGATGGAGAGAGGGATCGCCAGGCTGATCACGAGCGTCGAGCGCAAGCTGCCGATGAAGAGCAGGACCATCAGGGCGGCGAGCCCCCCGCCCAGCAAGCCTTCGCTCACGAGGCTGCCGATCGCGCGGCGAACGTACACCGATTGATCCATCACCACGTCCAAATTTATCCCTTGCGGCAGCCGCTCCAGGATCGAGCCCAGGGCGGCGCGGACGCCATCGACGATCTCGATGGTGTTGGAACCAGGCTGGCGATAAATGGGAATGTACACCTGGCGCTTGCTCTCGAGGTCCGGCGCGGCGGCGATGCGCACCACGTTCGTTTGGATCTGATGGGAGTCCCGAACCTCGCCGACGTCGCGCATCAAAACCGTCGTGCCGCGTTCGATCTTGATGGGAAAGGCGTTCATGTCGGCGACGTTCCTCGGCATTCCGTTGGTGATGAGCTGGTAATCGAGCGCCCCGAATTTGGCGTTGCCTGTCGGAATCAGGGTGCTGAAATTCTTGAGCGCCTCCACGACGTCCATAGGGGAGAGCCCGCGAGCCTGAAGCCGATCCGGCTCGACATAGGCAAGGATGCGCCTGAGCTTTCCGCCGTAAACCGCCGGGGCGATGACACCGGAGATTCCCTGCAGCCGGTTGCGCAGGTCGAAATAGGCAACGTCGTAGAGTTTGGTTTCGTCGAACTTCGGACTCGAGACGGTGATGAGCGCAAGCGGCACGGTGGCCGTGGGATCGAACGGCATGACCATCGGCGGGATGGTGCCGGGCGGCAGGTAGAAGAGGTCCGACATGGCGTAGGAGCTCACCTGCGCGATAGCCGAGGCAGGGTCTACCTCTTCGTGAAAGAAATCCTTGACGATGGACACACCTACCATCGAGCGGGACTCCTGGCGCGCAATACCGGCGGACTGCCCGGTCCAGCGCTCCAGGCGCGTGGTGATGTCCTTTTCCATCACCTCGACGGGCATTCCAGGATAAAAGGTCACGACCTGAACCGCCGGCGCCTGAAACTGCGGCAGCATGTCCACCGGCATGCGAGCGACGCTCGTGAGACCGAGGACGATCACCGCTAGCATTGCCACGGCGACCGCGTAGGGCGCGTCGAGCGCGGCCCGCACGAGTTTCATCGCGCCCTCCTCTTCCCGATGCCCCCGCCGGGTGCCGCGCGATCCGGCCCGCGGCGGCGCGGGAAAAACCATGGGCTGGCGTCGCCGTCCAAAGAAAGCTTCGGCCTCACAGAGTCGCCTCGTTCAAGAGCGCGCGAAGCTCGTGCTCGGTAGCTCGCCCGACGAGCATGAGGAGGAGGCGGCCCCGCCGTTTCGCACAGACAGCATACTCGCCGCTTCTGTGGCACGCCCGCATGCCCGCGGGCCGATCCGAGACGTAGAGGGAAAACCTGCGATCCCCAAGCTCGTAAAAGAGAAGCTCTACCTTGCGCCCCTCGATCTTGCACAAGCGCCCGCCGATGAGCTTAGCCGCACCCAACGGGGGCACCACAGGATCGAACGGCACCTTGGCCTCGAAGAAACGCAGGACCTCGTCCGGGTCCGCCGATGCGACCTCGGCCGGCACGAGGTCGGGTCCGGAACGAAGGTGGTCGGCGATCAACTGCCGGGGAAGCGGCGGTCTCGCACCCTCGTGGCGCCAAACAGCCAACAACACCACCAGGGTAGCTGCCACCAATCCTGCTGCGGCCATCATGCGGCCGAATCGGGCGCCAAGCCGCACCGGGCCAAAGCGCAGAGCCTCGACTCTGGCCTTGAGGGCCTCGGGCGGTACCGTGCGCCCTTCCAAACGGGCGACCGCGTGCTTGAGAGCGCGAAAACTTCCGAGCCGGGCAGCGCACTCTGCACACGAAGCGACGTGCCGTTCCACCGCAAGGCGCTCCTCTCGGGTCGCTTCACCGTCGATGTAGGCAGAGATCGCCTCGAGGAGATCGAGACAGGTCATGGTTGCCCTCGCAGTTTGTGCTCCTGGCGCCCACCGCTGGCGAGCAGCCTAGCCAGGGCGGCGCGGCCCCGCGCGATTCTGGAGCGCACCGTACCTATCGGCACGTTCGTGATTTGCGCGATCTCGCCGTAGCGGAAGCCCCACAAATCGCTCAATAACACCGCTTGGCGTTGCTCCTCGGGCAGGCGTCCGAGCGCGCTCTTGAGCTCGCGCGCCGCAAGGCGCTCCACCGTTTCCGGGTCGACGACTGGCGGCAGCGTGGTTTCGCCGCTCGACTCGACGAGATGAATCTCGGGCCGGGCAGAGCGGGCGCGCACGCGATCGAGGTGAAGATTGCGAACGATCTGAAACAACCAGGCCCGGCAGAACGCCGGGTCGCGAAGGCCTCTCCATTTGGAGAGGGCTCGCTCGTAAGCCGCTTGGACCAGATCGTCAGCCTCCCACCCGCTGCGCGCAAGGTTGCGCGCATACGCCGTTACCTCTTCGAGGTACGAAAGCGCCAGGGTCGCGAACTCCGCTCGAGTCATGCCTGCCTTCCCTTCCCTTATGACGGACGAGGGGGGCGGGAAAGTTCCCCGAGCCGCAAAAATAGCGCAAGAATCCACCGGGCGCCTGCTTTGCCCACATCCCCAGCCCGCAACCGTCCCCGCGCGAGCGGATTTGCCGGAAAGATCGATCGGTTGACGAGGCGCGGCCGCCCGGACGCGACTCGATGCTTGCAACGTTTTTCCACCGTCTGCATCCCAGTTACCGGGGAGTCGCGGCCAGAGGTTGCGGTAAGCCGTCGCGGCCTTGCAGGTAACCGCCCGGCTGCGGCGCATTATTACGACAAGCGTCTTGACATTGCACCTAGGTGCAAGCGTTAGAGGCGTAGTGGAGGTCGACAAACATGGCAATGAAGGACCATCTCGGAGCGGTCGGCACCATGGCATCGGCAGCCCTCATCGGCTCCTGCTGCGTGACGCCCGTGCTCTTTCTCCTCTTCGGCACGACAGTGGGAGCGCTAGGTGTGCTGCACGTGCTCGAGCCCTACCGCCCCTACTTCATCGCTACCGGCTTCGGTTTCTGGGGATACGGCTTCTACCGGCTATACCTGCGGCAGGCTGGCAGATCGGGCGGCGGCGCCTGCGCTGGAGCATGCGAGCTGCGCTCAGCGCGAGCGAGGAAGATGCTCTGGATCGCGCTGGGTGGGCTGGTATTGGCGATCCTCTATCCGAAGCTGGTTCTTCTTTACGTCGGATCTTGAGAGAGGAGGTCTGGGAATGAAGCGGACGGTCGAATTTTTGCTCCTGGCATTCTCTGCGCTTGGGTCGCTAGCTCCGGTGGCCGCCCTCGCCGGGGACGTAACCACGACGCTCGCTATCCGGGACATGACGTGCAGTCTGTGTGCGCCGGCGGTGACACGGGCGCTCAAAGAGGTGACCGGCGTGAAAAGCGTAGAAGTGTCGCTCGACGAACGGCGCGTCGTCGTGCTGGCGGACGAAGCGGTCAGTGCCGAAGCGCTTGTCGCCGCCGTTGGCAGAGCCGGGTTCACGGCGACGGTTGCCGAGGTAGAGTGAACCATACCTTCGATTGCTGTGCCCCGGCAAGCCGGGCACCCGCCACGGTGACCTGCCCCCGATGCGGGAAGGTAGGAAGGGCGGTGCGGCACCGAACCATCGCAGCGCTGGCGATACCTTCGGTAGCCACTGCCCTGCCGGTGCACGATCGTTATCGTTACTGCCCCACGCCGGAGTGCCCGGTTGTCTATTACGATGATGCTGGGACGGTTGTCGAGCGCACGGGGGTTCGCGTGCCGGTAAGCGCGAAGGATCCGGGCCCGGACGTGCCGCTCTGCTACTGCTTCGGTCACACTCGTCGCGCGATCGCAGAGGAGATCGCTACGCGCGGATCCTCGACGGTTTCCACTGCTATCGCCCGTGAGATCAAGGCCGGACGGTGCGCTTGCGAGGTGAAGAACCCATCGGGCCGCTGCTGCCTCGCCGACGTGCGAAGCTACGAAAAAGAGGCAATGCAGGAGCGGATCGGCACGCGACCTTCCGATCGAGGCGATTCTTCGGTTCGCAAGCAAGGCGCAGAGCGGGCGGGCCTGGCGCCGGCGGGACGACCCCGACAACGAGGAAGAAAGAGATGACACACCGAAAGAGAGCCGCAATAACAGTGCTTCTCCTGGCGGCCTTCGGAGCGGCCGCGCACGCGGGCGAAGACGTCAAGCCGGGGGCCGGCGTAAAGCGCGTCCGGCTGCACGTTGCGGGGATCGTGTGAGGGTTTTGAGCGTATAACGTGAAGGCGGCCGTGAGCCGCCTCGAATTCGCTCCGCCAGCAGGCGAGATCAGGGTCGACATCGGATCCGGCACGGTCGAGCTCGCCGCACGGCCCGGCAAGGCGATCGATGTCGCGCGCCTCGAGCAGGCCATCGAAGACGCGGGCTACAAGGTCGAGAAGGTGGACGTGCTCGATTCCCGGCAGCCGCCGTGACGCTGACGGAATTCCTGCGTGAGATATGGAACGTCGCCGCCGCTACGGCCGGGTATCTTCTGGCGTACCGTGGCGCGCTGGTGGTGGCCGTTTCGGGCGGCGCTCTCGCCCGGTGGCTTGCGCCTTCGGGGCCATCTTGTGGAAGCCGCCAAACGTTCTGGCGCGTGCTGTCAGCAGGTATTGCGATGCCGTCTGCCAAGGCGGACCTCGCGGCGATCATCTGGGCCGCACGGCTTCATCCTGAGGCAGCGCCCGCCCTGCTAATTGGAACGCACGTATTTACTCCGTACCATCTGATCTTGCTTGGCCCGTTGCTCGGCAAGGACGCCCTCGGGTCGGTGGTGCTTGGAGGCGTGATTGCCGCTGCGCTCGCCACCGTCGTCGCCCGGTGGCTCCCCTTGTCAGTTGCGATGACTCTCCGCCCACGGGAGGACGCACCACAGCCCATTACGGCGACGCGCGCCCTATCGCTCGAGTTCATCCGCAACGGGCCCGCGATCGCCTACGGTCTGCTCGCAGGCGGCGCGATCGCTGCATGGGGCCTCTCTTCGTGGGCCGTAACGCCAGCGACCCTCGTCAACGGACGTATGGCGGCGCAACTTCTGAACGGGTTGATCGGCGTAATGCTCGCCTTGCTGCTCAATCCTTCGCCGGCGGCCACACCGTTCATCGGAACGTATCTATGGAAGGTCGGGTTGGCTCACGCGGGGCTGGTAGCTTTCTTTTGCGCCGCCCCAGTGACGCCGGTCCGGCTACTGCGCCTACACCGTGATCTCGGGAAGCAGGCGGCGATCACGCTTGCGCTGTTGGTTGCCGGGGCCGCCGTCGCGGCTGGGTTCAGCACTGCACTGGTTTACCGGCTCGCTGGCCTGACCATTCGCTACAAGTTGGTTCCCGAACAGCTGCTGTGACGATCGATCTCGGATGCAAGGCGTGTTACTCCGCGTGCGCCCTGCGCCGCGATTCGCGTGCAAGCACGCAGCCGGTCGTCCACTGGCGGGATGCGCGGCGTTTGAGGCGCTTGGCGCTTTGGCTGGCATGACAGGTGAAAGGGTGCTGTACTTCTCGTCATTTCGTGCTCTTAGTGTGGTAATGACGACCAGAGCTCCGGTGGGATATCGTCTCGGCCCGACCACTGGGATCTGGCTCGCCCTTCTGCTTGCCGGGCCCGCGCCCGCATTCCCGATCTGGACACGCGACCCGGGCACCGGAATTTTCTCTGGCAGCGCTCTGGTCGGCCGCACGGTTTTCAACGAGGCCAGCGGGGGCGGCGCCGAGGTCTCGACACTCATGGTGCCAGCCGCAGTTCTGTACAGTCGAACAACCAACTCTGCGTTTGGACTCGAACTTTTCTATGTCGAGCGGCGGCTGTCCACCGCGGAGGGAAGCGATGTCACGCGCGGCGCCGGTGACCTCATGCTATTTGGCCGATACAAGTTCCTAAGCCGTCCGCATGCCGGGCGTTGGGACCAAGCGTCGGTCCAGCTCGGCCTCAGTGTGCCCACCGGCGCGACCGATCGCCGCCTGCGGCTTGCGGTGCCCGCGCCCGTGCGGCGGGCGCTTCAACCGGGCAGCGGTACAACGGACGTTATCTTTGACGTAGCAGGCGGGCGCTTCACGACCCGCTACAACCTCGCTGGCGGTATCTCATACCGCCGGCGCAACGGAGGAGGGAGCGTCCAACTTGGCGACGAGCTCACCGCGAGCGTGGACGGCGAGTTCTTCCTCTTGCCCCGTTGGACGCGCAGCCGGGGCTTTGAGCTCCTGACTTTACTCGAGCTCTCTTACGTCCACCGGGAGCGCACCGATTTCCGCGGGCTCGCGGTGCGAGACAGCGGCGGTGACGACCTACTGCTGGCGCCTGGCCTGCAATGGATCGCAACGGAACGATTCCTCCTCGAGGTCTCGGTCCAGCTCCCGGTCTTTTAGGCCGTGAACGGCGATCAGCCGAGTCTCGACCACAGCGTGCTCGCCGGGTTTCGGTTTGTGTATCGAATGATACGACAGCGTCTCGTTTAGACGATCGGCCGAGGTCGGCCCTGCCGGCGCAACGTCCTGGCGACTGGGTGCATCTAACTCCCAACGAGAAGGGGTCAATGACTGACAAGAGCATATCCATACTCGCTTGCTGCGCCATAATAGCGGCTGCGGTGCACCCTGCGCGAGCCGCTGCCGGCGGCGCTACGCCACGCTGCGAGCCGTATGTCCCGATGAGCCTGACCCAACACGAGCTGCAACGAACCGGGTTCAGGCCCGGCGGGATCGTGCCGTTCTTGCTGGGCATTCTGGCCGAGCCACGCATTGCGCTCGAGTGGAATGATGGGCGTGGCGTGCGGACAATCGAGCTGCTGCGTTCGGTGCCCTACCTCGGGAATCTCGTCGGTCTTTACCTCTGCACGGAGGCCCTTTCAAGAAACGGCGGGATCGCCCGTTTCGCCGTCGAGCGGGACACTTATTCGGCGGCGCGCGAGCGGCTCGTTGTTCACCTGACGCCGGTCAGTGCCGGTCGAACCAAGGTCGAGGTTACCGCCGCGGTTCAAGCAAGGGTCGAGCGTCGGGGCGAAATTCAGTACGGGAAGGCCTCGCTAGAGACAACCACCGGGCCGGCGGATTTCGGGACCGACTGGAAGCCACTCACATCCAACGGCGTGCTCGAGGATCTCTTCCTGGCCGCGCTGGTAGCCGAGCTGGGAGAGCTCGGCGCCCTGGAAAAGTGAGAAACCTTGCGCTAACGGATACAGAGAACAGAGAAAGACCCATGAAAAACTTCGATCGGATGCAGCCCCAAGATAACCACAATCGCGAGCTTGAAGCGCACGTCCATCCGCCTGACTGGATGAATCCCAAGCCGGCGGGCCGCTACAATCTCGTCGTGATCGGAGCGGGCACGGCGGGGCTCGTTACCGCGGCGGGGGCCGCCGGTTTGGGGGCGAAGGTGGCGTTGATCGAACGCCATCTCATGGGTGGCGATTGTCTCAACTTTGGCTGTGTACCGTCAAAGGCGCTGATCAGCGCCGCGCGCCGAGCGGCGTCCGTGCGGGACGCTGGCGAGTTCGGTATCTCGGTGCTCAACGGCGCGCGGATCGATTTCGGCCAGGCCATGGAGCGGATGCGCCGGCTCCGGGCACGGATTGCTCCTAATGACTCGGTCAGGCGGTTTACCGACCTGGGTGTCGACGTGTTCCTCGGCCAGGCAAGGTTCGTCGATGCGAGCACGATCGAGGTCGGCGGTGACAAACTGGCCTTCAAGAAAGCGGTCATCGCAACCGGAGCGAGGGCCTCGGCACCGGCGATACCGGGCCTGGAAGAGGTGGATTACCTGACCAACGAGACGGTTTTTTCGCTTACCGACCCACCGCGGCGGATGGCGATCATCGGTGCCGGCCCGATCGGCTCCGAGATGGCGCAAACCTTCGCCCGGCTGGGCACGGAGGTCTTCCTCGTCGAGGCGATGCACGGGATTTTGCCGCGAGAGGATCGGGATGCGGCTGCCATCGTCCAGGAATCGATGGAAAGAGACGGTGTCAAGTTGCTCTGTTGCGGGCGGGCCCTGCGATTGGCCAAGGTCGAATCCGCGGGCGTGCGACTGACGGTGGAATCACACGGAAGAGGGTACGACGAAGTCGTCGATAGGCTGCTCGTCGCTGTCGGCCGGGCACCGAACGTAGAAGGACTAGACCTCGAAAAGGCTGGGGTCGAATTCTCGGAAAAGGGCGTCAAGGTCAATGACCGGCTGCAAACGACCAACCCGCGGATATTCGCCGCGGGAGATATCTGTTCACGGTACCAGTTCACCCACGCGGCCGATTTCATGGCGCGGATCGTCATCCAGAACGCCCTCTTTTTCGGCCGCGCCAAGGCCAGTGCCCTGACCATCCCGTGGTGCACGTACACCGAGCCGGAAATAGCCCACGTCGGGTTCTACGAAAAGGAGGCACGAGAGCAGGGAGTCGAGCTGGACACGTTCGCGATAGAGCTGAGCGACGTCGACCGGGCGATCTTGGAAGGGGAAACGCACGGCTTGGTCCGGATCCACGTTCGCAAAGGGACGGACAAGATCGCTGGGGCCACCATCGTCGCGGCGAACGCGGGCGACATGATTTCCGAGGTGACGCTTGCGATGACCCACGGGCTCGGGCTGAAAAAGGTGGCGAGCACGATCCACCCCTATCCCACGCGATCCGAGGCCATCCGCAGGGTGGGTGATCTCTACAACCGGACCCGCCTCACCCCGCGGCTGAAGAAGCTCTTCGAGATGTGGCTCGAGTGGCAGCGCTAGAGGGTAGAGCAACAGGGTGGACTCGATCGCTTCGAGATCGAGGCCGCTATCGGGGCATCTTCACGCCCTGCCAGCGGCGCCTGGGCGAGTGTTCACGGTAAAGCCGTCCTGCCGCCTCGGAACGAGGCGATCCCCAGGCGTACGGAGGATGGCTGGTCTGCGCACAGCTTGCGCACGCTCCTCCCCGATCTTGCCATTATGGTTGGGAGCGGCGCTACAGCCGGAATTCCCGCCACCGCCCGGCCCAGCGAGAACTTCGCCTTAACAGCAGGCTCCGCCCACGCCGGAGTCCGCTTCCCTTTTCTTTGCGGCGGCCGAGCACTCGAAGGGGCCAAAGTGGACGGAGCGGTCCCCGGTGATCGTGAAATGCGGGGCGTAACGGGTCTCCCCCAACATGGCCGCGGTATTTCCACAGACCAACATAGGTTTTCCAGTGATCAGCCTGTGGTGGTCGTCGAGATCGAAGTAGTGAGGCCAGTCCGGAATCGTTCCGTGGTAGAGCGCAACCTGGCCATAATCTTCACAGATATCTTCCAGGCAATCCAGCTTGAAGGTCCTGACCGTCAGCGAATAGAAGTCGATCATCCCGATCTTCGCTGCGATCTCCTCGGACCCAAGCTCGACGGGCTGGCGCGATATCACCCGATAGTCCAGGCAGCCTAAGTCACGGAGGAGGCGGCGAAAGTCCTCGAGGTACAGGGCACCGGCCAGGCATTCGCCGTGCAACACCGAATCGGCGTAAAGCTCGGCTGGGACACGCCTTCCAGCGAAGATGTCGGCGAAGATGAGCTCCCCGCCGGGCTTCAGGACGCGGAAGATCTCGGAGAAGACGCGCCGCTTGTCGGGAGAAAGGTTAATCACGCAGTTGGAGATCACCACGTCCACGGAATCATCGCCAATGCCAAGAGCCTCGAGGTCTTCTATGTACCCTTGACGAAAATCCACGTTGGGTTTTGGGTAGCCAAAGCGCTCCATCTGAGAATGGAGGTTTCGGCGAGCCACCTCGAGCTGCTCCTTTGTCATGTCCACCCCGATGACGTAGCCGGAGGGCCCGGCCAGGCGGGCAGCCAGAAATGCATCCCGGCCGCTGCCGCAGCCGAGATCGAGAATCGTGCAGCCATCGAGCAGGGGTGGAAGCGGCGATCCGCAGCCGTAGAAGCGGGCGCGTACCTCTTCGTTGATCTCACCCAGCGCCGCCTTGACGCTCGGCCGCAGCCCATCGTCGCTGCAGCGGCACGCTCCTGTCTTGAGATCGGACGTGCTCTTGATGATGGATCCGTAATACCGCTTGAGACTCTCCCGATCGAACCCTTCCGCTGGCATGCTCATATGCGATGACCTCCAGGCGAGCTCAAATCCGGCTCGCCAGTGCTTTGCGCGCAACCCGTGTCACTAAAACCGTAACCAACACCGTGGCAAGCAAGCCCACCCCATACACGATCCACTCCCCCGCCGTGCGATCGTGGCCCCCCGCACCCACCCTAGCAAGATCGCCCGCAAGCGATCCGACGTACACGTACATAACCGTTCCCGGAATCATTCCGAGCCAGGAGGCGAAAAGGTAGTCCCTCAGAGTCACCTTGGTCAGTCCAAAGGCGTAGTTGAGGAAATTGAAGGGGAAAACGGGGGACAACCGGGTGAGAAGGACGATCTTCCACCCCTCTGTTGCCACGGCTTCGTCCACTGCCCTGAACCGGGGATTGCCCGCGATGCGGGCAGCCACCCAGTCCCGCGCCAAATACCGACCGACGAGGAAGGCGCACGATGCGCCAAGCGTCGCTGCGACAGAGACCACGATGGAGCCCTTGGCCACGCCGAAGAGCGCTCCGGCGCCAAGCGTAAGAATCGATCCGGGAAGCATGAGCACACAGGCGAGAATGTATAGCCCTGCGAAGATCAGAAAGCCGAACGGACCGAGGCGGGAAATCCAGGCCAGCGCGTCGCGAAACGACTGCTCGAAGTCGAGGTAAGTCGCACTCGCTACGATGCCAGCGACGATGAGCGCCGCTAGGGCGGCTCTTGCGGCGGCGCTAGCACGGCGCTCTTTCGAGTTTGCGCCCTGCTCCGAGACCGTCGGGCTCTCGACAAAGCGCGCGGGGTCCCAAGCAGGTCGCGCAGGCGAAGGGTCGGACCGGCGGTTGCTCACACGTCATCCCACGGTGCTCAAGCGACCGATCTGGAGGCGATCGCCGCGCGTGCCGTACTCCAAGAGACCGACCCGAAGAGCAAGTAGCTCGCGCCTGACAACATCTGGTGCTTTCCAAGGACCCACAATACTTCGATGCTCACCGGCCACTCCATGTTGCACTGCTCGGCGGCTGGGATTGGACGCCCCCACTGAAGAGCCGTGACCACAAGAGGTCAGGCCTCGACAAGCTGCCTTATGCCCCTTGCAAGACGCCTAAGCGGGCCGAACTGCGAGCCATCGGCACCAGCCGCTACCGGAACGCGCTGCGGTGACGTGTATTTTTCGCAGAAGTAGGGGCAGTACGAGCTATCGCACCGCCTCGGGGCAGGAAGCAGGTGAACGTCCTTCAGAAGTACGTTACCGAGGCGCTTCCACGTGCCGCACCGCCAAACGGTCCCATCGGGCTCGATGCGTACAAAATTGTAACCCGACCCGCACAGCTTCCCTCGATAGTGGGGCATACCATCCAAGAAGCGGCCATCGCTAAGCATGTCGATCGTCGGCGGTTCGCCCATGCCGGCGATCAGCGTCGAGTACTTCTCACTTGCCCGCGTCAAGTACCGCTGAATGAGAGACTTCTGTTCCGCAGAATATGCTGCTGGATATCGGCGTCCCTGGTATTTCTCGCGCATTACCTTAGGGATGAGGAACAAGCCGCAAGACTCGAAGTATTCCGAAACCTCCGGGAAGAGGCTCACCATCGCCGGAGTCATCACCGCGGAAATTAACACGTTGAACCCATGCGTCCGCAACTTGTGCACGCGCTCGATGAAAGCGTTTAGACCCTTCCTCTTCTGCCTTTCGTCATAGTGCAAAGCCGCGTTGATATAATGCACTCGGTCCGGGTTCACTTTCTCCGCGAAGGCATCCATGGACCGGTGAGACAAATTCGAATTGATCGATAGAAAATGGTGGCGTACGAGCCGCTCGCACAGGCCGACAAGGCCAGGGTAGAGCGACGGTTCACCACCGGTGATGTGAAGCAACCAGGTCTTGCCCGTGGCATTGAAGCCTTCCAGCCATTCGTCATGCGCGCCGTACACCGTCAGTTTGGCACCCAGAGCCGGGGCGCCGCAGAAGCAGTAAGCGCAACGGAAATTGCAAGTCGTGAGCAGGCGCCAGTCTGCTTCCACATCGTATCTCATGTCGAAGACGTTCCCTCGGCCCCAGTTACCACCCCTGGAGGATCCCCCGTCTCGCCATCGCGGCCAAAACCAAACCCCTCACAGTGTCGCCGCGAAAAAAAATAATTTCAAGCGAAAGGCCTGTTGATCTCGGGGAAATGGTCCCCAAAAGGGGGCAAAGCCCGATTCTCTCTTAGGGCTGGCTGAACCCTGTCTGGCGCGCCGTGGATATCGGCCGATAACTTTCTCGGCATGGGAGAAATTACCGCCCGATCACGATTGCAGACCGGCTGTCGAGAATACTGCACGGCCGCCGCGGTCACCGCCCCCCAGCGCTCTCGTGGTTGCCCACAGGTATCGCCGCGCTCTCCAAGAACCTGGACAGCCCAGGCCGAAGATCCAGCGTGAACCCGGACGTCTTGCCCGGACCCTCGGGGGGTAAAGCCCTCGCTGCAAAAGCAACCATTCTCGGATATGCCTTACCGTAGTGCGAGCGGTGTGGGCCACCGGGTCGCCCCGTGTTCGTAAATCGCCGCCTGGCATACAACGCGTTCTCGGTCGGCCGGTCCCATCCCGCCCGCCCCCAGCGTCTCCGTTCTGCGGCGGTGGAACCTCCCCCGTGCCCGGGCGGCGCTCTCCATCACCGCAGGAAGACGGGACCGAGCCCGTTCGCTACCAGCGTTTCGGCGATGCGGGTCTTCAGCGCAATGGTGCGGATCGGAAAGAAGAGCGCCAAACGGTCGATCTGCGCCAGGTGTGCGCGAAGCTCGTCCCCTTCGAGCTCGTTGGCCAAGAGGCGGCGGGCGCCATCGGCCACGCGCTCGTTCGCAGAGGCTACGAACACGTTGGTCATGTCGAGGCGCAGCCTCTGCGCTTCATCCGAAGCTTTGCCCAGTAGCAACCGCGTGCGGTTTACGACGCTATCCATCGCGAAGAGATCGATCAGCATGTTGCTCAAAATTTCTAGGTGTTGCTGTTTGTCCTTGAGCGACGCCAGCTCGCGCTCGATCAGCACCCTGATGGTGTAAGCAACCACCCGTTTCGCTCCCTCCGTCGCTCGCGTCTCACAAAAGAGGGGGCCGCTGGCGCTTGCGGCCCCTGCGGGAGGCTCGTTCGAGTCGCGGTCCAGCCCCTGTAGAAACTCGACGTAGGGCAACCGACCCTGACCGACGCGCTTGAGCAACGCCGCCGGGATGATCAGCCGGTTTATCTCGTTGGTGCCTTCGAAGATTCGATTGATGCGGGAATCCCGGTAGTGCCGTTCGACGGGGTAGTCGGCGGTAAAGCCGTATCCGCCCAGCACTTGCAGCGATTCGTCCGCGACGAAATCCAGTGTCTCGGTGCCGAACACTTTCAGGATGGAAGCCTCTATGGTGTACTCTTCGATCGCCTCCTCGATCAGCCGCCGCGGACCATCCGGGGCTTCCGGATCGATTCCGGCTGCCGCCGCGTCCATGAGCCCCGCCGTCCGGTAACTCATACTGTCAGCTACATAGATGCGCGTCGCCATATCCGCAAGCTTGCGCTGGATCATGCCGAAGCTCGCGATCGCGCGACCATGCTGGTGGCGCTCCCGTGCGTACTGGAGCGCGACGCTGAGGCAATCTTTGGCTGCACCGACAGCACCCGCTCCCAACTTGAAACGCCCGATGTTCAAGATGTTGAACGCGATCTTGTGCCCCTGCCCGATCTCTCCGAGCACGCGGTTGGCCGGGACCGGCGTGTCCTCGAGGATCACCTGCCGGGTCGAGGATCCCTTAATACCCAGTTTTCTCTCCTCGGGCCCGAGTGTCAGTCCCGGCGTGTCACGTTCGACCAGGAACGCGGTGAAGCGCTCGCCGTTTACCTTGGCGAATACGGTGAAGAGATGGGCAAAGCCGGCGTTGGTGATGAACTGCTTGGTTCCTGTCAGTCGAAAGTTGCACCCGCCCGGCTCCAAAACTGCCCGGGTCTTGATGTTCAGCGCGTCGCTTCCCGCTTGCGGCTCCGTCAGCGCATAAGCCGCCAGCCATTCGCCCGTGGCGAGCCGAGGAAGATAGTATTGCTTCTGGGCCTCGGTACCGTAGTAAACGAGCGGCAGGGTTCCGATACCGGTATGCGCGCCCCACGAGACACTAAACGAGGCGCACAGGGCGCCGCGCTCGGAAACGAGCATGGAGGTGGTCTTGCGAAGCCCGAGGCCGCCGTAGCGCTCGGGGATGTCGATCATGAGAAGTCCCAGGTCACCCGCGCGGCGAAGAAGCGCAGGCATTACGCCGGCGCTCTTCGCCTCGATCTCCTCGAGCCGCGGCAGCACCTCCTTGCGGACGAACTCTTCTGCCGTTCGCGCGTACGAGAGATCTTCCTCCGTGAACTCGAGTTCGGTAAACTGTTCCCGCGCTCCCACCGGATCCAAGAGCCAGCTACCACCCGCTGTCACCATGGCCACTCCCTTCTTCTGTATCACCAGGTAACCGTAAGCAGGTTAGAGACCACGGGCTGGCCTGTGTGAGGCGACCTCCCCTGCGCGCTCGACCCGCGGGAAACAGGCAACCGGAGCCCGTTCCCGGCGGGTTTAGCCTGGATCTCATCACCTCGTCGGACTCGGTCTACCGACTGAAAGGCCGAATCGAACTTCCGCCTGTCGGCTGGTGGCGTCTCCTGGGCCCTCGCCCCACGGCGCTCGACCGTTCCACACAGCACCGCGCCCTGTCCGCCTGCGCGCTCGCGGATGGCCTGGATGGAGTCGATAGGCGAGACGGTAACCTCGCTGTCGGTAGGGGTTACCCTAAAATGAATTACACCGTGTACATTTTGCGCCCCGGCCTGCGCTGCGGATAGAAGCATGAAAGCCAGGGTTGCGGCCGATTTGAAGTGTGACATACGGTTCTCGTAGCGTTCGATCACGCCTCCTCTTCTCTTTTCGCGATCCCTTGGGCCCCGGCAGGGGCGCAGAGCGAGGCCGAGGGCTCGCAGCTTGCCCAGAGGCCGAGCCCAACGCCGTTATCGGCGTTCGCTCTCTGTGCTGTTTTAGATGCCCCAGGGAGCCGGACGTTGCAGCGACCGAAGGGACCAGTTGCGGCAGCTTTGGCCTAAAGGGCAGTAGCCTTTGTCGCTCGAAGCGCATCGATCTCTGCATTCCAACATGGCCGCCCTCGGCATGCTTGGCGCCGGGGCCCCGGGGCGCAACGGATGGGGGCGCCCGCGCATCGTAAGTATGGGGACCCTCGCGGCCACCGCGACTTGCGGCCCTTCGCACTCGAGAGTGAGCGATGCAGGCAATAGGCGAAGAAGAGGAAGCCGGGAGTTAAAGCAATGCTAGATGCGATGTCTCAGCGGTCTTCGAACCGCACCAAAAGAAACGCGCTGGTTCTCTCCGGCGGGGGGATCACCGGTTTTCTCTACGAGATCGGCGTCCTCTCGGCGATCGAGGAAGCCCTGCCGGCCAAGCCGTTCGGCCGCTACTTCGACATGTTCGTCGGCACGAGCGCCGGCGCCGTGGTGGCCTCGCTTCTGGCGAATGGCGCGAGTGCCGCCGACATCTACCGGGATCTCGCGGACGACCGTGATTCGCCTTTCAACTTCCGGCCGCCCGAGATCTTCGGTGTCGCGGCCGGAAACGTTTTCCACTTAGTCAAGCAGTTCGCCTCTCCCCTGGTTGGAAGCCTGCGCCGAGCGCTGCGACGAGGCGGCCAGCGATCGCTGGTATCGCTCCTGGCCGATTTCCAGGCACACCACCCGCCCGGCTTCTACTCGACCGGGCCGCTGGAGAGAAGCCTTTGCGCGCGCTTTCGCTCTCTGGGTTACGCACATCACTTCCACGAGCTACGAGGCAGGCTCTACGTAACCGGCGCCGACATCGACACGGGCGAGCGCCTGGTGTTTGGGGCCGACGAGTTTCCCGACCTCCACATCTGCCGCGCCGTCGCGGCCTCATGCGCGATTCCGATTTTCTTCCAGCCGATCCGGATCGGGGATCGCGACGTCGTCGACGGAGCGATCGCCGAGGCGACACCGATCGACATCGCCGCCGAGCAGGGCGCTCGCTCGATCCTCTACCTAAATCCTATGGTCCCGATCCATAACGACCGATCGAAACTCTGCCTTCCGCTCGACGACGGTCATTGTGGCCGGCTGTCGGAAAAAGGGGTGGGTTGGATCGGCGAGCAGGCGCTGCGCATCCTGCTTGCGGCAAAACTCGATCACACGCTCGCGGCACTGCGGGTGACCCACCCGGACCTGCACTTCTTCGCCATCCAGCCGGCGCGAGACGAGATTCCCATGTTCATGCATAACATGATGTCCTTTGCCGCCCGCAAGGAGCTGTTGGAATACGGGTACGCCTGCGGGCGCCGGGCGCTCGAAGCCGGCGGCCGTGACTTCCTCGCGCTGAAGAGCCTCGAATAACCAACTGCGGCTTGCACCTGGCCCCGCCGCGGCAGGCCCACTCACCTGCGACCGATCCCTCGAGCCCCGATGAATCGGAGCGCTAGGCCGAGAAGGATACGAAGGATCGGGGTGAATGCGCGCCGCAGGAAACCGCCGGGTGGAGTGTTCGCCGCCGCGGTGAACCGATCGATCCCGAGGCTGTGGCGGACATCGGAAGTCATGATCTCCACGGGGTCATCGAGCGGGATCCCGGTCGCGTCGGCAATCCGTACCATGCGTTCGAAGTGCGACGCCACCGCCACTGCGTCCACGAGCCCCCCGGGACCGAGCTCGGCAATGACGCGCTGCCTCGCCTGTGCGAGCGCTTCGTCATCCTCGCCCACCATGGCATCGGCTAGCGCGATCAACGCTCCAGCATGCGCAACGCCACTGGCGGCAGCCAGCTCGGGCTCCGTCAGCACGCGCAAATCGACCTCCTCGCCCCTGACCTCGCTGCTCGCACGGAGCAGCAACGCGTGCGCACTCGTTCAATAGAAGCAGCCGCGCAAAGCGGACACTCTGCCCGCGACAAGCTCGATCTGCATTCTGTCGAGCGAGCGGGGCGAATCTTTCAGGTTCATCATCTCGACTAGCGGCAGGTAGTGCGCAGCGCCGAGCTCCTTCAATCCTCGCACCTCGTCGGGAACGAGGCTGAGGGCGCGAATCACGTTGCCGGTTTGTCCGGCCGGCATGTCGCCCCAGAGGTCCCTCTCGGGCCCGGCAAACCGTCCGTTCGGCAGCATGGGGACCCAGGCCTTCTCCATTCGGGCCGCGGCAGGCCGGTAGCGCGATGGGGCGCCAGGTTCGGGAGCCGGGAAGGAATGCGGCGGGACCCCCATTCCCCGGCAGAAGCTGTCGATACTGAATACGGTGACGAGCACGCCTATGGCTTCTACGTACTGGCCCTCGCTCAGCCCCCAGCCCATTATCTCGTCGAACCACTCCCGCTTCAGCCGGCCTGGATCGGTGGTCACGCGGTGAACGACCTCGACCGCCGTAGCGGGTAGCACACCGTTGCCGCTGTGCTCTCCTGGTACGGAATACGGCGACAGCGAGGCTTTTCTCACCCGGCAGATTTCGCAGCGCGCCGCCTCGCGCACCTCGCGGGCGATCGCTAAACGCTCCGTGCCAGTCCACCACGTGCCCGGCCGCGCAAGCCGGGCCCACTCTTTGCGATGCGCGGCGACTAAATCCGCACGCACCGGAACGCACGCAGAATCGTATGAAATCATCTTACCTCCTCGAGGATAGACCCGGCTTGGCTACCGAGGTTCCCCCACAGGGAAGCGCGAAGTCGCCCCCTCGCTCATTCAGCGGTTTCCCCCTATCCCAGTGCGACGCTCAAACAAATTACCTTTCTCCACACCCTAGACAAAGCCCAACCGTCGGCGCAAATGCAGAAGCGATACTCCCCCGCAGCCGCCCTGCACTGCCTGCGGTCGGCCCGAGGGCTTGGCTGCACCGTCCCCACCAGGCGGGCACACCCTGCGGTTTCCGCTTTTCCCCTGATGCGATGACGACCCCAGTCCCGCCGTTTGCTTGTTGAGGGTCCAGTCGTAGACGAGAAACCGCAGATCCTCCCCCTGTCTTCGAAGGAGAGCGGCCTCGGCCGGGGAATCGACATACCACGCGACAAATTCGCCCACCGACCCTGCAGCCGCCGCGAAATCTTCGGCGAACCACTCGAAGATGGAGGAGAGCTCTACCACGCCGGTTGCGGCATCGATTTGATTGCGGCGCGGGTCGTTCACAAATCTTCGAGCCTGGTCATCGAGCTGCCGGTCGAGGTCCTCTCCCCTGTACGCCTCGCGTCGCAGCTTCGGACAACTTGTGGAAGCGCATACCAGAGCAAAGTGAATGCGCGGTTCGCGAAACCGCTTGCGCAGGATCTCGTGCTCGATTTCATGGAGGGTTCTATCTTTCCCGGCAACGGGGAATTTATACCAGCGAAAAAGCTTGAGCCGAGAGAGTCTCGACTCCGGCGAATAGCCCCGAACGACCGCAGCCACGACCGCGGCGTTGTAGGCGTTGATCCAAAAGGCGATCCGGTCGGCCTCGGTGGCTCCCGCCAGATCGGCGTTGCCCAACTGGCTGAGATAACGATCCAGCTCATCCCGGCCATTGGCCTCTAGATCTCCATACGCCACCCGCCCCTCCTCGTCCACGTAGCGCTTCAAGATCCGGTCCCAGGCCGCGTGGTCTAGCCGGGGCTGCGGCCCGCCGCCTGAGAGAACGGGATTGGGGGCGACGGTAGCCGCCACCGTCACGGCGCAGACCAGCGCCATAGAGCGAACCGCGCCTCTCACGCCAAAAAGCCAAATCGGTGCTTCATGCCGCGTTCCGAGCGATTTTCTTACCGCCATCATGTCCTTGCACTCCCCGAGTCCAGGCCGCTGTGGTGGCACGCGAGGAAAGCGCCGTCAGAGAATGACCATTTGGTATCCCATATCGACCCACTTCGCGATGCTGGGATGCCCTTCATACTCCGCGACCATCGGCGCATTGCGCTCCTCGAGCTCCTTTCGCACGCGAAAGGCATGGGCGCAGAAATCGCAAATGATGTTGGTGACCCCCTGCTTGCTGAGCTCGCGATACATCGGCGCAAGCTTGTGCTGCGAACTAGGATCTGTCCATTCCTCCGCCCACTCGGTGCCTGCCCCATCGAAGACGAGCACCACGTCGTGTCCGTGTTCTTTGAGCTCACGAGAATAGAGGAGGGCGTGCAGCGCCCGTGCCAAGCCCTCGTGAGTTTCCTTTCCCGCCTGAAGAATGATCAAATACTTGCCCGGCTCCGCAGCGGGAACCGTCCCCTGCCGAGACATCAGGGCAAACCCCAAAACGATGGCCGGTACCGTAATGAATGGGCCTTTCATGTGCCTCCTCCCGCCGATTATCGATGGGCCCGCTCCGTACGGGCCCCTGTTCCTTTTTCAACCGTGCCCTCCGAGGTTTTTGCCGCCCGCCCACCTTCGTGTGTTCTCGCCGGTGCCTGCGGCTGGCGGCGTCCCGCCCACCCATTCAACGCCTCGGCGTGGTTCGTGCCAGCACGGGCCGCCGAATACGAAGCAACGAAGTAAGGAACGAGGAAATCGAGCACCAAGCGCGGCAAAACGGCAGCACTCAGCGTGGCACGGTCGAAAAGGTGGACATGAGTGATAAGCACCAGTGCCGGCCCCACTACACCGGCCACTTTACAGGCGCGCCACCTTGTAGCAGGGCTGAACAAACTGCGCAGGAACTGTCGCGTCCCTTGCATCCCAGCGGCGTCATCCCGTCTCTCGGTCATACAAGAGCTCCCGCGCCCTTCGCGCAGCGTGACGTTAACCCATCCACGAATCGAAGGGGCGGGGCAGAGTCCTACGTGGGAGCAGCGCAGCTTTCCCCGGTGGAGCAGGAGCAGCGCCGGCACAGCGCCGATTCGGTAGCTCCGGGCCACGTTCGGCGCCGACTCCAGAGGACAGCGCACCACGTCAATGCTTTCGGTCAGTTTTGGGACAAGCGGCCGGAGCCAGCGCTTTTGGGTCTCGCACGCTTTAGAGCCCTGTGCGGTGAAGAGCACGAGCACCGGGCGCGGGTTCTTCAGGACGCGATCCGCGAAAGACCGGTCATCGACAAGCGATAGTGGGCCGGCGCTGCTAGCTGCGTCCCCGCAACATTCAGGATTCTCGCTCCCTACTTCCTGGCCGTCCCACAAGTCGTCGCTCATCTCTCGCCTGTAGCCTCCTGGGTCCTCTCCCTGTCGAAAGGACGCTTCCTGCTCGTTCGATGCACGAATCGGGCAAATGTTGCACATTGGCGGCGATGTTCCTCGGGGCGTGCGCCGATCGCTGTGGTCATGAGATAGAGCGGATCCCCCGAAATCGCTGGGCCCATCCGCAACATTTGAAGCGGCCCCGCATCCAAATACTCGTGGCGATCGAGTCGCAAAGGCTGGGAAATGGCCGGCGGTTTCGTCCTTGATTTCGCCGCCGAGCTTGCGAAGCACGGGCACTGGCCTCTGCGCCGGGGGGAGCCAAAGACTCTCCAGGTCAACCTCGGCAAGCTCTGCAATCAGGCGTGCCACCACTGCCACGTCGATGCCGGCCCGAAGCGAACCGAGATCATGGCACGGGCGACGGCCGAGCGGCTGATCGCGCTGCTAGCCGGCAGCGCCGCAGTAGAAGCACTCGACATTACCGGGGGCGCTCCGGAGCTGAACCCTAACTTCGCGTTCATAGTCGAGCGGGCACGGGCGTCGGGCAAGCGGGTCACCGTCCGCTGCAACCTGACCGTCTTCTTCGTGCCGGGAATGGAAGCTCTACCGGAGTTTTACCGGGACCATGGAGTCGAGCTCATCTGCTCGCTTCCCTGCTACACGGCAGAAAACGTCGATGCGCAGCGCGGCCGTGGCGTCTTCGACCGGAGCATCGAGGCGCTTCGCCGCCTAAACCGCCTCGGCTTCGGCCTGCCCGACTCTCCCCTGCGACTCAACTTGGTCTACAACCCACTCGGCGCCTTCCTTCCTCCCCCGCAGGCGGCGCTCGAGGTACGCTACCGCGAGGAGCTGCGCCGTCGCTTCGGGATCGAATTCCACCGTCTGCTCGCGATTACCAACATGCCGATCAAGCGTTTTGCCGAACAGCTCCGCCGGTGGGGCAAATACGAGGACTACATGGGGCTACTGGTCAATCATTTCAACCCGGCAACGATCGCGGGCCTCATGTGTAGGAGCCTCGTGAGTGTCGGTTGGGAAGGTACGCTCTACGACTGCGACTTCAACCAGATGCTGGAGATGCCTTTATCCGGAAATGGACGGTCGCAATGGACCATCTGGAGTATCGACGATCTGGCGCAGTTGGAAGGGCTCGGCATAGCTTTCGCATCGCATTGCTTCGGCTGCACGGCCGGCGCCGGGTCGAGCTGCTCCGGAGCGCTGGAATGACCTGGGGGCTCGCAATCGCCGTTATCCTGCTCGCCTACTCCAACGGAGCGAACGATAACTTCAAGGGCGCGGCCACGCTGTACGGCAGCGGCACCCTGAGCTATCGTACGGCCCTTCTGCTCGCAAGCGCAGCCACACTGGCGGGCTCCCTCTCGGCGCTCGCGCGCGGCTCGGCGTTGCTCGGCAACTTCAGCGGCAGGGGCCTAGTTCCCGACTCGCTCGCCTCGGATCCGCATTTCCTTGCGGCCGTCGGGCTTGGTGCCGCCGTGACGATTCTTCTCGCGACCCGTCTTGGTTTACCGGTTTCCACTACCCACGTGTCGTGCGGGGCGCTCTTCGGCGTCGGGCTGGCAACGCGCCAGGCGAGGTGGAGGACGATCGGGCGCATCCTTCTTGCGTGGATCAGGACGCTCCCGGTTGCCGCGATGCCGGTGGTCGCGACCCTCGGGGCCGTGTTCGCGGTCTCGCTGTAACCGCGAGCGATCGGAGAGCGACGCTACCCGTTGCCGCAATGCTATGGGGCCGCGTTCGTTTGCACGAGGCGGCGTGCGGTCAAGACCTCCGGCAAGAGACTAGCGGTTGACTTCCCGCAGGGAAGCGTGCCGGCCAATTCCCTCGGCCTTGGGGCGCTACGGCTCGCCGCAGGAGCGAAGGCGGCTCACGAACGGCCCGTGCCTATTCTCGGACCGCCGGCCGCTCGGATAGCGCGCAGCAGGCGCCGATCATGGATCCTACCACCAACGCCGACGCGCACCTCGTGGCGCCCCGCCGCCGAAGACCATCGTCGTCCACTGCGTGACGAGCTTCGAGCCGTTTCGGTCCTGCTCGGTGCCGTCCCACACGGCAAAGGCGACCGGGGTCTCGGAAAGCCCGCGCAGATCCGCGGAGCTTCCCTTCTCCTTGGGGGCGATTTTCCCCCGCATGACCACGGTCCAGGAACCGTCACGATAGGTGCCGATAACACCAAGATCTTGAAGCTCGGCGGGAACCGGCGTGAGCGTGCCGAAACCCGAGGCGAGCAAACTCTCGACCGGACTTCCGTGCCTCCGAGACGCAAGGCTATTGCCGACGCCGCGCGCCGTAATGAACGTAGGATCGGCATCGAGTCCCATGTAAGTATCGACATGCATCCCCGCGTAAACCAGCGAAGGAGCAGGGGCCGCTATCTCTCTTTGCCAGTCGGCTTTCCAGTGCCAGACGTTCACCGGGTGGCTGGCGTCGCCCATCGTGATGCTCGGCATCTCGGAGCCCTTCTTGCCTTTACCTGCGGGGGCTAGCGGCAGCATTACCGCGGCCGCATCCCTAAACTCCGCGATCCTGATCGCTTGGGCGTTGCTGGTCTCATCCTCCCACTGCAGTCGAAATGCGATCTCCTCGTCGCTGTACAGTGCCTGCACCTGGAGCCGATCGGGATATTTGGTTCGCCCCCAGAGCGGCCGAAGCTGCAAGGCGGTTGCCCCCGCCTGTTGCCACGCCGAGGCGTCAGGATCCACCGGAGGCCGCTCGCTCACCTTCGCCGCAACTATGTTTCCCCCTTGTGCCACCTCCTTCGCGGATTCGCCGAGCGAAAGCACGTAATAGGTGAGCCTCCATCTGTCCTCCTCGGGCAAGACGTCGAGGTAGGACGGCATCGGCGTACCATCTAGCCCGGTAGAGAAGGTTCGGTAAACGTCGGCCGGCAGACTTCCCCCTTTCATCCTGCCCCCCCTGGTGAAGTCGTATCGGAGGATCCTATTACCATCATCGTCCTTGAGCGTCTTCGCCGAAGGCCCGTCCCCCTTCCCCGTCTCGCCGTGGCAGTCGGCGCATTTCATCCTGGCGTAAACTTCCTTGCCTCGGGCGATGTCCTCTGCCGTGCGCGCAGGCGCCGGTGGAATGGCAAGCGGCTCCTCCACCGCCTCCTCCGCAAAGCGCTCCGAGAAGGTCTTGAGGTACGCCACCAAATCCCAGCGCTCTTGCTCGCCCAACTCGCCTTCCCAGGAGGGCATCGCCGTTCCCGCAACCCCCCGGCTGATGGTTCGGAAGATATCTTCGTCCCGCGGAAGCGATCCGCTCGGGGTGGTCCTGAACTTGTACACTCCGGTGGAAAAGTCCCGGGGCTTGGGAAAAAGAAGATAAGCCGCCTTGCCTTTGCCGTCGCCGCGCTCTCCGTGGCAAACCGCGCACTTGGCATCGTACACCACCTTGCCCGCCCGTGCATCGCCCCCTGCGGCGTGCGCCACAAAGGGGATCGCTAACGCAAAAACTCCTACGATCAGTCTCCCCATGTTCTTTCCCATTGCTTCGCCCTTTCCGCGGTGTACTCCTACTCCACGCTCTCGACGGGAACCAGTCGCGCCCGCCCCTGCGCCAAAACCGCAACGTTGCGCCGCGCGCAGTCCCAGGTACATATCGCCTCGGCCAGCCTCGCCAGGGCAACATAGAAGCCTGCCCCTACGTGCTTCTCGAGCAGGCGACGAAACGTAGGGAGAACCGGGCCCAGGTGCTCTCCGAGGAAACGCTCCAGAGCGTGGGTACAAACCTGGGCGGCCTCCTCGTCGCCGGCCAAAGCGGCGGTCGCTTCCCGGGCCGTGAGAACCGCCAGGAACTCCATCTCGACTCCGAAATGATCCGCCCGCTCGCAAGCCTCCGGGGGAACCTCCACCCCGAACGCCCGGTAAAATCCGCGCACGTTGGCAAGCCTCTGCGGCTGCCGAAATGTGGGATCGTCTCCGTATTGAGTTTCGTAAGGGGGATGATCGGGCGAGAGCGCGTGGCCGAAGACGCGCACGTACGCCTCTTGCAACGAGCCGCCCTCCCCGCTTCCGATGCTCTCGCGCGCAGCCAACGCCAAGCCCTGCGCCGCCTCGACCACCCTCTTTGCGTCCGCAGGGAGGCTGCTTGCCGCCGACAAGATGGTATCTAATAATTGTCCGGAGGAGACGGCTCTGGCGGTCTCGTCGTCCGGCCAAGAAAACAGGCGCCCGGTGTTTGCGTACAGGGCAATGACTTCCTGCGCGTACCCCGCCATTTTCCTTGCAATCGCCGATCAGATCGAATTCGAGTGCCTGCGAAAGCGCGGGTCGTTCGGGTTCGCGGCCTCGCGAACGTGGAACGGCTCCTCGACGTTGATTCGTACCAGCTCCTTGCCGTTTCGGCCAAACCCTATGACGGTGTCATTGTAAACCTCGACCTTGCGTCCGTCTGCAAGCGTGGTCTCGAAAACCTTCTCTCCAGGCTCGATCTCGTAGCGGAAGATGATTCTCTGGCTGGCGCGAAAGAGCTGGAGCACCGCAAGCAACTCCCTCGAAGGAGCGGTATAGAGGTCAAGTGCCCGATCCACGCCGGGGCCGAACATCTGGCGGAGATAAGGCCGCGGCATTCACCGGGGGGGGATGTAGTAACCGTTCGGCTCGGTGCCAAATTGCGGATAAAGGGGCAGCGCCACCTTGGCCCCGCGGACGAGGTAATAGAGTGGGTGCTTGGGTTGCTCCTCCCAGCTCCCGTCCGGCGCGATCTTGACCAGCCCCTGCATCCTGATCCTACCCACGCATGCGGCCATGCAGCGGGTCTCCATCGGCTCTCCCTTCGAGAGCGGATCCTTTCCCTCGATCCGGGGGTAGCAGGCTATGCACTTTTCCGTGACCCTCGTTTCCCCCCGATACATCGGCTTCTTGTACGGGCAGGCTTCCACGCACTTGCGGTAGCCGCGGCAGCGCTCTTGATCGATCAGCACGATTCCGTCCTCGGGCCGCTTGTAGATGGCACTGCGCGGGCAGGCTGCCAGACAAGCCGGGTAGGTGCAGTGGTTGCATATCCGTTGCAGGTAAAAAAACCATATCTTGTGCTCGGGAAGAGTCACCCCTCCGCCCATCGAGTGGTCCCCCGGCCCCCCTTTGGTCGGCATGGTCGTGTCCTCGTAGATATTGGGGAAGCGCCACTCCTCGTCGCTGGGCAAATATCCCAGGACGCGGGCGGAACTTTCTCCGATGGTGGCCTCCGCGGCCTCGAAAAGGGTCTTGCCCTCGAAACGCCCGTAGGGTCCCGCGGCTTTATCCCCCCCGTTCCACCTCTGGCCTTCGGGGTCCGCCTGGCTCAGCAAACCGAGGGTTTTCACGTCCCAGTGTTGGGGGTACCCGCCGTAAGGCTTGCTCTCCACGTTGTTCCACCACATGTATTCTTAACCGGGGGAAAAAGTCCAGGTGGATTTGCAAGCCATGGTGCAGGTCTGGCATCCTATGCAACGATTGATGTTGAAGACGAATGCGAACTGCTCGCGCGGATGGCGCTCTTCGTAAGGATACGACATCTCGCGCCCCAGTTGCCAGTTCTTTACCTTAGGCATAATCGCTCCTTCTCTCTCCCGCGGCATCCTCAACCGGATGGCTTTTTCTTCCTCTGCCCGCCGGCAAGAATCATCCCTCGCACTCCTGACCCGAAACCTTCCAGCGGGCAAGGGTTTCCCGGATGACCCGCGCCACCTCCGCATCGCCGACTTCCCGAACGATGGCGTATGGCATCCGATAGAACAGGTCGGCGAAAAGGCGCCGTAGCTGCGCCTCCCGATAACCCAGGCGAACGTATTCGTCGATCAGCGCCTCGAGCGCTTCCCTAACGCTCCCCTCGCTTAGCCCGACCCCGCAAAGCTCCATCGGGTCGGCGGCATCGAGCGAGTTCTTGGGCATGATCAGCTCTCCACCTTGACCAGAGTGCCGTTGAGATAAGCCTGCATGAGAGGGGACTCCGCCGCCGGGCTCATCCCGCCCCGGGCAGGCTCCCACAGTCCTTCTCCCCCGAGGCCCCCGTCCTCCGCCTTGGTGATCTTGACCAGAGTTTCCTTCGGCACCGTGTTGATGCCGTGGTTATCGGCCTCCCCGCCCAGCATGAACTCCATCTTGGCCTTCCTCTTGTGGAACAGGCTGTCTAGCTGGTGCATGGGCATGAGCCAGGCGCGCGTGATCGACTGTTGCGAGCCGTAGCGGAAGCTCGACTGGTAGCCAGTTCCCTCGGCCACCGCCCTGCCATCCGGGCGCGTCTCGTGCGCTTTCACCGTCCGCTCCGTCGCGATCCAGGATGCGTGCTTGAGCATCACGACGTTGTAGGGGTAAGCCGGGTTGTACTTGACCCGCACCATGAGCCGCGCGACCTTGTAAAAAGGATCGTCCGGTGTCCAGCCCGTGTAAGGGCGATCCGCAGGATTGGCGTCCACGTAAACGTAATCCCCGTCGGCAATCCCCAGGTCCCTAGCCGCGTAGGGGTTGATGTTCAAGGTGTGCTCTCCCACCCCTGGGCTTCGCTTGTTCATCCGGTAGGGATCCCCGAATTGGCTGTTCCACATGAGATGCCAATCCACGCAGACCCACGAGGAGTGAGTCGTGTGGCGGCTCTTGGGCGTAAGCGCAAAGAAACGATAACCCTTTTGCCAGAGCGGATTCACGGTTTTCTTGACCATAGCCCAAGGCATCTTGATATTGCGCACCTGCCGCTCGCCGACGCCCATGTGATCCCTCGGGATTCCGTAATCCTCGGGGCGAATGAGGTCGTTCGACGAAACGATCACGTTGGGCAGGTAGGGTGTCGCCTCGGGGCCCTCCCGCTGGACGATGAAGTTTTCCCCGTACTCGATCACCTCCGGCTCGTCGTTGTAAGCCTGCAGGCGCCCCGTAGGGGTATAAAAAGGATGCGAATGATGGATCATGTCGTAGAAGGGAACCCGCGGGTAGGTCTCGAAGAGCATCAAAGCCGCACCCGGTTCCCCATACTTGCCCGCCATCAGGTCCGCGTACCTGTACCCATGGGTGGTGGTGCTCGTTGCGAGCAGCCGGTCGATGTAAACGTCGGCCCTACCCTCGAGGGCGAATTTCCAAAGCTCCCCGCAGCGCGGCTCGCCTATTTCCTCGCCGAGGCGCTTGGCCGCCTGCGCCAGGATCACGAGATCGTCGCGGGTATCGTAAGTAGGGGCGATGCCCCCCTTCCAGACTTGCAAGAAGGGATTGGAGCAAGAGGCGGTAATCTCCGGCGTTTGGCTCTCCACCCAAGTATTCGCTGCCAGGGCGATGTCGCAATACTCCACCGTGCCGTTCAGCTCGATGTCCGTCGCCACGATCATGTCGATCAGCGGATCGGTATTGTGGATCATCTCGTAAGCCCACTTGGCGTTGTTGATGAGGTTTACGTTGGTGAACCAGATAGCCTTGGTGGGCGTAGGCATGTGCGTCTTGCCGGTAAAGGTCTTGCGGCCGTACTTGGGGGTGTCCACGATCAGGGGACGGTCCTGGTAGTTCCAGTAGCCGACCTCCTCGTCCAAGCTGTAGCCGTGCACCTTGACCGACTTGGGGTCGGCGTTCAGGTCGGTCGTAGGCTCGAAGGGGTCCTCCGCCACCCAAATCTTGAAGCCGGCTCCCGACCAAGCGGATCCCTGAAACAGGCCGGCCTTGTAGTTTCCGGCCCAGGTGAAAGAGCCCGCGCCAGGCTTGCCAATATTACCCGTTAGCATGACCGGCAGGTAGCTCGCCCGGTTGGATTCGGTGGCGTGGAACCAGTGGTTGATCCCCTCGCCCTGGTGGATGGCGACCGGCTTGATCGTGTAAATGTCGCGCGCCAGGCGCTCGATCAACTCCTTGGGACAGTGGGTGATATCCGCTACCGTATCGAGGTCGTAGTCCTTGAGGTGATGCTCCCGGTAGGCGGTAAAGAGGGTCATTACCTCGATCGACTTCCCATCGACCACGCGGACCTGCCATCTCCCCTCGAGCACCGGATCTATCCCCTTGGCCGCCAAGTGCTTACCGACATCGTCTCGCGTGATTGCCTTGAACCTATCGGAATTGGCATCGCGGACGACGAAATCCCCCACGTGCTCGCGCAGCTCAGGCGTTAGGCCGTGCGCGAGGACGGAGGGACCCTGCGAGATATCCTGGTTCTTGTAACCAGGGAAGAGATCCTTGGCCGCGAGGCGCTTTAGCGTGTCCGTGCGAATGAGAAGCGGGAAGTCGGTGAATTGCTTCACGAACTCCTTGTCGTACCAGCCGTTTTGGATGAGGAGCCGTGCGATCCCGAGCAAGAGCGCGGTGTCGGTATTCGGCCGGATGGGGAGCCAGTAGTCCGCCTTGGTGGCGCTCGGGCTGTACTCCGGCGCCACCACGACGATCTTCCCTCCTCGCTCGATAACTTCGTTGAAGGAGAAGGCAAGCGGCGGCGCAGGAAAAGGGAAGATGTGTCGCGAGTTTTTTGGGCGAGCTAACAGGACATAGGCATGCTTTTATCTACCTCAAGCTGGCGACCTGGCCAAAGGCGCGATTGCGCCGGCTAGGGTGCGGGCGAACTGTAAGAGAGGGCAGGCAAGGACGAGGAGGCTCGATGGCAGCGGAGCAACAGGCCGAGCAGCATATCTGGACGCGGCGGGATTTTTTCTCGCTCAGCGGATGGATGGGGATTTTCGCGGTACTCGGCACATGGACCCTATCGATGGTGAGATTCATGTTTCCGCGCGTCCTCTTCGAGCCCTCTCCTCTTTTCAAGGCGGGATTCCCCGAGGACTACTCGGTGGGCGAGGTGAGCGAAAAATTCAAGGCCAGCCAGCGGGTTTGGATCGTCAGGGACGAGGAGGGAATCTACGCGCTCTTGGCGGTTTGCACCCACCTCGGTTGTACCCCCAGGTGGCTTGCCGCGGAGAACAAGTTCAAATGCCCGTGCCACGGCAGCGGCTTTACTCGGGAGGGAGTGAATTTCGAAGGGCCGGCACCGAGACCCCTCGAGCGTTTGAAGATCAGCCGAGCCGAAGACGGGCAGATTTTGATCGACAAGAGCAGGAAGTTTCTCTGGGAGAAGGGGGAGTGGTCGAAGCCGGAAGCGTTTCTCAAGGTATAGGCCGGTCAAGAGACCGCCCCCTCAAGGAGAGGACATGGCCGAGAAGAAAAGCAGTGTCGGTAAGGTATTGACGGAAAGTCAGTTATGGAAGTCCGTCTTCCGTCACGACTACAAAGACACGCCACGCAACCGCGCCCTGCAGATTCTGAGCAACGTTTTCCTCCATCTTCACCCGGCCAAGGTGCGAAGGCACGGCTGTCGGGTGCGATTTACCTGGTGCATGGGCGGAATCTCGTTTTTGCTCTTCCTCGTCACCGTGGTGACGGGGGTCGTGCTCATGTACTACTACCGCCCCACGGGCGAGTACGCTTACGCCGACATGAAGTACCTCATGTTCGACGTGCCATTCGGCCCGCTCATGCGCAACATGCATCGGTGGGCCGCCCACGCGATGGTGATAACCGTGTGGCTTCACATGCTGCGGGTCTTTCTAAGCGGTTCCTACAAGCCCCCGCGCGAGTTCAACTGGGTGATCGGCGTGGTCCTTCTGGTTTCGACCATGATGCTGAGCTTCACCGGCTACCTTCTCCCTTGGGACCAGCTCTCCATGTGGGCGGTGACGGTTGGGACCAACATGGCGCGCGCCACGCCCTTGCTCGGTCACGAAGGGCCCTTCGGCCCCGAGCTCGGGATGACGCCTAGGTACGACGCGAGGGCCTTTCTGCTGGGAGCTAGCCTGGTCGGGCCGCCCGCCCTCCTGAGGTTCTATGTACTCCACTGCATCGCCATCCCTCTTTTCGCCGCGATCCTGATGGGCGTGCACTTTTGGCGGGTGCGCAAGGACGGGGGAATCTCGGGGCCCCTGTAATCGATCGGTAAGAAGTAGAAGGGGCGTTCACCGTGACGCAGCAGCAAGAAAGGTCGGGATCCTCGCAAAAGGGCACGGCCGGCGCGGGCCAGCGCGCACCGCAGTCAGCTCAGGCGGCCGAGGTGGAAAAGCCCGAGAAGAGGGACGCCGAGGCAGTCCCCGAGCGGGTCCACTGCTGGCCTTATCTCACCCGACTCGAGTTTCTCGCGACCCTGATCGTGCTGATCGTTCTCGTGGTCTGGTCGATCGTGATAGACGCTCCGCTCGAGGAAGCGGCCAATCCCACCAAGACTCCCAACCCCTCGAAGGCTCCCTGGTACTTTCTCGGCCTTCAGGAGATGCTCGTCTATTTCGATCCCTGGATCGCGGGGGTGGTGCTCCCGGGCTTGATCATCATCGGCCTCATGGTCATCCCTTACATAGACGTGAGTCCAAGGGGTAATGGATACTACTCCTTCAGGGAGCGATGGCCCGAAATCACGACCTTCCTCTTCGGTTTCCTCGTGCTTTGGGTCGCTCTTATCGTCGTCGGAGTCTTCTTCCGCGGCCCCGGCTGGAACCTCTTTTGGCCGTGGCAGGAATGGGACCCCCACAAAGTGGTGGCTCTGACCAACGTGGACCTTCCGTATTGGGGAGCCTTCGGCTGGCTGGGCCGCAAGGTCCCGTGGCTGGAGAACCCCAAGATCTTCGGCGTAGAGATCATCGGGATGCTCGCCGTGGGCGGCTGGTACGGGCTCGCGGTCCTGTTTTACTGGTGGAAAAAGGACGATCCTCGGATGCGGCGCTACGGGCCCCTGCGCTACAGCGTAATCGCGTTTCTCCTGCTCACCATGGCCGCGCTCCCGGTCAAGATGGCGCTTCGGCTCGCCTTCAACATCAAATACGTCTGGGTGACCCCCTGGTTCAACATCTGAGTGAGAACGTGGCTAAAGACCCGCTAGATTCCCTCGAAAGGAAATCCTACTCGGTCCATTTCTTCTTGGTAAGCGCCCTCCTGGTTGCCGTGACCGCGTGGTCGGTCTGGGACGAGGTGGAAACACGCAGGCCCTGGAAAAGGTACCAGCGGGAGTTCAATAGGCTAGAATACCAGGCCCTCAAAGCGCAGCTCGACGAGGCGGAGCAGAAGCTTGTGGCGGAGAAAGCCTCTGTGGTCCAGGGGAAGGACAAGGCGCCGGGCAGCTTGGGCGAGCTGGAAAAGGAGATCGCGGCCGAGATAGCCAGGATCGAGGGGAGCGAGGCTTACCGGAGGGCCAAGGAGCGGATCGAGGAACTCGATAGAACCATACGCAGGGTCGAGCAGAAACTTCGGTTCGCAAAAAGCGAAGCCGAAGAGTACTTTTACCGCTGGAAACATGCCCTGCGCGAGCACGAGGATTGGCAGCCATACAAGGAAAAGTGGCTAGCCCAAAGAGCGTTGGTGGCGGCCACCCAGCCTGAGCTGGATCGGCTTTCGCGGGAGCGAGCGGAAGCGAAAGCGGAGCTTGCCCGACTTTCCGGAAGGATCGAGAAGCTGAAGCAAACCAAGGAAGATCTTACGCAGTACAGAGACGCCCTTCGGGAGAGGCTTGCGCGTATCGAAGATCGCCCACTCGAGATCAAACAGGTAGTCCTGACCGCGTACGACAGGGACAACTTCGGGGAGCCGACGGACCGGGTGGATCGCTGCGAGTCTTGTCACGTCGGCATCGACAAGGATCCGGTGGGAGACGGCTTGCCCGTGGTCTTCTCCCCTCATCCCAAGCGCGAGGAGCTGCTCGCCAAACACCCTCCGGAAAAGCTGGGCTGCACGCCCTGTCACCTAGGGCAAGGGGCGGCGCTTCGCAGCCCCAAGCAGGCGCACGGCTACGAATACAAGAAGGTCAGGATGAATGGCAAGGTGGTTTCGGTGAGGGAGCCTCTCGAGCATTGGGAAGAACCGATGTTCGAAGGTGACTTCATCCAGTCCTCCTGTCCGGCTTGCCATCAGACGTTCGAGATCGCCGGCGCCGATATACTGAACAAAGCCAAGCTCTTGTTTACCGAGCTCGGCTGCCATGGATGCCATCTCACCGAGGGCTTCGAGGCCAAGGCCAAGATCGGCCCCAACTTGAGGTGAATACGCGCCAAGGTGTACCCCGAGTGGCTCGTGGCGTGGATAGAGAACCCCAAGGCCTACCTCCCGAAGACGCGGATGCCCGTCTACCGCTTTAGCACCGAAGAGTCCACGGCGATCGCGGCGTACCTGTGGCAGAATTCGGAACCTTACGAGTTGCCGGGGGAGGACGGGGTGGCCGGCACGGCAGAGAAGGGAAAAGCGCTCGTGGAGAGCGTAGGGTGTATGGGATGCCACTCCCTGGGATCGCGTCACGCGGGAGGCTACCTCGCGCCCATGGGCTACGACCTCGTCCCCAAGCTAGACCGCATCGCGAGCAAGACGAGCAGCCGCTGGATCTTCAACTGGCTGAAAAACCCCAAGGGCTTTAGACCGACGACCAAGATGCCGAGCCTTCGGCTCTCTGAGGAAGAAGCGGCCGACATAACAGCCTACCTCGCCACGCTCGGCACCCCGAAACCGCCGGATCCAAAGCTCAGGGAGATGCTCGCCGACGAGGAGCTTGCCAAGCGGGGGCGCAAGCTCATCTTCGACTACGGCTGCTATAGCTGTCACGAGATCAAGGGATTCGAGGAGGCTTCCCGCATCGCCCCGCCGCTTACCGAGTTCGGAGTCAAAGACCCCAAGGTCGAGCTCTACTTCGGCGATAGCCTGGTGAAGGGCACCTACCGAGTGGAATTCGGATCGGAGGCCGAGACTTGGGAAAATTGGACTTTCAACAAGCTCAAGGACCCGAGGATATACGCCGATGAAGTGGCGGAATCGAAGATGCCGGATTTCGGGCTCTCGGACGAAAACGCACGGGCTCTTTTGGTGCTGCTCAGAAGTTTCACGGGAAAGATCGCGCCGGAGCAGTATCGGCGCGGCCTCAGCGGAGACGAAGCCGCGGTCGAGGTGGGAAAGAACCTGGTGCGAACGCTAAATTGCATAGGATGCCACGTGATCGACGGCCGGGGAGGCGACATCCGCAAGCACTACACGGATCTTGCGATGGCTCCCCCGGTTCTCACGGGCGAAGGAGACAAGGTACAGGCCGGCTGGCTGTTTCGCTTCGTGAAGAAGCCGATCACCCTGCGACCATGGCTCAAGGTGCGGATGCCGACCTTCGACTTGAGCGACGCCGAAGCCACGGCGATCGCCCAGTACTTCAATGCGCTCTCTTCGGACAAGATCCCCTTCGCCTTCTTCGACACGGAAAAGGTATCCGATGCCCAAAAAGCTCAAGGGGCCAAGCTTTTCGGGGAAAAGGGAAGCGCGGACTACGAGCAGAGCCTCAAGTGCGACTCCTGCCACCCGCGGGGAAGCGAGCTGCCCGAGGGCGATCCCGCCAACTGGGGCCCCGACCTGGCGCTCGCCCGGGAGCGGCTCAAGCCCCGGTGGATCGAGCACTGGTTGCGAAATCCCCAGGAGCTTCAGCCCGGCACGCGCATGCCGAACTTCTTCTACGACTACGACTACTACGACGGGAAGGTCGAGGTCACGGAGCTGATGGAAGAGCCGGAAGCCAAAATAGCCGCGCTGCGCGACTATCTCATGACGATGGAGCGCTGAGGGACGCGGCCTGGCGAAACAAACAATCAAGGAGAAGGAGGAGTTTCATGCGTAAAGTTATTCTGCTTTTGCCTTGCGCGTTGGCGCTGGCCTCGTTGCGGCCGGCCGTAACCCAGGCCTACGAAGAGGTCGAGGTTACCAACGGTGGAACGATCGTGAAAGAGGTGCTTTTCACCGGCCAGGTTCCGGCGCAGGGTACGCTTGCGGTGACCAAGAACCAAGAATCCTGCGGCGAAAGCAAGCCGGACGAATCTCTCATCGTCGGGCCGAACAAAGGGGTGAAGAACGCAGTCGTCACCATCGAGAACATCGCCAAGGGAAAGAAGATCGACAAGACCGCCACACCGTACCTCGACAACAACGGGTGTCGGTTCATCCCCCACGTGCAGGCGGTGAACGTCGGGGCCGTCCTCGAGATCCGAAACAGCGACCCGATCCTCCACAATACGCACTCTTTTCTCAAGGGCAGCACGGTCTTCAATCTCGCCCTCCCACTCAAGGGGCAGAAGGTACGAAAGCCACTGCGGCGGCCCGGCCTGATCGACGTCAAGTGCGACGCCGGTCACACCTGGATGAGCGCGTACATTCTCGTCGCCGAAAACCCTTACTTCGCAGTCTCCGATGACGCGGGAAAGTTCGAGATCAAGGATGTACCGCCCGGAAAATACAAGCTCAAGGCGTGGCACGAAAAGCTCGGAACCGAGATTGCCGAGGTGGAGGTCGAGGCGGGGAAAGAATCCAAAGTGAGCTTTTCCAGCCTCAAGCCCTAGAAGGAGCGCCGGGGTCAGGGAGCCGCAATCGTGGAACAATTCCTCGATATCCTAACCAAGCCGGACAACATCCCCATCGTCGGCATGGTAGTGGCGAGCGGCGTGTGCCTGTGGGTGTGGCTGAAACAGGCGCTCAAACACGATCGGCTGATCCGCGAAGGTAAAAAGGACCGAATCCGCGACGAGATGATCCGTTAGGAAGCGGCAGACGAGAAAGTGTTTCTGGTAATCCTTACTTCGATTGCCATCGCCTTCGTCCTGATCCTTCTCATGGGGCGAGTGCCCGCGGCGGATGCCCAGGCGGCGGCGCACGCTGGCACTTTTCCCATCGATGCCGACAAATTCGAAGCGCTGTGCGTCGCGCTCCTCGGGAAACTGGGGATAGAAATCCGGCGCACGACGCGCATCCGCCCCGGTGAAGTCGATTTCGTCGGAGTGAACGCCGCCGATGTCACAGGCGGAGAATACCTCGTGCAATGCATTTTCTCGGCCGACGGCAGGCCTCTCGAGCCTAGCCGCGTGGTTTCGCTAAGCGACGGCGTGCGAGCCGAGCGGGCGCTTAAGGGCATAATGATCACGACCGGCCACTTCGCTCCCGAGGTCTTCAAGCTCGCCGACGTGGCGCCTTTGGCGCTCATAGACGGAAGGGAGTTCTGGCAGTTGCTGGAGCGACACGCGATCGCTCCGGCGGCCGCGGGGGCGAGCGCATGAGCGAGCCATCCCGCGAGCCGCAGGCACCTCAAGGCTTCGCCAAGCCGCCTGTGGAAAAGCACGAGCCGATGTCGGTCGGGGACGGGAAAGCCGTCCGCAAGCGAAAGCCCAGGCAGGTCGCCTTCGTGACCGAAGATTGCAGCGGCTGTTCCGGATCCCCGACTTGCATCGAATACTGTCCGATCGCGGGGTGCATGTTCTGGGTTCCGAGCAGGGACGGCTCTCCCTTCGGCGTCATAAGAGTGGATCCAGACCTTTGCATAGGTTGCAGTCGCTGCGTCTCCAAAGGCCCGCAGGGGAGCCTGCTCGACGGCTGCCCGTGGGATGCGATCGTGATGGTGCCCATCGCCGAGTGGGAGGCAAAGCACGGCCCCGTCGCACCGTAGGCCCGCGGAGAATCTCGAGGCTCGCCGCCCGGCATTTTTTGGCGACGGCGCTTTGCGCTAGCTGCCCCTTGCAACCTGTTGCGCACTAGGGTGTCAACGAGCACGCGCTTGCTCGCCTTCCGGAGCTGGCGCGAACGAGAGGACTAAGGGGGCAGGCTCAGAGCGAGGCCGTCCGAAGCCTGAGGGCGTTGGTGACGACCGAAACCGAGCTCAGGCTCATCGCCGCCGCGGCGATCATGGGGTTCAAAAGGAGTCCGACTACGGGGTAGAGAACACCTGCAGCGACGGGAATGCCGAGGACGTTATAGGCGAAGGCAAAGAAAAGGTTCTGGCGGATGTTTCGCATCGTGGCACGGCTTAGCCGGCGCGCACGGACGATCCCCCGAAGATCGCCTTGGACGAGCGTAACTCCCGCCGTCTCCATCGCCACGTCGGTACCCGTCCCCATGGCGATCCCGACATGGGCCTGGGCCAGCGCGGGCGCATCGTTTATCCCATCGCCAGCCATCGCAACGGTGCGGCCCATGAGCTGAAATTGCCTTACGATCTCCCCCTTGCGCTCCGGCTCGACCTCGGCAATGACATCTTCGAGCCCAAGCCGTGCGCCCACGGCGCGGGCCGTGCGCTTGGAGTCGCCGGTTACGACTACCACGTGGATCCCCTCTTCTCGAAGGAGTCGAAGCGCCTCCGGCGTCGACTCCTTGATCGGGTCCGCAACTCCCAGAAGCCCGGCCAGCTTCCCATCGACGGCAACGAAGACGACCGTCTGCCCGTCGCCTTGAAGCTCCTCGGCCCGGGCAGCCAAAGGATCGGCGCTCACGTTACGCTGCGCCAGCATCCCCCTCGTGCCTACCAGCACTTCACGGCCCTCCACCCGGCCGGCAATGCCAAGTCCCGTAACCGAGCGAAAATCCGAGGGAGCCGCCAGCACGAGCCCCGCCCTCTGCGCCGCTCCCACGACGGCCGAGCTCAAAGGGTGCTCGCTACCGCGCTCCAGGCTTGCCGCGAGGCGTAGCAAGTCGGCCCTCTCGAATCCCGCCGCGGGCACGACGGACACAACCTCGGGTTTGCCCTCGGTCAGCGTCCCAGTTTTGTCTACCACCAAAGTATCCACTTTCTCCATTATCTCGAGCGCCTCGGCGCTCCTTATGAGCACGCCGGCCGCGGCTCCCCGTCCGGTGCCCACCATGATCGACATGGGAGTGGCGAGCCCCAGCGCGCAAGGGCAGGCGATGATCAAAACCGCGACCGCGCTGACGAGCGCGTGCGCCATCGGGGGATCGGGTCCGAAGAGGGACCAGACGATGAAGGTAACTACCGCAACCGCCACCACGGCCGGGACGAAATACCCCGCCACGGCATCGGCCAACCGCTGGATGGGGGCGCGGCTGCGCTGAGCCTCGCTGACCATTCTTACGATCTGCGCAAGCAAGGTCTGCGCGCCCACGCGCTCGGCGCGCATGAGAAGGCCGCCGGTGCCGTTTACCGTACCACCGGTCACCCGGTCGCCGGCACGCTTCTCTACCGGAAGCGGCTCCCCGGTGACCATGGACTCGTCGACCGAGCTTTCACCCTCCAAAACGACGCCATCCACCGGAATCCTCTCGCCCGGACGAACGCGAAGGCACCAGCCGACCTCGACGCGCTCCACGGGCACATCCTCTTCCGAACCGTCCCCCCTGACACGGCGCGCCGTTTTGGGCGAAAGCCCGAGCAGCGCCCGGATTGCGCCGCTCGTTCGGCTCCTCGCCCTGAGCTCCAAAACCTGCCCGAGAAGCACCAAAGTCGTGATCACCGCCGCCGCCTCGAAATAAACGGGCACGGCGCCGTCGGAATCCCGAAACGCCGGGGGGAAAATAGCGGGCGCCAGCGTGGCAAGAGCGCTGTACGCCCAAGCCGCTCCGGTGCCGAGCGCGATCAGGGAGAACATGTTCAAGCTGCGGTTTTGGAGCGACCGCCAGGCGCGCTCGAAAAACGGTAGTCCGCACCAGAGCACGACCGGGGTCGCCAAAACGAGCTGCGTCCATTGCAAAGCGCGCTGACCGGCAAGCGCGGCCAAGAGATTGCCCGGAACCACATGGGCCATGGCGACGAGGAACGTAGGCAACGAGAGCGCAATGCTTATCCAAAACCGGCGTGTCATGTCGCGAAGCTCCGGGCTTTCCTCCAACGCCTCGGCCGCGGAGGGCTCTAGCGCCATGCCGCAAATGCCACAGGCACCAGGCTCGGCCTGCCCGACTTCGGGATGCATGGGACAGACGTACCCAACATGACCGGCTCCTGAGCCGTGGGGCAGAGCTTCCAACGCCATCCCACACTTGGGGCAGGAGCCAGGAGTGGACTGCTGTATCTCGGGGTGCATCGGGCACGTGTACAAGATACCTGCCGGAGGTGCCTGCGCCGGCGCTTTGGCGCCGTGGCGGCGATGGCAGGGCGGGGCGTGTTCTCGCAGTGCTAGATACTTGGCGGGATCCTCGGAAAACTTCTCGAGGCACCCCGCGCTGCAAAAGAAATAAGTTACACCCTGGTGGACGTGCCTGCGTGGCGACTCTTCGCTCACCTCCATTCCACAAACCGGATCAGTCACGCATGCGCCCCCTTTTCCGCGCTACCGGTTTTCTCGAGTAGCTCCCCACGCGCCTCCTTTCCCCGTCCACCAAACTGTCTTGCGGCTGCGCTTCGAGCCGCGGTTTCCCGCTCACGACCCGCTCGGCGAGCGAGCGGCGATCTTTCGATGGTAGGCGGCAAGCTCGTCGAATCGCTTGGCCGATTCCGCAAACGAAGCCGCCAGATCCTCGCAGTGCTCGGCTTGCTCTGTCGCATCTATCGTCTCGGCAAGCCCCCGGTAGCGGTCGGCTAGCGCTCTATGTTGGGCGGCGCGAAGCCTAAGCTCTTTCGCCTCCCTCAGATAATAATCCGCTATCTTTCGGTGATCCGCGGCGCTAGATGCCTTCCACACCAGGGCCGAGATGTCGCTCGTCACGGCCTCTTTCGGCGGCTGTGCCTCTCTTGCGGCTTCGCCGTGATGATGTCCCTCTTTGTGGTGGGGGCATGTGCCGTGGTGTCCGCCGTGCCCGCCCGCCATAAGCTCGGTAATGATCTCGTCCTGAATGGCCACATGCTCGCGCAACCGCTCGGCGAGCCTGGCGGGATCGCTTTCGGCTTGGAGGCGCTCGCGGCTCTTGTCGCGCTCATCCAAGAGCTCGCTAAGCCGCTTTTCGCGCTGCTGCGCCGCGCCACTTATGATGTCCACCGCCCCCCTAACCATCCCGACATGATGCTCGACCACGAGATCGGTGGTCCGCCCAGCGGTGGCGCAGCCCGGCAAAGCCGAAGCCAAAGCCGCCAACGTCAAAGCAAGAGGTACCGCATGCCAAACGTTTTTCATAAAGGCCCCTCCCCTTATCTAACGCCTCGCAGCACTATCGCGCAATCCCAGGGACTCGATGCTCGAGTGGTCAAAGCCTCGCCAAAAGACCCCAACGTTCCATTTCCCCGGCGCGGCCCCTTGCTCCATCACTGCGTGGCCGGCTTCTCGGCTTCTATGAGCTTTACGAAATCGAGGTAGGTATTCTCCTCCCGAATCAGCACAAACCCAGCCCGCTCGAGATTTCCCACCGTATCGCGGTTCAAGTCCGGCCCGAAGCGGCGAGTGACGAAGGTGAGGAGATCCTGCATGAAACCGATCGGCCCGATCCGGCTTCGCACATGTTCGTACATGAGAAGGAGGCCACCCGGCTTTAGCACCCGAAACAGTTCCCGCAGCCCCCGCACCGGGTCGGGAACCGAGCAAAAGGTGCAGACCGTAACCGCCGTGTCGAACGACGCCGATGGGAACTCGAGCCCCTGGACATCGGCCACGGCAAGCTCGACTCTGGCCGCAGACTCCGCAAGCCGCGCTCTCGCGCGCTCGATCATGGCGGGGCTTACATCGATCCCGACGACTTCCGCCCCCGCCGGAAGGTGTTTGAGATCACTTCCCGTTCCCACGGCGACCAGAAGCGTGCGGCCGCGAATCTTGTTGAACAAGCGCTCCCTGCTGCCGGCATCCCGCCACTTCTCGCCCAGCGTCATGAAATCGTAGGTCCGACTCGCCTTGTCCCATTTACGCGCCAACTCCAACCGTGTCATCGCACCCCCTCCCCCCGGCCTCGCGGCCTTTCATAGACGACGCCTCGAAGGCACGCGTTCAAGAGGCGGACGCAGGCGACGACGGATGCGCCCAACACCGCCCCGACAAGTAGCGTACCCGGCAACCTGGTAACCTCTCCCTCCATCGAATCGCGCATCGCAAACAGCATCCCCCCGTACATGCCAATCAGCATTCCCGGTACCATCGTTTCGAACATGCCGAGAAGGGGGGTAAAAAAGAGGCCCGCAAGGGTCGCTACGACCAAACCGACCACCATCCCAACCATCATCGCGGCTACCATGTCCCAGGCGGGGCTTACGACCGCCCTGACCGCCGCCGCAACCAACACGCCACTGGCCGCGCCGGCGGCGTAATCGCCGAGCGTGAAATAGGATGGCTCGTTTCGCTCACCTTGCTCCAATTCCCGCTCCTCCGTTTCCATCGGTTCGCTCTGGCGGCCGATCGCTTCGGCTGGCGCGCCCGCCGCCTCGCGCCGCAACCTTTCCCAAAGGAAGATCCCGCCTCCCATCCTAAGGCTCCTGGCAAGCATCGACCGGTTGCACCGCCTCGCCCCTGGCTGGTGCGCAAGCCCGCAGCCTCGCGGCGATGTCGGTCCGGGGGGAGGCGACCGCACGCGGACGGCGCAGGAAGTCAGCGAGGGATCGTACGGCCATGCGCAGGCCCCGCTCCGCAAGCTCCCGGCGGGTCATCCACCGCAGGCTGTCCCACCATGGTAGCGGATATATCCTCGCTTCCAGCGGCTCCTGGGAGCGAAACCTTTCGGCGACCTCGGTTGGCTCCCGCCTTCGCCAGAAGGGCGCTTGGGTCTCGTCGAACCGGTAGGACCAGACGATATTTCGCGTAGCGGGCTCGACCAAAACCAGGGTAAAAGCTACCGAGGCTGGGAAGGCGCTCGCCCACCAGACGCCCGAGCGCTCCTCGTAGCGGACGACCACGCCCATGAGCGCGAAGTCGGCACCCGTGGATCTAGCCGCCTCGGCCCCGAGCGAGGTCTCATACTTGAAGAGGAGCTCGGGCTCGGTGCGCGCCAACCACTGGGCGAGGGAAGATTGCGAGACCGTCTTAAGGCCGCCTTTGCTTAACTCGGCCCGAAGGCGGCTATCGATTTCCTCGACCGCGTCCTCGCTTACCGGCCCTGGCTCGAAATGCTCCCCGGTAAGGTGGCAGACGGCTTGCGCTCCATAGAGCGGCAGGCGCGCGCCGGCTCGCATCGGAAGGGGCGCAACAACCGGCCCCTCGATTGCGCGAGCGGAGCCGCGCCCGGGAACTTTCGCCCGCCCCGACCAGCGCTCCCAGGCGCACCCACCACCGACGGTTGCGACGCCTAAAATCGCGCCAAGGACAAGGACCACCAAACCTCCCTTTTGCACGTTCCGATGCCCGCTCGCGCCCGCCTCCTCTGCGCGCCTGCGTCCTCGCTCTTCCTCGAAGTGGCCGCAGGCAGCACAGGGCGGCTCCGCGCGGCCAAAGAGGCGACGAGCAACGGCCATGCCAGTACCGCAGTCGGCGGAACGGCGTGATCTTCCAATGGCCCCGGAGCACTCCGCCCAGGGCTCAGTGGGCATTTCCCACCAGGAACTGGCCGGTGCGCGGCCAGAACCTGGCGAGAGAACGTGCACCCCTCGGGGTTACCCAGGTGCTCAAGTTCAAGCTCCTCGCCAGCGCCTGGACTATCCGGGCAGCCGGGGCAGCGTGATCCGGAAGGTGGCCCCCCCTCCGGCGCGGTTCTCCGCAACCACGGCCCCTCCGTGTAGCTCGACGATCTTCTTTACGTTCGCAAGGCCAAGGCCGGTCCCTTGCTGCTTGGTGGTGAAAAAAGGCTTGAAGAGATCCACGGCCTGCCCGGCCGGAAGGCCCGGCCCATTGTCGCTCACCTCGAGTGTCCATTGCTCCTGCGAGGGTCCCGGCCCAGCTTTGACTCTAACCTCACCTCCCTCACCAGCAGCTTCCAACGCGTTCTTGAGCAAGTTCGAAAGCGCGATCCCGAGCTGCTCGGCATCGGCCAAGACGGTATCGGGTGATATTGCATCTTCCACCACGACACGAGCTTGGCTCGCCGCCGCCTGCGGACGCAGAAGCTCCGTGACGCGCTCCAGCACCTCCGAAATTACCAGCGGCGCAAGGTTGAGCTTCAACGGGCGCCCGAAACCGAGCAGATCGTTCAGCATCCGCTCCACGCGGCGCACCTGCTCGAACGCTATGCCCGCAAGCTCGGAGTAAACCGGATCGCCAGCCACCCGGGTTACTAGAGCCTGAAGATTCATTTTTACGGACGAAAGCGGGTTTCGCATCTCGTGGACTATGCTCGAGCTCAGCTCGCCCACCGCCGCAAGCGCCGCCGTGCGCCTAACTTCACCCTCCGCCTTCTTGAGCTCATCGAGCATATCGTTGAAGGCGCGGCCGACCTCCCCCAGCTCGTCGGGCCCAAACTCCATCACGCGCTCTCCCGTATGCCCTTCACCGACTCGGCGTGCGACCATGGCTAGGTGGCGCATGGGTCTTCCCAGACGCTGGGCCCCAATGCTCGAAAAGAGGACGACGGCCGCCAGGGTCAGGAGCCCCACAACGGCCGCTCTGCGTTTTAGCACGCCGAGCCAGGCCAAAGCCTCACCGGCATCCATCTCTGCAATGAGCCCCCACTGAGGGGGAGAAAGCCAGGTGTATCCGCCCACGACTTGAACGCCCCGGTAGTCCCGATAGAGCCCCGAGCCTTCCCGTCCCGCCAAGGCGGCATGCACCCCGGCCGTGTCGACGAGCCGCCACATGTCGCTCTCGCCCCTCTCGCCCAGCGCTCCCGCCACAATTCTCTTCTCGGGGGATACGAGGTAGACCTTACCTGTCTTTCCCAGGCCTGTGCGATCCTCGACGATGGGAGCCAAGGTGGGCGAGGGATCGAGCACCGCGACGACGTATCCCGACAGGGTTCCGTTCGCTTCGCGCAAGGGCGCGGCCATGTGAATGGCCACGGAGCCGCCTTCGTGGGAGTGGATGGGGAAGATCAGAGGCTCTCGTGCCTCGGCGATTTGGCCGCGCAGGTCGCTGTTTTCCAACTCCGGAAGGAAATGGGGGGTGGTATCCGCCGGACCGACCTTTCGCCACGAGACATCGAAGAGGTAAATCTCCTCGTAGCCATCCGTCTCGCGCTTGAACTCTTCCACATAGTGGCAGGGCTCCTCGGCCGCGCGCCCGCCCCTTGCCACCGCGAGCAAGCAGTGCCCCGCCGAGCCAAGAAGCGCCATCTCTTTTCTGCGCTCATCCAGCCATGCTCTGACCCGCTCCGCCCGCGAGGCGGCGATCGTTTGAAGATTGGCGGTGACGGAAGCCACTACCGCCTGCCTGGCGCAATGGTATCCTTGATACGCCATAACGAGGAGGGGGACAAGCGAAAGGCCAGCCGTCCACAAAAGAATGCGCCGGCCGAGACCTCCGATGGTCCACGAGCTCACCCTGCCAAGCCCCCGGGGAAGCGACGCCGTTTCCATCTAACTTCTCCTCGCGAACTGCTCGCCGCGTTTATATGCATGCCGGTACGCCAACCTCACTTATCGCCCTTGGCGCAGGGGTTGTAAAGTCTCCCGCGCGCCGAGTCGTCGGGCCGGTGCGGCGGTAGCGCTGGCGGATTGAGTCTTGCCCAGTGCGGCAGACTGCGGCCGTCGCGTGAGTGGTATTCTTTGCCTGACGAGTCATGGTAGCCGCAGACGGGCGAAGGGGCCATACCGGGTTCGAGCGGGAATCGGGGTGAGCAAGAGGACGAGGCGCCTCGCCACGCGTCTCGAGTTCGAGTAAGCCCTTCCGCGGCAGGGTTCTTCCCCGCTCTGTCTCCTGATTCCATTGCTCCCATCTGTTTAGCCTAGGGCACACCAGCCTCTGGATGGTAGTGCCTCCGGGAAGCCGATCGTATCGATCGGTACAAACACCGACCCATCACAAGAGGAGGTACTACCAGACAGACTGGCGTGACCGAACGATAAAAGCTCTCCAGCTCAACGGCAAGGGAGAACGCACGCAGGAGGCTTATACCCGTGCGGTGCGAATGCTCAGCCACTTCTACGGCAAACCGCCGCACGCCACACCACCGCAAGAACACCGACAAGCGGTCCCACACGACCATGCGCATCTGTCTGCGGCGTCCGCTTCTTCTTCACCCACGTCCTGCAACAAAACTGGCACATCTTCAACATCCTGCGGGCCCAGGCCAAACACCGACTGCCCGCAGTGCTGAGCCAGGAGGAAGTCCGACCAATCCCCGCCTGCCTCAAGACCTTCCACAACTACGCCTGTCTCGCCGCCGGGGTCAGACCCCGGGTCTGAGCCGGGGTCAGACCCCGCATCACGCGACCCCGCGCCACGGACGGCAGTCAACCCCCGGGATGTCGGTGTGATTTCACCGTAAGCTCGGTGTCAGGGTATGCGAACCTAAGCCTACTCAGTAAGACTCCCTTTATTACAGCGGGTTACGGATCTCTCAACCTTGGCATACAAGTTGCTTTCGCCGTCAGCGTCGCGCCAATCGGGGGGGGCGGCCTCAGCTTGCTGTCCGGGGGAACTCAAGCTTTGGCGAGCGAGCCGAAGAAAGGGGCATGAAACGGTGAAAGGAAGATTCATAGGAACGAGCTTAGAAGTCGTTGGTGCAGGCCAGCCTCTGGAGCCGTACGGCGGCTACCGTGGCGCGCCGAATCGCGCGCCGGGCGGGAGATCAGTTTGGCGCGGACGGGCAAAGCCAACGACCGACTGGCTCGGCCGGGGAGGAACCATGCCACGACATTTGATTTCGGCCCTCCTGGTCGCGGCGGGTTTGATCACGGCACAGGCAAGCTGGAGCTTGGCCAGCAGCTTCGGGACGCTCTCCAACTTCGACGTCATCAATGACACAGGGTCCTCCTGTCACGGTTTTGAGATCGAGCTAGAGGACCTGCATTCATCCGATGTGTCTTATACCTTCGGCGGCACCTATATCAGATACGGCTCCCCGGAAGTGGTGGAGACCACCAGCGATCCGGCGCACCCCCACGTCATCGTGCGCTACCGGCATTGGACTGGAAGCGAGTGGGCGGCGACGCCGGTCGCCCCGGCCGGGATCAGCGCGAGCGGGCATGATTGTTACTCCGGCGGACCTGTGGGAAACTACCTTACCAGTGGGTGCGAGCACTTCGGGGTGAGCCTAAGGAACTCCCCGACCCGGACCACCTACCGTTGGCTGGTCGCCGCCGACCCGGCGGATGTGAACACGGCGTTCATGGCGGTCCCCGAGAACGTCAACCTCCCAGTTCCCGTATGGAACGTGATTCCGCGCGGGGGTGGAGGAGTCGACGTGCGGGCCGAGGTCGAACCAGTGGAGGAGGAGAATCACGCACAGTACGGAGAGCCGCAGTGGCTCAAGGTGTTCAAGGTGGAAAGCGACCTTGACCTACAACCTGAAGACTTGAACAAACTACTGCTGGGCATAGCCGGCGGGATCGTGCCCGATGAGACGGAGATCGAAACCGAGTGGAAGCTCATCCAGTCGAAGCCGGGCAACGCCGAGGGGGTCAACGAAGATGCGGATGTCAAGCAGGACCCACTGGACGCCGGCAAGCGATCGGTCATCCGCCGCTACGAGTTCTATGCGTACACAGGACCGCGCGATGGCGAGAATAACGAGGCCATGCCCTGCGTGGCGGACGACACGCCGGTCCCCGAGGGAGCACCGGTCAACGGGTGCTCCGACCTAGGCGACTTTGCCGGAGCCCAAAATGTAGCAGTCGATGTCGATCTAGCCGCCGTGGATAACAACCTCCCGGACGGGGAAGTTGGTGTACCATACCCCGATCCACCCCTCGTGATAGGCGGGTTGGCGCCCTATTCCGTCGAGCTGACCGGCGGGACCGTTCCCGACGGGCTCCAGATCGACCCGGTGACCGGTGTTCTCTCGGGGACGCCCACACAGGGGGGTGCGTTCTCCTTCAGTATACGTGCGACCGATGCCCTGGCTGACGTCGTCACCGGGACATTCGACGTCACCATCATCGAAGATCTTTGTCCGAGCGATCCGGACAAGACGGCTCCGGGGGCCTGCGGCTGCGGAGTTCCCGACGACGACTCGGATGGGGACGGTACGCCGAATTGCCTCGACCTCTGTCCCGACGATCCGGACAAGACGGCTCCGGGGGCCTGCGGCTGCAACGTTGCCGAGAGAACCTGCGGCGACTTGTGTCCGGAGGACCCGAGCAAGACCGCCCCAGGCATATGTGGCTGCGGGGTTCCCGACACGGACTCCGACGGCGACGGCACGGCGGACTGTCAGGACTTCGGCCAGGACCTCGCGGTCAGCAGCATCACCGTCCCCGGCAAGGTCTCTCTCAGCGCTCGCAAGCCCAAGCGGATCAAGATAGCGGTACGCATTCAGAATCGGGGGCCTGCAAGCGAGACGATCCCCGACCCAGCCACGCTCGCGAGCCTCGTGTCGCTCACGATCGAATCGCTCGGCGGGTGTCCTTCCCCGGTGGCGCTCTTCGATCCGCCGACGCAGTTTCCCATCGTGCTCAAGTCCAAGAAGAAGCTCCGAGTGTCTTTCGAGGTGACTTTCGCCTGCGCTAACGATCCCTTGAAGACGACCAAGAAAGATCCCGGACACGATGACTTCCGGGTAATCGGTACGGTGAACCGTGCCGTGCTCGGCGGGCCGGATACTCACCCCACCGACGACGTTTGCCCGCGCACGGTGACTCCCCCGTGGGAGACCGATCCTAACCCGGACGGCACGATCAAGGATAAGGGCTGTGGCAAGAAGCTGGGCAAGGGGGCATTCGGGGGAGCAATCCAAATCGACGTAGTAGAGAAGAACTAAGCCTGCCGACCGTCGCCGCGCGCCGGGGCACGTCCCCCGGCGCGCGGCGGTGCGGTGTCGATGGGAATGAGGGACGCGCGCGCTACCCACCGCTACCCTGTCATTCTCGGCCTTCGCCTAGCTCCCGAATGCTTGGGCACGATGAAGAGGCTTATGCCCTTGGTCCCCGCCGGCGCTCCCTCCAGCCGCGCCAACGCCGACGCGGGCTCGCCACAGCACGGTCACATCTTGAAACGTGTAGAGCACCTAGCTGTGGCGTCCGAAACGGGGAATCGGCCTCAGACGGCTTCCAAAGAAGGATGCGACCCGACACTTGAAGCCGCCGGAGCGGCTGGCTCTTGCGGCCGTCCCGGTCGCTCGGTTAATTTGTCAAGAGGCGTGTCGAGGGACGCGGTCCCGGGTGAGGGAAATGTACGGTTTCGTGGTAGTATTGCATGCGATAGCAGCCGCCATATGGACCGGCGGACATTTGGTGCTGGCCCTTGCGGTTTTGCCGCAGGTGCTGCGAGAGAAGGATGTTGCGTTTATCTCCAGGTTCGAGTCGGGATACGAAAGGATAGGAATCCCGGCCCTCATCATCCAGGTCGTTACGGGCTTTTGGCTGGCATCGACTCTGCTCCCCGATCATCGGGCGTGGCTCGACTTTACCAATCCGGTTGCGCGCCTGGTTGCCGTGAAGGTCGCCCTGCTCCTAGCAACGGCTCTGCTGGCGGCCGACGCGAGGCTTAGGGTGATCCCCAACCTCGACGAATCGAATCTCAACTCGCTCGCATTCCACATCGTCCCGGTCACGATCGTCTCGGTCCTCTTCGTCATCGCGGGAGTGTCGTTTAGGTTTGGGTGGTTGTCTTAGGGGTCGGCGGGCAGCGCCGGTGCGGCAACGCGGCGCCCGCCCTGTTCCAACCGAAGCGTTTTGCTGCAAGCTCGAAAGCGCACCCCCGCAAGAGCGTCACCGTTTCAGTTTCATCGGCAATGGTCTTGTTACACATGTGGTAGCGCTCCCGGTAGTTGACCGTGACATATCTTTCAGTTCCCTCTTCATCGGGAATGGTCCTGTTACCGCTGTGAAAAACTTCGTCAATTCAACCCGTTGTGCCTCCACAAGGCGCCGTTTTTCTCGAAACTTTCTCTTGTGCACGAAACCCCCGCCGGTTTGCGAAGCACACTACAACACGTCGCCGCAGTAGTTAAGGAACTCGCATTCTTCGCAGCGCCGGCGCACGGGCGTGGCTGGCGGCAGACTTTCGCTTAGGATCATGTCACGAATCGCCGCTAGTCTTTGAGCGGCCTCCGCTTTGAGTGCGCCGGGCAACTCCACCCTCCACACCCGGTCCCTCAAAGTGGCGTAAATATACCCGACGTTTGCCGGCTTTTTCAACTGGTCCTCGGCCAGGAGAGCATAGCCGGCAAGCTGGAGGTAATGGTTCCGCTGGGGGCCACCAGCCGTATTCTTGAAATCGACCGGGAAAAGCTCCGCCTCCGTCTCGATGAGTAGGTCGATCATGCCACTCAAGCCCAGGTCTTCCGAGTACAGCCTGAGCCCAAAATGACGCGCTCCATCGGCTAGTCCGTACCTGCGAAAAGATCGCCGCTTCTCGAGACGGGCGATAACCTCCTCGGTCTTCTTGCCCTCTTCCATCTTGTACGTCGCCTTTTTCTCTACCGGCATGACGTACTCGTAAAACACGATGCGCGGGCAATAGGCTACTTGCTTGAGGTCGGCAACACGCAGCTCGATCACGCGGGCCCGCCCCCCGGCGCTTCTACCTCGTATTCGAGCGCGTCCTGGCTGTCCTTTAGACATACCGGTTGCACCAGGATGCGCCCGCTTCCCCCTCCCTCCAGGTGCCTCCGCAGTTTCATGAATATCTCTTCTCGCTTATTGCGGGTCAGAGAACCCAGAAATGCACTGTACTGTATGCGCGCAAGCCCATAGTCGAGGCAAGTTTCCGAGATCCGCGTCCGCACACGGTCATCGGCGATGTCGTAAATGACGATGGTCCTTAGCTCTTCCGCTGGCACGAGCTACCATTTAAACTTGAATGGCCGGTACGCATCCCGGCCACGTAAGGCAGAAGCCAGCCGCCGGGCTTGCATCTGGATGATCGAGCGCACCTGGTATTTCTTTCCCCGGTAAGGCTCGGAACTACCCAGCCGGGCTATTACCCTCTCGGCTATGCGGTCGCGGGTGCTGGCGTGGAGCATCCCCCCTTCCATCCGGATCTCCTCTCCCAGGTTGGCGTAGGCTAGCACCGCTCTATCCACGACCGGCTGGCGGAACTCTTCGGTTAGATCTAGCACGAGCGATGGCTTGCCGGGCCGGTCCACATGGAGAAAACCGGCAAAAGGTTCGAGGCCGGCATTTAGCACCGCCCCCCAAACGGTACTATAAAGGATACCGTAGCCATAGTTAAGAAGCGAGTTGAACGGATCCGCCGCGCCGCAATGCCTACGGCCGGGGAAGCCCAGCCGCTCTCCCAAGATCTGCCTAACGCCATCCCAATAGAGGCGACCCGCCGTCCCTTCAATGCCCATGAGGGCGCCTCGAGCCTCGTCCACGGTTCTTCCAGCAACTTTTCTTGCATTCTTGGCGAGCGCGCCAATGGAAGAGGCAACGCGTTCAACCGATTCGAAGCGCGCAGTATCAGCCTTCTTCAGGTACTTGGCAAAATACCGAAGGAGTCTCTCCTGGTTGCAAAGTTTTCCTTCCACGATGGCGCGCGCAAAATGAAGCCCGCGCTCATCGCCAATCGCCGCAAGCTGCTCTCGGCGAGCCTCGATAATGGCGGTAAGGGCCGGCGATGTGATCATAGCGTAGGGTCTCCCGCCCCCGCGAAGGAAGCTCAGGCGCACGCCCCGTGCCGCGAGCTCCTCGATGAGGTCCGACGAGACAGCGACCCCACGAGCGGCGATAATGACTTCCGAAAGCCGAAAGAGTGGAAACTGGTAGCAGACCTTCTTGCCCTTCCGGATCACCATCCTCTCGCTCTTTTTGCCCACGAAAAGGCCCGCCCCAGACAATACGATCTGCGACCCGTCTTCTGCCTTGGCAACCGAGACCTCCTCGCCCACCCAAGCCACCTGTCCTTCGGCAGGAGGCTGCGGCAGGTCGATCGGGAGCGGCTCGGCCTCCCCGGTAAAAAGATTGAACTGGGCGGGGAACATTTCCCCTGTATCGCAGGCAACTCTACCCTGCTCCTCTTCGGGGCCCATGCCTAGTTTATCGGCAGGGAGGCGCGACACCTAAAAAGAGCGGATGAATACGTGCAGATTTTGCCTTATCAATGCTAGCTCCCCAAGGGAAAGGGCAACAATCTAGTCGAGGGGGTGCCGCGTCGGTTTGTCAAGGTGCTAAGTGCCCGCCCAGAGGTACAGGCAGACCAAGAGCCCCCGACAACGAGATCCCAACACCCCGGGGGCGCACGGTGGACGCAAGCCCTGTTGTATGGGGATAAAGCCTCCCTCGCCTTGGGGTGTTGTCCCCCCGTAGGTATTGAGCCCCCGCCCGGGTCCGCCGATCGCTTTGCCGACGCCTAACACGCCGCCATATCTTGTGTGGCAGCAGGGTTCATCCTAACTTTCTCCGACGAGCCGCTGCAGCAATGCTGCACACTCTGCAACGAACGATTTCACTCTGTCCGCACCCGCTCGACCTCGTCTAAAGTAATCGTAGCGAAGTCGCCGTCATTGCTCTTATCGCGCTTCTCGAACGAGCGCCGAAGCGCCTTCGCGCTTTCCGCAGCGACAAGACCGGTCCTGACAAAGTGCCGCTGCAACAGCGAAATGACGCCACTCTGCCGGGAACAGTCGAGTTCTCGCGTCTAGCAGCGACCGCGCTGCGTAAAACGCCCCATAGTAGAAACGGTTGATGGCACCAGTAAGTGCCCATTTAGCCAGCAGGTGCTCCCCCTCAGCCAGCGCCTCTGGAGCCCTGAATAGACGATGCCGCGCCAGCGCTTCGACCCCAGCTTTCATATTGGAATCCCCTGTTTTTCTGTCGCCTCGAGAACGGGCGTGAGCTTCGGTACCGGGTCGTCGAAGACGGCCCGTGCGATGACCCTGGGGGATGTTAAAACTCGTGGGCCAGGTTAACTTGGAACGCGATGTCCAGAACCACATCCTTGATGTGTACACTAGCATTCTGAACCATGACAGGCACGTCAAGGGGCAGCCCCGGAGCACAGTGTACCGTTTCGCCAACACACTCGTAATGGGGTACACACAGCGGCTCGCTATCAGGGCACAAATCCGGCCCCTTGCAAACCATTCTTGATAGCGGTGGCCCCTTAATAGACTGCAGCCGCCAAGCTCGAAAAGGTACTCCTTTGGAACGCCTTACCCAAGCAAACCCAGTCGCTTCGAGCTTCGGCCTGGCCTTTCCGGCAACGCCAGCCTCGACGAAGATTCGCCCGAAGCGGCTAGTCTAGCAGCCGGCTCCTAATCGCGTCGATACTCACTGAACCCCGGACCCGTGTTCACCAAGCCAACGGGCACTATCGTATCGACGAACTTGCGATGCCGGTCTCGCTTCGGTCGCCTGTCGGTGAACGAACTGAGTGTCTCTAGATCAGCTTGCGGTCCGAAATCATCTAGCGAAAGAACGTGCGCCCGCGCTGGGGGCGACCATGGTTCCGCGTTTTGAACAGGTTGGGTGAAGCGGGCGCTCAACTCGGCAAGCCGGGAGAGCCTTAAGAATTGCACGAACGATCCGCGCTTGCCGACGTAGTTCACGTGCGGCGCCATGCGCACCAACCGTTCCGCAAGCCGCTCATCTCCGGCCGCAAGATCGAAGGCCCAAAGCCACCGGCCGTGATGATGAGCGACCTCGCGGTAGGCGATGCTCGCGACGTATGGTTTGAGCGGATCGGCGTCACGGTTTTCCTGGCGAACCTTCACGAACGTGTGCGTGACAACGGCAGCATCGGCGGGCGCGATCCGGAGATCAACCGGCACGAGCGAGCGCAGAAAGTCAGCACACTCCGCGTCGGAAAGGCCAGCCCTGAAGGCGGCGTCCACGAACGCCATCTTGATGCTGTATGGCGTGGGCACGACCAGTGTTTTGCCGACAGAGCTCGTTGCCAAGCTGATCTTGAGTGAAAAGAGCGCCGTCGGTCGATACTCGGCAACGAGCCAGCGACCCGGGCCGGGGATCCCCGCTATTGGCGTTGCCTGCTCCAACTCCGCGACGCGGCCAGCAAGGGCCCGCGCTGCAGCGGTTGGATCCGCCCTCTTGGGCTTCGGCATCGTTCAGTCTCCGGGGAGATCGAGATCCGCAGCGATGGCGGCGAGAACCTTCACTCCGTCCGCTAAAGTGTCGAACTCGTGAACCGCGACCGCATCCGGCTGGATGCCATTCAGGACGTCCCTCGCTTGCTTGATCTGGTTGCGGTAGTTGTCGTTCAGAGGGCTGACCGTCGGTGCGGGCAACGATGTCGACGACACTGCGATCACGCCCTCACAGCTAACAATGTGCGGGTTCTGCGTGTTGCGCTGGGCGCCTGCGGGCTTCAGGAGGGTCGAGCCTAGAGCGTGGATCACCGCCTTGGCGCGGGCTCTCCGGCTGTCTTTCCCGACGACGTACGTTCTCGTGATGTCATTGAGCCCGATGCGGTAGAGATCGAGATTGCAGATCAGCGCGTAAATGCCCGAGGAAGCAGGACGGTGGAAGATCGCCTGCTTGCCGGCAACGGTCTCTCCCCCGGCTGCCGCCTCCCGCCCTTCGGGGGCATACTTCACGTGAAAGTACTGCTCGGTGGTCGTGAGGGGTTGGCCATTGCCGTCCTCAGGTAGGCCAACCACCCAGCCGAATTCGACCACCGATTTTCGGCCTACCGAACGCCCTCGCGTCACCAAGGCGCCGGCGAGATCCGTGAGGCTGCACTCCACGAGCATCTTGGTCATGATCTCCGATTCGGTCGCTCTTCTCGTCTCGCTCTTGCCATCGGTCTTGAATTCCTGCTCCTTCTCGCAAAAGTCGACGAAGGCCTGATTCAGGGCGTTGATGCGATCCGCGTCGTGAACCTTTGCGCCGGGCGAGAGGGGCTGCTCGGCTTCAGCAAGGAGGGGAATGAGATGTTCAACCAGAATGTGCTTGAACATATCGCCGCTCACGCCGTTCACGGACTGTCGCTGCCCGTGCTGATCGATGATGTAAACCATCCTCGTTTGCTGCTGGTTGCCCTCGGTTCCCTCGTTGTTCAGGCTATGCAGGTCGAGGGTGACACGGGCGCACAACGAAAGCGATTGCACGACTGTCATAAAATGCTCCTCCTTCTCCGCTTGGGTGCTCAGTCTTGTGGCCTTGTCGGTTCCTTCTGTTCTCCTTCGACTTCGGGGGCTTCGTCGTCGCGGGGCTCTCGACAGGAGCCATAGGCGCAGAGTAAGGCGCCGACCAGCGAGGCACCGTGTCGTTCGATGAGCGCCGCAAACGCCGAAAATTCTTCTGTGGTCACGTTTCGCGGGGCGGGCTTCCCCATCTCGCGCCGGCGCGCGTTCTCGGCGTTGTATTTCGAAACAAAATCCGCCACCCCTTCGATGAACGGGCCGCCCCCGGGTAAGCTGCGTTTCCGCCGAAGGTCGTGGAGGAGATCGTACCGGATCTCACGGTAATCCTGCTTCTTCATGGCTTTCTGTGCCTGGGCACTTACCGTTGCCTTGCGCACCGCCGTCGCTATCGCCTGGAACCCAGTGTCGTTGAGAATCGCCATCACGTTTGGGGCTGTTCCCATCGCAATCCTCCCAAAATAGTCTGTACGAAACGCGCGTACCCTCCACCCTTGCTCCCGCGCTCGAATTAGGAAAGGGCCGTAGTGCCCCATGAACTCGACCAGCGCCCCGAAGGCGCGATCACCCCGCTTCTCCAAAAAGCGGCGGTAGCCGACGAGTAAGCCGATTTCTTCGGAGTGATCGTCTTGCAGCCCCCGCACCACCTGTTTGTGCTCATCCAGAATTGCGAGCCACGCATCTGCGTCGCTTCGTGTTTGGATGGGGAACCAGCCGGGCAGAGCCACCGTCGACATCGCGCTTACCGCCTTGGCGCTCCCCAGAGAGTGGTAGTGGGTCACCGTCACGCCCGAGATCACATCTGCGGGACTTCGTCCGTGAAGGTTGAGGCCAGCGAAGATCGCCGCATCTCGGTCGTGGTACTCTTCTGAATGACGGATCAGCAGCTCGGCCAAAGTCAGGACCGCCAAGACATCCGTCTTAGGCGGGCCACCGTAGACCCCGGCGCTGCGAAGTTCGCGCGCGATCGAGCCGAGGGCCCCGACGGATACATCGTGAGGCACCGGACAAACCAGCCGCACGTGCTCAGCCTTCGGGCCCTGGAAGAACGGACAGGCAACGCGGAAATAACCCCGATACTTGAGCCACTCGATAAACGGGTCGGCCCACTGATCCTTTGTCTTATCGTTTCGGCTCGTGCTGTCCGGCTTGAGGCGGCAATATCCCTTTGCCGCGGTCGGTGTGAAGACTTGTACCGTGCTCACCGGCCACTTTAAAGCTGACGGCCTTTGATGCGAGAGAGCATTGAGGCCAGCGGCGACCTCCTCCTGAAATCGCCCCGGCTCGCATTGCACGATCGCCTCGTGGATCTTGTTGGAGATCTCGTCGCCTTGCAGCGTGTTCAAGACCTGCAGCAAGCGCCAGTCTTCCCGTAGCCGCTCTTGTTGCATGAGTTGCTGAGTTTCTGAATCGAGCGCCTTCCGCTTTGCTCGGCCCTGTGCGGCTCGAGCCTGCTTGTTGCGATCCGCTTTTGCCTTCTCCGCTTTGTAGTCCACAACATCCTGTGCACCACGGGGAACCCGCACCTTCTCATTGGTCTTGAGATAAGGATAGCCCGGGGCTTGCGGGATCAAATCGCTGGCTCTCAAGTCGATCCCCTTTGGGAGATGGATCTCGAAGTCGCAGTCGCGCTCGACGACGCGAACGGGATCGCAGCCGGGCAGTGACGAAAGTAAGTCAGCTAGCCCGACCGCTGCAAAGACATCGGCATGGGTCCCAGTGGTCTTGGGAATTCGCATCACGGCCGGCAGGTCACTCATCACGCCCTCTTTCTGCCGTTGCCCGCTGATCTGACAGGCGGAGGGTTCGCGTGAGATAGGCCACCACCGGCCACCAGTGGGAGAGGTTGTCGGCATCCGTGGTGGCCTTGAGAAACTTGTCAACTTTGTACTTTCGCAAAGTGGCAATGCCTCGCTTGTCGGCAGAGTAGCCGGCCGCTTGCATCCACGCGCTCTCCCAAGCTGCGCACAGGGGCGGCGGGTTCAACTCGAAGTCCGCTGGCCACCATCCGCCATGGTGCGTGAGAACAGCAGCCGCACATGCCGAGGCGACGTACGCACGCTGGCCTTCGGGAACCAGTTGCAACAGCCGCGGCAAGAAAGCTCTGCCGTAGTACGCACTCGCTGGCGCATGCGCAGGCCGCCGCAATCCTAGACTCAGCTCTCGCTGTTTGTCGGCTTCGCTCTCTGGATCAAAATCTGTGTGGGCAAGCGGGACCCGATGTTCGTAACCGTTCTGGCGCGAACGCTGAGCCGCCTCGGCCCATCGTTGCCATGGCTCCTGCAACTTGCCGAGGTCGTGAAGGAGGCCACACGCTCGCACCGCTTCGACTATCGCCTCGGGTGGCAGACCGTACCGCCTCGCGAAACCGACTGCGTGCATACTACTCGGCCATCCGTCTCTTTCGAGTCGCCCAAGTGCCTCTTTCGCAACACGCCGTGCGTGATCTGCCCATGGCTCGGCCCGATAGGGGGCGTACCCCGGGCGAGGCGGCTCCTGTCGGTCAGGGCTCTCCTGGCTTCCAGTGATCCCCAGCCTCAGCCCCACCTGCTCATCGTACGCCGCCACGGCGGGCCGCAAGCAAACCACGTAAGTCCGATTCACGTCCGCCGGGCCACTCAAAGGCTTCCAGGGTTCCTCATCTGCACCGTCCCAGTACCAACCGAGGTCGTTCTGGCCGTTTCCAAAGAGGCGATAGAGCGAGCGTCGCGACAGGCTGAGTCCTTCGCGGTTGCCGGGACTTGACGGGCGCCGCGCAAGGTCATTGATGATGACGCGAACGGAGTCGGTGTCTTCGCCGCGGATCAAATCAGCTACCCGTTTCGGCTTGCGCAGGATGGCGTTCTGCTCGATGCGCCTCAAGCACTCCGCGAGGCGAGAGCGCCATCCTGCGCGGAGCGCTTGCTCGTCATGGTCGCCGTGAACCTGCTGAACCCAAGCTGCCGCATGGCTCGGATCAAAGCGCGTTGCTCCCACGCGCTCCAGCAACCCGCGCGTCCGCGTCAGTGTCACATCCTCCGCTTGTACATCTCCGTACGGCAGCCAGGCCCGGTCTTCGGTCGGCAAACGATAGACGTGTACGGTGCCGGTCTCTCCATCGAAGCGGGCGCAGCGCCCAGACCGCTGAACCAACGCGTTCATGGGGCACAGCTCTGTGTGCAGGGTTTCGCATGAGATGTCCAGTCCAGCCTCGATGACCTGCGTGGCCACGAGGATCGCTGAGCCACCGCTGCCGCGCCCGAAAAGCTTCCTCAACCGCCACTCCTTTCTTCGGCGGTCTTCCTTGAAGAACCTCGAATGCAGCATAATGGCCTCTGCTGCTGAGTTCTGAGCTTGCAAGAGCTGCTGCAGAGCGAGAAACATTTCTTGGGCCCGGCCAACGGTATTGAGGAGTACGATTGAGCGGCGTTGGTGACTGCGGAGTACGGCTTCGGCGCAAAGCTGGTCCTCTTCAATAACCAGGGAACGAGTCACTTGTGTCACGCTCGGCAGCGAGTTGAGCAGTGCCCTCCACTCCGTTTCGTTCTCTGGAATCCGGGCGGTCCCCAGCGCGTCCCCGAGCAAGTCCAGGAGGGGCTGCGTGGCCGTGGCGGTCATCCAAATCGATTGACACAGCTCCCGGAACAGGTGCATTCCGGCGACGGCGGTGAGAAACGCGCGGTGCGGCTCCATCAAATGAAATTCGTCGAAGACGACAAGCGCGCCAGCAATGGCCGCGGCGTTGATGTTGTGCAGCCGATCCGGAAGTCCGTAAGGCTGCGCTAACAAACCGCTCAACACCTGGTCATAAGTTGTCACGATGATCCGACCACGGGCGAAGAAGGGGTCGTCCGGTTGCTCGCCAGTCTGGAGGGTAACATAAGCCGCCACCTCTTCACGTGCACACCCGTCCGTCTCCGGCTCGGTGGGAAGACCCAGCCGATGCGCCATGTCTCGTGCCTCGCTATAGATCCCCTGAGCCAGGGTTCGCAGCGGAAGCGCGTAGATCAGCCGGGCCGGGCGCCGCTGCCAGGCCGGGTAAAAGAACGGCACCAACACTGACCATGTCTTTCCTGCACCCGTGGGGGCCCGTAAGACGACGCTTCGACCTTCCATCAGGCGCCGGGCAACCTCGACCTGATACGGATGGGGGTCGTGGTCCGTAACATGGCGGAAAAATGCCTCGTATGCGGATGTATCGAACACCATTTCACCAAGCGGCCGCCCGAACTACGGCGAGGCTGCACGCCACCTCCGTAACATGGGAACCGTAATCTGACTGCCGACTCAGCCGTTTGAACACTTCTCTCCCCCGGGCTCCTCCTCCGCCTTTAAGCTGGACCGGCACCTGAAGAAACCCGCAAGCTCGTCTGGGTGCGGTGGAACCCCATCCCAATGACCAATCCTCGCCATCCGGGCTGTGTTCAAAGATCACAGCAGGCAATCGAACCGTCTTCTCTTCGGCACCCTGACCCCCGGAACGGAAGCCCCACGCGTTGCTCTCGCCTCGAACCCTCGCCATAACGTGATCCTCTGCGCTCTCACCAGGCAACGCGGTTCATCGTCAAAGGCCACTTCCGGATAGTCACCGTCGGCCATCGTCGCAAAGCCTCAACCCTCCACCACCCACAGCGCCACTGCACTCACCGCCGGCGCGCCTGTTGCACCAGCTACCACTGCCCTTCCCACTGCCTACCGTTGGTCTCCCCTCTCCCTACGCCAGCAGCATCCTCATCGGTTCAAGGGTGCGCTTGAACGGGTGAAGCACTAATCCCAGAATTTCGAGCGTAACAACCCCCAGAAGCGCTTCGTCACCTGGTTCCCCCAAAATAACCGGCGTGTGACCGTCGCCTTCGGGAAGCGCTAAATGGCACTCGGAGACGGCCCGCTCGATCGGCGTCCCGTCGGCGAGCGTAAACCGTGCGATTCGCTTGGGTGCTAAATCGAGTTCCCGCCAGACGTCATGCGGCACGAGTGTGTATGTCGCTCCGCTGTCCACGAGAAAGCGAACTGTCGCCTGCTTCCCTGTAGGGCCTGTCAGCGTGCCCTCAGCGTACATAATACCCATAGGAACACCTTCTCTCTCGCCAAAAAGGCGCGGCCCCCCACCCCCAACCAGGGCCCGCGGTCCCACGGACGGCCCAGCCCTCTTGCACCGAGCCTTTCGCCCACCACGCAGCCTCTCTCCTCGGCCGGCTATCCGACAGGCGCTTACCCTGCCTAAGCTTTGCTGACAACCGTTGGCATCCCTCCAGAAGGCGGCCGGGAAAGGCACGAGGAACCGCGCCGCAACCGAAAGCCATCGGGGGACCCTAACCCCAAGCCGCACGGGCACAATTGCCACAATCCGCCAATGCCGGTCAAGCGCCGCAAGGCTCTACACTTGCACACGCTTATACGCTCTGCGCGCCCGCCGCTCCGCCATCGCACTCATCCCAGCCGCTTCACCTCGTACCAGCCGTTTCCGAAGACCACGTGTTTCCCCACCCCGACAAACTGCCCCATCCAGAGTAACGGCCACAGTGGTTCTAAAGCAGGCCCACGCACCGTCACGAACCCAACGGCGCCGCCGAGGTCATGGAGAGCCCGGCTGCGGCCGGCCCGCCGAGCCGCGGGCTGCCACCACCACGCGGAATCGACTTCCTCGACTTCGTCCGCCATCTCGGCAATCCATTTAAAATCCCACCCCAATTCTCGATCCGAGTAGAACTGAATAAGGGAGCTTAGGCGGTCGCGCAGCCGCCTGACGATCTCCGAGAAGCGAGGCTCGCGCCGGATGCCACCGGCGGACTTGAGCGTGACGGGCGTCTTGAACAGCAAAGTCACCGTTTCACTCCGCGGGCATGGCGGCGGTTCGTAGGAAGGAGAGGGTACGCTATACACAAGGTTTTCTGACCCATCGTATGCCAACCCACAGTCTCTGCCCTCGGAGTCGATAAGGCGCACCTCCCGGACCTCGAACCGGCAGCGCCCTATCCCTAACCCTGCCACGCCAACCTCGCGCCAGGTGATAAGAAAGAACGGAAAAGCCTCCGCGGCTTTCCCCAACGCGTGCAAGTCAAAGACGAAAGGCTCGTCGGCGGAATACTCGAGCCGCCCTGGGTCCAGAGGCCGCAGCAGGAATGGACGGGGCAGATCCATGTTCTTGCTGAGCTTGGGGATGGCACTGGAGGGCCGGTGCGTGAACACCACCGGGTATATGCAGCGCTCCTTGAGAGGGCACCCCGGACACGCCCAGCGAACATCGGGGCACAAGAGTCCCTTTAGCCCCCAGCCGAGAGCGCCCCGCAAGGCGGTCGCCACCCCACCGCGGTGGGCCGCAGGAAAGCGCAGCGTCCCCTTGGGGGCCAACGTGAAGCGGTAACGTGAAACCGCCAAGGGCACCTCGAACGACCGTTTCATCGCCCTTTCTCCAAACAACGCCACCAAATTCGGCGCCCAACGCTCCTGCACGCAAATGCCAAAAGCCCCCGAAGCCGAGCTCCCCCGCATCGCGTGCCGCCCTCTCCAACCCCAGAAGTCTCACACGCGCCCAGTTGCAGTTCAACAACGGCAAATGCCAGCCACTGTGCCACCTCCCCCAGGCCACTCAAGCGCCGGGGTCTCGAGCCAACCTTCCCCTTGACTCCAGCCGGCTCAAGATGTATGCATGATACATCTAATTTCCCGTGGAGACTACCAACCAGTTCCGCCACGCCCTAACCCGCCTCTACCAACGCTTCAGCGCGCTCCAAAGAGGCGAGAAGCGCTGCTTCGGGGTGACTATGACGCAGTGTCTCACCCTCGAGCTTTTGGATCTCGAGGGCCCGAAAACGGTCCGGGGACTCGCCGAAAGCCTAGGGCTCGACACCACCACGGTTACCCGCGTGGTCGATGTCATCGAAAGAGACGGCCTCGTAAGGCGCGCCCGCGACGAGCGAAAGGACCGCCGCCTGGTGTTCGTGTCTCTCACCACAAGGGGGAAAGCTCTCGCCGAAAAGCTAGAGGGCTGCGCCGCGGATTACTGCCGAAGAATCCTAGGCGCCATCCCGCCAAATGAGAGACGAACGATATTGCGAGCGCTCGAGCGCTTGGTCTCCGCAATAGACGGCTTGCCCGCCGCCCAGGGAGCGCAGGGGAAGAAAAGGCCTTCTAAGCCGAGACGGCAAACAATGCATAACCCGGTAAAGAAAGCGGCAGGCAAAAGAAACCGCCGGTAAAAGCGCCATGCGCCAAAGGATAGACGCGCCGTCCCCAGCAAGAGAGCGAAGGACCGAAAGTAACGGGCCGCTCGGTCGTCGAGCGTTGCGCGTTTCTTGCGCGGCAGCGGCTTTGCCTTCTCAAAGCGGGGAAAGGAGCTTGCGATGATCGCGGATTGCGGGTTCGAGGTTACGCGGCGGCGGTTCTTGAAGGGAGCCGCGGGCGCAACGCTTCTCCTTTGTCTTCGCGATCTCGCCTGGGCCCGCGAGAAAGGAGACGGTATCGAGGCCACGCAGCGCTCTTTTGCCGGCTACGAGTACCGCTCCTGGGAGGATCTCTATCGCGCAAGCTGGCGCTGGGATCGGATCGTCAAAGGCACCCACCACCGCGCCAATTGCTTCTCCGCCTGCTCCTGGGACGTATATATAAAGGATGGGCTCGTGTGGCGGGAAGAGCAGGCGCACGCTTACGGCCAGACCAACGACTCCCTGCCCGATTTCAATCCGCGAGGCTGCCAGAAAGGGGGCTGCTACAGCGAGCTCATGTACGCACCCGGCCGTATCAAGTATCCGATGCGGCGAGTAGGCGAGCGGGGAAGCGGGCGGTGGCGGAGGATTACCTGGGAGGAGGCGCTGGACGAGGTCGCCGAGGCGTTACTCGAAGTCGCCCAAAAGGAGGGCCCTGAGTGTATCGTTTACGACAACGGAACCTCGCACATCGACGCCGGCCCCTCCACAGCCTCGGAGTGGCATTTCTTCAACCTTCTCGGCGCCACCACCCTCGATTCCGTAGCCGGAACCGGCGACATGCCCATGGGGGCGCTTCAGACCTGGGGGCTCACCAACGTGGACGGAAGCTCGGACGACTGGTTCAATTCCCGCTGCATAGTCGTCTGGGCGGGAAATCCTGCGGTTACGAGAATTCCCGATTTCCACTTCATGACCGAGGCGCGCTACCGGGGCGCCAAGCTCGTCGTGGTCACCCCCGACCTCAATGCCACCGCCATCCACGCCGATCTCTGGCTCAACGTGAGGGTCGGCGAAGACGCGGCGCTTGCGCTCTCGACCGCGCAGGTGATCCTTTGCGAGCGTCTTTACGACGAGGAGTACGTCCGGGAGCAGACCGACCTTGCGCTTCTCGTGCGCGAAGACGGCCGGTTTCTGCGCCAATCGGACCTGGAGCCTGACGGTAAAGAAGACGTTTTCTACTTCTGGGACGAAAAAGAGGACAAGCTCGCCGAGGCCCCGGGATCGGCTGGCTCGAGCCGCCAAACGCTAGCACTGGCCGGTGTGGTTCCGGCCCTTTTTGGGGAGTTCCAAGTCGCGGGGAAAGAGCGCAAGATTCCCGTTCGCCCCTTGATGGCCGTTTTGGCCGAGCGGCTCGCGAAGACGGCCACGCCGGAGCTTGTCGCCGCGCAAACCGGCATCTCCCCCGCCCTGGTGCGCATGCTAGCCCGCGAGATCGCCTCGGCCCCCTCTTCCATGATCTTCGCCTCGTGGGGCGCTTGCAAATTTTACCACAGCGATCTTCTCCTCCGGGCGCTCATCCTCGTTATGGCTCTGACCGGCAACCAGGGCCGACCCGGGGGCGGCCTTCGCACGGGTGCTTGGTACGGGTTTAACGGGGCCGATCGCTGGATGAGCCCGGTCCAACCCAAGTGGTACGAGAAGCTCGCACTGAAGGTCATGAACTTCAGCGTCCGCCAGTGGAACGACGTGTTTTTCGAACTCACGGCGGAGAAGTTCACCTGGACCCCGAGCGTTCCCTGGCTCTACACGCATGGCGGCCTAAGAGAACTCATGGACCGCCCGCAGTGGAACGACGAGACGCTGCCGCGCCCGCCGCGCGCATATACAGAAGATGCGCTCGAGAAAAAATGGTTCCCCCTCTACCCCCCGCCCCACAAGGCGCCCCGCGTCCTAGTCCACACGGGCGGCAATCCGCTCAGGCGCTGGCCGGCGCCGCAAGTGATCGAGCGCATGCTTTGGCCGAAGCTTTCGCTCATCGTGGATGTCGATTTTCGCATGAACACCACGGGCGGCAAGTCCGACATCCTTCTGCCCGCCGCGGGTTACTACGAAAAGAACGGGATAAAGACCGGCCAGAGCTATCTACCCTACGTCGTGGTGGGCGAGCGCGCCCTGCCGCCCCTTTTCGATTCGAAGGGGGAGTGGGAGATCTTCGGCCTTTTGGCAAAGAAGATCCAGGAGAAGGCCAAGGCGCGCTCGGCGCCTGCGTACCGCGGTGCGCACGGCGAGGAAATCGACCCCAAGACCATCTACGAGCGCTGGTCGCACGCCGGGGAATTCGAGCCCTCCTTCGAGGAGTCCTGCGCCGACTACATCCTTCGCCACTCGAAGGTAACCGAGGGAGTGGGGTGGCGCGAGGCTTGCTCGCTCGGCGCGGTCCCGATCAAAAGCCTGGGCGGCTACGTCCTCTCGAACGCCATCGCAAGCGATCTCGAGTCGCAACAGCCGGTCTCCCCTTCGAGATGGTTCGTCGAAAGAAAAGAGCCCTGGCCGACGCTTACCGGCCGCCAGCAGTTTCTCATAGATCATGACTGGTATCGGGAGGTGGCAGAAGACCTTCCGACTTTCAAGTCTGCGCCGCCTGTCGGCGGTAGCTACCCGCTTTGGTTGACGGGAGGGCACACCCGCTGGAGCATCCACTCGATGTGGCGAGACCATAAGAGCATGCTCAGGCTCGAGCGAGGCGGCCCGCTCCTTTTCATGAACCCGGCCGACGCCAAGATGCGCGGCATAGGGGATAATGGCCGGGTTAGGCTATTCAATGACGTAGGGGAATCTTACCTTCGCGTGAAGCTCTCCCCCGCCATCCCCCCTGGGACGGTCCTGATCTACCATGCGTGGGAGCCTTTTCAGTTCGCCAACTGGAGCAGCACCAAGCAAGTCCAGGCCCCGCCGGCCAAGCCGATCCATCTGCTCGGAGGCTTCGGCCACTTGGGCTATCGCTTCGGCGCGGGAGCGACATCGCTTCTCGCCCGCGGGATACGGGTTGACGTGGAGGAGGCTTCTCTGATCTGATCGGCTCGTGGGGAGCATGGCCCTCGACTGTCGGCGCTGCGGCGAAAGGCTGATCCCGGGAAAGCGCTTCTGTCCCGCCTGCGGCGCCCCCGCCGGCTTTTCCTGCCCTTCCTGCGGGGCCACGATCGAGCAAGGTTTTAAGTACTGTCCAGATTGCGGGGCGGCCCTCGCAGAACGATCCCAGGCGCCACCCGAGCGCAGGGCGGCGCGAAAACCAAAGCGAGCGGCTCCAGGGCCACCTGCCGCCCCAGCAAGGCGCCACCCGCAACCCACGGAACGGAAGCTCGTGACCGTGCTCTTTTGCGACCTCGTCGGCTCCACCGCCATAGCCGAGCGGCTCGATCCGGAGGAGTACCACGAGCTTCTCGAGCATTATCTGGAGCTGGTGTTGAGGGAAATCCACCGGCTCGGCGGAATGGTCAATCAGATGGCGGGAGACGGGGTAATGGCGCTTTTCGGTGCACCGCTTGCGCACGAAGACGCCCCGGAGCGAGCCATTCGGGCGGCGCTCTCGATCAGAGACTCGCTCGGGAGCGCAGGCGGCCAGGCGAAGCCCGCCGCCGGCGCCACGCTGAACGTGCGCATAGGCGTACATACCGGCCCGGCCCTGCTCGGTCCGATCGGTAACGATCTCAAGATGGATTACACTGCCATAGGCGATACTACCAACGTCGCGGCGCGGCTCCAGTCGTCGGCCAAACCGGGAACGATCCTCATAAGCGAGGCCACCGAGCGGCTCGTTCGGGGACGGTTCGTGCTGGAGCGGGCCGGGGACTTCGAGCTCAAGGGGAAGACCGCGAGGGTCGGAGCCTACGAGGTGCGCGGCCTAAGCCGAGCGGCAAGCCCCATGGAGGTTGCTGCCGCGCGCGGGCTTACGCCCTTCGTGGGCCGGCGCGCCGAGCTGGCGCAGCTTTCGGCCTGCTTCGAGCGCCTGCGCGACAATCTGCCCCAAGTCGTGGCGCTCGTGGGCGAGGCGGGGTCGGGGAAGTCGAGGCTCCTTTACGAATTCAAGAAGCTACTTTCCGGAAAGTCGGTTGTCCTGTTCGAAGCGCGTTGCTCCTCCCTCTCGCAAAACGTACCCTTCGAGGCGATCATCGGCATGCTGCGCGAGTACTTCGGAATCGGGCCCGGGGAGGCGGGCGAGGGGACGTGCTCCAGGGTGGCGGGCCGCTTGCGAGAGCTTGGCGAGCAAGCCTGCGAGCTTCATCCCTTTCTCTGTCGCCTCTTGTCCGTTCCGGCCGAGCGGCAAGTCGAGCTTTCCCCCGAGGAGTTGAAGCGCCAGATGTTCGAGGCGGTTGCGGCGCTGGTCGTTACGGTAAGCAGAACCACACCGGTCGTCGTGATCCTCGAGGACCTGCAATGGATGGACGAAGCCTCGAGGGAGCTTTTGGATCTCGCGGTAAACCGTCTCGATGATGCCCCCGTGATGATGCTCGCGAGCCACCGGCCGAGTTACCGGCCCCAGTGGCGCACCGAGGCGGCGCTTACCTTGTTACACCTTCGCCCCCTTTCGGAAACCGACGCCATCGCCATGATGAAAGCGGTTGCGGGAGAAAGCCTGCCCGAGGAGGTAGAGCGACTCATTTTGACGCGCGCCGAGGGAAACCCTTTCTTTACCGAGGAGATGACCCGAGCGATGCTGGAAGAGGGGAGCCTGAGCCGAAGCCCCGAGGGCTTTAGGCTTGCGCGGCCGGTAGGCGAGCTTAGGGTTCCTGATACCGTGCAGGAGCTGATCGCGGCTAGACTCGACCGCCTGGCGCCGGCAGCCAAGCGGGTGGCGCAGGTGGCGGCAGTTTTGGGAAGACAGTTCAAGCGCCAAGCGCTCGAGGAGCTTACCGCGGGGGAAGGGATCGACGTCGGCGACGCCCTGGAGGAGCTTTGCCGCGCCGGTCTCGTTCACTCCAACCGGCTTCTCTCGAACGATGAGTTTCGCTTCGGGGAAAGCCTGACGCAGGAGGTCGCCTACGAGGGCCTCCTTCTAAAAGAGAGGCGGCTCTTGCACGAGCGGATAGGGTTCATGTTGGAGGGGGATGGAAGGCAGGGGGGCGCAGACGTCGCCGCACTCTCCGCGTACCATTTCGGACGAAGCGACAACTTCGAGAAAGCGCTCGAGTCGAGCTTGCGGGCGGCCGAAGAGGGGGAGAAACTCCCCTCTTTCCCGTCGGCGGCGGCGTTCTACCTGCAAGCGTGGGAGGCGGCGGAGCGACTGCTTGCGGGGGGCCGAAGCGACGCTCGAATCATAGGTGCCCGCGCCCTGCGGGCAGCCCTGGGGGTCTGCCGCATGCCGGTGCTTTACAGCGCCTCGGTCGAGCCTGCTTTAGCCGAGCGCGTCGCCCTGCGCGGCGAAGAGCTTGCCCGCACGATCGGCGATGTCGAGACGCAGGCGCACCTTCGCTCCCTTCGGGGGATGCTCGCCATCATGAGCGGGAAAGGGGAGCGCTTCGAGGAGGGTCTCAAGCTCGTCGAGGAAGCGCACGCGGCGGCGCTGAAGGAAGGACTTACGGTTTCGGCGGTAAGTATTTCCCGCGGGCTTGCGTGGAACTACCTGATCGACGGCAGATTCGAGTTAGCGAAGCGCACGATCGACTGGGCCCTGGAGGAGCTAAAGAAGCGCGGCGACGCCCGCCAGACGACCGACATTTACCTCGGCGCCCTTTGGCTGCGCGATAGCTTGAGCCTTTACTGCGACAGGCTGGGCGAAGCCCTTGCCGGCGCAGCCGCAACGCACGAGCTCGCCCGCCGTGCCGGCAACAAAACGGTCCAAAGCTCGGCGGCGGGCACGGTGGCGCTCGCGCATTTTTTGAAAGCGCAGTACCGGGAGGCGAAGGAGTGGGCCGATCGGGGATTGTCGATCGCTCAGACCATCGGGCTTGGCGCCGCTACCAGGACCAACGCCGCCGTCGCCCTTGCGGCGGCGATAGAGCTGGGGGAGGGCGCGGCCAGAAGCCATTACCTGCGGATCCTGGAGGAGTCCATGGGAGGGCTCGCAGGCGCGGCACCCACTAGCTGGCTCGTCGTCGATGCTTTGCTCTTTGCGGGCGAAATCGAGCGAGCCGAGCGTGCAAGCCGCCTCCTCGCCGCAGGCGGGGGGCAGTTTCGAAAAGCCGTCTCGTACCTGACACGGGCTAGCGTTCTTAGCCGCTTGGGGGCGTCGCATTGGGAGGAGGCCGCGCGCTCCTTCGAACGCGCGATAGAAGTCGCAAACGCCCTAGGAAGCAAATCGACGCTGGTGGCGGCTCAGATCGGAGCGGCGGAGCTCTTGGCTTTGCGCGGCGAGACCGAAAGCGCGATGAGGCTTCTTGTGCGGGCGGCCGATACGAGCCGAGAGCTTGGGCTTACGAGGTATCTCCTTCGCGCTAAGCGCGCGGCCGAGGAAGTGGCAGGCGCGGGGCGATCCGCGCAAGGCGGGCTCGCGTAGAAGGGGGCGTTTGCGCGCGCCGGAGGAGAGGGCGGCCTGGGATCGCGCCCTGCGGCGGGGGCGCGGTCAAACCGGCTGGCCCATCGGAGATGAACGAGATTTCTTCGCCGGCTCGCCCGGGCCCGTGGACCCCGTTTTCGACTCGACCGTGGGGGGTGGCAGACTTCGTCACTTACCGGAGCGGGACTTGAGAAGCGCGGCTAGGCTCGGCTAAGGTTTGGAATATGGCGGTCGGTTTGACTATCGGGAAGCTCGCCGCGGCGGCTGGGGTTCCTGTTACCACCGTCAGGTATTACGAGCGAGAGGGCTTGCTTCGGCCCGCCACCCGCCTCGGAAGCGGCGGCTACCGCGTATACGGCGAGCGGGAGCTCGAGCGCTTGCGCTTCGTTCGCGCCGCCCAGGGCGCGGGCTTTAGCCTGCGCGACATCGCCGCTCTGCTTTCCCTTCGCGACGGGCTCGCCTCCCCCTGCAAGGAGGTACAGACCCTGATCGAGGAGCGTCTTTCGAGCGTGCGAGAACGCCTGGAGGAGCTAAGGAGAGTCGAGCGCGTCCTTCGCTCCTCGCTTGCGGCCTGCCGGCGCTTCGAGCGAACGGGCCGCTGCAAAGTGATCGACACGCTCTCGACTCGCAAAGCCGGGCGCGGATCTTCCGGCGCAAGGTCGGTGCTCGGGACGGGCGGCAGTCTGGAGGCGAGAAGCCGCAAAGCCAACCGGGCGAGGAGGTGAACGAAAGCCCCGCGGACCTCGGGCTGACCGAGCCTCGGGCTCTCCTGGCCGAGCGGGCCGCAAGGGGTCGCCTTGGGCCTCCATTTTTCTGACTTCTAGAGAATCCCCGCAGATCTACCCGCGCCGCCTTGCGAAGACCCACCGGCAGTAGCCGCCGCCGGGAAAGATGCCACCTCCCCTGGGTGCGGGAGCAAACCGCCCGTGAAGCGGGCGCACCGAAGGCGCTCTCGACGCTTATCCCTCGACTGCCTTAAGCAATTTCGGGGATGGCCCGCCGCCTGGCGATTCTGCTAAGAAGACGCCCCACGGCTGGCAATTCGTCTCTCCCTAGGACGGCCCATGGTCGGCTCGATGCGCACCGAACTTCGCACCAATGCGTTGATCAAATTCGACCTTCGCGACCTGCCTCCCGACGCGCAGGTTCGCTCCGCAGTACTCGAGTTTTACGCCGAACGGAGCGACCCCGGCGGCGTCATCTCGGTAAACCACGTAGGAGACGATTCCTGGAGTTTTCTCCGAACGGATCCTGCCTCGCTTTACAACTGGCCGATCGAGAACCAAGCAGATGTACCGCACGACCCCAACATTTCGCTTGCGCGGCAGTGGCAGATCGCGCCCGTTTCGACCGAGGCGTATTCCGGCCACAAGAGCTTGTTTCTCTACCTCGATGGGGGCTCCGACGACGGGACTATTTGGATCGAACGGGCAATCCCGGCACCGCCGCAGAGCGACTTGACGGCCGATCTGCGCTTTGCCTGCGGCAAGGAGTTCGATTACGCAACCACGCCGGTTTATTACCTGGGATTGTCGGACCCGGAGGTCGAGGCCGACTTCGCTACCCTTCCGCTACGAAACGGGTGGCAGGTTTACAATGCCAGCGTGCCGATTTCGACCGGGGACAGGACTCAACTCTGGGTCGCGGTGGGACTTGCGGTGAGTTGGGAGATCCAGGTGTACCACTATTTGGATGACGTGGAGGTGACTCTCCGTTGACGGGCGTGCCTCGCGCCCCGAAAACCCAATCCCTAACCGATGCGCGCTTCTTCTCTCGAACGGGAAGCGAGCGCGTCGAAGGCGGCCTCGACCCTATCCTCGGATAGCCCAGGCGAATGCCAGTGGCGAATGAGATAACAAAGTTGCTCGGGATTGGTGAGAAGCACCCCGCTAACGAAGCGCGACCTCTCCAGGCGGCTTCGCTCGAAACAGACGACCGGTTGCACCCATCCCCGGTAATCGGCAAGCGTGCCTAATATATCTTTTACCATCCTGGCCACCCGGCGAACCTGCGATATCGGATCGCGGCGCGGGCGAAACCCGTCGATTGCGATCGAGTCCCCGAGCAACCGGACCTTGCCATTGTAACTCTTCGTCTCGATGACGAAGACCCCGCTCGGGCCGACGACAATGTGGTCGGCGTCACCGCCGGTGGGAAGGACGAGATCGTGGATCACCCGGTAGGACGGCCCCAGGCGGCGAAGCCGCCTGGCGACTGCTACCTCTGCCGCGCGCCCCTGCTCGATGCGCTCGATCATGGAGGTGGCGCTAGCCCCCGGGACCCCGGCCTCGATCGCCCGCCGTCGCCGCGCCATGTTAGCGATATCGGCACCCCCGGGGCGCTCCTTTAGACCCCCCCTTGTCTCACGAAATCCCCGACAGAGCCCACGGGTTGCGGCCGCAAACGCGGGAACCCTTGCGCCGACGCGGGCAAGCCTTGCCCCGCCTTGCCAAAAGCCGTGTACTACGCCTTGTTCAGGGCCGCACCGGCACCAAGCCCCACGCCATCGCGCACTTTCACCCGCGAGGCACGAGAGATTTTGTTTGACACGTGTTCCTCCAGCCGGCTATTCTTTGTTGTGACTCCGGGACCTTCGGGGAGGGCGTTCGTTTCCAATTCTCACGAGATGAGGCTCGGCGCCGCGAAAGCCCTTCGAAGGTCCGAAGGCGCGAGGGTCGAAAGGGAAGAGCAGGCGCGTTGGCGTCGGGTAGCGCAGAGGCCGGCGGGCCGGGCCAAAAGCCAACTTTTTGTACAATTCGAACGGGCGAGGTCGAGCGTTTTGCCCCTGGGAGAAAAAAGCGCGCGCTAAGGCCCCCATGGAGGGAAACGGAACAGAGCGGTCAGGAAAGTCATAGAGCCCATCCTCTCTTGGAATTTTCCACCAGATCTTAACCTTATGCGACACTCATGGCCCCGTAACCATCGAGACTCGACGTGAACTCCTATCGAACCGAAAGCTCGTTTCGCTTCTCGAGGAGCGCCGGCGCCGAAGAGCCGGGGGTCCGCCGGTGCCCGAACTTTGCCGCTTCACCCGCAAACCATTCGGCCAAGCGAGCGGCTGACTTCGGCGGAACATCGCCGCGCGTTTGCCTCCGTGCCACCGCCGCGAGTCTTTTCCTGACGGCGATTCTCCTTTCGGCCGCCCCCTGCGCGGCCATCGATGTGACCTGCAATCCTGCCGACCCGGTCGCGAATGCCGCTCTCCTGTGCGCGGGCAACCCGTGCAACATCAACGGAAGCTACAATGTGTCCAGCGGCTGCGTATTCGACTTCGGAACCAGAACCGTCAGGGTCAAAAACGGGAGCACGGTCTCGGTAGGAAGCGGACAGATGCGCCTCCTAAGCGGCCCGTTCACTATCGAAGGGACCGGCAAGCTTCGGGCAAAGGGCGGCACATCCGCGCCCGGCGGCCGGATCGAGCTAGAGTCGAGCGGCGCGATCGAGGTGTCGGGAACGATCGACATAGGCGGCAACTCGGCCGGCGAGCTCACCGCCAAAGGCACGGACATCACGGTTCGCGGGAACGTACTGGCCAATGGGCTTGGAACCACGGGAAAGGGCGGGAACATAGAGTTGGAGGGAACGGGCTCGATAATAGTGACAGGCACCATAGGCGCTACCGGCGGATCGGACGCATCGGGCGGCGCCATCTTCTTGAGTGCCGGCCACGACCTCGCGATCGACCACTCCGTGGACGCGAGCGGGGGATCGGGCGACGGCGGAGACATCATTTTGGAGGCGGGGGACGACGTCCTCGTCTCCGGCAGATTGACCGCGAACGGCACGGCGAAGGCGGGAGGGGGCGGCCAAATAGAGATCACCGCGGGACAGGACTCTCTCGTGGGTAACTTGCACGACGGTGGCACGCTGACGATCGAAGACGACCTGGTCCTGCTCGGCGACTCCGAAGGCACCGGGGAGGAGGCGGAGTGCGGAGACGGGGGCTCGGTCTCGCTCTCGGCGCAGGGGGATATAGTTCTGGCGAGTGGCGTCTCGATCGAAGCGAACGGAGCATCTCCTTCATGTGGAGGGGGCACGATCATAATAGATTCGACCGACACGCTCTGGGACGAGGTTACCTCGCTCGACGGCGACGTGATAATAACTGGTACCGGCTCGATCGAAGCGCTAGGGGGCGGCGGCGAAGGTTTTGGGGGCGACATCGAGATCACCGCAGGGCGCGACGCAACCATCGAAAAGCCCATCGATGTCGGTGGGGAATCGGGCGGGGGGGATATATTGATCGAAGCGGGCCGCAATGCCCTGGTCAACAGCAACCTTTCGAGCGACGCCGAGGCCGCGTTTTCGAGCGGGGGAAATATCGAGGTCACGGCTGGCAATTCCACACGGGGCAGGCTAAGCGTCGCGCAGCGGGTCGCCATCAGCGCCGACGGAGCCTTTCCTGGAACCCAAACGAACGGCGGCGAGATAACGCTCGGGGGGTGCGACGTTCTCATAGCCACGAAAGCAACCATTCGGGCCAGAGGGGCGAATCCGAATCGGGCCTCGATCGAGATCGCGGCCGTCCAGACACTGGAGCTAGAAACCCAGGTATCGATCGACACCAAGTCGAACGGGTCCATCTCGCTCATCCACAGGCCCGGACATTCCCCGATACTCGGCGCCGGGGTCACTTTCGACCCGCCGTTCTCGGAAGAGGAAACGAACCAGCGGGGAAGGTTCCCCTACTGCCCGTTTTGCGGGAACGGCTGGATGGACGGCACCGAGGAGTGCGACGACGGAAACTCGCAAGGGGGCGACTGTTGCAGCGCCAATTGCTCGGCGGAGGATTTGGGCACGATCACGTGCGGGCAGGGAGTCTGCCTGCGCGAAGTGGCGAAATGCTCGGGAGGGCTGCCTGGCCCGGCGTGCGTGCCGGGTGATCCCACGGAGCCCGGCTCGGAGACCTCCTGCGATGGGCTGGATAACGACTGCGATGGCGAGGTCGACGAGCGCGGGGATCCGTGCGAGACGGGCGAACTCGGCGTTTGCGCCGAAGGTAGCGAGCAGTGCCAAGGTGGATCCGTCGTATGCGTCCCCGACATCCCCGCAAGTCCCGAGATATGCGACGGCCTCGACAACGACTGCAACGGGGAGGTAGATGACGCTTGTGCCCCACCGACTCCCACCCCTTCCCCGACCCCGACACCCGTTCCTACCCCATCGGCTACACCCAGCCCCGATGTCGAGGGAAGCGCAAAGGCGGTGGCCAAGTGCGCGAGCACGATTGCGAAGGCGGCCATAAAGCTAGCGGCCGGTAGGCAGAAGGTGCTCGCCAAATGCGTAACGGACGCCTTCAAGTGCGTGCAGGGAGCCTCGGCCGATCTCTCCGGCTGCCTCGTCAAGGCGGGAAGCGGCTGCGAGAAGGCGGTGCAAACCTTTCTCGCCAGGGGCGCTCCCAAGTTCGAGGAGGCAATCGGCCAAGCCTGTCCGCTCCAGAAGAGAGGGAAGCTGCTCGTCGCGGCCGCCGACCTTTCCGACGCGATTGGCTTTCGTACCTGCATAGAAAGTGCCGGGCCTGGGGTAGCCACGCTGGCCGCCATAGCGGCGTGCGTGGAGGGGAAGGCAAATTGCGAGATAGACGAGATTTTCGGGACCCAGGCACCGAGAGCGGCCGAGCTTTTCTCCCTTCTTCGCGCCGCTCATCCGCCGCTAGCCGCGATAGTGAAAGATACCGGAGGAGGCCAATCCGGGATCCTTGCCCTGGATTGCCTGCCGCCTAGTCCGGGTGCCGGAGGCGGCCTGGGAAATTGGGCGGATAGCGGACGGGCTGCGGCAAGCTGCCAGAAGACGCTCGTCGGGGCGGCGGTGAAGTTCGCGCAAAAGCGCTTCGACGCGCTAAGAAAGTGCGCCGACGCCGTGCTCCCCTGCCTTCTCGAGCGCGATGAAGAGCGGCGCTCGACCTGCCTCGACAAGGCGGCGGCCAAGTGCGGCCGCGCGCTGGGATCGCTGCCGAAAGACCGTGCCAATCTGCGGGCTTCGGTGGCAAAGCGATGCGGGCCAGAAAAGCTCGACTTCGATTCGGAACTCGAAGCGGGAGCGGGCCTCGACTACGGCGACGCGGAGCTGGGCGTGTGTCAAGCGGTCGGCGCGACCCCACTCGACGGTTTGCCGGACGTGGCGGAGTGCTTGATACGAGAGCACGAATGCGCCGTCGAGCGACTGGCTCGGGAAGCGCTGCCGCGGCTCGACGAGCTTCTGTCGCAGGTGGGTAGCTCGATCGGCTCCAGCTTCTGCCCGTAGGCGCCGGCGCGCTTCTTCTATCGCTTGCCGCGAACCGGCAAGCTTCCCCGAGGCTCAAAACCGAGCGACATCCCCACTAGTGTCTGTCCCCACTTGGCGATTCGCGCCCCGGGCAAGTCTCATCCAACGAGCCACGAGCTTCCTTCGAGGCGAGGCTGAAGAGCCGGGCAGATTCGGCAGGGGTGCGAGCTCTTTCAAGTTCCTTATCCGCAATGGAGCGAGAAAGCTCCCTCGGCGCGCGCTTCTAAGCAGGTCTCCCGCATTCGCCGAAGCCCAGGCCGCCGCGTTTTCCCGAATGGCTGTCGCGCCGGGCCAGCCCCTCCGGTCCACAATGGGCGCCCCACAGGTACGGGAAACCGGCCGGCTGCGGCGGAGATGGTAGCGAGCACCGGGAAAGGGAAGCCCCGAGGGCGAAAGAGCGCAGATCCTCCGGGCTTCGCGCTCACGGTGCCGATCGCAAGGCCGGCCATGACCAGCGTTGGGCCGCAGAAAAACCTCTCGCGCCACGATGCCCCCGCGCTCTCTGCGGTTTCACCCGGATCCGGTCCTTCGACCCCTCGCGCGACCCCCGCAGTCGGCGCGACCCGCCGCTCCCCTCTTCTTCTTGGGATTCCGCCGACCGAGCAGGCGCTCCCTCGTCTCCCGCGACGCTCCAGGGCCCGGCTCTATCACCAGGTCCCGAAACCCCACCGGATTTCCCCAAGCGTCGGTCACTCGAAGTCGGGGCAGCAGCCTTCGCCCGACGCGATCCCTCACCACAACCGGCTCCTTTCCCCGGCCGAAGATCCATCTGTCCGCCCACTGCCTGAGCGCTGTCATGACCGCAAGGAGATCGCTTCCCTTCTCGGTGAGCCGGTATTCGAAGCGCCCCGCCTTTCCTTTCGCTTCCACCCGCTCGAGCACTCCGTGCTCGACCAGATGCCGAAGCCGCTGCGCGAGAATGTTCTTGGCGATGCCGAGGTTGCGCTCGAAATCGGCGAACCTCACCGTGCCCAGGAAGGCCTCGCGTATCACGAGAAGCGTCCACCAGTCCCCGAGGACGTCCAGCGCGCGCGCCACCGAGCAGTTCATGCGAGCGAATATATTCTTTCCCATCCGCGCGCAGGATAGCAGGAGCGTGGTTGCGTGACAAAACCTCGCATGTTAGGTTGCAACATGCAACCGCTCGACCGGGGGCGCCGGGTCGAAGCCGCCCCTCGAGGAAGGGGAGAGAATGGCCGAAAAGACGATTGTGGTAGTAGGTGCCGGGCCGGGATTGGGAGCGGCAGTGGGGCGCCGCTTTGCCCGAGAGGGATTGGTCGCCTGCCTGGTTCGGCGGAGCCAAGAGGAGCTCGATCCCCTCTGCGCCACGATCGCTTCCCAAGGGGGACGGGCGCGTGGGTTCGCGCTCGACGCTAACGACGAGGCTCGGGTGGAGGCGCTCTTCGACCGCATAGAGCGGGAGATCGGACCGGTCGAGGTGGCGGTGCACAACGTGGGCAGGCTCGTGGTCGGCCCTGTGGTAGAGATGACCGCTAGCCAGTACGAGGGCGCTTGGCGGGACGGCTGCCTCTCGGGATTCTACGTCGGCCGGGCGGCCGCTCGCCGCATGGTAGGCCGCGGGCATGGCACCATTATCTTTACCGGCGCGACCGCGAGCCTGCGGGGCAAAGCGGGCATGGCCGCATTCGCGGGAGCGAAGTTTGCCCTGCGCGCCCTGGCTCAAGCGATGGCTCGCGAACTGGGGCCGCAGGGTGTGCACGTGGCGCACGTCGTAGTCGACGGGGTAATAAACACCGCGGCCGTACGAGAGCTTTTTCCCGACTTTGTCGCCAAACTCGGGCCGCAAGGGATGCTCAGCCCCGAGGAGATCGCCGAAACTTACTGGGCGATTCACCGTCAGCCCAAAAGCGCCTGGACCCACGAGCTCGATTTGCGCCCGCACGTGGAGGCGTGGTGACCGATTCGCAATCCGAGCTGGGGAGGAAGACGCAAATGACGACGCAAACTTGGAAGCCTACGGCCTGTATCCTGTGTGAATGCAACTGCGGCATC
>JBBIJE010000003.1:0-171392 GCA_037446155.1 Myxococcales bacterium | reverse complement strand
GACGCAAACTTGGAAGCCTACGGCCTGTATCCTGTGTGAATGCAACTGCGGCATCGAGATCCGCCTGGGGGGAGAGGACGGGCGGCGCTTCGCGGGTATTCGCGGCGACAAACGCCACCCCGGCTCGCGGGGGTACTTCTGCCAGAAAGCGACCAGGCTCGACTACTACCAGAACAACCGCGACCGCATAACCGTGCCGCTTCGGCGCCGGGCGGACGGTAGCTTCGAGGAGATAGACTGGAAAACCGCGATCGGCGAAGTCGCAAGCCGTCTAGCTTCGATACGAGACCTCCACGGCGGCGACAAGATCTTCTACTACGGCGGCGGCGGCCAAGGAAATCACCTGCCGGGGGCATACTCGGGCGCTACCTTGCATGCCCTCGGTGCCATCTACCGGTCGAACGCGCTCGCCCAGGAGAAGACCGGCGAGTTCTGGGTCGCCGACAAAATGTTGGGCGCCCACACGCGAGGCGACTTCGAGCACTGCGAGGTCGCGGTCTTCATCGGAAAGAATCCCTGGCAGTCGCACAGCATCCCGAGAGCGCGAGCGACTTTGCGCGAGATCGCCAAAGATCCTACCCGCTCGATGGTAGTGATCGATCCGTGCCGTAGCGAAACGGCGGACCTTGCGGATTTTCACCTGCAGCTCAGGCCGGGCAAAGACGCGTGGCTGCTCGCGGCCATGTGCGCGATCGTCGTGCAGGAAGGACTGCTAAAGGAAGCTTGGCTCTCCGAGCACGCGAGCGGCTTGGACGAAGTGCTGCCGTTTTTCCGAAACCTTGCCGTCGGCCGCTACTGCGAGATCGCCGACGTGCCGGAGGAATCGGTGCGAAAGGCGACCCGGAGGATCGCCTCGGCCGAAAGCGCCGCGTTTTTCGAGGACCTAGGGCTGCAGATGGCTCCGCACTCCACCCTGGCGAGCTACCTCGATCGGCTCCTTTGGCTGTTTACCGGGAATTTCGGAAAGCCAGGTGCTCAGTACATTCCAGCGATCTTCCGCCCCCTTCTGGTAAAGACCTCCAGGTACAGAACGCAAAGTCCGGTCGTCGGGGCCCGCATCATCTCCGGTCTTGTCCCCTGCAACGTGATTGCCGACGAGATCCTAGCCGATCATCCGGCCCGCTACCGGGCCATGATCGTCGAGAGCGCCAATCCGGCGCATTCCCTGGCCGATAGCCAGAGGATGCGCGAGGCCCTGCGTGCTCTCGATCTTCTCGTCGTGATCGACGTGGCAATGAGCGAGACCGCCCGTCTTGCCAACTACGTGCTTCCCACCCCGACTCAGTATGAGAAGTGGGAAGCGACCTTCTTCAACTTCGACTTCCCGAGAAACTGCTTTCACCTTCGCCGACCCATTCTCGATCCACCCCCAACCGTCCTTCCCGAGCCCGAGATCCACGCCCGCCTGGTAGAGGCGCTAGGCGTCTTGCCCGAGCAAAAGATGGCCGAGCTGCGCCAGGCGCTGCAAAACGGAAGGAAGGCTTTCGCGGCGGCGTTCTTGACAGCCACGCAGGAGGATGCCGATCTGAGGCGCCTTGCGCCGGTCGTGCTTTACCGCACGCTCGGCCCGGCGCTTCCTCATGGCGCGGCTTCTGCAGCGGTGCTTTGGGCTGCCGCCCACCTCTTTGCCATGCTGCACCCGCAGTCCGCCCACCAGGCGGGCTTTAGCGGCGAGGGGCTGGAGTTAGGAGAGGCGATTTTCGACGCAGTCATGGAAAGCCCATCCGGCACGATCTTCGCCGTCGACGACTACGAAGAGAGTTTTCGCAGAATCGGGACGCCCGATGGGCGCATCAACCTCGCCATTGCCGAGCTTTTCGACGAGTTGGCAGGGCTGGCCGGCGAAGCCCAATTCGACCGGCCAGCCGAGTTTCCTTTCGTTCTTTCGGCGGGCGAGCGCCGCTCGTTTACCGCCAACACGATTCTTCGCGACCCCGCCTGGCGCAAGCAAGACCGGCTGGGCGCTCTTCGCATGAGCCCCTCCGATGCCGCAAAGCTCGGCCTTGCCGACAACAGCCGCGCCCGCCTCGTGACCAAGCGGGGAGCGGTCGAGGTAGTGATCGAAATCTCGGATCGGATGCGGCCCGGGCACGTCTCGCTTCCTAACGGCCTCGGTTTGGACTATCCGCAAGCGGACGGGACCCGCCGGATAACCGGCGCTTCGCCGAACGAGATCACGGCAAGCGAGGATCGCGACTGGTTGGCGGGCACGCCCTGGCACAAACACGTAGCGGCGCGGATCGAGCCCGTGGCGGCGCCTCGAGTGGATGCCTGTTAGCCGGCGCTCGCAAGGCACTCTTTCGCGGCGCCCCAGACGGCGACGCGGCTGCACCCTGCGACCCGTAAAATGGGCCCGCTACTGCGTATTTCTTCGCGCCAAAGCGAGCAAGCCTCGAGCGCGGGAATCGCTCGGATCGAGCCGCACCAGCCGCTCGGCAAGCGAAAGCGCCTCCCCCCACCGTCCGCTTGCGGCATAGAGCGCACCTAGGGCGTAAAGAACGTCGGTGTCGTCAGGAGCGAGGCGGGTGGCTTCGAGCAGCGTGTTCTCAGCTTCTCCATAGCGGCCCAAGCGCTCCAGGGCGAGCCCCAGATTGTACTTGATCCGGACCTCGGAGGGATCCAGGCGCGCCGCCGCTCGAAGCTCCTCTGCCGCCTCGCCCAGTCTTCCTTCCTCCTCGGCCAAAAGGAGCGCCAGATTATAGTGTCCCTCTGCGACATCGGGATGCTTTTCGATCACCTCCCGAAGCGTCCGCTCCGCCTCGTCCCTCCTGCCCAACCGGCCGTAAAGTGTCGCCAGGTTGATCGCCGCCGGGTAGAAGTCACCATTTAGCTTCAGCGCCATCCGATAACTCGACTCGGCACGCCCGTAAGATCCCAGGTTGGCGTAAAAAATACCGAGATTATGATAGCTCTCGGCCTGATCGTTGGCCATGAGCTCGCGCTCTTCGTACTCGGAAGCCGCCCGATCGAACGCGGCGCTATCGGCCTTGGAGAGAACGCGGTAAGCGGGCGCAAGAGCGCGCACCGCCTCGGTCCGAACGAGCCTCACGGAATCGCCCAGTAGCGGCGCCAAGAGATCCACGAGATCCGGCAGGAAGTACCTTTCCACGTTTCGCACCGCGACGTAGCGCACCAGAGCGTCCGGGTCGGAGAGAGCTTGGCGGGATGCGCGCCTGGCATCCTCCGAGGCGTATCGGCCGAGAAGGGAAAGCGCGGTTGCGCGGATCATGGGGCCTTCTTCCTGGCGAGAAACCAGTTCGAGAAGATCCTTTTCGCCTTGCGGATCGCCTCTTCTTCCGGCTTCCATGGCAACTCCGTAATGGGGGCCTTCCGCCCGCTCCGCTCCGTACCACGCGAGCGTCTTCTCCGCCGCCCACTCCGCGCTCTTGTCCCTGTGGCAGCCGTTACAGGGGTTTGGGGTTCCCAAGCGCACCGAGAGATCCGGACGCGGGATGCGCATGCTGTGGTCGCGCCTCGGGTCCACCCCCATGTAAGTCCGCTCCGGCATGTGGCACTCGATGCAGTGACATTGCACGCAGATAAACTTCCCCTTTTCCTCGAACCTACCCCGCTTGCGAAGCTTGTGCCGGTGATGCTCGAAACTCTCGTGGGACTCGGCCTCGTGGCAGCTCGTACAGAGCTTGTTCCCCGCGCGCCGCAATCCTGCGCTGTGCGGATCGTGGCAATCGGTACAGCGCACCCCCGCGCGGTACATTTTGCTCTGCAGAAACGAGCCATAGTCGTACACCTCCTCCAGTATCTGTCCGTCCGGGAAATAGAGGTCTCCGTCGAACAGGGAGGGCAGGTAATAGTCCAGGTACCTCATACCTGGCCTGAAGCCGGGATAGATCGGCCAGCGCCGCGAATGGCAGGGCGCGCAGGTCTCGATCTCCACTCTGGGATCGGGGCCTCCCAAGGGCACGAGGCCGCTGCCGCGCTCATCCCGCCCTAGCTTTCCCACCTCGGCAAGTTCTACGTGGATGCTTCCCGGCCCATGACACGCCTCGCAACTGACGTTCATCTCCGAATAGGTGGTACGGTAGGTATCGGTCTTGGGATCGTAGTTCTTCCTGAGGTTGGTGGAGTGGCAGTCGGCGCACTCGTAATTCCACGTCTGGGCGCTTTTGGTCCAGTGAAGCGGGCTTTCATGATCGACCTTTTCATCCGGGTATAGGTGGAACCAGCGCTTGCCCTCGGTATCCCACGCTATCGGCAGAACCTGTACGCGCCCGTCTTCGAACTCGACCATGTATTGCTGAAGCGGGCGCACCCCGAAAGTATAGGAAACACGGTAGGTCTCGAGCTTGCCCTGCGGGCCGTCGGTCGTGATGAAGTATCGATCCCCCTTGCGAAACATCCGCGAGGTGACGCCGAAGTAAGTGAAGCTTGCGTCGTCGAAATCCCCCAAAACCCACTCGGGCGTGGCCGGCTTCATTGCAAGCTCGTGATCGGACCCCTTCCAGCGTTCGGTCTCGGCCGGGTGGCAGCGGGCACAGGCGGGGGCGCCGAGGTAGCGGGCCGGGGAAAGAGCCTCCAAGAGCCGCTCTAGGGGAGGCTGCGAAGGGGAGTCGCAGGCCCCGAGCAGCGAAATGGCGGCGGCCAGAAGCGCAAGCTTTACCATCGCCCACCTACTCACGACCGCCCCGACCCAGCCGGCTTTGTATCCTCCCCTCCCGCTCAGGCTCCACAGGCGCGAGATATAACACATGCCGTTGGTGAGAAACAGGTCGTGCCGCCAGGTGCGTGGGGCCAAACTCTCTGCGCACGAGGGTGCCACGGAGAAGCGCCGGGAAAGCCGGAGCAAACAACGGAACGCAGCGGATCTCTCCGGTCGAATCCGCCCCTGTAGGATTTTATCAGTTACCGTAACAGAAAAGCCGCCCGGCACCACGCGGATCGCAGCGAACGAAAAAGCCGTGTCCGGCCAGCACCGCCCTGCCCTTCCCATCGCGGACCTCGCCCCTTACGATCTCCGCGTTAACCAGCTCACCGCTGCCACGCGGAACGCCCGCGAGCTTCACCCGCTTGAGGGTGCCGGCTCCGCTTATGACCTGCATCGGCACCTCGAAGGCCGTGTCGACCGTCGTGCACCAGCCTCCCGCACAGGCGGGATCTTGCAACGTGATCCGCATGATGATGGCGACTCGCACGGACCCGGTGAACTCGTTGCCCGAGCAGTCGAGAAGTCCGGTAAAACGCCCGTTGAGCACGCCCTCGCCACCCTTTCCGGCCTTGACCCTAAGCTTTCCCTTGCCCAAGCGAGCCACGCCTATCGCGCCCTCTGGATCCTGATCGCAGTCGGACAGGGGGCGCGGATTCGAGCAAGCGGGAAACCCATCGCCCGTCGTGGTATCCGCCGAGGCCGGATCACAAGGCGCGTACGCCCTCACCATCCTCGCTTCCCAGGCATTCGCGATTCCCGGAAACCCAACCCTGTTTGCGGTACCGAAGAGTACCCCTTGAGACGCCACTGGGTTTCCTGCACCATCGTGGAGGCTAAGGCTCAGCAGCTCGGCGGTCCATGGGAACTCAGAAGGGATGCGCTGCATCCCCAGGACGGGATCGGTAAACGAGGTCGTCAACACTTTCCCGCGGCATGACCGCCCGACACAAGGAAGGGGGCTCAAGATCGTAACATCAGGCAAGGTGCAGATGCCGCCCGGGCAAGCTGGGTCTTGAAGCGTCATGCGAAGGCGCATCGCCATCGGCGGGCTGCCACCGATACTGCCTCCGTCGCACGCCTCCACTCCCGCCAATCGCAGATTCGCATCGATATCTACCACGTAGTCGCGGTTGCGCGTTAGAAACCTTCCCGTCGGCCTGACGATGTAATGACCCCGGCCCCCACGCCCGAACCTCATCGCCGTTGCGGGAGTAGCCGCGCAATCGGAAAGCGGCAAGGGTGGGGAGCAAGCAGGGATGCCCTCGCCCGTCGCCGTGTTTGCCAGCGAAAGGGAACAGGGCTGCATGGCTGTGACATAGTCCCCTTTGTCATGGTGGAACGCCCCCACCTCCACAGGCGCATACGCCAGCGGGTAGGAAAAGACAACTAGCGACCCCAGGAGTCTGTACGCCATGCTACGCTTCATGATCTTCCCGCCTCGCGGCGCGCTGCAAGCCACATCATCATGGCCCACCACGCGGTCCGAAATTCACAATCAGCGACTCGTCGCGGGAGCGAACCCTACGTTACCATAAACCTCTTGTCGCTCCCGAGGCTCACGCACACTCGAGGCCCTCCCACCGAGATGCAAAGCACCGGCGCAAGAGCCGCGCGAAGCCGCTCCTGCCTGAGCGGTGGGATGTGCGCCCAAGCCCAGCCTAACGGCTGACAGCCATGATCCAACTCCAATGATTTTCTGTCAACCTGCGAGCGCGGGTCGATCAAGGGCCTATCGCCACCCGGCTGGCAAGGGGAATATGCTATGTCGCGCAACGGTGCTGGGTTGCGCGACACTGCCGCAAGGTAATGGCCAACCATGTAGATCCATTTTGAACCCGCAGGGTCTATGCCACTTGTCAGCCGCACACGGGCCAGTTGCGGGGGGACCGCGAAGGGGCCAGCTTGCCGCGCATCTCCTGGCGGGGCGCACTCTACATGCCCGCCCCCCTAAAAGGCGAGAAGCCAGCCGAGTTGCCACGCCACCCGACACGAGACAGGCACCACGCGAAAGTAGGGCGCGCAAACTCTGCTTGCGGATTCAAGTACCAGACGAGGTCGCCTTTGACCCCTGACATCTTGTGGTGTATTGCCTACCCAGGAATAGCAGCCTCCACAGATGCGGGCGGAAGGGAATCGCCAGGCGCAGCACAGACCCACGACTCGGTTGACGTCGTAGAGCGTGACGCGCATATAGGGATCAAGAATGTGGTTTTCGCGCCGAGGAGCGCTTACGACCGTCGTGGCGGCGATCGCAGGGGCCACCCTGGCCGTGTACGCTAGAGTCGCCACCCACGACTTCATCGGTCTCGACGACCCGGCTTACGTGTTCGAGAACGACCGGGTCAACCGAGGGCTCACGTTGGAAGGCGTAAGGTGGGCGCTCGTGGCAACCGATGTGGGCAACTGGCATCCGCTCACCTGGATCTCCCACATGGTGGACGTCGAGCTTTTCGGCCTCGCCCCGGGGTGGCACCACCTCTCGAGCCTCCTTTTTCACGTCGCCAATGCCCTGCTCCTGCTGCTGGTCCTTCGCCGGATGACCGGGCTTCTTTGGCCAAGTGCGCTCGTCTCGGCGCTCTTTGCGTTTCATCCCCTCCATGTCGAATCGGTTGCGTGGATCGCCGAGCGAAAAGACGTTCTCAGCGCCTTCTTCTGGATCCTCTCCATGGGCTTCTATACCCGCTACGTCGAGGCTCCGGGATTCTTGCGTTACCTTGCGACCCTCTTCGCCTTCGCTGCGGGGCTCATGGCCAAGCCGATGCTGGTTACGCTGCCCTTAGTGCTCCTTCTTCTCGATTACTGGCCGCTCGAGCGGGTTACGGGCGAAGACAGGGCGGGGGGCGGCCAAGCGCGGTTTATCGCCAAGGCGAGATTTGCTCGGATCGCAGGCGAGAAGGTCCCTTTGCTCCTTCTCTCCTTTCTCTCCTCCGCGATCACGATCTTTGCTCAACACAAGGGGCGAGCGCTCATCCCAATCGAAGCGATCTCTTGTACTTTGCGCATGGAGAATGCACTTGTGGCATACGCTACCTATGTGGCCGAGATGTTCTGGCCGCACTCCCTATCGGTTTATTATCCCCACCCTGGGGAAATCCCGGCGGCAAGCGTCGCGAAAGCCCTGGTCCTCCTAGGCACGCTCTCCTTCCTTGCCGTTCGCTCGAGGCGCACGCGGCCTTATTTTTTGGTCGGGTGGCTATGGTTTCTGGGGACGCTCGTTCCGGTGATAGGACTCGTCCAAGTCGGAAACCAGGCCATGGCCGACCGCTACACCTACATTCCGCTAATCGGGCTTTTCATCGCGCTCGCGTGGGGCACGCGCGAGCTTTGCTGCCGAAGCGCGGCCGCGCGCCTTTCCATTTGCGCCGCCTGGGTGCTCGCGCTCGTTTGCATGGGATTTTGGACCTGGGTCCAGGTGGGTTACTGGAGGACGACCGATACCCTCTTTCGACACGCCCTTCGCGTGACTCCGAACAACAGCACGGCGCATACCGTACTGGGGAACGACCTTCTCGCCCGTGGACGTGCCGCGGAGGCTGTCATCCATTACCAAAGGGCGATAGCGATAGATCCCGACTACGCCCGAGCGCACAACAATCTCGCGGCCGCGCTGGTCGAGCTCGGCAGGGTGGACGAAGCGATAGAGCACTGCCGAACGGCGATTCGACTCGAGCCTGACCACGCCGGCTGGCACCTCGGTTTGGCGGTTGCGCTACACCGAAAGGAGCTCCTCGATCAGGCGATCCCTTCCTACCTAAGAGCGCTCGAACTCGACCCCGCGGACGTCCGCGCGTTAAACGGGCTCGGGGTGGCGTACATGGAGACGGGGGAGATCGGGCAGGCGATAAAACTCCTTTCCCAGGCACTCGAGCTCAGGCCCACCTTTGGCGAGGCCCACTACAACCTCGGGCTTGCCCTGGCACGTGGAGGCGATCCAGGGAGCGCGGCCGGGCACTTTAGAAAAGCGATTTCTTTGGGCCTTTCCGACGCTGATACGCACTACCAGCTCGGCGAAGCTCTGCGAAGATCGGGAAACCTGACAGAGGCGCGCAGGCACTACGAGGCGGCTTTGGAGATCGATCCGCAGTATCGAGAGGCGAGCCGTGCGCTCCGCGAGATCTCGCGGGAAGGCAAAGGGCCGAAGGCGCGTTGATACGCGCGACCCTCTAACACTTTCGGCTCGCCGGCCGATACATGAACCAGTTGTGGACACCCAGGGCGTCCGCCCCCGCCACGATCCCGAACCCGAAGCGTTCGTAGAGCCGGACGTTCTCGGGCTTTTCCGTTTCCAGAAACGAGGCTACGCCTCTTTCGTCCGAAAGCTGGCAATACCTCTCGATCATGCGCTTTCCGACCCCCCTTCCCTGCATTCCCGGAAGCACCCCTACAGGCCCCAAGTGCGAGTGCGGCTCATCGAGATCGTAACTCGCCCACATGCGCTGCACGGCCCGCGATCGAAAGAGGGCCATCCCGAGCGCCGCGACGAGCTCGGGCAAGATCCCCGGCCTGCGCAGCGGTGAGGTTCTGCAGTGAGGCCAATCGATGGCATTCAAAACGCCCACGATTCGTCCTCCCTCGCGGGCGACGAGCGCCTTCGAGCGCGGGTGCTCGAGGCGCACGAGCCTGAAGACCACCTCCAGCCTTTTCCGCTCCTTCTCCCCCGCTCCCCCGAGCATGGCGATGCAGTTGGGATTGGTCACGAAGGCGCTGGCTAAGACAGCCGCGGCCTCGCGCTTCTCCCCGGGTGTTATACTCACGACCACAACGGCATCCTCTGCGCTCACGCGCATCGCCTCCGGCAAAGTGGGAAAGCCCCTACCTCTGCGATCTCGCCTCGGGGAAAAAGAGTCTCAGGCCGAGCGAGGTCACGAGAGAATCGACATTCAAGCCGCGCGGCTCCCCGTTCACCTTTATCGTCGTCCCGAAGAGGTAAAGGTATTTGCTCTCGATTCCCACGGCGATGTTGTTGGCCACAAAATATTCTAGACCGATGCCGGCCGAGCCTATAACTGAAGTGTCGCGCCCGAAGCCTACCGGCGAATGGCGCTGCTTGTCGTTGACCTCGCCGAAACCCACACCGCCACCCAAAACGCCGTAGGGGGTAAGCCGATCGCTCATGACCGGGTAGCGGTAGCGCAATTGGCCGAGCACGGTCCAAAGCGCGAACTCCCCGACTTCGCTCCCATCCAGGCCTTCCATCCGGCTCTCCGTCCCTTCGCCGGCTATCTCGATTCCCCAGTGCTTGTTCAAGTTGACCCCTACCGCCGCAGCCCCGAGGGGCTCGGCCGCGGGATTTTCCAGCTCCGCTTCGGGAACCGAGTCGGAATCAGCGAAGTAGAGCCAGCCCACTCGAAGGGCGAGGTATGCCCGTACCTGATCGGTATCCTCCGCCAACGCCACGCGGCCCCGCAAGGTTATCCCCATGATCAGCACGCTCAGCCCGACAGCTAGACATCGCCTGATTCGCATCGACCCCCTCCTCCCGGCTTCGGCGGCGCGGCAACTAGGGCCGCCGTGCTACGAAAGCCCGCAAGATCCTTGACTCCATGGCACCGCAGCCACCGGTTTGCAAACGCCGAGATGGCAAAGCATCAGTTGGCGAACTGCGGCCCACACCGAGGAATTAGACGGTAGGAAGCGGCACCTCGAGTCCCGAAACCCGCGCCTGCGCCCAAAAGACGCACCCGCCGGGCGAATCGTCATCGGTGTTGTGGGCGCTCGTTTCGCCGTCGCGGGAGCTTGTAACGTAAGGATCGCGCAAAGCCTCCCCGGACAAAAAAGTCGCCACCGGCAAGCACCGCGGCGCGATGTCGCGGGCTAGTCTCCCTTCGAGCGAAAACCTAAGCAGCCGCCCGCCCCCGTAAGCCGCCCCCAAACGGATCCCTCGCTATCGACGGCTACGCCTGCGGGAAACCCCACCTCCAGGTCCGCAAGGAGGCCGGCTTGAGTCTGTCTCCCTCGTCCGCGACCTCGCGGACGATGATTTGGCGCCGAGCTGAGCTGCTCTGGCAGATCCTTCTACCGTCGGGCGAAAACCCGACGCTACTGGCCAGGGTGAAGCACGATCGGGATGGCGAGCCGCGTGAAGCGGGCCGAGGCGATGCGCCCCGCTTGACGATTCCAGCAGGATGTTCACAGCTTGCCTCGAAGCGGGCGCAGGCTCTGAATAACGAGCCGGCGAACCTCCGCTAGCCGACCGGCCGAGGATCGAGGCGCGGCGAAGCGGCCGTTTACACCTTGCGCCTGCGCGCTAGCTCTTTCGAGGTGCAGCACAAGCACCGGCAAGGCTCGCGCATCCTTCGCTTGGGCCGAGCGCATCCCGTGCCGGCCCGTAGATGCAGGCGCTTGACTTGTATGTACAAGAGTTGTATGTGCCAGGGACCCGTGCGATGAAGCGTGGCAACTTGGAGAAAGCCGTCGATCGGATGGCCAGAGAATGCGTGGCCAACCAGCTTCGGATGCTTAGCCGCGTGGTCACGGGCATCTACGAAGAGGAGCTTCGACCGCTTCGGCTCAAGGTGAGCCAGATGGTCATCTTGGCGCTTACCGAGAAGCGGGGGCAGATTCAGGCCTCCGAGCTTTCGCAGATCTTGCATGTAGATGCTTCGACGCTGAGCCGCAACCTGGAGCGGATGCGCGCGCGGGGGTGGGTGCGACAAGTCGCCGGACAAGACGAGCGCTCGCGGCCGCTTATGTTAACGGATAAAGGCAGAGAGATGCTTGGCCGAGCGGTAACTGCGTGGGAGAGAGCGCAGGCGGCGGCGCTCAGGCTGATCGGCAAAGAAGGAGTGGCGGCGCTTCGCCGGCTCACGAAGCAGGTCAGCGGCAGGGCGAAGGCGGCGTGAAGGGGGGCGAGCGGGAGGCGCGACGGAGATCTCCGGGGTCAATGGGGCGGCTAAGGAAAATCCAAGGAGGAGCATGAGATGGGTCACTTGGCGATGCAAAAACCGTATCTCGCCTTGCAGCAGAGGCTGGATAAGAATCCGGTGGGGGCACCCGCGACGGAGGAGCTGTTCGAGATTTTGCGGCTTCGCTTCAACGAAGAGGAGGCCCAGATCGGCGCTCGCATGCCGATGACGCCCGCGCCTCTCGACAAGTTGAGCGAGCGGCTGGAGATGGCGCCCGATGAGCTTGAAGAGAAGCTGGAGCGAATGGCGGAGAAAGGATTGATCCTGGACTTCCAAACCAAGGGCAAGCGCTTTTACATGCTTGCGCCGACGGTTATTGGGTTTTTCGAGTTCACCTTCATGAAGCTTCACAAGGACTTACCCAACAAGAAGCTTGCCGACCTTTTATCGGCCTACATGTTCTCCGACGATAAATTCGCCAAAAACGCATTTCGGGGCGAGACGCAGATCGGCAGGGCGCTTGCCCACGAAAAGACGCTGGGAGAGGATCTGCGCTCGGAGGTGTTGGAGTACGAGCGGGCCTCGGAGATTATAAAGAAGGCGAAGCTCCGCTCTGTCGGCCTTTGCTACTGCCGCCACAAGGCGATGCACCATGGCAACCCCTGCAAGAAGCCTATGGAGGTTTGCACCGCGTTCAACGAGTCTGCCGATTGGATCATCAGGCGCGGCTTCGGCAGGGAGGTCTCGGCCGAGGAGGCCCTGGAGATCGCGGCCATGACCCGCGACAACTATATGGTACACATTGCCGACAACGTGAAAAACAGTGTCAGCTACATCTGCCATTGCTGCGGCTGCTGCTGCGGGCAGTTGAAGGGAATCAATTTGCACGGCATTCGGCACGCGGTGCACACGAGCAACTATCTCGCGGCCGTCGAAAGGGACAAATGCAAGGCCTGCGGGCGGTGCGTGAAGGCTTGCCCGGTGATGGCGATCGAGGTCAAGGCGGAAAGCTTCGGTAACGCCACCGCCGTGATCGACGAGAAGCTCTGCCTGGGATGCGGGGTTTGCAATATAGCGTGCAAGAACAAGGCGCTTTCGATGAAGGCCAGGCCGAAGCGGGTTTTCACGCCGGAGGACCACATGGAGCGGCTGATCCGGGCTGCAGTCGAGCGCGGCACCATTCACCACATGCTCTTCGACGACCCCGACAGCGTAACAAGCCGCGGGATGAATCTCGCGCTAGGGGCGTTGCTCGCTCTTCCGCCCGCCAAGCAGCTTCTGGCAATCGAGAAGATAAAATCGACCTTCGTCAAAACGCTCGTAAACGGCGCCCGCAAACAAACGGAAGCGAACGGGGTCAGATCTTGAAATCACGCGGGGTCAGATCTTGCCTTGACGCAGGGTTTCTTCAACCCCTTAAGTTTGTTGGACAAACTGGAGTTGGGAACTGTCAGGTCAAGATCTGACCCCACTGCACGGCAAGACCTGACCCCGTTTCCGTTGACCCCGTTTCCGCTTATTGCGGCGGGGATCGTTCTCCTGTGCACCGGCGCCCTCAGCTATCGGCTGGGGGCGGTTTACGCGCATGACTGGGACGAGGGCGTCTACCTCGGCTCCGCCCGTTTAATGCTGGAAGGAGAAGCACAATACCGGCAGGTGTTCTCGTCCCAGCCGCCCCTCTTTCTCGATATCTTGACGCTCGGACTGCGCCTCTTCGGAGACACCGTCGTGGCGGGGCGTGGTCTCATGGTGGCTTCCGCGCTACTCACCCTCGTTTGCGCGGGCTCGATTGCGTGGCGGCTCTTTTGCCCGGCGGCGGGTGTGCTCACCATACTTGCCATGGCGCTTTCATCCGACTTCTTGCACCAAGCACGAACCTGCCAGGCGGAAATCCTCGCGCTCGGGTTCGGCATGGCCGCACTCTGGTGCTCTATCGTTCCCACCAGCCGAAGCCGCTTCATGCTCGCGGCCGCGTCGGGCCTCATGTTCGCCTGCGGTCTGCTCTGCAAGTTTTGGCTGGCACCGTACACCCTGCCGGCTCTAGCCTTTCTCCTCTTTCCGGCTCAATCAACCAACTGGCACGGGCTGCAATGGGTGTCGCGGGCAGACTGGAAAACGGGGCTCGCACGCATTGGCTGCTTCGCGCTGATCGTGCTTTCGCTCGTGCTCCTCCTGTTCGCCGCGCACGGCCTGGAGGCCGTGTACGATCAGGCCGTCCGCTTCCATGTCGAAGCCAAGCGAGTCATCGCAGCTCGCGGGGCCAAGAACGGCGCGTTGAGCCGTCAATGGCTGGCCGCGCACTCTGGAGTGCTTCTGCTGGCGCTCTTCGGATGGTCTTGGCTGGCACGATCGAGAAGCGGCCTCGCCGTAGTTTTCCTCGCTTGGCTGGGGGCGGTCGTGGCCTTTCTCTCCTCGCATTTCCCCCTCTTCCGCCACCACATCGTGCTCCTCCTTCCAGTGCTGGCACTCCTTGCCGGCGCCAGCGCATCGGCTTTGCCAGCGCTCTGGAGCCGATCGACGGCCAGATTGGCCCTCGCTCTGGGCGCCGGAGGATTGGTTTGCGCAACCAGCGTAACGGTAACGAACGAAACTATTCGCATACAACCTAGCTGGATACGGTTCCAGCACGAGCTCGCCAGCCGCACGCCGCGCCAGACCACGGAGGCGATCGAGATCCTGCGGCAAAGGACCGGCCCCTTCGATCGCATCGCCTCCGACGAGCCGATGCTGGTTTTTAGGGCGGATCGCAGGATGGTGAGCGAGCTTTGCGACACATCTTACGTGCGCATCAGATCCGGCTATCTGGACTGGGAGAAAGCGGCGCGTGCGATCGAGGAGGAGGCAGCCATGGTACTGTTGTGGTCGGGCCGCCTGCGCACCCTGCCCTTCTTCCGCCACCGTTTGAACGACCGCTTCTTTCCGCTGCGCACCTTCCGCGCAAGCCGCGGCTTCCCCCGAGAGATCTTCGCGAGAAAGCGGGCCTACAACCATCTCGGCGACCGCCGCTAAGTCGGCCCCACAGCCGGCCCCGCGAGTCAATGCAATATGCGCCCTTTGCTGGAGCGCAGAGGAATGGTCACCTCGACGCTCGTGCCCCCGCCCGCCCTGGAATGCACCTGGAGCGTCCCGCCCAGCATCGCAGCGCGCTCGTTCATGGTAGTGAAACCCAGACCGCGGCCCAAGCGTTCGGGCTCGAAGCCTCTGCCGTCATCCTCGATCACGCCTACGATCCGATCGCCCACCCGGGCGATCGCAACCCTTACCTGAGATGCCTCGGCGTGCTTGCCGACGTTGTTCAACGCCTCCTGCACGATTCTGTAGAGATGCAGCTCCTGGTCCTCTTCCAACAGACCCTCCAGTGGTCCCACCTCGAGCAGAAGATCCAACCCGTGGCGATCCGCGAACTGGCAAGCGAAGGACTTGATCGCCGAAGCCGCGCCCAGGTCGCTCAGCTCGGCCGGCAAGTTCTCGCGTGCCAGCCGCGCCACGCCCTCTGTGGCATCTCGTACCCGACACCCCACCTCCCTGAGCTTCATCCGAACCGTTTGGGGAAGATCTTCGGCCTCCTGCAAGAGTGTGTTTATCTGCAAGCCGAGCGTCGCCAGAGTTTGGCCGATGTTGTCGTGAAGCTCGCGCGCCACCCGCCGCCGCTCGTTCTCGAGCGTTTGCAGGAGGCAGCGGGAAAAGCCGCGTTTCATTGCCTCTATGCGCTTGCGCTCCGTTACATCCTGTGCCGTTCCCATGACCCCGACGATCTCGCCGCTCGCGTTTCGCAGCGCTGTCCCATTCACGTTGATCGCGACCCTTCTCCCGCTCCTTCCCACCACGACGGTCTCGAAGTCACGGTAATCAGAACCGGCTAGCGCAGACTCGAAAATCGCGAGATTTCTCTCGATCTCGCCCGCCGCGACGAAATCCGTAAAAGGCCTCCCGACCACCTCCTGCCGGTCGTATCCCAAAAGCTTCTGGCACTCTCGATTGACGAAGGTAAGCCTCCCTTCGGTATCCACCGCCCAGATCACATCGTGCGCGGTCTCGACCAGCGTGCGGTACTGCGCCTCGCTTTCCTCCAAGGCCGCCTCCGCCCGCTTCCTCTCGGTTATGTCGGTGGAGATCCCGCAGACCGCGTAAACCGCGCCGCTGCTATCGCGAAGCGGAAACTTGAGCGAGATATAGGAGTGCGTCCCGTCCTGTTGCGGGACCGATTCCTCGAACTCCACCGGCATACCGGCCCGCACCACCTCCTCGTCGTTCAGCCGAAATCGGCGTGCGACCTCGGCCGGGAAGATATCGTAGTCCGTTCTTCCCACGATGGCCTCGCGCGAGATCGCGAAAAGCTTCTCGTAGCGGCGGTTGACGAGGAGATACCTCCCTTCGAGGTCCTTGGCGTAAATCACGGCCGTACTGTTGTCCAGAACCGCCTGGAGGCGCTCGCGGCTTTCCCGAAGCTCCCCCTCGAGGCGCTGGCGCTCGCACATCTCTTCGCGCAGCGCGCTCTCCGCCCGCTTCCGCTCGGTTATGTCGAAGGCGGTTCCCAATACCGCGGGCTTCCCCTCGAACTCGATCGCCGTGGCGCTGAGATCGAGCCAGCGCTCCTCCCCTGATTTCGTGACGATCTTGAACTCGTAGCGCGCGGGCACAGGCTCTCCGCGCTCCCGCGCAAGTCCCCTCTCTCTTACCAGCCCGCGGAAGTCGGGATGCACGAGGTCCCAAAAATTCATGGCGGCAAGCTCATCGCATCGGTAACCGCTCAGTGCTTCGGCAGCGGGGTTGGCATAACAGAAGCGCCCCGCCTGGTGGACGAAGATACCGGCCGGGGTGGTCTCGGCGAGGGTGCGAAAGATCGCCTCGCTTTGTGACTCCTTGCGAGGATAAAGCTCTCGTGCGCGGCTCTTGCTCATCGTCACAACCGCCTGCGCTCGATACGGCCCCCCGACTTTTCCCGCCAAAGCCGGGGCACCCGCTGGCCCCGGTGGCCTTGCGCTTCTCCAACGCCCGCCGGTTCGGCTCGCCCCCTTTCTTTTGTATACCACCATCTGGACCGGCTAGCCAACCGCGCCCATTTCGCAGAAACTCGGCAGGCGATAGAGCGCAGCCCGCCCAAAAACGGCACCCACTGGCACCACGCCGGAAGGGGCAGGCCGAGCGCCTACGCCCTTCTTCGGAGGGGGCACTTTCCCCCTGCGGCCAAAACCGCTAGCCGTATAATCCTATGGACTCGACTTCCGCGCCCCCGACGGCCGCTCGGTCTCTTGCCCCGGGCGTTGCCCTTGCCCCCGAGGCGGCCGCCGCCCGAGCGGGTCTTTGGCTCGTCGTAGCTACCATGGCCTACAATGGGCTCGAAGCGATAGTGGCGCTTTGGGCGGGTGCGGCCGCCGCAAGCATAGCCCTCGTCGGCTTTGGCTTAGACAGCGTGATCGAGCTTTCGGCCGCAAGCGTGCTCTTGTGGCGCCTTTGGACCGAGGCGCGCGCAGCCGCACGAGCTACGATAGAGGCGAGGGAGCGGCTCGTTCACCGCTTCGTCGGAGCGACTTTCTTGGCGCTTGCCCTTTACGTGGTGGCCCAGGCCGGGCTTTCTTTGTGGCGAAAGGATGCGGCGGAGGAAAGCTTCGCAGGAATCGTTCTCGCAATCGCCTCGCTCATCATCATGCCCGCGGTGGCTTGGGGGAAGCTCCGCGTAGCCGACAAAATCGGCAGCGCCGCGCTTCGAGCCGAGGCCAAGGAGACCCTAGCCTGCTCGTACCTGTCGCTCGTGCTCCTCGTTGGCTTGGTAGCTAATGCCGCAGCCCAATGGTGGTGGGCGGATCCGTTAGCCGCGCTTCTCATGGTTCCCTGGCTCGTCAAGGAGGGCCGGGAGGGCGTCAGGGGTCACGCGGAGTGCTGCGCGCACTCCTGAGAGTGCGTCTTCGCGCCGGGTAAACCGCTCGGGCAGCCTCGCCCTCGCCCCAAGAACGTGCTTCGTTTCCCCGCCTGCACGACAACACGCCGCTAAAAAATAAGCTTTCGCGAAAGATCGACAAGCGCGGAGGCAGCCGGCGCGAGATGCTTTCCCTGATGGTAGATGACACTTAAAAATCTTGCGATGCGGCAGTCCTTTATCGGAAGCGGCACGAGGCGCCGCTGGCGAAGCTCGGGAGCAACGGCACAGCGCGGCAAGATCGAGACGCCGAGCCCCTCGGCCACCGCCATTTTCACCGCCTCAGGGTTGTTTAGCTCCATGACCACGTTGAGCGAAACGCCTTTTCGCGAGGCCCACGCGTCGATCGCCTGGCGGGTCCCCGAGCCTCTCTCCCGCGCCACGAAGGGATGCTCGGCAAGCTCTTCGGCTTCAAGCCGGCGGCGGCGCCCGCCCAGATAAGAGGGCGCGGCGACAGGCACCAGCTCATCGTTTCCCAGCGGCACGACTACCAACTCCTGCTTTGCCGGGTGCGCTCCCACGAAGCCCAGATCGAGCTCGTTCAGCTTTATCTTGCGCTCGATCGCGAAGGTATTCTCTATGGACAACGAAGTTTCGACTGCAGGATAGCGCCGCCTGAAGGCACCGAGGATCCGGGGCAAGAGGTAGATTCCCGGGGTGGTGCTTGCGCCTATACGCACGCGCCCGCGCTCCCCCTTCGCTACCTGCGAAACCGCCTCCCGCAGCCGGCTCGCCTGCGCCCGAAGCTCCTCCGCCCCCTCCTTCAGCACCCTTCCCGCTTCGGTGAGATAGACCCTCTTGCCCAGCTTCTCGAAGAGCTTTGCCCCCAGGCTCTCTTCTAGCTGGCGGATCTGCTGGGAAACAGCAGGCTGCGTGCGCCCGATCTCCTCGGCCGCGCGGGTGAAGCTTCCCAGACGCGCAACGGCGAGAAAGGTGAGGAGCTGATCGAGAGTCATGGCAGGCCATAAAAATAATCTATCGAAATGGAAAAAACAATCTATTTTACTTATTGTCGCTCGCCCGCAAGGATAGCGATTGCGAGGCAGCGCCGGCACGGGGCGGCGGCAAGAGAGCGGTGAATATCAGCATGCAAGTTCTTCTAGCGACCCTCGGCTTTTGCGGAGGAATCATTTCGGGGACGCTCGGAATCGGAGGTGGCATCGTCATGGCTCCGCTTCTTCTCTACGTCCCTCCCGCGCTCGCCCTGGGGGCGCTCGATATGAAGACCGTCTCCGGCCTCACCATGATGCAAAGCCTTTTCGCATCCCTCTCCGGGGCCATCGCGCAACGCCGCCTTGCGCACCTGAAGCCTGCTCTTGCGGCGGTCATGGGGGTGCCGATCGCGGCGGCAAGTTTCGGAGGGGCGCTCTTGTCGGGCGCCCTTTCCTCCGATTTCATCCTCGCAACCTTTGCCGCGCTGGCGCTCCTTGCCGCGGCGATGATGACGCTCCCGCACACTCAAGACGAAAGCGAGGTTTCGCAAGCCCAGGTGTCGTTCAATCCCTGGCTTGCGGCCTCGAGTGCGACGGCCGTGGGATTGGTGGGAGGGTTGGTAGGCCAAAGCGGCGCTTTCATCTTGATTCCGCTTCTCATCCACGTGCTTCGTATCCCCACGCGCGTCGCGATCGGCACCTCGCTCGCTGTGGTATTCTGTGCGGCATGCGCGGGCGCGCTAGGGAAGATCGCGGCAGGCCAAGTCCCCTTCGCCGCAGCCGTTTCGCTCGTGGGGGGAGCCGTGGCGGGAGCCCAGCTAGGGGGGCAGCTCACGCAGAAGGTCGAGCCCAAGTGGCTGCGCCGTCTCCTCGCCCTTTTGATCGGCGCAAGCGCCATTCGGATGTGGGTCGACGTGTTGCAGTGACCGGGAGGAGAGTTCGCATGAATACGACGCGAGAAGAAATCCGCCTTACCTCGCTTACCCACGGGGGCGGCTGAGCCTGCAAGATCGGCCCGGAGGTTCTGGGCCAGGTGCTTTGCGGCCTTCCGCCCATCCAAGACCCGAACGTGTTGGTTGGCATAAATACCGGAGACGATGCGGCAGTCTATGAACTCAGCGAAGATCTCGCCTTGGTGCAAACCGTCGATCTCTTTACGCCGGTCGTGGACGATCCTTACGAGTTCGGGCAAGTGGCCGCTGCCAACTCCCTTTCCGACGTCTACGCGATGGGGGCAAAACCGATCATGGCGCTGGCCATAATCGGCTTTCCCGCAACCCGGCTCCCAATCGCCCACATGGCGGCTATCCTGCGCGGGGGCGCAGACAAGGCGAAGGAAGCGGGAATCGAGATCGTCGGAGGCCACTCGATCGACGATCCCGAGCCCAAGTATGGCCTGTGCGTGGCGGGGATCGTGCACCCGAAGCGGATCTACCGAAACGTGGGCGCGCGCCTCGGGGACTTGCTCATTCTCACCAAGCCGCTCGGAAGCGGCGTCCTTACCACGGCCATCAAACGGCGACTGCTCGCGCCAGAGGAGGTCCGAGAAGTTGTGGATACCATGGCGGCGCTAAACCGCGCGGCCGCCGAGGCGATGACGGAAGTCGGAGCGTCGGCCGCAACCGACATCACCGGCTTTGGCCTGCTCGGCCACTTGACGGAAATGCTCGGGACCCCGAGCCTAGCCGCCAGGATCGAGCTTTCGGCAATCCCGGTCATGTCCCGCGCAAGAGATCTCATCCGCGAGGGTGTCTATCCCGGCGGGACCAAGCGAAACCTGAGCTTCTATTGCCCGCAAGTCCGCTGGCATCCGAAGATCGACGAGTGCGACCGGTTGCTCGCGGCCGACGCCCAGACCTCGGGGGGCCTCTTGATCGCCGTCGAAAGAGCGCGCTCCCAAGCGCTGCTTTCGTCCCTCGAGCGACGAGGGGTCACCGCCCGGGCCGTGATCGGAGAGATAATCGAGAGGGACAAAGCAGCGATAGAGGTCGTGCCGTGAGCCGGCAGAAAGCTCCTCCCCCTCGCGTCAAAACCCGCGAAGCTCTATCGCCCGAAGCACCCTGCGGACGGAAAGATCGTAGGCCGCCGTTCGCATATCGACCCGCCCCTCTCTCGCAGCCTCTCGGACCGTGCGGTAAGCCGCGGCGAGGCGCTCCTCCATGCGCCCGATCACGGTCTGCCGCTCCCACGGAAACTGCTGGATGTTTTGCACCCACTCGAAGTAGGAGGCAACGACCCCTCCCGCATTGGCGAGGATACCAGGCACTATGGTGACACCCCGTTCGCGGAGCCGGCGATCCGCGGCGTGCGTGACCGGCAGGTTGGCCGCTTCCACGATGAGCTTGGCACGGATGTAGGGCTCGTTGTCGCAATCGATAGTTCCCTCCAAAGCGGCGGGGATCAGCACCTCGCAGGGAAGCTCGAGAAGCTCCTGGTTCGTGATCCCCCTGCAGCCTGGCAAGCCTTCGAGCCGCCCGTTTTTGGCCGAGTAAGCGACCGCCGCCTTGACGTCGATCCCCTCGCTGGCGAACACGCCCCCGTGAACATCCGAGAGTCCTATGATCCGAGCCCCCATCTCCGCCAACCTAAGAGCGGCATGAGAGCCCACGTTGCCGAAGCCCTGGATGACCACTTGCGCCCCCGCGATCGGAAGCCCCGCGTCCCGGCAGGCCAAACCGGTAATGAAAGCCACACCGTAACCGGTGGCCTCGAGGCGCCCCGGCGAGCCCCCCAGCTCGATCGGCTTTCCCGTCACTATGGCCGGCGTATGGCCGTGGGTTTTGCTGTACTCCTCGAAGATCCAGGCCATGACCTGGGGATTGGTATTCACATCCGGCGCGGGGATATCCTGATACTCGCCCAACACGGGCGCCATCTTCTGGGTAAAGCGCTTGGTCAGGATCTCGAGCTCGTCTTTGGTGAGCGTCGCCGGGTCCACCGCGATCCCCCCTTTGGCGCCACCGAAGGGGATCTCGACCAGGGCGGTCTTCCAGGTCATGAGTTGCGCGAGCGCCCGAATCTCGTCGAGATTGACTTCCGGATGATATCGCAGCCCTCCCTTGAAGGGGCCGCGTGCGTGATTGTGCTGTACCCGATAGCCGCTAAAGGTTCTCAGCACCTCGCGCCCGCCGACCATGCTTTTTAGCGGGATCTGGACGGTGACTTCGCGAAAAGAATGAAGGAGAAGCTGGCGCTGCGCGCCGTCGAGCTCGAGATTGTCGAAGGAACGCTGGAGAAAGTGCTCTTGGTTCTCGGTACAAAAACATCGCTTCTCGCCTCGAGCCATCTACCGTCCCTAACTCGGTTTCGCGCGCTCTTGGCCGCTCAAAACCGACGGGCGCGACGAGAACCAGGGAAGCCGCCGAGGCTTGCGCACGAATCGCCTCGCCTCGGCTCCCAAGCAGGGCTCGGGCGCCCTCAAGGTCCGACCACGGCTCTCTTGCCGAGTGCCCGCCGCTTTACCCCGGCCACGGCCTTGAGGTAGCTCTCCTCGATCCCGGTTTGCAGCGTGTAGAGGGGAAATGGCTGCCCCCCTTTCTCCCGCAAATAATAGATCGTGGTAACGCGCGAGCGCGTTCCGTCGGGCGAGCCCTCGATTCGGTACTCGGCCGAGTTGTCGGTGTATTTCGCCTCGACGGTACGGAATGACAGACGCCGAGCGGCCTTATCGATGGTCCACTCGATGCGCGCCTCGTTGGGCCGGCCGAGCACTCGATTCTTGATATCGACGACCTTCTTTTTTCCCTCGACCGAAACGAGCTTCACCTCGGTCACGTCTTCGATGAACTCGGCGTGGTGCTCCACGTCGCTCATAGCATCGAAGAGCTTGTCGGGGCTCACGTTGACCAGCCCGACGAAGGTCATCTTGACCGATCCATCGGGTTGCTTCTCGATGGTCCTCTGCAGCATGAAGTTCTCCAGTTGATCCCAGTTGAAGGATTCTCGCTCGCAAGCGGCGACCATGACGACGAGCAGCGGCAAGGAAATCCAACGCGCGGCTTTCATTTGCTCCCCCCTTTGTCGAACCGCCCTTATTATAGCGCAGCGAAGGCGAGCAAATCCAATGGAAATTGGAACCATCCTGCGCCGCCTCTGGAACCGAACCGGTCTAGACGGCGCGCGCGGCCGAAACCAGGTTGGTCATGAGCTGGCGCGCTTGCTCCGGCGTGCAGCGCCCGCAACCGCACGAAGAAGATACCAAAAGCCGCTCCTCGGGAAGCACCTCGAGAAGCCCCTCCATCCTGGTGCGAAGCTCTTCGGCAGACTGTACCTCCCTTTTGACGTCCGCTATGCCGGCTATGATCTCGATCGACTCGGGCACGGCCCGGAGCAGGTGGCGCTCCGCCCACTGGCCGGCGTAAGAGCACTCGAGGTGAACTCTATCGACCTTACCATCGAGGAGCTCGAGCAGCGGCATGAGCGCCCGAAGATTCTGCTCCTGGGTGAAGGGGCGCCTGCCCATGTCCCCCAGGCAGAAGTGAATGGTACGCCTGACCCCAGAGACGCTGCGGAAAGGGAAAAGGAGCCAGCGAAGGATCTGCTCCGCGCTCTGCGCGCCCATTATCGACGCCACCGCCTCGGCCGGGGCGTCGAGCTGAACCTCGGCCACTCCCGCCTCGATCATATCCAATACCTCAGCTTCGACGATGCGCGCGATGTTCTCCATCTGCTCCTCGCGGCGCGGGTCGGCGAAAAATGGTATGGCCATCGTAAGGGGGGAGGGGACGGCCGCTTTGTCGAGCGACGGCTCGATCGCCCTCTCCCGGCGGTACGCGAGCGCGTGACCGGTTCCGCGCGGGGCGCTGATCTCTCCCACGATTTCGTAAACCGCAACCCCTTCGTAACCCGCCCGGTGGTCCCGCTTCTTGATGCATTTCAAGCCCGAAAGCCTCGGGGGCACGTGGTGGACGAAGTCGGGCGCAAAAACCTCCCCTCCCATGATCTGATCGAGGCCGCAGGCGCGCTGCTCGTCCATGGCGATGCGGGCCGCGCTCTGAAGCACTCCGTAGGCTTGATCGTCATCGAGATCTCCCCGGTAGTAAGCGGTAAGCGCGGGCTTCAATTGCCGCGGAATCGGCCAGCTACCAACCATCGTCGTGCGCACGATGCCGCCTCCCCAAGCGATAACTGCGCCCGCCACGATATCGTAAACGCCGTGCCGTAAAAAGGTGCGGACCGACAAGGGGCCGCGGGAAAGCCCCAAGTCTGCGCCGACCCAGATTCTCGATGCCGGCGGCGGGAAAAATCTTGAGCCGGGGGGCATCCTCGCTTCGGCTCCAAAGCCTAAACATCTTGGCCCGGCGACCAAGGCCGCTTGCATCCTTTCACTTCCAGCCGCGAGGATTGGCGACGAAGTCCCTCTCGAAACGCTCCATCAAGCCGCGCATCCGCTCGGCCACCTCCTTGCGGTGCTCGGCCACATTGTAAGCCTCGGCCGGGTCGAGCTCGACGTCGTAGAGAAGCGGAAAGGGCGGGAGAAGATGCGCCGACTCTCCCGTCTTGGGATCGGTGTAAACGTATCCCCCAACCCCCTGCCCCGCCAACGTCTCCGGCCGATCGAGCGGAACGGGCCAAAAATACCGGTCCGTGCTCCTGTAGTACTTCCACCTTCCCGCCCTAACGGCATCTATTACCTTATCGTGGAAGAAGAAGAGCGCCTCGTGCGGGCTCGCCGACTCTTTCCCGGACATCAAGCTCCAAAGGTCGCGCCCGTCGATCACCCGGTCGCTCGGCCCCACAAGGCCGGCCAACCCGACAAGCGTGGGAAAGATGTCGATGTTCATGGCGGGGGCCCCCACGCGAGAGCCGGCCGGCACGTGGCCCGGCCAAGAGGCGATCATCGGGACGCGATGCCCGCCTTCGAAGGCCATTCCCTTGCGGCCCCGAAGACCCCGGGCGCTCCCGTCGTACCAGGGGCCGTTGTCACTGGTAAATATCACTAAAGTGCGGTCCCGCAAGCCGCGCCGCTCCAGGGCCTCGAGAATCTCCCCCACGCTCCAGTCCAACTCCTCGGCCGCGTCGCCGAAGGGGCCGGCGGCGGACTTGCCGCGAAAGCGCTCAGAAGGAAAGAATGGTAGGTGAACATCCTTGTGAGCGAAATAGAGGAAGAAGGGGCGGGTTCGGTTTTCCTCTATGAACTCGATCGCCGCGCGCGTGAACTCCCCGGTCAGGCGCTCCTGGTCGAGCCCTATGTTCGGCGTGATCTCCTCCTCGTTTCGAAAGTAAGCGCAGGGAAACTCGTCGTTGGAATGAGGGATGCCCTCGAAGAAGTCGAACCCATGGCGCGTGGGCAGGTAGCGGCGGTCCTGGGAGAAGTCGCCGAGGTGCCACTTTCCCACCATGCCCGTGGCGTATCCGGCCACCTTGAGGGCCTCCGCCAGAGTGATCTCGGAGGAAGGCAAGCCCTCCACGAGGGAGTCGTGAAAATCGGAGATGCCGATTCGGGTGGCGAGCTTCGCCGCCGCAAGCTCGAGCCGCTGGGCTAGCGAGATTCCGCTCGCGAAAATGATGTAGCTAACACCAGTGCGCACGGGATAACGGCCCGTGAGCAACCCCGCGCGGGAAGGGGAGCAGATGGGGGCGCTCGCGTAAAACTGGGTAAAGCGCGCGCCTTGGTCGGCCAGCCGGTCGAGATTGGGCGTGCGGATGGCGCGCGCCCCGTAGCGGCCCAGATCGCCGTAGCCTAGGTCGTCGGCCAGGATGAGCACGAAGTTTGGGGGCATGGGCGGGCCTTGGGGCGAACGCGCTATCACTGCCGATGCGGGTGCGCCCGCCTTATCTGCGTCATCGAAAAGCCGCTGATCGACCCGCGCGGGGTCCCCCTTCTTTGACCTGCCGCCTGCAAAAAGCCACCATGCAGCGGCTACCATGAGGGCGAGCGCAAGCACCAACCAGAGTCGTTTTCTCCTCATCTTCCCGCTCCCGGCTCGGCAAAGCTCCTGTTGGGGCTCGGGCACGCAGCCCCGATGGGCGGAAACGAGCGCACCGAGCGCCGCACAGCGCGCGAGGCTACGCCGATCCTCCCTCCCAAGTCAACGCCAAAGGCTCTTGCCCCACCGATCCTTATATGGTGTTTAGCAAGCTCGATAGGGGAGCGTTGACCGGAATGCCGACCGGCACACCTCGCTTTGGATCGGCTTGGGTCGGAGGCGAGGCCGGGGGAGGGCGAGCAATGGAACGGAAAGCGCGTTTGCTTCGGCCCCCCAGGGGATCAGGGGGCGAGAGGAGTTGCCTGGGGGCTTCGCTAGCTTGGCTCGTGGGCCTCTTTGTCGCTTCTGCGCTCGCCGCGGTTTTCGCTTCGGCCGAAGAGCCGAGTCGCGAGGTCAGGATACCGCTTCGATTCGATCACCGATTCTTGCGCGAAGCTCTCGTGCGGCAGGTCTATACGGATGGGGAGGAGACCGCCAGGGTATGGGATGACGGAAGCGGATGCAATTTCTTCATCTTGCGAAGCCCGCGCATCGAAACCTCGGGGAAGAGGATTCGTGTGGTTAGCCCAGGGCAGGCGCGCGTCGGGACGGCGGTTGCCAACCGCTGTCTCGTCGCGCTGGACTGGAGCGGATTCGTGGAAGCGTTCGAGGAGCCGCAGGTCGAACCCGGCGCCGCGGTCGTGAGCTTCCGGGTGGTGGACTCCAACCTCTACGACTCCGACTGGCGGAAGAAGCTCGCGACCGGCACCCTGTGGGATTGGGTGAAAAGGTACGTGCACCCGAGGCTCGAGGCTCTGCGGATAGATTTGCACGGGCCGATCGTCGAGCTTCGCGCGCTCCTTCCGCTTTTTCTGCCTGCCGAGAAGGCAGAGGCGGTGCGAGAGCTCGTCGACTCCCTCGCGATCGTGGATGTCTCTACCAGCGAAACCGGAGTAACGGCGATCCTGAGCCTCTCCGCGAGGGCAGCGGCCGCCTTCCCCTCGCCGGCGCCCGAAGAGCCGCTAACGGTTGAGGAGTTGGCGCGCTGGGAAGCCGCCTGGCAGAGTTGGGATGCATTCCTTACCTTTGTGGTAAAACATGCCGCTCGCGATACCGCGAAAACCGAATTGCGAAACGCTCTTCTGGGCGTGCTCCTGGACGGCCGCCACGATCTTCTCGAGGCGCTTTCTGCCGAGGCGCCCAGGGCGCGCGACCCGGCACGGTCGCTCTTTCTGAAGACGTGGAAGCGGCTCGCCCCGGTGCTTCGGGACGTGAGCACCGGTTTGCCCGGCGAGGCGGCGCTTCGCTATCTCACGTTCATGGCCGCGGCCGACGCGCTAAAGGCTCTCGACGAGCTCGGACCGCAGCTTGGGCTCGAGATCTCCTCCCAGGGACTTCGCCGGCTGGCTAGGATAGTGGCGCCGGTCGCGGTCGAGGACCCGGTCTCGTACAGCGTCGCGGTCGATCCCGACTTGCGCGAGCGCTTCGGCTTCGGCCCGCCGCTGGAGCCTCCCCAAGCGCAGGACGGCGGCTCGATCAGCGAGTGGCTTGTCGAAAGCGCATGGGCCGAGGAGGCTGTGCGGGGGGTAGCGGCGCGCTTGAACCGCTGGATACCGTCGCCGCCTGACCTTATGGAGTACCTTCTTCTCGTGCGCGAGCTTCTCAACCTGACCGCGGACCGAACGCTCGCGAGCGGGCCGCTGGATGAGAGGTTTCACGAGCTATATCGGTGGCTAACGCTTGCCACGGCCTGGCAGGAGACCTGCTGGCGGCAATTCGTACAAGTCAAGGGCCAGATCCAGCCTATCAAGTCCAAGGTAGGCTCGGTTGGGCTCATGCAGGTAAACGAGCACGTCTGGCGCGGCTTCTACGACCTCGAGGGGCTTCACCAGGATATCGGCTACAACGCCAGGGCCGGAGGCGAGATCCTTCTGCATTACCTTCGCGATTACGCGATCGCCAAGCGGGAACACCTGGCGACCGGCAACACGGACAATCTTGCCCGCGCTACCTATGCCGCCTACAATGGCGGGCCGAGTCAGTTACGCCGCTACCGCAGGAGCAGCACTTCGCGAGCGCTTCGCAAAATCGACGATCTCTTTTGGCAAAAGTACCGGCAGGTCAAGGCGGGAGAGGAGCTCGGGGTGAGAAAATGCTACGGCGCGGGCTAGATAAACGGCGTGCCCAAAGGATGGATCGGGCGGGTGCGAAGCCGAAACCGGCCGCGCAGGTGGCACGTACCTGCTTCTCGAAAGCGAGCGCGCCGCTGGCTCCCGGAGGAGCTCGGTGCTCGCTACCGTAACCCCTCGTTCTGCAACACTCCTCGCGGCACAGGCGAGAAGCTGCCTCACGGCGCTGGCGGTAGCCGCAAAGCGCGCCGACTTGCGACCCGCCGCCTCGTCCATGCAAGTTTCGCGATTGATCTCGATCATAGCGGAGCGGACGGCGGGGTTTTGGCGGCAAAAAAGCAAAGGGACGCAGCTTTTCGAGAAGCGCTCGTTTCGAGCGACGCTTAGCCCCCAAGGGGCGCAAGTTTTCCCGAGGTCCCGAAGCAGGTTTTCGTCGGTATGGTATTCCTCGAAACCTGACCATATTTCGGGGCGGCGAAGGGCCGGTTCTTCGAAGGGCGAGGGCTTCGAAGGAAAGGAGTGGCCGTCGCTTATGAGGCAGCGCCCAAAGTGCGAAGGCAAGGGCGATACCTGCTCCTCCATCGCTTCGGCGTAAGGGTAGTAGTAGCGGCGCATGATCTCCCGCCGGTCGGCCTCGAAAAAAACCCTCCCGCCGCAGCAGCTTTCCGCAACAGGTGCGAGTGTAAACCGGCCCCATCCCTTTGCTCGTCGTCGAAAACGCATCGCCGGGAAGGAGCTTGCGCGCGGCCTCGTCGAGATCCTCCGAGAACCGCCCCGGGTCCATGGCAAGCCGGCTCGTGCGGTTTAGGAAAAGCGTACCACCGAGGGGCAAGGCGGGCGTGAAAAGCTCATCGGTGTAGCGATCGGTCATAGCGAGAAGCTCCCCCTCGGGCTCTTTGTCGGTCGACGGGAAGGTTGCGCGGATTTCGGGAGCGATGAAGATAGGGTTTTGCGGGAGGTGGAGGAGAGGGGGGATCGCGCCGTTTTCCTTCCTCTTCGAAATCTCGAAATGCGGCCTCGCTTCTCACACTTCATGACACTTCATGCTAATGACGCATTTTCGGCCCGACGCCTCCACGGCCGAGCCAGTACCGCTTCTCGGGCTGGCGCAATTCACCCTGCCCCCATCGAAGATCGGAAGGGCATTCTCCGGTTGGTAGCCCAGGCAAAAGCCCTATGCGCTAGTCTTCCGTAAGAGCAAAGCTTGCAGCCAAGACTCCGCAACGACAAAGCCTTCTCCCCGGGCTATCTCGCCAAGACGTTAGTCGGGGAGCACCGGTGGCTGAGCGGACCGCCCCCCACGGGAACCGGGGCTCCCAAGCCACGCCCAGGAGCCGCCTCTCGGTGTGCCAAGACGAGGCGGTCCTCGAACCCGGCCGGTCCCTCCGCCGATACCTCGGCTGGGCATGCCTCGTGGATCGGCTTTACCGAGCGGCTGAAAGAGTAAGTGGGCCGCCGGAGGATCGAACTCCGGACCCGCTGATTAAGAGTCAGCTGCTCTACCAAGCTGAGCTAGCGGCCCACATCGCTCGGTCGGCTGGCGATTGTACTGGCTCGCCAGTTTATTTGAAAGGTGAGTGAAGGGATTTGAACCCTTGACCCCCGGGGCCACAACCCGGTGCTCTGCCAGTTGAGCTACACCCACCAGAGAACCTCTGCCGCATCCAGCCCAACCTTAATATACCGGCGGGCCGGCTCGAGCAAATGCGCCAGAAGGGATTCGAACCCCTGACCCACGGCTTAGAAGGCCGTTGCTCTATCCAACTGAGCTACTGGCGCCCGCGGTAAAATCTCTCGAAAACGGCGGAAAATTACAAGCCTGCCGCAGCTTGCGATCCCGCCGCCCGTCCACACGCCACCCGCCGGCGTTTGCTCCCCTGTTCCCAGTCCTTCCCGGTCGGCCGAGCCGGCAAGCTTCGGCAAACCCTACTCCCTAGCGCCAGCACTCCCTCTCCTCGCCAGTCCACCTGCCAAGCGCTCCGACGCGGCAGCGCAAAAAGCCGCTTCCGCAAGGATGGCATTGCTCACCTTCCGAGCGATCCCGGGCCGAACCCCACCCGGGGCTACGGCCAGGTCGACGCCGAGGTGCGCCTCCGGCTCCGTGCAGGCGCTCACGGCAAGCCCCCCTGACCGCGCAGTACGCACTACCCGTCCCCTCGAGGGAATCCAGCGAAGCCGGATCGCATCTTCGCCCCCTCGTGCCGCAGCCTCGATGTACTCTTTACCGGTCAGCACCCGCTCCTGCAAGCATCTAGAAATACACGCCGGGAGCGACCCGCTCGGGATGCCCCGATCGACCTGCACGAACGGAAAGCCCAAGCCGCCGGCTAGACGGCCCTGCCCTCCCCCAGAGGCCAGCCGCCCGGCCGAGCGGGCGCGGCACCCGAATGAACATCCATCGCCGCGCCCACGAAATCGGCAACTCGCCCGCCCCCGGCTGGCCGGCTCGGGAAAATCGGGGCGAGAGGATTTGAACCTCCGACTCCCTGCGCCCAAGGCAGGTGCGCTACCAGGCTGCGCTACGCCCCGGCCGACGATTGGCTTCTACCATCGCACCCTCGGCCGTTCAACCGCAGGCGATCTTGCCGATGAGCGCGCGAAACGCCAAAGCCCTGTGGCTTACGCGATTCTTCTCTTCGGCCTCAAATTCCGCAAACGAGCGGCCTAGGGGCGGATAGAAGAAAACCGGATCGTAGCCGAAGCCCATCCTTCCCCGGGGCGATGGGAGAATGGTCCCCCGCACTCGCCCGCTCGCCTCGAACTCCCTTCCATCGGGCAAGATAGCGACCGCCACGCAACAGAACTCCGCCCCTCTCTTCTCTTCCGGCACCTCGCGCAGCTCCGCCAAAAGAGCGCCTATTCTCGCGGCGTCGCTTGCCCCGGCTCCCCCGTAGCGCGCCGAGCGCACCCCCGGGCGCCCCTCCAGCGCCTCGACCTCGAGCCCCGAATCTTCCGCCAATACCGCAAGTCCGCCGGCATGGGGCACCACCGCACGAGCCTTGGCGAAAGCGTTCTCGCGGTAACTCCCACCTTCCTCCCGGGCACTGGCCGCGATGCCGAGCTCCTCCAGGGACTTCGACAGGATCCCGAACTCATCCAGGATCATCTCGATCTCCCTCACCTTGCCGCGGTTTGCGGTAGCCAATACGACTTTCTCGAGCTTCATCGGAGCCACTCCGAAACCGCCCGGCGCTGGCACGCCACAAGCTCCTTGATCGCGCCCGAGGCCAACTCGATCAACCGCCCCAAATCCCGCTGCGTAAACGTCCGGCCCTCGGCTGTCCCTTGGATCTCTACGAAACGGCCCCGACCCGTCATGACGAAATTCATGTCCACATCGGCCCGCTGGTCCTCTTCGTAAGTAAGATCCACGATCGCGCGCCCCTCGACGATGCCCGCGCTCACCGCGGCGACCGAGTCGACGAGCGCCTGCGCCCCGACGAGCCCCCTTTGGCGAAGCGAGAAGAGCGCTTGCGCCAGGGCGACGTACCCGCCAGTTATCGCCGCCGTCCTCGTCCCGCCGTCGGCTTGAAGGACATCGCAATCGATCCAGACGGTCCTCTCGCCAAGCGCTCGCATATCGACCACCGCGCGAAGGCTTCGCCCGATGAGGCGCTGGATCTCGTGGGTGCGCCCTCCCAGCCGCCCGCGCCTAGCCTCGCGCTCGTTTCGGGTGTGGGTTGCGCGGGGGAGCATCCCGTACTCGGCGGTCACCCACCCCCGGCCGGTCCCCACCAAGAAACTCGGCACCTTCTCTTCCACCGAAGCCGCGCAAACGACACGGGTGTTGCCCATCTCGATCAGCACAGATCCCTCCGCATACGCCAAAAACCCTGGCTGAATCCGAACCAGCCGCGTTTCGTTCCGCTGCCTTCCGTCCAGCCGCCGGCCATCGGTCCCGGCCCGCCGTTCGCTCGCCTTGGTCGTTCGCTCCTTACCCAAGCTCACCCGATCCTCGCCAATTGCACACCTTGGGTCAACCACCGGAGCGCTGTGCGGCTGGGTGCGCACCATCCGCGGCCCCTCGGCTTCGCAAAACACCGCCCTTTGCACTTTACCACGAAACTTCTCTAAAGGTTTTGTCTTGTTTGCTCGATAACCGATCTGTTACTTTCATATCGCACGAAGCAGCGGACGGTGTGACCTGAGCTTGAACATGAGCGAGACTCCTTTGATCGTTGGGCAGCATCCGCTTATACAGCGCATCCACGCCCTGATCCACAAGGTAAGCGGAACCGACGCAACCGTCTTGATACAAGGGGAAAGCGGGACCGGAAAGGAACTTGTGGCCCGCGCCATCCATAGCCAAAGCCGCCGCTCCGAAAAGCCGTTCATTCCGGTAAATTGCGGCGCGATTCCCGCGGAGCTTCTCGAATCCGAGATCTTCGGCCATGAAAAGGGCGCGTTCACCGGTGCCATCGGGGTCCACGCGGGAATGTTCCAGCTCGCAAACGGGGGCACCATATTCCTTGACGAGGTCGCCGAGATGAGCCCGGCGCTCCAGGTAAAGCTCCTGCGAGTCCTCCAAGACGGCGAGATCAGGCCGGTCGGCGCCGATAGAACGATCAAGGTCGATGTCCGTGTGATCGCCGCGACCAACAAGGATCTCGCGGCCGAGCTCGAGAAGGGACGCTTTCGCGAGGATCTGTACTATCGCCTGCAAGTTATTCCCCTTACGCTCCCCCCTCTTCGGGAGAGGCGCTCGGACATCCCGCTTTTGGTCGAGCATTTCCTGGCCAAGCACAACCGAAACCGTCCGACCCGGCCGGTGCGGATAACGGAAGAGGCGATGGTTCATCTGTGGGAGTACGACTGGCCGGGAAACATCCGGGAACTGGAAAATCTGCTCGAGCGCCTGGTCATCTTGAACGAAGACGGCGTGATCTCGGTAGAAAGCCTTCCTCCCGGTATTCGCTCGTTCATCTCCGAAAAGAAGATTCCCAGGCCCAGGTTGACCGAGGAGGGCCTCGATCTCAATGCCGCGGTGGAAGAGTTCGAAAACCGGCTGATCGAGGAGGCGTTGAGGCGCACCAAGGGCAACAAACAGGCGGCCGCGCGGCTGCTCGGACTAAAGCGCACGACGCTCGTGGCCAAGCTCAGGCGCCGGCGCATGGCAAATGGCGAACTCCAAGGCTTGAGCGACCCGGGGGAGGATAACGAGAACGGAGAGATCGAAGATGGCGCCCATGAATAGCGATAGCCCGCCTTGCGCCGGAAGAATACTGGTCGTGGATGACGATCGCGCCGCCCTGGAGATCGTGCGCCACTTCCTGCAAAAAGAGGGATTCGACGTCGTTTTGGCTCAAAGCGGCCAGGAATGCCTCGATCTCATCGACCGGGAGCACATAGACGTCGTCTTGCTGGATGTCGTGATGCCGGGTATGGATGGTTTCGAGGTCTGCGGCGAGCTGCGAAAAAGCGCCAAGGGCCGCGACATACCGGTTATTCTCCTTACCGCCCGAGACGACATGAACGCGAGAAAGGCTGGGATGCGCCTCGGGGTGAGCGAGTTTTTGACCAAGCCGCTCGATCGGCGCGAGCTCGTCTCCCGCGTAAAGGCGCAGCTCCACATCCGCCACATCGAGCACAGGCTAGATAACCTGCTAAGCGAATAGTTCCTCGACCTGTCCGCTTGGCGCCTCCGCTAAAATCGCTCGGCCGGGCAAGAGTCTCGACTCCAGAAGCGCAATCCGCAAACTCCCCTCGGCCAGGGATCTTCCCCGGCCGCGAGCGTCCCCTACTCGCGGTGCGAGAGCCCCTTCACCGGCCGCCGCTTAGCGCTTTCTCCAAATTGGTGCGCTCTTCCAGTGCGCGCCTGCCCTCCTCGGTGTGCGGCATGTGTCGGACAAGCCAAGAGAAGTGGTGCCAGGCCTCGTCGCGGCGCCCGAGCGCACCCAGGATCGAGGCCAAGAGGAAGCGGGCAGGAGCTTCGCTAGGCTCCAACGACAAGGCGTGCTCCAGGCGTCCCGCGGCCCCGGCCAACAGCTGTTTGGCGTCACCCAGCCGGCCTTGCTCCACGAGCGGCTTGGAATCCAGGACATCGCAAAGCGCAAGGCCGTAGTGTGCCGCCGCAAGCCTAGGGTAGTGCGAAAGAGCGCGCTCGAGAAACGGGCGAGCCTCGGGACATTTTCCTTTTCCGATCAAGAGCCCGCCCAGATTGTTCAGCGCCTTTGCCCGCCCACGCTCGTCGTAGCGCGCCGTTGCCGCAAGCTCGAACTCCCGGCTGGCTTCCTCTACCATACACTTTTCCACGTAGGCCTTCCCGAGTTGGAGATGGGGGCGCCCTTTCGCGGGTGCCTTGGCGACGGTATCCTGCCAGAGCAAGAGGGGATCGCTCCACAGTCGGTTCCGCGCGACCGTTAGCGCTGCCCAGACCAGCAGGACGGCAAGCCAGGCTGCCGCTGCGCCCGCGACAGCTCCTCTCCCCGCTCGGGCGAGCAGGGCTCGCCCTGCGACCAGAAAGGATAGCAGCGGGCCGACCAGCGCCAGATAGACCCTGTGCTCGAAGATCGGATCGACGATCGGCAAGACCGACCTCGTCGGAGCCAAAAGCAGAAAAAACCAAAGGATACCGAATCCCACCTCGGGCATCTTGCCGAGCAACCAGAACCCTAGGCCGAGGATTGCACCTAACACCAGAAGCCGCCCTACGACCGCAGGCTCGAAAAGCGACCCGGCCCAGGGCCAGTCGTAGTCGAGGCAGAGACCGGTGGGCCAAGCGACGAGGCGCAGGTAGTGGAAGATGACGCCGCTTTGCGTGGCCAGGTATCGCCCCGGTCCCACCCCCTGCAAATCCGCCCCGGCTCCCTCATACTCCCGCGTAAGGAGCAACCACGCCGTCATAAGCCAGCTCGAGCAAACGCTAAGGTGGAGCCTCCAGTTTTTCCTCGAGGCCATGCGCGCTCCGCGCGAGACGAACGCCGTATCGTAAAGAAAACCTGCCACGGGAATCGTAACCGCGACTTCCTTGCTGGCGACGCCGAGCCAGGCAAAAAGCGCCGCAAGTGCGCCCCAAGCGAGCCGCCGACCCACTCCTTCCCCGATCAGAGCGTGCCTCAGGGAAACGATGCTGGCGCAGTAAAAAAGCGAAGCCATGACCTCCCCCCGGCTTATAGTGTAGGATACCGATTCCGTCTGCAGGGGATGAGAAAGGAAGCCTAGGGCCACCAAGAGCCCCAAGACCGGCCCGCCTCGCGGCATCCCTTTTACGAGGAGATAGACGAGCAGAGCGCACAGCCCGTGCAGAATGACGTTGATCAGGTGGTAGCCGAAAGGGTCCACGCCCCCGAGCTTGAAATTGACGACCAGGGAGAGGGCAAGAAGCGGGCGGTTGGAACGGGCGGCAAATGCCCAAAAGTCGCCGATGTCCGGGTTCTGGAGAATGTGGAGCTCATCGTCGAAAACGAAAGGGGCATGAAGGATGCTCCGGTAAAGCAGAAAAGAAACGAGAAGCGAGAGAAAAGCCGCGATAAAGCTCGCTCGCCCTTCCCTCGGCCAAGCGGCTGCCTGCGGCCCGCGCCCCTTGGCTCGACTGCTCACCGACTTTCGTTCCCCTCCCTCACCCTTGGGATTCCCACGCGACATCGACCGTGGAAAGATGCGACATCCCCTCCTTCCGCCTAAAGCCGCCGCGGCCCCGCCGCCTCCCTTCGAGGCCTCGCCCCGGCCGAGCCCAAGCTCCACATCCCGTACCTGCGGGCGCAAGCCTGATCGGCGCTCGGACCCGGCCTCGCCCGGCTTCAAGCGCGCAATGTAGCCGCCCCTTCTCGTGGCGTCAACGGCAGAAGTCTTGATTTAAGGCCAGCGATTCTGCAAGCCTGTAGCGAGGAGGAGGGAGCGCTATGTTTCGCACACCCATCTGCGACCTACTTGGTATCGACTACCCTATCTTCCTGGCGGGCATGGCGGGTGTGGCCTACGCCGAGGTGACAGCGGCCGTATCCGAGGCGGGAGGGCTGGGGTGCCTGGGGGCCGCCTCGATGGAACACTCGGAGATGGTCGAGCAGATCCGCAAGATGAAGAGCCTGACGAGCAGGCCCTTCGGGGTGGACCTCTTGACGGCCGCTCCGCGCAATCTACCGGCCCTGGTCGAGACCATCTGCACCGAAGGGGCCAAGGTCTTCGTCGCAGGCCTGGGGGTGCCGGCTCAAGTGGTGGACCTCTGCCACCGCCATGGGGTCCTCGTCGTCAACATGTGCGGCAAGGTCTCGCATGCGGTGCGCGCGGTCGAGGCCGGATGCGATATCGTGGTTGCCCAGGGAACCGAGGCGGGAGGCCACACGGGAAAGATCGGAACGATGCCGCTCGTGCCCTTGATCGTCGATGCGGTAAAGGTTCCGGTGCTGGCGGCCGGGGGGATATTCGACGGGCGGGGATTCGCGGCGGCGCTCGCCCTGGGCGCCCAGGGCATTTGGATGGGAACCCGCTTCGTGGCCTCGACCGAGGCCAGGGCGCACGAAGCATACAAGCGAAGAATAACCGAGATCGACGAGAGCGAAACGGTCATCACTCGCTGCTTCACGGGCAAAACGCTTCGAGCAATCCGAAACCGCTACACCGACGAATGGGAAGGCCGCCAAAACGAGCTCCTTCGCTTCCCCGAGCAGATCTTGGTGGCACAGCAGGAAGGCGTGTGGAAGATCCTGGTGGGACCGCAAGCCGGCTTCGAGGTCGAGCGGGATTGCATGCCGGCCGGCCAAGGAGCGGGTGGTATACGATCCATAAAGCCCTGCCGCGAGATCATCGAGGAGATAGTGAAGGAGGCCTCCTCCATTCTGGCCAGGCTGGGGAACTCAGCGCAAGCGCACTGAGCCGACCGGGTCGAAGCGGCGCCTCTGTGTCGGCCGTGCCGCGGTCATTGGGAAGCCATGGGGTTCGCTTTCAAGGGTATCCAATAACATACGAAGCCGCCGCCTCCTCACCTGGAACTTTCTTCGACATCGTGCCATTCTCGGGCTCATGATGACAGCGCGCCTGCGCTCGCCGCAAGGCCAGTACGCCTGGCTCGTTTTCCTGGCGATCCTGACTGGCATTTTGGGAGCGGCCGGAAACATAGTCTTTAGGCTCGCGATCGCGGCGGCGTCCACCTCGGCCGAGGCCGCAAGAGAAGCGATCGGCGAGCTCTTGCCTGCTCGGCTCGGCGGCCTCGCCATCCCGCTGGTTCTGGTCGGCGCGGGGTTCGTGCTCTATCCCTTGGAGAAACTCTTCCCCGGCGAGGTGTTGGGGTACGGCTTTCCGCGTTTTCTCGAGATGCTCCACCTTCAGGGAGGCCGCGTGCGCCGGCGCTGGATGGTCTTGAAGACCATATCAGCCGCGATATCGCTGGGCGCCGGGGCCTCGGTCGGCAGGGAGGGACCGATAGCCCAGGTCGGAGGCTCGATCGCCTCGGCGATCGGGCAGTTGGCGCGCCTGTCGGGACAGCGCCTGAAGGTGCTGACTGCCTGTGGCTCGGCAGCCGCGATCGCGACCACCTTCAACGCGCCGATCGGGGGGGTGCTCTTCGCCCAGGAGATCATCCTTCAGGGGGATATCAAGCTCGCTAACTTCAGTCTTGCGGTGGTGGCCAGCGCGACCGCGGTGGTGACCTCGCGAGCGTACCTGGGGGACGAATCCGTCTTCCACGTCCAGCCCTTCGTAATGCGAAGCTACTGGGAGCTTCTGACCTACGGGGCGATGGGAATCTTTCTCGGGTTGCTCGCCGTCTTCTATATCAGGCTCTTTCACGCGGCATCTGCCTTCCTCGGGCGCCTTCGGCTAGGAGCTTTCGGGCGGCTCCTGATCGGCCTTTTCCTCGTCGGCATCATCGCGATGGCCCTGCCGCGCAATCTCTCCGATGGTTATTCTACCATCAACGACGCCTTGGGGGGGCGGCTTCCCTGGGAGCTCATGGGAGCCTTGGCCGTCGCCAAGATCGTCGCGAGCAGCCTCTCCCTGGGCTGCGGCGCGTCCGGCGGGGTGTTCGGTCCGGTCTTCTTCATAGGCGCCATGACCGGCGGAACCTTCCGCAGGCTCTCCGAAGCGCTCCTTCCCGGCCTCACGGCTCCCCCCGGCTCCTACGCCCTCATAGGCCTCGGAGCCTTTTTGGCCGCCACCACCCACGCGCCACTTACCGCCATCTTCCTGCTCTTCGAGATGACCGACAACTACGAAACGACCATACCGGCCATGGTGGCTACTACCCTAGGGGTGATCGTGGCGAGCCTGATCGAGCGCGAGTCGATCGACACGCTCGCTCTGGCGCGAGAGGGAAAGATCTTGAGGCGCACCCCCGAGGAAGCGTTGCTGGACGGAATCAAGGTGGAGTCGGTGATGCGGCGCGACTTCCACGTGCTTCGCGATAACGCGACGCTGCCCGAGGTGCTGCACATGGTGAGCGACACGGCGGAGAGCACTTTCCCAGTCGTGAATGCCGAAGGCCGCATGGTCGGAGTGCTATCGGTAAACGATGCAAGAAGCGCGTTTCTGGAAACGGGCCTCGGACCGCTCGTAGTGGCAAGGGATCTGTGCACCGAAAACGTGCCGACCGTGACCCCCGACACCACGCTGGCGCAAGCGCTGGGACGCATGGAGTCCGACGACCTCGAGGAGATCCCCGTGGTCTCGCCCGGCGAAGGGGGAAGAGTCGTGGGGCTGCTCTCCCGGGCCGATCTGGTACGCGCGCTCAACCGAAGCCTTCTCGCGTTTCATATGTTACCTGGGTTGGAGCCCTCGGCGCTTCCCGCGGCGACCGCGGCATGGTCGCAGAACTACCTGGTCACGACGGTAGAGGTGCCGAGATCCCTTGCGGGAAAGACGCTTCGCGATCTCGACTGGCGGGCGCGGTTAGGCGTGAACGTGATCGCGCTTCGCCCCCGCGGAGCAGCCGAGGACAAACTGGATGTACCCGAGCCGGACCGGCCCCTCGAGGCGGGGGACGCGATAGTTATCGTCGGCCCGAGAGGCAAGGTAGAGTCGCTGACCGGCGCAAGCGGGAAAGAACCCAAATAGGACGGCCAAGAAAAACTTGCCGGACGACCCAGGGTAACGCAGCGAGGCGAAAGCGGCTCGCCCATCCCCCTTTGCGGGCTTTGCGCTGCGCAAGCCCCTGCGCAGCGTCAAAGTAATCACCGCCCTTCATTCAAATACCACGAGCTTTGGCGATCAGGCCGGCGCCAAGCAGCCGTTCGGCCCAATATTGCCGCGAAACCCTTGGCAATTCGCCATCCCTGTTATCAGGCATGCTTGTTGCAGGGGGGCGACTTGGGCCCAGCGCTTCCAGGAAGCGAGAGATCGGCTCCCATGACGCGCAAACGCACCGCTTACCGCGAATCGGGGTTCACCGTGTTGGTTGTCGACGACCAGGAGGAGACCCTGGAGTCGGTATCGGCGCTTCTCGGGCGCGAAGGCCACCGGGTGCTCACGGCAGATAGCGGGGCCAAGGCCCTCGACCTTTTCAGGCGAAACGAGGTTCACCTGCTCCTCGTCGACTACTTCATGCCTCGCATTACGGGAGAGGAGCTCGTGCGGGAGATCCGAAGGCTCGACCGACACGTGCAGATCGTTCTGCAGACCGGCTACTCCGGCGAAAAGCCTCCGCGGCAGATGCTCCGCGACCTCGACATCCAAGGATACCACAGCAAGTCGGACGGCCCCGAGAGGCTTCTCCTTTGGGTGGACGTGGCGTTGAAGGCGCACGTGCAGATGACGAAGGTACTCGATGCGGAGCGGCTCAAGTCGGCCATGCTCACCAATCTCTCGCACGAGTTTCGCACCCCCCTTACCACCGTCATGGGATACGGCGAGCTGCTGCGCGAAGGGTTCGAGGAGATGTCCCCCGAGGAGATCCAAGACGCGCTCGACAACGTGCTGTCGGCGTCCGAGCGGCTCCTCGAGATGATCGACGATTTCCTCGCCATGGTGAGCCTGGACGCCGGGCAGCTAACCGCCGCAGCCGAGCGGGTCTGTATAGCGGACGTGGTCACGGAGGCGATGGAAAATCTTCGGCCCCAAGCCGACGCCAAAGGTCTAAAGCTTTGTGCCACCGTTGACCGAGACATACAGGCCATTACCGATCCGCAGAAGCTTCGCCTGATCGTCTCAGCACTGGTGTCCAATGCCATCAAGTTCACCGACAAGGGAGAGGTTCGCCTCTCCGTAGCGCGCGACGAGGAGTGGATCGCCCTTTCGGTCGCCGACACCGGAATCGGCATCGACCCAGCACAGCACGAGGCCATCTTCGAGCGGTTTCGGCAGCTCGACGGCTCGCTGAGTCGCCGGCGCGAAGGAATGGGGCTTGGGCTTGCGCTGGTCAAGGATCTAGCGGCCCTCTTGGGAGGGACCATAGGCGTGCAAAGCTCCTTGGGAGCCGGCAGCACCTTCACCTTGCGCCTGCCAAGCCGCCCGGAGCAGAAAATGCGCTTTTGCGCGCCCCCGCCGGTACCATCGCAGATGGACTCCGCAGCGGGAGGCTCGCAATAGGTGCTCCCCGGCGCGCTCGCCTCCATCCTCTCGGCCGCGCTCTACACGGGGGCCTTCCCGCCCTACGAGTTTTCGGCGGCAGCCTGGGTCGTTCTGGTTCCGTTCCTTCTCGTCCTGCCGCGGATCTCCGCCGCAAGACGCTTCCTGCTCGGTCTCCTCTTCGGCTTCGGCTTCGCTCTTGGGGTAACGAGCTGGTCGATCGACTCGATCGCGGCCTACTTCGAAATCCCCTGGGCGGCGGCAGCCGCAGTCGCTGCCGCCATGTACCTCCTGTACGTCGCGATCTACGTAGGCCTTTTCGCCGTTGCGGCCGGCTCGCTCATGCAAAGGACTCATCCGGCGGTGACCATTACCGCCATACCCTCGCTTTGGGTGCTCTACGAGTACGCCCGCACCTATGGTTTCGCCGGGCTCCCCTGGGAGTTTCTCGGCCACTCGCAGCACGAAAACCTTCCTCTGATCCAGATCGCCGACTTGACTGGGGAGCTCGGGGTTTCGTTCGTCATCGTCTTGGTAAATGTTGCCATAGCCGAGACGCTAAGGAGCCTGCCGGGGGCTTTTCCGTCCGATTCGGTCACGCCCCTTCGCAAGCCGGCCCTCTTGCTTCTCGCCGCCTCGGCTACCGTGGTAGGGACGACGGCTTACGGGAAGATGCGCCTTGCCGAGTTCCCCCCTGACTCCGGGGACGTGCTTCTCGCCCTAGTGCAGGCAAACGCTACCCGGCCTCGCACACCTACGGCGGTCGATCGGGCGAAGGCTATCCTCGCTTACGTCAATACCACGAGCCGGTTTCTCGACGGCAAGGCGCCGCACCTTATCGTCTGGCCGGAGTACGCCCTAGACAGCTATCCGGAGAGCGACCGGGGGCAGTATCACGCCCTGTCGCAAATCGCCACTCGCGCGAAGGCCGGTCTCATCTTCGGGGCCCCGCGGGGGGAAGAACGCGAAGGCGCCGGCGTTAGGCTCTACAACAGCGCTTATTTCATGAGCCAGGACGGAACCCTGGCTGGTTTCTACGACAAGATCCGGCTGCTGCCTTTTGCCGAATACACCCCCGCGCTGGCGGCGCCTCTTTTGCCCGACCGAGAGCAGGACATATTCGCAGCCGGGAAACGCCCCGGCGTGATCGCGGCCGGCCAAGCCAAGCGGCCGGGGATACTGATATGCTACGAGGCGCTTTTTCCGCGGCTTGCCCGCAAGACCGTCGCCGCGGGGGCCGATTATCTCGTGAATATTTCCAACGACGGCTGGCTCGGGCTCGGCAGAAGTCCAGCCCCGCGTCAACATTTCTCGATGCTCCCCTTCCGCGCCATAGAGAACCGAGTCTTCGTGGCCAGGGCGGCCACCACCGGCATAAGCGGCATCATCGATCCCGCGGGAAGGACCGTCTCCTTCGTCGATGCCGATCGGGTGGGTATCGCGCTCGGCAAAGTCGGGTCACCCGCCGCCAGCCCGCTCGTGCTTCGCTGGGGCGATTGGTTCCCGCTTGCGGCCTTCCTGTGGAGCACTGGGGCGCTCGGAATCGGGTTGACGCGAGGGAAAGCGGTGGGCAATGGTTAGAAAGACCCATCCCGACCAGAGAGCGGCGATCGCCGCAGCGGTGGCGCTACTTTGCCTCGCTATGGTGTGTGCTACCAGCTCGACCCGTTGGGTGGGTCGGACCTTCCCCGGCTTTCTCGTCTTGCGAAACGGAGTGGTCGCCTCGGCGGGGCTTGCGGGCTGGACCGGTCTCAGCACGGGCGAGATCTTCCAGCGCCGGATCTTGGCGGTAAACGGAAAGCCGGTAGCGGGGGGAAGGCAGGTGAACGAGATCGTAAGCGGGGAGCCCGCCGGCAGCCCGATCGCCTACCGGCTCGCCGATCGCTACTCGACGGTCGAGAAAAAAATCGCCTCCATGGTATTCAGCGCCGCCGACTACCTCCTCCTCTTCGGCGTCTATCTTCTAAACGGCTTGATCTTCGCCGCGGCAGGCTTGGCCGTGCTCTACCTGCGGCCCGGCGCGCCGGGCCCGAGGGCTTTGGCCGCGCTTTCCCTCGTGGCCGGGACCTTCGCCATAAGTGCAACCGACCTCTACGGACCGTATCGCTTCTTTCGCCTCCACGTGGCCAGCGAGGCGCTGCTGCCCGGGGCCTTCATGCATTTGGGGATCACGTTCCCCATTCTTCTCGGCTCGCCCCGGTTGCGAAAGGCCATTCTACGGGCCGCCTATGCGCTCTCCGGCGCGCTCGTACTCTTATACGAGCTCTTGCTCGACGACCCGGCTTGGTATCCGACGCTCCACGCCATCGCGCTAACTTACTTGGGCTTTTCCGCCTGCCTCCTCTTCGTCAACGTTGCCAAGGCATACCGTGCCTCCACCTCGGCTCTGGTCAGGCAAAGAACCAAGGTCGTGGGCCTCGGCATCGTCGGAGGGTTCGGGCTACCGACGTTCATAAGCCTGGCTTCCGGACTCTCCGGAAGCGACGTCTCCTTCAGCTTCGCCGGCTTCACCGCGCCGCTCTTTCCCATAAGCCTGGCCTACGCGATTGCCAAGCACGATCTGTTCGAGATCGACACCGTCATCAAGCGAAGCGTCTATTACTTGACCGCCACCTTCGCCGTCACCACCGCCTACGCCCTCCTGATCGTGACCTCGAACCGGGCACTCCTCGGGGCCTCCTTTACCCAACACCCGGCCTTTCCCCTGGGGTTCACGCTTGCCGCTCTCCTGATCCTCGCCCCGCTTCGAGAAAAGACGCAGCGGGCCCTGGACCGGATGTTCTTTCGCTGCGGCTACGACCTCAAAGCTACGCTGGAGGGTCTTAGCTCGCGCCTCTCCTCGGCGCGCGAGGTGCTCGAGATAGCCGAGACTCTCGGGGGACTCAGCGCCGACGTGCTGTTCGCGGGTGCCTCGGTGGTACTGGTGCGCGACCCCAAGACCAGGCACTTCTCCCAGGTCGAAAACGCAGCCGAGCGAGGAGAATACCCCTTCGTGCGGGTTCCCCCGGCAAGCCCGCTCGTCGAATGCCTGAGCCGGTTCAGGCGGGCGGTCCTGATCGATGAGCTCCTGGAGCGCGATCCGGACCCGGTCCGCCAAGGCCTGCTTCTAAGCGAGCTCGGCGTGCCCAACGCGGCCGTGGTCGTCCCCTTCTGGTATCAAGACGAGCTGGTCGGCTTCATGATCCTAGCCGCCAAGAAATCCGGTGCCCTCTACACCGGCGACGATATGAAGGTATTGAGCACCGCAGGAAACCAGGCCGCCTTGGGGGTGGTAAATTCGCTCGCATACCGCGAAATCCAGCGCCTCAATCGGGACCTCGAAGCCACGGTGGCACGGCGGACCGAGGAGCTGCGCAAGGCAAACGAGTCGCTCGAGGAGTCGCTCGCGGGGCTAGAGCGCGCTTACGAAGATTTGAAGCGAAGCCAGGAAAGCCTCCTTCGAGCGGAAAAGATGGCCACACTCGGGCAGCTCACGGCGGGCATAGCCCACGAGGTCAACACTCCGCTCGGGGCGGCGCTGAACTCCCTTCACGTCATCGCCGACTTGGCCCAGGAGTACGCCGAATCCATCGGGGATCCCTCGGTAACCGACACCGACCACCGCCAGATCGCCCGGGAACTGGAGAGCGCCGCCCGATGCGCCGTGAAATCCGCGGAGAAGGCGGCAAGGTTCATCCGCAGCATCAAGAACCACAGCCGGGCGAGCTCCGCCAGCGCCTCGATCGAGTTCTCGCTCGCCGATCTTCTGGAGGAGACGAGGCTTTTGCTCGAGCATCAGTTTCGCGTGGCCGACTGCTGGCTCGAAAGAGAGATCACGCCTGCCGACCTTAGGCTGCGCGGCGACCCGGCCAAGCTCGAGCAGGTCATCGCCAACCTCTTGACCAACGCCATAGATGCTTACGACGAGGAAAAAAGCGGCGGGCCGGTTCGCGTGGCGGCTCGACTCGACGACGACGACAAGGTGATTATTGCCGTCTCCGACCAAGGCTGCGGGATTCCCAGAGAAGAGCAGGAGAGGATCTTCGATTTGCTCTTTACCACCAAGGCCCGGGGGAAGGGGACCGGCCTCGGGCTTTCGATCGTAAAGCACATAGTAGAGAATGACTTCGGCGGCGAGATCGCCGTGGAATCGCAGCCGGGCAAGGGTACGACCTTCAGAATTTGGCTACCCGGCCACGCTTCGGCGAAGGCGGAGCCCCCTGCCGCGACCTCTAGCGAATTACCTCCACCGAAACCGGAAGCTTCGCAAAGCCCGGTCCCGGAAGACCCGTTACCTGGTTGAAGGTCGGTACAGCAGTCGCCGACAGGCAAAAAGCGGAAACGAGATCGAGATCGGCACGATCGGCGCTGAAGGGTTCCCCCTCCCCTTCCGCTACCATCGGGTAGCTAAAACAAGGATTGCCCGCCATCCCCTCGCAGGTGCCGACGTCGCACCCCGAATCGTCGGTGCAAAACTTGAATTGCTGCCCCCGGCACCCGCCACCTCGCGGCCCCATGGCGCAGGCGTCGCCCGGACCGCACATCAAGCCCTCGCAAGCGTTGGGCAAGGGCTGCGCCGCCTGGCAGGTTGCGCCGTCGCAGTCGGCATCCGAGCGGCAGGGACGATTGGCATTGTCGGAGCACACCCCGCAAGGGCAGCTCACTCCCTCGAGACCGAGGCAGGCCAAATCCGCCGCAAGCGTGGTCGTACCGGTGGTAACGGGAAGGAAGCTAAAGTGAATGTCGGAGCCGACAAACGTCTCGACACCCGGAGGGCAGTCGCTCGAGAACCCTCCGAACAGAGCGCTCAAGGCGTCCACGGTGCAAGGCTTGCCGTCGTTGGCGCCACCGATGCAGGTTCCCTGGGCGCCCATGGCCGGCAGTCGGCATTGGCCCCCCTCGCAATCGACGTCGGTATTGCACGGCTTGGAGGGGTCGTCGGAGCAACTGCTTCGCACGCAAACGGGACAGGGGATGTTCGGCAACTGCGTCGCGTGCGCCCGGGCGAGCAAGTTCCAGTTGGCGACGAGTTCCCCGGTATCAAGGTTTATCGTACCGCTCGAGCCATCCTCGAAAAAGAGCGTGAGGCAGCTTGGAACCCCAGCACCCGCAAGAGGCACCGCCGGGCCGCCTATGGCGGCGACCAAGCATTTCCCCCCATCCGCTCCGCAATCGGCATCGCTCTCGCACTCGGTATAGGAAACCGTACAGCGCTTGGGACCGGTGGGACTTCCAAGCGTGCAGAGGTTATCGCTTATGCAATCGCAGTCGGAAAGCGGGAAGGTGACCTTCCCGCCCCGGGGCATCAGCCACTCATGGACAAAGCCGGTAAAACCTAGGTCGATAGGCGACTCTTCCGAATAGGTAAGCTCCAAAGAGGTGCAAGCCGCAAGCGGCGTGGGAGAAGCCGCCGGAGTGGGGGTAGATGGCGGAGGCTGGTTGTCGTTGTTGTCGTTTCCCCCGCAACCCCCAACGAGCATAGCCAGTGCCGCTACCACCAACCACCTGCCCATCGTCTCTCTCCTCTCTTCCGCCCCCTTGCCTGCCCAGACCCGGTACCTCCCACCGGTACCGCACCGCCGCACCCTGCTCGGTTGCCGGCCGAGAAGGCTCCTCGAAAACCTCGCTCCGCCGGCTCATTATCTTACACCGTCACAAACTAACCCACGGCCCGAAGCGCTGTCAAGCGCAAGTTTCCAAGACCCCCTCTCGGCCCGCAAGCGCAACAAAAGACATGACAATTCCAATGGAACTTGCCTGTCGCCAAGCCTGCCCTGTCTCGCCCTCGGCCGTCTCGGACCGATTCACCCGTCTCGACCCGAGACGGCTTGTGCGTCTCGAATCGAGGCAGAGCGTATGCGGCCGGCTCGCGCCAGGTGCTATGTACCTGAAGTACTTGGGCAAGTTGGCCGGTACCAGCGAGGGGGTTTTGGCGCGGCCATTGCTCACCTGGTACCTCGCGCGAAAGGGCGCAGATACAACTGACAAGGAGGTTGTCATGGCTAGGTTTTGGTTCGTTATGGCAGCGGCGCTGGTGGCCCTCTCCGGCTACGCGCAACCCGCGGCGGCCGGTTGCGGCTGCAACAAGCCGGCTCCGCCGCTCGAGGCGATAAGGCCGCACTTCGCCCCTCCCGGCTGGGAGATCCAGATCTTCCATCCGGCTCTGGTCGAAGGTAAGAGGTACAAGGTAACCTTCGTCAACGCGGCGGACCCGGAATCCGACCAGCAGGTCAGCGTCCGCGCGGTGGTGCTTCGGGATTTCGCCGACGGCGTCCTAAAGCCGCAGCTTAGGGTCATGGTGCCCCCTCTTTCACTCGGCCCTACGTTCATAAGCATCCGCCAAAGCGGTGCCGTGATCGCCCAGTTCGATGACTCGGAGTTTACCGCGCTTCCGCCTCCGGTCTCTTTGCAAGAAGTTACCAACATCGTGGAAGTTCAGAACTACCAGGCGGCGGTCGACACGCAGGGAGTGGTCTATCTTGCTTTCGATATCTCGGACATAGCAAAAGAGACTCTCTTTAGCGGAATCGGCTTCACCTATCCGCTCCTCTTCGACGCCTCGGACGTGGCGATTTACAACTCCCAGGGCTTCCTCATGCAACTTTTGGGGGCGCAAAACTCCTACACCTACAGCATCGACGACGAGGGCACGCCCCACAGCTTTCGCTTGACCTACGACCGCCACGAGTTCGAGACTTACCGGCAGCGGCACGTCGACGATCCGGGCTGGCAGCCGGATCCGGCTGACCCGAGCTGGCACGTGGACGGCAGCGCGCACATCGACCACGATCATCTGATCCTCGCGATAAGCGGCATTCTCGAGGACGGGACGACCCCGGCGCCTGGCGCTACGCCAGTCTTCAATCTCTCGGTTACTACCGTCGTGGAGCCCACGGGTCCGGCCGCAGCCAACTAAGATTGGGTCTTCGAGGGTAGAGTCGGTAACTAACCGAGAGGGTAAAATGAAATCCCAAGAGAGCAAAAGAGACCTCTTCAAAGGCCTTCGGGCCGCTCTCGCTCTCGCCCTCATACCGGTTGCGGCCGCCGTCTCGCTGACGAGCTCCGCGTGGATCGGACGCACCTTCCCGGGCTTCTTCCTCATGGCGAACCGGGTGGTTCCCTCGGTCGGTCTGAGCCACTGGAGCGGCGTACGCGACGGCAATTTTTACCAGGCAGCGGTAATCAATGTGGACGGCTACCCGGTGAACGACTCGCGGGAAGCCTACGCTCTGGTGCAAAGGAAAGCGCCCGGCACCTCCGTCCGCTACACTCTGGCGAAGGAGGGAAGGCTCTACGACCGCAGCGTCCCTACGATGCGGTTTTCCGGCTCCGACTATACGGCGATCTTCATCGCCTATCTTCTAAATGGCGCCGCCTACGCACTGATAGCGATCTGCGCGGCGCTGGGACCGGCCACTGCGGTATCTTGTGCGCTACTTTCGCTGGGGCTCTCGGCGGGCCTGTTCGCCTTGACCGGCGCCGATCTCTACTACCCGCACCACTTCTTCAGGCTCCATGCCCTGGCGGAGGCGTTCTTCCCCGCTTCCCTCGTCCACTTGGCTTTGGTCTTCCCCCGTAACTGGCTTCGGGGCAACGGCACTCTGGCCGTGATCCCGTATCTCGTCAGCCTGCCGCTGGCTGCGGCCTACGAAATGGTCCTCTACGATCCGGCGGCTTACTCGGCGGTGCACAATGCCTCTACGGTGTGCCTGGGTTTGGGAGGCTCCGTTTTGCTTGCGGCCTCGGCCTACGGCTACTGCACCGAGAGAGAGCCGCTGCGCAAGGAGGCGGTAGGCGTGGTGGCGCTCGGGGCTTTGGCTGGATTAGGCCTGCCGGCGGTGCTTATGACCGTCTCGGGGATAAGCGGCGGAAGCGTTCCCGTCAACCTAAGCGCCCTGACCGCACCGCTCTTTCCCGTAAGCCTTGCCTGGGCGGCGATAAGATACAAAATAGCCCTCCCCAGCGTTGACCTCCTCAGTTTCTCCGGCGCGAGCGAGCCCGCGGGGCAGTGACGGTTTAGCTAACCGCCACTGCCCCACCAGGGGCATCGGGTCCTCTGGCCCTACCTCCCCTTCCAGCGCGGCTCCCGCTTCTCGAAGAACGCCGAGATGCCCTCCATCATGTCCTCGCACTGGGTGTTGAGCGTAAGCTGGGACTTGAGGAACTCGAGCGACGCTTCGAAGCTCATATCTGCGATGGTGTAGAAAGCATCCTTGCCGAGACCCATGACGGCCGGGCTAAAGGAGGCAAGCCGCCGGGCCACCTCCCCCACCCGCTCCTCGAACTCCGCCTTCGGGACGCAATGGTTGATCATGCCGATCCGCTCCGCCTCCTTCGCCGAAATGCGCTCGCCCGTCATGCAAAGCTCGAGCGCCCGCTTTCGGCCGATGTTGCGAACGAGGATGGCGGTCACCATGAACGGCCAAAGGCCGCGCTGAATCTCGGGAAGGCCGAACTCGGAGTCGTCGCTCGCGATCACGATGTCGCAGGCAAGGCAAAGTCCGAGCCCCCCCGCCAAGCAGTACCCTTCGACGGCCGCCAGGATCGGCTTTTTGCACCGGTGCATCTTCAATACGAGCCGCGCAAGCTCCCCCCTTCCCTCGTGGAGTTCCAGAAACGACTGCTCGCCCGAGAAGCTTCCCGCCAGATCGGCGCCCGCGCAAAAGGCCTTGCCGCCCGCCCCCGAGAGCACTATTGCGCCCACCTCCCTGCTCTCCGCCGCCTCGTCGATAAAACGACTCAAGAGAGCGAGCACCTCTGCGTTCAGCGCGTTTCTCGCCTGCGGCCGATTTATGGTAATCTTTGCCACACGGTCGCTCACGGCGTAAAGGACCGCTTCTTCGCTTTGCGGCATGACGATTTCTCCTCTCTCGGCTCTAGCGCCGAATGCCGAGGATCGCACGCGCCTCCTCGGGCGAGGCCACCTCCCGTCCGACCTCGTGCACGAGCTTCGCCAGCGCCTCCACCAACTGCCCGTTGCTCGCCGCCTTCTCGCCGTTTGGCAGGTAGAAGGTATCCTCGAGGCCGGTCCTGGCGTCGCCGCCGAGCTCCAAGGAGCGGCGGTGAAGCTCCCACACCTCGCTTCGCCCTATCGCGATCACCTGCCAGTGCGTGCCCGGGGGCATCTCCTCGATCAAGAGCGGGAGCCAGGCGGCCTTGGCCGGCATGCCCGAAGCGACCCCCATTACGAGCGAGATGTGGGGAGCGCCTTCGAACATGCGATTTTGCTGGAATAGCCCCACACTTCTCACGATTCCGGTATCGAAACACTCCCACTCCGGAACCACGTCGTTGGCGCGCATTACCTCGAGGTATCTCCCTATTTTCTCGACCGGGTTGTCGAAGAGCATGGGCGGCCAGGCCCAGGAGCCGTCCTTGCGAGTTTTCAGATAGTTGAGCGAGCCGGCGTTACAAGCCGCAAGCTCGGGCTTGAATTTCTCGAGGCACGCAAGCGGCCCCGAAATGTCCTGACCCACGACGCCGGTGCTCATGTTTACCAGTATCCTGGGCACTCGCTGCCTTATCGCCGAGAGGATGCTCCCCACGGTATCGAGGTCCCAGGTGGGGAGATGGCCAAGCCCTTTTTGCTGATTGCGAAAGTGACAGTGCACAACGCTTGCTCCCGCGTCGAACGCGCGCGCCGCCTCTTCGGCCATCTCCTGCGGCGTAACCGGCACGTGGTGCAAAGCGGGATCGGTGAGGACCCCCGTAAGCGCGCAGCTTATGACTACTTTACCATTCGAGCTCATTTCGCCTCCCCAAAAAACCCGATGCCGATATGCGGCCCGCGCTCCTTGCGGCTCGCCGCCCGGACCCGCTGCTCCCTCGATCGGCAAAGCCTCTTCGCACGCCGCCTGCCGCCTGCCGTGCGGCTTGCCGGAGGCCGACTCGCGCCGCGCGCGAACACTCAGCCGTCCTTCGCACCCTCTTCCTCCTCGACCTCGATCAGAACATCGCCCGGCTTTACCTGCGCCTCCACGCAGGTGTTTATTCTCGTGACGATCCCGCTTCGGGGCGAGGCCAGCGTGGTTTCCATCTTCATCGCGCTTACGACTATTACCCCCTGCCCCTTCTCCACCCGGTCTCCCACCCCGACCAACACCTTGATCACCACCCCGGGCATCGGGGGAGTTACGTTCTTGGCGGCCCCGTGCGCCGCGACGGCCCGCCTGCGCGTGGCCTTCTGCGGCGGCACGACCAGATAGTTCTCGCCGCCGATAAAGACCTCGTCCCCTTCGGGGCCGCTCACCACCTGCCCAAGGTATTTCTTGCCATCGAGCCAAAGCGCATACGTGTTTCCCTCGACCCAAACGATCCGAGCCGAAAATCTCCTCGCCTCGACTTGCGCTCCTTCCTCTTGCGGGCGCTCGAGAATGGCCACATCGAATGCCCCGGCCTCGCCGGAGCCGACCCGGACGCGATAGGTCTTCTCCCCGATCACGTAGTCTTGGCTCATGGCCTCCCCCGCCTCATGTCTCTCCCAACCGCCAGTGCCCGAGCGTCTGGAAGGGAGAAGGGAACTGCGCGCGATCGGGCGAAGGAGCCTGGATGGTAGCGGCGGGTCTCACTCGAGGGGCGAGGGCCGCCAGCACGAGCGCCTCCAGCACAAGCTCTTGAGAGGGCTTCCAATCGGCAAAATACCTCGGCAGAAAGCCCGTGTCAGTGTTGCCCCGGATGAACTCCTCGTGCTCGAGGATCGCCCGCAAATAGGAAACCGGCGTCTTGATGCCGAGCGCGGCATAGCCCGAGAGCGCCGAGACCATTCGCCGTCTAGCCGCCTCGCGGTTTTCGCCGTAGGCGATCACTTTGGCCAAGATCGGGTCGTACTCGATTGGAACCGTGTACCCCGCATAGATGCCGCTATCGACCCGAATCCCGGGCCCCACCGGCTCCTTCAAAGCGAGAATCGTTCCCGGGCAGGGCATGAAGTCGGCGGCTGGGTCCTCGGCGTAGATTCGGCACTCGATCGCGTGACCCCTGGGGCGAAGCTCCTCTTGGCGCAACCCGAGCGGCTCGCCGGCGGCGATCTCCACCTGTTTTCGCACGATGTCGATCCCCGTGACCGCCTCGGTGATCGGATGTTCGACCTGAAGCCTCGCGTTGATTTCGAGAAAGTAAAAGCGGCGGTCGGCATCGAGCAGAAACTCCACCGTGCCCGCGTTCACGTAACCCGCCGCGCGCGCCGCCCGAACTGCCGCCTCTCCCATGGTGGCGCGCAGCTCGGGGTCGAGCACCGTGCATGGGGTCTCCTCGATTATCTTCTGGTGTCGCCGCTGGATCGAGCACTCCCTCTCGCCCAAATGGACCCCGTTCCCCTGGGTGTCTAGGAGGACCTGAAATTCGACGTGACGCGGAGCCGAGAGGAGCTTTTCCATGTAAATGGTGCCGTCGCCGAATGCGGCCTGGGCTTCGCGCTGGGCGGCCGAGTAAGCGTCCGCCAGCTCCGAAGCGGCATGCACGGTCCGCATCCCCTTTCCGCCTCCCCCTCCTGCCGCCTTGAGCAAAACGGGAAACCCTAGTTTTTCCGCCTCCCGCTTGAGCAAATCCTCGTCCCAGTTCCCCGACTCCGCACCGGCGATGATCGGCACGCCATGCTCGGCCATGGTCCTTCGCGAGGCGGTCTTGCTCGCCAAAAGCTCCATCGCCCGGGGCGGCGGTCCAATGAACGTTATACCAGCATCCAAGCAGGCTCGGGAAAAACGCGGGTTTTCGGAGAGAAATCCGTAGCCGGGATGGATGGCCGATGCCTTGGTGCGCCAGGCGGCGTCGATGATCTTTTCGATGTCGAGATAGCTCTGCGCCGGTGGCGCCGGCCCGAGGCAGACGGCCTCATCGGCGCAGAGGACGTGCAGCGCCTTCTCGTCGACCTCGGAGTAGACGGCAACCGTCCCGATCCCCATCTCGCTCAGGGTACGCATAACCCTTACTGCGATCTCGCCGCGGTTGGCTACCAGCACCTTCTCGAACATCGCGCCGTCCTACATGCGAAATACCCCCCAGCCCGGATCGGGGATGGGGGCGTTGAGCGAGACGGAAATCCCCATGCCGAGCACGTCGCGGGTCGCCGCGGGATCGATGATCCCGTCGTCTCTCAACCGCGCCGTGTGGTGGTAGGGGTTGGCCTCCTGCTCGAAGGTTTCCAACACCGGCTTGCGGATGGCCTCGATCATCTCTTCGGTAAGCGGCGGCTGCCCCTCCCGCGCGAGCTGATCCTGCTTGACCGTCACCAAGACGTTCGCCGCCTGTTCCCCGCCCATCACCGAGACCCGGGAGTTCGGCCAGGTCCAGAGAAACCTAGGCGAGTAAGCCCGCCCGCACATGGCGTAGTTTCCGGCGCCGAAGGAGCCGCCGATGATGACCGTGAACTTCGGCACCACCGAGCAGGCGACCGCCGCCACCATCTTGTGGCCGTCCTTGGTTATCCCGCGTCGCTCGTACTCGGATCCGATGATGAACCCCATGATGTTCTGGAGGAAGACGAGCGGAATCTTGCGCTGGTTGCAGATCTGAATGAACTGCGTGCCCTTGAGCGAGGACTCGGAAAAGAGCACCCCGTTATTGGCCACGATTCCCACCTGGTAGCCGTGGATGTACGCAAAGCCAGTGACCAGCGTGGTTCCCCAGCGCGCCTTGAACTCGTCGAACTCGCTTCCGTCAACTATCCGGGCTATCACCTCGCGAACGTCGTAGGGCTTGGCCAGATCCGCCGGCACGATCCCGTAGATCTCCTTGGGATCGTAGAGCGGGGGCTTGGGCTCCTGCATGGGGATCTTGGTCTTCTCGTGAACCGACACGTTGCGCGCCAGGTCGCGGACGATCTCGAGCGCATGCTCGTCGTTCTCGGCGTAATAATCGGCCACCCCGGACTCGCTACAGTGAACGTCGGCGCCGCCGAGCTGCTCGGCCGTCACCACCTCGCCCGTCGCCGCGCGCACCAGGGGAGGCCCGCCGAGAAAGATCGCCCCGGTCTTCTTTACTATGATCGTATAAGTCGACATGGCCGGCACGTAAGCCCCGCCGGCCGTGCAGAGCCCCATCACCGCGCAAATCTGCGGGAGGTTCATCTTCGATATTATCGCCTGGTTGTAGAAGATACGCCCGCCCAGCACGAAGATCTCGTCTTGCAGGGGAAGGAACGCGCCCCCGGAATCGACGAGGATGATCGAAGGGAGCCGGTTTTCCATGATGATCTCATGTTCCCGAAGCCCCTTTTGCAGCCCCATGGGGAAGATGGTTCCCCCTTTTACCATGGCGTCGTTTCCCGTGATCAGCCATTCGCGACCGTGCACGATGCCGATTCCGGATACGCTTCCGCCGCCGTAGACCTTGCCGTCGTACATGCCGTGCGCGGCCAGGGGGGCGATCTCGAGAAAGGGGGTGTTAGGGTCCAAGACGCGCTCGATCCGCTCGCGTATCGGAAGCTTTCCCTGCTCCACATGCCTTCGGTAGGCTCGCTCGGAGCGATCCTCCCTGGCCTTCTTGAGCTCCGCTTTGAGCTCGGCGACGAGCCTCTCCATGTGTTCGTAGTTGCGCCGGTACTCGTCGCTCTTCGTGTCCACCTGGGTTTCTATCACATGCATGGCGCTCGCCTCACGACGCTTCTCGCTGCCGCTCGCTCAACATCCCGCGCACGAGAAAAGCCACTACCTCGTCGGTAACCTTCTGCGGATCGGCCGGCGGGCTGGCCGAAAGGAGCCAGCGCCCGAGACCGATCGAGACCTGCATTATGATGAGGGTGAGAGCATCCAAATCGATGCCGGCGAGAGGCTTGCTTTCTCCCTCGGTGAGCCTGCGCCTGAACTCCTTGGCAACCTCCCGCTGCAACCCGAAAAAGTCCTCCTCCCCCATCGGCGGCCCTTCCACGAGAAAGAGCCTCCAGAGCCTTGGCCTCTCCTGCACGCACTCGACCGAGGCCCGAACCGACGCCGCCAACTGCTCCTCCACCGCCATCTTTCGGTCGAGGCGTTTTCGCCACCTCTCGTGCATGACCAGGAAGTGACGACGGATGAGGGCGTTGTAGATCGCTCGCTTGTCCGGGAAGTAGTTGTAGAAAGTACCGATACCCAGGTCGGCCGCGTCGGTTATCTCGTTGAGCGTGGCACCGTCGTAGCCCCGCTCGGCAAACACGCTCTCGGCCGCCCGCAAGAGTTTGGCCAGCGTCTCTTGGCGCCGCCGCTCGATTCGGCTTTGTGCGCCCGCAACTTGCGTCATGAAAAGGAGTCCCTTTTATCGGCTCCCGAGCCCGGTTTTCGGTTCTCGGTGAGAATCATTCATAACCGAATATTTTTCATTGAGTCAAGAGCCTTGCGAAAATGGCCCTCGTGGGGCGAGGGGAGTCTTTCGCCGAGCTTCCCTCCGGCGTGCCCGCCCGGTCGTTCTACTTCCCCTGCCAGGCGAGCGCAAATCCAAGAGCCTCGCACTACCAGGTCCGGGTCTCGCCGATCGCCAGGGTCCAGACCCGATCGGGCGCAAGCCCGAGGTCCATCGCACGGCGGTGGAAGCGAAGCGGGGGTTCATCCACCGGCTCGTCGGTCAAATCGAAGGTGCCGTAATGAATACCAAGCGCCGTCTTAGCTCTCGCATCCAGCGCCACCTCGAGAGCCTCCTCCGGCGTCAGGTGAACGTCCCGCATCATCACCCGCGGCTCGTAAGCGCCTATGGGAACGGCCGCTAAATCGAACGGACCTAGCCTAGCACCGATCTCGGCAAAGCCGCCGAAGTAGCCGGTATCCCCACTGTAATAGAAACTGCGACTCGGTCCGCGCACCGCCCAACCCGCCCACAGGGTGCGGTCGAGGTCGCCGATGCCGCGGCCGCTAGAGTGCTTGGCCGGAAGACAATGAACCGTGACCTTGCCGACCTTCGCCTCCTCCCACCAATCGAGCGCCGAAACTCGCTCGATCCCCGAGCGCCGAAGCAGCCGATCGAGCCCGAGCGGGACGAAGATCCGGGCCCCTTTGTCGGCCAGTCTTCGCAAGCTGTAGATGTCCGTGTGATCGTAATGCGAGTGCGAGACGACCACGAAGTCGACTGGAGGAAGGGCGTCTATGGCGATAGCTGGGGGGACCAGGCGCCGGGGACCCAAGATAGCCAGGGGGCTTGCGGTATCGGACCAGATAGGGTCGGTGATGAAGGTCACCCCGTCCATCTGGACGACGAGAGTCGAGTGCCCTACCCAGGTGATCGTCGGCTGGGAATGCAGGGAGTTGGCCCGAAGATACGACCCGTCATTCGCTACCCTGGGGGGCGCGCCTTCCCGCTTGCGAAAGGAACCGAGGAAGCGGCGAAGCACGAAGGGAAACTTTACCCTCCAACCAGGCCGCTCTATCCGCCCCCACGGGTTGAAGAAGCGCTCGCCATCGTAGTGAGGGGGTGCCTCCTCGGCCCCGACCGGCACGACGCCGAGCGCAAGGAGCGCCAAAAGAACGAGGAGCGCAAAGCCTACGCGCACCATCCGCATCCGAGCCGGGACCGGCTGCCACCCCGGCCAAAAAAGGAGCTTAGGGCTTGGGCGGGCCGTCGATCACCTCTAACGCGACCTCTCGCCCCAGCTCCTCGATCAGGCCTTCGACCTCCTCCACGAAATCGGGCGCCACGAGAAGCATCACTATCCCCGCTCTCTTGTCCTCGGTACGAACTACCGCCATCCCCTCGTATGATTCGAGCACGAACTTGAAGTAGGCGATGTCGCGCCTCGGCAGTCGAAGGAAGATTCGAACCGCATCCAGGGAAGGGGAGGAGGGCTCGCATCGGTTATTTTTTTCCTTCTCTATCTTTGCCTCCAAAGAGCCTCTCCAAATCGTCCCGCACCGAGCCGGCGCGGGTCCGCGGGGCTCGGGCGGTGCCCGAAGCCGGCGCGAAATATTCGCAGAAGTTGCTTCTCTCCTTGTCTAGTACCCGCTCGGCGTTGGGCTCGCGGCAGTCGTTGTAGGCGCCGGGCTCGAAAAAAGCGCAGTTTCGGCAGGTGTGAAGATCGCTGCCGCACGAGGGGCAGGTGTCGCGCCGCCCTATCCTTTCGGGACTGCCGATATCGCAACCGCAGGCTTTGCAGTTCACGGGGGGGACCCGCCTCGGCCTACCTTCTCCGCTACCCAGCTTACGATCCGCGCGAGTAGCCGCCCGAGCATTTGTGGATCCGAAAACCGGTGGTCGGCTTCCGGATAAAGCTCGAGCGAAGCCTTCTCTCCGAGCGCCGCCGCAAGTGCGCGCGCATCTTCAGGGGGCACCACTCGATCCTCCTCTCCGTGGGTAATCAACACCGGACAGCCAAGCGCCGCCGCGGCACCGAGCACATCGAGACGCTCGGCATCGAAAATGAAAGAGGACTTGAGGGCCCTGCCGCCGAAGTCCCTGACCCCCGAGCGCCGCCATCTCTCGATCTCCTCCTCGCCCAAACGCCTGAGCATGTCCCGCGGCCTGGAAACCGCGGCGATCGTGGCCAGAGCGCGCACGGCTGGGAATCTGGCTGCGGCCAAGATGGCGACCGTTCCTCCGAGGCTAGAGCCGACGAGCGCCAAATCCCGCGCGCCCTGCGCCGCCATGAAGTCGAGCGCTCCCAGCGCGTCCTCCGTTTCCCCGCTTATCGTGAGATCCGAAAACTCCCCTTGCGATTCTCCCACGAAGCCGAAGTCGAAACGCAGGCAGTCCAGGCCGACCGCCGCAAACCGGTGCGCCAGAGAGACGTGCTTGATCCCCTCGCGGGTGGATTCCATTCCGTGGCAAAGGACAACCGCCGCGCGCCTCTCTTCCCTTCCTCCCGACGGCTGGCCACCCTCGTGAAGCGTGCCGACCAGGCGCCTTCCCGCTCGACTCGAAAAGGTCACGCGCCTGCCCGAACCGGCTGCTCCGAGGCCGTCCGAGGCAATGGTCGCTTGTGACATAGCTACGACCAGTGTTAGCATAAATTGGGGTGCGGTCCTACGCGATGGAGCCGGCGATAGAGCAATACGAAGAGCATCTTCGCCTGGAGGTTAGGGCCGCCTCGCACACCCTCAGGGCCTATAGTGCCGACTTGAGGCAGTTCGCGGAGTTTCTCGAGGGGGAGGGCATTTCGCTAGAGCGCGCAGACATCCACGTGATGAGGCGCTACCTCGCCACCCTTTTCGGCCGCAGGTCGAGGAGCACCCTGGCGCGCAAGCTCTCGGCTCTGCGCGGATTCTTCCGCTTCTGCGTGCGCACGGGCGTGCTCGCGTCCGACCCCCTCGAAGGGATCGCCTCGCCCAAGGTCGACAAGCGCCTGCCCAGCTACCTTACCGTGGACGAGATGTTCCGTACCATCGAGGGCGCTTCGCAGGGGACGCCGCTTTGCCTGCGCGACCGGGCGATCCTGGAGGTGCTGTATTCATGCGGGCTGCGCGTGAGCGAGCTCGTGGGCCTGGACTGGGACCACATTCAGCCCAAGGCCCAGGCGCTTCGGGTGCGCGGTAAAGGAGGAAAGGAAAGGGTAGTGCCGATCGGCGAGGTAGCGCTGGAGGCGCTCGAGAGGTATCGGCAGGCGTGGCGGGGAAAGCAGTTTGCCGACCGCAGGGCGGTCTTCTTGAACGCCCGAGGGGGCAGGCTAAGCGCCCGCAGTGTCGCTCGGATCGTCGCCTACTGGGCCAAAAAGGCCAAGACGCGCTCCGCCGTCAGTCCCCATAGCATCCGTCACTCCTTCGCCACCCACCTCCTGGGCTCGGGAGCCGACCTCAGGTCGATCCAAGAGCTGCTCGGCCACTCCCGGCTCTCCACGACGCAACGCTACACGCATGTCGATTTCAGTCACATCGCGCGCGTGTACGACAAGTCTCACCCCCGGGCGTAACGGGGCCGAGGGCGCACCGATACTCTTCTTGAACCGTGGTCGAAGGAGGGTTTATCCTGGGGCGGGCGCGATCGCAGCGTACGCCGAAAAGAGGTGAGCAGATGTTTTACGAGTTTCGACTGGGAGAGAAGCTGCCTGGTCTGGTAGAGAAGATGATGAAAAGCTACGAGCAGGAACCCAAGACCCGACATCTGGGCGAGCGGGTTTTGCCCGACAGGCGCGAGATCGTCCATATCATCCGGCTTCTGCTCGAACTCATCTATCCCGGCTTCTACGGCAGGCAGGATCTGAACGAGCACAACTTAGCCTACCACGTGGGGGAGCTGCTTCCACGGGTGGGCGTGCGGCTACACCGCCAGATCCACTGCTGCCTCTGCTACAAAGAAGGAACGACCGGCGACCGAGGGGGACGCCTTCGAGAGCGCGCGGCCGAGCTGACGCTGGCCTTCCTGGAGCGCATCCCGGAGATTCGCGAGCGGCTGGCGGAAGATGTCCAGGCGGCGTACGATGGTGACCCTGCGGCGCTCAACACCGACGAAGTCATCCTTTCCTACCCGGGCGTTCTTGCCATCACCATTTACCGGCTGGCTCACGAGCTACACGAGATGGGCATACCGCTCATGCCTCGGATGATGACGGAGTACGCGCACGCCGCAACCGGCGTCGACATCCACCCGGGCGCCAAGATAGGGCGCGCTTTTTTCATCGATCACGCAACCGGCGTGGTGATCGGCGAGACCACCGAGATCGGCAACAACGTAAAGCTCTACCAGGGAGTGACCCTGGGGGCGCTCTCCTTCCCCAAGGACGAGCGGGGACGACTCATCCGCGGCTACAAGAGGCACCCCACCGTGCGTGACCGAGTGACGATATACGCCAATGCCACCGTCCTGGGCGGGGAGACGGAGCTGGGGGAGGACTCGGTGGTGGGCGCATCGGCCTTTCTCACTCGAAGCGTCCCGGCCGGCTGCACGGCGGGTGCCGAGCAGCCAGAGGTAAGAATAAGAAACAAGGCAAAGCCCGCTTGAGCGGTATGGAAAACCAGATGGGCAGCTCCCGCCTGGCCACCTTCGCCCGCCGCCGGGAAGCGTTCATGCGTAGAATGGAACGCGGCGTGGCGGTGATCGCGGCGGCCCCGCCAGCCTCGAGGGGGCCAGACGTCGAGTATCCGTACCGGCAAAGCAGTGACTTTTATTACCTTACCGGTTTTCCGGAACAGGGAGCCCTGGCGGTGCTGGCGCCCCAGGCCGAGAAGCGCTTCGTGCTCTTCGTCCAGCCGCGCGACCCGAAAAAAGAGGTCTGGACGGGCGCGCGGGCGGGTGTGGAGGGGGCGCTGGAGCAGTTCGGGGCAGACGCGGCGTTCTCCAGCGAGGAACTGGAGCGAGAACTTCCCAAGTGGCTGTCCGAGGCCGAACGCCTCTATTACCACATCGGAGGCGACGAGGCGCTCGATCGCCGCATCCTCTCCCTCTTCGCGGCCGCGCGAGATGGCAGGATAAGAAGCGGGACAGGCCCTTTCGAGATCGTAGATCCGCAGGAGATCCTTCACGAGATGCGTCTCGTCAAGGAAGCCGAGGAGCTGACTCTCATCCGGCAGGCCGTCCGAATCACCGCGGCGGGTCACGAGCGGGCGATGCGCGAGGTGGCTCCGGGCCGGCGCGAGTACGAGATAGAGGCCGCGATAGATTATGCCTTCCGCAGCATGGGTGCGCTCGGCCCGGCCTACCCCACCATCGTGGCTTCGGGGCCGAACGCCGCCACCCTTCACCATCGAACCGCAAGCCGCACGATCGAGGCGGGAGAACTCGTGCTCGTCGATGCGGGGGCGGAGTACGAGCTGTACTGCGCAGATGTATCTCGCACCATTCCAGCGAGTGGATCCTTTTCGCCCGAGCAGCGGGCGCTATACGAGATAGTGCTGGGGGCCCAGCGCGAGGCGATAGCGGCGGCGGTCCCGGGCGCTACGTGGGACGACGTTCATCGAGCCGCCGTCAAGACGCTTTGCGAGGGCTTGGTCGGCACCGGCCTCATCAAAGCTAGCGTCGAGGAGGCTCTGGAGAGGGAGCTCTATGCGAGCTTCTACATGCATCGCACCAGCCACTGGCTCGGGATGGACGTGCACGATGCCGGCCGCTACAAGAAAGGGGGCGAGGCGACGGTGCTAAGGCCCGGCATGGTGCTCACGATCGAGCCTGGGCTCTATATAGCGGCGGGGCGGCAGGACGTGGAGGAGCGGTGGCGCGGTATAGGGATCAGGATAGAAGACGACCTTCTCGTCACGGAAAAGGGCGCCGAGATCTTGACCGCCGCCATTCCCAAGGAGATCCCAGACATCGAGGGAGCCACGCGCTAGCCGGGCGGAACGCAAAGAGGCTGCGCCTGCGGGCGGCGGTACCGGCGCGCCCGGCAAGGTTGCCCGTTGTGTCAGGTCTTGGACGGCGATAGGATCGGGCACCCGTAGAGGCTCTTCAAGCCCGAGTTCGGCCGCCTCGTGCCCCAGGGCCTGGCGCGGCGGATCGGCGGGGGGGCGGGGCATCCTCGGGTGCACAAGACCAGGCTTTCGGAGCGGGAAATGGAATCCATCTACGAGTGCAACAAGCAGGTCTCGATCCTCCCCGCAGGGGGGGACCGCTTTCTCATCAGGGCATCTTTGCGCGACATGGTCCATGAAGTGTACGCAAGCATCGAGGTTCTTCACCCGTCGCTAGAGATCGTGGACGCGAGCGCCGAGATCAAGCGGGGCCCTTTCACCGAAGTCTGCGCGCTTACAACGGAGCTAATGAAGCGCTTGATCGGGCTTAGCATCACCCCGGGGTTCAGAAAGAAGGCGCGCGAGGCCGTGGGCGGCTGCGACGGCTGCCATCGGCTCTTGGATCTCGTCTCCGAGATCGCCACCGCGGCCTACCAGCTTCATTTCGTGCGCTTCTTCGCCGCTAATCCCGACCTCACCGGCACGGAAGACGTACCGGTCGAGCGCCGCCGCGCAGCACTCGGAGCGATACCGGACCTTCGCAACACCTGTTTCGTGTACAAAGACGGCAACGAGGAGCTCGTGCGCGAGAAGGCTACACCTCTCAAGTGGGGGGTGGGATCGTGAACCTAGTCACGGCCGTCGAAGTTAAACTCTGAGCGCCGTGCCCCCCTTCCTGAGCCACCCGCGCCTTCCCTTGCACGCAGATCCGAGCGGTCCTTTCACCGAAGGCTAGCCGTTGCCACATTGCGGCGTCACTGTCCGCGCGGCCCGAGCTGTACTATGCTCTAGCGTCGATGAACAGAAGGAATCAGCTACCGCCGAGCTTCCATCGATTCTTCTGGGATTGTCGGGCGGCGGACCTCGATATCGAACGGAATGCGGCTCAGATTTCGATGCGCCTGCTCGATTACGGAGATCTCGAAGCGGCACGATGGGCTCTTCGCACCTATGGTCCGGCTCGCATTCGCCAGTTCATTCTTGCCCGAGGCCGCAAGACTCTTAGCCGCAAGACCTTGGCCTTTTGGGGCAGTTTCTTGAACCTCGAGGACGAGGAATGTCTGCAGCCATCCTCTCTGCGCAACAACGGGCGGTTCTGGAATACATAGGTAAGGCGGCGCACTCGAACTCCTTTTATCTTGCCGGGGGGACCGCCCTGGCGCTCGAGCTCGGCCACCGTCGCTCGGCCAACTTCTACTTTTTTCGCCCGCAGCGGTTCGACCCAGGGGAGCTCTTGCACCGCCTGGATCTCACGCCTGGCTCTTGCGTGCGGCGCGCCGAAACCGACACCCTTACCATCGAGCTAGAAGGCGTCATGCCGAGCTTTTTCGGTTACCCGTACCCGCTGCTGCCCCCGCCCAAGCCATCTCCCTGGTCCGTTGGCCTGGCCGCGATCGAGGACATCGCCGCCATGAAGCTATCCGCGATTGTTGGGCGTGGCTCGCCGCAAGGACTTCGTCGACCTCCATTTCGTGTGCCGCGAAGCGAGCTCGCTCGATGAGGTATTGCGCCTCTTCGAGCAGAAGTTCGGAACCGTCCGCTACGAAAGATACCATCTCCTGAAGAGCCTAACGCACTTCGAGGATGCCGAGTCCGAAGTCATGCCGGAGCTGATCCGCCCCGCGGCCTGGCCGGAGATCAAGGGGTTCTTCAAGAACGAAGCCGCCAGGTGCTTTCGATCGGAGTGACTACGGGGAGCCCGTTTCCTGGCGCTGCCGGGTGAGGAAGAGCCCCGATCGGGTCGCGCTTCGCACGAGGCTTGCAACGAGGCGCGCTTTCTGGTAATTGGGTGACTGCCCACCCAGAAACTTCGGGCTCTTCGGGTGGGCGCTAGGGTGCGAGGATGCCGCTTCCGACTTTTGCAAGAATCGACCCCCAAAAAAGAGCGCGCCTGCTTCGGGCGGCGGCGCGAGAGTTCGCAGCGAACGGCTTCCATCGGGCCAACGTAAACAAGATCGCCGAAGCGGCGGGCGTGGCCAAGGGAGCGATCTACGCGTACTTCGAATCGAAGGAGGACCTCTATCGGGCCACGCTTGCCGAGGGGACCAGGATCCTGAGCGAGCTCATGGAATCCGTCAGCTCGAGCGGAGCAAGCGCGAAGGAGCAGTTGCACGAGCTCTTTCTTCGCGGATTCGACCGGCTGCGAGATAACGGCGATTTCCTTCAAATGTACTGCGACCTTTTCACCGCCGGCGAGCCCAATCTGGCCGGTGCCTTGGCGGAAGAGATCGAAGCAAGCTCGGTCTCCTTCTATTCCTCTCTTCTCGAGCGAGGCAAGCGCTCGGGCGAGGTCCGGGGCGACCTTCCGCTTCCCCTCGCCGCCTTTCTGATCGATACCTTGTACGTCATGTTCTTCGCGGCTTCCGTCTCCACTTACCAAAGGGCCCGCGCCCGGGCGTTCGGCCTAAAGCCGGGGCCATCGAGCGGCTGGCTAAAGCAACACGTAGGACCACTGGTAGATTTTATCGTGCGGGGGATTTCCCCCGCCAAGCCACGGAGGTAGGGCATGGAAAAAGAAAAGCTGGATGAGTTGAAAGCGCAGATCCTTGCCGACTACGCCGAGTACTCCAATCTCATGAAGGTCAGGACGCTGAAGAACGCCGGACTCGATATCATCGAAGGCCGTCGCGAGGGGGCCCTCGTGTGGGACATTTGTGGCAAGGAATACGTGGATTGCATCACCGCGGCCGGAAGCTTCAACGTCGGGCGGCGCAATCCCGAGGTGGTAAAAGCCTTGAAGGACGCCCTCGACGAATACGACATCGGCGTATTTCTTCTCGCCTCCGGGCCCAAGGCACGGCTCGCCAAGAAACTCGCCGAGATCACCCCAGGAGAGCTCAAATGCACGATGTTCGGCGTGGGGGGCGGCGAGGCCAACGACTTCGCCATAAAGCTCGCCCGCGGCTACACCATGAAGCGCGAAATCGTGAGTGTTCATAACTGCTACCATGGCCACACCGGCTTATCCCTTGCGGCGATTGGCCGAGAGGCCTTCCGCAAGCCCTTCGAGCCGCTCACCCCGCACTTCAAGCGCGTCCCCCTGAACGACATCGCCGCCATGGAAGCGGCCGTCTCCGATGACACCGCGGCGATCATCATCGAGCCCATTCTCGGCGAAGGAGGGATCCACGTCGCCCGAGACGAATATCTCAGGGACCTGCGAAGGCTTTGCGACGAGCGCGAAATCCTTCTCATCTTCGACGAGATCCAAACCGGCTGGTGCCGCACCGGACGCATGTTCGCGTGCGAGCACTCCGGGGTGGTGCCGGATATCATGACCGTCGCCAAGTCTCTGGGTGGCAGCATTTACCCTATCTCGGCGACGATCTACAAGGAGAAGCTCCAGGACTTCCTCGTCGCCCACCCCTTCATCCACCTCTCCACCTTCGGCGGCGCCGACCTCGGCTGTATCGTGGCTTTGAAAGCGATCGAGGTCATGGAGCGCGAGCGCCTGTGGGAGCACGCGGAAAAGATGGGGCGGCGCTTCTTCGAAGGCTTCGCCGAGCTGAGAGAAAAGCATGGCGACATCCTTCTGGAGTACCGCGGGCGCGGCCTCATGATGGGTCTTCAGTACACCGACTCGAGCCACGGCCCCAGGATGAGCTTTCAGCTCGCCCAGCGGGGTGTCATGGCGCTCTATAGCGGAAACGAGCCGTCGGTCATGCGGCTCATGCCCTCGCTGGTCATAACCCCGACCCTGGTGGACCGCGTATTGGAGGCCCTCGACCAATCGATGCAGGCCATCAAGGAAGAGGACGCGGGAGGGCACAGAAAAACGGCGCAGGAGCCTGCGAGGCCGTCGCGGCGGCGGGCGCGAGCGAAATCGGCATGATTCGGAAGGAGAGCAGAAGAGATGGCGACGCAAGCTGAGATCACCGAAGCTCTGGCTGACTATACCATACAATGCAACAACAACCAGAGGCTGCGGCGAATGCAGCGCGATTGGAGCAAGCTCATCCATTTCATCGCGAACGACAACGACTCCAGACACACCATGACGGTGGTAAAAGGGGAGATAACCAAGGTCGTCGAGGGGCTGGAGGGTACCCCGGACATAATCGTGGAGACGGATAGCGAAACGCTTTGCGACATGTTCTGGGGAGACTTGAACCCATCGGCCAAGTACCTGCGCGGCGAGATCAAGGTCAAGGCGTCGCAGGAAGACATCATGCGGCTCGACGCGATAACGATGATCATATGGCCGGACGTGTGAAAGACGGCGCCAGCGCCAAGCGACGAAAGAGCAGCGGGAGAACCTTGGCTGGGACCCGGCGCAACGAACCCAAGGGGCGAAAAGCGCTCGAAGCGGGGCAAGTCCCCCGTGCAGCCGCAGAAAGCCGGCTTCGCGCCGAAACGATCGAGGGGTACAACCGCCACGTGAACCCTTACGTCGTCCGGGCTCTCTCCGCCGCAAGCCTCGACATCATCGAGACCAGCCGCGAGGGAGCCCGGGTCTGGGACGCCGATGGAACCTGTTACATAGACTGCGCGACGGGTGCCGGGATCTTCAACTGCGGGCGGCGAAACCCCGAGATCGCCGCCCGGCTGAAGGCCGCCCTCGAGCGGGCGGACATGGGGAGCTGGCTGAGCCTCATGCCCGAGCGGGCACGGCTGGCGAAAAAGCTGGCGGAGATAGCGCCGGGCCGTCTTCAGTACTCATTCTTTACCTGTGGAGGCGGAGAGGCGGTGGACACCGCCATCAAGCTCGCACGAGGCTACACGGGTAAAAGCCGCATCGTCGCCATGCGAAACGGCTACCATGGGGTCACGGGATTCGCCCTGCCGGCCACGGGCCGCGAGGTTTACAAGAGCCCGTTCGAGCCCTTGGCACCGGGGTTCGTCCACATCCCCTACAACGACCTCCGCGCCCTCGAAGACGCCTTGGACGAAGATACCGCAGCGGTAATAATGGAAACGGTTCAGGGGGAAGGTGGGATCGTCGTTCCCGACGACGGATACCTCCCCGCGGTTCGCCGGCTCTGCGACGAGCGCTCGGTCCTGCTCATTTTGGACGAGATTCAAACGGGGCTGGGAAGGACGGGAAAGATGTTCGGGTGCGAGAACTGGGGCGTGGCCCCCGACATCATGTGCCTGGCAAAGGCGCTAAGCGGCGGCATGATCCCGATCTCGGCTGCGATCTACACTCCCGAGATAGCCGATTTCTTCATCGCTAACCCCTTCATCCACATAAACTCCTTCGGCGGCACCGCGCTGGCCTGCACCGCCGCTCTCGCGGCAATAGAGTACATCGAGACCAACGATCTCCCGCGGCACGCCGCCGCCATGGGAGATCGGCTGCGCCGAGGCTTGCGAGAGGTCGCAGCCGGCTACCCTGAGCTGGCGAGGGAAGTCAGAGGGATCGGCCTCATGAACGGAATCGAGTATTGCGACGAGAGCATAGGGCCGAGAATGAGCTTGCAACTCAAGCGAAACGGCGTCTTGTCCATCTATACCTTCAACAATCCCAAGGTGGTGCGCATAATGCCCCCTCTGGTGATCACGGCGGCCGAGGTGGATGCCGTGGTGGAGGCCTTCGACCGAGCCATGGCAGCGGTCAGGGCTCAGGGAATCTGATCCTTCTCATGGCGGAGCCTACCAAGCTTCGGCGGGTCGTCCGGCAACGCACGGTCGTTTCGACCGGCGCCGGCCTAGCGCTCGCTACCATTTCCTACAGCGCCAGCATGGAGCTCGCCACTCACGCGCTAGGCGACAGCGCTTGGCTGGCAATTCTCGTTGCGGGCATTTTCTGTATGCTGGCCGGTGCCTGCTTCGCCGAACTCTCGGGGATGTACCCCACGGCCGCCGGCATCAAGATATTCATCCAGCGAGCAGCCAACGAGAAGGTAGCGCTGCTTTTCGCCACGATCTACATGACCGTAGCCGTCTCCGTGATAGGCGCGGAAACCTACGTCCTGGCGAGCGTGCTCCACGACGGGGCGGGCCTCGGCTTCATGCCCCGGATAGGCTGGGGGCTGATATTCCTTACGGTGGTCTTCGCGCTCAACGTCTGCGGCATAAAAATCGCCGGCACCTTCCAGGACGTGATCGCGTACTCCATGTTCGCTTTCCTCGTGGCATCCTCCCTCTACGCGCTCTGGCAGGGGGGCTTCGAGCTAAGAGAGCCGCTCGCGATCGGCGATCCGGGCGAGTTCGTGAAAGCGGTCGCGGTCGGAGTCTTCCTCTATGTAGGCTTCGAGTGGGTCACGCCGCTGGCCGAAGAGGTAACCGATCAGCGGCTCATCTCGCGCGGCCTCATGCTGACCGTGGGGGTTCTTTTTTGCACCTACGCCCTTTTCAACGTAGCTCTCACTTCCACGATGGTGCCGCAAATCCAAAGTGGGCCAGCAGAAGAGAGCTACGGGAGCCTCATAGAGTCCGCGGTGGCGGCAAAGAAGCTCCCGAGCGGAACCGACCGCCACGAGCTGAGCTACGAGCAAGCAAAACAGGCTTTCGGCTCCACCGCCATCCCCCATGTCCTTTTTTACGGCCACCTCTTCGGCCCCATGGGGATAGCGGTCATAGTTCTCGTTAGCCTCACGGCCTCCGTGACTTCGTTCAACGCCGGCACCCTCACCGCCTCGCGCTACATCTACGCCATGGCGCGCGATGGGAGCCTTCCGCGTGTTTTGAGCAGGCTCTCGATTCGCTTCGCCACGCCCTACGTGGCTCTCGCCGTCCTTTTCGTCGCCAGCGTGACCGTATCTGCCGCGGTCTTCCTCTTGAGCCGCACCCAGCCCGAGACCTACGAGTTTTTTATCTACCTCGGAGGTTTCGTCGAGTGCATGATTTACGTCGTCATGGCGGTCTCGCTTCTTTCCCTGAGACGGCGCGAACCGCAGACCAATCGCCCCTTTCGGCTACCTGCAGCCGGGGCCATCGCGGTGCTCGTTGTCCTCTTCTTCTCGCTTCTCGGGCTCTCTATCCTCGTCCAGCGCCCGTCGGTGGCCGTAGCCATCGCGATCGTTTTCGCGGCTTCCGCTTACTACGGATGGGTTTGGGTACCTAGGATGAGGAGCCGTCTCGAAGCCAAGGCGCAAACGAGAGCGCGAAGACGGCCGGGCCCGGGCCGGCAGGCCGTCGCCCGAGAGGGCGACTGACCCCCTCAGGAGCCGCCCGCGGTTGGCGGCCCCGGCGAGTCCTGGAGCCAAAGAGCCCGCTTGCCGCCCCAATTGATTTCGCTGGATCGTGCCGATAGCGTGCTAGGAGAGCTTGGAGCGGGCCGCCCGGGCAAATCCCGCAGCTTTCCAGCCGAAAGCGCCCGGAGTCCGGGCCGAGCGGAGCGGAGGGAGAAGATGAGCAAGCTTGCGAGCAAGCAGTGCGTACCATGCCGAGGCGGGGTCCCGCCGCTTAAAGGGAAGGAGCTTTCGGCGCTTTACGCTAAACTCGGAGGTGGGTGGCGGGTCGTAGATGAGCACCACCTCGAGAAGGAATACAAATTCAAAGATTTTCGCGAGGCCCTGGCGTTCACGAACCGGGTAGGGGAGATAGCCGAGCGCGAAGGGCACCATCCCGACATTCACCTGGGCTGGGGAAAAGTGAAGTTGTCGATTTGGACTTATAAAATAGATGGGCTGACCGAAAGCGACTTCATACTCGCCGCCAAGGCGGACGAGGCGTGGGAAGCGAAAGACAGGCGCTGACGCCGTCCGGTCTTCCTCGGCCGCGGAGGAGGCGAAGCGAAGGCAAGCGGCGACCCAATCTTTCGGCCCGATCGCGATGAAAGTCAACTTATTCGAGCGCCTTCTGGTAAACAATCCCATCCGAACCGCCATGTTGCGCGAAACTCTGCGCTGGCTTCGCTCGCACTCCAACTTGTGCCGGCCGGCCCGGGTGCTAGAGATCGGCTGCGGCTGGGGCGCGGGAATTGGGGAGATCCTGCTAGAGTTCGCGGCGGAGCAGATCCACGCCTTCGATCTCGACATCCGGCAGGTGGCGCGAGCCGTATCGGGCCGTGCGCAGGGCGCGAGTGTCTGGGTAGGCGACGCGGCCGCCATCGCCACGCCGAGCGCAGCCTACGACGCAGTTTTCGAGTTCACTATCTTCCACCACCTGCCGAACTGGCCAACGGCTTTGGCCGAGGTTCGCCGGGTCCTCAAGCCGGGGGGACTCTTTCTCTTCGAGGAGCTCTCGCGCGAGTTTTTCTACGACACCCCTCTGCTCGGCTTCCTGTTGCGCCGGGGAACGGTCCACCCCTGGGACTCCATGTTCGACTTCGGGCAATTCAGGGAAGGATTGCTGACCGCCGGGCTTCGCCCGAGCACGATTCGCGGCGGTCTCATCCCGGGGTGGCACGTCGGTGTGGCCGAGGCGGTATGACCATCGGGGATCTCGCTCTTTTTCTCTCCTCGCGGAGCGAACCGAAAGCCTCGCATTTTACGCCGCCGAGACCGCCGATCATTGACGGTTCGCCTCCCCCGCGCGAACAAGCGCCCAGCGAAATGCAACCGGCCCCACGACGAGGTTCAAGGCAATGGTCGCTATGGCCACGGTAGCCACGCTCCTTCCTACGTCTCCAAGCAGCTCCATCATGAGCGTGGCAAGCCCGAGCCCGACGCCGGCCTGGCTGAGGAACCCAAGCCACGCATAAGCCCGCACCTCTGCCGGCTCTTTGGCCTTGACGCAAGCCCGTCGCGTGCCCCACGCGATCGCCGCGCCCCGAGCCACCGCCACGACCACGGCAAGAGGCCACACCTGCAGCAGCGCGCCCAGATCCACTCTCGCCCCCGCGATTGTAAAGAACACTACGTAAACCGGGAGCGAATACGCCTCGACCGCCCGTACCAGCGCCTCTCCCTTGCGCGAGAAATTCTCGATGACCATTCCGGCCACGAGGCAGATCAAAAGCCCCGAGAGGCGCGCACCGGCCGCAAGATACATGCTCGAGAATCCGAGACCGACAACTACTACCGGAAGCTCAGCCCCCAGCTTCTCGATATAAACGCCGAGCAGAAATCCCAAGAGCGCCCCGACGCCAAGCGATCCGGCGATTTCCCAGGCCACCCCGCCAACAGTCGCAAGGCGCACTCCCCCCCGCCCCGAGACGAGGAACTCCGCCGCCGAAGCGGCCAACAGGAATACGACGACCGCCGCGATGTCTTTGAGCACGGTAACCTCGAGGCTGAGCTCGGCCACCCTCCCCCTTGCCCGGCACTCGTTTGTCACGGCGACCACCGCCTCAGCGGAATTGGGCACCATCGCGGCCGCCAATAGGAGCGCGCAGGCGGCCACCACTTCGACCGGCTGCGACTCGGGGAAAGGCAGGAGCGGCGAAAGCAACATCGTCACGGCGCCGACGCAAAGGAGGATCGCCACGATCTGAAGTCCGGTGGCCGCAAGCACCACACGACCGCCCTTGCGCAGGCTCTCGATCTTTATCTCTCCACCGGCAGTGAACGCGATAAGGCCGAGCGCCACGCTGTCGATCACCCGCAGACCCGCGACGGCCGCCGGTGGAATCGCCACGAACTGCTGCGAAAAAAGCCGAGCAGAGAGCGGCCCGAATAAAACCCCCGCAAGGAGATAGCCGCTGATCAGCGGCAGGCTAGCGCGCGAGGCCAGCTCGCCGCACAAAAAAGACGCAAGGAGCACGAACCCCAATACGAAGATCCCCTCGTCCCCCGGCCTCGCAAACTCGCCCACGTGAAGGGAATGCGCGGCGTAGGTAACTAAAACCACAGAAGCGAGCGCAAGCAGGATCCTCATCGCTTCTCCCGAATTCGCAGCTCGCTCAGCGCCAACGCGGGACCGAGAAGCTCGTTCGCTACCACGGCGATCATGACGATGCTCACTATGGAAGGGAGAGCGGCCGTAGCGTAGGTCCTGTGGTAATCGACAGCCATTGCGATCGCCATCCCGCCCTGGGGAAGGAGCATCAAACCGAGGCGCGGGTCCGCACGAAAAGGGCTCAACCCCATAGTGCCCACAGCCGCGCCCGCAAGCTTCCCCCCCGCCCGCAGCAATATGTACGGGGCGGCAAGGAGCAAAGCCGCCGGCTCGTACCGCCACGTGCACCCCGCAAGGAGGAGAAAAAAAACGTAAATTGCGTGCTCGCGCGCGGCGACGTGTGCAAAGACGCGCTCTCCGTGAGCCGAAAAGTTACCGAAGGTCGCTCCCGCGATAACCCCGACGAAAAGGGGCGAAAGATGCACAAAAGCGCACACGCCGGCACCGAAGGCGATCACGCCGAGTATGACCAAGCCGCCCTTCTGCTCGTCCCTATAGGCGGGAATGAGCGCGGCAAGCAAGAGGCCCAAGCCAAGGCCGAGCAGGAGCGAAAACAGAAACCAGTGCCAGCCGAGGAGAACCCAACCTGGGGTCGACGAGTAAACGTGAGCGAAACAGAAAAGGAGCCCGAGGGCCAGCAGACCCGGGAGGTCATCGAGCGCGGCGACGAAGCGAATCTGCCTCAGCAGCGCGCCTGCGCTCGTACGCTCACCGAGAAGAAACAGACCCGATGGAGCCGTTCCGGCCGCGGCCGCCGCCAGTACCACGCTCGCCGACTCGACCGTGAAGGGGGCGGAGCCGGGTTTCTCGAAATACGGCAGCACTGAGGCGGAGACCGCCACTATCAGAGCGAAGGTGGTACACGACTGCGCAAAAGCGAGAAAGTGCGAAGAAGCTGGGAACCTGCTTAGCCAGCGCCATCGCAGGTTCAAACCGAAGAAGAAGCCGATCCAACCGAGCGCGATGACGACCACCGGCCCGAGCTGGTCGAGATACTGCGGAGTAACGAAACGCAGCCCGCGCGGTCCAAGAAGGATCCCCAAGAAAAGGAACAAGGCACCACTATCGACAAGATCCCTGAGTCCGCGAGGCAAATCACGCGACGTCTGGCGGGCCGCCGCCCCGAGCAGCGCAACGAGCACGATCACCGCCACGACGACGAGAAATCTCACGGCCGCGTTTGCCTCGCTCCAATCTCGCCACCTCGCCGCAACGGAGCGCCGCCCCTATCAAAGCTTTTCGAAATGCGCCACGGGAATGGTGAACACGATACCCTTGGCCTTTTCCGCGTCCCTCTCGAGCAGTCCCCGCAAGATGTGCTTGAGCTCCTCGACCACCTCCTGCTTCTCGATGACCGAGAAAATAGTGTAATTGAACGGCCTGGCCCCAGCCATGAGCTGGCGAAAACCAGCGAAGATGGGGATCTCCGTGGCCACTATCTGTCCCATCCCCTGCGACTCTATGACCGTAGCGCCGGGCGCCCCCACCTCCACGAACGCCGATACCACGTCGTTGAGGCGCTCGGTTTCGTTGAGAACGCAGACGAAAAGTTGCATAGTCGCCGATGGCCGCTCTTCGGTCCCTCCGTCCAGCCCGGTCACCCTTGGCCGCAAGACTTTACACGGCATTCCCCATTCTGGCTACACCGGCACAGGGCCGCGCAGCAACCCGCGTGCTGCGCCGAGCGTCGCGGGCGCGCCGCTTAGTTGGTGAGCGCATCATTAAGTGGTAGGATCGATGGGCTTCCGACATGAGCGTGCGGGGTGCAGGTGAGAGCGGCGGGCGCGAGGGCAGCCCGCTTACAGGTTGTCTCGGGCATGCCTTGGAGGTCCTCAGGATCCGAAGCACCGCCTCCTCCGGGACGGCGCGACTTGCCGAGTACCTTCGCGACGAAGTCCTGCGGGATTTGCCGATAAAGAGCGAGCTCATCGCCGCCACGGATCGTTCGCGGCGCGATTACAATTTACTTGCGCGCTTCGAGCCGGGTGGCGACGCAGCCGGTCTGCTCCTCGTCACCCACCTCGACACGGTCGAGCCGGGCGAGCCCTCGCTTTGGACGGAGACGGGAGGGGACCCGTTCAATGCGCTCATCAAAGGGGATAAAATCTACGGGCTCGGTAGCGCCGACACGAAACTCGACTGGCTCTGCAAGGCGGAGGCGCTGAGGCGCACCTTGCCGACCGGCAAGATCCGACGGCCCGTCTATCTTCTCGGCACGTTCGGCGAGGAGACCGGAATGACGGGGAGCCGGGAGTTCATCGCGGCAGCGGCGTTCAAGTCGAAACCGGTGGCCGCGCTGGTAGGAGAGCCAACTGAGCTCGCTCCGGTGACGAAGACCAAAGGTCGCTTGCTGCTGACTCTCAGCGCCTATCGGCCGCCGGAACCCAGCCGGCAGTGGTGGCTTAGACCGGTACGCTTTTTCGGCCGAAGCGCGCACGCCAGCCAGCCCGAGCTAGGATCGAACGCCATTCGCCGCGCACTGGGCGCACTGCCAGTGCGTTGCGCGCTCATCGCCTCGATCGAAGGGGGGGACGCCGGCAACAAGGTGCCGGCGGTCTGCCATCTTCTGGTCGATGCCGACCACACAGAGCTGCTCGGGCGCCTGGCGGTAGCCGGCGCCGAGATAGATGCCGGCCGGTTGCTGAACGCCACGCCGGTCGATCCCCGCAACATCGATGCCGTAAAAGAAGCGATCAACGCGATCGAGAAGGTGATCGGCGAAAGACCGGAGGAAGATGCGACTTTTTCTCCCCCCCGTGCGACCGTCTGCGTCACCGGCATCAGGGCCGCCCGCGGCCGACTCACGGTCAACCTCGACCTACGACTTCTGCCCGCCCAGCAGCCCTCCGAGCTACTGGGCGAGGTGAACGCCGTGGCGGAGCAGGTGGGCCGCAGGTTCGCGCCGGTGGAGGTCGAGGTCAGGGTGGAGATCGATAACCCTCCGCTCGCTCTTCCCGCCGACTCCGATCTGGTGCTTCGCACCTGTTCGGCGCTTCGCCGACTCGACGCGCCCGCTTCGCCGGGAACGAAGGCTGGGTGCACCGAGGCGGGCATTTTCGCGGCCGCCGGCGTGCCGGCGCTCGTGCTCGGCCCGGGGGCCGCTTACGGCAACATCCATGCCCCCAACGAGTTCAACTCGGTCGACCAGCTCCTCGGCGCCGTCTCCATCTACGAAGCGATCCTGCAGGAGTTCTGTGCGAAGTAACGAAGGACGGGCTACAGGAGCAGAATACCTCTTGAGACAGGCCAAGGCCGCCGATCTGGAGGAGATCTACCGCCTGGCCCGGCTTCTGGATTCGGTAAACCTCCCCGCGGACCGCCGCGAGCTTCGCCGCCTTATCAGGATTTCGAGTCGGTCCTTCGCCGGCGCCGTCAAGAACAAGTGGGAAGCCACCTATCTCTTCGTCGCGCAGAAAGCCGGCGGCCGGAGGCTCGCCGGGGTTTCGGCCGTCATAGCCCAGCACGGAACGCCTGCGTCCCCGCACTTCTATCTCGAAATAGTCGAGGATCACCACCACTCCCGAACCTTGAACCGCACCTTCCTGCACAAATACCTGCTGCTTCGCAAATCCCTCGATGGCCCGACCGAGCTGGGCGGACTGGTGGTGGACCGCCGTGCCCGGCACACCCCAGCCAAAGTGGGAAAACAACTGTCGTTGGTGAGACTACTGTACATGGCCATCTGGCCAAGGCGCTTCAGGAGCCATGTGATCGCCGAGATCAAGCCGAGGCTCACCTCTTCCGGGGAGAACCTCCTTTGGGAACATTACGGCAAGCGGGTGACGGGATTGAGCTTCAGGCGAGCGGACCGGCTGAGCCGCGCTGACAAGGAGTTCATCGACGCTCTCTTCCCCAGCGCTCCGATCTACACCTGCATGCTCCCTCTTCGAGTGCAGCGCGCTCTGGGGCAACCCGCTCCCGAGGCTAGGCCGGCGCTCAGGATCTTGGAACAAGCCGGCTTGCGTTTTCTTTCGCAAATAGATCCCTTCGACGGTGGCCCTTACTATGGGTGCGAGGCCTCGCAAACCGCACCCGCGAGGAATCTCAAGCAGGTCGTGGCCGAGTCGTTGGAAGAAGCGATCCCCCATCCGCAGCGACTCGATGAATGGCTCGTGGCGGCCTGGGATCGCCGGGGTTTTCGGGCCGTGCGATCGCCGGGCGAACTGGCGGGCCGAGCGATTCGGTTGCCGCGCGCGTTCCTGCAAGCGCTCGAGATATCGGCCGGTCATCGCGTCGCGGCCATCCCCTTTTCCTGATGCGAGGCGGAGGTTTTCTGCGATGGAAGCGCGAACATTCATAGCCGGCCGCTTCGTCGAGCCAGCGCGCCCAACGGGAGAGATCGTGCGCCACGATCCGGGAGCGCTCGGGCGCATCGCAAGCCGAGCCGCCTTTTCGGCCGAAGCGGTAGACGATGCGGTCGCGGCGGCAAGCGCAGCCTACCCCCGCTGGGCGCAAGCGCCTATCGGTTTCCGGCTCGCGCTTCTTCGCAAATTCGCTTCCCTGGCGAAGAAAGAGAAGGAGCGAATCGCGCGCGCGATCTCCCTGGAGATCGGCAAGCCCCTGTGGGAGTCGCGCGAGGAAGCGGCGGCCTTGGCGGAAAAGGTAGACATAACCATAAAACGGTCGCTTCCTCTCGTCCGCCCCTTTCACGGAGGGCGCGGCGGGTGCCACTTCCATCCCCGCGGCGTCATGGCGGTCATAGGCCCTTTCAACATGCCGCTTCACCTGCCGAACGGGCATATCATCCCAGCCCTAGCCACGGGAAATACCGTCGTCTTCAAGCCCTCCGAGCTGGCGCCCGGCTCTGCCACACTCTACGCCAGGCTCATGCAGAGGGCTGGCATTCCGCCGGGCGTGTTCAACCTCGTGCAGGGGGACGCAAGCGTGGGAAAGCTCCTTGCGGCGCATGAGGCCGTAAATGGCGTATTGTTTACCGGTTCTTACCGAGCCGGCCTTTGGATCGAGCGCATGGCATCGCACCAGCCATTCAAGATTACGGCCCTGGAGTTGGGTGGAAAGAACGCGGCTGTGGTTTTCCCCGACGCCGACATGAAGCACGCGGTTTGGCAGTGCGCGCTGGGGGCCTTCATGACGACTGGCCAGAGATGCACCGCGACGAGCCGCATCATGGTTCACAGCACTATTCTGCGGCAGTTCTTGGAGCGGTTCGTAAACCTCGCCCTGAGACTCGCCATCGGGCACTGCCTGGAGCCTGGCGTTTTCATGGGTCCGCTTGCGAGCGAGAAGGCCCTGCGCCGCTTCGAGAAAGCCGCTCGCCAGGCCAGGGCCGCGGGCGCGCAGGTGCTGCTCGCCTCCCGAAGGCCGAAGACGCGCCACGAGGGGTACTACGTTACGGCTTCGGTGCATCTTCTCTCGCCTCGAGCGCAAGCCCACCCTTACATGCGAGAGGAAATCTTCGGACCGGATGTGGCGGTCGTGCCCTTCGATGACGTCGATGAGGCAATCCGGCTGGTCAACCAGAGCGACTACGGGCTCGCCCTATCGGTCTTCACCCGCCGATCGAGCGTATTCAACGAGTTTTTTTGGCGCTGTAGGGTGGGCGTTCTCAACTTGAATCGCGCCACCATCGGCGCTTCCTCCGAGCTCCCCTTCGGAGGTCAGGGGAAAAGCGGCAATGATCGGCCGGCCGCTCTTTACTCGCCGCTTTACTGCACTTACCCGGTGGCTACCCTCTTCGGCTCGCCTTCCCGCGCTAGCTATCCCCCAGGATTTCCTCGTTTGACCGACTGCGCCAAACCACCGGTGCGCCAAGGAGGCTGAGATCGGTGCACGCGGTGCTCATGGGAGACCCCACATTTTTTTCCATCCGCGCCGGCTTGAACCCTCATACCCGCACGCGCTGGGGATTGAGAAAAAGGGTGGATCGCGCCCGGGCAATCAAGCAGTGGCACGAGCTGGCCCAAAGGCTGGAAGAGCATGGCGTCACGGTCCTCGTGATACCTCCGGAGAGAAAATGGCCCGGACTTGTCTATCCCGCAAACGCCGGATTTTGCTTCCCCCAAGAAGTGCGCCCCGGGCAACAGAAGCGGTTCTACCTCTCCAACCTGGTGCCTGGCCGCCACGGCGAGCGGCCGATCTACGAGTCGTTCGTTTCTGGTCTCGGCCTTGCGCCTCAAGAGATCCCCCACCGCTTCGAGGGCGAGGCGGATTTTTTTCCGTGCGGCACGAAATACATTTTTACCTACGGTCGGGTAGTGCGTCAGCATTTCGAGCTCAGGCTGGGGCTCCCTCCTTACCGCAGGGTTTACGGCTTTCGCAGCGAGGCAAGTTGCCTCGAGGATTTGAGACGAATCGTCGAGCCGAGGGAGGTGCTACCCTTGGAGCTCACCGACGAAGCGTACTATCACGGAGATACGGCGCTTTGCTCCTTCGGACCGGAGCGCCGTTTCTTGCTGGTGTTTCTCCCCGCGCTCACCCCCTCCTCTCGGGAGCGGCTCCTCGAAGCTCTCGGCGACAGAGTCATACCCCTTTCGGAGGACGATGCGGCAATTTATGCGGCAAACTCCTTCGCGTACCAGACCAAAGCCGGCGATCAACTCCTGTTCATGCCGCGGGGCACGAGCGAGCGGCTTCAGGCCGAGATCCGCCACCTCGGGGTCACGCCGGTTGCGGTGGATGCGAGCGAGTTTCTTGCCAAAGGCGGAGGGTCGGTCAAGTGCATGATTTGCGATCTGGGCGAGCTCGGCGAGGCAGCCGATCCCGAGGTCGAGTCGTTCCGCGCCGGTCACAGATACCGCCGGAACCACCCTGGGAGGGGGATGCGGGCGCACCTTGAAACGAGCCTCGCCAGACTCGGCGATCCCGGCGCGACCTTGACCAAGCGTCTATGAAGATCGCGACCGACATTTTCGTCGACGAGAGTGAAATAGAGTTCGAGTTCTTCCGCTCGCGTGGGCCGGGTGGACAGAACGTCAACAAGGTCGCCACCGCCGTCAGACTGCGGTTCGACGTTACGCGGACGCGCTCGCTCGGCGAAGATCTGCGCGAGAGGCTCAAGCGGCTCGGGCGCGCGCGGATAACCGCGCGCGGCGTCCTCGTGATCGAAGCCCGGCGTTTTCGCACCCAGGAGCGAAACCGGCGCGAGGCTCTGGAAAAGCTTGCAGAGCTAATTTGCAGGGCAGCGGAGACTCCCCGTGCTCGTCGGCCCACGCAGCCAACGAGGGCGGCCCGGGAACGCCGCCTAAAAGAAAAGCGATCTCGGAGCGAACGCAAGCGGCTTCGCCGTCCACCCCTTTGGGGCTGACCGCCGAGGCCTCGCCAAGTACTGTTCCACGGCGTGCAGATCCAGCCGGAAAAGTACTCTCCCGGGCAACAGATTTATGGGAGCCTCACCCGGCCTCGGCGCGCCGTGGGCCGCGAGCCCTCCTCCCGCGTTCCCACACCCGCCGCTCAGCGGCTCCATGGGTACCACCAGTCGTCGAGCGCCGCGTCGAGAACGGGGATGATCGCCTGGTACGTAGGATCGGCGATCAAGTCGATCTCCTCCCGAGGGTCCGTGTTCAAATCAAAAAGGTGCGCCTTCCGCTTCCCGAGTTTCCAGTACCTCAAACCACTCTCGGTCCGCAAAAACCGCTTTTTGCCCCTCTGGTCGAAGAGATAAGTCCTCCACGAAGGAACCGACTGCCCTTCCACGAGCGGTCGCAAACTCATTCCCTCCAATTCGGGGGGAATCGGAAGACCTGCGTAATCCAGCACGGTGGGTACGAAATCCAGCGCATGGGCCATCTTTAGTTTCGCCCCGTCGAACCTCTGGCCGGCCACAATGGCGTCGGGGTAGCTCAGGATGATGGGGCTGCGAAACCCGTCCTCGCGCGAGGTGAGCTTGGAGTCGAAAAAGAACCCGTTGTCGGAGATGTACATGATAAGCGTATTGTGGCGAACGCCCCTGGCCTCCAGCCCGTCGAGCAGCTGACCGATGAGCTCATCTAGCCTCGATATGTTCGCATAATAACCCTGCTCGGCTAAATCGAGGCCCAACCCAGCGTAAAGCGCCCAAAACTGTGGGGGAGCATCGAACGGCCAATGCGGCAGTCTGGTGCCGTACCAGATGAACCAGGGCTGCGAATCCATATGGCTATCGATATAGTCGAGAATGGGCTCGATCGTCTCCCGAGGGAGGATGAATGACTTCTCGCTATCCACGAACCCGACCTCGGAAAACTTCTTCCATAGCTTCCCATACCCGAAAGTCGCATACCCCGCCGCGGCAAGCGTTTGCGCAACATACGGCAGACCATTGCCGCCGCGGCTGTGGCGCTTGAAATCTTTCGGGTAGACGCCGGTTAGCAGGCTGCGAAACGACGGTTTGCACACCGATGCAGCCGAATGCCCCACCGGGAAAAGCGCACCCGAGTCGGCGAGCCGATCGAGATTCGGGGTCTGCACTATCGGATGGCCCATAAAGCCATAGAACGGCCAGGTGTGGTCATCTCCGATGATCCATATGATGTTGGGTCTCTCCTGCTGGGCCGCGCAATCTGGAGCGCGACCGAGGAGAGCGGAGAACAAGCCGACCAGGAAAACCAGCCCACAAAGGCCGATGCGCCCGACCCATTTCGTCCTCACTGGTTCACCTCTCTTTGCCCACACGGATCAGCATCTCGGGGAATTGCGCGCGCTTGCGGCGCAAGCTGGGCTAGCGTAGCGCCTCGAGGCCGTCCTGACAATGTACGTTCTAGGTTCAAAAAAGTACTACAGGATTACGGTTGACCGCAGGCCAGCCCTAGGTGCCTCCGCGCATAAGCTATGCGTTTGCCGAACAAGGGACACTCCTAAAAGGAGCCGCATCCCCGAACTGGCGCCCGCGCGCCCCGAATCGGGCGCATACAGGTCTCGCACCGAGCGGCTCAGAGATACCCAAGAAGCGGCATCAGGAGCCTTAAACCGGCAAATATCAACAGATACGAGACGACGTCCAGCAAGATCCCCGCCCTTATCATTGCCGTGATCGGGACCTTTCCGGTGCCATATACAATAGCATTGGAGGGCGTGGAAACCGGCAGCATGAACGCCATGCTCGCCCCGAGCGCCACCGCCACCGCGGGCGGGACGGGGCTAACGCCGGCGCTTTCGGCGAGCGCCAGCACCATGGGAACCAGCATATTTGCCGTAGCCGTGTTGGAGGTAAACTCCGTTATCACCTTAGCCAAAAAAAGGGCGAGCGCGGTCAAGCTCCAAACGGAGAGAGCCCCCAAGCGTCGAACGATCCCTTCGCCCAGAGCATCCGCCATGCCGGTGGTGAACATGAGCGAGCCCAGCGACAAACCGCCCCCAAAGAGGAGAATGGTACCCCAGTCGATTTTGACCCCATCTTCCCAGTCAAGCGTGAATTTCCGAGCTTTCCAATCGACGGGTAGCAAGAACAATACGCCGGCCGCCAAGAGCGCCACCCCTCCCTCCGGCAGTCGAGCCTCGAGCTCTTGCGCCAGAAAGTGATCCTGCCCGAGCAGGATCGCGGCCACAGCGGGCAACACCCAAAGGAAGGCGGCCGTCCCGAACGCCGCGGCCGTGTTGAGCTGCCCGCGCGACAAGGGCCCGAGCGCCGCCCTTTCCATGGCTACGAAAGCGGCCGCTCCGGCCACGCACTCGACGCCGGCCGGATGGAGCAAACGAAAGAGCAGCGCCGCTGCCGCAAAAACAAGAGCTGCGATAGGGATGGTAAGGAGCATCCAGGAGAGAAAATCTATCGAAGCGCCGGAGAGCCGCTCCAGCATACCCAGCGCGATCAGGTTCGGGGGCGTCCCGATCGGAGTGCCGATCCCCCCGATTAGGCTCGCATAGGCCACCAGCAAGAGGGTCCCTTGCTCCCACTTGAGCGGCAGCGCCCGCCCCTCTGCCCGCGCCGCCGCCCCAACCGAGGAGAGCACTCCAAGAGCGACGGGACAAATCATCGCGGTGGTGGCACTGTCGCTTATCCACATCGAGAGGCAAAGCGGCACCAAACCGAGGCCGACCATGAGCCGCCCGGTGCGGCCTCCGATCCGCCGCAGCGAGAGCACCTTGAGGGCGATCCTGCGATCGAGCCCGTGCACGGACATCGAGCGGGCGAGTAGAAAAGAGCCTATGAAAAGGAATATGATCGGACTCGCGAAGGGCGCGAAGACATCTCCCATCGATCCCACCCGCAAAACCACGCACAAAACTGGCCCCAGGAGCGCCGTGACCGGCAGGGGAATCGGCTCGCCGACCCAATACACGATCACCAGAACTAACACTGCGGCAAGCCGCTGGGCCGCCGGCTCGAGGCCGGCCGGCGGCAGGATCAGGAGAGTCAGGAAAGCTATCGGGCCGACAAAAAGAGTTAAGGTTCGCCGCAGTCGGTCGAAACGCTCTTCGAATGTGCCTGGAGCGGGCTCGGGCATGGCACGGCTTTGGGCGCCGCGCCCTCCTATTGCTCGCGCTCGAACACGCCGGCCGCCCCCATGCCACCGCCGATGCACATGGTAACGAGACCGTAGCGAGCGCTTCGCCGCGCCATTTCATGAAGGATGGTCGCGGTGAGCTTGGCGCCGGTGCATCCCAGGGGGTGGCCGAGCGCAATCGCCCCTCCGTTCACGTTGACCTTGGAGCGGTCCAGCCCGAGCTCTCGGATAACGTAGAGCGACTGGGACGCGAACGCCTCGTTAAGCTCTATGAGATCTATGTCTTCGAGCTTTAACCCGGCAAGCTTTAGCGCCTTCGGGACCGCCGCAACGGGACCGATGCCCATGATGTCAGGCTCCACTCCCCCGACTGCGAAGGATCGCAATACCGCCATCGGCTTGACACCCAGCTCTTTCGCCTTCTCGCGGCTCATGACCACTGCCGCCGCCGCACCGTCGGACATCTGCGACGAATTGCCCGCCGTCACCGTGCCCGTCAGACCAAACGCCGGTCGAAGCTTTGCCAACGCCTCCAAGCTGGTGTCGAAACGTGGCCCGTCGTCGGTATCGAAATCGAACTCCTCGACCTCTCTTCTCCCGTCCGGCCGAGTCACGTAACGCTTGGCCTTGACCGGCACGATCTCCTCCTTGAACCGCCCCTCCTTGATCGCGGCCACGGCCTTCTGGTGGCTCTCCAGCGCGAACTGGTCTTGATCCTCGCGCTTTATTCCAAAGCGGCTGGCCACGTTCTCGGCGGTCCTGCCCATGGCGATGTAAATGTCGGGATAGACCTCGACGAGCTCGGGGTTGGGGGAGATCTTGTTTCCTCCCATCGGCACCATCGACATACTCTCCGTGCCCCCGGCCAGCACCACATCGGCCCAGCCCGACATGATCTGCTGCGCCGCGATTGCGATCGCCTGCAATCCCGAGGAGCAAAATCTGTTGATGGTGAAGGCTGGCACCTCGTGAGGGATGCCGGCCAAGTGGGAGGCGATCCGCCCCACGTTCATGCCCTGCTCCCCTTCCGGCATGGCGCACCCCATCACCACGTCGTCCACCTGCTTTGGATCGAGCCCCTTGACGCGCCGGAGCGCGCCCCTGAGGGCCACCGCCGCAAGGTCGTCGGGCCTCGTGTAAGCGAGGGCTCCACGGTAGGCCTTACCTACTGCCGTTCTAACAGCCGAAACAATCACTGCCTCTCGCATTTCTCCCTCCAGCTTCAGTTGCGAAGGGGTTTACCCTTCATCAACATGTGTTGGATGCGCTCCTTGGTTTTCTCCTCACCGCAGAGGCTGACGAACGCTTCCCGTTCCAGATCCAACAGGTACTGCTCGCTAACTCGCGTACCCGACGGCACCCGCCCGCCGGTCATGACGAAGGCGAGCTTCCTCCCTATCTGGCAGTCATACTCGGTAGCGTAGCCCCCCTGTCTCAAACCCTCCAACCCGAGCATGAGAGCCGCTCTCCCGCTTTCCCCCGCAACGGGAATGTCCCTTCGCCTGGGCGGGCGGTAGTCCTCGGCCGCCATGTGGAGCACGACCTTCTTTGCATCGCCGATCAGTCGCGCTCGGTTCATGGTGACGCTATCATGAGCCCGGAGAAGCCTTAGCCTTCTTGCATCCTCGGCGCTTGTCGAGACCTTCGCCATTGCGATCGTCTCGAAGGCCCTGCGCGTAAAGGGGAAGGGATCAACTGGGATATCCTCCGGTATCCCCTCCATGTGTCGGGCGAGCACCATCACCGTGCCGCCGCCCCCGGGAATTAGGCCCACGCCTACCTCGACCAGTCCCATGTAAAGTTCCGCGTGCGCGCGAATCCTGTCCGCGCCCATGGCGATCTCCGCGCCTCCCCCCAGAGCCATCCCGGCCGGTGCGGCCACCACTGGCTTGGGGGAATGGCGGAGCCGAACGCAGGCTTGTTGGAACCGGTTCACGATCTCGGCGATCCGATCGAAGTTGCCAGCCTGCGCCTCCATGAAGATCAGCATGATGTTGGCGCCCACCGAGAAATTGGTGGCATCGTTTCCGATCACCAATCCGACGAAGTTCTTCTCCACCTCCGCCAGGGCCTCGTCGATCATCGAAATGATATCGGCGTCGATCGAGTTCATCTTGGTGTGAAACTCGAGACAGGCAACACCGTCTCCGATGTCGATCAAGCTCGCGCCGGCGTTGGCCTTTATCGTCTTTTTACGCTCGGCAAGCGAAGCCAGCACGATGACTCCAGGGCCGGGATCTCTGACCGCGTATTCCGCGCGCCTCGGGTCGTAGACCGAAACCACGCCCGACTCCCGCCGGTAGAAGGAACCGTTTCCTCTGGCGATCATCTCGTCTATCCAGCGGGGTATTTTCTTCCCCTCCCGCTTCATGCGCTCTACCGAGTCTTCGAGACCGATGGCGTCCCAGGTCTCGAAGGGCCCGAGGTCCCATCCGAATCCCCAGCGCATGGCATCGTCTATGCTGGCTATGTCGTCGGCGATTTCGCCCACCCGATTGGCGGAATAAATGAGCGTGTCGGAGAGCACCTTCCAGGCGAAGCTTGCCGCCGTGTCGTTCGCCTCGACGAGATTCTTGACCCGCCGTCCCACGTCATCTTCGTTCTTGGCCGCCGCGAGCGAGTCGGCGGCAAGTTTGCGTTGCGCTCGGTATTCCATCGTCGAGGGTTCGAGAACCAAGATATCCTTCTTCCCGCCCTCGCCTGACTCCTTCTTGTAGAAGCCCTGCCCGCTCTTGTCCCCGAGCCAACCCTTTTCGACCATCTTGCGCACGAACTGCGGGACCTTGAAAGTCTCGCGGCACTCGTCCTCGGGCACATTCTGGTAGAGGTTATCCGCGACATGGACGAGCGTATCGAGGCCGACGATATCCGCCGTGCGAAACGCAGCGCTGCGGGGCCTGCCCATCGGAGGGCCGGCAACCTGATCAGCCTCCTCGATCCCCAATCCCTCGGCGAGCATCGTGTGCATCAGATGAAGCATCCCGAAGACGCCTATGCGGTTGGCGACGAAGTTGGGGGTGTCCTTGCACAGAACGACCCCCTTGCCGAGCACGCGATCGCAGAACTCCCTCATCGCCGAGACGATCTCGGGAAGGGTCTTCGGGCCCGGGATCAACTCGAGAAGCCTCATGTACCTCGGAGGATTGAAAAAGTGAGTCCCGAGAAAATGCTTCTGCAGGTCCTCCGGCAAGGTCGCCACGATCTGCGCAATCGGAAGGCCGGAGGTGTTGGTGGTAACTATCGTGCCCTCGCGCCAGTGCTTCGCCACGTTGCCCAAGAGCTTGCGCTTTATATCGAGATCCTCCTTCACGACCTCGATTATCCAGTCCACGTCGGCAATCAAGTCGAGGTCGTCCTCGAAATTGCCAGGAGTTATGAGCGCGGCGTCCCCTACGTCATACAATGCCGCCGGCTTCATTTTCTTGGCGTGCTCGATGCCGTTTATGGCGAAGCGGTTCCTGAACTCCCGGCTCGTCTTGCTGAGCCCCTTGCGCTCGTCCTCCTCGGTGAAGGTGGGGGGTACGATGTCTAGCAGAACGGACGGGATGCCGGCGTTGGCAAAATGGGCGGCCAGCGTACTGCCCATCACTCCGGCACCAAGAACAGCGATCTTCCGAATAGGATACCTTTCCTGGCTCATCTCGGCTCCCCTTTCCTCTCTTGGCATTCGCGACAAACGGGGCAAGCGCCGTGAGCCAACAGCGGGCAGGCTCAGGGGCTTCTGGGGCGCTTGCCCGACACACAGCGGCGATTCTAGCAGCCCCCCAAACCTAAGCCAAAAAGCCCCGGCCCAAGGTGCGCGAGAGTTGGCCTTGGCCGTCAAATAACTGTTACAATGCGAGCCAGTCGAGGAAGCTTTGAATCACTCGGAGGCTAGCGAAGCCGACCTTTTCAAGCAGCGGCTAGCCCGCGGCGGCGTGCTCGCGCTTGGGGTTTGGGCTGCCATGGCCGCTCCAGGATATTTCTCGCTGCCCGTCGTCATTCTCGAGCAAGTCGCGGATCTGCTCCAGTGCGTACCATTGGTCCTAGCCGCGACGATAAGTCGTTTCTCACCGAAGCGGATGGATCCCAGAACCTGGGGGCTTTTTCTCTGCGCTTGGTTCGCCACGGCAGTGTCGCTCGAAGGTGCTCTCGCTTTGCTTCCCTGCGCGGAACTCGCCGGATTCCTGATGTTGCTGACCGTGGCGGGGGCTGCTTACCTTCCGTGGGGAGCGGCGCGGCAAACCCTGCTGGGAGCGTGGGTCGCGGTCGACTACGTCGGGGCACTTTTCTCGCAGCGCTATTTTCCCAACGGTGTCGATTTCGGCCTCGCAACCGCCGCGTTTCCTAGCCTCGTCTTCCTAGGCTCCGCTCTCCTCACCCTTTACCTCGACCGAACGAGGGCGGTAGCAGGAAGGGCGGCGGAACTGGAAAGAGAGGCGGAAGACCAGCGTTTGGCCCGTCGTCGCGAAGAGCGGCTTCGCCGTGTCGCGGAGCAGAGGCGGGTTGCGATGCTCGAAGCGATCGAGGCCGAGAGGCTCAGGATTTCGCGGGAGCTGCACGACGGCGTGGCCCAGAGACTTGCCGCCGTCTCGCTCCACGTAAGCGCCGCCTTGAGGGCCCTGAAACCGACGCCGCAGCCGGCGCTGCTGCGGCACTCCTTGGACAAAATAGAGGAAATGCTGCGATCGGCGGTCGAGGAACTTTTGGCGGTTGCTTCGGGAATGCGGCCGCCGGCGATGGAAATCGCCGGGATCGAGGCTCAAATCAAGCACCTGGCAGAGTGCATGCGCTCGGGCGAAGTCGAAATCAGCGTGGATGCGCCAGGCTCGCTCTTGGATAGGGGAGAAGAAAACATCCACATCTACCGGATCGTCCAGGAGGCGCTCTCCAACAGCCTCCGGCACAGCGGCTGCTCTTCTGTATCCATTACCGCAGAGGAGCGCGACGGCGGAACCTATCTCAAGATCTCCGATGACGGATGCGGCTTCGACCCGGCCGACCCGCAGACGCGGGGAACGGGGCTTGCCAACATGGAGGATCGGGCGCGCGTGATGGGTGGCAATCTAACCGTGCGCTCAAAGCCGAGCGAGGGAACCGTCGTGGAATGCTTCCTGCCCGGAGCCAGGCAACCAGGGCGAACCGGCCGGGCGCACGATCGCTAGCCGGGGCATGTCCCAGGCCTGCCAGGAAGGGCCAGGCTCACTGGCAGCAGGAGCCCAAAGCGGTATCGCCGGGCCCGATCAGCTTCACGAAAAGAGCGAGCGTGGTCAGCGCATCCGACGCATTTATCTGTCCGTTCAAATCCCAGTCCGCAACCGCCAGCCGGTGCGCCGGATCGTTACATGGCGAGGGCACGTCGCTGTCCCCACACAGGCCAACAAAGAAGCAAAGCTCGGTCAAAGCATCGGCCGTATCCATTGCGCCGTTGCAGTCGATGTCGCCCAACGCCAAGCAATTGGCAACTGACGAAAAGACGCAAGCCCCGGCACTACACTGTCCCTCGAGGCACTGATCGCCGCTCGGGCAAGAACTCCCGTCGGGCTCGACCTGGCAGGCGCCGCTGCAGCAGTCACCGCTGTTTGTGTTCCCGTCGTCGCACCCCTCCCCAAACTCCACCGTGCCGTTACCGCATTGCGGAGAGGGTGTGGGAGTCGGCGTCGGATTCTGCCCGCACCCGGGATAGATCGGGCTAGACTCGAGTATTTCGATCGCTGGGGCTGGGTCGAAAGTCGCCCCCGTCAGGGAAGGTGCAGATGCGCTCTTGTGAACGATCGTGATGTCGCCCGCGGGAGTGGCGGTGAAATTACCTTGGAGATTCCCTCCAATAGACGTGACAAGCAGGATGCTCCCGCCAAATGGCCGTCCGTTCAAGCCAACACCCCCGCGGGCATCGACGGCAGTCGCCGAGGCTACGTTGACGGTACAGCCAGCGAGGCTTACATCTCCGCCGAGGCTCGGCCCCGTGAACGACCCCCCTCGGGCAAGGAGGCTCGCCCCGCTACCCACCGCAAGCGTCCCCATGGCCGCCAAGCCCGCCGTCACGTCGATCGCCCCGCCGTCACCGTCGCTCCCGCCGCCGGTGGCCAATACCGGGGCGGTCAAACTCACGTTGCCCCCAGCGTCGGCGGAGAAGTCTCCCGCCAGCCAGCCGCTCGACACATCCACTTTGCCGACCGTCAAATCTCGACCCGCCGACAAGGTGACATCGCCCCCGTCTGAACTCGCTCCTTGCCCGGTGTTCAGGATCTCGCCTTGAATGTTCATGTTACCGTCTAATGCGCTAATCTCGTCTGTGACCAGATCGCTAGTCAGCATCAACACGTCGCCACCCGAGCCATCCGGTGCCGCTCCCCAATTCTTGATCTTGACCGCCGGCCCTATGTAAAGGTCACCACTCGTGTCGATGAAAAGGTCGCCGCCGTCTCCGGCCCAGGCATCGGAACCGGTGCCGGTGTTGCTCGGCGTCAAGTTTATCAACGTCCCCAATATCGTCGCCGTGCCTCCCGGTTTTTCTCCGCCGTTTCCGTCCGCTCCAGCCAGAATGTCGATCATCCCCCCATCGCCCCCGCCGCTACCGCTGCTGGCATCCAGATCGTCGGAGATGGTGACATCGTCTCCGGCGGTGAATGAAAGCCACCCGCCACTGAACTCTCCCCCTCTTGCGCTTATGGTCTTCGTCGACACGAGGTTTCGCGCCGCCGAGAGTGTGATGTTCCCGCCGGCATCGGTGGCACCCCCGTCCGCCTCCACCCCGCCCGTCTGAAAGAGGTCCTGGCCGGCGATAATCGTTATGTTTCCCCCGCCGGCATCGATCGTCAAGCCGTTCGACTTGACGAGCACCGCAAGGGTTATATCCCCTACCGCCGTCATCGTGATATTGCCCCCTGGCACCCCGGAGGCGTCCGCGGTTCCGCTGAAGTCGATGAAGGAAAGAGAGAAGATCTCGAGGTTGCCGCCCCGCAATGACTCCCCTCCCCTCACGCTGATGAGCGGCGTTGACGACCCGCTCTTTTCTGCCTTCACCGAGCCTGCCCTGATCCTAAAATTGGCACCCGGTGCCACCAGGTTCTTTCCTCTAACCACGAGATTTCGCATCCCGAAATCCATCTCGCAGTCGCCCGCGAACTCCCAGTTCTTGGTTACGATGCAAGGGTCCCCGGTGCACACGATGTCGGCGTTCGCCACGGGATCGGCCGGACTGCAGACTACCGGCGCGGCCGCGGCGGTATAGGGGCTCAAGGCCAGGCCCACACCCGAACAGAGCAGAGCGCAACGGATGAATGTTGAGCTGAGCGGACGCTTCCTGAACCTCATTGGCGTTTACCCCTTCTCCCTTTTTTCCGGGCCACCCCGTGCCTTCCTTGGCCAAGCGACCATGGCTCGCGCCCGCTCCACGCCCCCGGCGCGTTCAATGTCGGCATCCCGCGCCCAAGCGGGAAAAAAGGAAGGCCACGGCACGACGCAGATTTTACCTCAACAGCCGGCCCCCCGTCAAATTCTTCAAGCCACTTGCGGCCTTTCAATGAAGCGCAACCGCTTCGGCTTGGCGAAGCCCGCGCAGAAAGAAAAAGAAGATGCCAGCTAGGAGGAATACCCCCGTCAGGTAGGCGAACACATCGCGAAAGCCAAGCATGAGGCTCTGCTCGAGCAAGCTCCGGTAGAGGAACGTCAGGGATTTTTCTCGGGCCAGGGCCGGCGCTCGATCCAAAGCCCCGAGGATCCTCGAGAGATTATCCGCCGCGATCTGAAGCGGCGGGTCGAAGGGACTGAGATGCGCCGCCAGGTGCACCTGCCCAGCCTGCGACCTTCGCGCAAGCATGGTCGCAGAGAACGCTATGCCGAAGCTTCCGCCGAGATTTCTCAGGAGATTGAATAGAGCGGTAGCATTCCCCATCCTCTGCGGTGCGATGTCCGCCACGGTAAGCGAAGTGAGTGGCACGAATACCATCCCGATCCCGAAACCCTGGATGATTCGCGGCAAGAGCACGGCGTAAAGATCCGACTGCAAAGTGTAGTGTGCCATCATGTCGAAAGAGACTCCGGTCAAGATCATGCCCGCCGCCAGCACCCACCGCGCATCAACGGAGAGCATCAAGCGGCCTACCAAGGCCATGGCCACCAGGCTCGCCGCACCTCCGGGGGAGAGTACCACACCGGCCAACGTCGCCGTGTAACCCATTAGCATCTGCAAATAGAGCGGAACCATCACGAGAGAGCCGAAAAAGCTGAAAAAGGTGAGGCACATCATCATGTTGCCGGCGGCAAAGGAACGGTCGCGGAATACCGTAAGGTCTATGATCGGATCCTTCTGTCTCAGCTCCCACCAAACCAAGCCCGAAAGCGCGAGGACCGCCACCCCTGTGGTTCTCACGATGAAAGCCGAAGCGAACCAGTCCTCTCTCTGCCCCGTATCGAGAACGAGCTGAAGGCAGCCTATACCCAACGCCAGTAGCACCAGGCCCGGGTAGTCCACCCGGCGGTGGGCGCGGCGAATGTAGGGGGGGTCGTGTACGAAGGCGAGCGCCATGAGCACGGCGAGCGCCCCGATCGGCAGATTGATGTAGAAGATCCAGCGCCAGCCGAGATTATCGGTCAGCCACCCGCCGACGAGCGGCCCGACGATCGGGGCGAACATGACCCCGACTCCGAAAACCGCCATGGCGAGCCCCCTCTCGGCGACCGGGAAGGTCTCGAGCAAGATCGCTTGGGAGACCGGCTGAAGCGATCCCCCTCCCAAGCCCTGAAAGACGCGAAACGCGACCAGTGAAGGCAAATTGGGAGCTGCCCCGCACAGAAGCGAGCTAACCGTAAACAACACCAAGCTCAGCAGCAGCAGCCTCTTTCGCCCGAAGGTTCCGGCAAGCCAGCCGCTGGCCGGTATCACGATGGCATTGGAAACCAGGTACGAGGTCAATACCCAGGTGACCTCTTCCGCACCGGCGCTCAGGCTGCCCTGGATGTGATTGAGCGAGACGTTGGCCACGCTCATGTCCATGATCTCCATTATCGTGGGGATCATCACGGCGGTGGCGACCAGCCACTTGTTCACCTTGGGGTAAGACTCGGGCAGGTGTCACTCCTTCGCGCGGTCGCGGCTTGGGGAGTCGAGGCCCGAGGTGTCTATGGTAGGGACTACGGACATGCCGATTCGCAGGGGTGGGGGCGGGTTTCGGTCGCAGGAATCGATCAGCAACCTTACCGGCACCCGTTGCACCACCTTGACGAAGGTGCCGGTCGCGTTCTCGGGCGGAAAGAGCGAAAAGCGCGCCCCCGAACCGGCCATGATGCTCGCCACGTGTCCCCGAAACTCCACCCCAGGGTAAGCGTCCACCTCGATGGCTACGGGCTGCCCTACCCGCACCCTCTCCAGTTGGGTCTCTTTATAATTCGCGGTGACCCAGAGGTCCTTCAGGGGAACCAGCGCAAGGAGCGGCTGGCCCGGGGCCACCCTGTTTCCCACCTCGACCGATCTCCTGGTCACGAAACCGTCGGCGGGCGCCGTAATCCTGGTATAACTTAGCTCGAGCTCGACGCGACGAAGCTCCGCCTCGCGCAGAGCAACCAGCGGCGCCTTCCCGCCCGCAAGGGCAGCTCCCAGCGCCGCGCGTGCGCGACCGACTTCCTGCCGCGCTCGGCTTAGCTCCGCCTCCGCCGCCTCCTGGGCCAGCCGGGCCCGATCGTAGTCCTCCTGTGAAACCACCCGTGGCTTTCGAAGCCTCGCGGCCCGCTCGAAGTCCAGCCGCGCCTGCTCCAACCTGGCGCGCGCCACCCGCTCGAGCGCCCGCGCCGCCGCCAGCGCCGCTTTCTGCTCGGCAGCGGTGCTTTTCGCCAGCTCCAGAGCCGCTCGGGCGTTCTCCACGCGCACCCTGTACTCCTGCGGATCGAGCAGGACGAGGAGCTCGCCGCGGTGAACGAAGGCGTCATGGTCGGCCGCAACCTCTTTAACGGTGCCCGCAATGCGGGAGGCGACGGTGTGGACGGCGCCCTCGACATAGGCGTCATCGGTGCTCACGTAAATCTTGGAGTGCCGCCAAGCGATATAAAGCGCAACGGCGCCCGAAAGTAGCAACGCCCCGAGCAGGATGGCCGAGCGGGGCCTTCCGCGCGCCAGCCCGATCTCCCCCATGCCCACGGCGGCAACTGTTAGAAGCGCGATGGGCTGAGTCAAGCTCCGATCGCCCCAGCGGCGGGCGGGAGGGCTTTTCTTTCTTGACCTGGAGTCCTACGCTCCCTAGGATGCGGGTTGGCGGCGTCTTTGCGCGAAGCCTCGGGCAGGGGGCGAAGGGCGGCGCGGGATAAGGGACGTGACGCCGGCCAAAAGACTATGGGGACGCTCAAGTTTCTCAATACCTTCTCCGGCACACTCGAGGAGTTCGTGCCCCTCGACCCCCCCCGCTGCCTCATGTACAACTGCGGGCCCACCGTTTACAACGACGTCCACATAGGAAACCTCCGAGCCTTCGTCTTTGCCGACGTCTTGCGGCGTTACCTCGAATATCGCGGCTACCAGGTGAGGCAGGTAGTCAACATCACGGACGTCGGGCACCTCCTGGAAGATTCCGACGAGGGGGAGGACAAAATAGAGGTCAAGGCCCGCGAGGAGAGAAAGGATCCCTGGGAGATAGCCGATTTTTACGCTCGCCGCTTCTTCGAGGACATAGCCAAACTCAACATCCGGCGCGCCGCGGCCTACCCGCGTGCCACCGAACATATCAGCGACATGATCGAGATGATCGAACGGCTCGTCGCCAAAGGCTACGCCTACGTGGTAAACGGCTCCGTTTACTACGACGTGCGAAAGTTCGAGCCCTACGGCCGCCTCTCGGGGAAGGTCCTCTCTGAACTCAAGCCGGGGAGCAGAGTCGAAGTGCACCAGGAAAAGCGCTACCCCCTGGATTTCTGCCTCTGGATCAGGAAGGGGGGGCACATCATGCAGTGGGATAGCCCCTGGGGCCGCGGCTATCCCGGATGGCACATCGAGTGCAGCGCCATGGCTTGGAAGCTTTTGGGGGAAACCATCGACATTCATACCGGAGGGGAGGACAACATTTTTCCGCACCACGAGTCGGAGATCGCGCAATCCGAGGCATGCCACGGCAAGAAATTCGTCCGTTACTGGCTTCACACGAAGCATCTGCTGGTGGACGGAAAGAAGATGTCGAAATCTGCCGGTAATTTCTACACGTTGCGGGATCTCGAGGACCTGGGCTACGCCCCCGTCGCGATCCGCTATCTCCTTCTCAGCGCCCACTACCGCCAGCCCTTGAACTTCACGCTGCCTGGACTCGAAGCGGCGGCCACGAGCGTGGGCCGGTTGCGCGAACTCTACCGCAGGCTCGAGGAGGTAGAGGAGCCCCGCTCGTTCGGCGAAGCCGCCGCCGTGCTGGAAGCCGGAAGGCTGGGGTTCGAGGAGGGCTTCGACGACGACCTAAACGCCTCGCGCGCTTTGGCCGCCCTCTTTACGTTTGTAAAGGAAGCCAATCGGCTGATCGACCAGAGGCGTATCGGAAGGGCAGAGGCGGAGGCACTCTGTGGTGCGCTTCGCTCCTTCGACTCGGTTTTGGGGATCGAGATCGCCGCGCAAGAGGAGCTTCGGCTAGCGCCCGAAGCGGAGGCGCTTTTGCGCGAGCGGGAGGAGGCCCGGAGTCGCAAAGATTATCGGCGGGCGGACGAAATCCGGGAGCGGCTGCGCCAAATGGGAATCGAGGTTACCGACACGGCGCAGGGGCAACGGTATCGCAAGCGCTGAGCAGGAGGAAGCATGGATTGGGGAATGGCCAACAGAATGGCTAGAATCATCCGGCCGGCCACCGGTCGCACGGTGATGCTGGCGGTCGACCACGGGTACTTCCAGGGGCCCACCCACAGGTTGGAGAACCCGCGGCGCACGATAGAGCCGCTGATCGAGCACGCCGATTCGCTCATGCTTACCCGCGGGGTGCTGCGCTCCTCGGTGGCGCCGGAGCGCGACGTGCCCATAGTGCTCAGGGTATCGGGAGGGACGAGCATGGCCGGCGGCGCTCTTTCGAACGAGGTGCTGACTACCTCGATGGAGGAAGCGCTGCGGCTCAACGTGGCCGCCGTCGCTGTCTCCACCTTCATCGGGTCCGAGCACGAGCGGCAGACGCTCAAGTCGCTCGCGGACCTCGTGGACGCCGGGGAGAGGTACGGAATGCCGGTACTGGCGGTCACCGCGGTGGGCCGGGAGATGACGCGGGATGCGCGCTACCTCGGGATGTGTTGCCGAATCGCAGCGGAGCTCGGCGCCAGGATCGTCAAGACTTATTACTGCGAGGAATTCGAGAAAGTGGTGGAAGGATGCCCCGTTCCTATCGTCATTGCCGGGGGCAAGAAACTCGAGCGGCCGCGCCAAGTGTTCGAGCTCACGCATAACGCGATTTCGCGGGGTGCCGTAGGCGTCGATATGGGCCGCAACATCTGGCAGGACGACGATCCGGTCGCGATGATTCTCGCCGTCCGCGCGATCGTCCACGAGGGCGCCTCGGTCGAGGCCGGCGAGGCGCGCTTCGCGGAAGCCTCTCGTCGCGCCAGGCGATAGCACCCCTGCCCTAACCTGCCATGCGGGTCGCCATGTACTACAACAACCGGGATGTGCGGCTGGAGGAGAAGCCGCGGCCGAGGGTGGGTGCGGGAGAGGTCTTGCTGCGGGTCAGGGCCAGCGGGATCTGCGGCAGCGACGTGATGGAATGGTACAGGATAAAAAGAGCGCCGCTCGTTTTGGGCCACGAGGTTGCGGGAGAAGTCGCGGAGGTCGGCACGGGTGTGGAGGGCTTCAGGGTTGGAGATCGGGTAGTGGCCACCCATCATGTCCCCTGCAACACCTGCCGTTACTGTCTGGCGGGGCACCACTCGGTTTGCGATACGCTGCGCTCGACGCACTTCGACCCGGGTGGCTTCGCCGAGTACGTGCGGGTGCCGGCTGTCAACGTGGAGCGCGGCATGTTCCTGCTCCCCGACGAGGTCTCCTACGAAGAGGGGACGCTGGTCGAGCCTTTGGGTTGCGTGGTGAGGAGCAGGCGGGTTGCGAGGGTACGACCGGGCGCCTCCATGCTGGTGATCGGAAGCGGGGTTTCTGGGATTCTCCAGCTCAAGCTCGCTGCGGCCAGCGCACCCGGCCTCCTCATGGCTTGCGATATCTCGCCGTACAGGTTGGAGATGGCCAGGCGAGCGGGGGGCGACCTCGCCCTTCCCGCCGATGATGATTTGCCGCAGCGGATCCGCGAAGCCAATGGGGGGCGGCTCGCGGAGGTCGTGGTGCTTTGTACCGCAGCACCGCAGGCCCTCCGGCAGGCGGCCGCGTGCGTGGACCGTGGGGGCACGATCGTTCTCTACATCGCCCCCAAGCCAGGTGACGAGATCCCGCTACCGCTGTGGCAGCTATACTACGACGGCGTCTCGATCGTCTCCTCGTACGCCGCGGCTCCAGCCGACATGCGGATCGCCTTGGACCTCATTCACCGCAGGCGGGTCAGAGTTGACGACATCATAACCCATCGCTTAGGTTTGGCGGAAACGGGCGTCGGTTTTCGGCTGGTCGACGAGGCGGGGGAATCGCTCAAGGTGGTCATCGACCCGCAGCGATAGCGCGGTTCAGCCAGCACAGGGGAGGAAAAGTGAGCAAAGAGGAGATCGCGTGGCTCAGCGCCGTGGAAATGGCCGAGGCGGTGAGGAAGAAGAAACTATCGCCGGTCGAGATCCTAGAGGCAGTGCTCTCCAGGGTCGAGCAGGTGAATCCCAAGATCAACGCCATAGTGACACTCGACCGGGAAGGGGCGATGCAAAGAGCCCGCGAGGCGGAGCGAGAGGTCATGGCGGGAGAGGAGCTAGGACCCCTCCATGGCGTTCCGGTCACCCTCAAGGACCTCACGCCGACCAAAGGGATGCGCACCACTTTCGGCTCGCGGCTCTACGAGGATTACGTACCTGCCGAGGACGCGGTCTACGTCGAGCGGCTGCGCCGAGCCGGCGCCATCATCGTAGGGAAAACCAACACACCGGAATTCGGCCTCATCGGAAACACGGACAACGTAGTCTTCGGCCTCACCCAAAACCCCTGGAAAGAGGGGAGGAGCGCGGGAGGGTCTTCGGGAGGAGCGGCTGCGAGCGCGGCCAGTGGGCTGGGACCGCTCCATCAAGGGGATGACGGGGGAGGCTCGGTTCGCCTTCCCGCTAGCTTCAACGGGGTCTTCGGTATAAAGCCCCAACACGGCCGCGTGCCCCGCCGGCCGACGCTCAGGGGATGGGAAACGCTGGCCGCCGTCGGTCCCATCACCCGCTCCGTGTCCGACGCCGCGCTCATGTTGGAGGTCATGGCCGGCCCGCACGGACGCGACCGGCACGCGATACAGAGGACGCCGCCACCTTATCCCGAGGCTCTCGAGCCCAAAATCAAAGGGCTCAAAGTGGCATGGAGCCCGGACCTCGGCGGAAACCCGGTGGAGCCCGAGGTGCGCGAGCTTACGGAACAGGCGGTGCGCACGCTCGCCGATCTCGGCGCTACCGTGGAGGAGGAAAACACCGGATGGATCAACGTCCAGGAGGACTGGCTCGCCATCGTTTTGAGCGAAACGGCAGCATCGCTCGGGCCGGATATGGAGCGGTGGGAGAAGGTGATGTATCCCGCCTACGGCCCTCTCGTAGGCGCCGCCCAGGGCTTTTCCGGAGTCGATTTCGCTCGGGCGCTATTTCGCCGCGAAGAGCTTTGGGAGAGAACGAGCCTCCTCTTCGAAACCTACGATCTACTCGCTCTACCCACCGCGCCCTGCACCGCTTTTCCGGCCAAGCTGGTCGGGCCGGAGCGAATCGCGGGGAAGTCGGTGCCCCTTACAGCACTTGCAGCCTTTACCATACCATTCAACATGACCGGCCAGCCCGCCGCCAGCCTCCCCTGCGGGTTCGATAGCGAGGGCCTGCCGGTGGGGCTCCAGCTCGTCGGCCGCCGCTTCGACGAGCACACGGTCCTAAAGGCAGCTTCGGCGCTGGAGTCGGCCAGGCCCTGGGCGAACCGCCGGCCACCGCTTTGAGGCCGGGGCCATCGTTGACGCTCAAGAGAAAGCTCGGGCTCGTCGCGGCGCTATACCTGATCGAGGGTTTCCCCTTCGGGATCCACGCGAAGGTGTGGCCTGCCTATTTCAAGGTCCACGGGGTATCTCTCACCGCGATAGGACTCATGAGCCTGCTCGCTCTCCCCTGGTCGCTCAAGGTGATCTGGTCTCCTTTGGTGGACCGCTTCGGGCGAAGGAGGTGGTGGATCTGCGGGTGCCTGGCTTGGATGGCCGCAAGCCTCTGGTGCCTGCCCGGATTCGACGCGGCGAGCCCCTCGCCGGGGCTTTGGATCTTGCTGATGAGCTTCTGCCTAGCTTCTGCGACGCAGGACGTCGCAATAGATGCCTATACCATAGGATTGGTGAGCAAGGGGGAGGAAGGAAGCGCAAACGGGGTGCGGGTGTCGGCCTACCGCGTCGCCCTGATCCTGGCGGGCACGGCGCTCCTCCTCTTGCCCGGCGCAATGGGATGGAAGGGCGTCTTCAGGGTTTCGGCGGCTCTGCTAGGCCTTTGCGCCGCCTCGATCTTATTTTTCCCTTCCGTCGAGGTTGCGCCCGAGGCGAGGCGCAAGTGGCTTTCGCTCCTGCGCTCCTGGCTCGGGCGTCCGGCCGCCCCGCAGGTGTTCCTCTTCGTTCTCATCTACAAGCTGGGCGACGCCAGCATGGGCCCGATGATCACGCCATTTTGGCTGGATAGCGGCCTTCGGCTGGAAGAGCTCGGATTGGTCTCGACCGGCTTGGGAGCGGGCGCGACGATCGTCGGAGCGCTGGCCGGAGGGGCTTTTACCGATCGGTTCACGGTTTTTACCGGCCTGTGGGCTCTGGGTTTGGCCCAGGCGGTGTCGAATCTCGGGTATGCGGCCGCGGCGGCAGCCGGAGGGGGGCGCCTAGCGGTATATAGCGCCTCGGTGCTCGAGTCGTTTACCGGCGGGCTCGGGACCGCCGCCTTCCTCGCCTTTCTCATGCGCATCTGCGACAAGGAAAATGCCGCCGTGCAGTATGCGCTCCTCTCTTCGGTATTCGCTCTCTCGCGCGACCTCTCGGGAGCCGCAAGCGGCTGGGCAGTGACCCGCCTGGGTTATCCAGCCTATTTCGGCTTCACCTTCCTGCTCGCGCTTCCGGCCTTTGCGCTTCTGCCCTGGGTGCGCAGATGGGCCGATGCGACGGCGCCGGGAGCCGAGAATTAGCCAGCGTCCTGGTCAGGGCTGGCGCAGGCCTGTCCTACTCCGGCAGATCCGGCCTCCAGCCCGGGACCCCGAGCCCCTTCGCCGCCGAGTATCCGGTGGCATAGAAAGCCACCTTCCCCTCCTCGTCGACGAGAACGAAAGTCGGGGTGCCGCTCACACCGTAGCCCAAGAAGGCTTGGCGAAGCTCGTCCATGGCCACGGCATGCGGGAAGGGGCCGTTGAACTCCCGGAAGAACTTCTTTAGCGTCCCCTTCGGCTCGTCCGTCACGGCGATCACCCGCGTGCCCGTGGCCTTCTCGAATGCCACAAGCTCCGGAAGCGCCGCCTTGCAGATCGCGCACCAGGTAGCCCAGAAGAACAACAGGTTCTTCTTACCGTTACCCAGCCTCGGGGGCTGCCCCCGGAACATCCCGAGCTTCAGCTTCGGCGCCACGCTGCCCACTTTTGGCGGCCCGGGAAGCGGCGGCAGCCGCACCGGGAACTTGCCTATTTTGAGGCTTACAACCTCCCGTCGTCCGTCTCTCAGGATCTCCAGTCGGGTGGGAGCTTCGAGCGAAGAGGTCATGGTCCATTCGCGAATCTCGTTCGGTTCGACGAAATGCGCCCCCGGGGGGCCGAGAATTACGTCCCCCACCGACAACCCCGCGCTGCTGGCGGGGGAGTCAGGATAAACCGTAAGGACCGCGACGGCGCCGGCGGGAAGCCCCTTCTCGCTTCGCCTCTCCGCGCTAACCTGCCTAAACTGGATGCCGAGCCAACCCGGAAGCACCCTCTCTACGAGGGCAACCTCGTCGGCCAAAGGAGGAAAGGGGACCGGCGCAGGCGGCTCCTGGCCCGCGACTTGCGCAACGGGCCGGAGGGACAAGGCCTCGCACTCGGCAAGTCTCTCGTATGCCTCTCGCTCCTCGCGGCTTGCGTAGCGGTCCAGAAAAACCTGGCCCGCCACCGAGGTGAGAACCGATCTCATGCGCAGGACAACTCCAAGTCTCACCTCCATCCGGTATCCCGCCTCCCTCGCTTGCCGCGCCTTGCTCCTGAGGGAGTCGAGACGCAACCGCGTAGCATAGTCCCGGTTGGTAAAGTCAACCAGATCGGCGAGAAGCCGCCGGGCAAGCGACCTCTTTTTATCCGGCTCCATTTCTTTCAGCCCCTCCGCTTGCAGCCGCTTCTGCCAATGCGGATGGGTACTGAGGAAGCGCTCGAAATTGGCGGCTTTTAGGTCCTGAAAGGCCGCCCTCCAGCGATCGGCGTATGTGCGAAGCGCCTCGCTCAACTCGGGCAGATCCTTGGCCTGCGCTTCGAGCTCGGCGAGCGAGCGGGGGCTGAAAGAGCCGAAGGTTTCCCCGATCCGATCGAGCAGCCGGATCTCTTTTTCGTAACGCCCCCGCTCCCTCCAGGCTTCAGCAAGCAGCTCGTCGACGAACGCGTCGGGTTCCTTCCCCTGCCTTTGCGCCTGCGACTCGAGAAGCCTTCCGATGTAAAAATCCGAGCTTCGGTTGGGAACATCGGGCGTGCGGTCGCTTACCAGCACGCGGCGATGAGCCTCCGGGAAATCGCCCGAAGACCTCATCGCCTCGACGAATCTAAACGAGTGTCCGATATTGTTTTTTCCCAGATTCTCCGGGTAACACCCATAAGCGAACCGCTCGGCAGTGGTCGAGAAGTAGCCGCAGACCGCCCCGCTCGGGGGCTTCTCGTCGCCCTGGTCGAAGCTTGCGTTGGCGAAGGCGCCCGAGTAACACTGCGACATCAGCGAAACCACCCGGACGCCGGCCGGCAAGAGCGCCAGCATCTCGCGCAACTCCTCGACCGACAGTTTCTCCCCCCAAAGCACGATCGAATTGTTGTTCGTGTCCTTCTCGTTCTTGGAGCCGTGATCGGTCACGTAAAGAAGGAGCGTATCGCCACGGCGAAGCCGGCTTCCTTCGGTCACGATCCATTCACGGATGGCCTCCTGTGTGGCGGGGTGCAGCGCAAAACCATCGACCGTCGAGTTAGCGTACCTTACCTGCGTCTGAAGGAGGTTGCCCACGGCAAGCCCCTCGATCAGCCAAAAGTGCCCCTCGGGTTGCCTCTCGCGCACTGCGAGATCCGGCTCTGGATCGGCCCCGTCGCTTGCGAATATCGCTATGTTTCGACGGGGCACGTCGGCCGCCAAGAGGTAATCTACTACCTCCTTTATGTGGAGCAGATGGGATTGGTAATTGCGTTGGGGATTGTCGCCGCCGTTGATGAGCATGGCGTGGATAGCGGGCCTGTGGCTTGCAAGATCGAGAAACCTGAAGGGGGAAAACCTTCTCCCTCCTTCCGCCGAAGCACCGCACCCCAAAGCGAAGCCGCAAGCAAGGAGGGAAACCCCAAAGGCACTCCTAAAAAACCGCTTCCTCCCGCTCACGCTCGACTGTCCAAACCAGGCTACAATTCGCACCCTGCCGCACCACCCTTTCAAGGCTACCAGAGACCGAAGCCGGAGAAAAAGCCGGCCCGTGGCAAGCACTGGGCGGGTCGGCGGCGCGCCGCAAAATCACCGGATGCCGCGCCCCAGGGTGTTACCGCCTCTGAGTTCGACGAGATCGAGCAGTTTTAAGCCGCCTGCGCCTCCCTCCGAACGGCTTTGGCCATCGGGCGCAAGCCCCGCGCAAAATCTTGCAGCAAAGCCGTAGATCGCCCCTTTTTTACTGTTTCATTGCGATACCGCGGCTCGCGGAGAGACGCTAATCCAAGGCTGGCTCTCACCTGACCTCGGGGGGAAAACTCGATACTTGCCCTATACTAATGCACTTTTTCACGCCCCTAAGCGGCGCGGAGTTGCAAGTTCACTTGGCACCTATCTTGCTCAAGCACCTGATCGACCCCGTGCCTCGGGCAACGCCAGCGACACCGGGCCCGGGCATAACGGTCCGCACACAGCGCGGGGTCGCCTCCTGACGCTGTGCCTGCTGCCGGACCAACGCCACCAGTCGCTCCGCACGTCACCCCCCCGACGCCAACGGCTGGTGGCGCCGGCACAGGCCGGCAACCGCACGAAGCGGGTGAGGATATCCCACCAGCGTCGATCATTCTGCTCTATGGTAACTGTGACAAGGAAGAGAGGCTTCTCGTCGGCGCTTGACCGGGCATGACCCGGGCGCTAGCTTTCGCGGAAAGAGGCGGAGGAGCGAAGGAATGGAAGTCAACCGGCGAAGAGCTCTCGGCACGCTCGCCGCCGTAGGAATCGCATTGGCCGTCGCCTGGGCAATCGAGCGCTACCGCCCGACTCGCCCGAAAGCCCTCGTCTTCGGAATGGATGGGGCTACCTGGGGGGTCATCGACCCACTTCTCGCCAAAGGCCGACTACCCCATCTTCGCAGCCTCCTCGAACGGGGAATCCGCGGGGATCTCATGTCCAGCCCGCCCATCCTCTCGCCCATAGTCTGGACCACGATATTTACTGGCAAAGAGCCGCCAGAACATGGAATCGACAGATGGGAAAACTCCACTTCGACCCACCGCCGCACCAAGGCCCTCTGGAACATCGTAGGGGATCAGGGGCTCACGACCATCGTCATTAATGTCCCGGCCACCTGGCCTCCCGAAGAAATAAACGGGTGCATGCTGTCCGGGTTGCCGGTAAACGGAGTGCACGTCGGCCGGGGGACGGGTGTCATAGTGGACGCCCCCGACCTCGCCAGTGGCAAGCTACCTGACCCCTACCGAACTGCAGCGGGAGGGATCGCCGAGCGCGCCGCGGGCCTCGAAGTCGAGCAGTGGTCCGGATGGATGCGGGTTGCGGAACAGGGAGAGAAGGCCTGGGAAGGCCTCTTCAAGATCAAACGACTCGACGAAGATAGGTATTATCTTTCCCCCGTTTACCGTGCCGACGATAAAATAGCGATCTCCGCTCCCAGAGAGCTCCAACGAGAACTGAAAATATCGCTTGGTTTTCCTTACATTCCAGAGGGTCCCGGATGGGGCGAGTGGCGGGGGGACGACCAGCCGGCCTACCTCTACGACCAACTTGTCGAGATATCTCGTCTCCAAACTCGCGCCGCGCTCCTTCTCCTCGAGCGCCCCTGGGAGCTTTTCATTTACGTGAATACTCTCACCGACCGAGTCCAGCACCCCTACTGGAGCTTCATGGAGCCCCAGCATTTCACGCCGATCGATCCCGAGATGGTCAGGCGTTACGGGACTAAAGTGACCGACGCCTACGAAGAGGCGGACCGCCAGCTAGGCGAGATCCTGTCCCGCATGGGCTCGAATACTTACGTCGTGGTCGTCTCCGACCACGGCTTTCGCCCTTCCCCTTCGCCCGATAAGCACATCGGCGAGCACGCCATGGCGGGCATCTACCTAATCGCCGGCCCTGGGCTCAGCCAGGCGCGGGGCAAGCCAGCCAAGCTCGTCGACATAACGCCTACTCTTCTCTACCTCCTCGGCCAGCCGCTGGCGCAGGACATGCGCGGCAAAGTCATCCCCACGGTCAAACACCAGTTGGCCCACCCCATCAGCCAGATTGCCACCTACGAGCGGACCTCCCGGCAAGCGGAGACCGAACCGGTGGGCGAGGGCATAAGGCAGCAACTGAAGGACCTGGGCTATATCGAGGACTGACCTGCCTTGCGAGCGGCGGCGCTTGCCAATCGCCAGCTGACGCCCTAAGCTAATGCCAGCATGCTAGGCTTGGTAAACGATATTAGCTCGTACGCGGCCACGGCCGTAAGGCTCGGCCGCGGCATCTACCCTACGATCACTCGCGACAAGCGAGGGCGGCGGGCGCGCCTTCTCGAGCTCTACGATTACGAGGCTTGCCCGTACTGCCGCCGGGTGCGAGAAGTGCTCTGCGAACTCGACTTGGACGTCCTCGTACACCCCGTGGCGCGGGGGAGCAGAAAGCGGGAAACGTTAAAACGGCTGGGGGGCAAGATCCAGGTCCCTTACCTGGTGGATCAAAACACCAATAGCTCCCTTTACGAGTCCTCCGATATCATCGCTTACCTCGAGGCGACCTACGGACCCAAGCGGCGCTGGCGCATCCCCGTTCCCCAGCTCGTCGATAACTATTACTCTTTTGTCGCGTCTGCGCTGCGCGCGGGAAGGGGGCGCGCCTGTGTGGCGGGCCTCGATTCGGCCAGGCGGCCCGCGGCCCCCCTGGAGCTCTACAACATGGAAGGATCTCCCTATTGCCGCAAGGTGAGAGAAGTCTTGTGCGAGCTCGACCTCGATTACATCGCGCGCAACGTGCCCAAGGGAAGCCCCAAGCGGCACGACCTCGAGCGGCGGGGAGGAAAAGTACAGGTACCCTATCTCATCGACCCCACCACCGGCGTGGCGCTTTACGAATCCGACGATATTATCCTCTACCTCAAAAGGACTTACGGGCCAGGCTCATTCAACCGAAGCGAGGGCGCATAACAGCCGCCCGACTTTGGCGACTCCCGAAGCATCCGACTCCCCAATGGAGGTTCCCTTCGCGCGCGAGCCGGCCACAGCAAATGACCGCCTGAGGCTTTCGCGGGCGGATCGCTCGCAAAGCTCCCCTTCGGTTGAGCAAACGGAAGACCCTGCCGATATAACAGGCAGGGGAAAGTGGCCGGGAAGCTGATAGCGACCGGACGCTTTGCGGCTTGCGGATGAGTGTCAAAGGCGGTTGGGTGCCGAGCTTCGATGGCACCATGATCTATTTCGAGGAACGGGGCAGCGGCCTGCCCATCATCATGTGCAATGGAATCCTCTGCCGGATGACGACGTATTGGGGCCCCATCACTTCGTATCTTTCACAGCGCTACCGGGCGGTAAACTGGGATTACCGGGGCCACGGGCGTTCCACTCTGCCGGCCGACCTCGAATACTGCCGTATGGACGATTTCTGCGAGGACCTGAAAGCCGTTATGGACCACCTCGAGATAGAGCGCGCAGTGCTCGCTGGCCATAGCTTAGGCTCCCAACTCATATTCGAGGCCTGGCGGCAGCTTCCAGGTAGGGTGGCCGGGATCGTATCCATTTGTGGTCCCTACGAGCGCCCCTTTGCCACCTTCTACCACACGGGGCTGTTCGAGCATCTGCTCGCTCCTGCATGTCACATCGGCACCATGCTCCATGAGCCTGCGCGGATGCTCGTTCGCCTTGCGCGGTATACCCCTTTGCCTCAGCTCATCGCACGCAGCGGCCCGGCCCATTGGCTACTCTGTCCCTGGCGCGTCATAGACGACTACGTCGATCACCTCGCCGCGCTCGATTATCGCTTCGCCTTCCGCGCGATCGCCAAACTCGCCGCCCACTCCGCCAAGCCGCTTCTTCCACGAATCGACGTCCCGGTCCTTATCATAGCGGGGGAGCGGGACCCTTTCGTGCCGGCCGCGGTCGCCCACACCATGCATGGCATGATCCGGCACTCGGAGCTGCTCGTGGTCGCGATGGGAACTCACACCGTGCTGGTCGAACAACCTCAGCTCGTGAATTTGCGAATCGAGATGTTCCTGCGCGAGCACTTCTCCGGCTAAAACGCTTCTTCGCCTCCAGTTGACAACTCTCGGCGCATGGTTAATGTTGGGCGAGTCAAGCGCCATGAGCACCTGTGCTCATTTGCTTCGCTAAACTTAAAAGCAAGCAAAAAACAACGCCTTAGGGAGGTAAAGGGTGAAATGAAGATTCGGCCCCTGCACGATCGCGTGCTCGTAAAGCGCATCGAGGAAGAGGAACGGAGCAAGGGAGGGATCATTATTCCCGACACGGCGAAGGAGAAGCCGCAAGAGGGCAAGGTAATCGCCGCGGGCAAGGGGAAGGTGAACGAAGACGGCAAGGTGACGCCGCTCGACGTCAAAGTCGGGGACCGGATACTTTTCGGTAAATATGCTGGCACCGAGATCAAGCTGAACGGCGTTGAGCACGTCATCATGCGCGAAGACGACATTCTGGCGGTCGTAGAAACTAAATAAGCAAGAGCCGGCCGCGAAGGCCGAGGAGGGAGCAAAATGCCCGCGAAGATAGTGAAATTCAGCAGCGAGGCCCGCGAGCGGGTCCTTCGAGGAATCAACATTCTGGCCGATGCGGTGACGGTCACGCTCGGCCCGAAGGGACGTAACGTCGTTTTGGAGAAGTCCTTTGGCGCGCCCAACGTAACCAAGGACGGGGTAACCGTGGCCAAAGAGATCGAGCTCGAGGATAAGTTCGAAAACATGGGCGCCCAGATGGTAAAAGAGGTCGCGAGCAAGACCTCCGACGTCGCCGGCGACGGTACCACCACGGCAACGGTCCTGGCCCGAGCGATCTTCACCGAGGGGATAAAGATGGTCGCCGCCGGCCACGATCCGATGAGCCTAAAGCGGGGTATCGATAAGGCCGCGAGCGCGGTCGCGGCGGAGCTCGACAAACTGTCCAAGGCAACCAAGGAGCAGAAGGAGATCGCGCAGGTCGGTACTATTTCGGCTAACGACGATCCGACGATCGGCGAGATCATAGCCGAGGCCATGGACAAGGTCGGCAAGGAAGGCGTGATAACCGTAGAGGAGGCGAAAAGCCTGGAGACCACGCTCGATGTGGTGGAGGGGATGCAGTTCGACCGGGGATACCTCTCGCCCTACTTCGTCACCGACCCCGAGCGCATGGAGGTAGTCCTGGAAGACGCCTATCTGCTCATCCACGAAAAGAAGATCTCCAGCATGAAGGATCTCCTGCCGGTGCTGGAGCAGGTGGCCAGGGCGGGCAGGCCGCTCCTCATCATCGCAGAGGACGTGGAGGGAGAAGCGCTCGCCACTCTGGTAGTGAATAAAATCAGAGGCACATTGCACTGCGCCGCCGTCAAGGCCCCCGGTTTCGGCGACCGCCGAAAAGCCATGCTGCAAGACATCGCGATTCTCACCGGCGGGGAGATGATCGCCGAGGAAACCGGCGTCAGGCTCGAAAGCGTGACGCTCGCTCAGCTCGGGCGGGCGAAGCGAATCGTCATCGACAAGGAGAACACCACCATCGTCGATGGGGCCGGCAAGAAGACCGAGATCGAAGGTAGGATCAAGCAGATCCGGGCGCAGATCGAGGAGACGACATCGGATTACGACCGGGAGAAGCTCCAGGAAAGGCTCGCCAAGCTGATCGGGGGGGTCGCGGTAATCCGAGTCGGGGCGGCGACCGAAATCGAAATGAAGGAGAAGAAGGCCCGAGTCGAGGATGCGTTGCACGCAACCAGGGCGGCCGTGGAGGAAGGCATCGTCCCGGGAGGGGGAGTGGCGCTTATTCGAGCGGCCGCATGCCTCGGCAGCCTCAAGGTCGGGGGCAGCGAGCATGTGGGGATCGATATCGTCGCGAGAGCCGTCGAGGAGCCCTGCCGCTGGATCGCCAACAACGCTGGCATGGAAGGCTCGGTGGTTCTGGACAAGGTCAAGAACGGCAAGGGAGCCTTCGGGTTCAACGCCGCCACACTCCAGTACGAGGATCTTATGAAGGCCGGGATCATCGATCCCACCAAGGTGGTCAAGACGGCACTGTTGAATGCGGCTTCGGTGGCCGGCCTGCTTTTGACTACCGAGGCCATGGTGGCGGAAAAACCCGAAGAGAAGCAAGCCTCTATGCCGTCCATGCCACCGGGCGGCATGATGTGACCGAAGGACGGCGACAAGAATTGAGATCTAACTGAGGGGGCTGGCGACCGCCTGGGCCAGGGGGGGGCAAGGGTCGCCGGCCCCTTTCATTTCCCGCCTCCGAAATTCTCGGGCAATTGCTTTCTTGACTTGCGGGAGTTGCGGCTGTAGCCTTCATTTTTTCGCTGGATCGGCACCCGAGAAGAGGGGCCATGGGCCAATGCTGCCAGCATGTTCGACACCTTAGGAGATAAACTCGAGCAGGTTTTCCGCCGCCTCAAGGGGCGCGGCAAGGTAACCGAGCGCGACCTCGATCAGGCCATGCGCGATATTCGCCTGGCGCTCTTCGAGGCGGACGTCAACGTCCGCGTGGTCCAAGAGCTCGTTGCGAGAGTTCGCCAGCAGGCGTTGGGCCGGGAGATCCTGGCAAGTCTAACCCCAGAGCAGTATTTGATAAAATTCGTCCACCAGGAGCTGACGCGGGCGATGGGGGAGAGCGTCAAGCTCCTCGACCTGCCCCGATCGGGCTTGCCGGTGGTAATGCTCGTCGGGCTCCAGGGATCCGGCAAGACAACCACGGCCGCCAAGCTCGCCCGCTTGCTCCAGCAGGAGCACCACCGCAGGCCTTACCTGGTTCCCGCCGACGTTTACCGGCCCGCCGCCGCCCAGCAGTTGTTGATACTCGCCGGTCAAATTGGGTGTCCCGCATTTACCGAGGTAGAGAAGAAGGATCCGGTAAGAATTGCTAGAGATGCTCTTGCCGCAGCCTCCCGCGCGGGCTGCGACACGGTGATAATCGATACCGCCGGGCGCCTGCACATAGACGAAGGGCTCATGGAAGAGCTTTCGCGAATGAAACGAAGCGTCAATCCGGCAGCCACGCTGCTCGTGGCCGACGCCATGACGGGCCAGGACGCCGTCAACGTAGCCGAGGGATTCAACCGAGCTCTTTCCCTAGATGGTGTGATTCTTACCAAACTGGACGGAGATGCCCGGGGCGGAGCCGCGCTCTCGATTCGATCGGTCACCGGCGTGCCGATCTATTTCGCCGGGACGGGCGAGCGCTTAGAGTGCTTGGAACCCTTCTTCCCCGATCGGATCGCCTCGCGCGTGCTGGGAAAGGGGGACGTCCTGTCGCTAATCGAGAAGGTGGAGCGCGCCTACGACCGCGAACAGGTGCAAGCCTTAGAGCGAAAGCTTCGTCGCAACGAGTTCACGCTCGAGGATTTCCGCGATCAGGTGAGGGCCATCCGCCGTCTGGGATCGATGGGAGAGCTTCTTGCTATGATCCCAGGCATGAAGAAGCTCGCGCAAGGGGTGGATGGCGAAGTAGCGGAGAAGGAGCTTAGGAAGGTCGAAGCGATAATCAACTCCATGACACCTAAGGAGCGCCTGAACGATGGGATCATCGGCGGCAGCCGCCGAAAGAGGATAGCGCGCGGCAGCGGAACATCGGTGAGCGACGTGAATCGGCTGCTCAAGCAGTACCAGCAGATGAAAAAGATGATGAAGCAGTTCAGCAAGTTGGGGGGACGCGGCGCGGGGCGCATCCCTTTCCGCGGTTTGTTTTCTTAGCAAAGGTAGGAAGGACCCTCGATTGGCACGAGGGATGGAGGAGGTCGAATGAGTGTACGGATACGGTTGGCTCGCAGGGGCACCAGAAATCGAGCCTTTTACCGCATAGTTGTGGCCGACTCGCGAGCCCCGCGTAGCGGGCGGTTCATCGACCAGGTGGGGGTGTACGACCCCGTGGCCAAGCCCGCGCGTATTGACTTCAAAAGTGAAAAGCTACAAGAGTGGTTACGACGCGGAGCGCAACCGACGCGAACAGTAGCGGAGCTCATGAAAAGGGCAGGGCAAGTCCCTGACACTGACTCGGCCGCGGGGGAGACGATGCCATGAAGGAGCTCGTAGAATACTTGGCCAGATACTTGGTGAACAAACCGGATGCAGTCGAGGTTGTGGAGACGCAGGGGGAAACGGCTTCGGTGCTCGAACTGAAGGTGGCCAAGGAGGACCTGGGGAGGATCATCGGCAAGCAAGGAAGAACCGCCAAGTCGATCCGAACCATCCTCAACGCTGCCGCCTCTCGAACCAACCGAAAAGTCGTGCTCGAGATAGTCGAGGACAAGTAAGCGAGAGTTCGGTCCCTTGGGTACTCGACGCTTCCTTGTAAACCACCGCCGCGACCGGTTGCGGCAGGACAAGGAGAGGCCCGCGAAAGACCAGCGCAAAGATGGGCGACCAACCCACAGAAGCTCTCGAGCTCGACCCATCGGATTTGGTGGAGCTCGGCGAGATAGTAGGCACCCATGGCATCTGCGGGTACGTTCGGGTCCGCCTTTTTAATCCGGACTCTCGAGTTCTAGAAAAAGCCGACGAGGTATTCCTTTCCAAAGAGCGAGAGAACCTCGGCAGATACGAGCTGGCGAGCGCCCGCCGCAGCCGAGCGTTCATGTTGGCCAAACTACGAGGGGCGGACGATCCGGAAGAAGCGAGGCGCTTCGTCGGATGCAAGCTTCTCGTGAGGAAGGCCCTCCTGCCCGCTCTGGGCGACCGGCAATACTACCATTACCAACTTGAGGACCTGGACGTGGTATCGCTGAGGGGGCACCGGATCGGTCGCGTGCGAAGGGTCTTGGCCACCCGCGGACAGGACCTCCTGGTTGTCCATGCCAACGGCAAAGAATACATGATTCCGCTGGTGGAGGAGATCGTGCCCGAAATAGACCTTGCCGGCCGCCGCATTTTCATAGCGGATATCGAGGGCTTGCTCGACTGAGAATCGCGATGCATTTTCATATCGTCACGATCTTTCCTCAAATGTTCGGGTCGGTCATGGCCGCAGGCGTGCTCAGAAGGGCTTTAGAGCGCCGACTGATCGAGGTGTCGCTTTACGATTTGCGCGATTTCACCTCGGATCGCCACCGTACGACCGACGACGAGCCTTACGGCGGGGGGCCAGGCATGGTGATGAAGATCGAGCCCCTGGCGGCCTGTCTCGATGCCCTGGAGCGTAGAGTGGGAAGCCCGAGAAAGGTACTTCTTACACCGAGCGGAGCCCTGTTTTCCCAGCAAGTGGCGCTACGCCTGGCCGCGGAGCGTGATCTGGTCCTGATATGCGGCCGGTACGAGGGCGTGGATGAGCGTATTGCCTGCTTGGTGGACGAGGAGCTTTCGATCGGCGATTACGTGCTGAGCGGTGGCGAGATCGCCGCCATGGTGATCCTCGACTGCGTTACGCGGCTCGTGCCTGGGGTTTTGGGTAACGAGCAGTCGCCCCGATGCGAATCTTTCGTCGAGGGGCTGCTCGAGTACCCGCAGTACACGAGGCCGGAGGTGTTCCGGGGCCTTGCGGTTCCGCCGGTTCTGCTCTCTGGGGACCATGGGGCCATTCAACGATGGCGCAGGCAGGAATCCATCCGGCGCACCAGGGAAAGACGGCCCGATCTGTACGCCCGCTTCGAAGCCCAAAGCGGCGGGTTCCGCACTGGAGGTGGCTCGAACTCGCGGCGCGGGCAGGGAGATCCGAGCTAATGGCGGCCCTGTATCTCGCCTTGCTCCATTACCCGGTTTACGACAAGAACGGCCAGGTCGTAACTACCTCCATAACCAACATGGATATTCACGACATTTCCCGCTCGGCCAAGACCTACGGTGCAAGCCGCTTTTACGTGGTCACACCAGTCAAAGCCCTGCGCGATTTGGCGAGCAGGATCATAGGCCATTGGATGCACGGGCGAGGCGCCACTTACAACGACACGCGCAGGGAGGCTTTGGAGCTAGTGAGTCTGGTTGCGGACCTCGACACCACCCTACGGGATGTGGCGGAAAGGGAGGGGCGGCCGCCGCGAATCGTCGCTACCTCGGCTCGAGCACCCGCCCCGACGCTGGATTTTGCCTCACTGCGGTGGCATCTGGAGAACGGGGAGGAGCCGGTGCTGCTTCTATTCGGAACCGGCTGGGGACTTACGGAGGAGACGATCGCGGCTGCGGACGATATTCTAGCTCCGCTAAGAGGGAGCGGAGCGTACAACCATCTCTCGGTGCGGGCGGCCGCGGCTATAATACTAGATAGGCTGCGAGGGCGTCAGGGCGAGGACGCGCAGTTCGCCGAACCGAGGGGAGCGAGGAAGAATGTGGAGGAAACCCATGGGTATCATAGAAACGATTGAGAAAAGCCAGCTTAAAACCGACATCCCCCGGTTTCGGCCCGGCGACACCGTGAGAGTCCATGTCAAGGTGGTGGAGGGGGACAAGGAAAGGATTCAAGTGTTCGAGGGAGTGGTGCTACGGCGCGGCGGCACCGCGAACCGGGAGACATTTACCGTGCGCAAGGTCTCTTACGGTGTGGGAGTGGAGCGGACTTTCCCCCTGCATTCCCCCCGACTCGAAAAGATAGAGATCGTGCAACAGGGTCAGGTACGCCGTGCCAAGCTCTACTACTTGAGGGAGCGTTCCGGCAAGGCGGCACGTATCGAGGAGCGAACGCTGGCGCGGGCAAGTTCCCAGGAAACCCCGGTCCAGGAAGAGACCTAACGCGGCCCGCTACTCGTTCCTACCCCGGCAGGAGGCGTGCGAGCCTGCGGCGCGGTGCTCCTCACGGGCGAGGATGCGGTAGGGCCTCCGAAGGAACCTGTTTCTCCCCTTTGGCCTGGGGCATCCGGCAATCTCCCTCGAGGTGCCCTCCCTCCTCGACCACGAGGACGCGGGTTTCTACCGAGCCGATGAGCTCGCCGCCCGGCTTTATCTCTACCCTCTCGGCCCCCTTCACCTCACCCTTGACCCGGCCCTCGATAATAAGCGTCTGCGCCTCCACCTGAGCCTCCACCCTGGCACCAGCACCCACCATGAGTAGGCCGCTTGCGTGGACCTCTCCCTTGAGTTGCCCCTCGATGCGCGTAGGAGCGGAAAAGCTGAGCTTACCCGTCACCGAGGTGCCGGGGTCGAGAAACGTTCTCACTTCTCCCCGCCCAATCCAAGCCTCCGGACGACCCGAAGTGTCTCCGCCGGTCAAAGGCTTTTCCTTCATCCCTCTGCCTCCTTTCGCCGCGCTGGAAAAACATGGCAGGCCACGGCGTGTCCGCTCCCCCCTTCGAGCAACTCGGGGATCTCGACACGGCAGCGCTCCTCGGCATACTCGCATCGGGGATGGAAGGCGCAACCAGCCGGCGGCGCGGTCGGCGCCGGCGGGTCTCCGAGCAGCCGTATGCGCCGGCTCTTGGCTCCCGGGTCTGGCTGCGGAATGGCCGAGAGGAGCGCGCGTGTGTAAGGGTGCAGGGGGTTGCCGTAGAGTTCCTCTCGCGACGCGATCTCCACGATCTTGCCAAGGTACATGATCGCCACCCGATGGCTTATGTGCTCGACGACTCGCAGGTCATGTGCGATAAACAAATACGCGAGACCGAACTCCTCCTGCAAGTCCTGTAGCAGGTTGATTACCTGCGCCTGAATGGAGACGTCAAGGGCAGAAACCGGTTCGTCGGCAACCACGAACTTGGGCTGGACCGCCAGCGCCCGAGCGATTCCGATGCGCTGGCGCTGGCCGCCGCTGAACTCGTGCGGGTAACGATCGTAAGCATCCGTGGGTAACCCCACGCGCCGCAAAATCTCCTCGACGAGCGCCCTTTTCTGCTTCCCCTTCGCCAGTCCGTGCACTTCTATACCTTCACCCACGATTCTTCCGACCTTCATCCGAGGATTGAGGGATGCATACGGGTCCTGGAAGATGATTTGAAGCTCGCGCCGCATAAGCCGCATCTGTCTCCCGTCGAGCCCGAGCAGGTTCTCTCCCCGGTAGAAAATCTGCCCGCTCGTGGGTTCGATGAGACGCAAGAGACAACGCCCCAGGGTCGATTTGCCGCAGCCCGATTCGCCGACGATTCCGAGCGCCTCGCCCGGATGGATATCGAAGCTCACGCCGTTCACCGCACGCACAACCTGCCGCCGACCACCGAGCCACGCCGATCGCAGCTTAAACTCCTTGTGGAGATCCCTCACCTGGATGAGCGCTTGCGTCACCGCCTAAACCCTCACGCAGGCCGCAAAATGCCCGGGGGCGATCTCCCGAAGCGGAGGCTCCTCTTCGGCGCATTCCGCCACTGCCTTGACGCACCGGTCTCTGAAGCTACATCCACTGGGTAATCGAGAGAGATCCGGAACGGTTCCAGGTATCGTTTCCAAGCGGCGGGCTCTTCCCTCGCCCATCCGTGGTATCGAAGCCAGAAGCGCCGCCGCATAGGGGTGCAGCGGCCTGGAGAACACCTCCGCCACGCTAGCCCGCTCCACGATCTTGCCAGCGTACATGATCGCCACGTCGTCCGCTCGCTCCGCCACGATGCCGAGATCGTGGGTAATGAGGATCATCGCCATGCCAAACTGTTCCTGCAACCCCGAGAGGAGGTCGAGTATCTGGGCCTGTATGGTCACATCCAGCGCCGTCGTCGGCTCGTCGGCGATCAGCACCGAGGGGTTGCACGAAAGCGCCATGGCAATCATCGCCCGCTGGCGCATGCCCCCGCTAAGCTGGTGCGGATAGCTTCTGGCGCGAGCTGCGGGGTCGGGGATTTCCACGAGCCTGAGCATCTCCACCACCTTATCCTTCAAAGCCTTGCCGCGCAGTCCTTGATGGAGCCGGATCGCCTCTGCGATTTGCGCACCGATTGTGAAGACGGGGTTGAGCGAGGTCATCGGTTCCTGAAAGACCATGGCGATTTCGTTGCCACGGACTGCCCGCATCTCCCGCTCGCTCAGGGCCAATAGCTCCTTGCCGCGCAACCTGATGCTCCCTCCGACGATCTTGCCCGGTGGGGGAACGAGGCGAAGAATCGAGAGCGCCGTCACGCTCTTCCCGCACCCGGATTCGCCTGCGATCCCGAGGGTTCGGCCCTCGGCGACCGAGAAGCTAATACCATCGACGGCGCGGGCAAGTCCGCTATCGGTCATGAAGTACGTCCGAAGCGACTCCACTTCCAGGACCGTCCCAGCTAGCGCCCGATGCGTGCCCACGCGCTCTACCCTGCCTCCCACCGGCCACCCCTCGGCGCCCCGTGCACCCAACCGAGCGGCTCTTTACCGGCAAGCTGCCAGCCACCCCCCTGCCCCGCCCGCTTTAACCGGAGCTGCCCAGAATGAAGGGAATCATACAGCATCGCTGGCTTTCCTTTACGGCCGAGCACCTGGCGCGCCAGAGCGCCTGGAGGCCAACGCCTCATCTGTCCCTCGGACAACCGGCCGGGGCAAGGAAGAGGGATCGAATACCACCGACCACTTTCGTGGGGCACTTCTCGGATCTATCGCGTCCCGCAATCCCTCGCCAACGAGACTGTAAGCCGTCACCGTGAGGAAGATCGCCGCGCCGGGAAAGAGCGTCAGCCACCAGGCAAATTCTATGTAGTTGCGCGACTGCGACAGCGTGTCCCCCCAGGAAGGGGTGGGCGGCGGCACACCGAAACCGAGGAAGGAGAGAGCGCTTTCGGTAAGGATCGCACCTGCTACCCCAAAGGTGGCGCTTACCAAAACGGGCGCCATCGCGTTCGGCAGCATATGCTTCAACATAACGCTCGAGCTCCGAGCCCCAGTCGCCCGGGCCGCCACGACGTAATCGACCTCCTTGAGCTTGAGGAACTCCCCCCTCACCAGCCTCGCTATACCAGGCCATCCGGTCAAGCCAATAACCAACATGATCCAGAAGATCGAGGGGGGAAGAAACGCGAGCACGGTCAGGATCAGAAAAAACGTCGGAAAACAGATCATGATCTCGATGGCCCGGGAGATCACCATGTCAACTGTACCAGCCCAGTATCCCGCGGCAGCGCCGGCCGCAACGCCAGCGACCGCCGCCACTCCGACGGCAACGAATCCCACCGACAGCGAGACCCGCGATCCGTGGATCAATCGCGACAGGACGTCGCGCCCGCGGTCGTCGGTCCCGAGCAAATGATCGCGCGTGGGGGGTTCCAATCTCCTCGCTAGATCGTAAGTGGTCGGGCCGTAGGGAACAGGCGGCCACAGGACCCAGTCGCCGGGACGCAGAGGGCCCGCGGCAAAGTCGACGTCGCGGATCTCCGGAGCATTCGAAAAAGCCGGAAACCAGATTTCACCTCCGTACTTCGCCACCAGGGGTCGATCATTGGCCAATAGATCGGCCAGCGCCGCCACCCCGAAAAGCCCGAGCACTAGGCAAAGGCCGCACATCGCGAGCGCGTCTTCACGGAAGCGCCGGGCCACTTCCCGGGCGAACCCACCCGTGGCACGCTTCATCGGCTTTGCCCCTCGAAGCTCACCCGGGGATCCACCACCATGTAAAGCAGGTCGGAGACGAGGATGCCCACGAGAGTCAAAACGGCCGATATCGTGGCTACCGCCATGATGACCGGGTAGTCCCGCGCCAATACCGAGTCGAAGCCAAGCTTCCCCATTCCCGGAATCGAGAATATCGTTTCGACGATAACGCTTCCGCCGATCAAGGCGGGAAACACGTTCGCGAAAAGCGTGATCAACGGAATCAAGGCGTTGCGGAAGGCATGCTTGAATATGACCGATCCCTCGCCCAACCCCTTGGCCCTCGCGGTTCGAATATAATCCTGTCCCACGACCTCGAGCATCGCCACCCTGGCGTAACGTGAGAGGAGCGCTAGGCTGCCATAGGTAAGGCAGACCACGGGCAGAAATATGTGCGACGAAAGGTCCCAGAGCTGCCTGGCCAGGGGCCAGGCCTCGCTTCCGTAGCTGCGGAAACCATAGGTAGGAAAAACATCCAAGAACTCGCCCCCGCCGAGAAACAGGATCATCATGGTGGCTACCCAAAACGACGGCAGCGAGTACAAAATGAAGAGGGCGACCGTGACCACTTGGTCCACGAGGCTTCCAGCGATGCGCGAGGAATAGACTCCCCAGGGAATGCTGAGCACGTAGCTCGCCACGATCGCTATTACGTTCAATACCAGGGTCACCTTCAGTGCCTCCCACACCTTCTCGATCACCGGACGGTGATCCTTGTAAGACTCGCCGAAATCGAGCCGGACGATTCGAGCAACCCACCGCAGGTAGCGCTCGTGGATCGGTCTGTCGAGACCGTAGAGCCTGCGGGTCTGCTCTATGATCTCTTCCGTCACTCTCGCTTCCCGCTGCCCGGAGAGTGCCGCCTGCAGTCTGATCTCGGCAGGTCCGCCTGGCGCCAGTTGGAGCACCACGAAGGTAACGAGCGTTATCCCGAACAGCGTGGGAATCGTGAGCAGGCACCGCTTGATGACGTACCTACCGACGTCAGCCATAACGCTGTAGGTCCGCCGGCACGAACCACTCCCTGAGGTCGTAGCACGGAGCCGGTGCGTAGAAGTGTATATTGCTTATGCGACGGTCCACAGCCACCAGCGCCCTGCTGCTGAATAGGAAGGTGTAAGGTACCTCACGAAATATTATCCGTTGAAACTCCCGCAAGAGCTCGATGCGCCTCGTGCGATCGAAGGTGCGCCGGTTGAGCTCGAGCAAGCGGTCCACCTCCGAGTTCTTGAAACCGATGAAATTCGAGCTTCGCTTGATATCCGCCTGGGAAGAGTGCCAGAGCTGGTAGGGATCCGGATCTACCGAAAGCGCCCATCCCAACATGGCCGCGTCGAAGGCCCATTGCTGGACCCGCTCGAGAAAGGCAGCCCACTCCAGCCGGCGGATGGCCATGTCGATACCCGCTCTGGCCAGCTCCTCCTTGTAAGTCGTCGCGATCTGCTCTCCGACCGCGTTGTTCCCGGTCATGAGAAGCTCGAACCGAAACTTCTCTCCGCGCCGGTCGAGCCACCCGTCCTGGTCGCTGTCCCGCCACCCGGCTTGCTCCAGCAAAGAACGCGCCTTGGCTGGATCGAAGGGCCGACACTTCAAGGTGCGGTCGTAGTACGGGGTGAGATAGAAGATGGGCGAGCAGATGACCCGGGCGAATCCGTGGTACACGGTTCTCGCCAGCTCTTCTCGCGGCATGAGATACGTGAGCGCCTCGCGCACCCTGCGGTCGTCGAAAGGCGCTCGGCGCAGATTCCAACCGATGTAGCTGTAAGAGGGGTAATCGAACACCAATCGGTTCGCTCGCCGGCGGAATCGCTTGGAGTGAACCTGCCTTACCCACTGCTCGGGCGTAAGGCCAACCATGTCGATCTCCCCCTCCTTGAACACTTGGAGCGCCACCGCCGAGTCGGTAATCACCTTGAACACGAGCTTCCTGAAATGCAGCTTGCGCTCTCCCCAATAGGCCGGATTCTCCTCGAGCTCTATTATCCGCCCTGTCTCCCAGCGGGCGAACTTCATGGGACCGGTGCCGACCGGCGCCCGGTTGGCCGGATGCGTGTTGAAATCCGGGGCTCCCGCGTACACGTGCCGGGGCACTAGCGGAATGGTGCCGCATACATCGAGGGCGAGAAAATACGGTTTACTGTACACGCAGCGTACCGTGTACCTGTCAATCTTCTCGTAGCGATCCACATCCACATAGTAAACTCTAAGATGCGCTGCATCCACCGCGCGATCCTTTATGCGCTCGAAGGAGTAGATGACATCGTCGGCCGAGAAGGGCTGGCCATCATGCCAGTGGACATCCTCGCGCAGATGAAAAGTGTAGGAGAGGTGGTCCGAGCTAACCTCCCAGCTCTTCGCCAGCATCGGTTCATAGTCGAGCGTCTTGGGATTGCGCTGGATGAGGGTCTCGTGGATCCATTCCGTGACGGTTCCGGAGGCCACGTCCACCGCCGTGAGCGGATTGAGCGTGGCAGGCTCCGAATTGAGGCTCCTTATGAGGTAGTCGCCGTCCACCGGATCGCCGGCAGCGGGAACCGAAGTCAGCACATCCCCCGCCTCCTCTCTGGCGAGGTCCCGCTCGTCTCGCTGCGGCTTTCCCCTTGCGGGTGGGCGGGTACAATCCACCATGAGAAAAACGCAGGCAAGAGCTACCAGCGCGATCCTGCCGGCGCGCCCTAGAGGGTGGAAGAAGCCCCCGACACGCGGTGCGTGGTGGCAAGCCTCGCTCATGGGGTTTCGCTTGCGCCCTGGTCCAGCCACTCCTCCCTCACCCCGGGCGCTGACGGAATCTCGAAAGCACCCGCGGCCACCGCCTCGTTCAAGGCGGGGTCCCGATACTCCAGGCGCAACCCACCGCTCGGCGGGTCCGTCTCTACCTCGATTCTGTCGGGGAACGCGATGTCACCACGCCGCTTGTAGTCCTCCATCAGCAACACGATCCGTTGGCCCAAGGCTCCCTCTATCTCGGCCTTGGCCACCAGGAGATCCTCGACCCCGAACCAAACCGCCTCGACAGGCGCTCCGTCGGCCGCCCGATCGAGCCTAAACGCCCACCGCTCGGCGTCGAACCGCACTCTTTCCCAACCTTGCCCGCTTGCCGCGGGCACTTGACCAAGGAGGATCGCCACTACCTGACGAGGAGACATGGGCACGGAAAGATAATGCCCGATTCTCTGCGCGGAGGCGGCGCTGCGGTAGACAACTCTTCCCGGCCGGTCGTAAACGCTCAAGGTAGCGCCGTCGCACGTCGCAACCCCTACCAGGCCGAAGACGGAGTGCGCCTCCAGCCTGAACCGATCAGGAGCCTGCGCGACAACCGCGTGCCGGCCGGTAAAGAATTTTCCCCCCTCCTCCGTCCTGTAACTTATATCGGCGAAACTACGAAGGGAATGGACCTGCTCTCGTCTGGCCGCCAGGACCCGCTCGAGATCTTCCGCGCGCGGAAGCACGGCCGGAAGAGCTCGCGGCGGCGGGATTTTCAAACGGCAACCACTCGGAGCCGAGAGCAGGGCCCCGGCCGCAATCAGGGATATGGCCGGCAAGGCTTTCCACCGAGTTGGCCCGCGCATCTCGAGCGCCGCTACAAGCCCCGCCCTTCCAGATGGGTGGCCGATTGGAGAAGGTATATCTTACCTCTAATGCGCTTGATCTGCTCCTCCTCTTCCGCGTATCTCAGCGCCCGTTCGTACGCCTCCATGGCCTCCCGGATCCTGCCCACCTTGTGGTAGGCATCTCCTAGGTGTTCTCCGATGGTAGGATCATCGCCGACGAGTTGAACCGCTTTCTCCAAGTGGCGTACCGCCTCGGAGTACTCTCCCCGTTGGTAATAAACCCAACCGAGAGAATCTATGTAGAATCCGTCCTCCGGTTCGATCGCCAACGCGCGGCGGATAAGCGACTCGGCCTCCTCGAGCTTTTCTCCCCGCTCCGCATACGTGTAACCCAGGTAATTGAGGGCGCTCGCGTTTCGGGGATTGAGCTCGATGGCGCGGCGCATCTCGGCTATGGCGTTTTCCTTATCTTTGGCCTCGTCGTACACCACACCGAGCGTGAAATGGTACTTGTCGTTGCCCTCCTCCAGCGCGACGACTTTCTTCAGCGTGTCGATGGCAGCCTTGTAATCCTTCGCTTCGCGCTGCAGAGCGCCGAGAAAAAGCAGGAGTTCGGCGTTGGCTCCCTTCTTCTCGATTACATCCTTTACCTCGCTGATCGCCTCGTCGAGCTTCTTCTGTTTCTGCAGAATGTACGCCGCATGAAGTCGGGCCTCGGCGAAATACTCGGAGTGCGCCCCTATGCGCCTGAATTCCTGCAATGCGCGCGCACCGTCGCCCCCTTGTGCGTAAGCGGCGCCCAGATAGTAACGGGCAAGATCGTGCTCAGGGTGCGCCGCAACCACGAGGTTGAACTCCTCGGCCGCTTTGCGAAATTGGTGGCTCTCCATGAGGATGAGGCCGATCTTCACCCGGGTGTCTATAGGATCGGCCTCTATCTTCTCCAGCTCCCGAAATTGCCGCAGCGCCTCGTCGAGCTTCTTCTGCCCCACATAAATTCCGCCGAGGCGGCGGCGCACGAGAAGGCTGCGGGGGTTAAAGCTGAGGACCTTCCGGTAGGTCTGCTCCGCCTTGTCGTGATCTCCCTTGGCCTCGTAGACGAGACCCAGGTCGGTCAAGATAAGCTCCGACATCGGCGTCAATTCGAGCGCCTTCTTGTAGTACTTCTCGGCCTTGCCGAACTCGCCGGCCGCCGCGTGGATCCTCCCAAGGTAGTACAAACCGAGAAGGGACCGCTTATCTCCCTTTGTGAGCTCGCGCAAAACCGCGATGGCCTCGGCGAATTTCTTCTGCTTTCCGTACAGCGCCCCGAGATAAAGCCTCGCTTCCTGATTGTCCGGGTCGAGAGCCAGCGCGCGGCGGTAGCTCGCCACGGCCTCGTCTTCGCGGCCCTGCACGGACTGTACGCCGGCGAGCAAAAGCCAAGCCCGAGCATTGTCGGGCTCGAGCAACGTAAGTTTTGTCGCGTGCTCCATCGCCTCTTCGAGCTTGCCCGCCCGCACGCACAGGCTGGCGAGCTTCAACTGGGCACGGGCATTGTTCGGGTCGAGCTCGGCCGCCTTGCCAAACTCTTCGAGCGCGCGCTCGCGATCCCCACCCGACAGAGCGACCTGGCCTTTCATGAAGTGGCCCAGAGCCAGATATTCCCGACCGATCTCGTAGGTAGGCGCCGCCGGAGCCGGGCGCGCCCGCGGCCACAGTTCCCGCAGCGGAGCGACTTCGATCGGCCTGGGTAGCGCACATCCAACGACCGATACCAACCCGACCAGGAGCCCCACACAGGTAAAAGGAACCCTTGCAGAGGGCTCGAGCGAAGATCGCAACTTCGCCATCGACTCTCCTTCTTTAGATTCCGCCACGGCTCGCACTCGCCGCTCTCACTCCCTGCCGAAAGCACGCACGACCCGCCGCTTCATCTCCCCTCGGATCGATCGTTCGCGGAACTGGCCGGCCTTCCGGAACGTTCGCGTCGGTCCTGCGCTCCCCCGGCAGCTGCTCCTACTCCTCGTCCTAACTTAACCACGTATCATGCCATTTCTCGAGTGGTCAATCGACAATATCGGCCGTGCCTCCCACTTCACCCCAGCCCGTGCTACAAATGCTGCAACCGAGTGAAAGGAGAGAACGATGGGTCTTATCTATGAGAAGCGGGAGAGCATCGCCTACATCATCTTCGACCGGCCACAGGCCAAGAACGCACTCGATCCCCAGGCGCTTGTCGACCTCGCCCAGGCCTGGACCGATTTCGAAGCGGACAACGCCATGAGGGTCGCACTCGTCACCGGCCGCGGGGAGGTCTTCTGCTCCGGGGCCGACCTCGCACTCCTCATACCGCTTCTTACGCGGGCGCGGGCTCCCGAGACGGAAGCGGATCACAAGATCCTGCAAGACCCCTTGATTCAACAAAAAGCGCTCCTCAGAGACCTGGAGACCGTGACGAAGCCCATCGTGGCTGCAGTGAACGGGCCAGCGATTGCGGGCGGAATGGAGCTTCTACAGGCAACCGATATAAGAATCGCCTCCGAGAGCGCCTTCTTCGCGCTCCAGGAGCCCAAATGGGGCCTCTTTCCCCTCGGCGGATCCACTGTTCGGCTTCCCAGGCAAATCCCTTGGGCCATCGCCATGGAGGTGCTCTTGACCGGTGGCCGGCTCCCAGCCGGCGAGGCCCTTAGGTACGGCTTGGTCAACCGGGTCGTCCCGTCCGCGAAGGTGCTCGAAACGGCGGAGGAGATCGCCCGGATAATATGCGCGAACGGCCCGCTCGCTGTGCGGGCGATCAAGAGATCTGCCCTCGCGTGCTCGGGCCTTCCGATCGCCGAAGCTCTCTCCAAGGAGTTGGAGTACGGGTTGCCGGTGTTTCGCACGGAGGACGCCAAAGAGGGACCGCGTGCGTTCAAGGAAAAGCGGGCGCCTCGCTTCCAAGGCCGCTAACCGATCCAGCGAGAACCGTCCCGATAGCGCTCCTTCTTCCAGATCGGGACCGCAGTCTTGAGAGTGTCGATCGCGAAGCGGCACGCCGCAAACGCCTCTTCGCGATGGGGCGCCGAGACCGCGATAACCACGCTCGCCTCCCCGACGGCCACCCTCCCGATCCTGTGAATCATGGCGATCCCCACCAAATCCCACCGCTTGCGCATTTCCTCACCGATCTCTCGCATCTTGGCCTCGGCCATCTCCGCATAGGCTTCGTATTCGAGTTCCTCCACCACCCGGCCCTCATTTTGATCTCGTGTGGTACCCACGAAGATCACCGTTGCCCCCGCTCCCGGGGACGCGACCGCAGCTTGGGCCTGCGCTACACTTATGCGCCGTCCAGTGAGGGCGTAAATATCCGCACCTCCGCTCACCGGCGGTATGATCGCGACTTCGTCTCGGTCCGACAAGACCCGATTCTCATCGACATACTCCCGATTCACTGCGACCCGAATCCTCGGGCCCATGCTCAAAGCCGGAAAACGCGCCAAGAGCTCACTCCACAGATCCTTGACCGTAGCCCCAAGCGGTAGCTCGACCTCCAGGTGTTTCTTCCCTACCTGCTCCCTCACCTGCGCGAAGAAGTTTACTGCCACCGCTATCGTCGTCATTTTCGCAGTAACCCTACGAGATGACCCAAAGCGGGAGCGATCAGCCTCGACACTGCCAAACGCACTGCGGCCTCGGATCCCGGCAAGACGAAGAGAGCCACCCGTTGCCTCAGAATCCCCGCCATCGCCCTGCTCAGGATAGCGACGGCACCCACCTCCTGGAAGCTCAGCATCCGAAAAATCTCGCCGAAGCCGGGCAGCTCCACTTCCACGAGCTCCTGCGCCACCTCGTAAGTGCGGTCCCGGCTGGTGATTCCGGTACCGCCAGTCGCAACGATGACGTCGGCAAGCCCGCCCTCGGCGATCGCCAAGAGCTTCTCCCTGATCCGGCCGGCCTCGTCTGGCACGATCTCGTGGGCGGACACTCGGTGCCCCCCTTCTTCGAGAAGAGCCTTGATAGCCGCGCCGCTCAAGTCCGTTTGCATGGACCTGGTGTCGCTTATGGTGACGATTGCGCAACGAACGGAAGACGCGTCGTGAAGATGGTGATCCCCTTTAGCCTTCATTTACGAGTTCCTTTGGCTCGGCAGCAACTGATCTCTCGCTCGGCGCACCCCCCGGCCGGGTGGTCTCCTTACGGAACCATTCTCATACTGAACCGGATCCGTGCGAAAAAACCGCGCCCTCGAGGCCCTTCAGGGCCGGTGACCTCGGGGTGCCGTGGCCCGAGGCACCGGCTCCTGAAGAGAAGGAGGATAAAGCCATGAGGCACGAGTGTTCTGGAAAGGCATTTAGGAATGCCCGAACACACCCCCCACGACAGGATCTCTTATGCCGGATCTTACTGGCGTTGTAAATCCACCAAATTCCCTATAGAGCGCGGAAAAATTCCCTATTTCAGGTATACGTATCGCAAAATATCGACTTCTCCCTTGCTTTCTATGCTAAGTACCTTAATTCACACGAGAAATCAAAAGGGCGAAGGGCTGGCTGACGCGGCAAGTTCAGCTGGATTGCGGCGTCACGCCCTGTTCCAGGGCAAACCTCACGAGGTCGGCCGTGCGGCGGTAGCCCAACTTTTGCATCAGGCGGTCGCGATGTTGTCCCACCGTCTTCGGGCTGATCTTGAGTGTCGAAGCTATCTCCTTGTAGCTGTGTCCCTCCGAAATGAGTTGCAGGACTTCTTTTTCCCTGGAGGTCAACATGGCCAACCGTGCCCGCTTGTCGCTTGTCGCCCTCACGTGCTCGAGATACCCCTCGACTATGAGACGGGATATCGGACCGCTAAAATAGCTTCCACCGCTTGCCACGCTTTCGATCGCTGCGAGAAGCTCGCTCCCAGCCGCACTCTTGAGGAGGTACGCCGACGCACCAGCCTCGAGCGCATGCTGAACGTAAGATTCCACCATGTGCATGGAGAGAACTATCACCTTGGTTTCCGGAAACCGACGCCGGATTTGCCGCGTAGCCTCCAAGCCATTCAGCCCTTTCATCGCGATGTCCATCACAACGACATCGGGGCGTGTCTCCATCACGAGGCTCACGGCCTGGCGCCCATCTTCGGCCTCCCCCACTATCTCGCAGGCACCCTGGTTCTCGAGCAAGGTGCGCAGCCCTTGCCTGAACAAAGTGTGGTCATCGACTAGCACTACTCGCATAGCCACGCCTCCGAACACTGCGCAGAGCCCCGGCCCCCGTCGACGAACCCACCGCGCGCCCCCCCAGCGTCAGCGCCCTTGCGCCACCCTGCTTTCCCTTCGGGCCAATCTTACTACAGAAGACCGGCCGAAACGAAGGGCGAGGCGGGTGCGCGGGGCGGCTCCACCTTCGTGCCACAGGTGGCCGAGCACTGAACGCAGAGGTACTCGTACTTTTCCCCCTCCGGCAAGATGAGAAGAAGCCGTTTTCGCACAGGCATCGCCTTTCCACACTTGGGGCAAAGAAGAAGAGAGGCCTCGAGGTCCGTGTACGCCTGCTGCCGAGGTGCCACGCGTCGCGGCGGTGTCACCGAAGCCGTTGGATCTAGCCGACCCTTGCTCATCTTCCGGCCCTCTAGCTTACATATCTCATGTGGCGTGCGCAAATGCTGCGGGTCCACTCTTGTTGCCTGGCGCGCCGACCAGAGCTATAGCTTGAGCCACGATGAGTGGCAGTCTCGTCTACATCGAAAGCTACGGCTGCCAGATGAATCTGGCCGACAGCGAGCTAATCGCTGGGTGTCTTGGGACACATGGGTACGCGCTCATAGACCGTCCCGAGGAAGCCGACGTGCTTCTGGTCAACACGTGTGCCGTCCGGGAGCGAGCCGAGGAGAGAGTGATCGGTCGCCTGGCGGACTTAGCCAGCCTCAAGGCAAGGCGCCCGGGCGTGCGGCTGGGCGTGTGCGGGTGTGTGGCACAGCACCTAAAATCCGAATTGCTCGCGCGTATCCCGGCCCTGGACTTCGTCGTGGGCCCGGACTCGTATCGCAGCCTTCCCCATCTCCTCGCCAACGGCAGGCAAGAGAGCGGGCCATCTGCGGCGGTGCGCGTGCAGCTCGATCGAACCGAGATCTATTCGGGCATAACACCGAGGCGAAGCGAGGGGGTCAGAGCGTGGGTTACGATTATGCGGGGCTGCGACCGATTCTGTACTTTTTGCATAGTTCCGTTCGTCAGGGGAAGGGAGCGCAGTCGCCCCGCGGCCGAAGTCCTCGCGGAAGTCCGCGCGCTGGCCCGCCGTGGTTTCAAGGAGGTCGTCTTTCTCGGGCAAACCGTGACCAGCTACCGTGACGGCCAGCTCGACTTCGCCGGGCTGCTCGAGCAAGCCGCAGAAATCGAGGGTATAAGACGCATTCGCTTCACTTCCCCGCACCCGTGCGACATAACCTCGGATCTGATACGGTCGATGGCTCGAAACCCCAAAGTCGCGCCGCAAATTCACTTGCCGTTGCAGTCCGGGTCGGATGCCATATTGGAAAGGATGAATCGCAGCTACACCGTGAGTCAGTACTTGCGAACCGTCGACGCGCTGCGCCGCTCCATTGCCGACCTAGCCATTACAACCGATGTCATAGTGGGTTTCCCAGGCGAGACTGAAAATGACTTTCGGGCGACGCTGGCCGTCATGAAAGAAGTGGAGTTCGACGGCGCCTTCATGTTCAGGTACTCTCCCCGCAAAGGGACCAAGGCCTTCGCGTGGAAAGAAACGGTGACCGAGGAGGAAAAGCGAGCCCGCCTGAGCGAGGTCATAACCTTGCAGGAGGCCATCTCGCTTCGCCAAAACCGCAAGTGGGTGGGGCGCGAGGTGGAGATTCTGGTGGAGGGCCCGGCCAGGCGGCAGCCACACTGGTCGAGCGGGAAGACGGCCCAGTTCAAGGCCGCCGTTGTCCCCGCACGGGCAGCGCTCGGTGAGTTGGTCAGGGCCACAGTCGTGCGGGCGACCGCACACTCGCTGATCGCAGAGCCGGTTGGCGGTGGTTAGGTGGTGTTCACTACCCGGCGCCGGCATTCGTCGCTTTTAGCCCGTCATAATTTCTCCAGAAACTCCGAAACGCTCTGGTTGAATGCCGTCGGATCCTCGAGATGGATCGGATGGCCCCTTTCCGGAACGATCCGGAGCCGGGAGCGTTTGATCCGCCGGGACATGATCACCGAGCCTCCGGCTCCGAGAAAATCCTTCTCGCCCACCATGATCAGAGTGGGAACCACGATCGCGCCGAGCCTGCTCGTAAGCGGCTCCACATGGAGGCTACCCATGCAGCGGGCGACCTTGGCGAAGCCAATCGGCTCCGGGGCGATGGCGCCTGCCTGCCTCTCCATGCCCAGCAAAGCTAGTACTGCCTCCCCCCCGTCGGCTTCTGCCGTCCGTGCCAGATTCTCGTAGAAATCTCGGGCCCTGGCGTTGCACTCACTGGCAGTGCTTACCAGTATCAGACTGCGAACCCGCGCTGGGAAATCGAGCGCGAAACGCATGGCGATCACTCCACCGGCTGAATGGCCGAGGACGTGCGCGCTTTCGACATCCAGCGCGTCCAAGATCCCGGCGAGATCAGCCGCCAGACCTTCGATGGAATACGAGCCGTGCGGTGATTCCGAGCGGCCATGGGCCCGCAAATCCCAGCGCAATACCATAAACCGGCTCCTCAAGTGCCGGGCCAGTGCGTCCCAGGTTCCCAAATGCGAGGCGAGCCCATGTGTAAGGACTACCAACTGCTCGCCAGCTCCTTCTACCCGGCAGTTGAAACCGACGTTGCGGACCCTAACTATCATCGAAGCTCGACGCCCCGTCAAAGCCAGCGGCGATAAGCCCGCTCAGTCGCCCACGATGAGGGGCTCCTCCACGAATTTTCTCTTCTGTGCGTCCCAGCCGTAAGCTCGGATCTCCTTGGCGTCACCCTCGAGAACCGAGATGACGATAAAAGCGGTGCCGGGATAGGCTGGCTCCCCCCAAAGAAGCGCCCTGCGCGTGTCTTCGGCGGAAAAATATGGTCCGTGGTTGGGATGGGAATGGTAAAAGGCCTTGAGGAGCCAGCCCCGCTTATCCACGTCGCGCAAGAGCTCGAAAAGCTCGCGCTCATCCATATGGTAACCGTTGGCGGCAGTGCGGGGGAAATTCAGGGGGTCCTCGGCGTGAAGCCGGTCCTGGATGTTGGTAATACGCCGCACCAGCTCTCCATCCTCGCTCTCCAGGACAGCCCCGCAGCACTCCGCAGGGAAACTCTCCCTTGCGTGCAGCTTTATTTCATCCACTACCTTCCGAGAGAGCGCGATCATGGCTCCGGGTGGCCGAGGGAAAGCTTGCGCACCCTCTCAGCCAAGTGCACGAGCCGCGTGATGGTGGCGTTTACAACCGTTGGAACGCCAGCCCGCCGGCCCAGCCGCCAAACGCTTCCGTTTATCGAGTCCACTTCGGTTCGCCTGCCCCGCTCGAGATCCTGTAGCATAGAGGAGCGGTGCTCGCGAGTGGCAGGCAAAAGCCGCCCGTAAAAAACGCGCTTGTAGTCCTCGGCCTGCTTCCACGGAAGCTCCACGCCGCCGGCCAGCGCAACCGCAAACGCTTCTTCGATCAAGGCGTTCATGATCTCTCTTGCCTCCTCCAACTCCCCCAACACACCGTAGGGAACTCGCAATAATGCGGCTAGCGCGTTTAGCGGAGCGTTGTAAAGCACCTTGCCCCATAAAGCGGCGGACAGGTCCGGCGTATATTCGCACGGTATGCGCGAGGCCGCGAAGCGCTCTGCCCACCGCCTGGCCTTTTCGCATGCCCTCCTATCGTGTGCTGCGACCGCTCCGATCGAAACGCTATCCGCGCACACGGTCACCCGCACCACGCCTGGCCGCGCAATCTCCGCCCCAAAAATCACCCTTGCGCCGAGGGCTCTTTCAGGACCCACAGCGGCCAGCACTTTTTCGACGTTCCCGAGCCCGTTTTGAAGCGAGATGAGCGAGCCATCGCGGTCGAGCAGCGGCGCCACGATCTCCAACATGGCATCGGTGTCGTACGACTTGACGGTGAGGAGGATGAGGTCGTAGCCAGCTCGCAGCGCCGAGGAGTCGGCCGCGACCGCCAAGTTCTTTATCTCGTAGCACCCCCATATCCCTTCTATGGCGAGCCCGCTTCGCGCGATTGCGCCGAGGTGCTCGGGACGGCCAAGGAGCGTGACACCGGCGCCCCCGACGGCGAGAAGCCCCCCTACAACCGAGCCGATCGCCCCTGCACCGGCTACCAGCACCTCGGGCGCCTTGCCTCTGCTCATCGATTCCCACGATAGGAGGCAGGCCGCCAAATGGCAAACGACGTGGTTTGAGCGTTGCAAAGAAAAGCTGGCGCGAATGGACAATTTTCGTCCACCGCGTCACTCCCACTGCCACCGAGCGCAGTGGGCGTTGTCAACGAACCTGCAAAGTTTGCGGCCAGAGGAGCGTGCTTTCTTGCGATTTACAGGCTCTTTTCTCGGGAATCGAGCCTGCTCTCGAGCGCTGGCATTCGGATTGCTCCGCTCTCACCCCGGGGGATAGGAAAATGGCCAGGTTGTTTGACATGATCAGACGAGCAAGAAACCCGGGCACGCAAGCCGGGTTCACGCTTCTCGAGCTCATGGTGGTAACCGGGGTCATAGGCATCCTAGTGGCAATTGCACTCCCTCAGTATTCAGAGTTTCGCGCCCGAGGACACGATGCGGACGTGCAAACCACCGTGCGAAATGTGGCCACGGCAGAGGAGGCGTTCTTCACCAGTCATCTCTACTACACTGCAAATCTGAGCGAGCTCGATGGCCTTGTGGTTCCCGATGACCTGACGATATCCGTCACGGCCGGCAACTCGGGAGACCTAAGTACGTCCTTTGCCGTAACCGGAAGCCACCCGAGGGCATCTCACAGCTACACCTGGATCAGCGACCCGGGCCCGGGAGAACCCAATTTCTCGAAGAGCTGACCCCGGCCGGCCGACAAAGCCTAGCCTGCCTAAGCGCCATCGCGCAGCTCCCTCCCCAAATCGGGCGGCAACGTGAGTCGGGGAAGCCGCCCCCCGGAGAAGAGAAATACCAGCCCGCCCAAGAGCCCGCAGACGAGCATCACGGCAAACCAGGCGACACCGTAGGCAACCGCCAAGGAAGGTGCGATTCCAATGTGCTTCAGGAAGTAAAGATAGCCTCCTTCGCGCAAACCGATCCCGCTTAGACTTATCGGCACGGCGCTTACCACGCTGACGAGCGGATGGAATATGCAGATGTAAGAGAGCGGAACGGCCAGCCCCAGGGCCTCGCTCACGGCGAGTTGCGCCGCTATCTGGATAGAATGGAATACCAGAGAGACGGCCACAACCGCGAGAAGCATCCGCCGGTCGTGCCAAAATGGCGCTAGATCGTTGGCCACGAGCCGGCGGACGCGGCTGTGCGGCGGAAGCAGGAGTCGGGCCAACCTGGGAGCGACCCACCAACCGGCAAACAGAGCGGTGCCTAGGCAAACGGTCACTACCAGAAGCGGCCCCGGTAGCCCGTACTGCGGGAAAGCGACGAAAGCGACCCCCCCGATCGCGATCAAAACGACCAGTCCAGACAACCTATCGAAGAGCACGGAATTGAAAGCGAGCGCGCGACGGCGCGTAAGCTCGGTAAGGTAAAGCGCCCTCACCAGGTCCCCTCCCAAGGTGCTCGGGCCGAAGAAATTGAAAAACATGCCGACAAAGTAAAAGCGCAGGTAGCTTCCAAACCCCTCTCCCAAACCCACGGAGTTCCCGATCCGCCCCCAGCGGTACGCGCTCACCACCTGCCCGAGGAGATAGAGAACAACCGCCACCAGCAGATATGCAGGATCCGCGTCGCGCAGTTGTCGGGCGATTTTCGCGGGCTCCGTCCGATAGGCGAGGTAGCCGACGGCTCCCACGCTGACAGCCACCTGAAGCGGCCTAAGCCAGCGTCGCCGGTTCTCGCTCGGCTTGCGGAAAGGGCGCATGGTCGCCAAAACTCCCCCGGCGCGCGGGAAAAAGCAAGTCCCTGCAAGCGTCCTGCACCCCACCCTTGAGCCCGGAAGCGCCGCGAACACCGGGACCGACGTGGGCCGGTTGCGGCTGGTCGCGGGTGCAAGTAATATCCGCGCTGTGACGGCTGGCGGGTGGCTCATGCTGATTCTCTCTTGGTCGCTTATCGTGGGATTGTCGGCGTTCTGCCTTGCGCGGGTGCTCCGCGAAAATCGGCCGCGCCAGTCGGATCGGTCCCCAACCCGAAAGCGAGGGGTGAGGAAGTCCCCGTCGGGTTCTTGAAAAGTGCTGAAGAAACAGGGTAATCTTTTGCGCTCGAGGCGGCGATGGGTCTTTCGTTTAGCGGTAGCGGAAACAATTTCTCGGGCGGGTTGGGCGAGGGGCGGGTTTCGCCGACGCGGAAAGCCGCTGCGCCGCGGGCGCACCGCCCGAGCGACACCATTCGAGGTCGGGCTGTGGGGAGCCATCCACCGGTCCGCAAGGGAGAGGAGGTCTTATGAAGAGAGGTGGCGTGTTCTTAGCTTCCGTTGCGACCATTGTTGCCCTCATGGCAGCGGGTTGCGCGGATAAGAAAGACGTCGAAGAGATCAAGAGTAAGCAGAACGAAATCCTGGCTAAGCTGGCTGAGCTCAAGGGGGACGTTGCCAAGCTCGCCGCCGCGCGCCCGGCTGCCCCACCGCCAGTCGATGTGGCGGCGGTTCAGAATATACCGATTGGCAACTCCCACATTCGCGGGCCGAAGGATGCACCGGTAACCATAGTCGAGTTCGGCGACTTCCAATGACCGTTCTGCGCTCAGGCCACCAGTTTGGTGGACCAAATCCTGCAAGCCTACCCGGACAAGGTCAATTTCGTGGCGAAGCAGTTTCCCCTGAGTTTTCACCAGAACGCGGATCCAGCCGCACGCGCGGCCGTGGCAGCCGGCAAACAGGGGAAATACTGGGAGATGTACGAGGCGCTTTACAAAAACTACAGAGACCTCAGTGCCGAGAATATCAAGAAGATCGCAGCCGAGGTCGGCCTAGACGTCGCGAAGTTCGAACAGGACATGAACTCGGAAGAAGTAAAGAAGCAGGTTGCCGAGGAGACTCAGTTGGGGCAACGCGTCGGCGTGCGTGGCACGCCCACGTTTTTCGTGAATGGGCGCAGGGTCGTAAACCGGTCGCTAGACGCCTTCAAACAGATGATCGACGAAGAGCTCAAGAAGAAGGGGAAGGGATAGGCGCGGCGGCATCTGCGGGAGGCCCCTAGCGGGGAAAGAGCCGGGAGCGAAGACTTCGCTCCCGGCTCTTTGCGTATTTACAGGGAGGAGCGAATCGGTAATGAAGGGTGGATTTCTTACGAAGAGGGCAATACTGGGCTCAGTGCTTCTGCTTTTAGCGGGGGCTTGTGCAACAAAGCAGGACATCGAAGAGATAAAGCAGAAGCAGCAGGAGATCGTGAACCGCATCGCGGAACTCAAGGTCGAGCTTGCCAAAGCGGGTGCTCGGACGCCAACCGCCCCGGCGGCTCAAGTGGACCCCAACCGGGTCTACACCATCCCGATCGGCAAGTCACACGTCCGCGGCGCGAAGGAAGCGCCAGTGACCATTACCATGTTTTCCGATTTCCAGTGCCCGTTCTGTGCCCAGGCTCAGCCGCTGGTCGAGCAGGTACTGAAAGAATATCCGGACAAGGTAAACTTCGTCATGAAGCAGTTTCCGCTCACTCAGATCCACCCGGCCGCGGAGCCCGCTGCTCTGGCCGCTCTGGCGGCAGGGCGCCAGGGAAAGTTCTGGGAGATGCATGACGAACTCTACAAGAACAATCGCTCTCTCAACGACGTTACTTTCAAGGAGATTGCGCGACGGCTCGACCTGGACCTGGCCCGCTTCGAAAAGGATATGGGCGACCCGGCGCTGAAACAGCAAATCCAGGAGGAAGTGGAGCTCGGGAGAACCGTGAACGTGCGTGGCACACCTACTTTCTTCGTAAATGGGAAGCTTCTGCAAAACCGCTCGGTGGACGGATTCAAGCAGATGATTGAGGAGGCACTGAAGAAGGGCTGAGGAGGCAGAGCCGGTGAACGAGTTCTGCAGGCGATTGGGCCCACGCCTGGTGGCCGCCGCCGCAGTGGCGCTCGGAGGTTGCGTGACGAAACGCATCGAACCCAACGAGGAGAGGGCAAGCCGGAAGGTCGCTATCTTGCCGGCCGAGCAGCCCGTGGCGGCTGCCACACCTGGGGGCTATGGGTTCATCGACGGCCAGATCCTGGTAAGCTTCAAGGGGGAAGCGGCTGCGAGAGCCGCCGAGCTGGCCGGAGGCGGCCGAGGACCGATAAGATTCGGAGACCCGACTCTGGACCGTCTCTGCAACAAATACCGCGCCCGTGGCGTGCAGCCGGCTTCTAACCAGGACTCGACCCCAGGCTACATCTTGTTGCTGGCGCCGGATGCCAACGTGCTGCGCGCGGCCAAGGAATTCGCGGCAAGCCCATTGGTCGAGCGTGCCGAGCCGATGTACAGATTGCAACTCGGGCGCTGAGGGCCGACCCGCACCGCATCGGCGCTCCATTTCCGCAAGGCTTCCCCCCTACCTAAGCCATCTTAGCGAGCGTGTCCTCGAAACGGTCGGCAAACAGGTCGATCTCCTCGCGCTCGATCACGAGAGGAGGGTATAGCTTGATGGTGCCCATGTTCTGACTCGACGCTACCACAAAGACGCCGGCGGCAAACATCATGGAGGCGAAACGAAGCCCCGTGGCCTCGTCTCGAAAATCCATTCCGAGCATCATGCCCACGCGCCGCGTGGATCGCAGCAAGTCAGGATAGCGCGCCGCTGCCCGCTCCAAAACCGCCTGTAGCAACGAACCCTTTTCCTCGAGCGAAGGCAGGAGTCGTACCGTTTCGTCGAGAGCCGCCGCGGCGACCCGAGCGCCCAGATTCGACCAGGCGAAGGAAGAAATCTGTCGGAAGGGAGATTGCGCGAAGATGTCGAAGAGGTCGGGCCGGGCCACGACGGCAGACATCGGGTAGTACCCACCACAAAGCCCTTTTGCTGTAACCAGCATGTCGGGTTCCACGGTCCAGTGCTCGCAGCCCCAAAGCCTGCCGAGCCGCCCCATACCCGTCACCACTTCATCGACGATCAGGCATGCACCGCTGCGGTCGCACAGCCGCCTCACTTCGGCGAAATACTCGGGCTCGGGGACGGCCATGTCGTAATCAGTTCTGACCGGCTCGAGGACGACCGCCGCGGTTTTCTCCGAAATCTTCGCCGCCAGGTCCGCCGGGTCCCCGTATCTCGCCTCCGTGAACCCCGGGGCCAGCGGCTCGGCGAAATCCCGCATATCCCCTCGGGCCATCATAGAGAGCGCCAATCCGGTACAGCCATGATACGCATGCTCGGCGTAAATTATCTCTTTTCTGCCGGTAGCGCCGCGCGCCACCTTGATCGCGAGGTCGATTGCCTCGCCGCCCGTGACCGTCGGAAAAGAGCATTCGAGCCGCCCTGGCGTGTACAGAGCGAGCCTTCGGGCAAGCTCCGCCTTGGCCTCGCTGAAGAAAAACAGGCAGCCGAATTCCTCCCGCTCCACAGCCTCGCGCATGGCTCTGGCTACCACGGGATGGCGATGTCCGAGACTGAAGTTGCCGCCGGCACACCAAAGGTCCAGATAGCGTCGACCAGCCGTGTCGAAGAAAAAGGCGCCCTCGGCCGACCCCTCGAGCAAGAGAAACCCCAGGCTGTCGATCGCCGATATGCGGTTAGCCCCGAAAAAGCGGGCGTACTCGCTGAGAAACGTCTCCCGCGAAAGACCTAAAGGCACCTTTTCCATCGAAGACCTCCTCGACCGGCGAGACTCTCGCGTCGGCGTGGCATCGAGAATTCCAACGCCGCCCACCTCGCGCGCGACTCGAGCTCGGACCTGCCGGATGTAAATTCCCGTTTCTCTCCACGCCCCAATGTCGGGGCGACTAAGCATTCTCGAGCAGCCCTTAGCCCTCGCTCCAAGACTTTCTCATCTCTTGCATCTGCTCTCGGTAATCGGTTCGCCTCGTGAGAAAGATGACTGCGCCAAAGACGTTTACCGAGATCGAAATGAAGTAGACCATGGTAGCCGAGAGCATCATCGCCGTGCGGGCAGCCGCAGGAGCCCCTCGAACCACTCCGAGGCTGTCGAGAAGGCCCAAGAACGCCCCCTCTCGCAACCCAATCCCGGCGATCGAGAGTGGAATCATCGTCGCGATCTGCGTCATTGGGCCGACTTTGAGGATATCGGTGAGCGCAAGCCCCGCACCCAGGGCAAGAGAGTTCGCGTAGTAAGTCAGGAACCAGAAAAGATAGACGACCAACCCGAGCAAAATGGCACCGATCAGGCTCCCTTTGTTCTCGCTGTACACGGTGAAGGCGTCGATGGTGTTGCTGAGAGGCTTGTAGATCTTTTCCTTGAACGGGAAATTGAAATGGAGAAACGTGCGAAAGAGACCCGGCCTAAAGAGCAACACCAGCGCCACTAGCAAGAGGACGCTGAAAAAGGCCCCGAACACGTAGAGAAACCTGATGTCCAGCGAGCCGATAAAAAATGGTAGGGTAATCAACACCAGAAGACTCAGAGAAAAGAACGTGCCTATCATTTTCTCGATCAGCACCACCGAAACCGAGGCCTCCGCTCTGCCCGTGTACCGGGCTATGTCGTAAGCCTTGTACGCCTCCAACCCGATGCCGGTCGGCGTAAACGTGCCGAGGAACCTGCCAACGAGGAAGGTCTTGACGATGTGCGAAAAGGGAACCCGCAGGTTCTGGCCTATGAGGAGGACATTCCACCTCAAGATCGAGAAAACGATGGCCCCGACCTGCATGAGAAAGGAGAGCGCAAACCAGATCGGTTTTTGCTTGAAAGACTCAGCTATGTCGCGGAAACCGATCTGGAACCTCTCGAAAATAAGACAGAGTATGGTGAGGGTTACCACGACCTTTACCAGGTTAACTGCTATTCTCTTCATCCCGCTACCCGATACCGACCTCCGTTGCCTTCTCCCGCGTCTGCGAATCCCCACCCGCACCAAGGAAGCCGCACGCTCCCGCCCCGGCTTTGCCGAAGCGAGGAGGCTCGTGGCCCAAGGCCCAAAGCGAAGGAAACTTATCAGATGCCTCGGGCTCGCGGAAGAAGAAAAACCTCAGAGCCTAGCCGGGTAGAAGCGTTTGCGTCCGTGCCCGCCTGGGCCGACCAGGCCCCGGGGTGAATCGCGCCGGGGCTGCGCGCGTCAATAGGGGGGTCGTTCTACGGAGGAGAATCATGCGGGCGCTGGGAGGCTACCTGGGTTAGCCGCGATCTTGCAAGCTTGATATGATAGATTGGTAGCATGGCTGTGCCCTGTTCCCGCGTGGCGAGGCGCAAGCGCAGCGGTCGAGGCCCGATGCGAACGCAAGACCGAGAGGCGATTCGCCGAGGTGCCCCTCGACGGTCCGGCAGTGGACCCGGGCGCCGGTGGCTCGCAGCCACCATAGGCCTCCTTTCGGCGACCCTGGCCGCTTGCGACTCAGGCGGGCCCGCCAACGTCAAGTATCGCACCGAAGTCGTAAGCCGCGGCAGCATCGTTGCCTCGGTAAGCGCCACCGGCACGGTAAATCCCACCACGCTGGTCCAAGTCGGGACCTACGTATCCGGCCCGATCGAGTCGGTCTTTGCCGATTTCAACTCGGCGGTGACCCAAGGACAATTGGTAGCGAAAATCGACCCCCGCCCCTTCGCACTGCGTGTACGGCAGGCACGGGCGGAACTTACCAATGCGCAAGCGACGCTCGAAAAGGCGCGAGCGGAAATGCATCTAAAGGAAATTCGCTTGAGGCGCAGTCGCAAGCTCTTCGCTGCCAAGACGCTATCGAAAGACGAATTGGACGAGGCGAACACCGCCTTCGAGCAGGCCCAGGCGGAAGTCGCGCTGGATGAAGCGAAAGTCGAGCAGGCGCGAGCCCGCCTGGCGGAAGCGGAGGTCAATCTCGCTTACACCGATATCGTGTCGCCCCTCGACGGAGTCGTGATTTCCCGAGACGTGGACGTGGGCCAGACAGTTGCCGCAAGCTTCCAAACCCCGACGCTCTTCCTGATCGCTGGCGATCTGCGCAAAATGCAGGTGAACGCGGCGGTGAGCGAAGCCGATATCGGACTGGTAGCGGAGGGCCAGGAGGCAACCTTTACCGTCGATGCCTACCCCGAGCGAGTCTTTACAGGAACGGTGAGCCAGGTGCGCAATGCTCCGCAAAATGTCCAGAACGTGATCACCTACGACGTCATCGTAAGAGTCGCCAACGACGATTTGAAGCTCAAGCCGGGCATGACCGCATCCGTGTCGATCGTAACGGCAAGACGGGAGGACGCGCTCAAGATCCCGATCGCCGCGCTCTATTTCACCCCGCCCGAGCTGGACGGCTCGCAGGAGATGTCGGGCACATCCACCGGGCGCCGAGTATGGCTCCTGAACGAAACTGGCGGGGTGAGAGCCGTGGAGGTCTCGCTCGGTATCAGCGACGGTGTCTTCGCCGAGGTCTTGGGCGATGAACTGGACGTGGGGGACGAGGTCATAGTGGGGTTGGCGTCCGTCCCCGAGGCCGGGCAGGCCGACCGACACCCTCCCGGCTTCGGGCCGCGTTATCGCAGGGATGCCGACAAGCAAAGAGGCAGGTAGGCAAAGGTGAGCGAGCTTCTCAGGGTAGAAAGGCTCACCCGACTCTATCGCGTCGGGGAGATCGGGGTGGCCGCCGTTAGCGATGTTAGTTTCGCTCTCGAGCGTGGCGAGTTCGTCGCCATCACCGGCCCCTCCGGCTCCGGCAAATCGACGCTCATGCATATCCTGGGCTGCCTCGATCGGCCGACCTCGGGTGAATACTGGTTCAAGGGAGAAAAGGTGAGCGAGCTATCGCCGACGCGGCTTGCCCAGATCCGCAATCGCTCGATCGGATTCGTCTTTCAAAGTTTCTCGCTACTTCCTCGCACGTCGGCCTTGGAAAACGTCGAGCTTCCCCTCTACTACAGCCCGCTCCCGCTTGCGGAGCAGCGGCGGGCCGCGAAGCGAGCCCTTGCGCAGGTGGGCCTCTCCGATCGGGCCTCGCACAGCCCGAGCCAGCTCTCCGGGGGACAGCAACAGCGGGTGGCTATCGCCCGCGCTCTGGTCAACGAACCGGATCTGCTGCTTGCCGACGAGCCAACCGGCAACTTGGACAGCCAAAGCGGGGCCGAAATCCTCTCTCTCGTCGCTTCCTTGAACCGAGAAAGGGGTTTGACAGTGGTGGTCGTTACCCACGACCCGACCGTCGCTGCTTGGGCCCGCCGAAGAATCTCGCTTCGCGACGGCCGCGTGACCGAAGATTCGGCGCTGGCTTTCTCCGACGGCCCTTCTCTTTCCCCATGAGAGCCAAATTCATCGTGATGACGGCCACCCTGGCTGCCACGGCAGTCTGGCGAAACCGCCTCCGCTCCGTTCTGACCATGCTTGGGGTGATCTTCGGGGTGGCGGCGGTAATAGCCATGGTGAGCGTGGGAGAGGGAGCCAACCGTTTCGTGCAAGCCCAGATCGCCAGCCTGGGAACCAACATCCTCTTCGTGATCCCGGGCGCGATCACCTCCGGCGGCGCGAGGTCGGGCTGGGGGATGCGCTCTACGCTCACCGTCGCCGACGCCCAGGCCATTCAACGCGAGGCTCCTTCCGTCCTTGCGGTAAGCTATGCCAACCGGGGGGTAGCGCAAGTCGTATTCGGGCGAAAGAATTGGAGAACTGCGGTTCAAGGAACCACCCCCGGTTACTTGGGCGTGCGCGACTGGCCGCTGGCTTCGGGGCGTTTCTTCAACGAGCACGACGAGAAGGGGGCAGCGCGGGTGTGCGTGCTGGGCAAGACCGTCCTGGAGGAGCTCTTCTTCCCGGGACAGGATCCTGTGGGGGCTACGATAAGAATCGGCAACGTCCCTTTCCGGGTGATCGGGACCCTGGCAGCCAAGGGGCAAACCAGTTGGGGACAGGACCAGGACGATGTCGTGCTCATGCCCTTCTCCACCGCGGAGCGCAAGGTTCTGGGACGTGAGATCCTGGGGACGGTCCAGTTCATTTACGTCAAGGCGAGAAGCTCGCAGGTGCTCGATCGAGCCCAAGCCGAGATCGAACGGATTCTAAGACGGACCCACAACATCGGCGATCGTGAGGAAGACGATTTTGCAGTGCGGGGCCTGGGCGAGATTGCCAGCGCCTCGCAGGCTGCCGGCAAGGTGATGACGAGGCTGCTCGCGGCGATAGCGTCTATCTCTTTGCTCGTCGGCGGGATCGGTATCATGAACATCCTTCTCGTATCCGTGACTGAGCGCACGCGGGAGATCGGCTTGCGCATGGCGGTGGGCGCCAAGAGCCGCGATATTCTGACCCAGTTTTTGGTAGAAGCGGCGGTCATCAGCGGAAGCGGGGGTTTGATCGGCGTGATTTTGGGCTTCGCAGTCACCCGCGTGGTGGAGACCGTCACGGAGTGGCCGGTCGTCTTCGTGCCCGCGTCGGCCGCAGCCGCTCTGGTTTTCGCAGCGGCCGTCGGGATCTTCTTCGGCTACTACCCGGCCCACAGAGCCTCAAGGCTAGACCCGATCGAGGCGCTGCGCTTCGAGTGATCCGGGGAGTCAGCGGTAGGGAAAACAAAGCAAACGAGATCCCATATGCTAGCTTGGGTCGATCGCCTCTTGGCACGCATGACTCGGGTGCTCTCAGCCGGGAAGCTCGCTGACACCCTTCCCTCTCTCGACCTTCACGGCCTGGGCGTCAAGGAGGCGTTGGCGCAAACGGCGAAGTTCCTGGACGAAGCAGAGCGCGCGGGGTGCGACCGCGTTCAAATAGTTTACGGAAAGGGACGTCACAGCGAAGGGGGCAGAGGCGTTCTGCGCGAGGTGGTACCGAAGTGGCTCGCAACCGAGGGTAGTCGCTGGGTGGCAAGCTTTAGCCCCGTTTTGGAACCGACCGGCGAAGAAGGATCGGTCGAGGTGAGACTCAAGGGGAGCGACTTGCGTCGCCGCCGCGACCGATTCGACCGCACCTAGATTACCCATCCCGATTCGATAGACCTATCGCCCGAACCGATCGTCGCCAATCCGATTGCGCTCCCGCGCCCGCGGGCCGCGCCGCTCCCATCAGCTCGCCACAGACAAACATCGCCACAAGCCGACACTCGCAGGCTAAAGGGCTCGGGTGCCTCTTTTGGCGGCGGCAAGCCCTTACCGGCCGCGGGCGATCAAGTTGGCAACGGTAAACACCTCCGGCACCGCACCCTCGGGACTGTACTTCGTGGCCGAACGCTTCCCCTCGTTAAAATACCAGCCCTCGTGGTTAGCGGGCTCGTCCCCTGGGTGGGGGACGTAGGTTGCGTGCATGAGCTGCATGTCGATCATCGAGAGCCCGGCGTAAAAATCTTGCTCCTCCTCGTAAACTCGGGCGCCCGGAAACGCCGCCTTGCGGAACTGGTGGTTGTCGATCCACACCTTCCAAAGCTCCTGGTTCCGATCGTAAATGTCGGAATACACGACTACCATCGCTTCCTTGTCGATGAAGATGACCCGCTTACCGTACGCGTACTGCGGTAGCTTCGAGGTTCCCTCGACCACGTACACCTTTCGCTTTTCCCAAGAGTCGCAAAACATGTAGTTGGCTTCCCCGGGGCAAGCACGCATGGGGTAGTGCTCGCCGTGGATCACGCCGAGCATCTCCTTCTCGCCCAGGAACTTCCACTCCGACCAAGCGATATGCCCGTTGTACCCCCAGTAAGAGTCGGGGTCGGTATCCTGGCCGAACAGCGCGTCGCTGCGCTGGGAAGTGGAGAGCCGGCGGACCCGCCTGAGCGTCGGGACGTAAAGCCAAGTGTCGTCCTGGACCGCCGGGTCGATGTGCCGGTATTCCAAGGCGCCGACCCCCTTGAGGTCGAAGGGGGCGATGAGCGGACCGAGCGTTCCCTTGAACCTTATACCTTCGGGATTCGGGTACTCCGGCTTCGGATCGACGTACAACCGGCCCGTGTAGTAAAGCCGCCGTGCTTCCCCGACCCAGTAATGCCGCTCGACCCGCATCGGCAACCCGTCGCCAACGGCACCCGTGTCGGCGGGGAAATCGTACTCGACAAAATCGTCGGTTCCGGGGTAGGGGCGGTACTCGTAGTTCCACATAATTTTTACCGCCACCGCTGGATCGCTCGGATCGATCTGCGGGAAAGGTGCCCCGGCCACGTGCCCCGACAACGTGAGTCCGTCGGGTGCGAGCTTGACCTGGGAGGAGAACTTCTCGGTCGCTTCCCGGTAAGCCTTCGGCCAACCAACCGGCTTGGGCGCGATGATCTTCATTTCCATCCCATGCTGCAGGCACCAGAAGATAGCGGGGGAGACGAGGTCCTTGACCTTCTCCGCATTCCCCTTGTTGATCACATCGCCCGGCACCACCTCCGCCCGCGACGCTTGCACAGCTCCCAACGCAAAGATTAGGCAAACGATCCCACCGATCCTTCTCATGATGGCACCCTCCCTAGCAACGCGACGGTCCCGCGACCGCGGAGGCTTCGGGCGCTTGCTCGCACTGACCTCGCCCCCTCGTCGAGCCCTCCGACGAACGAGGCGCTGTGCCGCTCGGCCCAAAGCTCACCACCGCGAGTCGTCTTGTCAAAAGTACCACCTCCGACGCTTCCCCGACACCCGCCAGTTTTAGCTCCTCGCCTCTTCGCATCACCACCGACCCTCGTCCTGCCAACCGACCCAGCTCATCCGCGCAGTCCCCCCGACAGGCAAGCAACCTTCCTCTAGCATAAAATCCCAGGATCTTGCCAAACCCGTGCCTTCCCCACGCAACAGACGCAGTAAGCAGCACTCGCTCCCCCTCGCCAAGGCCGCTCGCCACAGCCAGCGCCTCAGCGACGTTGGCCTGAGCCTCGGCCGAAGGGCGGTCGCCTACGACCGCCAAGGCGGTTGCCACAACCAGCGCTGCCAGCGCCAAAAAAACCCGGAAGCCCGCGACTTTCCGGCCGATGCGCTCCAGCGCGAGCGCGCTAAATACCGAAAAGGGGAGATAAAGAGGAAAGAGATAGCGCCCTTTTTTTAGCGCGGATACGCTTATGATACAAAAGACCAATAACGCGTACCACCCCCATGCCTCCGCGGCGGCCCTGCGCCGTCCGAGACCTTGGGCTGAAGCCGTCTCAGGCACTGCCACTGCTCCGGGAGAGGAGCGCCACGCGGCGATCGCACCCGCCAACGCGAAGGGTGCCCAAGGCCAGTAGGTGCGGGCAAGCTTCGCTGCGTACCACGCCGGCCCGCGGCCTGGCCAAGCTTCCCCCACTATGGTCGAGAGCACCTGATCTTGCAGGTAGGCCTCCACGAACGAAAATCCGTGCCCGTGCCAGCGCCAGGCCAACCAAGGCGCGACTACGACGACAAGACCGCTGGCGCCGAAAACCGTCCACCTGCACCCTATCCTCGCCCGCAACAGGCCTGCCCTCCACCAAAGAATCGGCAGAAGGGCGAGGGGGAAAAGCCCCTGCGGCCCCTTGGTGAGAAAACCAAGACCGCAGCCAAGAAACGTCACCGCCCCAGCCGCGGGCCATTGCACGCTCTGAAAAGCCGCGGCGACGGAAGCGATACACAAAACCGCGAGCATACCCTCCAGCCGCACTCCCCTTCCCCAGTGAACGGCCTCGGGGGTCATGAGAAAAACGAGGCCAGCGAGAAAACCGATCTCCCATGCGCCGAACATCATTCGGCAAGCGACAAACAGCGCCAGGACCGAAGCCACGGTGAAGGAGCCCGCGGCAACTTGCGCCGTTCTATCGCTCACGCCGAAAAGGTTGAAGGCCAAAGCCAAGGCGTCGAAGAAAAGCGGCGGCTTGTTGAGGTACGGCGCGCCATTCAGCCGAAGCTCGAAGAGCTCTCCGCTTCGAGCCACCTCCTTGGCCACGGCAGCATACATCGCCTCGTCACCCGAGAGGGGTAAATCGGCAGGGGCGAGGTGGACCACAGCCGCAATCGCAAAAAGCACGAGTGCCTGCGCGAGTGGATGCGAAAGCGAGGGAAGCTTGGCCGCAAGTTGCATACCGGTCCCATAATCGCGTTTGCCGCCGGGAGCAAGTCCGCCACCCCCCGGCCAATCCCAGCCCGACACGCACGAGCGACTAGCGCCCACTCTAAGCCCCCTGGCCACAGGCGAGGCCAGGTGCTATCAGTCGTAGGTGCGGGAGGATCGCGCGATGGCCAAAGGGGAGCGCACGTCGGAAGCCCGGTTCTGCACCAAATGCGGGCGTCGCGCTCGACCCGCCGACCGCTTCTGTGGCGGCTGCGGCACCGCGCTTGCCGGGAACAGCGCCGAGCGGACTTCTAGCGCCACTATGGTCCCAGGCCTCGTGGTCCTGGTATTTTTTTTGGCTGCCGGCTTCGCCCTTTGGATGGACTTGCTATCCACGGCCTCGCGCCAGGCTCCGCCCGTGCCATCCCAAGCCGAGGCCCCCGCACTGCCCGAGGGGCATCCGCCGATCGGGCTTCCTCCACAGGCAAAAGAGGCGCTCGCGGAACTAGAGCGAGATGCCGAGGGTGCCCCGGCCGACATCGCCAAATGGCGTCGGCTTGCGGGCATGCAGTACGAGGCGAGCAGGTTCGACCCGCAGTACGGCGCAAAGGCGGCGCGCTCCTACGAAAAGGTCCTGGATCTGGCACCCAAGGACCCTGCCGCTCTCGCCGGGCTTGGAAATATCTACTATGACCGCCAGCAATACGACAAAGCGGCATCCTACTACGAGCAGTACCTGGCGGTAGGGGAGAGCGACCCTGCGGTCGAGACCGACCTGGCCACGGCATACCTCTACCAGGGTAAGACGGAAAAGGCGATCGCCGGTTACAAGAAGGTGGTGTCGAAGCATCCCGATTTCGTGCAGGCGCATTTCAATCTCGGGGTTGCCTACCGGGCGGCGGGGAAAAAAGACGAGGCGGTGGCCTCTCTCAGGCGAGCCCGCGATCTCAGCGCGGACGAGAAGGTAAAGGAGCGCATCGACTCCCTGGTAGAACAAATCCTGGCGGATGGGAAGGCGCCCTCCTCGTCGGGCCAGTCGGCCGGCGGAACTGGATCGTAACTGGCAGCGTCAAAGCCGGTCGTGGTCCTCGTCGGCTGCCTCGCTCGCGAGCGCTCGGACGAAAGGAAAGCTCGAAATGCTGACTTCGGCGATACCGTATTATCTACCGATCGGCAACGAGATCGAAATCTTCTCGGCGGCCTTCGCTGAGCGGCTGCCAGTGATGCTCAAGGGACCGACGGGATGCGGCAAGACCCGCTTCGTACAGTACATGGCGGCGACGCTTGGCGGCGATCGAGCACGCGTGCCGGGCAACCTGGTGACCGTGGCTTGCCATGAGGACTTGACCTCCACCGATCTCGTGGGGAGGTACCTGATAAAAGGCGAAGAAACGGTTTGGATCGACGGCCCGCTGACCCAAGCGGTGAGGGCCGGCGCGATCTGTTACCTGGACGAAATCGTCGAGGCACGAAACGACACGATCGTCTTGATCCATCCCCTGACCGACCACCGCCGCATTCTCCCCCTCGACAAGAAGGGAGAAATCATCAAGGCGCACGATGACTTTCTGCTCGTCATCTCCTACAATCCCGGCTACCAGGTTCTTCCCAAGGAACTGAAGCCATCCACCAGACAGAGATTCGTGGCCATAGAGTTCGATTACCCGCCGCTCGACAAGGAGGCCCGGATAATAAGCCATGAGGGGAAGGTCCCAGCCGATCTCGCACGCGAGCTCGCCCTGCTGGGGGCAAGAATCAGAGACCTCAAGACGGGCACTTTGGCCGAGAGTGCAAGCACCCGGCTGCTGATTTACGCGGCGAGGCTCATGCGCCAGGGAATGGCCGCGCGGCAGGCGTGCCACACGGCCATCACCGGGGTCTTGAGCGACGATCGGGAATCCATGGAGGCGATCGATGAGGTCGTCAAGGTGATTTTCCCGTGACGGGACCGCAACGACCCAACCAGGCCGCCAAGTTCCAATGCATAAAGACCGTGCTGGCACGAGTTCTCGAGATGCTCGAGTGCGGCAGGGTAGCGGTGGACGCAATCGACGGAGCGTTTTACCGGCCGCCCCTGCAAAAGGAGCCAGGGACCCTGCTCTTTCCGGCCGAAGTTGCCGCGTTCCCCCGGATCGAAGACAACCGCACGATCTACCGCCTGATCGCCGCGCACCACGCCGGAAGAAAAAATTTCGGGACGGTTTCCTTCGATCACGAAACTTTCCTTGCCGAGTTCTCCGACATCGCGCTCGCGCGTTGGCTCTTCTTGGTTTGCGACGGCGCTAGGGTGGACGCCGCTCTAGGTAGGTGCTACCGAGGACTGGCAGCGGACCTGCGCTGGCTATCGCGTGTGGCATCGGCAAACGGGAAGGCGGCGCCCGCAGGAAGCCCCGAGCACTTCCTCTCCTGGGTCGCAACCTTGTGGCCGAGCTGCCTGTCGGTTGTCCGGCGCTGGCTTTCGACGCTCGCACGAGCCGAAGCCACGGTGCACGATAGCGCGCGGGCGACGCTGGCCATCTACATCGCGCTAAAAGGCGCAGCGGTGTGGAGCCGACCCTGGGGAAGAGAGCTTGCATGGCTGGGGGAGCGTTTCGAGGCTGCGGACGGGCGAGCCGCCCAAGTCGGCGAAAGCACCATGAGGGTCGATTCTCTCCGACGGCAAGTACCCGCTCGCGAAACCGATGCCGCTACAAAGAGCGCGGAGTCGCAGGGGCGGGAGGGAAACGCGGCGCTGGATCTTTCCTCGCTTTCCCTCGAAGAGTTGCTCGACCTTTTGAAACGCATCGAGCAGGCGGGCGGCGAAAAAAGCGGATCGAACAGGCCAAACGGCGGGATGGGGCTGTTCCTCGAAAACCGAACCGAGGAGGTCCTTTTTCGAAAAGATCGGGCTCACCCTGGCCCGGGACCCGAGGTGGTCGCTTTTACCAGTTCCAAGCCGCTGGGGCACCGCAGCGCCCAATACTTCCTCTATGACGAGTGGGACTACGAGAAAGAGGGATACAGGAGCATGTGGTGCCGCCTCTCGGAGGTCCCCGTCGTCGGTCGCGACGATTCCTTTTTCGTCGAGACGCTAAGACGCCACGCGGCTCTGCTTGCCGCCGTGCGCCGCCAGTTCCAGCAGCTAAAACCAGAGGGGTACCGCACCGTAAAGAAACTCGAGGATGGAGACGATTTCGATTTGTGCGCACTGATCGACGCCTGCGCGGACCGAAGGGCCGGCCATACCCCTTCGCCCAAACTCTACGCGGCTCGCCGGCCCGTCAATCGGGACATCGCCACCCTTTTCCTCTTGGACATGAGCGCCTCGACCGACGAGCTGCTGCCAGAGGAGAGCGCCTACGGCAGGCGGCGCGTGATCGACGTCATCAAGGAGGCCCTCGTCATCATGGCGGGGGCGCTGGAAGAAATAGGCGACGGGTACGCCATCTATGGATTCTCTGGCCACGGGCGAACACAGGTAGAAACTTACGTCATAAAGCCGTTCGATGAACCGCTGAGCCCGAGTGTCAAGGGCCGAATAGGAGCGATAGGTCCCAAGCGCTCGACCAGAATGGGAGCGGCGTTGCGCCATGCCATCGGGAGATTGCGAAACCTGCCGGCGAGAACGAAAAACATCATCATGCTAAGCGACGGCTTCCCGCAAGATATCGATTACGGCGACGACAGGAGGTCCAACCTCTACGGCATCTACGACACCATGATGGCGCTAAGAGAGGCGGTTCGGGAGGGGATCAGACCGTTTTGCGTTACCGTAGACAAGGCGGGCCACGATTACTTGGGGCGGATGTGCGAGCCCTCGGGCTATCTCGTGATCGAAGACGTGGCATCGCTTCCCCGCGAGCTCCCCAAGATTTATCAGAGCGTTGCCACCTTCTCGGGAAAGAGTCTGGTAGGAAGATGAAAAAGATCTTTCTTCGTTATCTTCTCCCGCTCGCGATTCTGTGGCTCGGTGCCCTCGGCGCGGTTCACTTGGGACAGATCCGCCATAATCGCCTCCCGTTCGACCTCGAGGCCGCCTTCCCCTCGGGCCGGCAGTTCCCGCAGGGAGCAGCCTTCGCGACCATGTTGGCGGAGATCGTACGGCACGAGCTGGACCATGGCTTCGGCTGGCGCCCCAACGACCTGCCGGTTTGGGGAATGACGATCGGCTGTGACAACAACGCGAACCGCCAACTGGGTATCCTCCAAGCCGTGCGGGAAACGACCAGGGTCTTCAAGGACCATCTGACCAAGGTGTCGAGCGATCGCTACGACCCGAATCTCGTCGAAGCGGACACGATGTTCAGAAACGATCCCCACAAATTGTGGCTTCCCGGCGCCGAGGGCCGCTATCGTAGAGGGGTTAAGGCGCTCCTTGCGTACGCACGGGGCCTAAGCCCCGCTCTGCAGACGTCGAGCCCCCTCAAGGTGCGACACGTCGAGCTGATCCGGCTGCTCCAGGCGTGGACGGACCTGCTCGGTGACGCCCACGCCAACCTCTTCAGCGACAGTCCCGAGGGAAAGCCCATTTCTGCTTTCAAAACGGACGATTATTTCTACCGGGCTCAGGGCTACGCTCACGTGATCTACCACATGACGCGCGCAGTCGTGAAAGAATACGCCCAAGCATTGGACGCACAGCCTGTCGTGGCTTCGCTCTTCAAGGGGGTCGAAGAAGCCCTGGGCGAAGCCGCAGCTCTAAAGCCTATCCTCGTCCTGGACGGACCGCCTGCGGGGATCTTCGCAAACCACCGCAGGAACTTGGACGGGTATATCACCGAGGCCAGACAGAAGCTCTACTCGATAAGAGAAGAACTGGAGAAATAGCCTCGGAAGAGCCGGGGTTAGGCTCTCGGAAGGAGCCCGCCGGCAAGGCGCGCCTCGAGCGCCCGCTCCCTTCGGCTTGCCAGGGCCAATTTAGACTTGACAGGCGGTGCGAAAGCGGCGTAAGGTGCGCTTCGTCTCGAGGGAGAGAGGAGGAGCGACAATCTGTTTCGTCTAAGATAAGCCCCCCCACAAGGTCGACAACCACCTCCCTTTCCTCTCTCTGGGACGACCTTGTTGCAAAGGCCCCGCTTCGCCCGAACGTGCGGGGCCTATTTTTTTGCGGGTCCGCTTCGCCCGCTTTTCTTATAGTTTTCAGAACCATCAGGGCAGTCCAAGCTTCCCAGCGCCGGAAGCTTCTCGATGCTCTCCCGTCGGTCCACGTAATAGGGATACGCCTGCGGCAGCCACCCCTCGATGTTTCTCTTGCGCCGCCCGTAATGCGGATGCGTCGAGAGGAACTCCGGTGGAGCCGATCCTTTTTCAACTTTCGCCATGCGATCCCACACCGCGAGTGCGGCCGCGGGATCGTAGCCCGCCTTGGCCGCGAGGATGAGTCCGATCTCGTCCGCTTCCGCCTCCTGGCCGCGACTAAACGGCAGAACTACACCCACGGTCGCACCCAACCCGTAGAGCTGCATCAAGAGGTCCAAGGTTTGAGGACTCACGCGGCTCCCCAGTGCCGCCGAGCCCGCTGCACCCACGGCTTGGAGAACCAGCCCCTGGCTCATCCTCTCTCCCGCGTGACGCGCCAACACATGGGCGACCTCGTGGCCCAGAATCGCCGCCAGGCCCGCCTCGTCGTACGCCACGGGGAAGATGCCGGTAAATACGCCTATCTTGCCGCCGGGAAGCGCAAAGGCATTCACCTGCTCGCGATCCGCGAACACGGTGAACTCCCACTTGTAGTAGGGGCGGTCTGCAGCCGCCGCTATCCGCTCGCCGACCTTGCGCAGGATCCGACCGGCCCGTGGATCCGCACACACTAGCTCCTTTTTCTTGAGCTCCTGGTAGAGAGCCTCGCCGAGCGAAGCATTCTCGCTCTCCGAAACCAGAAGGAGCTGGCGCCGTTGGGTATAGGGGACCGTAGCACAGCCTACTATCGCCAGTCCCACCACGAAAGATAGTGGTACGAGCCTCATGTCCGCTACTGTGCCTCTATCCTATCACCGCTCCATGCCCGTGTCAGGGCGAGGGTCGAGCTCGGCTGCGCTACCTGTCTGCGCCTTACCCTACGTTAATTAACCCCCGCCAGCGCCGAAGGTCTCGCGCGCCAAGCGGCCGTGGCATGTTACATGTTTGGAAGAGCGACTAGGGCTCGCGGGCCTGGGGGTCTGCCCGGGTCGAAGCGGCTTTCTCGGACGTCTTGATAGCCACAACGCGAGCGGCCTTCCAATCCGACGGGCCCTCCCAACCGAGGACATTGCCGCTCTCGTCGGAGGAGATCCAAAACGTGTTGTCCGGTATCAGGGACCCAAGCAGGAAGTTCCCGACCGCGCCCAAATCGGCTCTGAGCAATACCTTGGACGCCGCCAGGCCTTTTTGCGGTCCCCAGGGCAGTGGCCCTTTGCCCAACGGCCGTGCCTTCATGGCGTGGAGGCCCGGATGATTCTCGAAGGAAAGGGAATGGAAACCGATCTCCCCTTGCCTCGAAGCGCAGCGCACCACCAGGCCGATCATCGGTCCGACATAGGTGTCTTCGGGAAACTCCTCCCGGTCGGTTTTCTTCTCTCGCGGGGTCCGATCGGTTCGTATCCCGCGTCTAAAATCGATTTCGACGGCCCTCCACTCGGTACCCGGGCCTTCGGCTTTTCGCGTGTACCGGCGGGCACGGAGCGTCTCGCCTTCCGCTGCGACGAAAGCCTCTTCCTCCCAGCGGGACCCGTCGTCGAATTCGGTCACGCTGCGAAGCAGCCACTCACCCGACCGAATCGTACCTTCGGTCTGCGTCGTGCCAAGCCGCGTTTGGCTGTCCCCCCGGTAGATCGCAAATCCCACTCTCCACTCAGCATGGCGAGGAGCACAGGAGGCAGGTAGCCGCTCTGCCAGAGCGAGCCTGGGAAGATTTGCGAGAAAGCCAGCCACGACTATCGACCAACAAGCCAGCACGTTTGGGCCCTTCGGCATCTTCTCCTCCTCTGGGTCGAGCCGCGGCCCTCTTTGCGTCCTGCCACCGCCCGCACCCCCGACGAGTGGAATCCTCTCGACCCTCCTATCCGAGGCACGCTGAGGAGCTTCTTCTAACACACCGCCGCAAGCGCGCGTCAAGGAACCGAGCACCGCCCATGCAGCTTATTGCTACGCATCGGGCCGGTCACGGCACGGCGCCGATTCCAGCTCGACGCTGGGGAGCCTTGTGCAGCAACACGCCCTAGCGGGGCCTCGCCCGCTGAGGTAAAGTCCTTGGCCGAGGGAAAAAGCGTACCGTGGCGCATAGAATAGCAGTCCTGCCGGGGGATGGGATCGGACCCGAAGTGACCGCGGCCGCCGTCAAGGTGGTAGAGGCAACGGGTGTGGCGGTCGCGTGGGAGTGGTGCACAGCCGGAAAGGAGGCAATGGAACGGCTTGGCGACCCTCTGCCCCAAGAAACCTTGGAGAAAATCCGCAGCGCCCGCGTAGCGCTCAAGGGCCCGGTAACCACGCCGGTGGGCACCGGCCACCAGAGCGTAAACGTCCGTCTGCGCAAGGGACTCAAGCTTTACGCGAGCCTTAGGCCGGTTCGAAGCTTGCCCGGTATAAGGACCCGCTACGACGAAGTGGACCTCGTGATCGTGCGGGAAAACACGGAAGGACTGTACGCCGGTATAGAGCACGAGGTGGTGCCGGGCGTGGTCGAGACGATAAAAGTGTTTACGGAGGAAGCGTGTTTGCGCATCGCCCGCTTCGCGTTCGATTACGCCATCAAACGCCACCGCCGCAAGGTTACCGCAGCGCACAAGGCGACGGTCATGCGCATGACCGACGGGCTCTTTCTCGACTGCTGCCGGCGTATCGCCGCGCAGCACCCGCAGATCTCCTATGAGGAGGTGCTCGTGGACAATCTCGCCATGCAGCTCACACTCAATCCCAACCAGTTCGACGTGATCGTGCTCGAAAACCTCTACGGCGATATCGTCTCCGACCTCGCGTCGGGCCTGGTGGGCGGGCTCGGCCTGGTACCCGGCGCGAACATAGGCGACGAGTGCGTGGTATTCGAAGCCGTGCACGGGAGCGCCCCAGACATAGCCGGCCGCAACATCGCCAATCCCATCGCGCTCATTCTTTCGGCGGCGTTGATGCTCGAACACGTGGGAGAGGGCCGAGCGGCACAGGCAATAGAGCGGGCGGTACGCTATGTCACCGCAGAGGGCCGCCTGCGCACGGCAGATCTCGGGGGAACCGCCAGGACGACGGAGATGACCGAAGGAATCGTGCGCGCCCTCGAGCGAAACGCGTAAAGATGGGTAGGCCGACGGTAACCGTGATTCCTGGCGATGGGGTCGGCCCCGAGGTGACCGATGCCACGGTCCGCATCCTCGAGGCGGCCGGTGCCAAAATCGACTGGGAGTGGGTCGAGGCCGGGGCCGGAGCGGTAGAGCTCCACGGAAGCGCCATCCCCCCCGCCGTCATAGAATCGATCAAGAGGAACCGGGTGGCCCTCAAGGCGCGGCTCAGCGCCAGGGTCGCCCCTAACGTGGAAAGCCCCAACGTCACGCTTCGCAAGGCGCTCGATCTCTACGCCAATGTCCGGCCGGTACGCAATTTTGTCGGGCACAAGGCACGCTACGAGAACGTGGATCTGGTCATCGTGCGGGAGAACACCGAAGGAGAGTACGCAAGCATCGAGCACCGGGTCGTCCCTGGGGTAGTAGAAACCATAAAGCTCACGACGCGACGGGCCTGCGAGCGCATCGCCCGCTTCGCCTTCGATTATGCGGTGAAGCGGGGGAGACAAAAGGTAACGGCCATACACAAGGCAAACATCATGAAGATTTCAGACGGTTTGTTCCTGCAATGTTGCCGGGAGGTAGCCAAAGGATACCCGTCGATACAGTTCAACGATCTCATAGTAGATAGCGCCAGCATGCAACTCGTGTTGAATCCGTATCAGTTCGACGTTATCGTGACCGAAAACTTTTACGGAGATCTCGTGTCGAGTCTCTGCGCCGGGCTGGTGGGCGGAATCGGCGTGGTGCCCGGGTGCAATTTTGGCGAAGATTGCGCCGTGTTCGAGGCCATCCATGGCGACGTCCCGGAGATGGCCGGCAAGGGGCTGGCAAACCCCACCATCCTTCTGGTGCCCGCCCTTTTCATGCTCCGCCACCTCGGCATGGACGATGTCGCTCTCAGGATCGAGCGCGCCACCGGGCGGGTGCTCCAAGCTGGCGAGGCCGTAACGCCCGATCTGGGCGGACGCGCCGGAACGCGGCGAATGGCCGATGCGATAATAAACGCCTTGGATCAACCTTGATAGCTGTTATTCTGGAGAACGGGTATGCCACTGACTAACTTCCTTTCCCGGGGAGAGCCCCTGGCTCGCATTCAGGCGAACCGGCTGGTCCTGCGGTTCGTGAACGGGTTTGCCTGGATGCTCAGAGACCCGCGCAGCGTGATCGCTAGGACACCTTACGAGGTCGTGTTCGCCAGGGACAAACTCGAGCTTCGCCACTACACGATACCCGAGAGCCTGGAGACATGGGCAGCCGAGCTCGAACTCGGGGGGATCTATCCGGTGCCGGTGCTTTTGGTCCCTCCCCTCATGGTCAAGCCCTTCATTTTCGATCTCCACCCTGGCAGGAGCCTCGTTCGCTACCTCCAGCAAGCCGGATTCGACGTTTATCTGGTCGACTTCGGCGAGCCGACAGACAAGGACTCGGTCATCTCGCTAGACGACTATGTGCTCGACTTTCTCCCGCGGGTCACGGGGGAGCTTCGAGCTAGGAGCAATGGCAGCGGCTTCTCCTTTCTCGGTTACTGCATGGGCGGCCTCTTCAGCCTCATGTACGCCGCCGCGCACAAGGATCCGGCGGTGCGCAACCTCGTGTGCATAGCCACGCCAGTCGATACCGACAAGATGGGCCTTCTCGCCACGCTGGCCAAGATCATGGCGCCCCAGGTGGAGTTCATATCCGACCGGCTCGGAAACGTCCCGGGAGGACTGTCCAGCACCGTATTCAAGATGCTGACCCCGCTAAAGAGCCTAACGCGCTGGGCCGATCTTTTTCTCAATATGTGGAACGAAGAGTACGTGGACAGCTTCGACGCCATGGGGCAATGGGTATCCCAATTCATCGACTATCCCCACGAGGCTTTCAAGCAATTCTTTCGGGAGATCATAAAGGCCAACAAGCTCAAGGACGGCCGCATGCGCTTCGGTCGCAAGACCGTGGATCTGCGCAACGTGCGCTGCTCGGTTTTGGCGGTTGCCGGGGAAAGCGATCGCATCGCTGCCAAGGAGTCGGTCGCCGCGCTCCTGGAGCTTATCTCGAGCACCGACAAGCAGTTGGAGGTGGTGCCAGGAGGGCACATGGGCGTCTTCGCTGGCAGTCACGCCCCGGAAATGGTATGGCGCAAGGTCGCGGCCTGGCTTGGAGAACGTTCCGGGTCGCGGATCGCTATGAGTAAAGCGCGGGGCCGGGGGCGCAAGCGCGCCACTGCGGCGCCGACGGCCGGCAGGGAGGGTGGGCCTAGTGCTGTTCGTGGCGGAGTATGAGCTTGGCTGGGACCAGCTCGAAAACGCTATGGCGAAGCGACTGGAGTGGAACGATGTCCGCCCGGAGGATTTTAGCTTTGTCGGCGAATACATCTGGCAGTCGGGCGAGCCTCCATTCAAGGGTGTCGCTATAATCGACTGCGAGTCGGTGGAAGCCGTAAATCAGTTCGTCCTTCATTACGGCCCCACTCTGAAAATGATCGTTCACCCGGCTACCGACGTGCTCTCCGGAATCCACGCGGTGCAGGATCAGACCGCGCTACGGGGCGCTGGCGGCGGCCGCGTCTCCCCCCGCAAGCGAAAAGCCAGGCGCGGGCGCTAGAAGCCGATCTGCCGACGGGGGTGCGGCAGCCACGCGGCCCCCGCAAACCGGTTGACGGCGCACCGAGCGCTCCGTTAAAAATAGCTCCCCGACGCCAAGATTCGGGGCCACGCGGCAACCGACTCTAAGGAAGCATGTGCGTACGAAGCTTTCGAGACAAACCGAGAGAAGGTTTCGGGCGGCCGGGGCGGGGCAGCGCCTTGCAGTATCGAGACATTCACTAGGAGGCCTTTGCCAATGCAGTGGAACTTCGCCGACGCGTGGGAAGCCATAGCCGATGCGATCCCCCATTCACTCGCCCTGGCCGACGCCCGGCGGCGCATCGACTGGCACAGTTTCGACAGGTTGGCCGACGCGTTAGCCGGGCACTTTATCGCCCGCGGAGGGGAGGCCGGCGACAAGGTGGCTCTTTACCTTCGCAACTGTTCTGAATACCTGGTAGCGATTTTCGCCGCATTCAAGGCGAGGCTTGTCCCGGTAAACGTAAACTATCGGTACCGGGAGGAGGAATTGGCATACCTGCTCGAGAACAGCGACGCCTCGTTCCTCCTCTTTCACGGCTCCTTCGCCGAGGAACTGGACAAGGCGCTTGGCCGGTGCGGGGTTCGGCGGGCGCTAAAGGCCATCATTCAGGTGGACGACGGCTCCCCTCCCAGCGCGTTAGCCAGTGCCGCATACGACGAGATAACCGCGAAACCGGGGCCCAGAGCCAACTTTAGACGCAGCCCGGACGATCTGCTGTTGCTCTATACCGGGGGCACTACAGGCATGCCCAAGGGGGTGATGTGGCGCCAAGACGATCTGTGGCGCACCCTCGGAGGGGGATCGGATTTGGCGTCGAGTCGACGGCCGGTAAGAAGCATGGAAGAGCTCAGAGCTAGAGCGGCCGACGGAGGGGGAATCAGGCTTTTACCGGCGAGCCCTCTCATGCACGGCACCGGTCTTTTTACCGCCATGATCGCGCTTAACACCGGCGGCACTGTCGTCACCCTCGACTCCCGGCACTTCGATCCCCACAGCCTGTGGGCCGCGGCCGAGCGGCACCGCGTCCAGGCCCTCGCAATAGTCGGCGACGCCTTCGCAAGGCCGCTTCTAGCCGCCCTGGAGGAGCGCCGCTACGATCTCTCGGAGCTCAAAGAAATCATCAGCTCGGGCGTGATGTGGAGCCCCGAGGTGAAGGCGGGCTTGCTTCGCCACCTGCCTCAGCTCAAGCTCATCGACACTTTCGGGGCGTCCGAAGCGACAGGCTTCGGTACCACCATCACGACCGCTGGGGGAGTGGTGCACCGTGCCAGGTTCAAGATCGGCAAGAACGTCAAGGTGTTTACCCCGGACGGAGAGGAGGTTCGACCCGGCTCTTCTCAGGTAGGCTTCATCGCCCGCTGCGGCCCCATCCCTCTCGGCTACTACAAGGACCCGGAAAAGACAGCCGCGACTTTTCGGGTGATCGACGGGATCCGTTACGCCATACCGGGAGACTATTGCAGGGTGGATGCGGATGGTACCATCCACCTTTTGGGGAGGGGCTCGGTGTGCATCAATACCGGCGGTGAAAAGGTCTACCCCGAGGAGGTAGAAGAGACGATCAAGCTGCACCCGGCGGTCAAGGACGCCGCCGTGGTAGGAGTGCCGGACGAACGCTGGGGAGAGGCGGTGACGGCGCTCGTGGAGCCGAAGCGCGACTGCAGCCCGGGCGAGGCCGAGATACGAGCCTTCGTGCGAAGCCACCTGGCAGGCTTCAAGGCTCCGAAGCACGTACTGTTCGTGAACAAGATCGGTCGTTCCCCCTCAGGGAAGATAGATTACAAGGGGCTGCGGGCGCTAGCCATAGAGCGCCTGCGTGCTTGAACCTTGAATCGCCTCCTTTTGCCGCTCGCGATTTTGGTCGCGTGCGCGGCGTGCGAGAAGGAGCGGCGCATTCCCTACATCCCGCCCGAGCTGCCCGGTTGGGAGCGGCCCTACCGCGGCGTGAAAAACCTCCGGGTCGACGCCTTGGAGTTGGGAACCCTCGAAGTTCCAGGCGCACTGTGCGGCGTAGACTCCTTGACCGAGCGGAAAAAGCTCCCCCTTTTCGCTTCGGTCATCTCTCATCCGCGCGAGGGCCTCGTGATTTTCGACCCCGGCCCGAGCCCAGCCTATTACCGCAAGCGCAAGCCTGAGGGCGAGCAAAGAGGGGTCCTCGCCTTCGACCCAGCAGGAGACACGGACCTAGAATCACGGTTGCGCGAGGCTAGGCTGGATCCCCGCAAGGTGAAGTTGGTGTTGGTATCGAGCCTGCATTTTTACCGGGCGGGTGGGGTTGTAGGGTTACGAGGCGCTACGCTGGTTACCACGGTAGAAGAGCGAGGCGCGGCCTGGCGCGGATCTCTGCTCGGCTTCTACCGTCCCGAGGAGCTCGAGGGCATCGAAAACTGGCGTCTGTTGAGAATGGGCGCGGAGGGCCGATTCGCTACATTTGCCTCCCACATCGACCTTTTCGGAGATGGGAGCGTGATCGTCGTGCCGGCGCCTGGTTACAGTGCCGGGGGGATAGCGCTTGTGGTGCGCCTCGCCTCGCGCCCGCTACTTCTGCTTGGCGACTTCGCTTGGTCGGAGGAAAACTTGAGGTACGCCCGGATCCCACCGATGAGCGCGGATCCGGATCGCTGGTGGGACACGGCTTGGCGCATCAAGCGCCTGGCGGATCTCGCGCTGGAACTCGCCATCATTCCCGGCACGGGGCTCGGCGCTCTGGAGCGTTTGGCCCAAGCAACCAAAGATCTTCGCCTCCACCGCGTAGCGGGCCAAAAGCGCTCGAAGAGCCGAGCGAGGCGCGATGACGAGAAAGAGGGGGTCGGAAGGGACGAGCAAGCTTGCGTCGGTTTTGACGCCCCACCCTTTCTATGCGAGCCTCAGGATACCCATTGGGAAGTCGAGGAGGAAAACCGATGAGCGCACTCTCTGGCATGAAGGTTCTCGATCTTTCGCAGTTCGAAGCCGGGCCGTCATGCACCGAATTGCTCGCTTGGCTCGGAGCAGACGTGATCAAAGTGGAGAACCCCGAGGGGGGAGACCAGGGCCGGCGCATGGTGCCCGATGTCCCCGGACTGGATGCGTATTACTTCCTCCTTCTCAACGCCAACAAGCGAAGCATTACGCTGAACCTCAAGCATGAACGCGGTCGCGCCTTGTTTCGGCGGATCCTTCCCTCCTTCGATGTCCTCATCGAAAACTTCACCTTGGGCACAATGGAGTCTCTGGGGTTGGGGTACGAGCGCCTGCGCGAGATTCACCCCCAGCTCATCTATGCGTGCATACGCGGGTTCGGCAACAGCGGACCGTACGCCGGCTACAAGAGTTTCGACATGATCGCGCAGGCGACGGGTGGCGCGATGAGCGTAAACGGCGAGCTGGGCTCGACACCTCTGAAATGCGGCATCACGGTGGGGGATACCGGAACGGGAATCCACTGCGCGGCGGGGATCCTCGCCGCTTACATCCATAGGCTAAAGACCGGCGAGGGGCAAATGGTGGAGGTCTCGATGCAAGATGCGGTGGTGAACTTCCTGCGAACCGCCATGCTCGGCCATTACATCACGGGTCTGGCCAGCATAAGGAGTGGCAACAGGATTCCCGTGCTCTCTCCCTCCGACCTCTACAGTTGCTCGCCCGGCGGGCCGAACGACTACGTGTACATTATGGTAAATAGCACCGAAATGTGGCATGCGCTGCTCAACGCCATCGGGAGGGCCGATCTGGCCGCAGATCCGGCCCAGGCCGATCGTAACTGGCGCAACCAGCATTTCGAAGAGCTCCACGACCTAGTGGAGCGCTGGACCTCGGAGCGGGACAAGCACACGGTGATGAGGATACTCGGCGAGGCGGGAGTACCGTGCGGAGCCGTGTTGGATACTAGCGACATTCTGAGTGACCAGCACCTGCTCCACCGCCAGATGATCGTCGAGATCGAGCACCCGGCGCGAGGCCGCCTTCGGATGCCGGGAAACCCCGTGAAGCTCTCGCGTTCCCCTGCCGAGGTGAGGCCAGCACCCCTTTTGGGGGAGCACAACGCCGAGGTTTACCGAGAGCTCCTCGGCCTGGGCCCATCCGACCTGGAGCGGTTGCGCGAAGAGGGAGTGATCTGAGCACCCGGCCGAGAAAGCGCCCCAGGGCCGAGCCGCGCGCTTGCGGCCCCGCGGGCCTTAGGAGCCCCGCATTCTAGCGGCCAGCCCTTATGAGCGACGCTATCGTGAACCAATCCTCGGTCGAGCCCGCGGCATCCCCCACGTCGATGTACCATCCGGGCTCCTCGGGAAAGGCCATCCCGGGGATTGCGGCGCGCGTGCCGTGCTCCAGTTGGATATCCACGACGCTGAACCCGTAAATGAACATGCGAGGTGTGGCGTAACTGTACGAAACCTTCGGGTTGGGCTTGGTGGAGGTTCGAATGTTCTGGATCACGACTTTCCAGAGCTCGCCGCCCCGGTCGTAGAGATCCGAATAGGTTATGAAAAAGGTCTCTTTGTCCATGAAGATCACGCGCTTGGAGTAAGCGTAACCTTTGGCGGTCGGGGTGCCCTCGATGATGTAAATCGACGGGCGCATCTCCCAATCCTCGCAGAATGTCATTCCCCCGTCTTCGGTACAAGGAACCGGTGGCAGATTCTTCCCGTGCAAAGACGCGAGCATCGGCCTCTCCCCCAGGAAACGCCACTTGAACCAGGGAATCTGGCCCGCGTACCCCCCGTAGCTATCCACGTCGATATCCTGGCCGAACAAAGCGTCCGACCGCTGCGCGCTCGACATCCTGCGGACCCTGCGAAGAAAAGGCAAATAGAGCCAGGTGTCGTCCTGTCTGGCGCGGTCGAGGAAGCGGTAGGAAATCCCGCCGACTCCCTTCAAGTCGAACGGCTCGATCAAAGGGAATAGGCCGGCTTTGCGGAAGGTTTCGTCTCGATTGGGTTCGATCGTGGGAATCGGTGGATTGCGCAGCCTACCGATGAACTGCAAGATGCGCAACCAGTCCGCAACGAAGTAGCGTTCCACGTCGTAGCGCTGGCGGCCCTCGGAATCGCTTCGCAGGGAACCGGTCTCGGCATCCACCAGATGCAGGGCGAGGTCGTCGGTAAAATAGTGAGTCCGCTCGAAATTGTACATGAGCTTCATGGCTATCTTAGGATCGCTCGGATCCACCTTGGGAAAGGGGCGCCCGGCGACGTACCCGGAGAGAGTCCCGTCTTCGTTCAGCTTGACTTGCGATGCGTACTTCTCTGTCGCCTCTTCGTATTCGCGGGGAAGAGGAATCCTCTCGTAAGGAACAATGTTCATGTTCATGCCGCGGCGAACCGCCCAGTAAACGCCGTCCGAAACCAGGCCCTTGACCTTCTCGGCGTTGGCGCGGGTGATCTTGTCGCCGGGGCTTACCTGTGCCGCAGAAAACCGCGGTGCGAACCAAACCACCCCCACGGCGAACGCGAGCGACCACGCCCGAAGCCCTCTTTTGTTTACCATAAGACCCCCTTGCGTACCGGCCTTTGGCACGCGGGCCGGCGCGAGCCGGCCACCGCCGCGTATATACAAATACCCCAGGCCCCCGTCAACTTGAAGCTCGACCTTAGGGGTCGCCCCCAGATCGATATTGCAAAACCGGGTAGAACACCGCCAGCCCGCCCGCCACCATGAGCACCAGCGCACCCGCCGCCACGCGGTACGCCACCGGACCCCGATCCTCGAATGCCCACACCAGCCCTCCCCAAACGAGCGGCCCGACAACCGCAGCGAATCGCCCCACCATCCCATAGAAGCCATAAAACTGGCCTAAACGCTCGGCCGGCGCCAACTCGAGAAGCATGACCCGGTCGGCCGTCCATGTGGCCCCAAGCCCCACACCCGCCATCGGGCCTACGACCCACATCACGAGGGGCCCGCCGAAACCGGCCGCGAGAAGAAGCGTTGCGAGCCACAAGAGCAAGGCTCCTATCAGCGGTCGGCCGGCTCCGAATCTGTCCACGAGGAAGCCCTGCGCCAGGGCGCCAACCACAGCACAAACCGTAGACAGGGCAAAAAGCGCCGTCACTTCCCGGCTCTCGAAACCCCCGAGCGCGACAGCGAAAACCCCCATGAACAAAATTACCGTGTTAATCGCGTCGGTATAAAGAAAGCGCGACAGCAGAAAGCGCGTGGCACGGGGGTAGTCCCTAAGCCTCTTGAGTGTATCTTGCACCTCCCGAACTCCCGCCAGCATCCATCCCGCCCTGCCATGGCCCGTTCGCCCCACAGCCTCACGCCCCTCCCGCACGAAGACGAAACAGGGTGCTGCGAAGAGGAGAAACAGAGCGGCGGTCGGTAAAAACGCGGCCTGCCCTCCACCCCGCTCGGCAAAAGGCGCAACGAGGTAGAGACTACCGATCGCGCCGACGTAACCCAACGCCACCCCCAGTCCCGACGCCCAACCGCGCTCCTCCTCGGTCGCGATCGCGGGAAGCAGAGCATCGTAGAACACCAATGCCCCCTGATAGAAGAAATTCGCCGAGGCAAAAAGCAAAAGTATCGAGAGCTTGCCGTGCACCGCTCCCATGAGCGCGGTGAGGAGGATGGTCGCCGCGGTGAAGACCCCCAGGAAAGGTACCCTTTTCCCCCGCTGGTCGGACCAGGCTCCCAAAAAAGGGGAGCCAAGCGCGACAATCACCATCGAGCTGCTGTAAGCCACGCTTACCTCGATGTCGCGCCCGCCGAGATCGTGCACCACGAGAAGGGGGAGATACCGCGAGACGACGTTGAGAGAAAAAGTGGTATTGGCGAGATCGTAAAGGGCCCAGGAGAAAAGCGAAAGCCTCATCAGGCTCGGTCGCTTCCCCCGGAAAGCAAGGCCTCCAGGACCGGGGCCACCGTCGCCTGAAGCACCTCCGAAGCCGAGGCGACTTCGAGACCCTCGACTTTGCAGCCGGCGGCAGCAGCATGCCCTCCACCACCCAGCCTCTCCGCCAGGCGCGCGAGGTTTACCCCGCAGTCAGGCGAGCGGCGAAGGCTCACACCTTCGCTCTTGGAGTCGAACAGGACAAACACCGCTTGTCGCTCCTCTCGGCCCCACCCGTCGGCGACCTCGCTCGGGTATCCGGCGCAAGAGGCGGTGACGAGGCGGACACCTTTTACCGTTACCTCTCGCCTCGTGCGCTCAGCCAAAGCGCGACTCTCGGCCAAAAGGCGCTTTACCCTTTCCCACGCAGCCTGCATCTTTTCCGTGTAGCGCACCTCCGGTCCCACTCGCATCAGCTCCTCGTACGCCTCGGTCCCCTCCATCGTGGCCACGGTGAGCGCAAGCTCTCGCGATCCCGGGTGGGCATGGATCCATCTGTCGTTATCATCGGCGAGGAGAACCAGTCGCCTGAGCGGCTCGAGTCGCCTGCGAGCTTCGGCGTCGCGGACCCGCTCCCACAGGTAGTCGTAGGCGAGACGGGACGCCGCAAAGCGGTCGCAGAGCACGTATCCCGCAAGCGGCACATCGACCTCGCCCCGCCGCCAGCGGTCGATCGCCGACTGGTGATGGTCGATCCAGAAGATGCGGCTGCCAGCCGCGGCCAACGCGCGGAGATGATTTCGCGCTTTGGCATCCGACCAGGAGATGTCGGTAATCCACACCTGTTGGCTTTCCGCAGCCAAGGGAAGGGGCACCGCGCAGATTGCCTGGGAGACCTCCGGGTTGCTGGCAAACCGCGTCACGGTTCTAGGGACCCCGAGGCCTTTGGCCACCACGACCGCGGCGGCGACGCCGTCGAGGCAGTCGGGCCCGTGGCTGACGATCCAAACGGTGCTATTCAAGCCGACCTCCTTCTGCCCCTCCATTCTCCGCGTCGGGTGGTCGCGGCGCGCGCTTCGACGCCGAGGCGCGCCCGCTCGGGACCGCTTCGGCCTGCCGCGAATCGTCGGTCCGCAGCCGCGCGAAGGGATGGTTTACAGGAGTGCGCCCAGCGATCCACGCTACCCGCTAAGCCAGCGCCGCCGCGATCTCGCCCACCACTCGCCGCGCGGCGTCCCGCGGATCGCTTGCCGCCGTGATCGTTCTTCCCACCACTATGTAGTCGGCGCCCGCCTCGATTGCGCCACCCGGCGTCATGACTCGCTTCTGATCGTCCCAGTCGGCCCCCGCCAATCGGACGCCCGGGGTTACGATCTTGAAGCCCGCGCCACATGCCTTGCGAATGCGGGCGGCCTCGAGCGGCGAAGACACCACGCCGTCCATCCCGGCTTCCTTGGCCAGGGAGGCGAGCCGGACGACCTGGCTCCTTATGCCCGCTCTCACACCCACCATCCGCAAATCCTCCACCGAAAGGCTCGTCAGCACCGTGACGCCCAGAATCAACGGCCGACTCAGCCCTTCCGTGCGGCAGGTGCGATTGACCGCCTGAACGGCTCTGCGCATCATCACGAGGCTTCCCGAGGCGTGTACGTCGAACATCTTGACGCCGAGGCGGGTAGCTTCGATACTGGCATTCGCTACCGTACGCGGTATATCGTGAAACTTGAGATCGAGAAATACCTCCCCGCCCTTTTCCCGAATCGCCCGAACGATCTGCGGGCCGCTGCGAACGAAGAGCTGCTTGCCAACCTTGAAAAGGCCCACCTCGTCGCGCAGCTCCTCCACCAGAGCAGCCGCGCGCTCCGGTGAATCGACGTCGAGCGCGACTATCAAACGTCCCTTGGGATCCAGCTTATCCCCGCTTCGCTCCCCGAAACGCCGACTTTCAGCCCCCAAGTCCGGCGGACACGAGTCCCGCGATCCGGTCCGTGGCGTCCGCAAGCGCCACTTCCTCCGAGCCCGCCTCCTCCCTCGCCTTGACCTCCACGGCACCCCGGGCGAGCGATTTCTTGCCCACGGTGACGCGCAAGGGGATTCCGATCAAATCGGCGTCCTTGAACTTGACTCCCGGCCGTTCCTCCCTGTCGTCCAGGACAACCTCGACTCCGGCCCGGAGCAGCCGCTCGTAAAGATCCTGCGCCGTTGCCCGCATCTGCGCGTCTTCCCAGCTGACCGGCGTTACGATCACCTGAAACGGCGCGATCGGAAGCGGCCAGGCGATCCCGGCGGAGTCATGGTGCTGTTCCACCGCCGCCGCCATGGTCCGAGTGATGCCGATGCCGTAAGTACCCATTTCGATCAAGCGCTCCTGGCCGTGAGCATCGAGGAAGGTGGCCCGCATCGGTTTGCTGTATTTAGTACCCAAATAGAAAACTTGCCCGACCTCGATCCCCCGCTGCTCCACGAGCCTTCCCTCCCCGCACCGCGGGCACGGGTCGCCGTGCACGGCCACCCGCAGGTCGGCGAACTCCGCCGTCGGGAAATCCCGCTCCTGATCGATCCCGATCAAGTGATAATCGGATTCGTTGGCGCCGCTTACCGCATCGGTCATGCCGGCCAGCGCATGATCGGCCAAGAGCCTGACCGACAAGCCGATCGGTCCCGCGAAGCCGACCTCGGCTCCCGTGACCGCCTCGACTCGCTTTCCATCCGCAAGCGCGACCCAACCGCAGCCCAGGTGATTCTTGAGCTTCGCCTCGCTGACGGCGTGATCTCCTCGCACCAGCACCGCGACCGTTTCCCCGGAATCCAGCACGTACAGCATGGTCTTGATGAACGATTCCACCGGCCGCCCCAAAAATTCGCTCACCTCTTCTACGCTTCGGCGATCCGGCGTGTGAACCTTCTTTAGAGTGGAGCCGGTGGCCGCGCGGCGCGGCCTCTCTGCCGGCGCCACTTCCGCCTTCTCCACGTTGGCGGCGTAATCGCACTTCTCGCAACTCACGATGGCGTCCTCACCCGAATCCGCGAGCACCTGGAACTCGTGGGAGCGGCTGCCTCCGATCGCTCCGGTGTCCGCCTCGACGGGCCTGTGTTCGAGGCCGCACCGCTCGAATATCCTCTCGTAGGTGGAAAACATATTGGCGTACTCGCGTTCGCAGTCGTCCCGATCGACATGAAAGGAGTACCCATCCTTCATTATGAACTCGCGCCCGCGCATCAGTCCGAAGCGGGGTCTCACTTCGTCGCGAAACTTGACCTGGATCTGATACAAATTGAGCGGTAGTTCCCGGTACGACCTGACCTCCCTCCTCACTATGTCTGTCACCACTTCCTCGTGAGTCGGGCCGAAGCAGAAATCCCTGTCGTTGCGGTCCTTGATGCGCAAAAGCTCCTTGCCGTAGAGTTCCCAGCGGCCGGTTTCCTGCCAGAGTTCAGCGGGACAAACCGCCGGCATGAGAATCTCCTGGGCGCCGGCGCGATTCATTTCCTCGCGCACTATCCGCTCCACGTTGCGCACCACCCGCAACCCGAGCGGCAGGAATTCGTAGATGCCGCGAGCGACTTGGCGAATCATCCCCGCTCGCACCAGGAGGCGGTGGCTAGCGACTTCGGCTTCCGCGGGATCCTGGCGCAAAGTGGGCACGAGGAGTCGGCTCAGTCGCACCTTGAAAGACCCTTCGGTTTGGCCGACACCGGGCTCGACTAGTTGTGGACAAAGGAGTCGAGGCTCTTGGCTCGACTGGGATTACGGAGCTTTCTGAGCGCCTTGGCTTCGATCTGCCGGATACGCTCGCGGGTTACTTGGAAACGCTGTCCCACCTCCTCCAGTGTGTAATCCGACTTCTCCCCGATCCCGAAGCGCAACCGCAGAATCTGCTCCTCCCGAGGGGTGAGCGTCGCCAAAACCTTGCGGGTCTGCTCCTCGAGGGAAAGGGCCATAGCCGCATCGGCCGGGGAGATGCTCTGCCGGTCTTCCACGAAGTCTCCGAGTGAGCTCTCCTCGTCGTCGCCGATCGGCGTTTCCAGCGATACCGGCTCCTTGACGATCTTCAGAACCTTTCTCACCTTATCTGCCGGCATCTCCATCTGGGCCGCGATCTCGTCGGGGGTCGGCTCCCGGCCGTACTGCTGGACCAGATAGCGGGAGGTGCGCAACACCTTGTTGATCGTTTCGATCATGTGCACTGGAATCCTGATGGTACGCGCCTGATCGGCAATGGCGCGGCTGACAGATTGGCGGATCCACCAGGTCGCGTAAGTGGAGAACTTGTAGCCACGCTGGTACTCGAACTTTTCGACCGCCCGCATGAGCCCGATATTCCCCTCTTGGATGAGGTCGAGGAAACCAAGGCCTCGGTTGGTGTATCTCTTGGCGATCGAGACAACGAGTCGAAGGTTGGCCTCGATGAGCTTCTTCTTCCCTTCCTGCGCCTTCTCCTCCCCCTGCCTTATCACATCGAGCGAGCGCCGCAGAGCCTCTTCGGACATTCCGATCTCCCGCTCTACCTGTCTCACGCGCTGGCTCGCTTGCTTCAGGTCCTCCAGCATCGCCTTCACTTGGGCGGTGTTTTTGCGGAGGATACCCCCGACGATCCTGCCCGCGCCCTTCTCCCCCTGAGCCACTCGCTGCGCCAGCTTGATCAGATCCTTGGCCGGTTTTTTGTGCTCCTCCTCGTAGCGGCGCGTGAGCCCGTGCTGAGCTTTGATGATCTCGGCGCTCTCTTTTAGCTTGTCCACGATCGCCGACACGTGCTTGCGGCCGAGCGCCAATTTTCGCAAGTTCTCCGCGATCCGCTGATTGAGCGACTCGATCCGATCGTTGAGCTTCTGCCGTTTCGCAGACCCTCCTTTTTCTTTCTTCCTGGCTGCGAGCAACCGGTCCCGCTCGGTAACGATCCGCTTCACCGCGGCAATCTGTCGCAACAGAACCTTGACCCGCTGCTCCTCCTTGTCGGGGCTATCCGTTTCGTCGTCTTCCTCGCCGAAGACATAGCGGGGCTCGATCTCCCCGGCCCTGAGCTTATCCGCCAGATTCACGACGTAGCGAACCGCTACCGGCAGGGAAAAGACCTCGCGGCGGACCTGCATCTCTCCAGCTTCTATGCTCTTGGCGATCTCGACCTCTTCCTCGCGGGAAAGGAGCGCCACGCCCCCCATTTCCTGAAGGTACATGCGCACCGGGTCGGTCGAGTCCCGAAGCCCCGCTCCTTCGCGCTTGGCCGCCACGGGCTTCTCGGGCGCCGTCCATTCCTCGTCTTCTTTTTCCGCCTCCGCCGAAAACTCCTCGTCTTCCGCTCCAGCGCCCTCGGTCACGTCGCCATCGACGTCTCCCAGGATAGAGATCACACTGTTGATGTCCTCGACCGAAGCTGGATTGGCCGCGAAGTCGTCGTCTTCGGAGCCCGAAGAGGAGAACTTTTCCTCTTCTTCGTCCGCGGCGCTCAACTCCCCGGACGTCTCTTCACGCAAAGGGACCACCTTGCTGCGCTTTACCGAGTGCGCACCAGAACTTTCCTTGCCTCTTCTCACGTTGCCCCCAATGGTAGGATCGCCTTCCCGCCGGCGGCGCCACGCCAGAAACGGTAAGTGCTACATCCTCCCCTCGCCGCAAGGATCGATTCCCAGGCGAGTCTCGCCACACTCCGCCGGAACATTCCCCGCCCCCTGTCCCTTGCCGCGGTAGCGTCGCCGACGAGTCCTCCTTTTCTCCGCCAGCCGCACCTCAATTCGACCCCCAAAGCCCGGTCCGCACCGACTTGCCGCGCGAAAGCGTTGGACGCCCGAACCAGGTGACGAGCGCGATTTCGGCGCAAAAGCGCCCCCAAGCCCCCGCAAGCGGAGCTCTCGACCCTGGAGGCGAGGCAACTGCTCTTTCGCCCGGCACGACCCGAAGCTTAGCGAGATGAACCGTAACCGCGCATTCTATGGCCTAGCTGCGTCTCAGTCAAGGCAGCCGCAGCCGCTTCTACATTTTGCCCCCAGAGGCCCGCAGGCGCCCCGCTTCCCCATTCGCCGGCGCGCCCCTCTTCGATAACTCCCGCTACGTACCTAGGTCTTTTCGTCGCCGCCCAGGCCGACCCCGAACGCCTCCTCCAGCACTTGGCGCATCACCTCGAGACTCGAGCACTCTAGCCCCGCCTTGACCGCGTCGTATGCGGTGAAATTGACCAGCCTCACCACCGGCCGTCCCTCCACGAAGTCCACGATGTTGAGGCACGCAAAGTCCTGTTCTATCGCTGGCAGGTACGGCTCAGCGACACCAAGCGCCCAACCCAGCAACGCATTGTTGACCCCTCCGTGGGCCACGATCAACGCCCGCGTCCAAGCGCGCCCCGCCACAATTTCCTCGAGCGCACCCACCACTCGCTCCCGCAACTGGCGGTAGGTTTCACCACCCAGGTAAGGAGTGTCCCAGGTCGTAGCCCGGTGCGTGAAAAAGCTCGAGACCGCCCGGAAGACCTGCGAGAGATCCATGTTGCCCAGGTCTCCCGGAACGATCTCTTGAAAGGAGGAGACAAGCTCGATTTCGCGCCTGCGCCCCTCCACCAGAATCTCTGCACTCTCGCGCGCCCGACCCAGGGGACTGGAAACGACAAGATCGAACTCTAGGCCGCGCAAAAGGCGCGCCAACTCGCGGACTTGCTCCTGGCCGGTCGCGGTTAGGTGCGTCCCCGGAATCGCCCCCTCGCGCCCCCCGACCCCGTAGTCGGTGGCGCCGTGCCTGACCAGATAAACCCGCCGCCACGCAGACGCGCGCGCATTCTCGTTCATCCGTGATCTACCATCCTCGCGCGCGCCGCGGCTCCCACTTGGAAACGGCGCCCTATTCTGGCGTACCGCAGGCGACCGGCCGCGAACGCACAGCCCTTGGTGTCAAACGAGCGGGTCGCTCTGGGGAACGCGGGCACTCGATCACCGCCTCGCTGTCGCGAAGAATTGCTCGGCATCGCCCGACTCGACGTTTAGGGTGAGGACGGTGTTGTTGCGGTAAATCTTGAGCTCGATTTTGTCCCCGGCGCGATGGCTCCAGAGTCGCTGGTACAGACCGCCGCGGCAGTTCACCTCCTGGCCATCTATCGCGATGATGACGTCTCCCGATTTCATCCCCGACCGCTCGCCAGGGCTGCCCTGAAGCAACCCGGCCACAACTACATGGTCCTTTATCGTGTAACAGAAGATTCCGAGCCAAGCTCGCGCGGGGGACTGTCTTCGCCCGAAGCGCAGCAGCTCCTCGCGGTGCTGGGAATAACAAGATATGGGGATCGCCAGAGAAAACCTACCCACCGCCTCCAGGCTGAGAGAGACCACCCCGATGACCAGTCCTTTCATGTCCAAGAGCGGGCCGCCCCCCAAGCCGGGATTGAGGGCGGAGGTTAAGATAGCCCTATCCAGCCTGTACTCCCAATTGGCGTCGAACGGATCCAGCGAGGTCACGACGCCTCCCGCCACCCTGCGACCTCCACTGCCAACCGCGGCGACGATAAACACCTCCTGGCCAAGGGCAACAGCCTCGTCACTGGGAACGAGGGCCCGCATTCTCTTGCCGGGAAGTTGGAGCAAGGCGATGCCGGTCGAGAAATCTTGCGCGACCAGAGTGGCTGCCTGCTCCCTTCCGTCGAGCGACGTCACCTCGAGGGAGGCCGCACCGAGGACGACGTAGTTAACGGTGACGATCAACCCGGACTCGTCAAGTACCGTCCCGGTACCGAGACGCTCCGTGCCGAGAACCTGGACCGACGGGTGCTCGGGCGGCACGGTAGCCTCGATCAAGACCGTCCCAGGCACGATGCGCTCAAGCAGAGAGACCGAGGCATTCACGAGCCGGCTCCCTCGCTCCGCCGCCGACTGCGCTTGACGCCACGAGCGCAACTCAATACGTTAGCGCCAGCCAAACTCATGGTTATCCACCCTCTAGCCATAACGCTCGAGCCGCAAGAACTATTTCGCGCAATTTCCGAGCTGCCCGGCGCTTTTTTTCTGGACACCGGCCAGCCTGGAGGAGCGGACCTGTTTTCCTTTATGGGATTTCGACCCAGGATGCAATTGCGCATCGGCGCCGACCGAAGCGCTCTAGTCGACGGCCGTCGGACCCACTGCCCGCCCTTTCCGCTTGCGATCCTCGACCGCTTCCTCGAGCGCCCCGAAGCCGCGAGCTCACGGCTTCGAGTTCCCTTCGCGGGAGGGCTCCTTGTCGCCCTGGGCTACGAAGCGAAAAACTGGATCGAGAATCTCCCCGATCCGCCCGCTGGCAAGAGCGAGTGGCCGGTGGTGGCCGCTGCCCTCTACGATTTCGTCATCTGCTACTCGCACCGGGCACGGAAGTATTTTCTGGCCTCCTGGCACTTGAGCCCGGACTCTCTGCGAAAAGAGGCGGCAAGCATAGAGGACCTGGCGCGGGCGGCACAGGCGAGGACGTGGGACTTGGACGGGAGCGTACGTGGCGCGTGCAGCCTCCAATGCAACATGACTCGAAGGGAGTACCTCGATAGGGTGGAGCGGATAAAGCGGTACATCGAGAACGGGGAAGTGTACCAAGTGAATTTCTGCCAGCAGTTCGAAGCCGGTATCTCGCAGCCCCTGGCGAACGTCTATCTCCGGATGCGACGGTCCCAGCCCGTGCCATTCGGCTTTTACGCGAACTGGGGCGATTTCGAGATGGCGGCGAATTCACCCGAACGCTTCTTGCGCAAGAGGGGGCGATGGCTCACGACCTGTCCGATAAAGGGTACCAGAGGCCGAAGCGGGCTCGGATCCGAGGCGGCCGAGATCAGTGCCCTGCGCGGCGATCCCAAGGAAGCCGCGGAGCACATCATGATAGTCGATGTCGAACGAAACGATCTCGGTAGAGTGTGCGCTACCGGAAGCGTGCGGGTGCGAAAGCTCGCCCACGTGCGAACGTTTTCGCTCCTTTACCATTTGGAAAGCGTGATCGAGGGCCGAATCGCCCAGGATCTGGAGCTTTCCGAGATCCTGCGCGCCACCTTCCCGAGCGGATCCGTCACGGGTGCGCCGAAGATTCGCGCGATGGAGATCATAGCCGAGCTGGAGCCGGACCGGCGCGGCTTTTACACCGGGGCCTTCGGATACCTGGACCACAGCGGCAACTTCGACCTGGCCATGGGAATCAGGACCATCGCGGCGCGGGGCGCTCGAGCGACTTACTGCGCCGGGGGGGGCATAGTGGCCGATTCGGTTCCGGAGCGTGAGTACGAGGAATGCCTGGTGAAAGCTCAGGCCTTCTTCCTCGGGCTGGGCGAGGGTGTTGCGGCAGCCTCTGGGTTCGTAGAGCGGCCCGCAGAGCAGAACAGCCCATGAGCAATCCCCCCTTCGTTTGGCTGAACGGATCTCTGGTGCCAAGCGAAAGCGCGAAGATATCGCTCTTCGATCGGGGCTTGCTCTATGGCGACGGGCTTTTCGAGACGCTGCGGGCGTACGCCGGCCGCCCCTTCCTGCTCGACCAGCACCTGCAAAGACTGATGGATTCCGCCAAAGCCCTCGGGATTCCGGCCCGGATCGATCGGTCGAGCTTCCGCCGCCTCTTGGCGCGCTTGATCGCCGCTAACGGTTTTGCCGATCGCGATTGCGCGATTCGGGTAATCTTGACCAGGGGACCCGCTAAACCCGGGCTTTTGCCTCCGCTCGGCTGCGTGCCCACGCTGGCCGCCATGGCGATACCGCTCGAGAAAGGCCTCGCGCGCATGCAAAAAGACGGGATCGAAGCCGTTTTCTTCGACCTCCGAACCTGGCCGACCCGCACCATCGGAGGCCACAAGACTCTCGATTACTTGCCCGCCGTAGTCGCCAGAGCTTATGCGAAGAGCCGCGGGGCTCGCGAAGCCATTTACGTGCGAGGTGCGGGAGAGGTGCTCGAGGGGGCGACGAGCAACGTCTTCGCGGTCCTAAACGGCGCCCTGGTTACCCCGCCGCCTCTAGGGATCTTGCCCGGTATCACGCGAAAGCTCGTGCTCGAGCTCGCTCGCGGGCTCAAGATTGCCGTCCGCGTGCGAAGGCTTACGCGCGCCGAGCTGCTCCGCTCCCGTGAGGTATTCATCACCGCATCCACCGTGGAGATCGTGCCGGTAAGCAACCTCGAGGGACGAAGACTGCAGGCGGGGGAAGTGACTCGGGCCCTCCAGGCCGGCTACCGGCAACGGGTTCGGCAGGAGTTGAATATCCGATGAGCCCCCACCTGCTAGCAGAGGCTACCACCGTCCCGACTTTCATGCCGGCGCGCCGCGAATCCTCCGCGAACATGGCGATAACGGCAGGCGGGAAGTACTCCCGAGGAACTTTTTTCTCGAAGCGGCTTACGAACCGCTCTTTTGGAGGCTTGCCATGTGGGTTTACGTAGCCGACATAGCGTCGCACGTAGGGAGCGAGGTCACGATCAAGGGGTGGCTCTACAACAAGCGCTCCAGCGGAAAGCTCAGGTTCCTCCTCGTCCGCGACGGAACGGGAACGGTGCAATGCGTCGTAAGCGCCCGGGAAGTCTCGCCCGAGGTATTCGACGCCGCAGGTGGCATCCCGCAGGAGTCGGCCTTGACGGTCGAGGGGATCGTGCGGCAAGATGCCCGCTCGCCTTTAGGCTTCGAGATCTTGGTTCGCGACCTCGAGATCACGCATCGTTGCGAGGGTTACCCGATAACCCCGAAGGAGCATGGCACCGCCTTTCTCCTCGACCACCGGCACCTGTGGCTTCGCTCGGCTCGCCAACAGGCGATCATGCGGGTGCGTAGCGAGTTGGTGCGCGCCTGCCGCGACTACTTCGACGAGCGCGGCTTCACTCTTCTCGATGCGCCCATTCTCACGCCGAACGCATGCGAGGGGACTACCTCCCTTTTCCAAGTGGACTATTTCGGCACTCCCGCCTATCTCACCCAGAGCGGGCAGCTTTACATGGAAGCGGGCGCGGCGGCATTCGGTAAAGTGTACTGCTTCGGACCGACCTTCAGAGCGGAGAAGTCGAAGACGAGGCGGCATCTTACCGAGTTTTGGATGGTCGAGCCGGAGGTCGCCTATCTCGACCTGGAGGGGGATATGGATTTGGCCGAAGATTTTGTCGTCTCCGTGGTAAATCGCGTGGTGACGAGGCGAAGGCGGGAGCTCTCCGAGCTGGGGCGCGACCTAGAGCCTCTGCTTAGGGTCAAGAAACCGCTACCGCGGATCTCTTACGACCAGGCGCTCGATCTGCTGAAGGATAGGGGCGTGGATATGCGCTGGGGGGAAGATCTCGGAGGGGACGAGGAAACCGTGCTCTCTTCGGCCTTCGACAGGCCAGTTCTCGTTCATCGCTATCCTGCCGAGTGCAAGGCTTTTTACATGAAGCGGGATCCGGAAAACCCCAAGCTCGCTCTGTGCGTGGACATGCTGGCGCCCGAGGGCTTCGGCGAGATCATCGGAGGGGGCCAGCGGGAAGATGACCTGGGGGCTCTGACCGAACGGATCGCCAAGCATAATCTGCCACCCGAGGTGTTTTCCTGGTACCTCGACCTGCGCCGTTTCGGATCGGTTCCCCACGCCGGTTTCGGCATGGGAATCGAGCGCGTGGTCGCTTGGCTGTGCGGTCTTCACCACGTACGGGAGACCATTCCGTTTCCGCGCATGCTGGAGAGGCTTGCGCCGTGAGGGGCGAGCGGGAGTCCTGGAAGACGAGCGCCGGCTTTGTCTTGGCGGCGGCGGGCTCGGCCATCGGGCTGGGCAACATGTGGCGCTTTGCTTATCTCGCCGCCAGCGACGGAGGCGCCGCCTTCATCTTTCTCTACCTAGGCGTCATGTTTCTCGTGGGCGTGCCGGTAATGCTCGCCGAGTTCATGATCGGCCGGGGGGGCCACGCAAGCCCGGTGGCGGCGGTGGCGGCCGCCGGCGGTCGGGCCTGGCTTCCGCTGGGGTGGTTGTGCGTGACGACCGGCGTGTTGATACTCTCTTATTACTCGGTTGTGGCGGGGTGGACGCTGCGGTATGCGATCGAGGCTTTGCGCGGGGGCTTTGGAGCGGACGCATCGGGACTTTTCTCCAGCGTCGCCACGGGCAAAAGCGCCGTTTTCTTTCACCTCCTTTTCATGGCCCTTACCTGCGCCGTGGTCGCGCGCGGGATACGATCTGGCATCGAGCGGTGCTCGGTCATCCTCATGCCGTTTTTATTCTTGACGATCGGGGGCCTCGCTGCGTGGGCGGCAACGCTCCCCGGCCGGGACGCCGCATACAGCTTCTACCTCCGGCCCCATCCAGGGCGCTTGCTCGCCCCCTCCGTCGTGGTCGATGCCGCCGGCCAGGCTTTTTTCAGCCTCTCGCTCGGAATGGGAACCATGATGACCTACGCGAGCTATCTCGAGGGGAACGAGGATCTGGGCCGGGAGGCGGTCACGATTTCGCTTGCCGACTTCGCCGTGGCGCTCCTCGCCGGCCTCGCCGTCTTCCCGGTTATATTTACCTTCGGATTGGAAAAGGAAATGAGCGCCAGCCCCGTGGGAACTCTTTTTATCGCGCTGCCGCGCGCGTTCGCCAACTTGGGAGAGACCGGGAGGGTCATCGGGCCGCTCTTTTTCCTCATGCTGGTGGTTGCGGCGCTCACCTCTTCGATTTCCATGCTGGAGGTGGTGACGAGTTCGGCGGTCGACTATCTCGGCTGGCCGCGGTGGAAAGCGGCGTGGGCAGGGGGGCTCGCCTCGGGGCTTCTCGGCGTGCCTTCGGCGCTTCGACTCGGGATTCTCGAGGCAGCCGACAGGCTCGTGGGAAACGTTCTGCTCTTGCTCGGTGGGCTCTGCCTAGCGGTTTTGGCCGGATGGAGGATGCGGGGCGCGCTGGGCGAGCTGTTGCGGGGAAGTCACGGAGAAAGTCTGCCGCGGATCTGGATCTGGGTGCTTCGCACCATCCCACCGGTCGTACTGGCGTATGTTCTATGGAACGCGATCTTTAGCTGAGACCGTCGTTTTCGGGCGGGCCCAGCACCCCCCTTTTGACTTGCGTCCCAAAGCGGCTGAGAGCGCCGAGGGTCGTGCGGGCGAATCCCGAGCCCGGTGATTCCCGGTCCACCGTCGAGGTCGAAAGCGGGTCCTCCTTTTGGCAAGGTCTGGAGGCATTGCGCAAGCTGCAAGGGACACGGCACGCCGTCGAGAGGGGTGGCAGCAAGACCTGCAAGCGGAAAGCGCCGGCGCAACCGCGCAGGCCGATCCTTGCACGAGCCATGGAGATTCGCAGGCGGCGCCACGGGCGCTCCCTGCCCGGACAGCGGGGAGGGGAGCGGGCCTTGCCCGCACCCACGACGCGTTGAGGTATCTAAAACTATATAGACTGTTCCCCGAAGGCGTGCGCTTTCGCGCCCCCCCTTCGCTTTTACCGAGCCTAACGCTCGGTCTGGACGCGGCGCGGCATCAAGCGAGGCGGCCGGCTCTAAGCACTTAATTTTCAAGGCCTCGATACCTTCTCGGGGGAATTGAGTGCCATTTGAAGGGCCAGTCGCAAAACGGGACTGTTGACATCCTGACCTCTGATATTGCCTAATTACAGCGGTTTGGCCTTCTAGAGAGTTTCGAAGAGGCTAGCGGGCGGCCGCAAATCCCAGCGCCCAAGCTGCCGGTGCCGTGGCAGGCGGCGCATGCGAGCGGACGGCTCGAGCGAGAGCAAGAGCGTTGGAGGCTCGAGCCGGGGGTAAAGGGGGAGGGGTCACGCTATCCCGGAAGGTCGAAGCGGTTATCCGAAAAGAGAAGGCGTGAGTCGAAGGTATTTTCACCCACGGGTGAGGGGCCGAAACCGATCGACCCTAGAAGGCTGGATTAGGGGGGCTTGTAGCAACGATTAATGGTTTCACCGGAAGAATGCCGCAAACGAGCGGTACGATTAGGCAACGGTTACCAAGGAGAGAAGGAGATGAAGACCATGAGACGATTGAGTGCGATGTCAATCGGGGTAGCGGCTGCATGGGGCGTAGGCTTACTTCTGCAAGCTGCTAGCGCCTCGGCGCTGACG
>JBBIJE010000002.1:294116-307345 GCA_037446155.1 Myxococcales bacterium | reverse complement strand
TCATCCGACCTCGAAGGCGAAGGCGAGTTTGCAAAACCGAAAGTCCGGCGGGATCCGAACGGCCGAGCCGTCAAAACCGGTTGGGTTCTCGCTGGTCTCTAGCCAGTTCCTATGGGAAGTGAGACGAGGCCTCAGGCGCTCAAGCTGTCGATTCCGGCAGTCGCTGGCGAAGAACGTCCCCCAAAGCACTCTTTGCGCCAAGCCCGCCCGCCGCGTGAGTTTTTCGAAGGAGCGGCTTGTCCCGACCGAGGGGAAGCCAAACTCCTTGGAGGAAAACGAGGGCTTGCCCTAACGCAGGCCCCGGGACCCCGAAGCCCCCGTGCACCAAATCCCCCTCTGGGGTCCGACTCTGTCGAGCACGTGAGTGGCCGCGACTCGCAAGGCCCGCGGATGATGTGAATTAGCGCTCGCAGGCTCGCGAGGCCAGCAGGACCGAAGGGGTCGCCTCATGCGCGGCTTGGGCTGCCCGGTTCAAGAGGCCTTCGAGCAACGAAGGCCGGTGGGGTGACAATATCTCGCGCTGGCGCTGCCGCCGCCTGGATTTTTGCCGCGGCTTCGCCATAATGAGTGGAGGTTCGATGAGTGGGGCCGGGGACAGGGCGTTTTCCTTCGCGGTGCTTGACGTGGAAACCACCGGTCTTAGGCCGCCGGGCGCCGCTATCACCGAGATCGGTGCCTTCAAGCTCGATTGCGGCCGCGTAACCGACGCGTTTCATAGCCTAGTCGATCCCCTCCGACCGATTCCGAGATTCATCCAGCGTCTCACTGGAATCACCGACGAGATGGTCGCGGGGCAGCCCACTATCGAGCAAGTGCTCCCGAGATTGGCTTCGTTCTTGGGCGCGCGGATCGTGGTCGCGCACAACGCCGCCTTCGACTTCGGCTTTCTCGATTACGAGGCGATACGATTGTGGGGGATACCTTTGCCCCAGCGCAGGCTTTGCACGCTTCGCTTGGCGCGGCGGGCGCTACCCAATTTGCGCAGCCGCTCCCTCGATTGCTTGGTAAGGCATCTCGGCATCGCGTGCGATGGCAGACACCGGGCGCTCGCAGACGCGCGCGCCACGGCCGAGGTGCTGCTGGCGCTGCTTGCTGGGCTCGAGCGCTCAGCGGAAGCGGTGCTAGCCGGGCTTATCGAGTCCCCCAGCGCGCCGACCCGCCCGTTCCCCCAGCGTTGGCGTCATGCCGCATACGGGTGGCGCCGCTGAGCCGCCCGAAGTAAGGCTAGCGCCGAAAGTAGAGATATACTCCGACCAAAAAAGGCTCGAAGCGAATCACGAGATTGTCCACAAATCCCCAGAGAAACTCCCAGAAGATAACAGTTGGCAGCTTAGAGGGCCTGAACCCGGCGCCTATCAGGACAGCGGAGAGCTTTTGCCCCTCGGAGGCGAAGACGTAAAGGAGATGGACCGCAAGCAAAATGATGGCCGCCTCCAAGTAAGATCTGCGCCTGCGTGCGAAAAACCAAAAACCGCCCATGACCGCAAAAGTGAGCGGCGCGTTGAAGGTAAAAGTGGAGGCCATGATCCCGACCTCGGCCTTGAGCGCGCCGGGCACTCCACGGGCGAAAAAGATGACCCTTTGGCGCTCCCCCTCCGAGCGGACCTCGGTCAGCTCGACCCCCTGGACGCTCGCAACCACCCGCGAGGATACACCCACCACTGCGCGGGCGTAACTGTCTTTGACCAGGAGCCAGAGCGGCAGGGCGGTTCCATAGCACAAGAGAAAGCAAGCTGCGGCTCGCAGGATCAATGTTTTTTTCGACCGCCGCTTTCGGGCTCCCCGGCCCAGCGCAAGAAAAGGAGAAAGATCCCGAGCGCCACGGCAATCATCATGCCTTGGGCGATGTAGATGTGGACGAATTCGAAGAGCTCTTCGTGGTGGGCACCCAGGTACGCCAGCCCGACCAGCCGGGCAACATTTACCGCCTGAAGGGCCACGATTCCCAGTGCTATCCCCCAGAGTCGACTTCCCACCCCGAGCGGCATCGCCGCTACCGCCACCCCGTAGATCATGACCGCCTCCAAGCCGTTGCATCCGAATTTTATGTCGAGGGAGACGGTGGGAAGCTCGATGAGCGAGCCGCTAAGCTGACACGGGAGGCCGAGCAGGGCGGCGAAGTAACCGGTAACAGAAACGACCATCTGGGTATAGAGACCGTTCAGGTCGAGGATGCGCTGCAGGGGCTTCAAAGCGAGCGCGAGGAAGAGCGCCCCCATGGCGAGGACGTACGTGACGGCAAACCGTACCAGACTTACCTCAGGCGCCCCGGAAGGGCCTCGCCTTTCCCCCCTCCCAGCCGCAGCCTTTCTCTTCTTGCCCATCAAGCTCTGCCTCTGCGTATCGCCTTCGAAGCGATACCTCGGTTGCCCCTCACGCCTATACCGCCGCGCCCGCGCCCGTCAACCGGCGGCTGTGCCGTCGGCGCACCCAACCGAGCATGCCGAGGAGCCACGTCGAGCCGAGCGCGAACCAAAGAAACCAGGCAGTCCTCCCAGCGAGGCTGACCAGGCCCAAGACGTATAGGTACGCATGGCCTCGAAGATGACGGCGAAGCCTGCGCAGGCGCCCGACCACTCTTTTGGTCGGCACGTTGGCGGCAACGAAATAACCCGCGATGGCGAGCACTCCTGCCGCCGCCGAAAGGAAATCCGCGCGCTCGACAAGAGTGCGCCCCGAGATCGCCGCAAGGGGCACTAGCTTCGCCGCCCAGTCGCACGCCATCGCCAATCCGCCGATCCGCGGGCCGCGCTCCAGGCGAATTCTCGCGAGATCGTCGACCGCAAGCTTGAAGGCCACCGCAACAGTCGCCGACGCCGCCGCGGCCACGCCAGCCCAGTACCCTCCGAGCATAAAGAGAAAGGCGCTAAGCAGCGCCGAGGCGACCGACCCAGCCGCCAGGAGCCCCCTGCCGCGCCTTTGTCGTGCGAACCGCAAAGCGAGCCACCCGGAGAACCGCCCCAGGCACGAGCGCTCGAGGCGCCCCTGCCGGTATGCCCTAAGCTGCGCCACGATTCCCGCCTCTGCCTTGCGGTGCCCCCTCTCTCCATGCTCCAGCCTCCAGAGCCTGTACTTGCCCGCCACAAGGTAGCCTTTACATCCAGACTCCAGATCTCGGGCCAGCCGCTCGCTCAACCCTTGGCGCCCGCCCGCTCGCCACGCCTCGACGAGAGGAGTCGCCAAAGCCGGTGGACAGACGAAGACGCCCGCAAAGTCGACAGGATGGAATACGTGCGCGGGACAAAAGGCCACGGGTGCGCGGGTTCTCCAGTAACAGGGGGTGACCGTGATTCCCTCCATCGAGGGGCAGAGGTAAGGCCGCCTGGCGTCGGCGAGGGCGAACTTTTCCTCCCTTCTCGGGTCCTCCCTAGAGGTGGTAATGATGAAGCGCCGCAACAGGAGAGGATCGTGCAACACTCCATTCACGACCAGGAGAAAGGGCGCCCGCTGGATTTCGAGCGCAGGGCCGGCGAGGTTCGCTCGAGGCGGCTCCAGCCAAAACGCCCTGCCGCAAAAGCGCTCGTCGCGCACGAGCTCCTCCCGCAGCCTCTCGGTTTCGCAGCCGCCGGGTGCCAAAAGCAGGAAGTTCTCGATGCCGCTATGTTGCAGCGTGAGAATGAGCCTCTTCCAAGCAGGCACGCTGGCAATCGGCGCCTCGAGCGCGTCGGGATCGTCCTCGAGCGCGAGCATGGACCAGGAGATCATACCCTCTAAGGTGCCCCTCGGTCGGCAAGGGCGAGCATGAGGTGCTTTCTGCCGCTCGGATCGGTTCCCTCGCTAGTCTCTAATACCTCGAGCGCGCCGCTCGTCGGAGCAGAAAGGCGATCCAGGTCTCGATCCCAGAGCAAAACGAGCCATTTCCCCCCGGCCCCGCCGGAAGCTACTCCCTTTGGCTCGCCCGTTGCCACCGCAGCGCTTGCGCAAATAGGCAGCGGGCGGCCGAAGTAAAACTCGACCGCGTAATCGAAAGTGGTCTCCAGGCGGCAAAGCGGCAGTCCGCTCTGCTCGGCCCGCCGTTTGGCCGAAGCCACGAATGTCTTGAGGCTTCGGCCGGTAGCCAGCGGGGGCTGGAAAACATGAAACGCCATGAGAAACGTCGCGGCGGTGGCAACTAGGGTTAAGCCGAAGACGCGCCGCCAGGCGGCCTCGGCAAACGCCCTGCCGAGGTAAAACGCGCACGCGCCGCAAAGAATCGCCCAACCCGTGGCCAGCGGGAAATTGGCCATAATGAAATCCCTGACGAGCGGGAGGTTCGCCTGGTCTTTATGGTGCAGAAGCGGCCTTATCCATTCGCTCACCCCGAAACCGAACCGCTCGCATATGAGAATTGCGAGCGGGAAGAGAAAGAGAGTAGCCAAAACCACGCCCAAAGCGCGCACGAGCCGTGCCGCTCTGCCAGGGGCTGCGGTGGCGGGGTCGGAAAGAGAGCTCCACCAGTGCCCGACCAGCAAACCAGCCGCCGGATAGAGGGGGAGCAGGTAAACGGAGCGCTTGGAGGCCGAGGCCGAATAGAAGAGAAAAACGAACGCGAACCAACAGAGCAAGAAAAAGATCCTCGGCTCCCGCCAGGCGAGGCGGCCCTTTACAAGATCCCGAGCCACCGGAACCAAACAGAGCGACCACGGGGCAAAGCCACCTGCCATGGCCGGCAGAAAATAGTAAAAGGGGTGCTGGTGACCCGCTCCAAGGGCATCCGCCCGGGAGAAGAAGCGAAATACGTTCTCTTTCAGGATCTGCTTGCGCACGAATTCCTCACCCCCGACGATCGCCGCCACGAGGTACCAAGCACCACCCATGGCGCACGCAAGCAGCAGTCCCGCCGCAAGATGAGGGAGTGGCGCAAGCGCAGGTTTTCGACCCAAGACCAGGGCGGCGAAAAGGACTCCCGTCGGCAGGATAATGCCGATAGGTCCCTTAGCGAGGACCGCCACGCCCATCAGGGCGCAAGCGAGGAAGAAGCGCCACCCCCCGATGAATCTCTCCACCCAGCAGCGGTAGAGCAAAAAGAGGGAAAGCGTAAGGAGGGCCGTCACCGTCATGTCGACCCGCGCCGTCGTCGCCGCCCGAAGCCACTCCACGTTACTGGTTAGGATGAGCGCTCCGTAAAGACCCGCACTCCTCCCTAGCGTGACGGAGCCTACGAATGCCGTGGCGAACACAGCGGCGCACGCGAGGAGCGCCGAGGGCAATCTCGCTGCAAACTCGGTCACCCTCCCGTGCGGGAGCGAAGCGAGGAACGCGAGCCAATGAAAGAGCGGGGGCTTGGAAGCAACCTCCAGTCCATGCCCCGAAGGCCTCCGGGGCAGAATCCAGTTCTTCCCATCTCCCTGCCAAAGGAGCTGGACAGCCACAGCTTCGCGCGGTTCCCCTTTGGTATAAAAGGGAACCAGGCTAAGCGTCGGGAAATAGAAAAGCATCAAACACGCCGAAAGGAAAAGCCAGTCCTTGACCCTCAAACCTTGGCCCCGCTGGGTGTTCCCCGCACGTGTCACCGCCCCGGGCGGCCACGGCTTTGGGCTGCCCCCGGCCCCCTGGCCCCGACCATAGAATCCCACGGTCCCGTAAGGTGTCACCTTTCCACCGCCTACTGCAAGCCACCTGGCCCCAGGGTTAGGGCCAGGGACGCAAGCCACGGAAACAGGGTTACCCCATCCCCAGCGAAACGGCGTAGCAGGCGGCCCGGCTGGGGGTTCGGGCTTGTAATTCCCGTTGGGCTGGTTTAAGCTTTTCGCGCCTTTGTGGTTCGGTGAGGTGGCAGAGGGGGTGAGACAGGTGGAGGAAGGCGTTTCTTTTCGTAGCCCGCCGCAATTCGACGTTCTCTTACCTAAGGTCCTCTTGTCAGTCGTTCTCGGTAAATAGAGGCGAGGTTAGAAAGGGGGGAAGACGATGAAGCTTCGTACACTGTTTCTCGGCTTGGCCTTGGTAGGCCTTACGGCGAGTTCCGCTTTGGCCCAAAACGCGAGCCTCGAGGAGCGGGTTTCGCGCCTCGAGCAGAAGCTCGGCGCCGGCCAAGCGGGCTTGGCGGAGACGCTAGGCATCCAGATCCACGGAATAGTGGACGGCCAGTGGCGCTACGATTTCAACCGGCCCGATTCGGACATGCTCAGCCTTAGGCCGTTCGATGCCGACGACAACACGTTCACCCTGGATCTTTTCGAGCTTTCGTTGAGAAAGCCCAGGGGGGAGAGTGGAGTAGGGTTCAGGGCGGACCTGGACTTCGGCAAGCTCGCCGAACGGATCTCTGCGGACTGGAACGGCGACGGTGACTTCTCGGATACCGAGGAAGTCAACTCGGTCGAACTACAAGAAGCGTACCTGCTTTACGAGCTGCCTTTGATCGGCATCGAGAACCTCGAGCTTCAAGCGGGGAAATTTCTTAGCCCGATGGGGTCGGAGGTCCCGGAAAGTCCGCTAAACTACAATATCAGCCGCTCCTTTCTCTTCTCGTTCGGAAAGCCGATCACCAACACCGGCTTTCTCTTCAATTATCCCATCCCGAATACCGATCTCCTCACGGTCTCGCTCGGCATGGTAAACGGCTGGGACAACGTCGTGGACAACAATGACGGAAAGAGCGTGACTGGCGCCATCAATCTGATACTCGGCAAGCAATTCTCCGCGACTCTGAGCGGCATCTTCGGGCCCGAGCAGGATAGCCGGGCGGAATCGAAACGCGGCGTGGTCGATTTCGCGACTTATATCAAGCCGCTCGATGACCTGCACCTCGTGCTCGAGTACCTCTACGCATCCGAGTCCGATGTCCCCTGGCTCAGGGAAGCCAATCTTTCCCCACCTGTTGGAGTAGGAACGGGGTTCTTCGGCGACCAGCGCGCCGAGTGGCAGGGCTTCTCTGGCATCTTCTACCTCGGAGGAGGACTTTTTTCCGAGGCGTTGTCGGATCTGAGTCTGGCGGTGCGCGGCGAGTTCTTTCACGATGCGCAGGGAACGAGGATCGGCGTCACGAGAACGGGCGGAGGCTTGGGGGGACTACCGAGGGCGTCCGCGGCAACGATCCCAATGACGACGATAGGGGACCTGAATGGAGCCCTTAGCCTCGGCGACACCTGCCCGAGCGCACTCTGCCCCGTGGGCGCCGAGCAGAGTCTCTGGGCGGTCACGGTAACGGGTGCCTACCGCGTGAGCGAGGGTTTTCTCCTGCGGGTCGAGTACCGGCATGACGACAGCAATCGCGACGAGCCGGGGCCGTTCGAATTCCGTTCGCTCGACCTCGCAAAGAACCCCGGAGACGTGGCCGGAGTGCCACGCTTTCGCAGCGGCCAGGATACCATCGGGGTCCAAGCCGCCTACGTTTTCTAGTGGGCGACGGGCGCCGCGGAGCGAACGCCGCTGCATCCAGACATTTTCGGCAAGCAAGCCCGCGGGGAATAGCAATTCTCCCCGCGGGCTTTTTCCCCCGCCCGATTCGTTCGGCTAGCGGCCGAAGGCTCGATCCTCCTCGGGCCAAGTTCAGCTTTCTTCAAAGCCTCCTTCGATAGCCGAGGACGCCACGAGCTGGGCTCCCCACTCCATGAGCTCCGCCAGCGCTTTTTCTCCGTCCCCTGGCGACGCGTCAACGGCTCTAACGGCGTCTTCGATGATCACGGTCTCGAAGCCATGCGAGAGAGCATCGAGGGCCGTCGCCTTTACACAGTAGTCGGTAGCGAGACCGCAGAGAAAAAGCCGCTTTACTCCACGGCGCTTCAAAAAATCCGCCAGATCGTCATTGGTCGCCTCGAAAGCCGAGTAGCCATCGTCCGCACCGCTCGTGCCTTTGAGAAACTCCCGAGCCACCCGGCTGGTATCGAGCCCAGGTTGAAACTCCGCCCCTGCGCTCCCCGCAACGCAGTGAACCGGCCACCGCTCGAAGTGGCGACTTTCCTCCGGATGGGCGTCTCTAGAGGCAACCACCAAGGGGAAGAGGCCGACCAGCCGATTGATCACGGGCACCACTTCGTCCCCCCCCGGCACCGCCAATGCTCCGCCAGGACAGAAGTCTCTTTGGACATCCACGATCAACAGACAATCACTGCGCCGAACGCGCATCGCCGGTCCTCCTCGACGAAACCGCACGGGCCAGGCCGGCGAGCCGCGGCCCGAGCGCAACTTTGTAACTCGCAGCTCCATCGAGCCGTCGGTAGCGCTCGGGCAGCTTGCCGAGACGCTCCCGGCAATACGCCGCCGCTCGGTCCAGATCGCCCAAGCCAGCCGTAAGCTCCCCGCTCGAGGCGGCCAGGCAAAGGAGGTCCTCCGCCACAAGCCCTTGGGCTTCGATGCGCTCCTCCCCCTTTAGGCGCTCGAGGAAAAACGCCGGCTCCTCCCCCTCGAGACAGATCCCGTCGAAGCGAAACTCACCCTCTCGGCCGCTGTGCCGCCGAAGCCCTTTGCGGCCAGGCAAGTTCGCCTTCTCCGGCTCCTCCGAAATCTTGAATCGAGGCTCGCCGTCCAGGTCGGCGAGCTTGTACACGCCGTCGAGGGCAGCATCCGGTGCACCGGTTATCACCCTCGTTCCGACCCCGTAAGCGTCTATCGGCGCCCCCTGGGCCTCGAGCGCTTCGATGGCGTGCTCGTCCAGCCGATTGGAAGCGATTATCTTGACCTCGCCAAACCCAGCTTCGTCGAGCATCGCGCGGGCCCGGCGCGCAAGCGACGCCAGATCTCCGGAGTCGAGCCTGATCCCCGCAAGCTTTCGCCCCTTCCGTTCGAGCTCGCGCGCTATCCGTATGGCGTTGGGTACACCCGAGCCCAAAGTGTCGTAGGTATCGACCAGCAAGACGGTCTCGCCCGGCGTTCGCTCTGCGAAATCTCTAAACGCGTCGATCTCGCTCTCGTAACTCTGTATCCAGCTATGGGCTTGGGTTCCCACGGCTGGCATTCCGTACACTGCGGCGGCGAGCACGTTGGACGTTCCCGCCATCCCTCCGATCCGGGCGGCGCGGCTCGCTTGCATAGCGCCGGTGCCCTGCGCGCGCCGCAAGCCGAAGTCGACCACCGCTTTTCCCCTGGCAGCAATGACCATCCGGGCCGCCTTCGTGGCAACCAAGCTTTCGAAGTTGACGAAGTTGAGGAGCAGGCTCTCCGCCAGTTGCGCTTCGATCAGGTTCCCCTCCACGCGCACCACCGGCTCGCCTGCGAAAACCACCTCTCCCTCGCGGCACGCATACACCTGGCCCCGGAAGGCGAATCCTCGCAGGTACTCCAGAAAACCCGGATCGAAACCCCGGCCCTCGAGGTAGTCGAGGTCGTCGCGTCCGAAGCGCATCCCGAGCAGCAAAGGCAATGCCTCTCCGATCCCGGCGAATACGACGTAACCTCCTCCGAAGGGGTGCGAGCGAAAGAAGAGGTCGAAGACAGCGCGCTTGCGCCACCGGCCGGCGAGGAAATACGCTTGCGCCATGACCAGCTCGTAATAATCGGTGTACAGAGGGGATAGTTTCTCGATCCACACGGCAGCCTCCGTATTTTAGCCGCCATCGCTCGGAGCCGCTACCGGGTCGCTAAAGATCTTTCGCCCGAAGGCCGATTATATCGATGACGAGGTGAAAGAATGGCACCGCCGATCTCGACGAATCCGGCGCTTCCGCTACCGGTTCCGCCCACCGAGATGCTCTCCAAGCAGGCGGAACAGGTACTGAGACAAAAGCGCGAGCAGCAGGCCCGGGCGGTCAAAGAATCGAATAGATCGGAAAAGGAGGAAGGCGGGGGTGCCAAGCCCAAGCGGGAAAAGACCGGCCGCGGCGAACTAGTAGATCGCACCGCCTAGGCTCGCTCCGAAAGCTCCCGGCTCGGCCTCTGCCTCGAGGCGTCAGCATAATCCCGCGCGGCTACCCCCATCGAAAACCGAACCCCTCGACCACGCGACTGGCTGCCGTCGCGTTCCTCTTGTTCTCCCCTACCGCGAGTCACCACCCGACCTCAGGCGCTCTCTCAGCCTCGTGAACCTGCCGGCGATCCTGTCATTTTTTACCGCCATGGCCAAAGCCTTGCGCGAGCCCAGGACCACCACGAGCTTTCGACCGCGGGTTATGGCGGTATAAAGCAAGTTTCTCTGGAGCATCGGGTAGTGCTGGCGGTGCAACACCAAAACAACGGCGGCAAACTCGCTCCCCTGCGCTTTGTGCACGGAGCAACAATAAGCTAACGCCAAATCATCGGCCTGCTCGGGTCCGAGACGGACGACGCGCCCGTCCAGCTCGGCTACGAGCTTTCCCCCTTCCGCCTCAGCTCCGAGCACCCACCCGATGTCGCCGTTAAAGATTTCCAGCTCGTAGTTGTTCCGGGTTTGCATCACCTTGTCGCCGCACGCGAAGACGCGCCCGGAAAAACCCACCGCCGGCGCCCCGGGGTTGAGGAGGGTGCGGAGTTCTCGGTTTAGGTTGAGCGTACCCAAGAGCCCCCGATGCATGGGGCTCAGGACCTGAACGTCCTTCGTCGGGTCTAGCCCGAAGCGTTCCGGAATTCGACGCGTCACCAAGGTCTTGAGCGTGTCGAGCGCCGCCTGCGGATCCTCGCGTTCCACGAAGAAGAAGTCCGCGGCCTGCGAGTCGCTCTCCTCCCGGGGCATCTCCCCCCGGTTGACGAGATGCGCGTTGCGCACGATCAAGCTTCGTTGGGCCTGGCGAAATATCTCCTCCAGGCAAACCACTTTTACCGCCTCCGAGGCGATGATGTCACGCAGCACGCTACCCGGCCCGACGGACGGAAGCTGGTCCGCATCGCCTACCATGATCAGGCGGCAAACCGGAGGAAGCGCCCGAAGGAGGCTAGAAAAAAGTAGGCAATCGATCATCGATGCCTCATCGACCACGAGGACATCCGCATCGATTGGATTGCTTTCGTCGCGCAGGAACACCCCATCCCTGGGACTGAACTCGAGGAGTCGGTGAATGGTCGAGGCGGGATGGCCGGTGGCTTCGGCCAGCCTGCGCGCGGCGCGCCCGGTCGGAGCAGCCAGCGCGCACTTGAGCCCCGCCCGGTCGAACATGCGCACGATCCCCTTTACGATGGTCGTCTTGCCCGTCCCCGGACCCCCGGTGACGACGAGAGCCTTGCAGAACACCGCATCCCGCAAGGCCTGGCGTTGGCGCTCCGCCAGCTCCACCGCGGCTTGCGCCTCGAGGAACGAAATCGCATCCTCGGCATCCAAGCCAGCGGCACCGGCCGGGGTGCGAAGTATCCTTTGGAGCGCCTCGGCACCGCCGGTCTCCGCCACATACAGGGCGGGAAGAAAGATCATCTCCCCCTCCTCGCCACTCTCCACCACCACTCGCTCGCGCCGGGCCAGGTTTTCCAAGGCCTCCTCGAAAAGATCGGGTGGCGCAGCGAAATGCCTAGAGGTATAGGCTACAAGATGAGACCGCGGGTAACACACATGCCCCTCTTCCGCCAGTCGCTCGAGCGCGTGGAGCAGCACGGCTTGCAAGCGCTCCGGGCAGCTCGGGGAAAACCCGAGTGTCACCGCTATCCTATCGGCCTCGGCGAAGCCGATCCCGTCTATCTCGAGGACAAGCCTGTAGGGGTTGGAGCGAACGACCTTCGCAGCTTCGGCTCCGTAGCGGCGATAAATCTTGAGGGCGCGCGCAGCCGAAACCCCGTGCCCTTGCAGAAAAACCATGGTGTCGTGCATACCGAACCGTTCAACCCAGGCGTCGTGCAGGGCCTCGGCGCGCTTGGGGCCTATACCCGGGACCTCGAGGAGCCGCTCGGGTCGTTGGCCGATAACCTCCAGGGTGGCCTCACCGAAGCACTCGACCAGCCTTGCGGCCACTGCCTCGCCGACGCCGGGAAAACACCCGGAGGCGAGGTATTTTTTTATGCCTGCCGACGTCGTCGGGGCGACCAGCCGAGCTGTCTCGACCGCGAACTGCTCGCCGAATCGCGGGTCTCGCCGCCAGCGCCCTGTGAGTCTGACGTGGTCCCCCTCCACCACGCCGGCCATCACCCCGACCGCCGTAACGGGTCCGGCGGACCCGCAGTCTAGCATCGCGACCGTCCAGGCGGTTTCTTCGTTGCTGTAAACAATGCGCTCGATGACCCCTTCAAGGGTCTGCGCGGGGAACTCCTCTGGCGCCGGCCGGTCGCGACTCATGACTTGCCGTAGGCTTTAAAAGCCCACTTTGGTCTCCTTAGAACGCCCGATTGCCCGAGGTCAATAGCTTGAGCTAGCCCGGTCGCAACCTGCCCGGGGACAATGGGTTTGAAGCTGACAGAAGGGAGGTCCAAGCAATGCTTGCTGCGCAGTTCCGGCGCGAGCCAAGAAGCGCTGCCGGGCGCACGGGGTCGCGAACCCTTCCTGGCTCCTTTTTGGCCTTACTCCTACTGGTGGCGCTCTCCCTCTTTTGCCCGCCGTCGGCTCTTGCCCACCGTCCCCCTTACCACGATTACCTCGCGCCTCACGGATCGTGGAGCCAGGTGCCCGCCTACGGATGGGTATGGATCCCGCGCGTTGCCATCCCGGCCTGGCGTCCTTACACGGTCGGCCACTGGGAGTACACCGAATTTGGCTGGACCTGGGTTTCGGACGAACCTTGGGGGGAAGTGGTTTTTCACTACGGACGCTGGGTTTATCTACCTTCGATGGGCTGGGCCTGGGTCCCCGGGACCTTGTGGGGACCGGCATGGGTGACTTGGCGCTGGGGCCCCGACTACCTCGGTTGGGCGCCCCTGCCGCCCGAGGCTTACTGGGTAGACGACTACCTGGTGTGCCCCCCTTCGCTCCTTCCCCCGGCGGCTTGGATATTCGTGGAAAGCGGGTTCGTGAGCGATCGCCACCTGCACCGCCACCTGCTGGCGCTACGGCGCAATCATCACATCGTGGCGCGCACGAAATACCTGACCAGGTTCATCCACCGCAGCGGCAGGCACATTCGGAACCTCGGACCGCCCCGCGAGCGCTTCGACCGACTGCGCGCACGGAGGCACAGATCCGAGAGGGTGCGCGAAGCGACATTCGATTTCGGACCGCGCGAGAACCGAACCCATGGTTGGGCTTCGACCCCTGCGGGAGAAAGGCGCAAGCAGAGGGGGATCGACCCGCCAGAAAAGCGGACCCGGGACACCACGGGCGAACTTCGCGATCCGCCGCGCGAGGTAAGAGCGCGCGACGGGCGGCCTCAAGGAAGGGGGGTCCTCTCCGTCATACGCAGCCTGCGCTCTCGCACTCCCCCGCCTGCGCCCGAAGCGGGCCAGGCGCTCCCCCCGATCGGCCGCCCAAGCCGCGAATCTTTGCCTTC
>JBBIJE010000002.1:269982-294016 GCA_037446155.1 Myxococcales bacterium | reverse complement strand
AAGGCAAAGAGCGCCCTCTCAGGGTATCCTGCACAATAAGAGCGCCGCCGTCGGGCCCTCCGACCGCTCGCGTGCCACCCATGCCTCCCTGCCAGCGCAAAGCGCATCCCCTAACCGGTCGCGAGGGGGAGAAGATACCCTCTCCGTCATGCGCAGCCTGCGCTCTCGCACTCCCCCGCCCGCGCCCCAAGCGGGCCAGGCGCTCCCCCCGATCGGCCGCCCAAGCCGCGAATCTTTGCCTTCTAGCGGTGGCGAGGCGGGCCTCGGCTGGAGAAGGCAAAGAGCGCCCTCTCAGGGTATCCTGCACAATAAGAGCGCCGCCGTCGGGGCCTCCGCAGGGGGTGGCGCAGGACTTGGCCTCACAGGGAGAGCTGCCTCGCCCTTTGCCTCTCGCGGCCGAGCGCATTTCGGGGCAATGAGAAGCGGCAGGGCATCGTTTTCGGGGCGGGGGGTGCAAGCGGGATCGGCGATCCGGGGCTCCGGCTCCCTGTGGCGCCAAGGGTTTCGCAGGGCACGCTGACCCAGCATCTTCGCCAGCGGCTCCGGCCCTCGAAACGGGGGGCGCTGGCTTGCCACTGCTTTTCCTGACTGCTAGGGGGGGCACGGAGCCGAAGAGGGATCGGGAGCGCACTTCGATGCGAAACTGTTTGATCGTCATGATCCGGTATCCAAAACCTGGAAGCGTAAAAACGAGGCTCGCCCGGGCTCTAGGAACGAGAGGGGCGTGCGCGCTTTATCTGGCTTTCCTCAAGGACATAGCCGGCCGCTTCCGCAAGGGGCCGGCTAAGGTCTTTTGGGCCTATACGCCGGCGCGCGCCGATCTCGGCCGGCTTCCCTGGCTCGGCGGCGAAACCATTGCCCAGCGCGGCCGCTCGCTGGGCGCCAGAATGCACAACGCCATGCGCGCCGCTTTCGAACGAGGGTACGAGCGCGTGGTCTTGGTAGGCTCCGACGCGCCCCACATCCAGCGCCGATGGGTAGAGGATGCCTTCGCAGCCCTCGCGGCCAAGGATGTGGTGTTCGGCCCGTCCCATGATGGCGGTTACTACCTTGTAGGACTGCGCGCGCCCCACGACATATTCTCCGGCTTGCGATGGAGCACACCGACGGTACTGGCTCGCTCGCTGGGGCGGGCCAAGCGGCTGGGGCTGGAGGTCGCTTTAGTAACTCCCACCTTCGACGTGGACGAACCGGAAGACTTGCCCAAACTCTTGTGCGCCGTAGCCCGCGACCGGCGCGGGCTCGCTCACACCCGAGAAGCCCTCAGGGCCCAGGGCCTGTCTCCCGAGCGCGGCGACGCCGTTCGAGCTCCTTCAACCCGGAGCGCTCGATAAAGGGGAGAAGTTTTTCCACCAGAGCAGGTGCCAAACCGGCGATTTTCGCGACGCAGCCGCGCGAAGCCGGCACGCAAACCTCCCGCCTGCGCTTGACGATGGCCGCAAGAACGGCCTCTGCCACTTCCTCGGCGGCGAGGATTCTGCCCGAAAAGGAGAGCGCCGGCGCTCCGTGGCTGGCCTCGAAATCGAGCATAGGCGTCTCGGCCGAATCCGGGCAAACAACCGCAACGTGGACACCCGCCCCCCGAAGCTCCATCGCGGCCGAGAGGCTGAAGCCGCGCACGCCGAACTTGGTCGCACTGTAGACCGCCTCCCCCGGCAGTGGAGATATGGCCGCCAACGAGGCGACGTTTACGATCTGCCCGAAACCCTGGCGTTTCATTACTCGCGCCGCTTCCCTGGTCCCGTAAATGGTGCCGAGCAGGTTGACTCTGACCTGCCGCTCCACCTCGACATCGGGAATCGCCTCCAGCGGGCCCGGGAAAACCACGCCGGCGTTGTTGACGTGAATGTGCAGGACACCGTTATGGCGCATGCCGGTTTCTATTAGCGTTCGCTGGCCCCCCGGGTCGGTCACGTCCATCCGCACTCCCGTGACCGAGCGACCGCTGCCCCTTAGCTCCATGAGGGCTTCGGCAAGCCGCCGCTCGTCCACATCTCCGATCACCACCACAGCCCCCTTGTCCGCCAGCAGCCGTGCGGTGGCCAGCCCGATTCCGCTGGCCCCCCCCGTGATCGTCGCCACCTTGCCGCGAAGCATCCGAAAGCATATAGCAGATACGTCCGCCGATACGGAATCGCCGCGGCGTGACCGCAACAAGCGGGGTGACGCAGCCCCCTCGATGTGAGATTATCGGTCGTCGGAGGTCGGGTAGCGCAGACAGGACGGGGAAATGTCCAAGATAATGCTCATAAACGTGACCCATGCCGAGGAGACCCGGGTGGCGATCGTAAGCGATGGCATCCTGGAAGCCTTTCAAATCGAGGGCTTAAGCCGCAGCCACCAGAAGGGAAACATCTATAAAGGGGTTTTGCACCGAGTGCACCCCGCTCTGGAGGCGGCCTTTGTCGATATCGGGGGGCCGCGACACGGCTTCCTGCCCATGGACGAGGTTTGCTTTCGCAACCTGCCGGGGGCAGCGCAAAAGCGCGCCTCGGCCCGAAACGGAAGGCGCAAGCGAAGAATCCAGGACATCCTCGCACCAGGCACCGAGATCCTGGTGCAGATCGTCAAAGAGGCGTTCGGCAACAAACCACCCACGCTCACTACTTTCTACTCTCTGGCCGGGCGTTATCTGGTGCTCACTCCGGGCTCGGCGGAAGCGGGCATCTCGCGCAAAATCGAGGGCGAGCACCGTGAGCGGCTCAAGGCGTTGGTCAGCAAGCTCAAGCCCCCCGAGGGGTGTGGAATCATCGTGCGCACCGCCGCTAGCTTCGACCAGGACGTCGCCGAACTCGAGCGTGACCTGGCATACCTTACCCAACTGTGGGAGAGCATCCAGGAAATCGCGAGAAACAAGGCGGCCCCTTGCCTCGTTTACCGGGAACACGACCTCGTCATAAGAAATATTCGCGATTATTTCACGCCCGACATCGAAGAGATAACCTTGGACAACGAAGAAGCGTACAAACGAGCCAAGGCCTTCATGGCTCAAGTCACGCCCGGCTACGAGAACAGGGTGCGTCTGTGGGACGGTAAAGAAACCATCTTTTCGCGCTTCAATCTGGAAACCCAGATCGAGTCTATCTTCAAGCGCAAGGTGGAGCTTCCCTCCGGGGGAAGCGTCGTCATCGACCCGACGGAGGCCCTCACGGTGATCGACGTGAACTCCGGAGGAGCGGTGCGAGGAGCGAACCAAGAGCAAACGGCATTTCGGACCAATCGCGAGGCTGCTTGGGAAATCGCCCGGCAACTGCGACTGAGAGACGTGGGCGGACTCGTGGTGATCGACTTTATCGACATGCGGGAGCCACAGCACATTCAAGAAATCGAGCGCACGCTGCGGGAAGCGATGCGGCCGGACAAGGCACGCTACGACATCGGGCACATTTCCCGGTTCGGACTGCTGGAAGTGTCCCGGCAGCGCCTGCGACCGGCCGCCGCGGCAAGCTCCTACACCACCTGCACGATGTGCGAAGGATACGGTCTGGTGAGGACTACGGAGTCCGGTGCCCTGGTAGCTTTGCGAAAAATTCAAAACCTGGTCGCCCGCGGAGATCTGGCCGCCCTCAACGTTACTCTGCCGAGCGCAGCCGCACTCTACCTCATGAATCAGAAGCGGCGCGACCTCGTTCACCTGGAGCAGGCTTACGCTACCAAGATCGTGATCTCGGCGAGCGACGATCTCATGCCCCATCAATCGCTTTTCGACCCCGTGCCCAAAGGCGCGGGGGAGACAATCGAGGTTGCGCCAGGGGCGGTCGCCGGGGCAGAAGAACCCGGGCCAGCAGCGGAAGCTGAGGAAGGTGCCGCACGCCCCAAACCCGGCCGCAGGCGAAGGCGAAGACGCCGGGGAAGAGCTAGAGCGGAAGAGAAGGCCCCCGCCAGCGCTGCGCAAGAGGCCGGTGCCGCGGAGACGCCGGCTGCTCGACAAGAAGAAAGTGCTTCGCCTGCCCCTCCCGAGGCCGCTTCGGAGCAACCGGAGGAGGCCCCTTCGAAAGAAGTGCCCCGGCCCGCAAGGAAACGCCGTTCCAAGTCCGCCGCTCAAAAGGCGCAGCCCGAGGGAGACGCCGAATTAGGCGCGCCCGCTCAACCCGCTCAAGAGGTTACCCGGAAACGCAAAAGGGCCGGGAGGCGGCGCAAGAGCTCCAAGAGCCAGGGGCAGGCTAGTGTCGGGACCCCGGTCCCCACCGCCGACCCGAGCTAGAACTGGAAAAGGAAGCGAGCACCGGGTCTTGACAGTCCACCCAGGACCTTAGAAGCTTCAGGGTCTCATATGACGGGGGGGGTGAGAGGTGAAGATTCTCTTCGTGGCGCCACGCAATCCGGAGTCCTTTTGGACCTTCGATAGAATCCTGCGAAGTGTGGGGAAGAAGTGCGTCTTCCCGAACCTGGCGCTGCCCACGCTGGCGGGCATCACGCCGCCCGGATACGAGGTCGAGCTCTGCGACGAAAATGTGGAAAAGGTCGACTACAACACCGACGCCGACATCGTGGGTATCACAGGCTACATCGTGCATAAGAAGCGCGTCCTGGAGCTTGCGGCAAACTTCCGCAGCAAGGGGAAGTTCGTTGTCGTAGGTGGACCCTTCGCCACGCTCTGCCCGGAAGAAATCCGCGGCAAGGCCGACGTGGTTTTCGTAGGCGAGGCGGAGTACACCTGGCCGCGGTTTCTCGAGGATTACCAAAAGGGAGAGTGGCAACCCGAGTACCACGAGACTGACAAGCCGAGCATGCTCGATTCGCCTCTGCCGCGATTCGATCTGCTCAAGGTGGACCGCTACCGGACCATGACCATCCAATTCGCCCGCGGATGCCCGTTTAACTGCGAGTTCTGCGACATCATAGTGATGTACGGCCGCCGGCCTCGGACCAAGTCGGTCGGGCAGGTGATGGCCGAAGTGGAAGCGCTTCATCGCCTGGGCGTGCACAACATTTTTGTCGTGGACGACAACTTCATCGGCAACAAACGCGAGGCCAAGGCGCTGCTTCAGGCGATCTCCGCATGGCAGGAGCGAAACGGGTACCCCTTCGAATTCATGACGGAGGTCACGCTGAACGTCGCCCAGGACAGCGAGCTTTTGACTCTGATGCGCGCGGCCAACTTCACGTCGGTCTTCGTCGGCATCGAGTCGCCGCGACGCGACAGCCTAATCGAGAGCAAGAAGACGCAGAACATGCGCGAAGACATGCTTACCTCGGTGCGCAAGATTCAAGATGCGGGAATAGAGGTAATGGCGGGCATGATCGTCGGATTCGACAGCGACGACAAGGCGATCTTCGAGGAGCAGTTCAAGTTCATCCAGGAGGCGCGCATACCGGTATCTATGACCGGCATGCTGAACGCCATGCCCAAGACCCCGCTGCACACCAGGCTCAAGGAGGCTGGTCGCTTGATCGCCGAATCGGTGGGGGACCAGTTCGTGTTCAGCAATATAATACCGCAGAGTATGTCGCGCCTCGAGCTTTATGAAGGTTACCAGCAGCTCCTGCGGCGCCTGTACAATTATGGGAACTACCGGCGCCGGGCCATGGACCTCATCCTTCACAAGGGCAGGCTGGCGCAGTCCCGCTTGATGGCGGGCTGGCAGGACCTTCTCCTCTTCGCCCGTATTCTCTGGAGCTGCGTGCTGCGCGCATCGCCCAGGCGCGCTTGGCTCACGCTATCGCTCATTCTGGAGACCGCCATCCGCCGGCCCCGGGAGTTTCGACTGGCGGTGACGTTGGCGGTGACCCACAAGCACCTCTACGAATACATGCGAGCGACCACGCGGCATCTCGACAGGCTCATAAGGGACCTCAAGGCCGCCCAGGAGGCCGGTATGCAACTGGAATGCTCGCAGTCCAGCGGCAGGATGCTAGGACCCGCTTTATAGGCTCCGGAACGGCACGCAACGCGATAGCGTCCTTTACCAAAGGACTTTTTCCTCGATAAGGCGTGCGATTTCCTCTTCGTTCAGGCCAAGAAGTTCCGAAAGCACAGACGATGTGTGAGCCCCCAGACAGGGGGCCGGCTTGCCCCCGTCAACTGGTGCGCCGTCGATGCGAAGCGCGTTCGCCACATGCCTCTCGCGCCCGACTTCCGGGTGTTCCACGGCCACTATCGCTCCCCGGGCCAGGAGATGGGGATCGGCCCTGTGGTCATCGCCGTTTTGGACCACGCTTGCGGAGATGCCGGCCTCCTGCAAAAGCCGAGCTACTTCCTCGGCGCTCTCGCCGCTCGTCCATTCTTCGACGAGCCGGTCGAGTTCGTCCTGGTGACGAAGGCGAGAGGGAAGGTCGGTAAATCGCGGATCCTCCGCCCAGTGCCCGCGGCCCGCCAGCGAAACGAAACGCCGCCACTGGGCCTCGCCGAGCACCGCAACCGCTACCCAACGGTCGTCCCCCCGGCAGCGGTAGACCCCATGCGGAGCGGCATACGGCACCCGGTTTCCCGGCGGCGAGGGGGGCACGCCAGCGAGAGGCCCCTCGAGGTAAAATTCACCGAGCAGATACGCCGCCACCTCCGCCTGCGACATATCGATGAACTGTCCCTCGCCGGTTCTGCGCTTGTGTTCGAGCGCGGCCAGCACCGCCACCGCCGCCAGTTTGCTCGCGACGTGATCCGGATGATTCAGGGTCGAACCGGCCGGATACGGGGCCGCGGGGTGGTTCCAGAGGTAATTGGCGCCCGAAAATGCCGAATTGAGAGGCCCGAACGCCGACGCGGTGCCGAGCGGTCCCCCCTTGCCGTAGCCTTGGCTCGACAGGTAAACCACACCGGGGTTGACCTCCTTGACCCTCTCGTAGTCGAGCCCCCAAGCCTCGACCACGCCCCCTCGGTTGTTCTCTACCACCACGTCCGCGCACGCGAGCAACCTCAACGCCACTTCCCGCCCCCGATCGGTACCGAGATTGATCGCGACACTCTTCTGTCCCCGACACTCGGTATTGAAGACCCAGGCGCGGTTGGGCTCGCCAGGATCGGGAGAAGCTTTGCGAAGGAAATCGAGGTTGGCCCGGGACTCGATCTTGATCACGTCCGCCCCGAGTTCAGCCAGTAGGGAGCAGCACTCGGGACCCACCGCCCCGACGCCTAGATCGATGACCCGAGTTCCCGCCAGAATCTGCCCGGCTTCGACCGGCCGCTCGGCAAGACCGACGGTGAGGCCATGGCTGGCGCCCCACCGATCGATTTCCTCCACGACCTCCCCTTGGTGCTCGCCCGCCAGCGGTGCGGGGCGGCGCACGGCAGCCGGCGTGCGCGAAAATTTGAACGGCGCCCCGGCAAAGGGTGCCTCGCCCAAGACTCGAAAGCCCGTGCGCAGGAAAAAGCCCCTCTCCCTCGTTTGCTCCTCCTCGACGAACTCCTCGGGGCGATTCACCGGTGCGATTGGAACCCCAAGCTCGCGCGCACGGGCGAGCACCTGTACTCTTGGCCGCTCGCGAAGCGCCCCGCCTGCGACGTCGCGTATCGTGTCGGCGGACAACAGCCGGTAGATCGGGTGCTCCCACTGCGGCCCCGCCAGCTCCTCGGGCCTGCCGATCAGCTCGAGAAACCCCTGCCAGTGGCGAGGGGTTCCCAAGACGAAGCGGACGTATCCGTCTCGGGTAGGAAGCACCACGAACGCGCCGTCCGCCATCCGCGGCGGGGAACTGGGGATCATGGGATAGAGATGCTGGTAATCGGCAATGGGGATCGCCCAGGGGTAAAGCCCGCTCATTCCCGCTTCCTGCGCCGAAACCTCGATCCAACAGCCCTGGCGACTGCGGACTCGTCTCATGAGCGCCGCCACCGCCCCCACCGCGCCGAAAACTGCCGCGCAGTCGTGCGCCGCATAACCGGGAAGCCAGCAAGGTGCAAGGTCGGGAAACCCGCAAGTGAAAAGCGCCCCGGAGGCGGCAAAAGCAACCAGCGGCTCGGCTCGCCAGTGCGCTTTTGGGCCGCTCAGGCCAAAGTCGCTGAGGGACACGATGACGAGCGCCGGATGCTCGGCTAGCAGGTCCGAGGGCTCGAGCCTAAGCCGCCGCTGTTCCTCCGCGCCCAGGTTTTCGATGAGAACGTCCACGGTGCCGAGGAGCCGATCGAGAAACGCGCGGCCGTCGGCGCTCTCCAGGTCTGCCACCGCGCCCCGTTTGTTGGCGTTGCGGTAGAGGAAGGGAAGCGAGCCGCCCCCGTCGGTCGCGTCTCTGGCAAAGGGGGGCCGCCACCTGTCTCGCTCGCCTGCCGGGGGCTCTATCTTGATCACGTCCGCCCCCAAATCGGCGAGAATTCTCCCCGCCATTGCGCCCCGCAGATCGGTGATCTCGACTGCTCGTACGTGCGCCAGGGGTCCGTTCATGCGACGCCTTCTAGCCCCTAAGATGGCGGGTTGCAAGCCACCTACGGCAGGCCGCCGATCGCCTCCAGCGCACGCAATGCCTTCTCGGCCGCGACCTCTCCGCTTCGGATGCAATCGGGGACGCCGACGCCACAGTATGCATTACCCGCAAGCGCCAGGCCGGGCAAGCCCGCCGCCAACCTCTCGATCGCCGCCACTCGATCCAGGTGCCCGACATCGTACTGCGGCATCGCCGCCGGGTGGCGGTGGATTCGCACGAGCAGCGGCTGCGCTCGGATCCGGAGCAATTGTTCGAGCTCCCCGCGCACGCAGCGCGTGAGCTCCTCGTCGCTCCAAGCCATCACCTCCTCCTGCCTGACCCCTCCCATGAAGGCACGCAGCAACACGTATCCCTCGGGGGCTCTGCCCGGGTATTTCACGCTGGAGAAGGTGCAAGCTATCATCGCCTTGCCCTCGATCGCGGGTACGACGAACCCGAATCCTTCGAGCGGCCTGGGAAGATCGCTCTCACGAAAACCCAAGCTTACCGAGACCGCCGAAGCATATCTGATACCACAGAGGAGATCGCTCAACCTGCCTTCGACTCCGCTCAAAAGATTCGCCGTCACGTGAGATGGCGTGGCCAGTACCAGCGCATCCGCCTCCAGCGTCCTTCCACCTCCGAGGGCGATGCGCCAGACGCCCTCTTCTCGGCAGACCATGCGGGCCTCCGCTCCGAGCCGGGTGCAGCCCGCCGGCAGCCTAGCCGCAAGCTCCTCGATCAGCGCTTCCATCCCGGAGTCGAAGCTCACGAAGAGACTCCACCGTGCACCCGATACCTCCTTGCCCTGGGCGAGTCTGCGCTGCCTCGCCATCGCCCAAATGAGGCTTCGGTGCTTGCGCTCCATCTCGAGGAAGCGAGGCATCGTCGCGGCCAGGCTCAAACGGTCCGGATCTGCGGTATATATACCCCCGACGAGCGGCTGGGCCACCCGCTCTAGCGCTTCCCTTCCCAAGCGGCGAGTGACGAAGGAACTTAGGCTCTCGTCGGTGCGCACGGGTCCGCGGGGCAACAGCAGGTCCATTCCCATGCGAATCTTTCCCGGCCAGGAAAAAAGGCGCGACGCAGCCAGGGGCCACAACTTGGTGGGCGCAAGCAACAGGAACCCCTCGGGGAGGGGATGGAGGCGGCCCCGGTAGGCAACGAAGGTCTTGCGATTGCCCTCGCGAGTCCGCACGAGACGGTGAGAGATACCAAGCCGCTGGCAAAGCTCGAGAGCCCATGGCTTCTCCGAGAGGAAGGAATCCGCCCCCGCTTCCACAACGAATCCGTCGATCCGCTCGCTGGCGATGGTCCCTCCCAGACGCTGCGCCCCATCTACGACCGTAAGCTCGAGTGCCTGGCGGCGCTCGCGGGCGAGCTCCCACACCCTGTGGGCGGCCGCCATGCCGGCGACACCCGCCCCGACCACGGCCACTCGCGCGCTCCTTGCCACAGCCCTCCTACCTCGCACGGTCGCCGGTTGTCGCCTCTACCAGCGTCGCCAGCATGTCGATGAAAGGTTCCCGGTCGTTCAGCGCCGGCGCTCGCTCGAACCTCAGGCCCGCCTCCCGCGCCGCCTCCCTCGCCTCGACATCCAGATCGAAGAGAACCTCCACGTGATCGCAGACGAAACCGATGGGAACCACGACGACCGCCGAAGCCTCGCCACCGAGCCGCCCGCGCAGCACGTCGCGCACGTCCGGTTCGAGCCACCGCTGCGAGGGCCGGCCGCTTCGACTCTGGTAGGCTACCAGCCAGCGCTCGTGTGCGAGCCGCTCGGCCACGAGCCTCGCGCTCTCCTCCACTTGGTCGCGATACCCCGAGGCCCGCGCCATCTCCTCGGGTACGCTGTGCGCGGTAAAGAGTAGTACCGCATCCGCCTCGCCGGTAGCGCGAAGCCGGTCGAGCGCCTGTTGCGCGCACTGCGCCTGAGCCGCGATGAAAAGGGGATGGGCGTGCCAGGGGGGCGCGAACTCGACGCGCGGGGCTCGCACGCCGAGCGAGCGCTGGCAGGCTTGCACCTCGCGCACGTAGCGGTCGTAGCTCGCCTCGGTACGGTGGGGAGAGAGCACGACAGCGATCGCTTCCCTGATCCCCTCCTCCGCCATGTTGCTCATCGTATCCGCGATGAACGGGTGCCAGCAGCGCATGCCGACGTAGGCGGGACGCCATCCCCCCTCGCGCGCGAGCCGCCGCTCCAGGGCTCGGGCTTGCCGGTGGGTGAGCTCGGCCAAAGGCGAGCGCCCGCCGATCGCCTCGTAGTGGGCGGCAACTTCTGCAAGCCTCGCGGGGGGAATGGGCCTGCCGTGGGAGACAACCTGGAGGAACCCTTCGACCTCGCTCGGGCTCCGCGGACCGCCGAAGGCCAGGAGCAGCACAGCTTGCCCCGGCGCCTTCATATCAGCGCGCTTCCGCTGCCGCCGCACGCGCCGGCATCCCACACCTGGCCACGGAAGGTGCCGCCATATCCCCAGCTATCGCCGCGCACTCAACTCGTGCACCCGATCGACCAGGAATCGAACATTGTCCACCGGGGTTTCGGGAAGCACGCCATGCCCGAGGTTGAATACGTGGCCCGGCCGCCCCCCTGCTGCCTCGAGGACAGCCTCGACACCGCGACTTATCGTGGCGCGATCGAAGAGCAGCACCGCAGGATCGAGGTTACCCTGGATAGCCACGCGAAACCCGAGCCTCTCCCAGGCCCGGCCTAGGTGCACGCGCCAGTCCACGCCGATAACGTCGCCGCCGGCTTCCGCCATAAGCTCCAGGATTCCGGCCGTTGCGGTGCCGAAGTGGATCACGGGCACGCTGCCGCCTATCGCTGAAATCGTGGCGCGCATGTGCGGCATCACGTAGCGCCGGTAATCCTCGAACGACAGGCATCCCACCCAACTGTCGAAAAGTTGCACCGCCTGCGCGCCGGCATCGATCTGGCATTTTAGATAACGTGCCACCGCCGACGATAACCGCTCCATCAACGCCTGCCAGGCCCCGGGGTCGCGGTGCATCAGCTCCTTGGTGGCAAGGTACTGCCGGGACCCACCCCCCTCGATGAGATAAGACGCCAGCGTAAACGGCGCCCCCGAGAACCCAATGAGTGGCACCCTGCCATCCAGCGCAGCGCGGGCAATTTTGATCGCCTCGAAAACGAAGCTCAACGACTCCGCAGGATCCACCTCCCGCAACTCATCGATCTGCCTGGCGCTTCTCACGGGCGGGCCGATCTTCGGCCCCTTACCCCCACCGTAGCTGAGCGAAACTCCCATCGGCTGCAGAATGAGAAGGATGTCGGAGAAAATTATCGCCGCATCCACCCCGAGTTTCTCGACCGCCATCACGGTGACCTCCGCAGCCGCCCCGGGGTCCTTGCAAAGGCCCATGAAGCCGAGCTTGGTCCGAATTGCGTTGTACTCGGGCATGAAACGCCCCGCCTGGCGCATTAGCCATACCGGCGTGAAGTCCGTGGGTCGCCGGGCGCAGGCCCGCAGGAAAGCGCTATCGCTCGGTTTCATAGAGGACAGATTGTAGCTATGCTATCGGCGCACCATGGTCAAGTTAGGTCAAAGCGGCGGAGCCGATCTTGCATGCACCTGGCCGGCCGGGCGATCGGCTCGGGGGGGGCGGACAGCCACGGACCGGCGGCTCGTAGCGCGGAAAGCCTGGGGAGCGGCAATTGGCGTTTGAGCCCGCTTGTCCCATCTGCCACCGACGCGTTTTCTGGGAAGATAATCCCTACCGTCCCTTCTGTTCCAGGCGCTGCCAGATAATCGACCTGGGCGCCTGGGTCACCGAGCGCTACCGACTACCCGGGAAGGAGATAGCCCCGGCGGACGCCGATTCCGAGGAGCAGGGCGGGAAGAGCAACGGCGGCAAGTGACGGGTCCTTGATACATCCGAGTGCGCAGATAAGTCGCGAGGCGCAAGTAGATCCGAGCGCGGAGATCGGCGCGTTCGTCGTCATCGACGGACCGGTCAAGATAGGTCCTCGTAACAGACTCAAGCCCCATGTTTACATCTGCGGGTGGACCGAGATCGGAAGCGACAATATCTTTTACCCGGGAGCGGTCATCGGCGAAGCTCCTCAGGATCTCCGGTACGGGGGCCAGGAGAGCTACTTGCGCATCGGCTCGGGCAACACCTTTCGCGAGCATTCCCAAGTCCACCGGGGCTCCGCGCCAGGCTCCGCTACCATCATCGGTAACGGCAACTACGTAATGCAAAATGCCCACATCGCTCACAACTGCGAGGTGGCCGATCGCGTGATCCTGGGGGGCGGCGCCCTCCTGGCTGGCCATGTGCAAGTGGGGGAGCAGGCGTTCGTATCGGGAAACTGCGTTGTGCACCAGTTCGTGAGGATCGGAAGACTGGCGCTGCTTCGCGGCTTGAGCCGCACGAGTCGAGACGTACCTCCGTTTTGCATAATGGATGGCACGCACACCGTGCGTGGAGTGAATGTGATCGGCTTGAGAAGAGCCGGGATCGACGCAGAAAGAATCGCGGCCATCCGCAGGGCCGTGCGAAAGATCTTCGGGCGGCGCACCAACATCTCCCGCGCGCTGGAAGAGCTTGCCCGGGAGGAGATGACGCAGGAGGTGGCGGAACTCATCGATTTCATAGCGAGCTCGAAACGAGGGGTTTGCGTGGGGCCGCCCCGCGGGCGGCTGGGGCTCGCACGAAGCGACGAGGGCGATGCCGAGTAGCCCGGGCTCGCCCTGCGGATCGCGGCCGCCCGACGACCGACTGAGCCGCGGCAATGGCCCTCGGAGGGCGGTTGCAACCGCTACGTGAAGCGGTTTTAATAGCTGAGAGGAAGAGCTGCTATGCAGGGAAAACGATTCTTCATTGCCGCGGCTATCGTTGTCGCCGCGGTCGGTTATCTCATCTATTCGGTGACGCCAGGCACTTCGGTCTATTGCTACACCGTCGAGGAATTCCTAGCCCTGAACGAGCCCACCGCGGGGCGGAAGCTGCGCGTGCTCGGACGGGTCAGCCCCGGGTCCGTGCAGTGGAACGCAGAGCAAGGGAAGCTTTCGTTTGCGCTCGTCGGCTCCGACGGCGGAGGGCGGTCGCTGCCGGTGGCCTACCCTGGCATAAAGCCGGCGATGTTCGCCGAGGGCCGGGAAGTGATCGTCGAAGGAAACGTCGAATCGGGGGGCGTCTTTCATGCGGACACGCTCATGACCAAATGCCCCTCGAAATACGAGGCCGAGCAGCCGGCCGAGTAGCGGCGGCGCAGCTCCTCCCGGACATCGAAAGGAGTCGATCAGGTGAACGAACTGGGCGCTCTGTCACTTAGGCTGGCCTTTCTCGTCTCCCTTTACGCGTTCGGAGCCGCCCTCTGGGGAGCCTACCGGCGTCGGCGCAGCTTTGTCCTGTCGGCTAGGAGCGCAACCTACGCTTCTTGCGCGCTGGTCTCGGTGGCGACTTTCGTGCTCTGGCGAGCCCTGGTGGTGCGTGACTTTTCGCTCCTCTATGTGGCCGAGTACTCCTCGCGCGATCTCCCGACTGGGTACGCCATCACCGCACTGTGGGGCGGGCAGACCGGATCGCTCCTGCTTTGGGCCTGGATTCTCGCACTGTGCGCTGCGCTCGCGCAGTGGCAGAACCGGGAGCGCAACCGCGAGCTTATGCCCTATGTGACGGCCGTCACGCAGGCTACGCTCAACTTCTTCCTTTTCCTGCTCATCTTCGTTACGGATCCCTTCGAGCGCGTCCCCCGCATGGTGCAGGACGGAGCCGGCCTCAATCCGCTACTGCAGAACCCATGGATGGCGATTCACCCGCCGTCCCTCTACCTCGGCTTCGTGACGGTAACGATTCCCTTCGCCTTCGCCGTGGCGGCGCTCGCCACCGGCCGGCTGGGAGACGCGTGGATCCGCACGACGCGACGCTGGACGCTCGCCGCCTGGTTCTTTCTCACCATCGGCAACCTGCTCGGCGCGCAGTGGGCGTATCTCGAACTCGGCTGGGGCGGTTATTGGGCATGGGATCCGGTGGAAAACGCCGCCCTCATGCCCTGGCTTACCATGACGGCTTTTCTCCACTCCGTGATCATCCAGGAAAAGAAGGATATGCTTCGGGTATGGAATATGGTTCTGATCGTTCTCTCCTTTCTCCTTACCATATTCGGTACCTTCCTCACGAGAAGCGGGGTCATCTCCTCGGTGCACTCCTTCACCAAGTCCGGCCTCGGCCCCTATTTCATCGTTTTCATGTTGACGACGCTGGCGGCCTCGGCTCTGCTCATCTCCTACCGTCTGCCCCAACTTAGAAGCGACAATGAGCTCGACTCCTTCCTCTCGCGGGAGGCCACCTTTCTCTTCAATAACCTGCTGCTGCTCGGCATAACCTTCGCAACGCTGTGGGGCACGATCTTCCCCATCATCTCCGAGGCGGTGCGAGGCACGAAGATCACCGTCGGCCCGCCCTTCTTTAACAAGGTCAACACCCCGCTCGGGCTGGCGCTCCTTTTCTTGACCGGGGTGGGGCCCGTGATCGCTTGGAGGCGCGCCACCGCGAGAAACCTGACCCGTCAGTTCGCGCTACCCTTTCTCCTCGGGACCGCGGCTGGGATCACCGTGTTCGCGGCGGGCTACCATCACTTCTACGCCTGTGTCGCGGTGGCGTTCTCTGTCTTTGTTTTCACTACCATAATAGACGAATTTCGCCGCGGCACGCAGGCTAGGAGAGCTCTGGTACACGAGGGGATCGGGCAAGCCCTCGGGCGGCTAGTCGCCAAGAACCGGCGCCGTTATGGCGGGTACATCGTGCATGCCGGCGTGGTGTTCGCCATGATCGGGATAGCGGCATCCTCGGCCTTTCGCACCGAAGCACAGGTGACGGTGGACAAGGGGGAAAGCTTCCGGGCCGGGTCGTTCGACTTCACGTACGAGAACGCGCGCGAGGTGAGTAAGCCCCATTACGCCGCCGTGATAGCAGACATCTCGGTCAAGAAGAACGGTAAGCACTTCGCCACGATGCATCCGGAAAAGCGGATCTATCGAAGGCAGCAACAGCCCACCTCGGAAGTGGCGCTCAAGATATCCCCTTGGGAAGACCTGTACGTGGTCTTGGGAGGCATAGAGGGTAGAGAAGCCAAGCAGGCTACCATCTTGGTCTATGTGAACCCTCTGGTTTCGTGGATCTGGCTCGGGGGGCTCGTCATGGTCGCAGGAACTATCGTAGCGGTTTGGCCGAGCGCAGCGGAGAAGCGGTCGTTGGCGTTCTCTCGGGAGGAGGTTTCTGTCGAGGCATGGCTCGACTGATCTCTTGGCCCCTCGCGGCAACCCTTTCGCTCGCGGCGATCGCGGCCGGCACGGCTTCGTGGGGCGCGGTCGCGATTCAAACCGAGATCGAGGAGGAGCTGACTTGCCAGTGCGGCTGCGGCCTCACCGTCCACCGCTGCAACCACGTCAACTGTCCTTCTGCCATACCTTTGCGCAAAGAGATCGCGGGGTTGATCGGACAAGGGCTGAGCCGCGAAGAGGTGCTGGACCACTTCAGGCGGAAATACGGGGAGAAGATTCTCTCCGCCCCGACGACGCGGGGATTCAACTTGACGGCATGGGTGGCACCCTTCCTTGCGGTCCTGTTGGCGAGCGCGTTTGTCGTCAGAGTGGCCGCCCGATGGCGGCGCCGGGAGCGGGTTCGCGAGCCCGCGGCCGCAGCGCTCCCCGAGACACATGGTGGCGAGCTTCGCGCCAAACTCGAGGAGGAGCTCGACAAGCTCGAGACCTAGCAATCATGCCTGTGCCGTTTTGGATCCATATGGCCGCCTTGCTGATCGTGGCGTTGGTAGCCTTGGCTGTGAGCCTTCCGCTGCTTCGTCCGGCCCGCGCCTCGTCGCACCCAAGGGGTGCCGACCCCGCCAGGATGCGCTGGAGCAGGGAGAAGGAGATGGCGTACGCCGCCATCAAGGAGGCGGAGTTCGACTACCAGATGGGAAAGCTCTCGGACGAAGACTATAGAGCACTTAGAGCGAAGTACGAGCAGCGCGCCTTGGAGGCGCTGGCGCGGCTCGAGGAGATCGAGCGCAGTGGCCGCGGTAACTGAGGAAGCCGCACCCGAGCGTGGCAGCGAGCTGATCGAGGCCCGCTGGTGGGAGGGCCGAGCCCAGGGCAAGGTGCTCTGTCGACTCTGCCCCCGTTACTGCCTGATCGGGGAAAGCCAGGCGGGCTTTTGCTACGTCAGGAAAAACGTGGGCGGTAAGCTTTGGACCCTGGCGTACGCGCGCCCCACGGGTCTGCAGATCGACCCGATCGAAAAGAAACCGCTCAACCATTTCTTCCCGGGTGCGAGCACGCTTTCCATGGGCACGGCGGGCTGCAATCTCGGGTGCAAGTTCTGCCAGAATTGGTCCACCTCGAAGGCTAGAGCGGACCAGGTCTCGTCGATTTTCGCCCCACCCTCGAAGGTCGTCGCTTTGGCCCGCGAACACGGGTGCGAAGCCATCGCCTATACCTACAACGAGCCCACGATATGGGCCGAGTACGTGATCGATGTCTCCCGCCAAGCGCGCCGCCAGGACCTGAAGAACGTGATGGTCACTTGCGGCTATATCACACCTGAGGCGCTGCGCGACGTCTACGAGTTCATCGACGCCGCCAACGTCGATCTCAAGGCCTTCACCGAGGACTTCTACCGCAGGCTCACTCTCTCTCATCTCGACCCCGTGCTGGATACCATAAAGGCGCTCTGTCAACGCGGCGTATGGGTAGAGATAACCAACCTCATGATACCGGGCTTGAACGACTCCCCGGAGGAGACGCGACAATTGGCCCGCTGGCTATACGACAACGTGGGCCCGGACGTGCCTTTGCACTTCACTGCCTTCCACCCGGCGTTTCGCCTGACCGACAGGCCCCGAACCCCAGAGGCCACGCTCGCCCGCGCGCGCCGGATAGCACTCGAGGTGGGCATGCGCTACGTTTACGAAGGGAACGTCCATAGCGCAGCATCGAATACGTATTGCCCGGCCTGCGGCCAGCTCGTCATCGGCCGGGATTGGCACAGGGTCACCGAGTACAGACTCTCGAACGGCCGCTGCCCATGCGGGTACACGATTGCCGGCCATTTCCCGAACTGATTTCTCGTCTTGCTTTATCTACCCGTCGAGGAGGACCGGTGGCACCGGCGGGTCTTTTCTTTTGTCCCACTCGCTGCTATACGGCGGAGCCCGATGAGTGAAGGGCGAGCACCGGTTGCCGAGGCGCGGGGCCTGGTCAAGAAGTTCGGGCGGCGCGTCGTGCTGGACCGGCTCGACCTGACCGTCCGCGCGGGCGAGATGGTGTGTCTGTTCGGCCCCAACGGGGCGGGGAAAACCACGCTGCTCAGAGTGCTGGCGACCTTGCTTCGACCGTCGGCGGGCTCGGTGCGACTTTTCGGGGCCCCGCCCAGGGGGAGCGAAATCCACCGGCGCCTGGGCTTCCTCACTCATGATAGCTTTCTCTACCGTGACATGACGCCCGTGGAAAACCTCGAATTTTACGCTCGCATGTTCGCTCTCGCCGATCCCCGATCCCGCTCTCTGCATTGGATCTCTCGCGTGGGACTTCGCGGCTTCGAGAACGTGCCGGTGCGGTATTTCTCGCGGGGCATGGAGCAGCGCTTGGCGCTGGCGCGGGTCTTTCTACACGAGCCGGATCTGCTGCTTCTGGACGAGCCGTTCACCGGTCTCGATGCCGCAGGAAGAGCGGACGTGGAGGGTTTTCTGGCCGAGCGGCGGCGAAGCGGGGTAACCATAATGCTTACCACGCACGACCTCGGCCGCGGGCTCGAGCTGGCGGATAGAGCCGTAATCGTGAGCTCCGGCAGGATAGCGTGGGAGTCCGGGGAGCACGGGGTTCCCGACCTTCGAGACTTTTCCGCTATTTATCGGGAGGTCACGGCGCCGGCCCGCACTGGAGGACTCGCCTGAGCATGCCTGCGCAAGCTCGCAGCCGGGCGGTATCCGCGTTGTGGGTGCTCCTGCGCAAGGACCTTTATATCGAGTTTCGGACGAAGGAGGCGCTCTCCTCCCTTCTGGTCCTCATCATTCTCATTATCCTGACCTTCACCTTCGCGCTCGATCCGGCTGCGGGGCGCAGCTTCGCGCCGGCAATCCTTTGGGTAACGTTCATCTTCTCGGGGCTGCTCGCAGTTCAAAGGGCGTTCGTGATCGAAAGGGAAAACGGTTGCTGGCATGGGTTACTGCTCTGCCCGGTGGAGCCGGCAACCATATATCTCGCCAAGATGGCGGGGAATTTCCTCTTCCTGGCCGTCGCCCAACTGGTGCTGCTCGCGTTGCTCTGGCTATTCTTCCGCCTGCCCCCCGCGCGTTCTCCGGCCACTTTCCTCGCGGTCAATTTTCTGGGGATAGCGGGGTTCGCCTCGCTGAGCACCCTGTTTTCGGGGATCTCCGTCAGGATGCGGGCACGAGAGATGCTGCTTCCCCTGCTCGTGCTCCCTCTCTTGGTGCCTGTCGTCGTGTGCGCCGTGGCTGCCACGCGCACCCTTCTCGACCCCGCATCCGCCGAGGGGGTAGCGAACTGGGTGCGGGTTCTGATAGCTATAGACGCTATCTACATCGTAGCTGGATGGGCAATTTTCGACCAGATAACCCAGGAATGATCTCGACGTGAGGCCACCCGGCTGGCGGGGAGAAAATAGATGAAGAATCGTTCCACGACTCTTGCCGCCGATGGACTGACCCTGCTCGCGGGGGTAATGATGGCTGTCTCCATCTACCTGGTGTTTCAGTACGTGCCGACCGAGCGCGTCCAGGGAGTGGTCCAGCGGATATTCTATTTCCATGTGCCGGCTGCCTGGTCGGCGTTTACGGGCTTTTTCGTCGTCGCCGTGGCAAGCGCTTTCTTTCTGTGGCGAGGCGGGCGCCGAGCGGATCTCGTCGCTCACGCAGCGGCGGAGGTGGGACTCCTCTTCTGCACGATGGTTCTAGTCACCGGACCCATGTGGGCCCGGCCTGTCTGGGGAGTCTGGTGGACTTGGGACCCTCGCCTTACGATGACGCTGGTTCTTTGGACCATCTACGCCACGTATCTCGTGTTGCGCATGGTGGGCCGCGACGACCCACTGGTGGCCCGCTACGCCGCGGTGCTGGGAATAGTGGGAGCGGCTGTCATACCCTTCATAATTCTCGCCGTGCGCCTCTGGCACAGCATTCACCCCGCAGTGATAAGCGCGCCCAAGGGCCAGGGAGGGCTCGGCGATCGGAGAATGGTGCAAACGCTCGTCTTTTGCGGTCTGACCTTCCTGACGCTCTTTGGCTGCCTGCTCTGGCGCCGGTTCCGAATCAGGCAACTGGCCGAAGAAATCGCGGATTTGCGAGACGAGCTGGAGAAGCAAGAGGGGAGGCGGGCCCCATGAGCGACACTCTTACTTACCTCTTCGCCGCATACAATCTCATCTGGCTTCTGCTGTTCGGCTACCTCTGGACGATGGGCCGCACGCAGAAGAGACTGGAGCGAGAGCTGCGCGATCTTGCCGAGCGGCTGCGCAGCCGAGGCTAGCTGCCAAGGATTAGCTCATTTCGTCGGGCGAGACGGCCCGACCCGTCTTCGCCGAGCTTTGCGCGGCCAGCGCGGACTGTAGAACCCTTCTCCCCGTAGCACCGTCTAACTTGGGCTCGCCGCCGCGGCGCAGGACCTCGAGAAGGTGGCGGGTACAATCGACGAAGCTCGCCTCCCATCCTTCGCGGTCCACCGCTATGGCTGTGGTCCTCCCCTCCCTGAAGAGCATCAAAACGGGCAGATCGATCGTCCTGGCGGTCCATCTGTTGACGAAGAGAATGCCCCGCTCCCCTACGATTTCGAGCCGGTTGTCGTCGGCATAGTAATCGGAGTGGATGCGCATCTTCGGGGTGTGAACGAAATCCATAACGGCGTACCGGCGCTCCCCCTTGAAACGCAGCGTCACCACGGCCGGCGCGTCCACGGATTTCGTCGGTATCACCGCCGTGCGATCGATCCAAGCGTGAACCGCATCCACTGCTCCCATGAGGTCGCAGGCAAGCGAAAAGAGATGGTATCCATGGTCGAAAACGATCGGGCCCGCTCCCCCTCGCCTCTCGTCGAGCCGCCATAGCCAGCTTCGCAAAGGGACCCGCCAGGCGCTGTCTCGCGTGCCGGTGTTCATGTGGATGCGCAGCATCCGCGGCTCTCCAATCTCCCCCGCCTGGACCATCTCCCGCGCTCGCACGTATGGAGGGTAAAAGATGAAATTCTCGTAGATTCTGAGCAGGACTCCACTTCGGTAAGCGGCGTCGATCATCCGATCGGCCTCGCCTACGGACAGCGCCATCGGCTTTTGGACCGACACGTGTTTTCTCGCTTCGCAGGCCGCAATCGCCATCGAAGCGTGAAGGTGATGCGGCACGAGGAGTTCTACCAGATCGACCGCGCGATCTCGCAAGACATCCCGGTAGTCGGTATAAGCCTGCGGCACCCGCCACGCCTGCGCCTTTTCCTGCGCCCGCCGCCGTATCGGATCGCACACGGCGACCACTCGCGCATCCTCGGTTCCCTGGTAGCCCAGGAAATGCAGATCCGAAATCCGCCCGCAACCGACAATGGCGACGCCGACCGGCGGCATTACCGACCCCCCTTCCCAGTCCGCGAACGAGTCTAGCGGCCCGCCGCAGTCCGCAGCCTTCCGCTAGTTGCCCTGGAGCAGCTCCTCGCGAAGCTTTCTCTTGAGCACCTTCCCGGCGCCGCTAACCGGAATTTCATCGCGGAAGATGACTTCACGGATCTTCTTGTACGGCGCTACGTTCGCCGCGCAATACTGCATCAGCTCCTCGGCGCTGGCCTGCACACCCGGTTTCAACACTACGAAAGCGACGGGTACCTCGCCCCCACTCGCGTCCGGTTTCCCGACGACCGCGCACTGGGCGACGGCGGGATGTTTGAACATCACTTCCTCTATCTCGCGCGGGTAGACGTTATAGCCCTTGTAAATGATCATGTCTTTGCTGCGATCGACTAGGAAAAGGTAGCCATCATCATCCAGGTAACCGAGGTCCCCGGTCCACAGCCACCCCTCCCGCAAGACCTTGGCGGTTTCCTCCGGCTTGTTCCAGTAACCTTTCATCACCTGCGGACCCTTAATCAGCACCTCCCCGACTTCTCCCGCGGGAAGCTCCCGGCCGGTTTGAGGATCGACTATCTTGATCTCGGTATCGAAGATGGGGATTCCGACCGAGCCCGCCTTGAAACCCTCGCGGGAGGGAGGATTGTAAACAGCACCCATCGTGCACTCCGTCAGGCCATACGCTTCGCAAACCACTCCCGGGATCCGCGCCAGAAGCTTGTCGATAACCGACCTGGGGAGCGGAGCCGCGCCCGAGGCCACCACCTTGAGCGAAGACAGATCGATGCTGTCGAACTCCGGAAGGTTGACGATCGGAATATAGAGTTGAGGCGCTCCCCCGATTATGTTCGCTTTGTATTTCGGTATCGCCGTGAGATACTCCTTCGGATCGAAACGGGGAAAGACTACCATGGTCGCCCCGGAACAGATCGGACCGTTCAAGTAGCCGATCGCCCCCATGGCGTGGAACCAGGGGACCACCACGAGTTGAACTCCCTCCCCTTCGCGTACTACGGCGATCTCCTCTTCCGACTCCCCCGGCGCAAATTCACGGCTGAGCACGCCGTTTTCCCATCTAACCTGGCCGCCGCCGAACCAGTGAAGGCCCATGAGAACCATGGTAACGACGTGCTTGTGAGTGACCATCACTCCCTTCGATACTCCGGTCGTGCCACCGGTGTACGCAAGGTGTGCCAGATCCTCGTTGGGATCGATCGAGACCTCGGGAGGCTTCGGCTCGTAGCGCTTTAGGAGATCCACGAAATCCTCGGTATCCGGAATCGGGATCTTCACGACCGGTTTGAGCGGCGAGATGACCGGGCTGAAGGTATCGGCGAGCGAAGTGGTTATGACTCGGTTGATCTTGGTAGCGGGCAGGACTTCGCGAGCGCTCGGAAATACGAGGTCCAGGCTTATCAGAGTCTCCGCCCCAGCATCGTTCAGCTGGTACTCGAGTTCGCGGGGCACGAGGAGGGGGCTCACCGGGACGAACACGGCACCGTTCATGAGAAGCGCGTAGTAGGCGATCGCGAATTGCGGACAATTGGCCAAGTGGATGGCGACGCGCTCTCCCTTCTTTACCCCCATCTCGTGCAGGGCACGGGCGAAGCGGCATACCAAATCGTGAAGCTCGCGATAGGTGATCTCCTGGCCGGCGAATATGATGGCGATCCTGTCTGGATACTTCTTGACCGCCTGGTTAAGCAGCTCGAACACCGGAATATCGGGGTAATTGAGCGAATACGGTCTGCCCTTCGGCCAGTGCTTGAGGTGCTCCTTTCCCATCTAGCTTTCTCCTTTTCGCTGCCTCGGCCAGAGGATGAGCCGGGACCCAAGTATCTGTCCCCCGCCTATCTTGGTCAAGCGGAAGGACGAGGGGGTACGGGAACCAGATCTACGATGTGCCCGACGGCCTCCTCCGCACGATCCACAACCCTGAAAATATTGAGATCCGCTTCGTCGATATAGCCCGGGCGCAGAACCTCGCGGCGCAGCCACTCGATCATACCCTTCCAGAACCGGCTCCCCACGAGAACCACCGGAAACGGCCTCACCTTCCCCGTCTGTATGAGCATTATGGTCTCGGTAAACTCATCCAAGGTTCCGTAACCGCCGGGCAGAAGAACGAAAGCCGAGGCATATTTTACTAACATGACCTTGCGCACGAAAAAGTAACGAAACGAGAGCACGAGCGAAGCATAGGAATTTGGCCCCTCTTGATTGGGCAGCTCGATGTGCAGACCGGCCGTGCGTCCGCCCACCTCGGCCGCTCCGCGATTGGCTGCCTCCATTACCCCCGGGCCCCCGCCCGTGATGATCCCGTACCCCCGCTCGGCCAGCATCCTCCCGATCTGCCGCGCCATCTTGTATTCGCTGCTATCCCTGCCGGCCCGAGAAGATCCGAAGACAGTGACCGCGGGCTCGATTGCCGGGAGGCTGTCGAAGCCCTCGACGAACTCCCCGATAATCCGAAAAAGCCTCCAGGACTCCTCCTTGGCTAACTCGTTGATCTCGAAACGTTGCATCCTATTTTCTCCCTCCGCCGCCGCTGGCCACCCAGGCCGGGCTATGACACTGGACTCGTCATGACTTATACTATCTCGACTCTCATGGAGACAGAGCTAATCAAAAGAAAATCCCGCCGCAACGCCCGCTTCTACGACTGGGTATGTCGGCCGACTCGAAGCCAGAGAGTGGAGGCGGTAAGGTGCCTTGCATTGCAACCTGGGGCGGTAGTGCTCGACCTCGGCTGTGGGACGGGGTTGAGCTTCGAGCTCCCGGAGGCCGCCGTAGGGCCTACCGGGCGAATAATAGGGGTAGAGGTGAGCGCAGCTATGCTGGAGCAGGCCAAGCGCAGGGTCTCACGCCATGGCTGGCGCAACGTGGAGCTTCGCGAGGTGGACGCACGGGAGGTAGCGCTCCAGCCGGAGTCGCTGGATGGGGTCCTCTGTTTCTACACTCACGATATCCTGGGTTGTGGCGGCGCGATCGGCCGGGCGTTAGCGGCGCTTCGCGTAGGTGGGCGCTTCGTGGCTGCCGGGGCCAAGGAGGCGGGCGGCCTCGCAGGTTTTCTGCTCAATCCGCTGACCGCCCTCCATTCCTCCCCCTT
>JBBIJE010000002.1:0-269882 GCA_037446155.1 Myxococcales bacterium | reverse complement strand
GCGGCCTCGCAGGTTTTCTGCTCAATCCGCTGACCGCCCTCCATTCCTCCCCCTTCGTGAGCAGCTTCGCGGGCGCAGAGCGCCCATGGGCGACCCTGGAGTCGTTGCTCGGGAGGCTCGAGGTATCCGAGGTAGCGTTTGGCACCGCGTACATTGCCTCCGGAACCAAGGCCAGGCCTTTGCGCTGAGCGCTGGCGACGACCGGCTGCCGAAGGATGCCCGGCCAGTGCACGGTAATGAGGAGAACGGGGACTTGTAGGATCCGGCGGGTCCGTCTAATCTGCTGCGAGGAAGCGAAGGTATGGAGATCGAGGGGGAGCGCGAACTGGCGCAAATCCTGCGGCGTGCGCGAGAGGGGCTTTCGCTAACCCAGGAAGAGGCGGCGGCGAGGGCCCGCCTGCCCTTACGGTACATAAGGGCCCTCGAAGGCGACCAGCCTGCGCTGGTACCAGATGAATCTTACCTGATTCCCTACCTTCGGCAGTACGCCTCGCTGCTCAAGCTCCCTCCGGGCGAATTGATCCCGTTGCTGCTGAGCGAAACTCGCCAGCCTCGCGTCCGGCGGCCGCCGGAGCTGGCGAGCCAGCCCAGGGTCAGGCGCCGCCGCTGGTTCGTCGCGGTGATCGTCGCGGCGCTCGCCTCGGGGGGATTTTTCTTGTCCAGGTGGCACGCGGAGCAGCGACTGCGCTCTCCGCTAGCCGCACCGTCGCCGGTAATGGTTTTCACGCCAGCGGTATCGGCCTCGCCGGCAGCAAGTCGCGCGCTAGAATATCCCGAGACCCCAGCGCTCGACAGGCTCACCATCTCCGCGCGCGAACAAACTTGGCTTGCGGTCAGCGTCGACGGCGGCCCGGAGCAAACGATGATCCTTCAAACTGGTGAAGAGCGTTCCTGGCAGGCCAAGGAACGCTTCACGTTGAGCGTGGGCAACGCCGGAGGAGTTACGCTCACGATAAACGGCATGGCTCAGCCGCCGCTCGGCGCGCGCGGCGAAGTGATTCGCGACCTCCGGATCGAGGGGGGTAAGATCTTGCGCTGATAGCTTCCCGCGGCTGTGCGCCACAGCACCGGCAGGAGTGGCGCGCCCCATCGCGCGAAGCACAGAGCATCGGCTTGCTTCCCGGCTAGGCCCCCGATAGGATCACGCCTCGGTGGGCAGAAACGCAAGCGGCTCGGCGACGCAACGGATCGTCGAGGTCTTTCTTCGCGGTAACCTATCCATCCTTTTCATAGCCCTCTCCCTTTTTCTTGGCGTGGCAGCGCTCGTCGTCACGCCGAGAGAGGAGGAGCCGCAAATCGTGGTTCCCCTGGCCGACATTTACATCTCGGTGCCCGGGCTCGGGGCAGAGGAGGTCGAGCGGCTGGTGGCCACCAGGCTGGAAAAGCTCCTCTACCAGATCGATGGGGTCGAGTATGTCTACTCCATGTCCCGACCGGGCTCCGCTATCGTCACCGTTCGCTTTTATGTCGGCGAGGACCGCGAGGACTCCCTGGTCAAGATCTACAACAAGGTGCAATCGAACATCGACCGGGTCCCGGCGTATGTCGCGGGGTGGGTGGTAAAGCCGGTCGAGATCGACGATGTCCCGATCGTAAACGTCACCCTGTGGAGCGAGGATCCCCGCCGCTACGACGATTACGCTCTTCGCCGCATCGCGGAGGAGCTCGAGATCGAGCTTCAGGCGGTTCCAGATACCAACGCCACCACGGTGATCGGCGGAAGGCCCCGGCGCCTGAGGGTGGAGCTCGACCCGCACGCCCTGGCCTCCCGCCAAACCTCTCCGCTCGAGGTGGCCTGGGCGCTGGGAGTCTCCAACGTGCGCCGGCAGGCCGGCTCCTTCGACCAGTTGGACCAAACGTTTATCGTCGAAGCCGGAGACTTCTTCGAGCGCGCCGAGGACGTGCGCTCTGCGGTGGTCAACGTCATCGATGGAGCTCCTGTCTTCCTGAAGGACGTTGCGTGGGTGACCGACGGACCCGAGGAGCGCTCCTCCTACACCTGGATCGCCTTTGGACCGGCGAGCCAACCGGCGGGACTTTCCGCTCGCGGCTCGAAGCCGGCCGACTTCTATCCTGCCGTTCACGTCGCTGTAGCCAAGAAGAAGGGCGCCAACGCCGTGCGCGTCGCCCGCGCGGTCGAAAGCCGTCTGGCGGCACTCGCTTCCACGCACATCCCCGAGGGGGTGAGATACCTCGTCACCCGCGACTACGGGAAGACCGCCAACCACAAGGTGAACGAGCTCGTCGAAGCCTTAGGCGTTGCGATCGTCATTGTGATCGGCCTGATAGCGCTCACCCTGGGCTGGCGCGAAGGGTTGATCGTGGCGGTGGCGGTGCCCATTACCTTCTCGCTCACCCTCGCGATCAACTACCTTGCCGGCTACACTATAAACCGCGTAACTCTCTTCGCCCTGATTCTCGCGCTCGGTCTCGTAGTGGACGATCCAATCGTCGACGTCGAGAACGTCTATCGGCACTTCCAAATGCGCAAAGAGCCGCCCCTTCGGGCGGTCCTCACGGCCGTGAACGAGGTGCGCCCACCGATCATTTTGGCCACGCTGGCCGTGATAGTCTCCTTCCTGCCCATGTTCTTCATAACCGGAATGATGGGCCCTTACATGCGGCCTATGGCTCTAAACGTCCCCCTCGCCATGTTCATGAGCCTAGTGGTGGCTTTCACCATAACGCCTTGGATGTGCTACCACGTCCTGAGGGGCAAGCGCGCGGGCAGGGACGACCCCGCGTGGGTGCTCGAGGAGAGCGCCGCTTATCGAATCTACTCCGCCATCGTCGGACCGATCCTGCGCTCGCGCCGGCTGGCGGCGGGGCTGCTCGTAGCCACCTTCCTGCTCTTCCTGGGGGCGCTTTGGCTCGCCGCATCTCGCACCGTGCCGCTCAAGATGCTTCCCTTCGACAACAAGAACGAGTTCCAGGTGGTGATCGACATGCCCGAGGGAACGACGCTCGAGCGAACGGACGCCGCCGCGCGCGCCTTAGCCGACGAGCTGCGTACGGCTCCCGAGGTGACCGACATCGAGGTTTACACAGGCCTCTCTTCGCCGATGGATTTCAACGGCCTAGTTCGCCACTACTATCTCAGGCGCGCGGCCAACGTCGCCGACTTGAGGATCAATCTGGTCGAAAAAGAAAAGCGCAAGGCGCAGTCGCACGAGATCGTGCTGCGGCTGAGAAGGCAGCTCGCCCGCGTGGCCAGGCGTTGGGGAGCCAACGTCAAGGCGGTGGAGCTGCCACCCGGCCCGCCAGTCATAGCTACCATCGTGGCGGAGATCTACGGAAGCTCCTCCCTTCCCTATCGGTATCTACAGCGAGCGGCGCTAACCGTGGCGCAGAGACTCGGCCGAGAGGACCTGGTCGTCGATGTAGACACGACGGTGGAGGATCCTCAGCACAAGCTCACCTTCGTGGTGGACCGGGAGAAGGCCGCTCTCTCCGGCATCTCGACCGAAGACATCGGCCGCACACTGGAGCTTGCACTCACGGGCCTTCGGGCCACGGGGCTTCATTTCCCAGGCGAGGCTAACCCTCTCGAGATAGTGCTGCGGCTTCCCCGGGCGAACAGAAGCGACCCGTCGGACTTGCGTTCGCTTTATCTGAAGGGCCGCTCGGGATACGCGCAGGTGCGGGAGGGGATGGGGCTGCGGGCTGCGCCCGTACCTGTGGTGCAGCTCGGAGAGTTAGGCGATTTTCGCTCCTCGGTCGAGGATCAAACCATCTACCACAAGAACCTCCGCCGCGTGGCTTACGTATTCGCCGATACCGCAGGTCGCGCTCCCACCGAGGCGATAGTGGATGTGATCTCGGATCGGGCGGCCGGGCCGGATCGCCGTGAAGAGGCTATCTCACCTCGGCCGCTCGAGGAGAGGAGTTACTTTAGAAACGGCGCGGGCATCCGATGGTCGGTTCCCGACGGGATAAGCCTCGTATGGAATGGCGAGGGGGAGTGGAAAATCACCCTCGACGTCTTTCGCGATCTGGGGATAGCGTTTGGATTGGCCTGTCTCGGAATCTACATCCTTCTTGTCTACCAAACCCGCTCCTATTTCATGCCCCTCATACTCATGATCTCGATCCCTCTGACGATCCTGGGCATCATGCCGGGGTTTTGGCTGCTCAACCAGCTTGGCGCGCGCGAGGTGGGGGGGATGCCGAATCCGACATTCTTTACCGCCACCGCCATGATCGGCATGATCGCCCTAGCCGGGATCGCGGTGAGAAACGCCATCTTGCTGATCGAATTCGTCCACGAAAGCCTGCGTAGCGATGCCGATCTCTACAGGGCTCTCCTCGCATCGGGTGCGGTGCGGTTCCGCCCGATCTTTCTCACCGCTGGCACCGCCATGCTCGCGGCCTGGCCCATAACGCTGGATCCCATCTTCTCCGGCCTGGCGTGGGCGCTGATCTTCGGGCTTTTCGTCTCCACGACTTTCACCCTGGCGGTCATACCCGCGACCTACTACCTGATCTACGGGAATCGGCCCGGTCACGGTTTGCCGCGCGGGGAGGAAGAGGGGTCGTAGAGGATACCGAGCAGGATAGCGAGCGGATCAGCCAATTTATTGCTGGAAGGCGGTTCAATGAAACTAGCATACAAGGTCTTTCAGGTATCTGCCCCCCTCGCTGGGCTCCTTTTCATCGTCATGTGGATGTCGGGTCACTTCGGGGAAAAGATCGAGCCCACGGCGGTACCGACCCCCCGCGAGCGGGCACCGGCCGATGCCGTGGTGGTAGTCGCCGAGAAGTCGGTCACGCCGGTTATAGAGGAGGTCGCTGGCACCATCGAAGCGGCGCGAAAAACCGCCGTGTCATCGCGCATCATGGCGGTGGTCCGCGAAGTCATGGTCGGCGCCGGCGACCAGGTCCGCGCTGGCCAGACTTTGATCGTCCTCGACGACCGCGACCTAGTCGCCCGCCGGCAGGAGGCGAAGGGGACACTGGAAGCCGCTCGCGCGACTGCGGGTAAGGCGAAAAGCGATTTCGACCGGGCCAAGGAGCTTTTCGCGAAGCGCGTCATCAGTCAGAGCGAATTCGATCAAGCTGCCTCGGCTTACGAGGTGGCAAAGGCTCGGGTCGCTACGGCCCGCGAATCGCTCGAGGCGGCCGAGGTCGCCTCGACGTTTGCGCAGATCCAGGCGCCGATAGACGGGCGCGTGGTGGATCGACTGGTAGAGCCCGGTGACACCGCCTCGCCCGGCCGCCCCCTCATTCTTCTCTACGATCCGAGTGCGCTTCGCATCGAAGCAGCAGTGCGCGAATCGATCGCCACCCGACTCGAGGTCGGCCAGGAACTCTCCGTGCGCGTCGGCAGCCCGCAGAAAACCCTGCCGGGTACGATAGACGAGATCGTCCCTCAAGCGGAAACGGGCTCGCGAACCTTTCTGGTGAAGGTGGGATTGCCGAGACACGAGGGGATCTTCACGGGCATGTTTGGCAGGCTTCTGATACCAATCGGTGAGCGTGAACGGATTCTCCTGCCCCAGCGCGCCGTGGCATCGATCGGCCAGCTCGCCTTCGTCTCGGTAGTAGATTCCGAGGGCTACGTGTCCCGTCGCCTCGTGACCCTTGGCGCCAAGGCGGGCGACGACAGAGTCGAGGTATTGAGCGGCGTGCGCCCGGGCACCCGCATTCTTTTGCCCTGATGTGCCCTCCTCCTCACCACGCTCGGGATTTCCTCAGCGAGCCGCGTCGGAGGGGAGTCGCGGGCTGTTGCGCGCCAAGGGCAAGAAGAGCGTCTTGACGGCATCGGTGGCGAGCCTTCGGTATTTCTCACCATCGGCGTTCATTCCTAAACTCGCCGCCTGAAACGGTGCCCCGCCGGTAAACGTAGCCATGAGATTCACCATGGCCATGCAGAGGATCTCGAACTTATCCTTGTCGGCGACCGTGCTTGCCCACAGTCGCTCCGCCTGGCGGCGCACCCGGTCGAGAAAACGGGGAACGTAGTGGCTCTTCGCCTCGCCTCCCTTTCCGACGTCCAACCCGACAGTCGCAAAAAGCAACAAGCGCGGGACCTCGGGATGACGAAACAGGTACTCCATGGTGCGCCCCACTATCTCATCCACCGCCTCCTCCAGCTCCATCCCCTCCAGCCGCCCCACCGCTTCCTCCAGCATCCGCACGTGCTCCTCGTAGATGCTCTCCAGGACGGCCCGGTAAATCTGCGCCTTGCTCCCCATGTGATGCGCGAGGGTGGAAATGTCGATGCCGACGCGCGCAGCGATCGCGCGGGTAGTGGTAGCCCGATAGCCCAGCCGGCCGAAGACCTCGCGCGCCGCAGCGATGATTCTCTGGCGCGTGCCCAGGCGGCTTTCCCGCCCTTTTCCCCGCCGCTCTGCCATCTATCGACCGCGGACCCGGTGCCCTCCCCTGCTACTCAGGCCAGGATGAGCTTGCTTATTATCTCCTTCATGATCTCGTTTGTCCCTCCTCCTATCCCCATCACCCGGCAGTCCCGGTAGATTCTCTCTACCACCGTGCCCCTCATGTAGCCCATACCCCCGTGGAGCTGCACCGCTTCGTCCGCGACGAAATCGCAGCACTCCACGGCCACATTCTTGGCCATGGACACCTGCTTCACGCAGTTCACTCCGCTCTGGAAGAGATCGGCCACTCGGTAGGTGTACTCGCGCGCGGCATCTATCTTGGTGGCCATGTCCACGAGCTTGTGGCGAACCACCTGACTTGCAACGAGCGGTCGGCCGAACGCTTCCCTGGTCTTCACGTGCCTGATCGTTTCCTCGAAGGCGACCTGCGCCGCCGCCACGCACATGACGGCCAAGGACAGCCTCTCCGCCTGGAAGTTGCTCATGATGTATCCGAAACCCTGGTTTTCCTCACCCACCAAATTGGAGGCCGGCACCTTGCAGTCGTCGAAGAATATCTCGGCCGTGTCCGAACACCACCAACCCATCTTCTTCAGGTTTCGGGCGCTAAAGCCCGGGGTGTCGGTCTCGATCACCAAGAGCGATATGCCCCCGTAGCCGGGGCCACCCGTCCTGACGGCGGCGGTGATGAAATCGGCTCGCACGCCGCTAGTGATGAACATCTTCGCTCCGTTTACCACGTACCAGTCCCCATCTCGCACCGCGCGCGTCTGCAAGTTCGCCACGTCGGAGCCGGCGTTCGGTTCCGTGATTCCGAGTGCGCATATCCTCTCTCCGCTCAGCACCCCAGGCACGAACCGCCTCTTCAGTTCCTCGCTCCCGAACGTCACGATCGGAGGAAGAGCGATTCCATGACTGAGGAGGCTCGCGGGCAGTCCGAGCGAGCCGGCTCGAATGAGCTCCTCGGTCAGAACTATCGAATGGAAAATATCCCCCGGCGTGCCCCCATACTCCTCCGGAAAGCCTAGCCCCAACCACCCCTGCCGAGCCGCTTCCAGATAAAGCTCGCGGGGAAATCCCCCCGCCTCCTCCCACTGTTCGATGTTCGGCGTTATCTTCTCGGCGACGAACCTACGCACCGATTGCCGGAAGATTTCGTGCGATTCGCTGAAGTACTCTCTCGCCCCCATTTCTCGGGCACCTCTGGCCAACCTCGGTCGCGGGAAGCCCTACAAGCCGATCATCTTGGCGACGATCTGCTTCATGATTTCGTCGGTCCCCCCGCCGATGCTGAGCAGCCGGGTATCCACGAAGGCTCGGGCCGCGGCGTATTCCGTGCAGTAACCATATCCACCATGGAGCTGAACGCAGGTGTCGGCCACGAAGCGGGCGACCTCGGTACTGAAAAGTTTGGCCATGGAAATCTCGAGCGTGGCGTCCTCTCCCCGCATGCGCTTGCGCACGCAGTGGTACGCAAGCTCCCGCGCGGCCGTTATCCGGGTCAGCATGTCCGCGAACTTGTGGCGGGTTACCTGCATCTTCGACAGCGGCTTGCCGAAGGCAACCCGGTTTTCGCAGTACTCCTTCGTGATATCGAAAAGGCGCTTTGCCCCCGCCGGCGCCATCACCGCGGCAACCAAGCGCTCGTCCTGGAACTGGATCATCTGCTGCTGGAACCCCCGACCCTCCTCGCCGATCGTGTACCAGCGCGGCACCCTGACATCTTCGAAAACCAGCTCCCCGGTATCGGAGCCCTTGTTGCCGATCTTGTCTATGAGCGTGTACGAAAAGCCCTTGCTATCGGTGGGGACGATGATCATCGAATACCCGTTGTACCTGGCGTCGGGGTCGGTAACACAGAGGAGGCAGATGAAATCCGCGACTGCCGCGTTGGTTATGAAAATCTTGCTTCCGTTGATCACCCAGTCGTCGCCATCGCGCACCGCCCTGGTCTTGATCCCTGCAACATCGGAGCCGGCGCCCGGCTCGGTCACCCCGAGGGCCGCCACCAGTTCGCCTTTGATGGCCGGTACTAGGAACTGTTGCTTGAGCTCCTCGCTGCCGAACTGGTGCAGCGCCGGTGTAGCCATGTCGGTGTGGACGGTGATGCCCATAGCCACGCCCGCGTTGTCGCAGTAAGCGAGCTCCTCGAAGAGAATCGCCGAGAAAGAATAATCGAGGCCGGCCCCTCCGTACTTGGGATCGTAGCGGATCCCCAGCATCCCTAGCTTTCCCATTTTCGGGTAAAGACTCTTGTCGATGCGCCCCATTTTGTCGAATTCGCGCGCCCTGGGTGCCAGCTCCTCCTGGACGAATTTCCTGACCGTCTGCCGAAAGATTCGGTGCTCCTCAGTTCCAAAGAGATCGTCACTCATGGCTCTCCTATTCCTCCTGGCCGCAAAGCCCCGGGGTGTTCCGACGTCGTCGCCACTGCCTTGCCCCTCGCGTCGGTCGGATCCCACGCGCCCCGGCTTCTTTCCATCATTTGATGGAAAATACCCACAGCCCCCACCTCTGTCAAGAAAAGGGGGCGGGGTACTTTCGGCAAACCTTCCGTGCTTGACCGAGCCTCACAAATGGGCGAGGAAGTCAAAGGCGGACCCGGGTGCCACCCGAGTCTCAAGCTTCGCGCGAAGGGTCGCACAAGGTGAAAGAGGAAGGTACGAAGGACATCGTCGTCGAGATACAGGGGAAGGTCGCCACACTCTGGCTCAACCGCCCCGAACGGCGAAACGCCCTCACGCCGGCCATGCTGGACCAACTCGAGACTGAACTCGAGAGGCTGGCCGCGCAATCCGAAGCCCGCGCGGTAATCGTTCGGGGGGCGGGGGAGCGCGCGTTTTGCGCGGGCTTCGACATCACGCAGATACCCGATGTCGGGGCTGGCGAGCTCGAGACCGCGCGGGCGATACCCAACCCGGTCGAGCGCGCCATGTCCAAGCTCGCTTGCTTCCCCTACCCGACCATCGCCATGATAAACGGAGCAGCGTTCGGAGCAGGTTTGGAACTGGCCATCTGCTGCGACCTTCGGGTAGCTGGGGAGGGGGCGAAAATGGGAATGCCTCCGGCCAAGCTGGGGCTCGTATACATGCCGCCGGGGCTTCGCAGGTTCGTCGAGGTCGCAGGCGTCGCCAATGCCAAGGAGATCTTCCTAACCGGCCGCACCTACGACGCCAAGCGGGCCCTGGAGATGGGCCTTCTCCATTACGTGGTGAAAGCGGCCGAGCTAGAGTCTTTCACGCACTCGCTGGCGCTTGAGATCGCAGGGAACGCGCCTTTGGCGTTGACTGGGTTGAAACAGGTACTTGCCAAGGTGAGCTCTTGGCCGATGAGCGATGAGGATCGGAAGTACTGCGAAGAGATCGTAGGACGGTGCCTTGCGAGCGAGGACTTCCAAGAGGGGAGGCTCGCGTTTATAGAGAAACGAAGCCCGCGGTTCACCGGCCGTTGAGCGAGCCGGGTCGCCGCATGGAGCAGAGGATGCATCGGAGCGACCGGGCGACGCGCCAAGGCGAGGCGAACTTCGGTGAGGTAGTGGACACCAAGCCGCACGCTGGCCCCACACCCGTGGTAGAAGCTGAAGGCCTTACGAAGCATTACGGGAGCCGCATCGCGGTGGACAGGATCAGCCTGCGCGTCGAAGCCGGTGCGTGCGTCGGACTGCTCGGCCCTAACGGAGCCGGGAAAACGACCACCATTCGGATGCTTAGCTGCCTGACGGCCCCCACCGCCGGGTCCCTGCGGGTGTTGGGAATGGAGATGGTGGCCGCCAACCATCGTGCCATCAAGGCGCAGCTCGGCATCGTGCAGCAAGAGGACAGTCTGGATCCGGACCTTTCCGTCGAGAACAACCTGCTGATCTACGCGAGCTATTTCGGCATCCCGAGGCGCGAGGCCGCCAAGAGAGCACAGGAGCTCATGCGCTTCGCCCAGCTCACGGAGCGCAGGCGAGACCGGATCCGCGATCTCTCCGGGGGCATGCGGCGGCGACTCATGCTTGCCCGAGCCCTGATCAACGGGCCCAAGCTTCTTCTGCTCGACGAGCCCACCACCGGCCTCGACCCGCAGGCGCGCCGCCTGGTCTGGGAGAGGATCCGCAGGCTCAAGCAGCACGCCGTGACGATCTTGCTCACGACCCACTACATGGAGGAAGCGGCCAACCTGTGCGACCGAGTCGTTATTATCGACCACGGGAAGATCGTCGCCGAGGACGCTCCGGAGACGCTCGTGGACAGCGTGATCGGCGAGGAAGTGATCGAAGTTTATCTGCCCGACAGTTCCGCCAGCCGGGGGGTTTTGGAAAAGTGCCGCGACTTCGCCTGCCGGACCGAGCAGGTCGGGGAAATCTTGTATCTCTACCTGCGTAACGGAAGTGCGCGCCAGCGCGCCTTCGAGGCGCTCGCCGGCTACCGTTTCACGCGGCGCAAACCCTCCCTCGAGGACGTATTCCTGTCGCTCACCGGGCACGCACTGAGGGACTGATGCTCGAAGCGATCACACTAGCCCTACCCAGTCGGCTCGCCTTCTGTGTCTGGCGCCGCGACATGGAGTCGTGGAAGCGTTTCGCCGGCTCCTTCTTCGTCGCCGCCTTGGGCGAGCCGATTCTTTATCTGCTTGCGATCGGGTACGGCCTCGGGCGGTTCGTCCAGGATATCAATGGCGTCCCCTATGCCGTGTTCCTGGCCCCGGGCATCATCGCCGCCGCAGCCATGAATAGCGCGTCCTTCGAGAGCACCTTTGGGGCTTTCACCCGAATGACGGAGCAGCACACTTACCAGGCGGTCTTGGCCACACCGTGCTCCGTCGGAGATCTCGTCGGTGGCGACATCTTGTGGGCGGCGACTAAAAGCGCCGCTTCGGCGGCGCTCGTCCTGCTCATCACAGCGGCCAGCGGGTTGACCCCCAGTTGGCTGGCGCTTCTTACGATTCCAGCCAGCCTGTTGATCGGCCTGATGTTCGCGGGCATGGGCATGATCGTAACGGCCAAGGCTCCTTCATACGATTTCTTCACCTACTACTTCACGCTCGCCATCTCGGTAATGTTTCTTTTCTCAGGGGTTTTCTTCCCCATCGAAAGCCTCCCCGGCTGGGCTCAGCACCTAGCCTGGTTCTTGCCCCTCACCCACGCGGTGCGCCTAACCCGCCTGCTGTGCGAGGGTATCGTCGGGCTCGAGTGCCTGTACGAGGTGGTCTGGATGGCGTCAGTGACCTTAGGGGCGTTTGCGGTGGCCGAGCGCCTGGTGCGCAAGCGGCTTGTGGTGTGAAGCCTGTGCGGAACCAAAGGCCCGTGGGAGCCACGCCCCCAGGGCCTTCTCGGAAAGCCCCTCAGCTCCTTCCCTGCGGCTCGCTCAAAAGAAGCGTTACCTCGTCCCCGCCGATCTGGTAAAGAGCGCCACAAAATTCGCACTTCACGTCGGCCCCCTTCCCCTCCTGAACGAGGCCCTTCAAGTCTTCGGCGCCGAGCGCGGCGAGGGCACCGAGCACCCGATCGCGATCGCACCCGCAGGCGAAGCGCACCGGGAACTCCTCGCGGAGCGTGAATTCGAAACCCCGCAAGAGAAGCGCCAGGATTTCCACGGGCCCCATCCCGTTTCTCACCAGCCGGCTCACGGAGCCGATGGAGGCGACGTTCTGCTCGATGGCCGAGGCCGCCGACTCCTCGGCCCCCGGCAGCATCTGTATCATGAAACCGCCAGCCGCCCCCACCCGCCCATCCGCAGCCACGAACACCCCCAGTCCCACTGACGAGGGGATCTGTGCGGAGGTGGCCAGGTAATAAGTGATGTCCTTTCCCACCTCGCCAGAAACGAGCTTGGTTATGCTGCGGTAGGATTCTCGGTCGGATGGATGGGTTCGAATAACGCACAAAATGCCGCTTCCGATCGCCCCGCCTACGTCTAGCTTCCCTGACCGCAACGGCAGGTCGGTAAAGGGTTGCGCCACGAAGCCGCGCACTTGGCCTTTGCCGGTCGTCGTGACCATTATTCGCTTGAGCGGCCCTTCGCAGCATATCTCGAGCGAAAGGCGTTCGCGGTCCTTGACCGTGCTTCCGAGCAAGAGACCGGCGGTAAGAAGCCGCCCCAACGCGGCGGTGGCCGTGGGATAGGTCCCGTGGCGCCGCCTCGCCTCCTCGACAACCCCCGTCGTGCAAGCGGCCACGGCCAGCACCGACTCAGCGGCGGCTGTCACCTTCACGAGTCGGTCCTCCATTTCAGCCCTCCGCCCGCCCCCCTCTGGCCCGACGCAAAAGAGCGAGAAATTCCTCGGGCCCCACGAAGCCCAAAGCTCGAGTCTCCTCCGCCCCGTCTGGCCGCAGAAAAATGATCGTGGGCACGCCGTTTACACCGAACATCGACATCCACTGGTCGCTTTGCGGTGTGGCTGCCGTTACGTCCGCCCTCAGCATGAGAAACCCCTTCGCCTCCCGCTCCACCTCCCGGCTCCTGAAAGTAGTACGTTCCATTTCTCGACAGGGCAGGCACCAAGCTGCGGTAAACTCGACAATAGCGGGCTTGCCCTGGGCCCGCGCAATCTTCACGAGCTCGGGGCGGAAATCGAGCCACGCGATCGCGGGCTGCGCCCCGACCGGCAAGACCAGGTACACCGCGACGCAGCAAGCCCCAACGCCGAAGAGTTTTCTCGCGATCTCCATCCTGCGGCCGAACTGGCCGAACCGGAACCCCAAATAAACTCCCCCTCCCGCCACCACGGTGGCGGCCGCCACGCCGGCGATGCGATCTCCCACGACGGGTGCGGCAAAATATACCGCCATGCCTAGGAGGACGAAGCCGAAGAGTTTTTCCACCCACTCAAGCCACGCCCCGGAACGGGGCAACTGCCTCAGCGCGCCGCTGGCCACTGCAAGCAGCAAGTAGGGGAAACCAAGCCCGAGGGCCATCACGAAGAAAAAAAGCGACCCCTCGAGCGGATCCTGGCGGGAACCTACGAAGAGGAGAACCCCGGCAACTACGGGTCCGATACAGGGTGCGGCAACCACCCCCATCGTGAGCCCCATGACAAAAGCGCCGAGCAGCCCGCGCACCGCCCGGCCCGCGCGTGTGGCCAAGCCCGAGGGCACCCGCCATTGGTAAAAGCCGAAGCTGCCGGCCGCGAAGAAACCCATGAGACCCGCTATCGCCAGGAGAACCGCGGGCCTCTGCAGTGCCGCGCCGAAGAGCCCTCCCGAGAGCGCTGCGGAAACGCCCACTGTGGAGAACGTGAGACAGATGCCAAGAACGTAGCATGCCGCCATGAGCCACCGCCGCCCCTGAGTCGGCGCCTGCGAACCGAAGTACGCTACGGTTACCGATATCAGCGGGTAGACGCACGGTGTAAGATTGAGGGCCAGGCCGAGGACAAAGAGCGCAGCCAGCGCATAACCATAACCGCCGCGCGCCATCCACAGCTCCACCATCCCCGGGTGCCCTACCGCGTCGGTCCCCGACGTAGACGCCTCTGGCGGCCGGGCAGCGTCGAGGGCAAGCTCGAGCGCGAAGCTGGCCGGCCGCAAACACACGGTGTCACTGCACGCCTGATACCTGACCGTCGCTTTCACGACCCCACCGCGCTTGGCCCGACCCCTCAACTTGGCTGAGATGACTACCGACCCTTCGTAGAGCTCGAAGACCTTCCCCGGAGCGAAGGCGAGCGATCGCGCTACCGGCTCGGGATACTCTATCGCCTCCACAGCGAGACCTTCGGGCGGGGTAATCTCGACCTCGGTCGGGACGAGGTACGAGTCGGCCGGGTCGTGGGAATTGATGTGCCATCCTTTGGCGACACGGATCCGAATCTCGACCCGTGTCTGCGGCTCGCCCCTAGTGCTCTGCCATGCGAGAATCAGCTCTCCCGAGACCTTCGGAGCCTCAGCCCACGCCGCGGCCGGAAAAAGCCGAAGACCCGTGGCGACAAGCAACGCGACGACACCAGAGCGTGCCCTCCCGTGCTTCCGCCCATCTGTTTTTTCCCGAGGAGAGCGAACCTTCATGGAGAAATCCCTCGTAGAACCAAGCCGGTCACGCCTCGAAACTTTGACCTGCACCCACCGCACCCGATTCACGCGAACGCTTCCCAACATATCAGCCCCCCCTCGGGCGTTCTACCTCTCGGGTCGAGCCGGGGATCGGCGAATCTCTGCCTGTTGGCGCAGGAAAAGGCTTGCTTGCTCGTTCGCTTCCGCACGGGCCGCCGCGACCCATTGCAGCCTCGAGGCAATACCTGTAGGCTTTCCGCATTTCGGAAGGGGGGAGAGGTGACTCGGCTCGCTTCGAACTTGGCTCTGCTCGTAACGCTTGCAATGGCCACCTTGGCGGCGGCAAGGGAGCCGCCACTTCCGGAGGATTCGGCGGTCAGCACTGAGTTGCTCGGAGCAAGGGGCGGCCCGCTCTCCGGCTGGGGGATACCCGTGCCCTCACCCGCCCCTCAGCTCGGCTCGGAACCGGGCCCCCTGGGCGCGCCAGCCCTCGCTTCGCCCTCTCTCGTCAGGCGGTTTGCGGTTCGGGCCATGGGGGGAATCAGCAGCAAGAGCGACATCCAGTCGTACGGCTTGAGCTCGCACTTGGGCCTTCGGCCCCCCTCCTGCGTCGATCGTTGGCTCCGGGCCCATCGAATGGAGGGACTGTGGTTGGTCGAAGGGTGGGCGGCGTATTTGCGTGACGAGAAGGAGCCCTTTACCACCGAATCCTTCGAGCTGGGAATAAACCCTGTTTTCGTGCGACTCCTGTTCGGTCGCGGAAGGGCGGTGCTGCCTTACCTCGAGGCGGGAGAGGGTATTGTGTACACTGACCTGCGAGGTCAGGACCTGGGTACGCGCGTGCAGTTCGCCAGCCAGGCGGCGGCGGGCCTGGAAGTAAGGTTAGGCGAGCGGTTTAGCCTCGACGTGGGCTACCGCTACCGGCACCTCTCCAATTTTGGAATGGCCTCGAATCCTGGGATAAACACGCATCTGGGTTTGGTTGGCCTCGCCTACCACCTACCCTGAGGCCCTACCGGGCGCCACGATCGAATCCTCTGCCGGCCCCCTTTCACCGCGGAGCCGACACCTGCAAGCCCAGCAATGCGCGCCGCCTCCCGGCTAAGCCCTACTTCACTTGCCTGAGTTTTCTCCCGGTCGCGCTTCCCTCGCCGGGTTCGGATCCGAGCGGAACCGACTCCACCACCTCCAGTCCGTAACCGGGCAGGCTCACGAGGCGCCTCGGGTGGTAGGTGAGCAGTCTGATTTTGCCCACCCCAACGTCACGGAGGATCTGGGCGCCGATACCATAGTCCCGAAAATCCTTCAGGCGGGTCTGCGGGTCGGTGCTCGGCTCGGCCTTTTGCCGAGGATCCTCGGTACCAGGCTCGACCAGGTCGAACCCGCGGCCGCCGCGGCGCAAATAGAGGATCACCCCTTTCCCTTCCCGAGCCACCGCCCGCATCGCGGTGTGAAGCACGCGGCCCGTGTCGCGACTGGTGTAGCCGAACACGTCCCCAGGCAGGTATTCGGTGTGAACACGCACCAGCGTGGGTTCATCGGGACAGATCTCCCCCATCGAAAGAACAAGGTGTTCGCTACCATCAACGTCGCACCGGTACACCATGGCCTTGAACTCGCCGCCATAGCGGCTGGGCAAGCTGGCCTCCGCCACCCGCCGCACCAGGGATTCGTGCCGCAATCTGTACTGGATCAAGTCAGCCACCGTGCAGATTTTTATCCCGTGCCGTGCGGAAAATTTCTCCAAATCGGGCAGTCTCGCCATGGTCCCGTCGTCGTTCATAATTTCGCAAATCACCCCCGCCGGTTTGAGGCCGGCGAGTTTGGCGAGATCTACCGCTCCCTCGGTCTGGCCGGTGCGCACCAGGACGCCACCCGGCCGAGCTTTGAGGGGGAAGACGTGTCCCGGCGTGACAATGTCCCTGGGCCCGGCTCCGTCTCTGATCGCGGTCAGTATGGTGAGGGCCCGAGCGGGGGCCGAGACACCGCTTCCCATGCTCCCGCGCGCATCGATCGAGACGGTGAAGGCTGTTCCGAAGCGAGCCCGGTTCTCGGGCACCATCATGGGAAGCCCGAGCTCCGCAAGCTTTTCCTCCGTGAGCGCTAGGCAGATGAGCCCCCGTCCATGGCGAGCCATGAAGTTTATCGCCTCCGGCGTGACCTTTTCGGCCGCAAGGCAGAGATCTCCCTCGTTCTCCCGGTCCTCGTCATCCATGAGGATGACCATCCGACCGGCTCGTATCTCGGCTAGCGCCTCTTCGATCGAGACGATCACAAGAGATCTTCCCTCCCGGACTGAGAAACCCTCACGCGAGAGATTATAGCCGGCCGGCGATCCTACGGAAAACCCGTGCGCGAGCCTTGCTACTCTACGGTAACGCTTTTGGCCAAGTTTCTTGGCTGGTCCACATCGGTGCCACGATGAACTGCCACGTGGTATGCGAGCAACTGCAACGGCACGGTATTCAAAATAGGCAAGAGATAGGGATTGGCTCGGGGCACCTCCACGATTGCCTCCGCCGTCTCCTCAAGATCCGCGTTCGGTGCATCCGTGATCGCCAAGATCCTTCCTCCCCGCGACTCCACCTCTTTCATGTTCGACAGCACCTTCTCATAGACGGCGTCGCGCGGAATCAACACCACCACCGGCAGCGCCTCGTTGACCAAAGCGATCGGGCCATGTTTCATCTCGCCCGCTGGATATCCCTCCGCGTGGATATAGGAGATCTCCTTCAGCTTGAGGGCTCCTTCGAGCGCAATCGGGTAGTTTAATCCCCGCCCCAGGTAGAGGAAATCGTCGGCGCCCGCGTACCTGCGCGCAAGCCGCTTGATTGCTGCCTCTCCCTCCAAGGTGCGCTCGACCAGCTTGGGCAGGCCGGCAATCTCGGCGAGCAGACGCTTTTCCGCTTCACGCCCGACCACGCCCCTTCTCACCCCCAGGTGGACCGCCAGCAGGTAAAGCAGCGTGATCTGGGTCGTGAACGCTTTGGTGGAGGCGACACTGATCTCCGGCCCGGCGCGTGTGTAGAGAACCACATCGGACTTCCTAGCGATCGAGGAGTCCACGACATTGCAGATTGCGAGCACCGGCACTCCCCTCTCGCGCGCGGCGTCCACCGCGGCAAGCGTGTCCGCCGTTTCTCCCGATTGCGAGACCACGACCATGATCGTCCCCTCTTCCATGACCGGGTCCCGGTAGCGAAACTCGCTGCCGTAGTCCACCTCCGCCGCCAACCGACTGATCCCTTCTAGGTAATACTTACCTACGAGGCATGCGTGCCAAGCCGTTCCGCAGGCTACCAGATAAACCCGCCTCACCTGTCCGATCCAGGGAGCTTGGTCGCACTCGGGCAACGTGACCCCGGCCTCCTCGTCCGCGCCGATCCTACCCCGCAACGTGTCGAGTATGGCCCGGGGCTGCTCGAAGATCTCCTTCAAGAGAAAATGTTTGTACCCACCTTTTTGCGCCGTCAGGGGATCCCAGGTGATCCGTCTGGGCTCCCGGCGCACGGCCTCGCCGTCGAACTTCGTTACCCTAACCTCGCTCTTGGTGATCTCCGCCAGCTCGCCGTCTTCCAGAAAGAGGACCGATCGGGTGTGGGAAAGAAGCGCAGGAATGTCGGAGGCAACGAAGTTCTCCCCCTCTCCCAAGCCAATCACGATCGGGGTTGCGTTCTTGGCGGCAACGAGCCTGCCCGGCTCCCTCTCGCTGAGAGCGACGAGGGCGAAGGATCCACGCAGCTTCCCCGTCGCGTTTTTGGTCGCCTCGAAAAGGCTCCTGCCGGCTTGCATCTCCTCGTCGATCAGATGGCAGATCACCTCGGTGTCCGTCTCCGAGGCTATTTTCCGCCCTCGTCCAAGCAGCTCGCGGCGCAACTCCAGGTAGTTTTCGATGATCCCATTGTGGATGAGCACCACCGCCCCCGCTTGGTGAGGATGCGCATTGGTCTCCGAAGGGCGGCCATGCGTGGCCCACCTGGTGTGCCCTATACCCATGGTCCCGCTGATGGGGCGTTGGCCGAGCAGCCGCTCGAGGTTTTCGATCTTGCCCGCGCATCGTCGAACCTGAACCTTCCCCTCGGGATCGAGTGTGGCCACCCCGGCCGAATCGTAGCCCCGATACTCCAGGCTACGAAGGCCCTCGAGCAAGATCGGCAGGGCCGATTTCTCGCCGGTGTATCCGATGATTCCGCACATCGCTTGCTACCTTCTTGCGCTCGAACCCGCGGGCTATGAATTCTCCTCGCGCTTGGCCCGCGCGCGTCTTTTTGCTACCCAACCCGGCACCTCCCGCTGGGGAACGCGACTGGTTACGAGCGCCCCCGGGCTCACCGCTTTGGTGACCGTCGTACCGGCACCGATGTAAGCATCATCGCCCACCTCGACTGGCGCGACCAACTGAGTGTCGCTGCCGATCTGAACGCGGCTTCCTATGACCGTGCGGTATTTCCTAAAGCCGTCGTAGTTGCAGGTAATCGTCCCGGCGCCTACGTTAGTGTCCTCTCCGATAGTTGCGTCGCCGAGATAGCTCAAATGATTGGCTTTCGTCCTCGCCCCGATTCTAGCTTTCTTGATCTCCACGAAGTTGCCAATGTGTACTTCGGGGCCCAGCTCTGTCCCTGGGCGCAGGTGGGCAAAGGGGCCCACCACAGCTTTGTCGGATACCCGAGCTTCGGTAATCACGACTCCGAAACGTAGGTGCACGTCGTTACCGAGGTGCGCGTCCTGGAGGTAGCAGGTACCGTCTATTTTGCACCTCTCTCCGATCTGGGTCCGTCCCCTGAGGTGCGTGTTGGGTCCGATCTCCGTATCCGCGCCAATCGTCACTTCGTCGCCGATGTAAACGGTCGCCGGGTCTCGGATGGTAACCCCACGCTCCATCCATTTCGCCGCTACTCGATCCCAAAGGCGTCTCTCCATGGCAGAAAGCTCCCCCCGTGAATTCACGCCCAGCACCTCGAGCGGGTCCGGGGCGGCAAGGGTGGCCACCCGCTTACCCTTGCCAATCGCCAGGCCGACAATGTCGGTCAAATAATACTCCCTCTGGGCATTGTCCGGCCGCAAGGCCTCGACCAAAGCGCGCAGCAAATCCCCCTTCACGCAGTAGATGCCGGCGTTCACCTCGCGCAACCTCTTCTGGTCACCCACGAGGTCCCGCTCCTCGACAACCCCCAACACCTCGCCGGCCGGGTCGCGCAGGATCCGGCCGTAACCCTGGGGATCCTCCGGGAGGGCAGTCACCAGCGAGAGGTCAGCCCCTGTCGCTCGGTGAAATTCCACCAGGGCAGCCAAGGTCCCGGTAGAGAGCGCTGGCGCGTCCCCGTAGAGCACCAGCACGTCCGCTCGAAGATCGCTCAGCAAGGGCAGCGCCACAGCTACCGCGTCTCCCGTCCCTCTCTGTTCGGCTTGCACCGCAAAAAGGGCGTCGAAGCCCGCGGCCGCGCGCCTCACGTCGTCGGCTTGATGGCCGACCACGACGACGAGTGGATCGGGTGCGAGCGGGCAGACCGACTCCAGGACGCGCCGGATCAGGCTCTTGCCGTTTAGCTCGTGCAAAACCTTGGCGCGCCTCGAGCGCATTCGGGTGCCGAGACCGGCAGCGGGTATAACGGCGGCTAGCTCTCCCGACAAACCAACATCCTCAGGCGAAGCTCGGACGCCAGTATTTTCTCACTTTTCCCCGCGCCCAGCCAGCGACAAAGGAGAGCATCTTGCTCCGTGCCGCTCTTGCCGCTAATTGTGGCTTGCACCGATGACCGAGTGGCGGCTATCGAAAAAACTCGTTTGCGTTCTTCTCCTCCTTGCGGGTGGCTGTCGGCCTTCGCTTCCCCCTCCCCCCCCGATCCTCGATGACCCCCTCAGCGCCGTTCCCGCAACGCTCATGGGAACTCGGCCCCCCCAGTGGATGCAGGACGAGGAACGAGGCCTCCTCGTGCACAAGGGCCGGAGAATTCTGATCGTGTACCACAAAGGAAGGGTGGAGAAAGTTTACCGCATCGTACTGGGAATGCAGCCCCGCGGGCCCAAGCTCCACGAAGGAGATTTTCGCACCCCTACGGGCCTGTACCGGATCGCGGCCAAGACCCCTCACCGCCGCTGGTCCAAATTTCTACTCATAAATTACCCTTCCTCTGCGGACATATCGCGCCATCGGTTGGCGTTGGCCAGAGGACGGGTTCCAGCGGTAAACGGCCGCAGGCCCGGCCCCGGAGGAGCCATCGGCATTCATGGCACCGACCGGCCCGAACTCAACGAGAAGGGGGTAGATTGGACTTGGGGCTGCATTTCGCTGGCCAACCGGGACGTCGAGGAACTCTACTCCCTGGTCTCGGTCGGCACACCGATCAAGATCGAGGAGTAACCACTACCGCTTCCTCTCTCGCTGAGCCGCTAGGCTCTGGAAGGCCGCAATAACCAGCGCATGGGTTATCGTTCCTTCCCTGATGAGAGAGGGCACGTCGGCGAGGGCAACCAGTTCGACTTCGGTCTCCTCGGTGGCCCCGACGAGCGGCGTACCCACGCGTTTAGCACCCCGCGCCACGAAATTGTAGCAACGGTTGCACTGCAGGGCCGGATTGGGATGGACAAACCCTAGAGGCTCTATGAGGTCGGAGTCGTAACCCGTCTCCTCCACCATCTCGCGGCGCGCCGCCACCAGGGGAGAGTTGTCCTGAGGATCGATCAAGCCGCCCGGAATCTCCAGTGTGAAGCCCCCGATTCCATGCCGATACTGGCGCACCATCACGACCCGATCTTCCCGCGTAAGGGGGATGATGTTGACCCAATCTTCGAGCTCTAGGCGGTAGAACTCGTGCTCGCTCCTATCCCGGCAAAATCGCTCCCGGGACTCGACGACCGAAAAGAGCCGGCAGCGGTAGACAACCTTGCTCTCTAGCGGCTGCCAAGAAAAGATTCTCCCCATTTGCGTCGCGCCAGCGCAATTCGCCAGCCGAGCGGCGATCTTGGCTGCGCACCGCCTGATGTCGGTCATGCACCGCCGGTATGCCTCGTCGCCCTGCGCGAACGGATCCCCGATGTCACCGGATTCGCCTGCGAACTCCCGAAACGTCGCGACCTCTTTGCCCTGGGCCGCGGCCATCGCTTCGACCAAAACCTTCTGCTCGCCGGTCATCGCCAATATGAGGTCGGCGTCGGCAACGAGCTCAGGGTGAGTTTTTAGGGCGACCGAAGTTGCCGAATCGGGCAGTTCAATCCCCTCCTCCCGAAGGACCATTCTCGCCTCGAGGGAAACGAGGCTTCCGTCCCGGGCAAATGGAGCTATCCCGGCCGAGGCTACCGCGACGTGCGATAGGCCGCGCTCATCCAGAAATTTTCGCAACACCCAATGGGCGATCACGCTCCGGCAAGTGTTCGCGGCGCAAACTATGAGGATAGAGGAGTAACTGCGGTCGGTCACGACACTTGCCCTGGGCGCTCGACGTAGCGTCCGTCACTCGGGCCGAGGGCGGTTTCCGACGGCTTGCACCCACCGAGCCCTCCTGCGACGACCCCTGCCAGCGTACACCCGTTTTCTCGACGGACCCTAAACGCGATGTCCGCTAGCCGGACATCAGGACTGGGAAGACCTCGTTCATGTTCTCCTTGGCGGTCAGACCCTTCGCCAGCTCCGCCTTGAGTTTGCCGCCGAGCTCAGCCGGCTCCCAACGCCCCTTCTTCGAGACCTTCCCGACCGAATGCCATTGACGCATGAGCCACACCACTCCGCCCCCCACTCGGAAGACCTCGCCATGCACGTCTTTGGCGTCGTCGCTGGCCAGCCACACCACCAGGGGCGCCACGTTGGCAGGATCCAGCGGGTCGAACTGACCCTCCGGCGGCTTGCTTCCCATGATGGCCGCCGTCGCCGGCGTCGCGTCCACGGTAAGCCGCGTGCGCGCAACCGGCGCGATGCAGTTGCACGTCACATCGTATTTCGCCATCTCGCGGTCGATGATAACGGTAAACCCCGCGATTCCCGCCTTCGCCGCACCATAGTTGGACTGGCTCGGATTACCGAGCAGGCCCGAGTCGGAGCTGGTGTTGATGATCCTCCCACCGAGCGAGTTCCCCGCCTTGTGCTGTTCCCGCAGGTACTGGCAGAAGTGCCTCGTGCAGTTGAAGGTGCCCTTCAAGTGAACGGCGATTACCGCATCCCAGTCATCTTCGCTCATATTGAAGATCATTCGGTCGCGCAGGATGCCGGCATTGTTCACCAGGATGTTGAGTTTACCAAAGTAGTCCAACGCACACTCCAGGATCCGCTTCGCTCCTTTGAAGTCGGCCACATTCTCACCGTTGGCGACGGCTTCTCCCCCCATCTTCTTGATCTCGCTCACCACTTCCTGCGCAGGGGTGTCCAAGGCTTCGCCTGTTCCATCGAAGTGAGCACCGAGATCGTTGACCACGACCTTCGCACCCTGCTTGGCCAGAGCCAACGCCTCTTCCCTCCCGATGCCGCGCCCCGCTCCCGTAACGACGGCAACTTTCCCTTCGAGTAGCATTTTTCCGTCCTCCTTTCGGGGCTAACCCACAGTGCGCCCGCGGGCCAAAGACCGAGTCGCCCTTTGTTAGCTTCGAGTTCTGTGCCTCAGCCGTTGATCAATGTCAAGGCGGCGGCCGTAGCGATCGCTGCGTGAGGCCCGCCGCGCACATGATGTCGAGGTTGCCGATGCGGCGTCTGTAGGCTACGTTCGGGGCCGACCGTGGGCTGCAATGGTTCACTTTCGACTGCGCACAGGGGAAACGTCCTGACCGCTTTGCGCGAAAGCCTCTTCGACCTCGTCGTCATCGGGGGAGGGATAAACGGGGCCGGCATAGCTCGAGAGGCCGCGCTTCGCGGACTCAAGGTCGCGCTGCTGGAGGCCCGCGACTTCGCCTACGGCACAAGCAGCCGCTCCTCGAAGTTGATTCATGGCGGTCTCAGGTACTTAGCTCAAGGCGAGATTTCGCTCGTGCGGGAAGCGGCTAGAGAGCGGCAGGTATTGCGTCGGATCGCTCCCCACCTGGCCGAGCCCCTGGAAATGCTCATACCGGCGTATGGCCGCACCCGGGCTGCGCTGGTCAAGCTCGCAGCCGGCCTTTGGATCTTCGAGATGCTCGCTCCGGTGCCCACCGAGGAAAGCTACCGGATTTTGGACCCGGCGGGGGCCCAAGCCGCGGAGCCCGATCTAGAGGAGGAGGGGCTCTGCGGAGCGATCATCTACCATGAGTTCGCCACCGAGGACGCGAGGCTGGTGTTAGATACCATAAAAAGCGCCTGCGAGGCCGGAGCCATGGCTCTGAATTACGCACCAGTCGTAGCCATTTCTCATCGAAGTGGCGGGCCCACCATCGTCAGTGTGCGGGAGGCAGGCGGGACTGGAGTCGATGTCGCCGGCCGTTGCATCGTCAACGCCTCCGGCCCCTGGCTCGACTCGGTAGCTGCTTTGGAGGGGCGCGTCGGTAAGACCCTGCACCTCACCAAAGGCATTCACCTCGTGTTTCGACGGGTGGACCTGCCGGTGAGCCGCTGCGTGGTCATGCAAGCGGCTGACAAGCGGCCGGTCTTCGCCGTACCTCGGGGCGAGCGCGTGTACGTGGGAACGACCGACACCGATTACGCGGGGCCGCTCGAGGAGCCTCCCATAGAGCGATCGGACCTGGAATATCTCCTGTGGGCCGTGCGCAGAGTTTTTCCCTGTAGGAAGCTCTCCGCCGATCAGGTGGTGGGGAGTTGGGCCGGCCTGCGCCCGCTCTTGCATCAGGAGGGCAGAAGGCCGTCCGAGATTTCCCGGCGAGACGAGATCATCGTAAGCCCAGCCGGCCTGATCTCCGTCGCAGGTGGTAAGCTCACCACTTACAGGGCGATGGCCGAGAGAGTAGTGGAGCGAGCTCTCTCGGCACCGCAGATGGCAAACGTCGCCCCGGCCACTGCTTCCCACTCGGGTACCGATCTCCGACCGCTGAGCGGCGGCGACCTGGCCGGGGCCGAGAGCTTGAGGCAGTATCTAAAGGAGGTCTCCGCCACCGGGCCACTGGCCGAGATCGAAAGGAGCCTGAGGGAACGCCTGGTGCGCAGCTACGGCGCCAACGCCCCCAGGATCGTAGCCTGCGCCGACGGCGACTCGAGCATGCTGCGGTCGCTCGCACCGGGGGTTCCTCTCACTGCGGCCGAGATTCGTTACGCCGTACACTACGAGGGTGCCGCCACGGTCTGCGACGTTTTGGAGCGGCGCTGCCGGCTGACCGTGTTTTATCCGGAAAAAGCGCTCGCGGCGGCCGAAGCGGTAGCGCGACAGATGGGGCGTGAGCTGGGATGGAGCGATGACCAAGTGAGGAGCGAGGCAGAGGCCCTCCGGGAGCGTGTGCGGAGAGCCCATCCGGCCACGGACAAGAACCTCGGCTGGTAGCGGACCGTGGATCGACTCGCTCGGGCGCCGACAGGAGGATGAAGATGGACACTGCGAAATTGCTTGCGGACCTGCGTGCCCTGCTGGGAGCCGACAAGGTCTCGCGAGACCCGGCTCGCCTCGCCGCCAGACACCGCGACACTTGGGTCCTCTCGCTTTGGCGCAAGATGCGGGATAAACAGTTTCTGCCACCAGCGTGCGTGGTAACGCTCAAAAGCACCGAGGATGCGGCGAAGCTCTTGCGATACGCGGCCGGGAACAAAGTGCCAGTAGTCCCCTTCGGAGCCGGGTCGGGCGTGTGCGGGGGGATCCTGGCGGAGCCAGAGGTCGTCGTTGCCGACCTGACGGAGTTGAACAGGCTGCTCTGGGTGGACGAGGTAAGCCTCACCGCCAGGGTCGAGGCCGGAATGGTCGGGGCAGAATACGAAAGGGCGCTGCGGGAACGCGGATTCTCCATGGGCCATTTCCCCCAATCGATCGACTGTTCCTCCGTCGGTGGCTGGGTGGCGACGCGCGCCGCTGGCCAGTTCTCGACCAAATACGGCTGTGTGGAGGACATGCTGCTAGCGGTGCGCGCCGTCTTGCCTGACGGAACGATTGTCGAAACCAAGGCCGCGCCCCGAGCTTCCGCCGGGCCCGACCTCAAGCAGATTTTTCTCGGAAGCGAGGGGACGCTCGGTATCGTGACGGAGCTAACCTACCGTATCCACCCCGTGCCCGAGGCCACGCAGTTGCGCTCCTTTTCCTTTCCCTCCATGCACGCCGGGCTGGAGGCAGTAAGGCTGGTGATGCGCGGCGGCTGGCGCCCAGCCGTGCTCCGGCTCTACGACGACGTGGAGGCGGCCCGCCACTTCGGGGGTCATGTGGACGAAGGCGAGGCGCTGCTGGTCGTGCTTAGCGAAGGAGCGCAAACCATGGTGGCAGCCGAGGGGGATGCGGTAGAGCAAATCTGCGAAGCCGCCGGAGGCAGGTCTCGGGGGCGCGCTCCCGCCCAAAAATGGTTGAAGGAGCGAAACGTGGTCCCGAGCTTCGAGACCTTCCTGGAACAAGGAATCATCGTGGACACGATCGAGGTTGCAGCACTCTGGGGCCGGATCGGCGAACTGTACGACGCCGTCCTCGAGGAAATGCGCAAGATCCCAGAGTTGATCGTCGTTTCAGGCCACAGCTCCCACAGCTACCCCCAAGGGACCAATATCTACTTTTCCTTCGCGGCGAGCGGCGATGATCTGGAGGCTACCTACACCAGGTGCTGGGAGGCGGCGATGAAGGCCACGCTCGATCATGATGGTACCATATCCCATCACCACGGGATCGGGCGCGTGCGGGTACCCTGGCTGGCGGCCGAGCTTGGCTCGAGCCATCTGCTGCTGCGGCTGCTGAAGAGGGCCATCGATCCACATGGTATCATGAACCCTGGAGTTCTGCTGGAAAAGGTTCGTTGATCATGCCGGAGCACGTTCTTGGGATCGACGAGGGCAGCACCGGCGTGCGTGCATATGTGTTCGACGGGCAGGGAGTGTCGGTCGGGACCGCCTACCAGGAAATCGCACGCACCCACCCTCGACCGGGTTGGTGCGAGCACGACCCCGTGGCGATCGTAAATGCCACCGTGAAGGTGGCGCGGTTGGCCACGGAGCGAGCCGGCCTGCAGCCCTCGGACCTCTGTGCTCTCGGCGTCGCCACCCAGCGCGCAAGTTGCTTGGTTTGGGAGCGGGCGACCGGGCGGCCTCTTTACCCCGCGATCGGCTGGCAGGATTTGCGTACCACGCAGACCTGTGAGGAACTCGCCCGCAAAGGAGTTCTTATCAACCCCATGATGTCCGCGAGCAAATTCAAATGGGTGCTCGACCACACGGATTGCCGCCGGCGAGCACCAGGGGAGCTTTGCTTCGGGACGCTCGACTCTTGGATCGTATGGAACCTGACCGGAGGGGCGCACGTCACGGATCACTCCAACGCCTCTTGCACCGGGCTCTACGATTTTTTTAACAACGCGTGGGACACTGCCATGTTGGAGATTCTCGGGCTTTCCCAGGACTCGCTCCCCACCATGGCGGAGACGAGCCATGTGGTGGCCGAGACGAAGCGCTCGGCGCTTGGCGCTCCGATCCCAGTCGGGGCGCTGGCAGGAGACCAACAGGCGGCGATGTTCGGCCAACTCTGCTTCAACCCCGGGTCGATCAAGGCGAGTTACGGCACCTCCGCTATGGTGGACCTCAACGTCGGGGAGCGATTTTTGCTGTCTCCCCATGGAGCGTACCCACTCGTGTTGTGGAAGATCGCCGGGCAGATCGCTTATTGCCTCGAAGGCACGGCAATAACCGCTGGCGCCGCGCTGCAGTGGCTGCGCGACAATCTTGGGATGGTTTCCGACGTGGCCGAGATAGACCGGCTCGCCGCCAGCGTGCCGGACAGCGCCGGCGTCTGGTGCCTGCCGGCGTTTCAGGGGCTCGGCACCCCTTATCTTGACCCACGTGCCCGCGCCAACATCGGCGGCATCTCGCTGGCGACCACGCGGGCCCACATCGCGCGTGCTATTCTGGAGTCGATCGCGCTGCGCTGCCGCCAGGTCGTCGAGGCGCTCAAGGCCGACGTTACGGACGCCGAGACCGCCTTTCTTCGGGTCGATGGGGGAGCCGCGCGCAGCGAAGTCCTGATGCAGCTTCAAGCCGACTTGCTCGGCATTGCGGTCGAGCGGCCGGAGATTTTGGATGCCGCAGCCCTTGGGGCGGCCTACCTCGCCGGCCTTGCCACCGGCGCTTGGAAAAGTCGGGAGGAGTTACAGGGCGTTTGGAGGAGGGAGAGGTTATTCGAGCCAAAGATAGGGGAAGCGGAAAGAGAAGAACGTTATCGCCGGTGGCTCCAGAATGTCCAGGCGTGGCGGCCGCCGGCCGGTTAGAGTCGGGCCTCCATGGCTCCCCCAGCAGCGGTGCGGAACCGGATAGCGGCGATTATTTTCGACTGCGACGGCGTTCTTTTCGAGTCGCGAGAGGCTAACATAGCCTACCACAATGCAATCCTGGAAAAGCTCGGCCAGCCTCCGTTGAGCGAGCGCGAAAGGGAGCTATCGTACGTTCTCTCGACTCGCGAGCTTTACGCGCAGCGGTTCCCCAACGATACTGCTGCGGTAGAAGCCGCGGTCTTAGCGGCTCGCTCGACGGACTACAGTCAGTTCTACCGACTGATGAAGCCGGTAGCGCGACTGGAAGAGGCCTTGCGCGAGCTCAAGGGCACTTACAAACTCGGAGTCGCGAGCAATCGGGGGCGCAGCCTTTATGGTGTCCTCGACCACTTCGGACTCAGCCGATATTTCGACGTCGCGGCCGGCACGGGGGACGTCGACCGTCCGAAGCCACATCCGGGTCTCATCCTGCATTGCCTCGAGAAACTCCGCGTGGAGCCAGCTCGGGCGATCTATGTGGGAGACACGGCCACGGATCGACTCGCGGCTGAGGCTGCCACCGTGCGCTTCATCGGGGTCGGGGGTGGCAGCGGCGCTGCACTGGCCGTCGAAACGATCGAGCAGTTGCCGGCTCTGCTCGAAACCCTGGCGTAACGGGGCACCGCCCTCAGGAAGGGGCGGTCATTGCTAACGCAGCTTGACGTCCACGGCTTGCGGGCCCTTCTCCCCGGGGCGAATCCTGAACTCCACTTCATCCCCTTCCCGCAAGTCCTCGAACGGCACCCGGGGAGCCAATCTGGATTTATGGAAGAAGAGCTCCTCGCCTCCGTCGTCCGGCTCAATGAATCCGAACCCTCTGTCCTGCAGAATTCTCCTGATGGTTCCCGTCATGCGTCACTCCTCGTTTCACCCGGCTACTGCCGCGCCATTACAACCTTTGCGGGCAGGGGGATCTCGGCCCGGAGCTTCCGCAGGGCTTTCTCGGCCTGCGCGCGGGTCGAGAAATACCCCACCAAGACCTGGTAGCGGCCCCGCTCGCCGCCGCTTTTAACTTCTTCAACGAAGCTGTCGAAGCCGCGGCGGCGCACCGCGTGTTGCAGGCGCTTGGCTCGCTCGATCTCCATTGCGGTTGAAAGGGTTATACCATATGTCGGGGGGCGCTCCAGCGCTCCGCCTCCTTCTTCGGTTTGCGGCCGGTCGCTCTTCGCGGCCGAGGCGCTCGCACCCTTGGCACCCGCCGACAAACTCGCGAACCCGAAGCGCAGGAGGCTCTTGGCGTCGGCCCACAAATCGGTCGCCCCGAGTACGACGATGATCACCTCCGCGTCGCCGTGACGCCCAGCGCCGACGAAACACCTTTTCGCGCGCCTGGTGTAACCGGTCTTCCCGATGGCAGGCGTGTCAGGAGAGTGGAGGAGCCGATTGTGGCTCTTAAGCTGAATCGCCCGCTTTGAACCAACGATTCTCACGATCTTCCTGTCGCTTTTGAGGATCCTTCTGAACGCCGACTTGCGCAGGGCTTGCCTAAAAATCTTGGCCAGGTCCCGCGCCGTCGAGTAATGTCCGGTTTGGGGGAGGCCGTGGGGGTTCAAGAAGTGCGTGTTCTTGGCTCCCAGATCTCGCGCCCGTTTGTTCATACGCGCGGCGAAGCGCGGCACCGACCCGGCCAAACCCTCGGCGATTACCACCGCAGCGTCATTGGCCGAATTGAGCAGGGTGGCGTAGACAAGGTCCTCGAGCCGAAGCTTCTGGCCGGGCCGCAAATGGAGCTTGGTAGGCTCCACCCTGGATACGCTCCGACTGGCTGTGAAGACGTTGCCCAGTCGGCCGCTCTCGAGCGCAAGAAGGGCGGTCATTACCTTGGTGGTGCTTGCCGGAGGGAGCTTGAGGTCAGGGTTGCGAGCCCATAGCACGCGGCCCGTGCGCGCATCCATCACGACTGCCGCGCGCGCGGTGAGTCGCGGGGGTCGAGGATGGGCCACCGCCAGGGTGGGCACTAGTGCAAGCGTGACTACGACAAGCTTTCCCAACCAGCCCATACAACCCCCTCCCCGTACCAAGCGCGAAATCGGGGAACCATCCCCGCCGCCGATTTCGGGAAGAATTATTCCACAGGTCGCCCCGTTGGGACAAGGTCTCGAGCCACTTGTTGGGGAACGCACCCTGTGCCTATTATCTCCAGCAGCGATGCGATCCTGGACTGTAGAGTTGGCAATCGGCGCGATCCTGCTGTGCCTGTGCGCAACATCGCTGGCGGGATGGGACGAGTCACTCTTCTCCGAGCGCGAGCCGGTGGTTTTCCGACCATCCCCGGCGTCGGCCGATCTGATCGGTGAGCTGCGCTCTTATGTAGTGCGCCAAGGGGATACGCTGCTCGACGTAGCGCGCTTCTTCGACCTTGGGATCAACGAGATCACCGCCGCGAATCCGGGAGTCGACATGTGGATACCTCCGGAGGGGGAGGTTCTGGTGATACCTACCGCCTGGGTCCTGCCCCGATCGAGCCGCCGTGGCGTAGTCGTAAACATTCCCGAGATGCGCCTTTACTACTTTCGCTCGCCCGATCCCAAGGCGGGGCGCGAGGCGGGCGTGATAACCTTCCCGGTCGGACTTGGGCGCGACGACTGGAAGACACCCCAAGGCCCCTTCACTATTCGAGGAAAGACCGTAAATCCAACGTGGGTCCTGCCAGAATCGATCAAGGAGGAGAGGCGACGAGACCGCGGCTACTCCGAAGATTTTATCCCCGGCGGGGACCCAGAAAACCCTCTCGGCAAGTACCGCTTAGAGCTCTCGATGCCGCTCTACGCGCTCCACGGCACCAACAAACCCTGGGGGGTAGGTATGCAGGTAAGCCATGGGTGCGTCAGGCTTTACCCCGAGGATATCGAGAAGCTTTTCGGCATGGTCCGGGTCGGGACACCGGGTGCCTTCATTTATGAACCGACCAAGGTGGCGGTCGTGGGGGAGCGCGTTTTCGTCGAAGCCCATCCTGACATTTACAAGGTGCTCGGCAACGAAAAACAGACGGCAATCGAGATTCTTTCCGAGCGCGGCGTCCTCGGTCGCATCGACAGGGATCTCTTGGACGCGGCGCTTGCGGCTCGCGCGGGGATCCCTGTGGACGTCACCTCCGGCCGGTAGAGGCGACCGATGAGGGAGTTCAAGGTGCGAACCACGAAATCTCAACAGGTGTTGGACATTACGAGCGCGGTGGCTAGGGAACTGCGAGCAGAGGGAGTGACGGAGGGAACCTGCACGGTGTATGTCCCCCACGCCACCGCGGCCGTCGTCATAAACGAGAATGCCGATCCGAATATCGGGGAAGACCTACTAGAGGCTTTGGATGCACTCGTGCCCGCCGGGCGCTGGCGTCATGACCGGATAGACCACAATGGCGCCGCCCACATCAAAGCCGCAATCCTCGGGCCGAGCGAAACCGTGCCCGTGGCAGGCGGCAGGCTATCGCTGGGCACCTGGCAGGCCCTGATGCTCGTCGAGCTCGACGGCCCCCGCACCCGGCGCGTCTTGGTTACCTGTACCGGGGCGCGAAAGTGAACCAGGTTTATGCCTGAGAAGCCGACGACCCGCCCGCGCTGGCGGCTCAGACCGCGTGTTTGACGTCCCCGGGCCTCCCGTCACGGGGCGGCGCCTGATCGGCTTGCGGCGGGACCTCCTCGGCCCGCTGGCGTGCCTTCATTTGGCGAGCCTGCCAGTTGTCCAACCCCTGGCGTATGTAACAGGAGTTCATTTCCAGCGTCTGGCATATATTCTCGAACGAGAACAGCCATTTCTGGTCGTTCGAGAATATCCACTCGCGAGCCTCGTGGTAGCTCGCCCGGCCCCGGGCATCCTGCGCCAAAGCGGTCTTCCTGAACGTATCCACGGCATCTTCCAACACGGCGAGCATGAGCCGCTTTTCCCCCTCGATGACCCTGCCCCGGCGGAAGCTCGCAAAAAACTGATTCGGCAGCAGGACATCCGGCTCGAACAGGCCCCCGTGACCGCTGCCTTCCGTGTTCCCCCTCGACCTCGAACTCATCGCACCTCCCCCGTGCCGCAATGCGGCAGATACCTACACATCGCCACCTCGGAGTGGAAATGAAAAATTCTTTTTTTGAAAATGACGAGAATTAATATACCTGATCGAACACTCAGATGCGGCAGTGCGCTATGAGCTTACCGATGTCTCCTCCCCATTCTCCCTCCCACTTCAGCGCCACCAGCCGCCCCTGCGACATCCCACCGCGCAGCTGTGCCTCCAACCCCTCGAGGTAAATCGACTCGTCCTCTCCCTGGTCGTTAAGGTTGCGCTGTCGCTCGAGACCTTCGGTCGCTATCGCAAGTAATTCCTTCGCTAGGTCGAGGACTGGCACCCTTCCGACGCGTGCCTGCAGGGCCATCCGGTAAACATCGTGCAACAAGACATTTCGCTCTTCCCAGCTCCATTTCTTGACCAGATCCCAAGCCGCCAAACGGCAGTCCTCTTCATAAAGAATGCCCTTAACGAGCGCGGGCACCGCCGGCATCAACGCAGCCGGTTGACTGTCGGCCGTGCGCAACTCTATGTAACGCTTCAGGCGCACCTCGGGAAAGAGCGTAGTGAGATGGAGCGACCAGTCGTACAAGGTCGCGCGCTCCCCGTTGTGCCCACGTTCGAGAAAGTCCCGAAATGGCATCCCTGTAACCTCGTCGATAAGTTCGCCTTCTCGGGCGATGAAATACAGCGGCACGCCCAGAGCGTAATCCACGTAGGCGTCGAACCCCCCCTCCTCTTCCAGAACGAAACGCAGCAGCCCGGCCCGGCTAGGATCGGTCTTGGTCCAAATGTGGCCCCGCAGACTCATGAACCCACTCACCTTGCCCTCGGCGATCGATGAGTTTGCGAACATAGCGGCGATCAAAGGGACGATCCCTGAAGCAACGCGCATCTTGGACATGGCGTCAGCTTCATCGGCATAATCGAAGTTCACCTGGATCGCCGCGGTTTGTTTCATCATCGCCAACCCAAGGGTGCCCACCCGAGCCATGTAGGGCGCCATGATCTCGTACCGGCGCTTAGGCACGCTCTCGATTTCCTCTACGGTGCTCACGGGTTGTACGCCGAGCCCGAGAAAGGCTATCCCCATCTCTTCCCCGACCGTCTCCAACTGCCGGACATGCTCTAGGAGCTCCCGCCGGGTGCAGTGGATGCTTTCGCACTTCTCTCCGCTCAGTTCTACTTGGCCGCCCGGCTCCAGCGTAATGCTGGCTGCCCGCCCCTTAAGCGCTACGATTCGCCCCCTCTCACGTCTGGGCTCCCAGCCGAAGCGCTCGCTCAGGCGCGCCAATAACCGCTCGACTCCTGTGGGTCCCGAGTAGGTAGCAGCCTTACCAGTCCGCACGTCCACTCCGAGCTTTTCCCACTCGGTGCCGACTCTCCATTCGGTCCGCGGCTTGCCCCCCCTGGCGAAATACGCGATGAGGTCGGCGCGGCTCTCTATCGGCCTCTCGTCCTCGCCCTCGATACCGTCGATGAACTCAGACATCAGCGTTAATCGAGATCTGCTCTTCCCGGCACGAGCGGTCCCGAGACCACTTATCGCAATTACCTACCCCGAAAACGCGGCTTGCGCTTCTCCAGGAAAGCCGCGATCCCCTCGTGCCAATCTTCTGTCGCGAACCCTTGTACCAGGAGCCTGGCCTCGTGGTCGAGAGCATCGCCAAACGAATGCGTTAGCCCATAGTTCAGGCAAGCCTTGTTCGCCGCCAGAGCGAGCGTGGGCAACTCGAGCAACCGGCCACAGAACTCTTCCGTAGCCCGCTCCAGTTCGCTGGGTGCCACTACTCGGTGCACTAAGCCCATAGCCAAAGCCGCCTGGGCGGTCACTCTCTCCCCGAGAAGAAGGATCTCGGTCGCTCTTCCTATCCCGACTAGCCGCGGGAGCCAGTACGCAGCACCGCTCATCGAGTTCATGGCCCGCGTAACCCGCACGTCCCCGAGCTCCGCGTCGCTCGATGCTATGCGGAAGTCACACGCCAACGCCAGGTCGAACCCCGCGCCCAGAGTATACCCGTTGAGCGCGGCCACGACCGGGAAAGGTGCCTCGCGGATACGTTTGACCAACCGGTGATGATGCGAGCGGATATCTTGAAGCGGATCCGTTCCCCCCATTCCCGCCAGATCGTCTCCCGCCGAGAAGGCCCGCCCCGCTCCCGTGAGGACCACAACGCGCACGCCAGCCTCGCTAAGCCTTTCGAAGGCGCACAATGACTCCGCCAGGAGGTTGTACGTGAACGCATTCAGCTTGCTCGGCCGATTGAAAACGATACGACCGGTCTCCCCGTGCTGCTCGACGATGACGTCCCGATAGCCCAAAGTCCGCTTTTCGCCCCTCGGTAACTTCGACCGGCAATCACGTGCCGGTGGAATAAAAATTGACTCCCCCCGCACGACCTGCTTAGACGCAAACCAGCCAAAAAACAAGGCTCATTGACTGGGCACGATTCGTGCACGGAACGCCGGCTCATCTGTATCTCGGCCAAGCTCGCCATGTCGCATTGTGTCACAACTAGTAGGTGTTGTCTTGCGACACGGAAGGGACTAATTCAGTTTGGTCGAAAGAACATTGTTTCTCAGGCCGCGAAATAGCTCGTGTGTTCAATGTGCTTGGACCTTCGCAATCCCAGCTACCCCATTTGGCACAGCTTCTGCTCTACCTCCTGGCAGATTTCACGCCCAAGAAAGAGCGCTCATCGTCGCCAAGCCGGTTGGCGCCGCTTGGGCTGGCAGGAGGAGGGATCCCTGTGGCCCGCGCAAAAGGAAGCACAGCTGAGGACAGAAGCGGTTCGTTGTTCGAACCCGACACGCTCGTTCCGTCGCAATTCTTCGGAGAAGGGGGCGCGCCGGCGTATCAGCCGGAGCGAAGGCTCATGCTCGCCGTTATGGAAGAGGCGATCGCGACTTTCCAGCGCAGCGTTGTTGCGGGGGGCCGGCGGAGCCAAAAGTTGGCCGAAGAAGTGGAACAGTGGATGGACGCCAGGGATTTCTCGTGGCCGTTTTCATTCGAGAACATTTGTCAAGCTCTCGAATTGGAGAGCGACAGCGTGCGCGAGGGGCTGCGGCGCTGGAAGCACAGGGAACTTAGCCTGGCTTCCGCCCAAAGAAAGAGGGTGTACAGGTTCCCGTTCCGGAGAGTGAACGGGCGCCGCCACAGCATTACCGGCCCTCGCGAGTATTACCGCAAAAGCGCCTGACATCTGCTTCTTCGTTTGGCGCTGAGCTGAGCCGCGGGGCCGACGGCAAGGGAGGCCTTTCGAAATGGCGCAGCCTCAGTCGGTACCGTCCGAGATCCTGCTGTGGCGCCGCCGCCGGCTGGAAGAAGCGGCGCGGCTAGCCGAACGAACCGATCGCACGGGGTCCGCCCGACGAATCAGGGTGGGAAACAGGGAAGTCTTGGTGCTTACGCGCCCGCGGCACCTTCGCTCGGGAAGGTCCGCCTAACCCGCGTCCCATACGACAGCTCTATCGCCGCAGCGGAGCTCCGACGCCGGGCTGAATCCTCTGTGAGCGCACGGCTCGACCTCGGCGGATCCGGTCGGAAGGAATAGGTGCGGCCAGCAACGGCCGCTGAGCTGCCATCAGGAAGATCAATGACCCCGAGGTGCGACGCTCCACTCGTCGTCGAAAAGCACCTCGCCATCCACGATCAACGCCTCCAAAACGTCATTGAACGAAGTGAGCGGGGATCCATCCAAGCGGAAGTGCTGCACGCCACGCCTCATCGCGTCGCTAAGCTCGACCATCAGGAACAACGTATCCGAAGGCAGCCGGAAGTCGACCGCCATGTCGCTAAGCAGTGGCGCCTTTAGCTTCGGCTCGGTCGTACCGCCCAGGACCGGATTTAGCTGTTCCATGGCTTGTCGGCTCCTCTCGTGAAGTGGCTACCGCCGTGTCCATCAAGAACCATGCCACGGCCCTTGACCCCCGGGAACCGCAAGCGACTCGCCATCATGCCGCAAAACCACCTCCTGCTCCGAGCCGAGCCTAGAGGACAATTACCCAGAATTTTCAGCTAATTGCGGTGGGTGCGACGCTTCCAGCTTCGTGCCCAGACACACCCAGTGACGCGCCTTCTTGGCGCCGCAAGGCACCCGGGCGCATGCGTGCGTTTGTGCCAGAGTCAGACGCTAGTGCGAAGATTCGTTTCGGAACGAGGCAACCCCCTCGGGGCGGGCCGCCCAGAGGAACGCGGCTGTGACAGCGCCAATCGGAAAATCAACCAGAAAGACTGCAAGCAACGGAAGCGCGGGGCTTGCCAACAGATAGGTCGCGAGGCCGCCCGTCGAAGAGGCGACCTTCGCCACGACGATGGCCCAGGCGCACCCCCTGTTTTCCCGTGGAGCGGCCTGGGCGAGAAAGGCCAGGTACGCGATCGTGAACATCATAGCTGCCGCGAGCACCGACCAAAACTCCTCTGCCGAAGGGTGGAGCGACACCGGTAGCTCAGCGAACCCCACCCACGTCCCCGCCGCGCTCAAGGTGCGGGCTAGAAAGTCCGGAATGGTTAAGAAAACCACCGCGGTCCCTCCGAAGAGGACAGCCCAAACCCGCATGAGCAGGACTAGCCGTCGCTCGGCCCTGCTGAGCTCCGGTGCTTCTCGCTTCTCAGTGCCAGAAGGCCCCATCCGAGGACCGCGCTTCCATCTCCGCTACCACCCGGCTGGCCTTTTGCGCCGCCGCCTCGGCCACGTCGGCAGCAACGTCGATGCGGTCCGCCGCCGCCTCCGCCCTGTCAGCCGCCGCCTCGGCCCGGCGCACTGGATCCCGCCGGATCAGCTCATCCAAAATGAAAGCACGTTTGGACGCATCAAGAGGGTGTTCCCACCGCTTGATGGAGACCTCCATCCCCCCAACCAGCCGAGCGCGCGTAAACGACGCTGCAACTCCTTCCCCCAGGTAGAATATTCTGATCTCGTAGGGGAAGAGTGGTGGATCCACAGCCACCCGTTGCAGCTCCGCCCAGTCCGGTTCGCCGTGGCGGGCAACGTACTCCGCCATGATGTCATTTTCTACCATATGCTTGCGCAGCTCACTCTTACAAAGAGGCTCGCCCGGCCCGAGGTCGTGCGCGCTCGCCAGAGCCCCCTCGCGTAACGCCAATCCTAGCGCGATTGCGAAAGCGACCGTAAACCTTACCCGACGCATATCCCTTTCCTCCTCCCGCCAAAGCGATCTCCGCATGCTAAAATTCAGGATAGCCAATGGCCGAAGGTCTGTCACCCCGCTTTTGCGGCCCCAATAGAGCCGACAGTGCGCCGCGTTCCTGCCGGGAGCTCTCGGGGCATGGGTTGCAACCGGCCAGCTACCTGCGTTAGACTTTGTAAAGTGCAGGAAATGGGTCCCCCTCCGCAACCAAGGAGAGCAGGCGATCTTTCACCCCACCCCGCCTTTCGCAAGGGGGTGGCAAAGTGAGCTGGATTACCTGGCCCTACCTCCTGCTTGCGATCTTCCTTGTCCTGCTTAACGCCTTTTTCGTCGCGGCGGAGTTCGCCATCGTAAAGGTGAGGGCCACTCGGCTCGCCGAGCTTGCAACAGGGGGCTCGCGCCGCGCCCACCTGGCACGTCGGGCCACCGAGGACCTCGACAGCTACCTATCGGGCACACAGCTCGGTATCACTCTCGCAAGCCTCGGCCTCGGCTGGGTGGGTGAACCAGCTTTCGCCACCTTGATCGGCCCCCCCCTGGAGTACCTTGGCCTCTGGTCTGCAAACACAGTTCATAGCCTATCCGTTTCGGCCGCATTCGTTTTCATTACCTTCATGCACATAGTGCTCGGGGAGCTCGTGCCGAAGTCCCTGGCGATTCAACGCACGGAGGGCGTTGCGCTGTGGGTGGCCCCGCCTCTGGTGGCCTTCCACCGCCTGTTCACGCCTGCTCTGTGGTTTCTCAACGCCTCCTCGGGACTTTGTCTGCGCTTGCTCAAAGTGGACCCCACGAACGCCATCGAGCGAGCCCATTCCGAGGAGGAGCTGCGACTGCTGCTGGCGCAGTCCCGGAGGTCCGGGAGGCTCTCCAGAAGCAAGGGGGACATGCTCGAGAACGTGCTGGCGTACTCTCGGCGGACAGCGCGGCACATCATGGTGCCACGGGCGGAGATCGCATACGTATCCACCGACCGTCCCCTCGATGAGAATTTGGAAATATTGCGGGGAGGCGACCACACTCGCTTTCCCCTCTGCTCAGGAGACATCGACCACGTGGTCGGCCTGATTCACATCAAGGACCTGTTTCGGCTGACCACTCCACTGCGCGATTCGGCCGAGCTCTTGCCCCTCAAACGCGATATCTTATTCGTCCCCGAGTCGCGTCGCCTGGATCTTCTCCAGCGCGACTTCCAGCAAGCCAGAGTTCACATGGCGATTGTCCTGGACGAATACGGCGGGACCTCCGGGCTGGTCACGCTGGAGGACGTTATCGAGGAGATCGTGGGGGAGATCGAAGACGAGTTCGACAGAGGGGCACCCAAGATTGAACGAACCAATGCCGGCTACCTCGTGGACGGGCTTGTGCTCGTGGACGACGTGACGAAGCTACTGGGCTTTCCCCTTGAAAACGGGCACACAACCACGCTCGGGGGATACGTACAAGCGCGCCTGGGACGGATGCCAAAAGTTGGGGACGAGCTGGCCCTCCCCAGTGGCAGGATCAAGGTAGTGGAGCTCAAGGGCCGGCGAGTGAGCAAGTTGCTCGTGTCTCCGACCTGAACCTTACGTTGGCCAGCCGGTGCGACACGCGATGCCCGGCCTTAGCTGCCAACCTCGATTGGGCGGCAGGGCCCGAGCTGGGCGCCGGACCCTTGCCCGGCGTGCGTGATAATCCAGACGCTGCGGCAGCCGAGCGTCAGGGCCCGGGCTTTCTGCAGATTCTCTCCGATGCGTGCCGCAACTCTAAGGGTTTATCCTGGCTAGTCTTTTAGTCGACTCGCGGGGTGTCGCTTCCCCACGGGACGCGGTGGCATGCCGCTTGCTGCTTGCGTGTGCGAGGCAAGCGGCCTCGAGCGCACCTATGGAAATACACTATACCACCACTGCCCTGCTCGAGGCGGAAGAACCCTCGGAGATATGGGCCTGCCCTACCGAGAGCTTCTCCTGCCAGCCGGAGGACATTCGCTTCTACGTCGAGTCGGAACGTTGGGACCTGGTTTTCAACGCTCTTTGCTACCTCGCTGGCATCGTCGACGAGGGGCGCGCCTAGCGTTGCGCAGGATCGACCTGTTCGACGTCGAACCTAGCCAGTAGCCTGTTGACACCGTTACGCGTCCTGACGAGGACTCGCCGCAGACGCTCGCGGTCGCCATCCCGGAGGCCCGCCGGATCCAGTTTCTTGAGCATCCGATTGAGACGCCTTGCGGCCGCCAGAGCAAGCGCAAGCTGTCTTCCGTCCGATAGGCCGGCCCCCCCGGAAGCGGCCGACCGAAAGCCGCGTACCGAAAGCTTGGCCAAGCGCACCCGCTGCCACAGGCGCCGCATGGCCTCGGGGGACTCCTGGCGCGCAATGGAGATCAGTATTTCCCGGGACACCTGGCCCCCGCGTTGCGCCTCTTCCTTGATGTCCGCCGGAAGGCGCGTTAGCGCCAGACTATTGGTCACGTAAGGCCGACTCTTGTGGAGTAAGTTAGCCAGCGCCTGATGGGTGTACCCGTGCTTGGCAATCAAAGCCGACATCGCCTCGGCCTCTTCCAAGGCCGTCAGATCCTCTCGCTGCAGATTCTCGATCAGCGCGACCTCCAGCGGATCGTCCTCGCGTACAATGGCAGGTATACTCTCCAATCCCGCCCGTTGTGCCGCACGGTAACGGCGTTCACCCGCCATGATGAGGTATCTTCCACCATCCCGGCGGACAATGATCGGCTGCAGCACCCCTCTCTCGCGGATCGACGAAGCTAACTCTTGCAGCCCAGCCTCGTCGAACTGCCGCCTCGGTTGCGCGGGATTCGGCGTGACCGCCGACAGCGGAATCGCCGCCAGCAGGACCCGCGTCCGATTCGAGAGCCTTCCGGCCGCAAACGGTTGGACCTTCGCAGCTTGGGTTGTCGCTTCCACCGCCCCCTCCCTTCTCACGCTCTCCGCAAAAGCGCCAACCTATTCTAGCGCAAAACACCCGGCAACCCCAAGCGTCTGGCCGCTTGTTTGCGGCCGCGGGCTCGCCTAGATTGTCTACATGGCCAGGCAGGCCGAGGACAAGGAAAAGCTGAGAGAGCTCCTGCAGCGGCGATCGGTCAGCGTAGGTGACGTGGTACTGGCCTCCGGGCGCAAGAGCGGGTTCTACATTGACGTCAAGCAGAGCATCTTCACCGCGGAAGGATTCGCACTCGCTGGCCGACTCCTCTATGGTCTGGTGCGGCAAACCGGCACCCACCATGTCGGCGGCATGGCGACCGGAGCGATTCCTTTGGTCGCGGCCACGCTGGCCGCGTCGCTCGAGGACCGTAGCTACGAACTAGCCGGCTTCTTCGTCCGGCCGAGCCCCAAAGGCCACGGCCTAGGAAAACAGATCGAAGGGTGCTTCGATCCCCGCCACCCTGTCGCCATTCTCGAGGACGTGGTGACTACCGCTCGCTCCGCGCTCGCAGCCGTGGAAGCGGTCCGCGCGGCTTCCGGCACCTGCCGGCACGTCATAGCTCTCGTGGACCGGGAAGAGGGAGGCCGTGCGGCTTTGGAAGCCGCGCGCTGCCACCTGCTCGCTGTTTTCCGCAAAAGCGAGCTGACCTGAGCCGCTCGCTCCTACCGACCGACTAAATCTTGCCCACTAGTTGGAAGGCTATCACCAGCGCGTACAGACAGAGCGCCTCCATCAACGCTAACCCAATGATCATGGGCACGAGAATCCGATCCGCTGAGTTAGGATTCCGCCCGATGCTTTCCATCGCCGCAGCAGTTGCTCTCCCCTGCCCCAGGGCGGCTCCAAAAGCGGCAATCCCTATACCGAGGCCCGCCGCGAGACCGATGAGCCCGGCTCGGCTCGCCCCCTCCGCAGCCCCTTCCGCTGCCACTGCCGGCATCGCCCCAGCTAAATTTGCCACCAGAACCAGCGCAACCCACACCATCTTGTTCCACATGTTGACCTCCTTCACCGGGGCTCGCCTACACCCCTCTCTTTCCTCTACCACCCCCTCGGGTTACCCCGGAAGACCCGCTCAATGGTCGTGGCTTACCGCCAAGCCCACATAAGTAACCGAAAGCAACGTAAAGACAAGTGCCTGCACCAATGACACAAACGCCCCGAGCACATAGAAAATGACGGGCACGCCCACCTTTGTGAGCGAGGTAAAGATCGTGAGCACGAGATGGTCCGCAAACATGTTGCCGAAAAGGCGGATGCCCAGTGAGACCGGTCGAAAGAGATGGCTAAAGCCCTCCACGATGACCATCAACGGCGCCAGGAGAAGCACCGGTCCGAGGAACTGCCGCACATAGGAAAACCCGTGAGCGCGCACGCCGTAAAAATTGTAGGCCAAGAACGACACCACTCCGAGCCCGAACGTGATGTTGAAGTTGTCGGTCGGAGGTGCAAAGCCTGGCACCAGGCCGACGAGATTGGCCGCTAGGATGAAAAGGAAAAACGACGCAAAAAGGTGAACGTAACGGCGCCCCTCGTGCCCGATAACGCCCTCCGCAAGCGCAGTGAGCGACTCGACGAGGATCTCGGCCGCCGTACGCGCCGTAAGTGTAGCATCTGGTACCACCGGATCCGCGGCCCTTTTGATGCCCCGGCGCGCCCACAGCGCGAAGATAATCAGTACCGCCATGACCAGAAGAGAGGTCGCCACCTGATCGGGTAGCACCCGAAGGAGCGGTATGCTAGCCACCCAACTAAACCCGTGTTCCATGGGCCCTCCCCGAGAGACTCCAGAGCAAAGCCTCGCACACGATAGCCGCCGGGAGGCAGCTTATGCCCGTTGCCAGGGCGAGGGCATCTACCGGGACGCGGTAGCTCCACGCCGCGGCCAGCGCCCCCGCAACGAGCACCCACTTGAGGCCGCCGACAACGGCCGCGCGCTTAGGCGCCGCCCCCCCAGAGAGAAGGCTTGAAGCCAAGACTCGCGTGCCCACGAAGCTGGCTAGAGCCAAGGCCGCGCCCGCGCCCGCGGAAAGCGCACTCGGCGTGGATCGAGCCGCCCAGGCGAGCACTGCAAGCACCCCTAGGACGACTATGAACTCCTCAATCCTGTCGATCCTCATCTTGTCGCTGAAAAAACCGCTGTACCTGCACCATCCGGTACAGCCCTCCAATGGTGCCAAGCACCACCCCAGCGATACTCAACCAAGGGTGGGTCTCCAGGCGCCGATCGCCGTAGATCCCCACCAAGGCACCAGCCGCCACCGTCCCCACGAACTCGAACCCCACGGCAGCGGCGCGCGCGTAACGAGCGAGGCGCCTGCTTCGGTCGGGTGGCGCTGAACCCAAGCTCACTGGCCGGCCTTCGCAATTGCGAGTAGCACCTCCCTAGCGGCGCGCACCAGCTGGTCCACATGGTCCGAGGTGTGCGCCAAGGATAAAAACATGGCCTCGAACTGGGAAGGCGGCAGATAAATCTGGCGTTCCACCATGCCGTGGAAGTAACGCGCAAATAGCGCGCCGTCGCAGGCTCGCGCTTCGGCGAAATTGCGCACCGAGGGACGGCCTAGAAACAGCGTCAGCATCGAGCCCGCACGCTGCACACAGCCGGGTATGCCGGAATCCCGCAGCGCCCGCTCTAACCCCTCTTGGGCCTGAGCCCCGAGCGCCTCCAACTCACCGTAAGCGCGCTCCGACAGCAGCCCCACCGTAGCCAGGCCAGCCGCCACTGCGAGGGGATTCCCCGACAGCGTTCCCGCTTGGTATACGCCGCCGTCCGGCGCAAGGTGCGACATGATGTCGGCGCGCCCTCCGAATGCCGCAAGCGGCAAGCCACCCCCCAAAATCTTGCCCAAGCAGGTAAGATCGGGAGAGATATCGAAGCGCTGCTGGGCACCGCCGCTGCCTAGCCGAAAGCCAGTGATGACCTCGTCGAAAATCAAAACCACGCCGTGGCGATGCGTCAGCTCCCTAAGTCGGCCCAAGAAATCTCCCACCGGTGGCACGACCCCCATGTTGGCAGGAACTGGCTCAACCAAAACCGCAGCGATCTCCGACCCCTGCTCGCATAAGAGCGCTTGAACCCGAGGCCAGTCGTTAAACTCCGCGACGAGCGTCAAACCGGCTACTGCGGTCGGCACGCCGGGGCTATCCGGAACCCCGAAAGTCAACGAACCAGAGCCTGCACGCACCAGCAGACCGTCGCTGTGGCCATGGTAGCAACCTGCGAACTTAAGCACCTTGTCGCGGCCAGTGAAACCTCGTGCCAGGCGCACGGCACTCATAGCTGCCTCGGTGCCGGAACTTACCAACCGAAGCTTTTCGATCGCTGGGAAGCGCCTGGTCACTTCACGAGCTAGCTCTACTTCCTGGGCCGTGGGGGCGCCGAAGTGCGTGCCTCGCTTCAGGGCCTCCCCCACTGCCCTGAGGACTCGCGGATGCGCATGGCCGGCAACCATCGCACCCCAGGAGCAAACGAAATCTACATACGCCTTTCCATCGACGTCTACTAGCTCAGCGCCCCTGCCCCGCTGGATGAAAGGCGGTGTGCCGCCAACCGCGCGCCAAGCGCGCACCGGGCTATTTACGCCTCCAGGAATGAGGCGCTGCGCCTCCGAGAAGAGCTTTTCGGAGAGAGACGAGCCCACAAATTATCTAGACGCAAGAGGAATTTTGTCGGGGTTTGCTATCACCTGCTCACCCCACTGTCAATCGCGAGCGCCCGACCGCGGCGTTTGCGGCTCTGACCGCTACGCGGGATCGCCAGTGTTGCACCCGGCGACGAAACGTTTTATGAAGGCTTCATTCCTGACTCGGGCGTTGCGGTTAGGCAGCGCAAGTGCGGAGGCTCACCGCTTTTGGCGGTACTTAAAGCCAAGTAGGGAACGGTCCAGCCTTTTGGGAGAGGCACGTGGCGCAGAGTCACACACCGCATAGGGTGCGGGAGGTTTTCCGTTGACGGGTAGGAACAGCCAAAACGGAGCGATCTTCGCAGAACAGCAGGGCGAGCTTTTCCCCGAGGCAACCCAGCCCGTGACTCGGCAACGAAGTCCTAGGTGGGCCCAGCTCCTTCCGCGTTTTACCTTCGAGACGTTCGTCGTGGGCGCGAGCAATCAGTTCGCGCATGCGGCCGCACGGGCGGTAGCGGGGAGGCCAGCGAAGCACTACAATCCCCTTTTCGTTTACGGGGGTGTGGGACTGGGGAAAACGCACCTGGTGAACGCCATCGGACACCACATCCAGCGCAGCCAGCCGCAGTTGCAGGTAGCATACCTGGCGGCCGAGGAGTTCACGACGGAGCTCATCAATTCGCTTCGCAAAGAGCGCATGGAGGCCTTCCGCTCTGCATGTCGCCGGGTGGATGTGTTGATCCTCGAGGATGTGCAGTTCTTGGCCGGCCGCGAGCGGACCCAGGAGGAATTCTTTCACACGTTCAACGCCCTCTACGCTAACCATCGCCAGATCATCTTGACCTCGGATAAAGTGCCCCGCGAGATCGCGGGCCTCGAGGAGAGATTGCGAAACCGCTTCGAGTGGGGTTTGATCGCGGACGTTCAGCCTCCAGACATGGAGACACGCGTCGCCATCTTGGAACGCAAGGCCGAACTCGACGGCCTGCGGTTGCCTAGGGAGGTAGCCATGTATCTCGCCTCCCTAGTTCAAACGAACGTACGCGAGCTCGAAGGCTACCTTACTCGCCTTGGCCTCTACGCCTCGATTCGCAACCGGCCGATAACCCTCGACTTCGCCGAGGAGGTCCTCTCCCCAGTGTTGGCCCCGCGCACCGCGGATGTGACCGTGGAAAAGATCCAAGCCGCTGTGGCACACCACTTCTCGCTCCGCCTGGCCGATCTGCTCTCGCGAAGCAGAGCGCGCGAGGTGGTCGTACCCCGCCAGATCGCAATGTTCCTCACCAGGGAGCTCACGAGCGCTTCATTCCCGGCCATCGGTGACGCCTTTGGGGGGCGCGACCACTCCACGGTTATCCACGCTTACACGTTGATAAAGCGCCGGGCCGCGTGCGACGAGAACCTGCAACGCGCGATCAGTAAAATCACCGACGAGCTACGGCAATATGCAAACAAGTGACACAAGCCGCGCCCGCTCTCGAGCAATCACCTCGCTTTTGTGCCCCGTTGCTCGCCTCAGCTCCCTCATGCTCTCCCGCCGGCCGCTCCTAGCCAAGATCCACTCTTCCACACTAATTTTGCACAGGGTTGGCGCCGGTTTGCCACCCGTAGAACGCTGCACTTGTGAAGCTTTCCACCATTGCCACCTGCTCTGCTTCTACTGTTATGATCTTTCACTGAAGCACCAGTCGGGATATTGGGAATTAGTGAACCTACCTTGATGTCGGTAAAACGGGGTTCACAAAGCGAGTGAAGGAAGTGGACATGAAAGCACGAGCGGAGAGGAAAGAGCTGGAGCGTAGCCTCTACGTCGCAGTGGGTGTGGTCGAGAAGAAAACCACGCTCCCGGTGCTGGCTCACGCTTTGTTGGAAGCCAGCGAGGACAGCTTGAGGGTGACTGCTACTGACCTCGAGATCGCTGTCAAGCGCACTTGCCAGGCGGAGGTGGCGAAACCTGGCGCGGTTACCATAGATGCGCGTAAGGCGTTCGAGATAGTCCGTGAGGTGGAGAGCGATACCGTCGAGCTAACGCTGGAGGGGGGCGAGCTCAAGCTGACGGGGGGAAAAAGCAGGTTCAAGCTCGTGACTGGCGATCCCAAGGAGTTCCCGAGCACACCGGTGGGCCCACCGGCGGGAAGAGAGCCAGGAACTGTCGTGGGAATGTCGGCTGAGCAAATGTTGGATGTTATCGACAAGACAGTGTTCGCTGCTGCCGAGGACGATACCAGAGTCCAGCTCACGGGTGCGCTGTTGGAGTTGCCAAGTAGCGGGCGGCTTCGCATGGTGGCGACCGACGGGCACCGGATGGCGATGGTCGACCGTGACGTGGAAGGGGGGAAGCTCGCCCGCGGTGTGATTTTGCCACGCAAGGGGCTCGAGGAAATCAGGCGGGTAATCGATGGTGAGAAGGGGGCGGTTACTCTCTCGATAAGCCCTGGCATCGCCTTGGTGCAGGTGGGCCCGGCTGAGCTTTCGATGCGGCTGGTGGAAGGGGAATTCCCGGATTATCAGCAGGTGGTGAAGAAGGAGGGGAAACGCGTTTTTTCAGCGGACCACGCGGCGTTCTTGGGGGCCCTACGCCGCGTCTCGATCCTGTCTAGCGACCTCGCCAAGGGGGTGCGGTTTGACCTCGCGGGGGGAAGGCTTAGGCTTTCCGCCCAGAGCCCTGAGCACGGTGAAGCGCACGAGGAAATTGACGTGCGCTACGATGGAGAAGAGTTCTCGATCGGCTTCAACTCACGGTATTTTCTCCAGGCTCTGGCGGTCATGAGCGGGGCTGGTCGCGTGGAGGTAGCCGCTTCGGACGAAGTGAGCGCGTGCCTCGTGAGGAGCGAAGACGACCCTGGATATCTCTACGTGCTCATGCCTCTCAGAACATAGATGTAAAACATCGTTCTCTTGACTTCTAACCCTTTACAAATTGGTGGTGTAATTGTAAGATGAGCGCGCGATGGGGGGGTAGCGGCGGGGGGACCAGCAAAACCCGTTTTCACTCCAGTCAGTGGTTGGCCTGGTAGATAAGGGGAAAGAGCTAATGCAGGGGTACTGCGCCAAGGACATTCGGGTCTTGGAGGGGTTGGACGGGGTACGGAAGCGGCCCGGCATGTACATCGGCGACACCGCTGAGCGGGGCCTGCATCACTTGGTCTTTGAGGTTGTGGACAACTCTGTGGATGAGGCCATGGCGGGGTTTTGCGACCGAATCGATGTGACGCTCCACGTCGATGGGAGTGTTACGGTGGAGGATAACGGGCGCGGGATCCCGGTTGACATTCATCCTACCCTTAAGGTGTCCGCGGCGGAAGTGGTGATGACCCGCCTGCACGCTGGGGGGAAGTTCGACAACAAGGCTTATAAGGTGTCGGGCGGTCTCCATGGCGTGGGGGTGTCGGTGGTGAACGCGCTCTCCGAGGACCTGGAGATGGAGATAAAGCGGGACGGTAACGTGTATTATCAACGTTTCCGCTGCGGAAAGCCACAGGCTCCGCTGCGCATGGTCGGCAAGACGAAGGAGCGCGGTACCAAGATAAAGTTTCGGCCCGATCGCGCCGTTTTCAAGCATAGCACAGGCTTCAGCTTCGACTTGCTGTCGCAGCGCTTCCGGGAGTTAGCCTTTCTCAACCCTGGGCTCACTATATCCATATCGAGCGAGGGCGATCAGCGCAGCCACCGCTTCGAGTTCAAAGGGGGCATAACTTCGTTTGTCGAGCATCTCAACCGGACGAAGACGCCGATCCACGCGCGCGTAATCCACCTCCAGGGGGAAAAGAACGGGGTCGCCGTCGAAGTAGCGATGCAATGGAACGAAGGGTACGCCGAGAATATCTATTGCTTTGCCAACAATATAAACACCACTGAAGGCGGCACGCATCTGGTCGGGTTCAAGGCCGCCCTGACCCGCACGATCAACGCCTTCGCAGTCGAGCTGGGCTTGCTCAAGAAGGATCAGCCGGGGCTTCAGGGTGAGGACGTGCGGGAAGGCCTTACCGCAGTCGTCAGTGTGAGGCTATTCGAACCTCAATTCGAAGGACAAACGAAAACCAAACTCGGCAACAGTGAAGTAAAGGGATTTGTAGAAGCGTTGGTGAACGACCGGCTCGGCGCGTATTTCGAGCAGCAGCCGGCTGACGCAAGAAAAATATGCCAGAAAGCGCTCGAGGCAGCGAGGGTGCGGGAAGCGACGCGGAAAGCGAAAGAACTCGCGCGCCGGAAAGGGGCGCTCGATTCGGCGGCGATGCCGGGCAAGCTTGCGGACTGCCAGGAGCGGGACCCAGCTCTGAGTGAGCTGTTCATCGTCGAAGGAGAGTCCGCGGGGGGCTCCGCGAAGCAGGGGCGCGACCGCCGCAATCAAGCGGTTTTGCCGCTTCGGGGAAAGATCCTCAACGTCGAGAAGGCGAGATTCGACAAGATGCTCTCCTCGAACGAGATCAAAGTCCTCATTACCGCGCTCGGCATGGGTGTCGGTAAAGAAGACAAGGACATAAGCCGGCTCAGGTATCACACCATCATCATCATGACGGACGCTGATGTCGATGGATCTCACATTCGCACGTTGCTGCTGACGTTTTTCTACCGGCAATTCTCGGAGCTCGTGGAGCGGGGGCATCTATTCATTGCCCAGCCACCATTATTCCGGGTGCGCAAGGGGAAGCAGGAGCGCTACCTCAAGGACGAGGCAAGCCTGGAGGAGTATCTGATCGAGCTCGGGACGGCCGAAGCCAAACTGGAAGTGGACGCGACCGTCCTTACGGGCGCCCCGCTGCGGGCGGTCGTGGCCAAGGCGGTGCGGCTGGAGAGGCTGTTGGACGTCGTCGAGCGTCACAGGCGGGAGCGCCACATAGTGGGGGCGTTGGCCCTGGAGGAGGCTCTGAATGAAAGGGCGTTCGAGGATCGGACGGCGCTCGCCCGGGTGGCCGGCGCGCTCGAGAAGCGGCTCAAGCGAACGGCTCCACACTGCCTTCCGCTCTCTTGGGAAATCTTGCCCGACGAGGAACGCGGCGGCTTTAAGCTCGCCCTCCGCTGCGGGACCAATGGGGGCGCGCCGGTGACCGTCGTGGATGTTTCGTTCTTTTCCTCCCCGGAGTTCGAAGAAGTGAGGCGTTTGGCTGGGGAGTTGAAGGCCCTTAGCGAGCCCCCGTTTCGACTATCGACGGGCGCGGGGCAACAGGAGTTGGGAAGCCGCGCGGAGGTCGTCGCGTTCGTTTTGGCGACTGCGCGCAAGGGGCTGGATATTCAGAGGTACAAGGGGTTGGGCGAGATGAACCCGGAGCAGCTTTGGGAAACGACGATGAACCCCGAAACTCGCACGCTCCTGCAAGTGAAGGTAGAAGATGCCTACGAGGCGGATTTGATGTTCTCTACCCTCATGGGCGATGAAGTAGAACCTCGGCGCAGGTTCATAGAAGACAATGCGCTCAACGTCCGCAACCTAGATATCTGACCGCTCGGTGGAAGCGACCCTCAAACAGCATAAGATTCCGGTAAACATCGAAGACGAGATGCGCCAGTCCTACATGGATTACGCCATGAGCGTAATCATCGGGCGGGCGCTTCCGGATGTGCGAGACGGACTCAAGCCGGTGCACCGCCGGGTCCTTTTCGCGATGTACGACCTCGGCAATGACTGGAACAAACCGCACAAGAAGTCAGCTAGGGTCGTGGGCGACGTCATTGGTAAATATCACCCTCACGGGGACGCAGCCGTCTACGACACCATCGTTCGCCTGGCCCAGGACTTCTCGATGCGCTACCCGCTGGTGGACGGGCAGGGGAATTTTGGCTCGGTCGACGGCGATCCGCCGGCGGCGATGCGGTACACGGAGATCCGCATGGCCCGCATCGCTGCAGAGATGCTCGCCGATCTCGACAAGGACACCGTAGATTTCGTTCCCAATTACGATGACACTCTGCGCGAGCCCGCGGTCCTTCCCGCACGGATTCCGAACCTACTGGTGAACGGTTCCTCCGGCATAGCCGTCGGCATGGCCACTAACATTCCGCCGCACAATCTTGGCGAGGTCGTGGACGCCGCGATAGCCCTTGCGAAGAAGCCCGAGATCACGGTGCGGGAACTCATGCGGGTGATCCAGGGCCCCGATTTCCCCACGGGGGGCTTCATTTATGGGCGGGCGCCGATCAAGGAGGCGTACGAAACGGGCAAGGGGATCCTGCAGGTGCGCGCTCGCGCCTTTACCGAGACGGACAAGCGCACCGGCCGCACCAGCATCATCGTAAACGAAATACCGTTTCAGGTTAACAAGGCGCGACTGCTCGAGCGGATCGCGGAGCTGGTAAACGACAAGCGCATAGACGGGGTGGCGGATCTGCGGGACGAATCCGATCGCGACGGCATGCGGATCGTGATCGAGTTGAAGCGCGATACAGTGGCGCAAGTGGTCCTGAACCAACTCTACAAGCTCACGCCCATGCAGGAATCCTTCGGCGTGATCATGCTGGCGATCGTCGATGGACGACCGCAGCTGCTGAACCTGAAGGAGATGCTGAGGCACTTCCTCGATCACCGGCGGGAGGTGGTGCGGCGACGCACCGCCTTCGAGCTGCGCAAGGCCGAAGAGCGGCTGCACATTCTCGAGGGGCTGAAGATCGCGATCGAGCAGCTCGATGCGGTTATCAAGCTCATCAGGAGCGCGGCGGATCCGGCCGTGGCCAAGGAGGGACTGATCCGCAGATTCAAGCTCTCGCAGATCCAGGCGCAGGCGATCCTCGATATGCGCCTGCAGCGACTCACCGGCCTCGAGCGGGAGAAGATAATAAGAGAGCACGAAGAGGTCACCGCTCTCATCAAGCGCCTCAAGGAGATTCTGGCGGACGAGCGCGAGGTGCTAAAGCTGGTCGTGAGCGAGCTCGAGGAGGTGAAGAAGTCCTACGGCGACGAGCGCAGGACCGAGATCGTGGACGAGAAGGCGGAAATTTCTCTCGAGGATATGATCGTGGAAGAGGATATGGTCGTGACCATATCCCACCAAGGCTACATCAAGAGAACCGCCGCTAGCCTGTATAGAGCGCAGCGGCGCGGCGGAAAAGGCAAGATCGGCCTCACCACCAGGGAGGACGACTTTGTCGCCCACCTATTCGTCGCGTCCACCCACAGTTACATACTCTTTTTCACCACCACCGGCAGAGTGTACTGGGTCAAGGTTCACGAAATTCCCCAGGCGGGGCGGGCCGCTAAAGGCAAGGCCATCGTGAACATCCTCAATCTCGGGAAGGAGGAACATGTGTCGGCGTTCCTGCCGGTGCGGGAGTTCCAGGAGGGGAGGTACGTGGTGTTCGCCACGAAACGGGGGCAGGTAAAGAAGACAGCGTTGTCGGCCTATGCCAACCCGAGACCCTCTGGAATCATCGCCATCGACCTCGAGCAGGGCGATCAGGTAATCGGCGTGCGGCTGACCGACGGAAACCAGGAAATCCTTCTCTCGACGCGTTTGGGGCAGGCGATCCGGTTCAAGGAGGCACAGGTGCGCCCTATGGGTAGGGTGACAGCCGGAGTAAAGGGCATCCAACTGGACGATGGAGACGAAGTCGTTAGTGTGGAGATAGTAACGGCGGGTTCGACTTTGCTGGCGGCAGCCGAGCACGGTTACGGCAAGCGGACGCCAAGCGAAGCTTACCGAGTGCAGGCTCGAGGCGGGAAAGGGATCATCACCATGAAGGTGAACGAGCGCACCGGGCGCGTCGTCGCCGTGACCCAGGTGGCTTCCGACGACCAGGTGATGCTCGTGAGCGACAGAGGCAGGATCATTCGGCTGCGTGTCGATGACATCAAGGTGATTGGCCGCAATACCCAGGGCGTACGGCTGATCGAGCTGGAGCCGGGCGAGCGGCTCGTGACGATGGCTCCCGTCGCCGAAAAGGCCGAAGAAGAGCCGGAGTAAGTCAACGGCCGTAACTGTGGCTGGAGTGCCGGCCACCGCTACCTAACGCCGCGCTGGGCAGGGGCTGGGTCTCGTCAAAGGGGGGAGGGTTGCGGCTGCGCGCTGGATGTGGGAGAAGCTTTGTCCGAAGTCCGAGGTCGTGGAATGACGACGGTTGCGGTAATAGGGGCAGGTGCGTGGGGGACGGCGATTGCCAAGTTGCTCTGCGAAAGCGGCCACGAGGTGTCGCTTTGGGCCTATGAGCCGGAGGTGGTGGACGCAGTCCGTAGGCGCCGTGAGAATGTGACGTTCCTCCCCGGTGTTACGTTGCCGCCGCCGCTTCGAGTGTCGAGCGAGATCGGGGAAGTGGTAGAGGGTCGCGCTCTGGTGGTCTCGGCAACCCCGTCCCACGTGGTGAGAGAAGTCATAACCCGAGCTGCGCCCTTTCTCGCAGCTGGCACCACCATCGTGAGTGCATCGAAGGGCGTCGAGGAAGGGACCTTCAAGACGATGACAGATGTCATCGAGGAGGCCGTGGGGCCCACCTTGGGGCTGAAGGTCGCCGCTCTCTCGGGTCCGAGTTTCGCCCAAGAAGTGGCGCGTCGAGAGCCAACGGCGGTCACGGTGGCGGCGCGGGACCCGCAGACTGCGGAGTGGGTCCAGTCGATATTCGCGGCCCCTTATTTTCGGGTGTACACGTCGCTCGACCTCGTGGGTGTTCAGTTGGGGGGGGCAGTCAAGAATATTATCGCGGTCGCTGCCGGGGTGAGCGACGGCTTAGGCTTCGGCTATAACGCCCGGGCGGCACTCATAACTAGGGGACTGGCAGAGATGACGCGGCTTGCCGTGAAATTGGGGGCCGAGCCCCTCACGTTGGCCGGGCTCTCCGGTTTGGGAGATCTCGTTCTTACCTGTACTGGCGACCTCAGCAGAAATCGAACTGTGGGACTGCGCCTTGGCCGAGGAGAACCCCTGGAAGCTGTGTTGGGGTCGATGCGGGCGGTTGCCGAAGGTGTGAAGAACACTCGATCCGTTAACGAGCTGGCCGCGCGACTAGGGGTGGATATGCCCATCACGAGCCAGATGTTCGAGGTGCTCTATCGGGGCAAGGCGCCGCGGCAGGCGGTGACCGATCTCATGTCCCGGACGCAGAAGCCGGAGATTTATTAGCGGGCTGGGGAAGGGGAGAAAACGGGGATGGGAGCTAAAGGAACGTGCAAGTTACCCGGGTGCTCGGGTGATGTGGTAGGTAAAGGCTACTGCAAGATGCACTACCGCAAATGGAGGCGTGGGGAGCTGCCCAAGGCCCGTTACAAGACGTGCCATCACCCAGGGTGTCGAAAGCGGCAGGAGCGGGCTGGTCGGTGTGCGGAGCATCAGAAACGCAAAGAGGTACGGGCGAGCGAAAAAGAAGCGAAAGCTGGTTGACCGTTGGCTCTACCCGTACCGGGCCGCCGGGGCACGCTTGTGGGCGGCGCGAGAGGAGCTGACCGATGAAGCGAACATATCAACCTAGCAACGTTAGGCGGAAGCGCAAACACGGATTTCTTGCGCGTATGAGCTCTGCCGGGGGCAGGGCAGCTCTCAAGCGGCGCCGGGCAAAAGGCCGGCGGCGGTTGACTGTGGCGGTGCCGCCGAAGCAGCCGCGATGAGGACGGTGGCCGAGAGACTACCCAAAAGTGCTCGACTGCGGCGGCGCAGTGAGTTCGTAGCCGCAGGCCGGGGTGCCAGGCGAGCAGTGCTCCCGCACTTCATCGTGTTGATCAACCGGGGGAGCGGGAGGATTGGAATAACTGCTAGTCGCAAAGCGGGCGGAGCGGTCGAGCGCAACCGGATCAAGCGGGTGGTGAGGGAAGCGTTTCGCAAATACAGAAGTACCTGGTGCCAGGGGAAGGATCTCATCGTGATCGCGCGCGCGGGTGCGAGCGATCTCTCGTACGAGGAGGCCGTTCGCGAACTGGCGGTGGCCTTGCGAGCCGCGCGCTCCGGAGGCTGAAAGCGCCGTGGGGGTGGGCGCTCGACTGATCGCCAACCTGGGATTTGTCGCCGCGTTAGTAATGCGTGCCGCGATCGCTGGGTATCGACTCCTGCTATCCCCGGTGCTCGGTCCCTGCTGCCGCTTCCAACCAACCTGTTCAGCCTACGCTCGCGAAGCTGTCTCGACCCATGGGGCGTTGTGGGGGTCCCTGCTCGCGATCTGGAGGCTTTTGCGCTGCAATCCGTTCTGCAAGGGTGGTTACGACCCGGTCCCGGAATCGGCAGCGTTTTGGGCCGGGCCGCAGCCGCGCGGCAGTCGCCGGGGCCCCGCCGTGAAGGCTGGCTGAACGGGGGAGTCGATGGAAAAACGGGCGCTTTTGGCGGCGTTGTTGTGCCTGATCATCCTCCTCGCTTACCAGGAGTACCTTCAGCGCTACTACCCGCCCCAGCCGCTGGCGCCACCCGTGAGCGAGCCGCAGCCGGCGCCGACGCGTGCGATCGAACCTGAGCCGCCGCGGGCGGCGCCTGGGCCGGGGGCGGCGCAGGCAGACGACCTCGGGCGTGAGGTGCCAGTTAAGACGCCTCTTTACCAGGCGGTCCTCACAACGAAAGGGGGAAGATTCAAGAGCTTCACGTTAGCTCGCTACCGTAGCAGGGTCGAGCGGGGGAGCCCACCGGTGGAAATGGTTCAGGCCGGCGACGGCATCCCCCTGCCCGGGGCGGTCGAGGTTCACAGTAAGAATGGAGCAGTGGAGGATACTGGTATCTACTACGAGACGGACCAAAGCTCCGTGACGCTCGATCCTGGGCGCACGGAGAGGCTGGTCCTGCGGGGACGCGCCGCCACGGGCGAGGTGGTGAACAAGGTTTTCGAGTTCCGGGCGGATAGCTACGAGATTGGCGTGGAGGTCAGCGTGAGCGAGCTAGCTTCCGAGGCGAGAGCGATTTCTGTGGATTGGACATCGGCGCTCGTGGCGCACAAACCGGAAGGGTACCGCTCTCGGGGGGTGGAAGGGCTGGCCCTGCAGGGTAGGAAACTCAAGCGCGAGCAGCCGGCCGAGCCGGGTCGCTCGATTTCGCTGGCGGGGGACGTGCGCTGGGTCGGAGTCGGAGACGAATACTTTTTAGCCGCGCTCGCACCGGCCGGGGAGCAGGTCGGCGACGCGCGTTTCAGGCGCCTTCCCGGTGAACCCGGCGCGGTGGAAGGTACTTTTTTGCTGAGCGTTCCCGAAGGCCGGACGGCGCGAGCGAACCTTGTCCTCTACGTCGGGCCGAAAGATGTCGATGAACTCAACCGGGTTGGCCACGGGTTCCAGCGAGCGGTGGACTTTGGTTGGTTCTCCACGCTGGCCTTGGGCGCGCTTTGGCTTTTGCAAAAGCTCCACGGGATTACGGGCAATTATGGGATCGATATAATTCTCCTCACCGTGATGATCAAGGTCGCTTTTGTGCCGCTCACGCACAAAAGCACGAAATCGATGCGGGACATGCAGAAACTGCAGCCCCTGATGCTTCAGCTCAAGGAGAAATACAAGGACGATCGGGAACGTCTCAACCGAGAAATGATGGCGCTTTACAAGCGCCACGGAGTCAATCCACTCGGCGGCTGCCTTCCGATGTTGCTCCAGTTCCCCGTCTTCATCGCGTTATATCAGGTGTTGGGTCACTCCATACAACTGCGCCATGCCCCTTTCGCTTTGTGGATCAAGGACCTCGCCGCACACGAGTGTTATCTACCTGGTCAGGAGGGGAGCGGATGCAACTTGCTGGCTCTGGGGGGTTTGCCAATCCCCGGCCTCGTGATTCTCATGGGTGTGAGCATGATCGTGCAGCAGTGGCTGACACCGACGGCAGCGGGCACGGATCCAACGCAGCAGCGGATGATGATGGTGCTCTTGCCGATTATGTTCACCGTGATGTTTGTCAATTTCCCAGCGGGACTGGTACTGTACTGGCTTATGAATAACGTCTTGACCGTGGCACAGCAGTGGGTCACAAACCGTTATGTGAAGGACTAGTTTCGGCCCCCGCCAGGTAGGCTTTCGGCGGAGGGGACTCGGAGCGGCTGGGGGCAGGAGCCGGGAGAGATGGAATCGGGAAAGGTAGTGGAGGCAGAAGGAAGCACCATAGACGACGCCATTGCGAATGCCCTGGCGGTGCTCGGGGCGGATCGGGAGCAGGTCGAAATCGAGATTCTAGCCGACGGTGCCAGGGGAATTCTCGGGCTGGGTAAACGAAAGGCTCGGGTTCGAGCGCGCCTTAGACCCCCGTTGGCGGTGGCCCTTTCCCGTGCGGCAAATACCGCGAGGGTGGAGGCCGCGGCATCGACGGAAGGAGCCGGACAGACGGGGACGCTAGGCGAGTCGCAGTCGGCACCGCCGCTTGGGTGCGCGGCGGCGCGCGCCAAGGAAGTTTTGGAAGAGATCGTCCGTCGCATGGGGTTTGCTGTCGAGATCAGAGCGAACGGCCGGCGGGAGGACGGTGCGCTCGAGTTGTCCATAGCCGGCGATGATGCGGGGCAACTGATCGGACGCCACGGCCAAACGCTGGATGCCTTGGAGTACCTGGTCGGCCGCATTGCGGCCAGGGGAGACGAGGTGAAGCAGCGGGTGGTCTTGGAGTGCGGATCATATAGAGAAAGTCGCCGCAAAGCCCTGGAGCAGATGGCGCTCAAGCTTGGGGAGCGAGCCAAGACCCGGGGGCGCCCGGTGACGATGGCAGCCATGAGCCCGCGCGACCGCCGAACCGTCCACATGGCGCTACGCAGCTATTGCGGCGTGACCACGCGTAGCGTGGGCGAGGGGTACTACCGCAAGTTACGGATCATCCCGGCAGGGGGACGGCGCGGAGGGCGTTAGGTGGGGCACTCAACGCGGCGCGCGTCGGTGGAGAAACCCCGCAGCCGCTGCCCCTTCTAGCTCCCGTGTATCCGGGGCGCGCTCTGCTCGCGGCAGAGGCGTTAGCCACAACAAGGGCGACTCGCCATAGATGCAGGTAGAATTGTCTCCTGTGGGCCATTCAGAAGCGGACACCATCGCCGCCATTGCGACCCCATCGGGTGCGGGTGCGATAGGGATAATCCGGATAAGTGGCGCTCGCGCGCGTGAAATCGCTCGTTGCGTGGTGCGCTCGCGCCTGTGGATGTCGCCTGGCCGGGGCTGGCGCCTCGGATTCGGGGTCGCTCGCTGCTCGAAAGGGGAGATCCTGGACCAAGTGTTGGTCTTAGACATGCCCGCTCCTCGCAGTTACACCGGTGACGACGTGGTGGAGCTTCAGTGCCATGGGGGGATCCTCGTCACGCAGCGGATCCTCGAAGCCGTCGTAGCGGCAGGGGCTCGGATTGCTGAGCCGGGGGAATTTACCCGCCGGGCGTTCTTGAATGGGCGGCTGGACTTGACGCAGGCGGAAGCCGTGGCCGCCTTGATCGCTGCCAGGGACGACGCGGCGCTGAGGCTTGCCCTGCGCCAGCTATCCGGAGCGCTGGGGCTGGAGGTCAAGGGGCTGCGGGCAGCCCTCGTCGATGCTCTGGCGGTGGTAGAGGGAGCGTTGGATTTTTCCGCGGAGGAGTTGGATGAGCCGCAACTGCCGGACGAGCGTGGGGTGGCGCAGGCCCTCGAGGAAGTGTCCGCAAGGGTCGAGCGCTTGCTGGCGACGTATCCCGCGGCGCGGGCGGCTTATGAGGGCGGGCGGGTGGTGATCGTGGGAAAGCCCAACGTCGGCAAGAGTAGCCTCTTCAACGCTCTGCTCGGCCGCGATCGCGCGCTTGTGACCCCCCTTGCCGGGACCACGCGGGACGTGGTGGAGGCCGAGCTGTGGGCGGGGGGCTTTCGCCTGGTGGTGGCGGATACCGCAGGTCTCGGATCGCCACGCGGGCGGATCGATGCCAAGAGCATGGATCTTGCCCGGGCGGCTCTGAACGAAGCCTCTCTGGCGCTTGCAGTATTCGATGCCAGTGCCCCTCTCACGGAGGACGATCTTGCCCTTGTGCGGGCCCTGGAGGGGAAGCCCACCATTGCCGCGCTGAACAAGAGCGATCTAGCGCGCATCGTCGCGGCCGGCGATTTATTGCCGCTGCTGCCTCAAGCGCAATTCCTTCCGACGTCTGCCGTCACCGGCTCGGGCATAGACGAGCTAAGGAAGGCGCTTGCGGCGTCAGCGCCTGCGCTCGAGGCCTTGCCGGAGGGGGCGGTGGTGTTCGCTGCCAGACACCGCGTGGCCCTCGAGGCGGCCCTCGCGGCGTTGCGCGGGGCGCTGCGAGGCTTGGGGGCGAGGGAGGGCCTGGAAGTGGTGGCGGTGGAGTTGCGGCAGGCAGCCCATGAGCTTGGGACATTGACGGGGGAGGTTGCCACGGAGGAGATTCTAGACCGTGTGTTCGAGCGGTTTTGCGTGGGCAAATAGGCGATGTTCGACGTCGAACATCGGCGCCGGCAGAGGCGGCTCGGCTGGGAGAATTTGACGTGGCGCGGCGCTTCGATGTCGTGGTCGTCGGCGGCGGGCATGCCGGTATAGAGGCCGCGTTAGCTGCGGCTCGGTTGGGATGCTCGACGGTCCTTGTGTGCCCCAATCTCGCGCGCATTGGCGAGATGTCCTGCAATCCTGCGATCGGGGGAATTGGGAAGGGACACCTGGTCAAGGAAATCGATGCGCTCGGCGGCGAGATGGCCCTTGCCATTGACGAGACAGGCATACAGTTTCGCCGCCTCAACACGCGAAACGGACCGGCGGTGCGAGGCTCGAGGGCCCAGGCCGACCGGGCAGGCTACCGGCAGCGCATGCGGCGCGCGTTGGAGGCGCAGCCCGGGCTGACGCTGCTGGAGGATACGGTGGACGAAGTGGTTGTCGAGGGCGACCGAGTCGGGGGCGTGCGTTGCACCCGGGGCGATCTCGTCGCACCGGTGGTTGTAGTCTGCACCGGCACCTTCCTGCGCGGGCTCATTCACGAGGGTGAGCGGCGGGCGCCCGGCGGCCGCGCTGGCGATCCGCCCTCCGACGGCCTTAGCGCGTCGCTGGAGAAAGCCGGCCTGCGTCTCGGACGGCTCAAGACGGGCACTTGCCCCAGGCTGGACAAGCGGTCGATCGACTATTCGAGGCTGGAGCCTCAGCCGGGAGACGACCCGCCGCGCCCGTTCTCTTTCTTGACGGTAAACATAACCCGCCCGCAGGTATTGTGTTACATCACGTACACGACCCCGCGAACGCACGAGATCATCCGGCGCTCGCTGCACCGCTCGGCCATGTACTCCGGGGCGATCAAGAGCCGCGGACCCCGCTACTGCCCCTCGATCGAGGATAAGGTGGTGCGCTTTGCCACGCGCGAGCGACACCAGATTTTCTTGGAGCCTGAGGGGCTGACTGCACTGGAGGTGTATCCGAACGGCATTTCGACCAGTCTGCCGGCTGAGATCCAAGCGGAGTTCGTTCGCACCATTACGGGGCTGGAAGAAGCGAGGATCGTGCGCTTCGGCTATGCAGTGGAGTACGATTATGCGGACCCCCGCCAGCTTTGGCCTACGCTAGAAACGAAGCGGATAAGGGGCCTTTTCCTTGCCGGACAGATCAACGGCACGACCGGGTACGAGGAAGCTGCTGCGCAAGGACTGCTGGCTGGGATCAATGCGGCGAGCCGGGTCCTTGGAAGGGAGCTTGTAAGACTGCGCCGGGACCAGGCGTATATCGGCGTCATGGTGGATGACCTAGTGACGCGTGGCATTGGCGGCGAGCCTTATCGGGTGTTCACGTCCCGTGCGGAGCACAGATTGCTGTTGCGGGAGGGGAACGCCGATCTCAGGCTTGGTGGTCTTGCGGCTGCGCTAGGGCTTGCCGATGCCGCCCGGCGTGCCAAAACGTGGGCGCGGGCCGAGGGGGTAGTGCGGGAGCTCGCGCTCCTAGGGGCGGTGTCGGTGACGGAGGATGGTGATGGAACGGGATGTTGGGGGGCCGGGGCGGGGAGGCGGCGGCGATCACTTGTGGAGCTCCTGAGACGGCCGGGAATTGGGTATGCTCACATCGCGAGGTTCCGGCCTCCCCATCTGCCGGTTCCCGCCCCGGACGTGCAGGAGGAGTGCGAAGCGCAGATCAAATACGAGGGGTACATTGCTAGAGAAGAAGCTCGGGCCGAACGAATGAGGGCGCTCGAGGCAGTTCCGATTCCGTCGCAGCTTAATTATCAGGAGGTGTGCGGGTTGTCTAACGAGGCACGAGAGCGACTAGAGTCGGTGAGACCGATTTCACTGGGCCAGGCGGCGAGAATCCCTGGCGTGACGCCTGCTGCGGTGTCTGTTCTTTGGGTGCATCTACGAAGGGCAGGTGCTATTTAGGCTAGCCCTTCCCTCGGGATGAGGCGTCCAACGAGTCTTGCCCTCGGAGGTTCCGAGATGCGCGCCCTAGAGGCCGGGGCGGCGGCGTTTGGGCTGGCACTGGGAGCCAACGAACTTCGCCTCCTCGGGGAATACGCCGCGGAGCTCGACAGGTGGAACCGCAGGATTAACCTCGTCTCGTGCCGGACGCCTGGGGAGCTCGTCGAGCGGCATCTGCTTGACTCGCTTGCGGCTGCGAGATTTGTCGAGGGACGGGCGGCAGAGGCCGCAGACCTGGGAAGTGGGGCTGGGCTACCAGGCATTCCGCTGGCGATCGTGGCGGGGGGCCGGTGGACACTTGTCGAGCCCAAGAGGCGAAGGGCGAGCTTTTTGCGGAGCGCGGTGCGCCACCTTGGACTCCAGGATGTCGTCGTTCTCGAGGAAAGGGTGGAAGAGCTGGCGGAGCGAGGACGGCGGTGGATGCTGGTCACGGCACGGGGGGTTTGGGAACCGAAAACTGTTCTCGAAATCGCGGCGCAGGTGCTCGAACCGAGGGGGCTGGCGATCGCGTTTGTGGGGAGGCATGGCGTCGTGGAAGAAACTTGGCAGCGGTTCAGGCTGGTGGGGCGGGTCGAGCTTTGCGGGGGTGCGAGGAGAGTAGAGGCGTACCAACTTGAGGAGGGGGGATGTTTCACGTGAAACATCCCCCCGGCCGACTCTGCGGCAGGGGCGTGCATTCAAACGGAAGGAGCGCGGTATCAAACACCGCCATCCTCCCGATTCCGCCGCTTTCGTTTGGGAGAAGATTGTGCTAGAGGGTGCGCCGTGGCGGCGGTATGTGGTCGCGCGCGGCGGGTCTCGCCCTTAGGGGTTGTGCGGTCCGTGCTGTGCGGTGCCTCGCGGCTCCTTTTCAATAATCGGCGGCTTTTTCGAGGACCGCTGCCAGCACCTGGCGCTCACGAGGAGGGAGGTATCGCATGGGCCGTGTGGTCGCGATAGCCAATCAAAAGGGCGGCGTGGGCAAGACCACGACAGCGGTCAACCTGTCCGCCGCCGTCGCCCTCAACGGCTGCAAGGTCTTGCTCGTGGATTTCGATCCCCAAGCGAGCGCATCAAGTGGCGTCGGGGTGCAGACCGATTCGTCTGCTGTCACGAGCTATGAGCTTCTAACCCGCGAGCCTGGGACAGCGGTGTTGCCGTGCTCCACGGCTGTCAGCGGGCTCGACGTCATCCCTGCCACTCGTGACCTGATTGGCGCAGAAATCGAGCTTGTAGCAGTGGACGGCCGGGAGAGGCGACTGCGAGGCGCCCTGGGTCCCCTTCGCGACCGCTACGACTGGGTATTCATCGACTGTCCGCCCTCGCTGGGCCTCCTGACGATCAACGCCTTGGTCGCCGCAGATTCCGTCTTGATCCCCCTCCAGTGCGAGTACTATGCTCTGGAGGGTCTTAGCTCGCTTTTGGACACGCTTGCCCTCGTGCGAAGGGAACTAAACCCGCCTCTGGTGGTCGAGGGCATATTACTAACGATGTTTGATAGCCGGAACAGTCTGTCGCATCAAGTGGCGCAAGAAGTGCGGCGGCACTTTGGGGGACAGGTTTTCAAGGTGCAAGTACCGAGAAATGTTAGGCTTGGGGAGAGCCCGAGCTACGGGATGCCGATCCTGCTTTACGACAAGGGGTCGAAGGGGGCGAGAAGCTACGATGCGCTGGCGAGGGAGCTGCTTGGAAATAGCGTTTGATTATTTTGCGCGGGAGCGAGAAGATGGGGGATGCGATGGCTAGGAAGGCACTGGGTAGGGGGCTCGAGGCTCTCATTCCAGGAGCGGGGCGGGTGGCTGCCGGGGTGGAGCGTGGGGATGCGCGGCTGGTGCCGACGGCGCAGATCAGGGCGAACCGATACCAGCCGCGAAGCGGTTTCGACCGAGCGGGTATGGAAGACCTCGTGCGCTCGGTGCGAGAGGTAGGAATCCTTCAGCCGCTGGTGGTCCGGCGTGCCGGGGATGGGTACGAGCTAATCGCAGGGGAGAGGCGGCTTCGGGCGGCACAGGAGGTTGGGCTGGAGAAAGTGCCGGTGATTGTGCGCGAGGCCGGGGAACGAGAGGCGTTGGCACTGGCGCTCATCGAGAACTTGCAAAGAAGCGACCTGGCCCCGCTCGAGCAGGCGGCGGGCTACCAGGACCTGATGGAGCGGTTCGGTTTGACGCAGGAGGAGGTGGCGAGAAGCGTGGGACTCAGCCGCTCCGCTGTAGCGAATACGTTGCGCCTCCTTAGCTTGCCGGAAGAGGTGAAAGCGCAAATTGGTAAGGGATCCCTGAGCGCTGGCCACGCCCGGGTACTGGTGGGGCTGCGGGACCCAGGGATGCAGCTTAGGGCGGCGCGACAGATCATTCAGCGTGGCCTCTCAGTTCGGGCGGCGGAGGAGGCGTTTGGCGGCAGGGGCACGGCGAAGCATTCAGGGGCGGAGCGGGAGCGCGGCGGGGCGGCGAACATGGAGCTCGCCAAGAAGCTCACTCAGGTCTTGCAGACGAAGGTGCGTGTCAAAGGGAACGGGGGGAAGGGGAAAATCGAGATCGAGTACTACAGCGCCGCTCAACTGGAGGACTTGGTGGAGCGGCTTTCGCGCGGGCTTTGACAAGAAAGCGCGCGAGTGTTAGCAGAAACGGATTTCGGCAGGGCGCCGAGAGGTCCTCGGTGCGGGTCCGCGTTGGCCGACGTGAGCGGCGTCGCCAGCTGCGAAGGCCCGAGGAAGCTGGTTGGCCGGGCGGCCGGTTCAGCGGGAGGAGACAGTCATGGCTCTTTTTAACAAAGGAAAAAGTGTGCGCGAGCTCGGAACGGCGGAGCGCGGGGATGGGATGGCGGGGGAGCAACAGGTTCAGCAGGTGGCGGGGCAGACAGACGAGCGGGGAGAGAAGCTCAACGCCTATTTGGGAAAGGGCTCAAGCGTGACGGGTAAACTCGCGTTCAGCGGGGCGGTTGCGATCGACGGCCGGATCGAGGGGGAGATCACGGCGCAGGAAACGCTCGTGATCGGCGAGAGCGCCGTTGTGAACGCACAGATCTCCGGCAACTCGGTGATAGTAATGGGTCGAGTGACTGGTGATATTGCGGCGCGTAAGCGGGTCGAGATCAGGGCGCCAGGGCGCCTGTTCGGTAACGTGACCACCCCGAGCCTAGTGATAGAGGAGGGTGTGGTTTTCGAGGGCCACTGCTCGATGGGCGCCGGCGAGGCCGAGCGCGACAGGAAAGTGGCTCGTTTTCCCAGGGACGAGAAGCTTCGAGAGAAAGCCGGCGAGCCGCAGGCGGAGGTCTCGCGTACACAGTGAGGGTTGTGTGAGGCTTTGACGGCCCGATGATCTCTCTTCCACCGGATAGTTCGTTCCTTTTCCAGGTTGTCGCGTTTCTGGTCTTCTGGGTGGTAATGAAGCGTCTCCTATTCGACCCAGTCCAGACCCTCTTGGAGGAGCGGGAGAAGCGGGGCCGAGGAGTGCGGGCATTGGCCGAGGCGGTGTCACAGGAGGCGGCCGACTTGGAAAAGAGGACTGAAGCGGCGCTCAGGGCCGCTCGAGAAGAGGCGCTGCGCGAGGCGGAAGAAATTCGTCGCTTAGCAGAGGCGGAAGAGCGAGCGATAATCGAGCGGGCGCGGCTACAGGCGGCGGAATTGGTAGCAAAGGCAAGAGAAGAAGTGGCGCGCGAAGCGGCGGCGGCGTTGAGCCTCGTCGAGCACCGAGCGCGCGAGCTTGCCGCCTCCGTGGCGGCGGCGGTCATTGGGCGGCCCGTGTAGCGCCGGGGGAGTCGAGATGGGAAGCGTCTGGTCGGTTCTTCTGGGGCTGCTTCTTTCCTTGTCACCGACCTTTGCCGCTGCGGCCGCGGAACATGGGTCGGGTGGGGCGGGGCAGCTCGGCGACCTCGTATACCCCCTCCTGAATTTCCTGGTGTTTGCGTACATCGTGCGTCGTTACGGCTGGCCCGCTGTTCGGACCTATTTGGAAGAGCGCCAGGGCCGAGTCGTGGAAGAGCAGGCGCGAGGAAAAACCGCGCTGGAGCAGGCCGAGGCCCGTCGGGCGGCGGCGCAGGAGCGGGCGCAACGGCTGCACTTGGAGCGGGAGCATCTGCGGCAGGAGGTCGTCGGGGCGGCCGAGCGGCTTCGCGACCGGGTGCTGCGCGCCGCCGAAGAGAGCGCGCGGCGAATCGCGCGAGACGCGGAGTTGGTACAAGCGCAGGAGCGACGTGCGGCAATGCAGCAAGTGCGGGCGCGGCTGGCAGCGGAAACCGTACGGGCGGCGGAGGATCTTTTGGTAGAGCGAATCTCGGAGCGAGACCATGAACGGTTCCGGTCGTTGCTCTTGGAAGAGGTGACTCGGCGGTGACCGAATTGGTCGTAGGGAGGCGCTACGCGCGTGCGCTATTCCTGGTTGCTCGGGAGCGCGGTGTCGTGGAAGGCACGGCCAAGGAGCTCAAGGAAGTGGCTCGGGTCTTCGAAGAGCCCGCCGTCTTGCGCTCTCTCACCGCGCCAGGCGTCTCCAGTGACGCGAGGCTGCGGGCGGTCTCGGGCATAAGCAGGGGTCTTTCACTTTCGCAGCTCGTGGGCGATTTTCTCGCACTGCTGGCGAGGCGCAGGCGGCTAGGGGCGTTGCCGGCGATCAGTCGGCTGTTCGAGCGGATGATGGACGCGGAACTCGGGCAGTTGAGGGCCCGGATTCTGTCCGCCGTTGCGCTGCCACCGGCGGCCGTCGAGCAAGTGAGAGCCGCGCTGGAGCGGCAAACTGGCCGGCGGGTCCTGGCCGATGTCGAAGTTGTTCCCGAATTGCTCGGCGGCCTGGTGGTACACGCTGCCGGACGGGTCTACGATGCCAGTGCGCGTCGCCAATTGGAGCGGCTCGGTGCCGCAATGGCACAGGGTTAGGGGGGCGAGCTTAGGAGGAAAGGGTCCGAATGGAGATAAGAGCGGCTGAAGTCAGCGAGGTCATCAAGCAGCAAATAGAGCAGTTCCACCGTCAGGTCGAAGTGCGCGAGACCGGCACCGTTCTTTCCGCGAGCGACGGGATCGTCAGGGTATACGGGCTCGATAACGTAGCGGCGGGGGAACTCGTGGAGTTTCCGCACTCCCTTTTCGGGATGGTCCTGAATCTGGAGCAGGACAACGTCGGAGTGGCTTTGTTCGGCGACCCGCAAGCGATCGGCGAGGGAGACGAGGTAAAGCGCACCGGGAGGATTGTCGAAGTGCCGGTGGGCGAGGCGGTCAGAGGGCGCGTAGTCAATGCGCTGGGCCAGCCGATAGACGGGAAGGGTCCGATCGCGAGCAGCGAGACGCGACGCGTGGAGGTCAAAGCGCCCGGGATCGTGGCGCGCCAGCCAGTAAAGGAGCCGCTTCAGACGGGGATAAAGGCGATCGATTCTATGATCCCGATCGGGCGGGGACAGCGAGAGCTCATTATCGGGGACCGGCAGACGGGCAAGACGGCGCTGGCGGTGGACACGATAATCAATCAGAGGGGCGGCGACGTAACCTGCATATACGTGGCGATCGGGCAGAAGCGCTCGACGGTGGCACAGGTCGTGGACAGGCTGACCCGAGAGGGTGCCATGGAGTACACGACCGTGGTTGCGGCCACCGCTTCGGAGGCGGCGCCCCTGCAGTTCATCGCGCCGTACGCCGGCTGCACGATGGGGGAATACTTCCGGGACAACGGCCGGCACGCCTTGGTAATTTACGACGACCTGTCCAAGCACGCCGTAGCATATCGGCAGCTCTCCCTTCTCCTGCGGCGACCCCCGGGACGGGAAGCCTTCCCGGGCGATGTCTTTTACTTGCACTCGAGGCTGCTCGAACGGGCGGCGAAGATGAGCGACGCAAGGGGAGGAGGCTCTCTCACGGCACTGCCCGTCATCGAGACCCAAGCTGGCGACGTTTCCGCCTACATTCCGACCAACGTGATCTCGATCACCGATGGTCAGATATACCTGGAAACGGACCTCTTCTACTCTGGCGTGCGGCCCGCGGTAAACGTCGGGCTGTCGGTGTCACGAGTCGGTGGGGCAGCTCAGATCAAGGCCATGAAACAAGTCGCAGGGCGGCTGCGTCTGGAGCTAGCGCAGTACCGGGAGATGGCGGCGTTTGCACAGTTCGGATCGGACCTCGATGCCGCGACGCAGCGGATGCTTGCACGCGGCTCGAGACTGGTGGAGGTCCTAAAACAGGGGCAGTACAGGCCCCTGCCCGTCGAACGCCAGGTGTTCATCATATATTCCGCCACCGCGGGCTTTCTGGACGATCTCCAGGAGAGCCAGATAGGACGTTTCGAGGAGGAGCTTTTTAGCTTCGTCGAAAACAAGCATCCTGAGATATTCGAAGAAATCAGGGCGAAGCGGGAGCTTTCGGACGATCTCAAGCAGCGCATGGACGAAGCGCTGCGGGAATTCAAAAGTATTTTCGACAAGTAGGAGACTTTTGGATCAGTGGCTAGTCTCAAAGCGATCCGCAAGCGAATTCTCTCGGTTCGCAGCACGCAGCAGATAACCAAAGCCATGAAAATGGTAGCGGCGGCCCGGCTGCGGCGAGCGCAGGAGGCAGCTATCGCGGCGCGCGGCTACTCCACTCGACTCGCCGAGCTCGCAGCGGTGTTGAGAGCGCAGGGGGAAGGAGATGGGGAACCGCTGCTAGCGGAGCCGACCGAGCGGGCACGTGTAGCGATCGTCCTGGTTAGCTCCGATCGGGGGCTCTGTGGTGGTTACAACTCCAATCTCTTCAGGCGGGTGGAAGCGTTTTTGGGCGAGCTCGCGGCTGGCGACGTGCCCTTCACGGTGGTCGGCAGAAAGGGTGTCGAGTATTTCAAGCGGCGAGGGTATTCTATACATCAACGGCACAGTTTGCAGGGCACGAGCCCCGAGGAGCTCGCGGCGGGTATCGCTTCCGAGGTTCTCTCGGCTTTCGCAACTGGCGAAGTGGCGGAGGCCTTCGTGGCTTACAACCGGTTCCGGTCCGCTCTCTCCCAGGTCCCCGTGGTGGAGAGGCTCGTGCCGGTCGAGCTTCCCGAGCCGCGCCGCCGGGAAGAATACCTCATCGAACCGGGGCTGCGAGACGTTCTCGGTCGGCTACTGCCGCGCTTGGTCGAGGTCAGACTGCGCCAGGCATTCTTGGAGGCCGCCGCAAGCGAGCACGGCGCACGCATGACGGCGATGGAAAACGCTACCAACAATGCCGGGGAAATGATCGAGCGCCTGACGCTGGTCATGAATCGGGCGCGGCAAGCAATGATCACGAAGGAGCTCATGGAGATAGTTTCGGGGGCGGAGGCCCTCAAAGGCTAGGTACCGCAGGAGGGGATGAATTGGCTCGGAGAATTGGTCGTGTCATCCAGGTGATCGGGCCCGTCGTAGACGTGGAATTCGAGGAGGGACAACTGCCCCCCATTTTCAACGCCTTGAAACTTACCAACAAGGCGATAAGCGACGAAGAGGATAACTTGGTGCTGGAAGTGGCGCAGCATCTGGGCGAGCGCACGGTGCGCTGCGTAGCCATGGACTCCACCGAAGGTCTGGTGCGTGGGACCGAGGTGCGGGATACCGGAGATGTGATCACCGTTCCGGTCGGGCCAGGGACGTTGGGACGCATTATGAACGTGATTGGGGAGCCGGTAGACGAAGGCGGACCGGTTCAGGCTACCAAGAGATACCCGATCCATCGGCCGGCTCCGGATTTTCTGGATCAGGCGACCGAGGTGCAGGCGTTCGAAACGGGCATCAAGGTGGTCGACCTGCTCGCTCCTTACGCACGGGGTGGGAAGATCGGGCTGTTCGGCGGGGCTGGCGTGGGTAAGACCGTCATAATTATGGAGCTCATCAACAACGTGGCCAAGCAGCACGGAGGCTATTCCGTGTTCGGGGGAGTGGGAGAGCGCACCCGCGAAGGGAACGACCTGTGGCTCGAAATGAAGGAGTCGGGCGTTATCGAGAAGGCGGCGCTGGTTTACGGGCAGATGAACGAGCCCCCCGGCGCGCGCGCCCGAGTGGGCCTGTCCGCCCTCACGGTGGCGGAATATTTCCGCGACGAGGAGGGTAAGGATGTCCTGCTCTTCATAGATAACATCTTCCGCTTTACCCAGGCCAACTCGGAGGTATCGGCTCTGCTTGGCCGGATGCCGTCGGCAGTCGGATATCAGCCCACACTCTCGACCGACCTGGGAGAGCTCCAGGAGCGGATTACCACGACGAAGAAGGGCTCGATCACGTCGGTGCAGGCGATCTACGTTCCTGCTGACGATCTTACAGACCCCGCACCGGCTACCACCTTCGCCCATCTGGATGCCACGACGGTTCTCTCGCGTCAGATCGCCGAGCTTGGGATCTACCCCGCCGTCGATCCGTTGGATTCGACCTCCCGCATTCTGGATCCAGCCGTGGTGGGGGAGGAGCACTACCAGGTGGCGAGGCGAGTGCAGGAGATTTTGCAGAGGTACAAGGATCTACAGGATATTATCGCGATTCTCGGAATGGACGAGCTGTCGGAAGAGGACAAGTTAGTGGTCGCAAGAGCCCGCAAGATACAGCGTTTTCTCTCGCAGCCCTTTCACGTGGCCGAGGCTTTCACCGGCACGCCCGGCGTGTACGTGAAGCTTCCGGATACGATAAAAGGCTTCAAGGAAATAGTCGAAGGCAAGCATGACGACATTCCGGAGCAAGCTTTCTACATGGTCGGAACGATCGAAGACGCTCTTGAGAAAGCCAAGCGGCTAGCCGCGTAAGGGTTTTGGGTACCGCAATGGGCGATTCTTTGCGCGTACAGTTTTTCACGCCGGATGCGCTCCTTTTTACGGCCGACGCTTCCGAGGTCGTGGCCCCCGGCTCGATGGGGGAGTTCGGCGTGCTGCCGAATCACATAAATTTCGCCTCCACTCTCGAGGCGGGGAGGGTGCTCGTACGCACGCAAGCGGGCGAGAAGATCGTGGCGGCGGTGAGAGGAGGGTTTCTCGAAGTTACCGACGACTCGGTTACCGTTCTTGCCGACGGCGCGCAAATGGCGGCTTCGATCGACGCCGAGCAGGCGCGCGAGGACTTGGCCGCTGCCGAGCGCTCGCTCGCCGAGGCGCAGCCCGGCGAACAGTCGTACCGCGAGGCCTTGATACAGTTGGCGGAGGCGAAAGCCAGGGTGGCTGCGGTCAGCGAGCGTGAAAGGTAGCCCGAGCACGGCCAAACTTGCGGGCCGGGTGGCTTTGGTCACGGGTGGGTCGCGTGGGATTGGCCGCGGGATCGCCTTGGCGCTCGCCGCGCAAGGCGCGGCTGTGGTGGTGAACTACCGTAGGCAGACGGAGGCTGCCACCAGGGTCTGCGCCGAGATAGAGGAACGCGGAGGCAGGGCAGTCTGCATCGGGGCAGACGTGAGCGACTATGGCGCGGTCTCGCAGATGCGCGAGGCGATCGGGGCTGAGTTTGGCAGGCTAGACATCTTGGTAGCTAATTCCGGGGTAGCCTCGCGGGCTGTGCCGGTCGCGGACCTCGACATAGAACACTGGCGCAAGGTGCTTGCAGTGGACCTCGATGGCGCATTCTACACCGTGCGCGCTATGCTCCCGCTTCTTTTCCAAGCGCCCGGCGCCTCGGCCATCTTTATCTCCTCGATTGCGGCAGACCTTTGCGATCCCTGCGGGGCGGCGTATTGTGCCGCAAAGGCCGGCGTGAACGCTCTCGCGAAGGTGCTAGCCCGGGAGCTTGCCCCCCGGGGCATCCGGGTGAACGTTATCGCCCCCGGACTCGTGGCGACCGACATGGGGGAAAGAATGCTCGCCTTTCACGGCGAGCGGCTGGTGAAGGAGATCCCGCTCGGGCGGGTAGGCACCGTGGAGGATGTCGCCAATTTGGCGGTTTTTCTGGCCTCGGACGAGGCCTCCTGGATCACCGGCAAGATCTTTCGGGTGGATGGTGGCAGGTGGATCTAACGGCGCAGAAGTAAGGGCTCGCCGCGCAGGCGGCTCCGTAAGCCGCCCTCCCCTCTCCTTTCTCGGTTTGCCGTTGCTCGTAGCTTTATCGGCCGTGCTTGCCGCGGTCTTGATTCTGCGTGGCGAGCCGAGGCGGCCTGCGTACTACGGCGGGAAAGAGCAAAAAGAGCAAAATCCCTTGGCGCAGGTAGAACCGACCCTCGGAGAGGACGAATGGTCCATGACCAGCACGCCCGCCGCAAGCGCTACCCGTGCGCCTTCTCCTGACAGAACTCCGATCGCGGAGCAACCGGGGGTGGAACTCTGTGTCGAGGCGACAGAAGAAACTTGGCTTTCGGTCTCGGCCGATGGGGGCGAAAGCGTAGGGATGCTGCTCAAGCCCGGGGACAAACGGATGTGGCGAGCGCTCGAGGGTTTCGAGCTTACCGTGGGCAACGCCGGCGGGGTGAAGCTCGTCCTGGACGGGGTCGAGCTTTCGCCCCTGGGGTCCCCGGGACAGGTCATCCGGGGACTGGAACTCCCAGCCGGGTGGCGAAGGGGAAGGGCTGCTCGCTGACGGCGCCGCTCCGCTCGGCCCGTTTGTTCCTGCTTGGCCGGCTCCTCAAGAGGGCAAGAGTCCTGCCTCGCGCCCTTTGAGGAGAAGAAAGCCTGCGCCGCGCGCTTGGGCGCGCCCGTGTGTGCAAGCCGGCAGATCAGGCTTGACTGGCGAGGGGCTACATACTAAACGTTTAGTATGTCCTCGGGGGATGCGAGGGGAAGGGGTGAGAACCTGCGCCGGGCGATCATGGCGGCGGCCATAGATTGCTTCGCCCGGCACGGCTACCAGGGTACCTCGATCGATCGCATAGCGCAGGCTTCGGGCGTGACCAAGGGTGCTCTTTACTATTACTTCCGAGACAAGGAAGACCTGCTTTTCGAAGCTGTAAAGGACCGTATCGCGCAGTTCGAGCGGCACGTGGCCGAGAGCGTGGGGTCGCTCACGGATCCAGCCTTGGCCTTCCGGGAAATCGCGCGAGTTTGCGTGCGCATCGCCACGAAGGACAACCTACGCCGCTTCATCATCACGTTGATGATAGAAGCGCTCGACACCTATCCTGCCCTGTCTCAGGAGTTTCGTGGGATCATGCGCCGCTTCAGACGGTTTTTGGCCGATCTGGTAAGGCGGGGCCAGGAGAGCGGAGAGTTCGCCGCCGGAATAGACCCCCAGATCGCGGCGCAGCTTTTCGCGGCCGGCGTCGTTGGTATAGAGATCCAGCACTACCAGGACCCTACCAGGGTCGCCATTCAAGCCGCGAGCGAGGGGTTCGTGGAGCAGTTCCTCGGATGGCTGCGGGCGGCAAAGGAGGGCCCCGATGCTTGCGGTGGAAGAATTGCCTCGAAGAGAGGAGTTGTCGATGGTCGATTTTGAACTCAGCGAAGAGCAGCGAATCATCAGAGACACGGTTGTAAGCTTTGCGCGCGAGCAGATCAGACCAGCCGCACGCGAGGCGGACGAGAAGGGAGAGATCAAGGCCGAGGTGCTCGAGCAGGCCTGGCAGTTGGGATTGGCGCAGAGCTTCGTGCCGGAGGAGTTCGGGGGTTTCGGCAACGAACGCTCGGTGGTGACCGGGGCCATCATGGCCGAGGAACTGGCTTGGGCCGACTTGTCTATGGCTCTGGCCATCATGGCGCCTAGGCTGCTCTTGGTGCCGGTCTGCGAGTTTGGAAGCGCGGAACAGAAAAAACGGTACCTGCTGCCGTTTTGCACCGACCGCTACCTGTCGGCTTCGGCGGCAGTGGTAGAGCCGCGCTTCGACTTCGATGCGGGCGCCCCCGCTACCACCGCCTTCAGGGATGGCGATGCGTATGTCCTAAACGGGGAGAAGTGCTACGTGCCGCTTGCCGCAACGAGCACCCACCTCGTTGTGCTCGCGAACGCCGAAAACGGAAGCGAGTCCCAGCCAGCCCTCTTCGTCGTCGAGCGCGATGCGCCTGGCGTGAGGATCGGAGAGCGGGAGAAACTGATGGGAATAAAGGCGCTCGCCACGAGCCGCTTGAGTCTCGAGAACTGCCGGCTGGACAGGTCGAGCAGGCTCGGCGCAGACGAGCCCGGCGCAGTGAGCAGGTTTCTCAATTTGTCTCGGGTGGCGCTTGCGGCCATGGCGGTGGGGGTGGCGCGGGCGGCTTACGAATACGCCCGTGATTACGCCAAGGAGAGGCAAGCGTTCGGGGTCTACATCGCGCAAAAACAGGCGATAGCCTTCATGTTGGCCGAAATGGCGATAGAGGTCGATGCCACGCGCCTTATGGTCTGGCGGGCGGCGTGGAAGCTCGACCGTGGAAAGGACGCGACCCGCGAGGCATGTATCGCGAAGCGGTATGCCGCCGAGATGGCCGTGAGAATCGGGGACAACGCCGTCCAGATACTGGGTGGCCACGGTTACATACGCGACCATCTGGTCGAGCTTTTCCTGCGCAACGCCAGAGGTTTTGCCGCGTTCGAGGGAATGGCTGTTTTATAGGAGGTAGAGAATGATAGATTTTGAACTCTCACCCAAGATCGCCGCTGCCAGAGACATGGTGCACATGCTGGCGGAGACCCAGATGCGGCCGATAGCACGAGAGTACGACGAGCGCGAGCATGAAAAGCCCATGGACTTCATCACCTTGATGTGGAATCTGCAGCAGAGCCAGGCGGCTCAGGAGCAAGCGAAAGAGGGGAAAGATGGCGAGCCGTCGGAGCGGGCCCTGAGGACGGTCGTCATGGTGGAGGAGCTTTCATGGGGGGATGCGGGTATTTACCTCTGCATTCCCGGCCCCGGCCTAGGCGGAGCCGCAGTGCAGGCGGTGGGAACGCCCGAGCAAAAGGAGCGCTTCCTGTCCCGGTTCAAAGGGGGGCCCCCGAAGTGGGCGGCGATGGCCATAACCGAGCCCGGTTGTGGCTCGGACACTTCGCAAATACAGACGACAGCGGTGCGGGACGGGGATCAATGGGTGCTAAATGGCACCAAGATATTCGTCACCAACGGGTTGATGGCCGCAGACAAGAGCAAGTCCGACGGGTTCGTTGTCGTCTGGGCGACCGTCGATCGCTCCGCCGGTCGCGCCGGAATAAAGTCCTTTGTCGTGGAGGCGGGCACGCCGGGCATGACGGTGGCGAAGCTCGAGGACAAGCTCGGGATCCGAGCCTCGGACACGGCCACCATTATCCTCGACGACTGCCGCATCCCCTACGACAACATTCTCGGGAGCCCCGAGGTCAAGAAGGCCAAGAGCACCGAAGGCTTCAAGGGTGTGATGCGTACCTTCGACGCGACGAGGCCCATAGTGGCCGCAAGCGCCATCGGAATAGCCCGCGCGGCGCTGGAGTTCACCCGCCAGGTGCTTGCGGAGCACGGGATCGAGGTCCGCTACGGGTTGCCGACCGCCAAGCTGAGCGCTCTGGAGAAAGATCTTATGGACATGGAAGGAGAGCTGGAGGCTGCGCGGTTACTCACTTGGCGCGCCGCTTGGATGATGGACCGAGGCCAGCCCAACAATCTCGAGGCCTCGATGGCGAAGGCGAAAGCCGGACAGGCGGTGACGTTCATAACACGCAAGGCGGTCGAGCTCTTGGGTCCGCTCGGATACTCGCGCGATCTTCTCCTCGAGAAATGGATGCGCGACGCCAAGATCAACGACATTTTCGAGGGCACACAACAGATCAATCTCCTGATCGTGGCGAGGAGAACTCTCGGGTACAGCAGCCGGGAGCTATCGTGAGGAAGCTGCGTGGGGGCGATTCTCACCGAGCTCCAAGGTTCGCCGCCCAGTGATCGAGTGTTCTGCGCAGCCTTGGGGTGGTTTGGACCGGTAGCTCGAGGGCCGTCTGGTTGCTTTGCCGCTTGTGGGTTTTGTGGTAGGGTTGCGCCGCAGCGACCGAGGGGGTGGCTGAGGGGTGGGCGAGCGGTAAATGGATATCCGAGCGATTGTCAGGGAAGTCCCGGACTATAAAGCTTTTCCCACTGTGGCCGAGATGTCGCGGGAGTCGCGCGACCTGGTTCGCCGCTACCCCAAGATCGCCCGGCTGGAGACCATAGGAACCTCCCTGGAAGGAAGGCCGATCGAGCTTCTGACGATCGGCAAGGGCAAGTACCAGGTCCTTCTCGTCGGTACGCCGCACCCCAACGAGCCGATCGGAACGCTCACCCTCGATTTCCTGAGCCGTCGCCTTTGCGAGGATGCCGAGCTCAGAAGGTCGCTCGATTGCACCTTCCTGATCGTCAAATGCGCAGATCCAGACGGAGTCGCCTTGAACGAAGGCTGGTTCAAGGAGCCATTCTCTTTTCTCAACTACGCGCTCAACTATTACCGTCCGCCGCATCGCGAGCAGGTCGAATGGAGCTTCCCCGTTCACTATAAGACGCTTCACTTCAGCGATCCCTGCCCCGAGGCACGCGCTCTCATGCAGGTTATGGATGCCTGTAAGCCGCAGTTTCTCTACTCGCTGCACAACGCCGGCTTCTGCGGAGTCTATTTTTACCTTTCCGAACTGCTGCCGAGCCTCGGTGTCAAGCTGCGGGAGATCGTCGCCGCTCAGGGGCTTCCCCTGCATCGGGGAGAGCCGGAGGTACCTTACGTCAGGGAACTCGAACCGGGCATTTTTCCGTTATTCGGCGTGCGGGAGCATTACGAGTATCTGGCGCGCAACCTCGGGGAGGATCCGGCTCCGTACATAGAGTCGGGCACGAGTTCGGACGATTTCCTGAGCAGCCTAACTGCTAGCTTCTGCATGGTTTGCGAGCTCCCCTACTGGTTCGATCCGGTACTGGAGGACACCAGCCCGAGCGGATTGACGCGGCGGCAGGCGGTTTTACAAGGGATCTTTCGAATGGAGGGGGTGTATCAGGAGGTCCTCCAGGCCTTCGATGCCCTGCGGGGCGGGGCTCCGCGGAACCGGATCTTTCGCTCGGTGGAGGATTACGTTACTAAGACCCCTAAGCGGCTGGCGGCGCTCAAGCGCGAAGTGGAAGATTCGGCTTACGATGTAATCGCGACCAAGGCCGAAGCGTTCGATGCGACCGTGGCGCGGGTCCTCTACCACGTCTTGTACCTCGGGGAAGTCTATCGCCTTGCGGTGCTGCGGCAGGCCGAAGGGCTAGCGGAAGCGCTCTACCAGCGCCTCCGCGATCTGTGCGGGGAGATCGAGCGCAGGTCGGACGTCCGAACCGTCGAGTTACGGCGGCTCGTTGCGGTACAGGCGGCGAGCGGATTGCTGGCGCTCTCTCTCTGGCAGAAGCGGCTCGAGCGGGAGGAATCGTGCGGCCGGGGTGGCGACGCCATCTGAGCCGCCATCCATCGATCCGCGGGCTCGTTGGCTGAGGTCCGATGGATGTGCACGGGCAAGCGCAGGTGACGACCTCGCCTGCCGGGCCGCGCAGGTTACCGGAGCGACCGCCCCGCCAGCTCACGTGGCTCCTCGCGTGGGCGGTGGTCTTCTGTGACATCGGCACTTCCATCTACTACGTCCCGGGGATTCTTTACAATACGGTCGGCAATCTGGCGCCTCTCTTCGTGGCGCTAACGACCGGTGGCTTTATTCTGCTCAGCATCAAGTATGTCGAGATCACCTGGCGCAACCCCGAAGGTGGTGGCGTGGTGGCAATGGCCACCAAGGCTTTCAGCCCCCGGTGGGGATGTTTCGGAGGGCTGCTGATCACCGTCGATTACTTTTTGACTTCGGCTATCTCCTCGACCTCTGGCTTCTACTACCTGGGGAGCGTTTTCCCACCGCTGCTCGACTATGTGCCTCTCATGGCCACTGGGGGGCTGGTGTTTCTGGCGGCCATCAACGTGATCGGTATTCGCGAAAGCGCCACCCTCGCGCTCGTCATGGCGAGTGCCGCGTTGGCGACGGATCTTGCGGTGGGCGGGCTTGTCCTGGCCCATCTCGACCGACAGGCAGTCGCGAGGCTGGCCGACACCTTCGCCGGGGTCGGCGGCCTCGGCCTGCGAAAGTTGGTGGTCGGGTTTTCGGCGGCGTGGCTTGCGTTTTCGGGTCTCGAGAGCATAAGTCAGCTCAGCCCCGCGATGCGGGAGCCGCTGCGCCGCACCGCCAAGTGGGGGATGGCGGCGGTGCTGGTAACCATTGGTCTTACATCTCCCCTGCTTACGCTTTTCACCGTCGGCCTGCTCGATGACCCCGTCAAGGCCGCGCAGAGCGAGAGGTTTCTCTCGGAGCTCGGGGTTCTCTACGGAGGCTGGCCGCTGAAGGTGGTGGTGGTGGTGACCGCCACCACGCTGCTGCTTTTCGCGGCGAACACCGCGATCATAGGCTGCTACCACGTATTTCTGGCCCTTGCGCAGCAAGGCTTTTTGCCGGCACAGATCGGCGCCCGCAACCGCCGCTTCGGGACCCCGCATATCGCTATCGCAGTGGCCACGGCGGTGCCGGTCGCGGTGATCTTGGCCACCCAAGGCGACATGCAGAGGCTCGGCGAGATGTACGCGTTCGGGCTTTTGGGCGCCTTCGCGCTCGATTGCGTCGCGCTCGATGTCGTGCGGTGGCGCTCGCACGTGCGAGGGGGAATTTTCTGGGTCGGATTGGCAGCGACGGCGATGGTGTTGACGGCTTGGCTCGTCAACCTGGTCGAGAAGCAGGCTGCGACTCTGTTCGGGGGAAGCATAACCGGGGTCGGGATGTTGATCGCACTCGGCGTGCAGCAAGGCTGGTTCACCGATGCTTTTTACAGGATACCGGCAATCGAAAGAAGGGCGAGGAGGGTAGTGGCCGAGGCGGAGAAGCTTGCCGAGGAGGCCAGGGATGTCGTCTCCCTGCAGCAGGCGGTGGAGCTCAGGCAGCTCTACCCCAGCACGACGCTCATGGCCATTCGCGGACACAATCCGCGGCTCGTGCGGGAGGCTGTGGCGCGGGCCCGGGGCCGGGGGGAGAACGCGATCTACGGGATTTTCGTCGAGGAGAGGCCCGGGCTCTTGGTCGGAGACGCCGCGCTTGGGCCAAACGAGGAAGGCGCGGCCACGCTAACGGCTGCGATGCGCGAGGCGCAGCGGCACAACGTTGAACTCATCCCGATCTGGACTGTGTCCCACAATGCCGCCGAGGCGATCGCCCGAGCCGCCGTGGCCCTCGAAGTAGATGGCGTCATGGTGGGGGTAAGCCGCCGCTCGGCTATATACCACCTCCTTCGGGGGCATGTGGTCAAGGGGCTCACGCGGAGGCTTCCCGCAGACTGCCGGCTGATTCTTTGCAACTGAGCCGGCGGAGGGTGCGAAGCGACGGTGCAGGCCCCGACCAGCAAAACAGGGCTTCCTTCTCGCGGGCAGGCTGACTTGCGGCAACTGACCTGGTTGTTGGCCTGGGCGGTGGTGTTCTGCGACATCGGCACGTCGGTTTATTACGTACCTGGAATCCTTTACGAAACCGTGGGCGACGCAGCGCCGCTTTTTGTCCTCATGACTACCCTCGGCTTCGTTCTTCTCACGTTCAAGTACGTCGAGATTTCCTGGCGCAATCCCGAAGGGGGCGGGGTCGTGACGGTGACAACCAAGGCATTCAATCCGAGGTGGGGCTGCCTCGGAGGCATCTTGATCACGGTCGATTATTTTTTGACCTCCGCCATTTCGTCGGTATCAGGTGTTCACTACCTGGGTAGCATTTTCCCCGAACTCGATCTTCACGCTGCGCAATTCGCCTGCTTGAGCCTTTTTCTGCTGGCGGGCCTCAATATCGTCGGAATAAAGGAGAGCGCCGGGTTCGCTTTGGCCATGGCGGCGAGCGCCCTTGCGGTGGATCTCGGCCTTTCAACCAAGGTGATATCCGACATCGGCCTTGCGGGGCTGTGGGATCTCCTGGCTGCTACGGCCGCTAAGCGGCCGTTTGGCCTGAGAGAAACTCTTGCCGGCTTTGGGGCGGCTTGGCTTGCGTTTTCCGGACTGGAGAGCATCAGCCAGCTAAGCCTCACGATGATAGAGCCTATCCGGCGGACGGCGCGCCTGGCGATGGCGCTTCTCGTCGTAACGGTGATTCTTACCTCGCCGGTCCTCACCCTGCTGGCTGTTGGAGGTCTGCCTGCGGAGCTGAAGCAGGCGGGATCCGAGCGGCTGATATCGGAGCTTGCGCTAGCGCACGCAGGCAAGCTCGCCAACTTGGCGGTCGTGGCGACCGCGTCGGTCCTGCTGATTTTCGCGGCGAATACGGCGATAATCGGCGGCTATCACGTTTTCCTCGCCCTTTCCGAGGCCGGGTTTTTCCCGCGTGCGGTTCAGGTAAGGAGTTCCACGTTCGGTACCCCACACGTAAGCATCCTGGTCGCCGCGGCGGTGCCGATCTCGATAATCGTAGCGACGCAAGGGCGGATGTCGGTGCTCGGTGACCTGTACGCCTTCGGGCTCTTGGGCGCCTTCGTTCTGTCCTCGATCTCGCTCGACGTGATCAGGTGGAGGGCTGGCTTGGGAGGCCCGCGGTTGTGGATTGGCGCTGGCACTACTGCGATGGTCGTTCTCGCTTGGGGGGTCAATCTCGTGGAAAAGCCGCTGGCCACCCTCTTTGGGGGGGGAGTTACGGCGCTCGGGGTTGGCTTGGCGATCGCCACCCAAAGCGGTTGGCTGACGCAGCGCCTCTACCGTATAGCCCCGCTCAGGCGGCGGGCCGAACGCGCCATTGCCGCAGCCGAGGTGTTGGCAGAGCGGAAGGAGGAAATCCTGACGATCAATCAGGCGCTGGAGGTCAAGTCGCTATACCCTGTGACAACCTTGGTTGCCGTCCGTGGCCCCAACCGCCGGCTTCTCAGGGAGGCCGCGGGCCGAGCGCGCGGCCTAGGGCAGAGCTGGATCTACGGGCTGTTCGTGGACGAGAGGCCGGGGCTTTTCGTCGGCGGGGAAAGCTCGCAGCCGAGCGACGACGCGCGGCTCACGCTTGCGGCCGCGGCGGCCGATGCTCGGCTCTTTGGGGTCGAGCTCATCCCGCTTTGGACCGTATCGTTTAGCGCCGCGGACGCCATAACGAGGGCCGCCGAGGCGCTCGAGGTAGATACCGTGATGGTAGGGGTTTCCCATCGCTCCGCCGTGTATCACTTGCTTCGGGGCCATGTGGTGAATGGCCTCGCTCGGCGGCTTCCCCGCGATTGCCATCTCATCCTCTGCAACTGAGCCCGCTGGATCGGAGCGTACGCGCAGTCGTTCCGGTGTTCTCTTTGCGCGCCGCTTACGCCTGGGGCGCAATCCGCCGCGCCCGCTTCCCCAAGAGGTTCAGCTTGAAGCGCCTCACATCTTGCGGCGAGACGCGAAGGCCGGATTCGGTACTGAACGCCAGTGCATCCTCGGGGCACTGAACGATACAGGCGCCGCACCGAATGCACCTTTCCCCGTGGGTGATCGCGACTTTCCGTTGCTCCGGCTTTTTCTCGAAGCAGGATTCGGGACATACCTCCCAGCAGGAATAGACGCCCCGGCAGCGGTCCAGGTCGAGTTCGACGCGAAAGTCCTTCTCCTCGAAAAGGCCGCTCGCGCCCGTGGGGCTTGAGCCCGCGTAATCGAAGGTGAGCAGGGCAACCACAAAGGCTCCTCCGAGGCTCCATGCCAAAGTGGGCCAAAGGCCCGGCGCCTCCCCCCAAACGCCGATCGCTCCCCCGCAAAGGGCGGCGAGGACGCCGAGCGTTGCTCGCCGCTGTCCCTCGCTACCCGGGAGACGGTCGTAGAGGAAAAAGACGACCAGGGCGAGCAAGAAGACGAGGCTTGCCACCGCGATCAAGTGCGCGCGCACCACGGCCGCCAAGAGAAGGGAAATCGGCGTTGCCCAGGCAAGCGCCATTTCGAAGCGCTCGCGGGCGCCGAAGCGGACGCGTCGCATCGCCTCGCTTTTCTATTTCCCCGCCTCGAGGTAAGCTCGCATGTCGCGCGCGTAAACCGGCCCGAATCGCACCAACCAGCCGGTTCTGTGCCGCACTTCCCTGCGCTCGACCCCCGTTGCAGCGAGCTGAGGGAGGATCACTTGGCGGTGGCTTACTCGTTCTTCCAGTCTTGCGAGCTTGAGAGCCGTAACCACCTGGTGCGTGCTTAGGTGGCCGCCAGAAGCAGCGCACCAGACGTTGATCCCGCCAGAGGGGCAGACGATCAAATATGCATCGAGACCGCGCAATGCCCTTAGAACCCGCCGCACGGTGAGGTCGTAATTTCCAGTAAGAAATACCGGACTGTGGGGGCCGGGGCGGCCGATTATTCTCAGGCCGGTCTTTGTGGGAAAGGGGGAAAGCCTAAAGCAGGTCTCGAACACCTCGGCCGCGAGGTCGGCCAGCAACATTTTTAGCCCCTTTAGCCCCGCTTTTTCCTGCGTCATGTTCAACATTCTTTCGACGCGACCAATATGCAGATGCTCCCGTGGCGCAAACGCTCCTGTGCAGCGATTCGAAGTCCGGCCTCCTCGACCTTGGCCCCAAGGTTTCGTACCGGCGACGTCGCCGTTTGGGTTACGGCGTAGGTAAAGGCCGCAAGCGGGAGGCGAAACAGGGTGTAGGTTACACGCTGCCAGAGCTTCGCCGGCCGGACCTCGTCGGCGATGACCAGCCGCCCGCCCCGTCGAAGCAGATCGGCCGAGGCCTTGAGGACATAGGCTTGTTCGCTCTCGCTCATCTCGCTTAGCACCAGAGAAGCCACGACGGCATCGAAGCTTGCCGGTGGGAACCGGTCGGAGATCTCGACCGCCGTCATCTCCAAAAGCGTCGCCTGCGCCGCTTCCCCTGCCAGCTTCTCCTTCGCCTGCGCGAGCATTTCGGGATTTTGGTCGATCGCCCACACCTTGGCGCCCCGACGAGCGAGCTCGATCGTCAGGTTCGCGGTGCCGCAGCCGATCTCGAGGATCCGAGGGGCCTCCATGCCCCCGGTGGCGGCTGCCGCTGCTCTCTCATAAAGCTCACGCACCGCCCCGAACGAGAGCAGCCGAATGCCGAGATCGTAGCGATAGGGGGCCGATTCGAGGATTCTCATCCAGACGTAGGTGCTCACGCTCCCCCCCCTTTTTGACTAGCCCCAGGAGAGCCTCGGGTATGAAGCGGATCTGCGAGGCCGAAAGGGCTTTGGGCTCGATCACCTCTTGGAGCAGGAGCCCGTCTAAACATGCTAAGAAGAGCGTGGCGATGGCCTTGGGATCCGCGCGACGAAAGAGCCCGCGGCTTTGTCCTTCCGCCAGGACTCGCACCAGAGCGGTGCGAGCGCGACGTATGGTGCGGCGCAGTGCGCGCCGGCCGGCCTCCTCTCGGAGAAAATCCACCAGCAGAGGGCCCGCTTGCGACCACTGCGGGAACATCTCAATCACCGTCGAAACTAGCCTGGAAAGCCGTTGCGGGGCAGCCTCCGGGGAAGATGCGATTCTCTCGAACAGTGCTTCTTCCCGCTCGAGAAGGTCCTTTACTAGCGCCTCGAAGAGGGCCTGCTTGGTTGCGAAGTAATGGTAGATGCTGCTCTTGCCGATTCCGGCTTGCGCGGCCACGTGCTGCAGGCTGGTCCCGCGGTACCCCTGGCGGGCAAAGACCCAAGCCGCGGCGCTAAGGATCTCGGCCCGCTTGCGTTCGAAGTCGACGACTTTTGGCATTGAGCGCTTTCCTTTCGCCGGTGGGCGGCCCGTGCAAGGCCTTCTTTTCCAACCGGTGCGGGTCTTTTTCGACGACCGAGTCGACGAAAACCTTATGCCCATTTCGCCGCCTCGTCAACGGGGGGGCGGCGCCAGGCCAAGGCTCTTGCCCGCCCGCTTTGGGGCGAGGGAGCCGGCGAGAGGAGCGGCTCAGGCGGCGCCTTGCTCGGCTGGGTCGCTTCCGATCCGGAGGATGGCCTCCGCTATGGCGCCGGGTGAGTTTGCGGGGGCTCAGCGTTCTGCGCCGGGGGGGGGTTGTCGCCACGCGGTTCCATGTGCCGTTCGAGCATCTCCAGAATTTGGGCTGCTTTGAATGGCTTGGGGAGGTAGTCGTCGAAGCCACTTGCGAGCAGGCGCTCGCGCTCGCCAGCTACGACATCCGCGGTCATGGCGATGATCGGGACTTGCCTCCCCTTCTCTTCGCGCTTTCGGATTTCAGCCACGGCGGCCACGCCGTCGAGCTCTGGCATGCGGACATCCATGAGAATGGCGTCGTATCGGTGCGTGACGAAAGCCTCGACGGCTTCGCGACCGGTTGCGGCGGAGTCGACCTCGTAGCCTGCTTTCTTCAGGACGGTCGTTGCAAGAAGGGCGCTTACGCGGTTGTCGTCGGCGACCAGCACGCGGCCGCTGCGGGCAGGAAAAGCCACGGCTGGGCGCTTCGGCTCTTCGGCCGTTTGGGGCGAAACTTCGGTGCCGGAAAGCACTTCCGAGAGCACCTGGGCGAGTCGGCTCTGCTTGACCGGTTTGGTAAGAGATGCCGCGAAGCCGAGCGAGCGCAGGCCCTTTGGATCGTGGCCGGCTGCGGAGGCGAGAAGCACGAGCGCGCAAGCGGGGATCTCCCGGTCAGCCCGTATTCTTCGGGCAGTCTCGAGACCATCCGTGCCCGGCATTTGCAGGTCGAGCAAAACGAGCCTGAAAGGGGCGCGTGCGGCCGCTTGGCGCAGAGCGCTCAGAGCTTCCGATCCGTCCGCGACGGCAGCCGGTCGAGCGCCGAGGAACTCCAGCATTCGCGTGAGGAGAAGCCGGTTGGTCGAATTGTCGTCAACGATCAAGACCCTAAGACCTCTAAGCTCGGAGGGCGCCGAGCGGGTTCGGCTCTTTGCCCCGCGCTCGAAGGGAACCGTGAAAGTGAAAGTGCTCCCCCGACCGACCTCGCTTTCCAGTTCTATGCGCCCACCCAGAAGCTCGGCAAGCTGCTTTGCGATCGTGAGCCCGAGCCCGGCGCCTCCATGTCTGCGACTGATCGAGCCGTCGGCTTGGGTAAAGCTACGGAAGATGGCTTCCCGCTTCTCCTTCGGGATCCCGGGGCCGGTATCGCGCACCGATATGGCCACCTCGACGTGCCGCTCGTCGAGCTTTTTCACGTTGGCCTCGATTGCGACTTCACCGTGATCGGTGAACTTGACCGCGTTGGCGGCCAGATTGGTGACTACCTGGCGTACCCGGGTCGGATCCCCGCGAAGGGGAGGGAGACCGGGCTCGCAACTCAAAACTAGCTCGAGCCCCTTTTGGTGCGCTTTCTCGGCCACGAGGTCCGTCACCTGCTCAAGCAGCTCGCCGAGCTCGAAGTCGACGATTTCCAGCTCCACTTTTCCGGCGTCGATCCGGGAGAAATCGAGGATGTCGTTTACGAGCGCCAAAAGGGCGTTACAACAGCTATCGATGGTCTCCAGGTGCTGGCGCTGCTCGGGTGTAAGATCGGTAGCCAACACCAGCCCCGTGAACCCTACGATTCCGTTGAGGGGCGTTCTGATCTCGTGGCTCATGTTGGCGAGAAATTCGGCTTTGGCGCGCGCGGCGGCTTGTGCTTCCTCGAGAGCGTGGCGCAGGCGTTCCTGGGATAGGCAAAGCTCTTCTCGCATTTTCTCCAGCTCTCGCAGGAAAAAGGCGATTTCGTCTCGGCCGCCGATTTGCGGGACCGGTGTACGATAGTTGCCGGTGCCGATGGTTGCTATTGCTTGCGAAAGTATTTTTATCCGGCGAGCGAAATGCCGGCCGAGGATCAGCGCCAGGAAAAGCCCGGCAAGGCCGGTGGCTACTGCGAAGTAGCGAAGGAGATTTTCCAGGCGCACTACGGGTTGCAGAGCGAGCGCCTCGCTCTCGAAGACGGCCACCGTCCAGGGAACGAGCGAGAGCTTGGCCTTGGCCGTGTGGTAGCCGCGCGCGAGCTCGGAAATCCTCCGAGAGGAAAGGCGCTCGCCGGGGACAGCGACGTTCAAGCGGGTGCTTGCCACCACCTCACGGCGCTTGCCGAGGATCAAAAGCCATCTGCGTTTCGGATCGCGACCCGCCCAGGGCTCGGCCAGGTACAGCACTTTGCTTTCGAGGTCTGCCCAACTGTACTCCGCAAGGAGGAATCCCACGGGGGCCGGGTTGCCTTGCTTTCGAATAGCGGAGGTGACCGATAATACCGGTCCGCTGCCGTCCAGTGCCTGCTCCAGCGAGGCGCCCAGCCGAAGCCGGGTCGTGGGGACAAGGGGGGGAGCGTGCGCGGCGGTCGACGCCAGGACTGTACCCCTTAGCGCGATCAGGTAAAGCGCGTTGTAATGCTCCCCGCGTGCCTCGAGCCATCGGTGATCCAGTGCCTGAAGAGCGTTTTTGTCCCCCAGCAGAGCGGCGACTTCGTGCGCTAAAAAACGGCCCTCCTCGAGCACTTGGCTCACGTTGGCGTCAAGCCCGGAAGCGAAGAGGCTTGCGACGGATGCAAGTTGGCGAGCATTGTAAGCGCGCAGCAATACCGTTGCGTCACGTCGCACGAAGCGAACGAGAAGCGCAAGCGGTATCAACGCGAGGGCCAGCAAAACGAGCGTAACTTTGCGCCGAAAGGTCACCTGGTTCTCGCGGGTTTTCGATGAGTCCGGCTTCCACGGCAGCGGACCGTTTGCGATCCGCCTAGGCCGTCGACTGCGATCCACTTGACGCCCCCCGCCTGCGAGTCGCGCCACCCATAGGCGATCGCATCCCGGAAAAGCCGAACGTATTGCCTGGTTGCTTGACGCGACAGAATGAGCGGCTGAAACGGTATCGGACTGTCCCTCAATGTGCGCGGACGGCGAGAGCGCCCAAAGACGCGTTGATTGAAAAGTCTTGCCCGGAGAGATTCATCCGGTGCGGCTATGACGATGATTTTGCCGCCACCCGGCCATTTGATCCTCTGACCGCTGTAGATTGCCCTCAGTTCGTCGAGCGAGAGTGCGTTGACCGGGTTAGCCGGGTTCAGCATTACGCCGAGTTCAGGACATGAGTTCTCAGGCTCGCAGCGCCCGGTGCTCACCCAAGCGGCGATGGCGGGCAAAAGAAACGGCAGGGCGAGTATACCAATGAGCGCCTTGCTAGAAGGCCGCCGACATCCTCGCCAGGAAACCATCAGCATCTCCATGCCAGAGATCCTCTCTCGCGGTGCCGGAAATATTCCAGCTCTAGGGTGAGCGTGGGGACTGGGCAATGCTGAGACCCAGGCCAAGGTGTCGCTCCAGACTGTTTCCCGTACCTTTTTCTCCTGCCCGACCCTCCGGGGAGGCATTCGATTTGCCGAATTGACTCGGCGCTTTCGTCGGCGTGAAGGCCGGCTCCGGTAGAAGGGACCACGCGCACGAGCGCAGTCAGCGCGCTAGGCCATTTCCACACACCCCGCCTCCTCTTTTCCTGCAAGCGGATTGCAAGATCCACGCCAAGGTGCGTAAGGCCATCTAGAGAAAAGCGCCCAGGCGTCCCCACATGTGGCATCCTTCAGATGGAGGGGCTTTTGACCCGAGCGGGTTTTGGGTGTCAGATTCTTGGCGGAAGCGCTATTGTCCTTGCCCGGCGCCACCTAGAGGCGACGCTTGCGTGTCCGACCGAGCGCGCCGGCCCTTTAGAATGTATCCTTTAGTTCGCGGGTCTTGGCGAGCACGCTTACCGGATCGAGCTTCGCTCCCGGAAACCTCCCGGCGATGGAAGCCTTGATCTCGTCGCTATCCCAGCGCAGGAAGGGATTGATTTCCTTTTCTTCGCCGATGGTAGAGGGAACGGTCGGCTTGCCTAGTGCTCGCAGCCTCTGCACCTCGCGGAATTTCGCCCGTAGCCTCGCGTTCGAGGGCTCCAGGGTCAACGCGAAGGCCAGGTTCTTCTCCGTGTACTCGTGTCCGCAATAGACCAGGGTAGCATCGGGGAGCGCGGCTAGCTTGGACAGCGAGGCGAGCATCTGCTCGGGTGATCCTTCGAATAGGCGCCCGCAGCCGCCAACGAACAACGTGTCCCCGCAAAAGAGCGCTGGCCCCGCGTCGGGAAAGAAATAAGCCACATGCCCGCTCGTGTGGGCCGGGATGTGAAGCACCCGGCAGAGGCTTTCGGCCACGGTGAGCTCGGCTCCGTCCGCCAGGGCCTCCGTCAGGCCCGGGACCCTGTCGCGGCCTACGTGCGAGGCGTACACCGGTGCAGGGCCCATCTCCCGCAAGAGCTCCAGGTTGCCGGCTACATGATCGAAGTGGTGGTGGGTCGAGAGAATGGCCGCGAGCCCGAGCCCTCTTTCGCGCAGAGCCCTAGCGACCGCGCGCGCGTCGGCACAATCTACCACAGCAGCGGTCTTCCGGTCCGGGCCGATGAGCAAATAGCCGTAATTGTCCGCCAGTTGCGGCACGAGCAGGACTTCCATCTCTCTCTCTCCTCGAGGGTCGCCGGCGGCTCGCGCGGGACTTTAGCTGCTTGCCGCCCCTTTCTTCTCCAGGTCGAATAGCTTTCCCGCCAGCTCTCCCAGTTCGGCGGCTGCCCGCCGCTGCCTCTCGACGACTTCGGAGAGGCGGGCATCGAGGCTGTTTTCTCGATTTCTCAACAGGCTCGAGAGGCGGTCGAGCTCGTAGCGGTTGGCCTGCTGGAGGTCGCTCAACCCGCTTACCCGGTGAATGACATCCTCGACCTCGGCGCGTAGCATCGCCACCTCCTCCGCTGCACCGCCGGCCTTGCCCATCCCCTCGTGCAGCTTCTCGCCTAACGCTCCCAGCTTCTGGTTCAGTTCGCGCTGGGCACTGGCAAGGGCATCGCACTCGCGGGCGATATCCGCAAGGCGCATCTCGAGCCTGACCACCCGGTCGTTGACCTTAGCTGCCTCTACCGCCCTGGCCAGTCCTTCCTTGGCGAGCTTCTCCGCGCTCTGTCGAGTCTCCTCCACCGCCTCGCGCAAGCCCTCGAGCTCGGTCGCTCTCTCGCTCGATTCGGCCAAGCGTTCATTCAAATCGACCCGTAGCCCCTGCCATTCTCGTTCGATCCGCCCGATCGAAATCGTCAATCGGTTTTGTTCTTCGAGCAGCCCCCGTATCCTTTGCTCGAGTCTTCCCAGGCGGTGATCCACCGGCCAGAGGTCCTGCTTGCGGGCTACTTCGGCGCGCGAGAGCAGCGGCTCGATGCGCCTCGCGGTTCGGCTCTCCAGTTCGCCCAGCATCGAGTCGATGCGCCGCTCCAGGCGCTTCATGGTGCTCTCCACCTGCCCCTCGAGCAGCTCCCTTAAGCTTCTGAATTGCGACGCTAGAAAATCCACGGCCACCCGGTTATCGCCGAGAAGGCGTCGGGCCTGTGGAACCAAGCCGAGCAGCGTCCAGCCCCCGCTCCTCGACTCCGCCTTCCTGCTGCCTCGCTTGGTTTTCCCTTTCGAGGAATTGGATTGCCGTGCTCCCATAGCTCAAATCCCCTCTTCTCCTCGCTCTCGAGCTTCACTGGCGTCGCCACCCAGCAGCGTTGCCAACGTGTGCAAGAATGCCGCCGCCGGCGCGCCGTCAAGCACCCGGTGGTCGAACGAAAGACTGAGCGTCATGAGCTTTCGGTTCGAGATACCGTCGTCTACGAACCGGGGCTTCGCCACGATTCGTCCGATCCCCAGTATCGCGACCTGGGGCATCTGCACGATCGGGGTGAAAGAGTCGATGCCGTAATTGCCGAGGTTCGTGACGGTAAACGTGGCATCCGCCAACTCTTCTGCTGTAAGCGTTCTGCTTTTAGCCTTTTCGACCAAGCGAGCGCGCTCGGCCGCTATCTCGGGGAGCGACTTCCGATCGGCGTTGCGGAGGACGGGCACGAGCAGGCCCTCCTCGATGGCGACGGCTATCCCGATGTTGATCTGCGGCAGAATCGTTATCCGCTCCTGCTCCAAGCGTGAATTGAGGAGGGGGTGGCGCCTGAGCGCCCATGCCACTGCCTGCGTGATCATGTCGGTGTAAGTGATATCGGGTGGTAACTCTCGGCGCCGAGCCACCATCTCCGTGACATCCGCCTCCGTAGTGATGGTAAGCTGTGCAGCCTCGTGGAGGCTTCGCTGCATCCGCTCCGCGATCGTGCGCCTCATCCCCGAGAAGGGGATCGTGCGCAGCGCACCCTCTCCCCCTCCCGCCGCCCGCTCGACGTCCTCTCGCGTTATTCGCCCGCCCGGGCCGGTCCCACGAACGGCGCCTAGCGCCACACCGAGCTTCTCCGCCAATTTACGGGCCGCCGGGGTCGCGCGAGCACCGGCGCGTGCGGGGCTTGCAGCATCGGCTTTCGGCTCGCCGATGGAGCCCGTCCGCTTAGGCGGCTCAGCCTGCGAAGCTGGCGCACTGTAGCGGGCTGCCACTTCTTCAGGTTCTTCCCCAGGTTCGGCTATGACTGCGATGACCGCTCGGATCGGGACGGTCGAGGAGGCCGGAAAGAGAATCTTGGCGAGCACGCCACTTGCCGGCGCCTCCACCTCGTAGAGAACCTTCTCCGTCTCCACTTCGAAGAGCGGCTCTCCCGCCTTTACCTGCTCGCCTTCAGATTTGAGCCATTTCTGGATCGTCCCCTCGTGCATCGTCAGCCCGAATTTGGGCATTATGACCTCTACCGCCAAGCTTTCTTCCCTACCCGCAAAGTTCTCTAGCGGCGTTGGCGATCCTGTCGGCTCCAGGTATGACCGCGGCCTCCAGAGCCGGGGCAAACGGGATCGGGACGTCGGCGGAGGCGACCCGCTTTATCGGGGCGTCCAGGTAGTCGAAGCCCTCGTCGGCCACCACGGCTGCAATCTCCGAGGCGGCACTGCCGGTTACGTGCGCCTCGTCCGCAATTATCAGGCGTCCGGTCTTGGCGACCGACTCGAGAATCGAGCGCTTGTCGAGCGGAACCAGCGTGCGCGGGTCCAGGACTTCGGCGCTTATCCCTTCGGCGGCGAGCGTTTCGGCGGCCTCCAAAGCTTTTTGTACCATGAGCCCGATGGCCACGATCGTCAGGTCGCGTCCCTCGCGCTTTATCGAAGCCTGCCCGAGCGGCACCAGGTGGTCGCCTTCCGGCACCTCCTCCTGCGTCCACCCCAGCCGGCCGTGCTCGAATACCAGCACCGGGTTGTCGTCCCGGATCGCGCTCTTTAGCAACCCTTTCATGTCCGCCGGGCCGGAGGGGACGACGATCTTCAAGCCGGGCACGCTCAGAAACTGCGGATAGACCGTCTCCGAATGCTGCGCCGCGGCCGATCCCATGGCCCCGAACACGCAGCGATAGGTGAGCGCCAGGCGCGCCTGACCGCCCGACATGTAGCGCAACTTCGCCGCCTGGTTGCAGATCTGATCCATGCAACAGTAGAGAAAGCTTGCGAACTCGATCTCCACCACGGGCCTAAGCCCGGCCATGGCCGCTCCCACCCCGGCGCCGGCGAAACCAGCCTCGGAAAGAGGGGTATTTCTCACCCGTGCTTTGCCAAACTCTTCGACCAACCCTCTAGTCGCCCCGAAGGCGCCAAACTCCACATCCTCGCCCATGACGAACACGCCGGGGTCCCGGCGCATCTCTTCCCTCAGAGCTTCGTTTATCGCCTGGATGAAGTTTATCGTCGGCATCGTTCTTCTGCTGCCCCCTCTCCTATGCGAAGAGATCGGTGAACGCTTCGCTCGGGTCGGCCTGCTCGCTTTGCTTCGCGTACGTGACCGCGTCCTCGAGTTCCTTTTCGATCCGGGAGTCGATCTCGGCCAGCTCCTCCGCGGTCGCCGCGCCCGCCTCCTTGAGCGCGGTGGCGAGCCGCTCGATCGGACACCGGAGCTTCCATTGAGCGAGGTCCTCGGCGCTACGGTATTCTTTTCCTGCCAGCATGGCTTCCTCGCCCACCACGTGCCCCTCCCAGCGGTAGGTTTTACATTCGAGAAGCGTCGGGCCCGAGCCTGCGCGCGCGCGAGCGACGGCTTCGCGGGCGGCGCGGTACACCGCGCACACGTCGTTGCCGTCCACCGCAATCCCCGGCATTCCGTACGCTTGGCCCCGAATCGCGATATCGGAGACGGCACTAGCCTCCGAAATCGGCGTCCATTCGGCGTACGCGTTGTTTTCGCAAACGAAGATGACCGGGAGCTTCCATACTGCCGCCAGATTCGCGGATTCGTGGAAGGTACCTTCGTTGGCGGCCCCGTCTCCGAAGAAGGCGACCGAAACCTCTTTTTTGCCGGTAAGTTGCGACGCCAGCGCCGAGCCGGTGGCAATGGGAATCCCCGCACCTACGATCCCGTTCGCCCCGAGAATCCCGATGCTCAGGTCGACGACGTGCATCGAGCCTCCCTTCCCCTTGCAGTAGCCCGTGCGGCGGCCGAAAAGCTCGGCCATCATGGGACGGAGCTTGCCGCCCTTGGCGATCAGGTGCCCGTGGCCGCGATGGTTGCTGGTGATGCGGTCGGAGGGATCCAAAGCCGAACACACGCCGGTCGGCACCGCCTCCTCTCCGATGGAGGCGTGAACGAAGCCCGGGATCTCTCCCATGAAGAAAAGCTCCTTGATCCGCTCCTCGAACCGCCTGATGGTCCGCATCGTTCGGTACATGCCGACCAGCAGTTCCCGAGGCAGGCCGTCGATCTTCATCTCTCGCCCCCCGTGAGATCGATTTAAGCTCCTAGGACCGACTAAGCGGGATGGAAGCCGCCCGGATAGTACCAGAGCGCCCCGCCAGGTCAACCCTGAAGCGAAGAAGCCCGCCTCGCCGAGAACTATCTGCCCCGCGCCCTAGGCAATTTGCCGCCGCGACGGGTTGGGCTCGGTTCGAAACCCCCCGTCCCACAATGCGCGCTGGCATTGGCATCGAAACTGCTCGGTGCCTCAGGTCATGTGGAAAAAGATGGTTTCGCGGCCTCCCCGCGCGCCAGTCCTGTTTGCCGCTGCCGCGGCCGCCGGGCTTGCCTTGTTCTTTCCGGCTGTGCGCTTCTTCCTCGACCTTCCCTCCTTCCTCATAACGGTCGGTGGCACGGCGATGGTCACGCTGGTGAGTTTTTCCCTGCCGGAACTCTCGCGCACCGCTCGGTTGGTAATGGAGTCGGTGAGAAGCTCGCGCCCGTCGCTCGATGAAATCGCGCTCGCTATCCCACGGCTTGCGGCCCTTTACCGGCGTGAAGGGGTGAAGAGGCTCGAAGCTGCGGGAAACGCTCTGGCCGATCCCTTCCTGCGCCTTGCGATCGGCAAAGTCGCGGACTGGGAGAGCGAAGTCAAGATAGTCGAGTGTTTAGCCGACGAGCTGGCGGGATTCGAGCGCGAGGTGGAGGCGGCCGGTAGAGTGCTGCAAATGATCGGCCGTCTGCTGCCGGCCTTTGGTCTCATCGGAACGTTAATAAGCCTCGTGCTACTCCTTCGGGCTACGGCCGTGCCGGATCCCATGGCGATGGCGCCGTCTCTGTCTCTTGCACTGCTTACCACCCTTTACGGAGCTCTGTTGGCAAATGCGGTGGTGCTGCCGCTCGCTACGAAGGTCGACAACCGAGGGGAGGCAAGGCTTGTGGAGATGAAGATGATCGCCGAGGGAGCCGTGATGATGGCTCGCGGCGAGCGCCCGGCCCGAATCGCGGAGCACTTGACGGCGCTGGCTCGCGCGGTCGAAGGGAAAAAAGAGCGGTTGGCGGAGGGTCTTCGCGATTCGGCTAAGGAGCGCGCCTCATCGGATGCGGGGCGCTGGGCCCGAACCGGTCTTGGCTTCTATTCGTGGTCGGCACTGCCGGCCGCAGGCGGGCTTTCAGCCACGCCATTTGCCCCTGGAGCACCTTCGGGCCGGCTGCGGATCCAAACCGCCATGAGATCGCCTGGTAGCCACACCGAAGCGGCCTGAGCGAGGGCGGCGGCCGTGACGAAAAACCGAAGACATCCAATGCGAATCGCCGAGGGGGAAGGATGGCTGGTAAGCTTCAGCGACCTTACGCTTCTTCTTCTCTTCTTCCTTATGTTTTCGGTGGGAAAAGCTGACGTGAGGCGGCAGGCGAGCGTGGAAGGAAAAGCGGCGCCGGTAAGGCAAGAGTCGAAGGCTCTGGGGGCACTGGTTTCGCCGATCCAGGTACTGCCGCCGATCTTTGCCGGTCGGCCGGCCGAACGCGGCGCAGCCGATCCGAAACGTGCCCCGGTTCGACCGCAAGCGGAGCCATACGAAGATTCGCTGGCACAAAGCGAGCCTTCGCGCGAAACTGCGATTGCGGCGAAGGCCCCGAGGCGCGCCAGTGGCGAAATCGCGACAATTGCGCTTGCGAGGCGTTCCGCGCCTTCACCTCGGGTCCCCCCTGATCAGCAGATGGGGGCGGGCGATGCCGCCGTTAGCCGGCCGGACGAGATGGCTTCGCAGGCCGCAGGTGTTGAGTTACCGGCGATATCCGGGCTCCGCCACCGCAAGGATCGGCCTCCGGAGCTCATTATAACGCTTCTCGATACCGTCGGATTCGCTACCGGTAAGGCGGAGCTTGCCCCGCAGGCCCTCCCTTTGCTTCGTCAAGTGCACGCATTCGCGGTCGAGCATCCCGAGCTGGCCATCGAGATCTCCGGGCATACGGACAACGTGCCCATTCATTCACCGAGATTCGCTTCCAACTGGGAACTTGCTTCGGCCCGAGCGCTTGCCGTCGCGCACTTCTTTCTCGCGCAGGGGGGGATCGAACCTTGCAAGATTTCCGCCCGCGGGTTCGGCGAGCACCGCCCCGTGGCCTCCAACCTCTCGGCGGAGGGCCGGGCCGAGAATCGCAGGGTGGAGATTCGTTTCTACCGGGGAGAGGGGGACTGCCCCAGCGGCGGCCTCACTGGCTGATCTCGTAAGTCAGCCGAACCGAAGCGCGAATCGCTACCGTGCCTGGGAGCACAGGCGTTTCGGCTGACGCGGCCATTTTCAGGCCGGAGAAGATGGGGGCAGGTGGGGGGGATTCGCCTGGCTCGGTGGTCGCCTCCACCACGGGCCCGATCCTCACGCCCAACGCTTTGGCGATGGCCTGTGCCTTGCGCGCTGCCTCTTTGGTCGCTTCCTCGACCGCTTGGCGCTGGTAGGGGTCAGGGTCGGTCAGCTCCAGAACCAACCCGGCCACTCGGTTGGCGCCGCTTGCAACCGCCGAGTCGATCAGACGACCCAAATCGTCGAGCTTCCCGGTTACGATCTCGACCTCGTTGTAGGCTCGATAGCCGACGATACGAGGCTCAGCGGGGCTAGGGCCTTTCTCTTGTGGGAGGCGGTATTGCGGCTCCAAGCTGTAGTGCTTAGTCGAAAGCAAGCTTCCTTTGCTGCCGAGCCGCTCGAGCGCGTCGATTACGCGCTCGCTTGCACGGGCCACCTCTTCGGCAGCAGCCTGCGCGCTCGGGGCGGTGCGCTCGATGGCTAGAGAAAGGCGCGCTCGATCCGCGGTGGGCGTCACCTCCCGGGTGGCGCTCACGGTGATTACACGGCGATCCCTTGCCGCCTCGGCCCAGGCGACATCGCTTGAGACCGGCAAACACGCGATAAGGGTGGCCAATACCAATGCATCGCGCCGCATGTCATCCCTCCTTGCACCTGGATCCCACTTTGAAGCCCCTAGCGAGGAGATAGATCTCCGACGATCGGCTGCGAGTCGCGCAGGGCCGGTGCAACAAGCTCGAGCGAAAGCGCGAGCCTGCCAGCCGTGCGAATTCCTCCGCGTCGGGGCTATCGAAGAGCTTGCACAGGTAGCTGCCACCATCGCGGAGAAGCTCGGTCGCCAACCGAAAGCTCGTCTCCGCCAAGGCCCTGGCCCGGGCGGCGTCTGTAGGCGCCACACCCGATAGTTTAGGCGCCATGTCCGAGAGCACGACGTCCGCCAACCCGCCTAGCAAGTCCACGATCTCGGTGGCGAGCCCTTCGGCGGCGACGTCCCGCTGGAGCGTCTTCACGTTTGGAGCCAGTGGCTCGATTCTGGCGAGATCCACGCCTACCACCCTGCCGTTGGCGCCAACGGCGGCCGAAGCCACCTGTAGCCAGCCCCCCGGCCAGGCCCCGAGATCGACGACCCGGTTGCCCGGCTTGAGGACATTGAATTTCTCGTCAAGCTCGATCAGTTTGAAGGCGGCGCGGGAGCGGTAGGCTTGTCGCTTCGCCTGCCGGTAGTAAAAATCCTTTCTCTTATATGCCACTTAGTGCCCTGCGCCAGCAGGGTCGACCGGCTGGAGGGGCTGCGGGCAGTGTCGTTGCCTGCTAGCTAACGGCGGCTGGAAGAGGGCCGCCCCGCTGTGCCGCCGATGACGTGTTCGTGATGTTTGGTGTGGCCGGTTACGGGCTCCAGGTCTTCCTGCGAGACCAATGCGTGGAAGGGGCGAAAGACCAGCCACTCCAAAGTGTAGCCTACCGGGTGGAGGAGATAGGCCGCAACCCTAAGGGGGTGAGACTGCGTGTCGTCGTACCGATCTGTGCTAGCTCCCGCAAAGCCCGAGGAACCAAGAACCGCCGCGACCGCTGCCGCTATGACAACCTTTCTCATCTCTTTTCCTCCCTAGCGCACCCTACTCTACCAATTCGCGTGCTCCAGGACAACGGCGTTTGCGCACCGATGACGCTCCGCGTCCTGCGGCGGCCCAGGTTATGGACAAGTGGCGCCACTTGCGATTACAATTCTCGTTCCTGCGCATCCTGGTCGGGGAGGGCTCCAGAGAGAGGGCAAGAGAGGTGGGTAAGGTTTTCCGGCTCTTACGCGACGTTCCGAGCTGGCGTCGCATAGCGCTGCACATTTGGGACACGCCACGAGACCCCAGCGTCTATGGTACCCTGGACATTGTCGCGGATCGGGCCGAGGCTTACCTGGCGCGGGTTCGCCAGCAGAGCGGTGCTCACGTCACCTTCACTCATCTGGTCGCCAAGGGCTTGGGCATGGTGATCAGGCTTTGTCCGCAAGTGAACGGTATAGTTTCCCGGCGGCGGATCTACGTGCGGGATACGGTGGACATTTTCGTGCAGGTCGTGACGGATGCGGGGGAGGATCTTTCGGGGGCGAAGATCGCGTGCATAGACCAGAAGGAGCTCGCCGATATAGCGCGCGAATTGGAGGAGAAAACCCGAAGGGTGAGAGAGCACCGGGATCCGCAAACCGAGAGGACCAAGCGGCTCGTGAGCCGGCTGCCCAACGCCTTGATAGGGCCCGCCATCAAGATCCTCTCCTTCCTCAATTACGACTTGCGGATCGACCTCTCGCCTCTGGGGATTGCCAACGATCAGTTCGGGTGCGCTATGGTATCGAACGTCGGCTCGTTCGGTCTTTCATGGGGGTTGGCGCCCCTGGTGCCCGTGAGCCGCGCCCCCATCGTGGTCTTGGTGGGCGAAGTGAAGCCCAAGCCGGTCGTGGTGGGTGACAAAGTGGTGCCTCGGCCGGTCCTTACGCTTGGTTGTACCTTCGACCATCGATTCATCGACGGCTATCATGCCGGAGTGATGGCGGCGGCGTTGCAGGCGATTCTCGCCAATCCCGAGGAGCACTTGGGACAAGCCCCGGCGGATCTGGTGGCGGTCGCCGGAGGCCCGCGCGGCCGCTGACGCGAGCGCGCAGGGGCGGGAAGAGGTGGTGTAGGTAGGCCGAGAGATCCTCTTTCGAGCCGCCGGGGCGTTTCTTTATGGTCCCCGCAGGCGCCAGAGAATGAAGCTCAACTGCCTGCCGGCCCTGCTTCCATCTCGCCGGTAGGAGTGGAAGGAGTCGGGCGAGCAGGAGGTGCAGCCGCCGACCAGCGATATGTTGTTCGGAGCTAGGCCGGCGGCTTCGAGCTCCGAGCGGGCGAGCGTTCTGATGTCGAGGTATCCTCTTGCGCCGCTTTCGCGCCAAGCCTCCATGCAGCGAGGTCCGTGGGACTCGATGAAGCGCTCGAGCAGAGGGCGCGGGAATTCGTAGCAACAGCCTCCGATGGCCGGCCCGAGAGCGCACAGCACGTCGGCTGGCGCCACTTTCGCAGTTCTCACGAGCTGCCTTACGGTTGCTGCGAGAACCCCGGCGAGCAGACCTCGCCATCCTGCGTGAGCCGCGGCGACGGCAGCCGCGTCGGGAGCCGCGAAGAGAGCGGGTATGCAATCGGCGGTGCGAACGACCAACGCTGTGCCGGGGCTTGCCGTTACCAGCGCATCGACGCCGCGTTCGACACCGCTCGCTCGCTCGTCCACGCAGGCTACCCGCGCGCCATGGACCTGCTCCATATAGACGATACTCGTTGCCGATGCGGGTACCGACCCGAGGCCGCTTACATCTCCGAGGCTTTCTCGCCTCTCGAGAAAACCGTGGACGAGGCCGTCTATTCGCTGCAGGGCGGCTGCCTTCAGCACCGAATCCCCTCGCACCGGTGTCGTGCCGGTGGCTTGCGCGACTGCGGCGAGAGAGCGGCCGGGCAGCGGCGGGTCCGCTTCGACGCGCGTCCTGGCCCCGTTGCTCGATAATCCATCAGCCCGTATAGTGAAGGTGGTCGCCAAATATCGCAAGGGAGACGGAAGCGGTTGGACGGATACGAGTTTACAGTCGAGCGAAACAAGCTTCTTGTCTGGCTCGCGCGAGAGAAGGACAGAGCAGCAGAGTTAGAGCCGGCAAGCCGCGAGGCGAGGTGGAGGGAACTCGAGGCGGACTTCGACCGGCGCATGGCCGATCTCTACGCGCAAGCTAGGAATCTCTTCGAGCCGCAGCCGGGCAAAGAGGGCTCCGGGGTGGGCCAGAAGTAACGCGTGGCGGCAGCGGCAAGACGGTGTGGTTTCGAACCGCGGGCGGCCGTTTTCACGGTTTTGGCGAGCGAGTAGCTCCGCCTCAGTCGGTCGTAGGAGGCACGAGGACTTTGTGCAGGGTGAGGCGCTCTTGCGGGCCGAGGGCCTGCAGGGTCTCCAGCTTGTATTCGTTTTCGTAGTAAACCGTACATATGCCGGTGTTCAACAGGACCTTGAAGCAGTGGATGCAGGGGGTGTGGGTTACGTAAATCGCGGCGCCCCGGATGCTCGCGCCGTTTTTCGCCGCCTGGGCGATGGCATTGATCTCGGCGTGGATCGTACGGTAGCAGTTCTGCTCTATCTCGCCGCTGGGAGTGCGCGACTCGTAGATCAAGCAGCCCACCTCGGTGCAGTGGGGCAAGCCCGCCGGCGCGCCGTTGTAGCCGGTCGCCAGGATGTTCTTGTCCCTTACGATCACGGCGCCGACCTTGGCCCTGAGACAGGTCGAGCGCTCGGCGACCTGCCTCGTTATGGTCATGAAATACTCATCCCACGAAAGGCGACCTGCCATCTCCCTTCTCCTTGCCGCACGCTACCTCGAAGCTTTCGCCCACCGCCGCTCCCGCGTCAGGCTGGGCGGGGAAGAGACGGCACTCGATCGGCGGCTCGCTCGGCTGCGAGAGATGGCGGGGGCCTATCGTAGGCATCTCTACCCGAAGCGGTACGGGCATGAAAGTTACCACGAAGACTACTGCCGTGAGCCAGCCGGCGGCGCGGCGGCGCGAGTCGAGCGGGGTGTCTTCGTCCATCGTGGGCGGGTGATAGATCCCTATGACGGCCACCAGAAGCCCCGCCCAGAGAAGCCAGCCCATCCAGCCCTGGAACGCAAGTGCTATGACGCCAACGATGAAAAAGCGCGCAAGCCAGCGGTGGCGCCGCCCCAGGAGCGCGTAGGCTACGTGGCCTCCGTCGAGCTGCCCGACCGGTAGAAGATTGAAGGAGGTAACGAGCAGGCCGAACCAGCCCGCCACCGCCACGGGGTGAAGAAGAATCGTGGCGTCGTCCGGAGACACTCCCAGAGTGGCCCTGACTAAGAAGTTAAAGAGGATCGAGTCGCCGAAAATCAGCCCGCCCAGATGCGGGTCGAGTGGCTTTACCTCCGAGAACTTCAATCCCACGATGACCGCCGGCACTGCAACAAGCAAACCCGCCCACGGACCCGCGGCCCCCACGTCGAAAAGGACGCGCCGGTTGCTCGGAAGATGCATGCGGATCACGGCTCCCATGGTCCCGAAAGGTATGGGCGGGGGCGCCGGAATGAAGTAGGGAGGTGTAGCGGGCACCCCGTGCAGTCGCGATACTACGTAGTGGCCCATCTCGTGCACGAGAAGGATGGTCATGAGTGTTGCGGCGTAGGGAAGGCCGGTTGCGAGCGCGAGCGGATCCGCCAGTGGATCGACGCCGGCGAAGAGGCAACCTGCCGCAGTGGTAGTGGAAACCGTGAGAAGAAAGAGAATCACGTGAACCGGTCGAAGACCGGTCGGCATCCCCAAGCGGGCGGGAGGTTGGTCATCCCCTCGAGTTGGCCCGTCCCACGCGCCCATCCGGGCCACCGGGGAGGGGAAGGGCGGGATGCCCAGATGCGAGCGGTAGCTGTCGAGCGACACTCTTTACCTACCTTCCCCGATTCACGACCTTGACTGTGACGGGAGCTCCCGGCCCAAGCCCCGTCTCTTGGCTCGCCGAGCTTTGCCGGGCCGCGACTTCGAGAAGACCCGCGCTGTTCACGAGAGCCACAAGCCGGCCCCGAGCACCGAGCCCGTAGGTGGCGCTCAGCCGGTCGATCACGAACGACCCGATCGTAACCGAAAGCCAGCGGCCATAAAAGCCCTGCCCGGTAGCCCGCATCGCTGCCGGTCGAAGTCGCAGAATCTCGTCTCGGCGGATGTTGGTGATGAGGTTGCCGAACCGATCCACCCACACCACCTCCCCGTGCAATCCGCCGGGGATGCGTTTTACGGCGGGCTCGGGGAGTGGAGCGGCCGCCGGGAGGCGAGGGCCGCAGCGCTCGACCGGGAACCCAGTGGCGAGCCTGGCTGCGACCGGAGCGAAAACGTCGCGGCCGTGAAAGGTCGGACTCACTCGCCCTAGCAAAAGCTGGCGTCGCCTGACCCAGAAGGTGGCCACGATCCCAGCCTCGGTCGCGGCCGGCAGGAGCAGGCCATTGTCCGGCCCCACGAAGGTCCCGTGGCGGGTAGAGATCACTATGGGTCTGCGGCGCGTGCCTACCCCCGGGTCCACCACGCCGACGTGCACGGTGTGTTTGGGGAAATGGGGAAAGGCGGCACGCAGAAAATATGCTCCCGCGAGCACGTTGTACGCCGGCACGTCGTGGCTCAAGTCCACGATCACAGCCTCCGGGGCGATCGACAGGATCACCCCTTTCATGGTCCCGACGAAGGGATCCGCGTAGCCGAAGTCGGTAAGAAGCGTAACGATGGGGCGACCTTGCGCCGCCGAACGGCCGCGCACCCTGGCTGCCGATTCCCGCACCGAGCTCACTTTTCCGGTCCGCGTAGCTCTTCCAGGATCGCTGCCGCCAGTAGCGGAAGCATGATCTCGTGGTGGCCGGTTAGCCGGTAGCCCTTTCCTCCGCCTGCGGTGGGTCGCTCTATGACATTGACCGAGGGGCGGTAGTGCTGAATGAAGTCCATGTTCGCGGTCACCAGCTCGCCGACTTCGGCGCCGAGATTCCTTGCCAAATTGAGGGCCTTGAGAAAGACCTCGGGAATGATGACGGCGGAGCCCAGGTTCAGGAAAACCCCGCCATCGAGCTTGGCGACGATGTTCGCCAGGAGGTGGAAATCCGCGAGGCTGGTTTGGCCGATCGCCGCCCCGTCGGCTTCCGGGTGCATGTGGGTTATGTCGGTGCCGAGCGCGACGTGGATCGTCGCCGGGATGTTGCGCCTTTGGGCCTGCGCCAGGATGCTTAGCCTCCGGTGCGCGAGCCGAGCGCGGGCTATGGCCTTGCCGAGCGCAGCTCCTGCTCCTTCGCCTCGTTTGGCGCCTTCTACCATAGCGAGGTTCACGAACGTGCCGGTTTCGCGGGCCATCCCGAAGCTGCCGTCTGCGAGCGCCGACTCCACGTCTTCGGAGGTGTGTCCCGAACGAGCCATCTCGAAGTCGTGAATCGCACAGGCGCCGTTCATAGCGATAGCGGTAATGACCTCGCGCTTCATGAGATCGATAATGAGCGGCGAGAGTCCGACCTTTATCGGGTGTGCCCCCATCCCGAGGAGGAAATGCGCACCCGAGCGGCGCCGCCGCGCGATCTCGCGGGCCAGGGCGCGCAAATCTCGGGCCGCGAGCACGTCGGGCAGATGCTCGAGCCAGCGGCGCATGCTCAGGCCGGCTCGGAGCGGTTTGCCCAGCGCGCGCAGCGATACCTTGCTCGGCCGCTCGGAGAGCCGGTAGCGCGTTACGGCGGAGATATCGAGGTTGCCCGAGGCGGGGCTTTTCTTTTCGCTCCCCGCCTTGCGGCGGGCTCGCTTACTTCGCGCCGGCACCGCAGAAGCTTTCCTCCACCAGCTCGCAGATCACGTGCGCGATCAGGATGTGGGTCTCCTGGATGCGAGCAGTATCACGGGTAGCTGAAACCACGAGCGGATGGTCCACCTTCCGCGCCATCTTGCCGCCGCTTCCGCCAGTAAGGCCCACGGTCGCTATGCCGAGCCTGGCGCAACGCTCGATGCCCCTGATCACGCTCGGCGAATTGCCGCTGGTCGAGAGGGCGAAAGCCAAGTCGCCCGGCTGCCCGAGCGCCTCCACCTGCTTCGCGAACACGTCCCGGTAGCCGTAATCGTTGGCAATGCTCGTCAAGATCGAGGTATCGGTGGTGAGGGCTATGGCCGGAAGAGGCTGTCGGTCGCGGCGGAAGCGGTTCACGAACTCGGCGGCGATGTGCTGTGCGTCGGCGGCGCTCCCTCCATTGCCGAACAGCAAGATCTTGTTGCGGCGCGCCAGCGTGGCCGCGGTAAGATTTACGACCGCCGCGAGAGCATCGATGCTCTCCTCGAGAAAAGCTCGCTTGGCCGCTATGCTCGCGCCAAACGCTGCCCGAATCGCCCTCTTTACCGGTTTCGCCCCGTTCAAATCGCGCACATGTTAGATGGGAGGTTGCGACAAGGTCAAGCGAGGGACTTCCGCGGGTGGGGGAACGAATGTCTTGAGGGCTTTGCGACCGATTTTCCGTGCGGGGAGCTGGGGGGAGCGCTTTTTGCGGCCGGTGGATCGCCTTTCTTCGTGCGTCGGCGCGAGCCCGGCGTACGCCCGAGGGGCGAGGGGTCGGCCCCGTGGTCGTGCGCAGGGTGAAGAGGGAGCCATCGCGGCTCAGCGTGTGTCGTTCAGGGAGCGGTGCTCCCTCTCTTTTGCTTGTCGCCTTGGTAGGTTGCTGGGTCTCGAAGGGCCTTCGGTTGAGAGAACGCACCTTGCGGGCCGCGCGGAGTACTTTCTTGCCGGGCGCACATTGGCAGGATGGCGGAGCAGGCTTAGCGTGGCGGACTCGCTATGCCATCCGCACTGCTCTTTTGGTGACGGCGTCGTTGCCATCGCTGGTATTTTTCTCCTCTGACAAGTTTCATAGCCGAGGCCGATTTGGTGGAGGTTCGGCACGCCGCAGAAGCGTCCCGGTGGCTCCGCGATATCGAGGCGGTCGAGTTCGGCAGGATCCTCGATCACCTCGTTCTCGTCAAGGTTCTCATGGCCGAGACTCGCATGGCCGAGCCCTTCCTGCCGTGGCACGAGTGGCTGCCTCGAAGACTCTTCGGGCCGGTGGGAGCGGCTGAGGAAGCAGGCGGGTGCCTCTCGCTGCATATCCCGAGCACCCAGATCTGCGGGCGCGCAGCGCCTCCGATGTGCTCTCGATTCCGGGGATCGTGGTTTTTCTCACGCTCTATTCCACCGGTGCCGGCTGGGCTGTGCGGCCTCACGCTGCTAGGCTTGCTCGCCCGCTGGCGTCGGCCGCCCTCCCGGGCGCCGATCGGAGGTAGCTAACGTTGGATATGCCTCTTGCCCATGTTAGTCTCGGGCGAAATGGCGAGCGCCGGGCAGGCAAGAGGTATCGCGCACTTCCGCCACCTCGGGCGCGGGAATTCCGCCAAAGGGAGACGGCCGTGAGAAAGCCTTCGTCAATGGGTTTGGCGTCTGGACTTCTGGGCGTCTTTCTCCTGACGGCGCCAGGCCTCGGTGCCCCGCTGGAGGGCACGAAGAAAGATTTCCTGGACGCCCAGGTGTGTGGCGGCTGTCACGGTGTGTTCTACGAGGAGTGGAACGGCTCGCTTCACTCCCTTGCCACGAGGGACCCGATCTACGTTCGGGCCGCCAAGCTTTTCCTCTCGCAGGCTAAAAGGCCGGGCGAGCTGGCCGAAGCGGAGTCCTGCGTCAAGTGCCATGCTCCCCTTGCTGTGGTGGCAGGGAAGATCAAGGGGGTATCGGGCGAAATCACGGGTCTCGAGGGAGTTTTCGCGCAGGGGGTGAGTTGCGATTTTTGCCACTCGGTGGAGAAGGCACTGGGGATAGGAAATGCCCAATACGGGATCGCCCCAGCGCCTGCTGGAGGGGGCCCGGGCAGGAAATTTGGCCCTCGCCGGGATTCGGAGAGTCCCTTTCATGGCACGAGCTTTTCCGCGCTCCACCGCAGCGCGGAGTTTTGCGGCATGTGCCATGATGTCTCCCACGTCGCCAATCTCCTTCCGATCGAGCGGACTTACACCGAGTGGGCGAGCAGTCCCTACAACACGGGCGACCCGACGACGTCGGTCATCTGCCAGGACTGTCATATGCGCCAGAGGCAAGGCACCCCCGCCACGGGCATGACCGAAAGACCACGGCGGCCGGGACAGGCGGCGGTAATGGGGCCCGAGCGAGAGCACGTTGCCACTCATGTCTTTGTCGGCGCCAATACGGTTGTGCCCGCGCTCCTGGGATTCGAGCGGCACGCGGCTATGGCAGTGGAGCGGCTCAAGAACGCGGGTCGGATCGAGCTTTCGGCGGCCGAGGTAGTGCCGGGCAGCGTGGCGCGACTGAGCGTGCGAGTGTGGAACGAGGGTGCCGGGCACTACCTTCCCACGGGCCTTACCGAGGTCAGGGAGATGTGGCTCCAAGTGGTGGTCGAGGATTCCGCCCAAAGAGAGGTGTTCGCCGCGGGAAGGCCGGATCGAAACGGCGATCTGCCGCGCGGTGCCAGGGTCTTCCACACCATCCTAGGGACACCGCAGGGTGAGCCGACAATGAACATAGCGCTTGCGGACCGAGTGCTCTATGACAAGCGCGTCCCGCCGAAAGGGTACGTCGAGGAGGAGTTTGCCTTCCTCGTCCCGGCGGATGCGGCAAGACCGCTCACCGCCCGGGCGACGCTGCGTTACCGGACGGCGTCTCAGAAGGTCGCTCGATTGCTCTTCGAGGAGGATGCGCCCGAGATCCCGATCGTGGACATGGCAACAGTCGAAGCGACCCTCCGGTGAGGAGGAGATCGGTCGCGCTTGCGCGGGTGGGGCGTAAACATTCTGTGCGCATCCCCCTCCGCGAATCGGCGACCCGCCAAGGGGACCGGAAGAGGAGGAGAAAACCATGGAAGGGAAGGCGCTTCGAGCCGAGTTGGCCGAGGGAGTGTATACCATCACGCTTTCACGGGCTAAGGAGTACAATACCATTACGCCGGAGCTTCGAGACGAGCTTAACGCCGCGATCGAGGAGGCCGAAAGCGACGATGCCGCCCGCGTGATCCTCCTTCGGGCGGAGGGGCCGGCGTTTTGCGCCGGCTACGGGTTGGATTGGGCTACAGCGGCGCAAGCGAGCGAGGGGGTTATCGGGCGGGGAGGATCCGGCGGCAGCGAGCGCGTGTGGGACTCGGTTGCGGACATGCGAGCGATGGAGACTTTCGTGGCCACCTACATGAAGCTCTGGTACGCGAAGAGGCCGACGATCGCCGCGGTCCAGGGTTGGTGCGTCGGTGGGGGGACGGATATGGTTCTCTGTACCGACATCATAATCGCCAGCGAGGGTGCGATCTTCGGCTACCCGCCGTCGCGCGTGTGGGGCACGCCCACGACCGCCATGTGGGTCTATCGCATGGGACTCGAGCGAGCCAAGCGTTATCTCCTCACGGGCGACGAGATACCTGCGCGCGAGGCGGCGAGAATCGGGTTGATTCTCGAAGCGGTACCGGACCGCGATCTTTGGGAGCGGGCCATGGCGCTGGCAAGGCGAATTGCGATGGTGCCGCTAAACCAGCTCATCATGCTCAAGCTTCTTTGCAACCAGACGGTCGAAAACATGGGCTTTGCCTCGAGCCGCCTCCTGGGCACCCTCTTCGATGGGATCGCGCGGCACACCCAAGAAGGGCTCGACTTCGTCGCTCGCGCCCGCGAAGTCGGTTTTAGGCAGGCGGTGCAGGAGCGGGACGACCCGTTCCAAGATTACGGCAGTCGAAAGAAGCGTAAGAGCTGATCTCTAGCGGGAATCTGACCGCCGTCTTGGCGCCGAGGGCGCGCTGGATCGGGCCGTTGGGGAGAGGCGCTTGTGAGCCGTCGCGCGCCGAAGCCCCCGGGGAGGGCTCGTGCGCGTTTCCCCCGGCCCCTTTTTAGACCGTCGGCCTTTGGTACTGGCTCCCTATAATGGCGTCGAAGGCTCGCGCGCCCAGCCACTTCCTCAGCCCCATGAGCAAGCGTGCGTGAAACGTCACGGGATAGCGGTCGCGCGGCCTTCTCGCTCCGATCGCCCGCTCGATCGTACGCGCTACCGCCTCCGGCTCGGCCGCAAGCCAAGCCATTTTGCCATTGTAAAGGTCGCCGATCGCTCGCTCCAGCGCGCTCCGGAAGGCATCGTACACCGCCTGTCGATTGCCGACGGCGCGGAGTCCCGAGACTGCGGTTTTGCCGAAATCGGTCTTTATGACCCCGGGCTCGACCAGTATGACGTCGACGCCGAAGCCCTTGACCTCGAAGCGTAGCGCATCACTCAAGGCCTCGACCGCATACTTGGTGGCGTGGTAAATGCCACCACCAGGAAGCGTCATTCTGCCGCCCATCGAGCTCAGATTGACGATCTTGCCGAAGCGCTGCCTGCGCATGCCGGGAAGGACGAGCTGGGTCAAGCGAATCAGGCCAAAGACGTTGGTCTCGAACTGGCGGTGCACCTCCTCCATGGCGACTTCTTCGACCGGACCATCGGCCGCGTAGCCAGCGTTGTTCACGAGAACGCCTACCGCACCATGGCGAGCCTCGATTTCCCCTACCGCGTTTCTCATGGAGGCGCCGTCGCACACGTCCACTTCGAGGAGCCGGCAGCCCTTTGCGGCGAGGTCCTCGATCGCCGCAACACGGCGCGCGCTCGCGTAAACGGGATAGCCCCGAGTCGCCAGGTGTATGGCCACCGCCCGCCCTATGCCTGTCGAGCATCCAGTTATCAGGACCGCCTTCGAAGGTGCGTCACTCATCGAGATCCGCTCCGGTTCGTGGGTCGCGAAATCGCCACGCGCCGATCCTAGGGGTTCTTTGGTATGGAGGTCAAGCAGGGTCTTTGGTGACCGGCCTCACCCTTGCACGTGCGAACAAGCCCACGGGCAGGCGCGCGGGCCGATGTGCCGGGGGTCAGGCGGCGGCACCGATAGGCCTTAGGGGGCCGCCCACCTATTTCCCTCTGCCGAAGAAGGTGGGGCTTCTTATTGCGGTTTAGAAGCGAACGGATCGCGGGCAATACCGGATCGTTCCTGCCCCTCGGAACCCGCCACGACGTTTAGCCGTTGCCAGCCACCGGTGAGCGGAGGGCTGGCCTGGTCGTCTCATGCACCCGTTAGCGCCTCCACGCGCCTTGCCCAGGCGAGGAGGTTGCCTCGCTCGGCTACGAGCCTCTCCCCTTGCGGCGTCGGGCCGCTTTGCAGGGTATTGAGCTGGCCGAAGATGGCGAGGTCGGCGGCGCTTGGGCGATCGGCGAAGAAGAAGGGTTTGTTCTGGAGCAAGACGAGGAGCTCGTCCAGGCGACGGCCCAGCTCCTCGAGCAGGGTTTCGAGCGGCAAACGGGCCATCCCTTGCGCTATGGCTTGGCGCTTGACCTGGCGCGGGATGACGAGACGGAGAAGCGGCCGAACGAGGGGCGGTACGGGGAGCGCGGCCACAATTTGCGTTGCCGTCGCCTTGGCGTTCTGGCCGCACCAGCGCAGCCCCATGATGTACCAGTACAAGGATTCGTCCGACCAGTCCTCCAGAAATCGCTGCCGCGCCGCGATAGCCGGATCCTCGTCGAAAAGCGGCGGCTGGGGACAGAGTTCGTCCAGCCTGCGGAGGATAAAAGTAGAGTCGTAAACGCGCTCCCCGTCGATCTCCAAGACGGGCATTTTCCCCGTTTGTGGGTTCCAACGCTTGAAGTCCGCTGGGCTTTTCGGCTCGACGAGCGAGATGCGAAAGCCTTTGAGCTTAAGAGCGCGAACCACCTTCTCGACGAAGGGGGAGAGCCGGCTCCCGAAGACGGTTGCCAGGGGGAGCGTTGGCGTTGCGCTTTGCGGGTGTTCGACGTTCTCACTCGGCATGGCGAGAAGCCTCCTTTCGGGTGGCTCCGGCTCCCTCGGCGGGGGGAGCTTGTGGCGCCTTTATCCGCGAGCCAGGAACGACAGTACGCCGGTTTTGTCGGCCGCGCAACGGGCCGCCGTTTGCTTTCGGCCTGTGCCGGCACACTGCTAGCCCCGCGGGTCCACGTACGAAACCGGGCGCTCGTCCGCGGTTGGAGTTGTAGGAGCGCCCGGAGTCGCCGGGTGTCCTCGTGGAGTTGCCAAGGTGGGAAAAGAGCTATATAAAAAATGCGCTTGCCGCGAAGGGCGTAACGTGCGGGCGTAATTCAGCGGTAGAATGCCAGCTTCCCAAGCTGGACGTCGCCGGTTCGACCCCGGTCGCCCGCTCTCACCCAAGCCCCGGAGCTTCCGGGGCTTGCACCCCTTTTATCGGCGCGAGGGGCCGCACAAGTTATGAAGCTGAGCAGCCAGGGATGGGGAAGCTCGGCTCCATCGTCGGTCCGAAATACCGGGACATCGGGCGAGTATATTGCCCATTCGGTGAATTCGTCCTGGGCGTACCTGCGGTGCTCCTCGTAATCCGGTCCCCGCGCAGGGTTCGATAGAGTGCGCTCGAACGGCAGAGAACCTCTTCCTGCGCTCTTGCGCCCCCGAGAAAGCCGCCGCCGGGGTGAGTGCCGCTTGCGAAGTTGAGCGCTACCGGCCGCAATCCTCTCTCGACCAGCCGGCGCGAGGCGGCAAAGGTGGTCTCGTTGGCAATCTGGACCCGGGTCTTCAAGTATCTCGTACCCGTGAGGTCCGGTAGCGGCGTGGCTGGAGGGAGGCTTACCTTTGCCGCGCACGCAGAACGGACCAAATCGCCCCAATCGATTTCCTTGCGGCCGCAGACGTAGTACCCTTTCTCTGCGGCTTCCACCGCTGATCTACCGAGCGCCGCAGCCGCCTTTCGAGAAATCTCTAGCTCCCGCTTGCGAGTAGCCGCCATTTCCTCGGAGTCGAGGCATGGAAGTATCTCGAGCATGAAAGATTCCTCTTAGCCTTCGATGTAGCTTGCCCGCCGAGCGGGTGACCGCCCCAGCCCTCCCCTCCCTCGTCCCCTATTCAACGGGGGTACTCCCACCTGCCCGTGTAGGGATTGTATTCGAGGGACCGCCCGGGTGGAACATACTGCCATTGCCCCTCGTAGGGGTTGTATTTCATTTTGGCGTCGGGGCTCGTCGTCTCCCAGCGTCCCGAATAGGGGTTGTACCTTTGCGTGTAACCATCGGGTGCCATCTCCCACGAGCCTTCGTAGGGATTGTATCTAGGCTTGGCGTCGGGTGGCGCGTACCCCCACCGGCCCGAGTAAGGGTTGTATTTAAGCTTGGCATCCGGTGCGACCGTCTCCCATCGGCCCGTATAGGGGTTGTATTTCTGCTCGGCAGCGCATGGCAGCGGCAGAGCCAAGACTGCCCAAGCGAAAAGCCCCGCAAAAAAAATCAGCCGAGCTTCGGCCCTCACCTTTTCCTTCTCCCTCGGCCTTTCTTCTCGCCCTCGGGTTCCTCGGGTAAAGAAGCGTAACGAGGATAAAGCCTCTGCCAATCTTTTACGCTCGGCGCGTAACCGAGCAAGACCTCCTGGTGAGGCTCGGGGCATTTTCGGTTTAGCTCCTTCCCCTTGGCTTCGGCTTCCGCCCCCGAGCGGCACTCCTCCAAGCGCACCACCTTGCCCTCGCGGTAGTCGGAGGCAGCCACAACCGTTTTCACGGCAGCCACGGGGTGTTGCCTGTCCAACCTTCTAAAGTATCGCCTACCCTGTCAAGCGGACAACGCTCGTCTCTACGATCTCCCGGCACGGGCCTAGCCGCCAAGGGAAGGCGCTTGCGAGGAATCAGGCGAAACCGCGGCCGCCGACGATCGAGTCGAACCGGCCTCCGCGCGTCACCCGCGGCTTGGCGAGAGCTCACCGGGAAGCCCGCGCCGGGTGCCAGTGCCAGAGGACGGCACAGATCGAGAAGAGCGCAGGTACATCTCCCCACAGATGCTGGAGCTCGTGCGGATAGAGGAATGCCTGGACCAGCATCACGAGGCCGTGAAGCAAGTTCGCCAAGATCCCGTAATCGACGATCGCACGGTTGGCCACGGGGTCGCGGGCCCCGCGGATCATGAGGATCGCCCAGGCGGCGTACATCGCAACGAGCATGAAGAGGTAGGGTGACAGCGCCTCGTGGGGGGACTCTGGGTGGGTGCCCCAAAGAAACCCAGACGGGAAAAGGACGAAACCGGCAGGCAGTACCAGAAGGGTGAACCACCCCACGGCGCGCATCATGATCGCCGCCCGCTCCAGAGGTTGTCCTACCATCACGATCGCGTCTCGGCCCGGCGCCGGCTCAGCCGCGCAAGGTCTATTTTGCCGGTTGCGGGCCGACGTTTCCAGTGTCTCGGGCCAGCCGAGCGTCGGTAAATTGCGACACTCGACCCCGCAGCCCCCCATCGGCAGTGGCGGCTACCATCCTACCCGAGCGAAGACGAAGGAGAAAATGTGGGAGGGCCGGGCCGAGCCTTCTCATGTTCTCCATCGGAGCTGACGGGAACGTCACGCCGACGCAGTCGATACTCGAGAAGAAAACGACGTTGAGGGCCTGGCTTGGATAGAGACCGAGCGCGCAAAACGCCATCGAGGTCCGCGCCCCCCGCTCAGCAAGCGAGATGCGATGCTTTTGGTTGCTTTGGCGGCTGGTTGCCGCTTTCTCGTGCTCGCTGGGCGGAGGCGGGCTTGGAGGCTAGAGCAAGGGCGCGCCCCGAGCAGTTTTCGTGTCGGCTGGATGCGCTCTAAGTGTGGGCAATCGTCTCCGGCCCGGCCGACGAGCGGTTTTCGATCCCCGAGGTTTTTCCCATCGGTTGCGGATGACCGGACCCTAGCGGCGTCCCCCTCCCAGGCACCACAGCGCGGATCTACCCAATGATGCACGTGCTTGCCGCTGCCCCGGCCGACGGCTATTTGCATATCTGTGCAGGTGTGCTATTGTCGCGACGGGGTTATGGCAGCGAGCACGGTAGAGCGGCGCAGTCGGGCTGCGCGGGACCTTGCGGCGATTCTCGACTCGAAGCTCTTCAAAGCGCTTTGCGAGCCGGTGCGCTGCGAAATCGTCAAGATCGTAACGGCGCTCGGGCGGGCCGATGTCAGCACCATAGCGGCGAGGCTCCCGCAAGATAGCTCGGTCGTTTCCCGCCACCTTCTTGCACTCCACCAAGCAGGGGTGCTGCGCCGGGAAAAGGAGGGGAGGCACGTTTACTTCGAGCTGAACGGCGCGCATATGGTCGAGCGGCTCGAAGGGATCCTCGACCAATTCAAAGCCGTGGTCGCCATGTGCTGCCCTCCGAAGCTCGGGAAGCCCGGGAGAAAAGGGCGGTGAGTAGCGACGCGAACTCGATGAGGCGTGCGGGAAGTCTCGCCTGTCGGGTGGAGAATAGGGGTGGCGCAAGCCAAGAGGCTACTGGTGTCGGCGGGGCGGCTCGGCCGGGTTGGTCACAGGAGGCGGCGCGCAAGTGGTGGTCGCGCCATTTCTGGGCTGGGGCGGCTCTTCTTTTTGCGGCGGGTGCCATGGCGCTCTATCGCATGGGTGAATCGGGTACCAGCGCCTCGGAAACTGCCCCGCACTCTCATCGCAGCTCGGTGCGCGTGGAGCCGGTCACGCTCGTAAGCGAGGTGCAAGCACTTCGCTTTCCGGGCGTTGTGCGAGCCCGCCGTGAGGCCGCGCTCTCTTTTGTCGTCGGGGGGCGGATCGTCGAGCGAAGCGTAGATGCGGGAGAGCACGTGGAAGCCGGGGCTTTGGTAGCGAGGCTCGACCTCAAGCCGTTCAAGGCCGGAGCCAGCTTCGCCTTAGCCGATCTAAGGGGCGCAGAGGCCAACCTAGAACAGAGCCGGCGCGACCTCGATAGGTTAGCCCGACTGGAGAAACTCGGGGTCGCAAGCGGCCAGGACGTGGAAAGGCAAGCCACCCGGTGGGCGGTGGAGGAGGCGGTGGCTGCGCGGGCCGCCGAGCGCGCGCGCGAAGCGAGGAGGCGGCTGGCCGAGGCCACCCTCCTCGCTCCCTTTTCTGGAACCGTGACCCAGGTCCACTTGCGCGTCGGTGAGTTCGCCGAGCCCGGCGCCCCGGTTGCTACGATCGCGGGGGACGGAGAGTTGGAATTGGAAGTGAGGGTGCCGCAATGGGTTGCGTCCGCTTTGCGTGAGGGGGAGTCGGTCGAGGTTCACACGACCTCCGGGGCTGTGCGAGGCGGCGATTCGTCTTACTTGCGAGCGGTCCTTTCGTCGGTTGGCCGTGCCGCCGAGGGTCCCGGAAGGCTTTTCCCAGTGGTGGCAAGGATCCCTCCGACGCCGAAGCTAAGACCCGGCATGGCGGTTGACTTAATGCTGCGAGTGGATGCCGGCGAGCAGCTCGCCGTGCCTCTGGCCGCGGTGGTGGATCCCGGCGGAAGCCGGCCCTATGTTTTTCGCGTGCGCGCGGGGCGCGCCGAGCGTGTGCGCGTCCAGGTCCGCGAGCTCGTCGGGGACCTCGTCACATTGGCTGCGCCGCTCGGTGCCGCCGACTCGGTCGTCGTTGCCGGGCAGGCCACTCTGCTCGACGGCGACACGGTCGAGATTCGCTGATGTGGGAAGGCCTTGCGACCAGGCCCCGCCTTACGCTCACAGGAGCGGTTTTCCTCGCTTTGGCAGGCGTGGTGTCCTGGTTTACGATGCCACGACAGGAGGATCCGCGCTGGCCGAAGCGCGACGGCATAGCGGCGGTGGACTTTCCCGGCGCCGGCCCGGAGTCGATCGAGCGCCTGATTCTACGACCGGTAGAGGACTCCCTAGTAGAGGTGGAGGAACTGGAGAAATTCCTCTCCACGGCTCGTGCAGGGATCGCCCTCTTTCATCTCAAGCTCAAAGACTCGATCTACGAGACCGAGGCTGCTTGGGACAAGGTCGAGCGTGCGCTTGTCGAGGCGAGTCGCGAGTTCCCCCAGGGAGTCGATCCCCCCACGCTTGACCGCGATCCTTACCGGCCGCAGTCCGTCGTGCTCGGGGTTTGTGGTTCCCCCGATCGGCTGCGCCTGCTCGACGCGGCCCGCAGGCTCCGCCGCCAGTTGCTCGAGCTTTCGGCGGTGGCGAAGATCGAGATCGTAGGCGATCCCGAAGAGGAGATTGCCATAGAACTCGAAGATGCGCAGGCGCACCGGCTCGGTATCTCTCGGCAGTCTTTGGCTTCGGCGCTGGCGCCGCGCAGTTCGGTGCTGCCGGCGGGGTCTTTTTCTCTTGGAACGAGGGAACTCCTGCTTCGGCCTCGCACCGAGCTCGAGACCATCGAGGATATAGCCGCAACACCCGTCATGACGGCGGGCGAAACACTCGTCCCCCTTCGGGCAGTGGCGCGAGTCCGAAGGATGCAGCGGCACCCTGCGCGCCAGAGCATGCGCCTCGATGGAGAGCTCGCGGTTGGACTTGCCATAAGCCCCAAGGACGGGGTGGACATGGTAAGCTTCGGCAGGTCGGTTCGCCGGCGCCTCGGAAACTTGGCGGGGGCTTACGCCCCCTTAGCGATCAGGGAGGTCGCCTTTCAGCCGGATCATGTCGAGCGACGGCTACGAGACTTGCAGCGCTCCCTGGGCATGGGGATCGTCATCGTAGGCGCCGTTCTTTTCGCCGCCGTCGGCTTTCGGCTCGCGTTGGCCGTGGCTTCCATCGTCCCCCTCGTCCTCTTCTCCTCGGTTGCGGTGTACGCCGCTGGGGGCGGTGTCCTTCACCAAGTTTCGATAGCCGCCTTGGTGCTCTCGCTAGGTCTTCTGGTAGACAACGCAATCATCATCGCCGAAAGCGTCCAGAAGCATCTCGACCAGGGCTTAGCCCCGCCGCTGGCTGCTCGCAGCGCCGTGGCAGCGCTTTCGCTGCCGCTTGCCTCGGCGACGGGGACGACGTTGGCGGCGTTTCTTCCTTTGCTTCTGGCCTCGGGGATGGTGGCGGACTTCCTCAGGGCTCTGCCCGTAGTGGTGATGCTGGCCCTTACGATGAGTTTCCTCTTCGCACTTTTGGTAACTCCTACAGTTAGCGCAACCCTGCTCAAAGCGCGTCGCGGCCGGGGAGACCGGCTCTTTCTGACGCTTGGGCGAGGCGCGGCTTCGCTCGGGCTTCGCCATCCTCGGAAGTGTCTCCTGGCTGCGGCGGTCCTGGTTTTGGGCTCGCTTGGTGGGGCCGGATTTATCGAGCGGAGCTTTTTCCCCAGTACCGATCGGGCTCAACTGGTAGTGAGCGTCATACTCCCGGAAGGATCCCCCTTCGAGGCGACGGATCGGGCATCGGGGATTGTCGAGGAGGCGCTGAGGCGCCGCAGGGAGGTGCGATCGGTGGCGAGTTTCACCGGTCGGAGCACACCCCTTTTCTACTACAATCTCCCCCGGCAGCCCCAAAGCCCGCATCTGGCGCAACTTCTCGTCGATGTCGGCGACCGGCGCGAGCTGGCCGCTCTTCGGCAGTGGCTCCGAGCTTTCGCTCGCACCAGGCTGCCCGAGGCGATAGTCGTTTCGCGTCGGCTCGAGCAGGGGCGCACGGTCGTGGCTCCCATCGAGGTGCGCCTGAGGGGGGCCGGTCTTCCCGACCTTCAGAGTGCGGCTCGGAAAGTGGTGGCGGCGCTTCGGGAGATACCAGGTTCGATGGATGTGCGGGACGACTTGGGCATAGGGGTGCCGACGGTGGAGGTAGACATCGACGGGGCGGCCGCGGAAAGGCTTGGGGTCGGTCGCGCGGAAGTGGCTAGAGCTCTCTTGGGGAGAACTCGGGGGCTTGCGGCGGGAGAGCTCAGGGGCGGTGGCGAGCGCCCCATTCCCATCCTCGTTAGGCCCGCATCTGGGGGTGGGCCGCTGCTAGCCGATCTCTTGGGCCTTCCCGTGGCCTTGGGGGAAAAGGAAACGGTCGCCTTGGGAGAAGTCGCCAGGACTCGCCTTTCTTGGAGCCCGGGAGCTATTTACCACCGCAATCGCGTGCGCACCGTGACCGTTTACTCTGAGCTCGAGGAGGGTGTACCCTACAGCCGAGTCGTGGCAGCGCTCGCTCGGCGGATCCAAGATCTCGCGCTACCCCCGTCCGTTCGAGTCGAGTGGGGCGGCGAAGCGGAGGGCTCGCGCGAGGCCGACCTTTCGATTATGCGCACCCTGCCCTTCGGTTTCCTCGTACTCGTCTTCTTCGTTCTCGCCGAGTTCAATTCCTTTCGCCGCCTCGCAATCGTTCTCGTTACCATCCCCCTGGCGGTGACGGGAATCGTGCCCGGCCTGCTCCTTTCGGGAGAGCCGTTCGGCTTCTCTTCGCTTCTCGGTGCGGTCTCCCTCTGCGGGATCGTGGTCAACAATGCGATCGTGCTTCTCGACGCGATAGAAAGCGGGCGGCGGGCGGGGCGCCCGCCTGAAGCGGCTGTCGAGGAAGCGGTGGTGGAGCGCACCCGGCCAGTTCTTCTTACCACAGGGACGACCGTCGCGGGTCTGCTGCCTCTCGCCTTCTCGTCTGCCCCCCTGTGGCCGCCTTTGGCTTGGTCCATGATCTCGGGGCTTCTCGCCTCGACTGCGCTAACCCTCGTGATCGTTCCAAGCCTGTACGCCACCCTCGTTACGGCGCGAGAGGCGGGCGTGCCTGGAAGCTGACGCAGACAGGGTAGGGGCCGCTCTGGAAGCGGCCCCTGTCTTGCTCGGCTACCGCCTCGTCGGACCGCACAGAATCCGGCGAGGCCTCCAGGCCGTTTGCTCAAGCCGGTGGCGGGCAGGCTCGAACGCAATCCCTAAATTGCAGTCTGCAGGCGTAAAGCCCAGGACGCGCCTGCTCCCGCGCCTGGTCCCTACAAACGAAAGCCGCAACCTGGGCCGAGTCTATGCACTGATCGCGAAGCTCTTCGTCGGGGATGAGCCTGCACGCCTCGACCGCCGCATCGCGCGTTGCGTTGCAGGCCGCTATCGCAGCCGCAAGCTGGTCGAGAATTGGCTGGTTGCAGGCTTGGCGGTCTTCGCGACACTGCTCCACACAGGCGTGGTCGCGATTCCTGCAGGCGTCCTTCGCCACCTGGAAGTCCTCGCGGCACTGCGCCTTGCAGGTCTTGTAGGCGATCTTCGCGTCGAGCTTGCACTGTCTCGGGTCCTCGACCGGCCCGGCGCCTGCGGGACATTCGCGCACGCACTGGCGAAATGCGCTCCGGCACTCCTTCAAAGCCGGTCCTGCGGCCTCGCGTGCGCTATCGCGGCACTGGAAGGCCGCGATCTGCGCGAGATCGATGCATTGATCGAATTCGGGGGAGTCGGGGGGGAACTGGTCGCGGCAGCTCTGCCGGTCGGCTTGGAGCTGCGCTTGGCAAGCAGCCAACGCCTCCTCAAGGCCCGTCGCAAGCTCGCATTCCTCCCGGTAAGCGCGGCATACCTGCACGCAATCGTGGTCTCGGTTTATGCACGCGTCCTTCGCGATCAGCATCTCCTCGCGGCACTCAGTCTTGCAGTCGAGGTACTCCGCCTTTGCAGCTTCCACGCACTTGCCCGCGCTTGCGGCAGAGGGCACCACAGCCGCTATCCAGACCGCCAGCACTGCGAGCGAACCGACACGAAACTGCGCTTTCATAGCCATCCTCCTTTGCTGGGAACGAAGGTGACTTGCCATTTCGCGAGTCTCCTTAGGGTGCTTTACCCCTTAGCACAGTATCGGCCCTGTTTTCCAGGCGATCGAGCCTTCTCTTGTGGATACAAGTTTTTGCTTCAAATTCGCTGTCTTGGGGGGGCCAGAGACCGGGTCTTTGGCGTGGCGCGGGTTCGTCTCCGGAAATGAGACGAAACGCCGCGAGTGCAAGCAGCCGCGCCGAAGAGGCGCGGCAAGTGCAAGGCGCGGCGTTCTTGTTTTCCGCCAAAGCGATCAGGAAGGTAGAAGCTGCAATGGAGGCTTCACCATGCCCATCTTTTCGCCTCGGATATCGACTCGAGCATCCGCTCTTATCGCGAGATGTTCGGCGCCGAAGTCATCCTGGACGCCGAGGTTGCTTGGTCCGCAATGTTCTGATTGGCCTGGGATCGGGGCAGATAAGCCTTTACCACCACGCTCCCAAGGACTCGGATCGGGGAGAGGTCCATCGTCTCGGGATCGAAAGCGATGCTGTCGATGCCCTGGTCCCCGACGTGAAAGCGATGGGGTACGCGTTTCGAAGAGGGATGACGGATGCCGGAGCGTTCGAGGACATAATGGCGGCTGGGGCCGGCGGCGTTTCGCTCGAGCTCTTCCCGACGAGAGTTCTTCGGTAGATGAGCGCCGGTGGTCTCGGGAGGGCAGGATGGAACGTAGGAGACCGGCGCGTAACCGAGGGCGTTGGCGCGCGTGGGGAGCTATCGGGCGGAGGGAGGCGCTCCATGAGGGAAGCCGATACCACATGGACGCTGGGGGATGCACGAGAACTACGAGCTTTTCGCTCTCTGTGATCCGCTTGAGATTTTCGCGCACCTCACGGAACTCCGGATCGCTGCGCTTGCGCGGCGACCAGGGCATGCTTCTTTTACGCGGGGGCCTAAGATCGTGGCTGACGTCGGTTTCGAGCAGTGCCCGCATCTCGACCTCGTTCTCCTTCCGGGCGGTACCGCGCCGATCCGCCGGCTTGACAACGAGGCGACGATACGATTTTCGCCAGAGCGATTCCTCTAGCGACGGAACACGGGTGGCAGGAGGATGGTAGCGGTGAATGCTTCTACAGATTCATGGGCCGAGGGGCGCACTGATTCGAAGCATGCGCCCGTTGCGCCCCGGAGCGTAGGTCGGGGGCGCGAGCTCCTCTGCCTTGCGGCAGTCGTGGGCGTCTTTACCGTCTCTCTCTTGCCGCTCCTGGGAAGGCCCTTTTTGCTCGGCCACGACGGTTTCAACGGGGCGGCTCGCTCGATGGGGGCGGCGAACATCCTGCGGTTTGGCCTTGTGGCTACGCGCGGGGGTGCGACGCGAGAGTACTGGGAGGAACTTCCGCGGGACGAGCCCAAATATTATACCTCTCACCCCTACGGCCATCCGCTCCTGCTCGCGGCGACATACGCCCTGTTTGGGGCGAAAGAGCGGGTCGGCCGGTCGCTTTCTCTCGCCTTTTGTCTGGCGCTGCTTTGGCTGCTCTTTGTTTTTGGCAGGCAAAGCCAGGCTTCCATAGGGGGCCTCGCGGCAGCCGCCACGGCCGCGAGTCTTCCGATGATGCATGAATACGGCCCGATGGTAATCGGGCAGATTCCTTCTCTTCCCTTCGTCGTGACACTTTATCTCCTCTACTTTCGCATTCTGCGGACGGGAACCTTGAACGTGGGGATCGCGGCTGCGACCGTGCTCTCTATCCTCGCGGCGGGGCTCCTCGACTGGCACGTCTTTTTTCATCTCCCCGTGCTTGGGATTCACTTCGCCTCGCGCGCCGAGGTGCAGGGGAGGCTTAGGACCCGCGTTTGCTTCACTTTGGCGCTTGCCGCGAGTCTTCCGATCGTTCTCTTTCTCGCCCACACGTACTGACTAGATGGTTTTCAGTATCTTGTGCGCAAGCTCATGCAGCGCACGGGACTGGAACCGGCGGTCCGCTTTGGCTGGGGGGAGTTCGTGGCTCGGCAGGCCGATTACCTATCCTCTTTGTACCGGCCGGCCACCTTTCTAGTGGCCGTGGTGGGACTGGTGTTGCCGTCTGCCGGGCGGGAAGCGGGAGCGGCTCTCGCCGGACGCCTTAGCGCCGCCGCCGCCCTTCTCGAAACGGCTGTTTTCAGCGAGGCCATGCACATTCACGACTATTTCACGTTCGTGTGGATTCTCCCCGTGTCTTGGGGTGTGGCGTCGGTGCTGGAGCGCGTGAGCGCGGCCGGGAACCGTCTGCCCTGCGTTGCGGTCGCTACGGTATTCCTCGCGTCGCTTTTCGGCTCCGCATGCCGGCAGGTGAGAGAGCATGTGCAACTCAACGCCGAGCAGAGCCTCCCTTTCATAAAAGTGGTCGATTCGCTGAGCGGCCGCATGGCGCCCGGCGAGAAGCTTGTCGTGTACGGGCGCCCGACTCAGTTCGAGCGCCAGATAAAATACTACCTCCGACACGAGCACTTTTACGTGAGTCGAGCCCTCGAGGCGACCGCGATAGCGAGGCGATGCGGGCGGTGCAGATTTCTGGTGCTGAAAGATGGAGACAGGCGCGTGCCCGATGCCGGGTTCGTCAGGGACGTCCTGCGGGCGCGATATCCACACGAGCTGGCCCACGGGTATTACATTTTTACCCTTGCTGGACGACACGAACCTGCGCCAACGAGAGGCAGTTAAGGTGTGCTCCCACGAGCGGTGCCGGGCTCGGCATGGTATCCCGACGTTCGTTCGGCGCAGTACGCCCGTACGATCTCTCGGCCGAATCGGATCATGTCATGGGTCCACGTGTAGCTGAAGGTCCCGCTTCTCCCGGATATCTTGAGGTTGTCGAAACGATCGAGGTAGGCTCTAAGCCTGGAGACCTTCTCCCGGTAACAGCTATCTAGCACCGGGTAAGCGTGCCTGAGTCTAAAACGGAGGAGGCGACGATCTCCTCCTCGCGAATCAAGGAGACGCGCGACAGGTGTGAACTGGCAATCTTCACTAGCTCCGTTTCGTCCATCTCCCACCACCTGTCCCCCTCCTGGCAAGGTATTTCGGCAACAACGGACGTCTTCCCAGCCGGAGCCATCGGGGCGCTTCGATTCCTTGGCTCGTAGATTCGGGTGAAGGGGAACTCTCCATCCGGGAAATACACGGTGGCGGCGCGGGATCTAGGATCCGAAGCAAGATCGGAAGAGGCAGGGTGCTTACCACCTTGTCGGCCTCGGCCCGCCGACTCCGGGCTATCTCCAGTCCCCGGATGCGCGAGTTATCGTGAAAGACCTTTGTGACCGGGGAGTTGAGAGAGATATTTTCTTTTCCGCACGCCCTGGCGAGGCGTTCGGCGATCTCGCCGAACCCCTGCTTCGGGTAGTAAAAAGCCCCTTCGTAGTGATCGGTGTCCGCGCCGCCAAAAAGCGCACTAGAGACGAACGCTTTGAGCTTGAGCCCTTTGAGCCGCTCGCCCGTCACCTCCGGCGCCAGCCGATCGCCCGAGAGTCCCCAAAGCTTTAGCGAGTAATTGAGCAGAAAAAGTTCTGCAATCGTCCGCCCGTAGGCCTGAACCGCGAAGCTCTCGAAACTCGCTCCGTTCTTCCCCCGCCTGAGCCTTTGCCCGAGAACCTCCCAGAGAGCGTTGGCGAGATGCCGCCACCCGAGACCCTTGGCCAGTCCCGCCACCGTGGGGGGGAAGGGAATCATCCTCCCCCTATGGTAGATCGCGCTAGGGAGGTCGATCCTCGTCAGGTCCTCTCCGAGAAGGGCGCGGACTTCGCGCGTGGTCTCGGGATCCTTGCCGTGAAACCTATGGGCGCCGAGGTCGAAGCGAAAGGCTCCGCAGTGGACGGTAGCGCAGTTTCCGCCCACGCGTCCGCTCCCCTCGTAGATAGTGAATGGTATCCCGCTCTTTTTAGCGTAGTACCCAACGGCGAGCCCTGCCGGCCCGGCGCCGAGGACCGAGATGTGTCCGATGTCAGGTAGCAACGACCCCCCGAAGGTAAGCACTTGCCAGCGACTGAGGAAGAGCGCAAGCGCTCTTAGCCGCGCCCGAACGGCGCCTGACCAGCATTAGCCGGTGGGGGCGCATGAAGGAACGAGGCGGCTTCTCCTGGTTCGCACGTGGATAACGACCGGCGCACAGGCGCCGTGCGGCCGAGGCGAGCCGGGGTTGTCTCGCGGCCAGGGTGATGCTCTAAAGGGTGGGGGTCCGGATACGATGTAATCGCGGAGGGTACGCCGTGGAGATCGAGATCGACCAGAACATTTCGCTGCTCGATCAGGTGAAGATCCAGGCTCAGGTGCTGCTACCCGTTTCGAGAAGGCTTCGCGTCGAGCGCGGAGAGGTGCGGGCTAACGAGATAGTGCGCTCGGCGCTGCACGATTGGTCCCGCAAGCCGCACTGGAGATTGGGGCGTCGTTGAGCGGGAGTCCGCGCGAGAAATGGGCCGCGATGCAGGCGGGGGCTTGCGCGCATCGGTGAGGCGGTGGACGTCGAGCTCATCAAACAGGAGGAGGGGGCCCTCGAGTTCAACGTGACGGGGTGCCGCTTCGCAGTTTTTTTCGGGAGCTCGGCGAGCCTGAGCTCGGCTTTATCCTCCTCTGCGAAAGCGATTTTCACGTGGCCGCGGTCGGGAGTCCTCAGGTCAAGTCGAGCCGAAGCCGCACGATCATGGAAGGGGGCTCGACTGCGATTTCCGCTATCGGATGAAAGCAGGCGCCAAAAGAAGGGAGTGAGCCGATGAAATTCGCCATCCAAGTGGGTGGAGGTCAGGTGAGACGGGACAAGACCGGCATAGAGGCCATAATCGACGAAGCGGTGTTGGCCGAAGAGCTGGGATTCGATACCGCCTTCGTCCCGGACCATTACGTCTTCGAAAGCCTCGGAGCCCTGCAAACAGACATCCCCGCGTACGAGTTGAATTTCGTCATGGCCACGTTGGCGCAGCGTACCAAGAAGATCAGGATTGGGAGCCACGTAGCATGCCTGCTCTTTCGGCACCCGGCGATGCAGGCCAGGCTCTTTGCCCAGGTCGACGAGGCGAGCGGCGGCCGCCTAGTGGCCGGTGTCGGGGCGGGGTGGACCAGGGCGGAGTTCGAGATGATGGGAATCGATTTCCCCCCGGTCTCCGAGCGGCTAAAGATCATGGACGAAGCGGTCGCGATAATTCGAGGCCTTTGGAGGGGCGAGCCATTCTCCTTCGAGGGGGCGTATTTTTCGCTTCGGGACGCGATCTGCTTGCCCACGCCGGTGCAAAAGCCAGCCCCGCCTCTGATGCTGGGCGGCAGCGGAAACGGAATCCTCAGACGCGCCGGGCAGTGGGCCGACGTCATCCACATGGTACCGGCGATCGGCGCCGCTGGGACGACCACTCTCGATTCGGTCCGAGAGTTCACCGACGGTTCCCTGGGAGAGAAGCTTGAGCGAGTCCGCCGCGCGGAGGAGAAGGCCGGCCGCCCACCGGGATCGGTGCGCTTCGCCACGACGATCTTCAACTACGCGATGACGGCCAGCGCCGCCGAGACCAGAGCGATGGCCGAGAACCTTTCTGCTGTCTTTGGCCTTTCTCCGGAGGAGATCCTGCACCACCCGGTGGTGCTGATCGGAACGCCGGAGGAAATGGAGAGGGAGTTGAGAAGAAGGGAGCGGAAGCACGGTCTTTCGCTTCTCGCGGTCAACTTCTCGTCGGCCGCCCAGATCGAGTCCTTCGGCCGCGAGGTTCTGCCGCGCTTCAATTGAGGGGCCGGACCGCGGTGCGTGGCGGGAGCGGGTGCGGCTCGGGAAAGCATACTGGGGTATAAGATGCCAGCGAAGGACATGAAGGAGTGGCTTGGAGAGGCGCTCGCGCGAAGACCCACGTGGATGAACCTTCTCATGGCTTACTGCGTGGTCATGGCCGTCGGTTATCTCCCATGGGACCTTTTCCTCAAGCCCGTCGCGGTCGACGAAGAGGTTTGGCTCGGAGTAGTTACCCGGGGCTGGGGTGCTAAATTGACCGCGCCCCTTCACTGGGTGATCTACTCCCTCGGTGCCTACGGGTTCTGGCGCATGCGGCGCTGGATGTGGCCGTGGGCTTCGCTTTACGCGGCGCAAGTGGCGCTAGGCACCTTCTTGTGGAGCGTTCTGTATGTCGGCGGCCTGTGGGGTTGGCTCTCCGGGATGGTTGGAGCAGCCTGTGTCGGCGCCCTCGCTCTCGCTCTTTGGAACGCGAAGGAGCGCTTTACCTCACCCAGGCCACCCCTTTGCGAGCGTTACGGTAACTGGGGACTGGTGACAGGTGCTTCGGCTGGAATCGGTCGCGAATTCGCGCGAGCGCTTGCGGCGCAAGGGGTCTCTGTGGTCTTGAGCGCACGACGGCGCGATCGGTTGGAGGAGCTCGCCCAGGAGATCGAAGAGCGCTTTCGGGTGAACACCAGGGTCGTCCCAGCCGACCTGGCGGATCCGCACGGCGCCGAGCAGATCGTTTCGGCGGTAAAGGACCTCGATATCGGCATTCTCGTCAACAATGCGGGCTTCGGTTACGCGGGGCGGTTCGATAAGCAGGAACCGGCGCGGCTGCGCGCCATGGTGGAGGTCAATTGCAGCTCTCCGGTCATCCTCACCGCGCACTTGCTCCCCGCGATGCTGAGGCGCGGGCGGGGTGCGGTTCTTTTTACCGGCTCTATCGCGGGCCGGCAGCCTGTTCCATACCATGGGGTGTACAGCGCGACCAAAGCGTTCGATCTCTTTTTGGGAGAGGCGCTTTGGGCGGAGCTTCGCGGCACCGGGGTGGACGTCCTGGTCATAGAGCCCGGCCCCACACAGACGGAGTTCCAGGCCGCGGCGGGCGAGTTGGAACATCCGGGCGAGCCCCCCGAGCGCGTGGTCGAGGTGGCCCTCGATGCCTTGGGCCGCCAACCTTCGGTGATAAGCGGATGGTTCAATTGGCTCCGGGTGAGTCTCGAGCGGGCGCTGCCGAGGCCGGTGGTGGTGTTGTTAGCGGGCAGCGTTATGTCATCCTATACGCGACCGGAGATGCGCTAACGGACAAGCCTTGGGGGAGAAGATCGCGGAGGAGATCGGGTTTCGCTGGGAGCGCGGGTTGCGCGGCATAGCAAGGGTTTCAGGAAGGGCGGTCGAGAGATGAGGCGGTTTTCGTGGGGCCTCCTTTTCGTGGTGGGTGGTTTGGCCCTCCTCCTGCTTCTCGCGCGGCTCCTCTTCGGCGGTGGAGAGCGGCTCGAGCTCAAAGTCGGCAAGCCGAGGCTTTCCGCGCAAGAAGTGGAGGTCGTCGCCAACCTCGATCATCCTCCGGGCAATATTGCAGTTTCGCGCACCGGCAGGATCTTTTTCACGTTCCACCCGGACGGGGACCCTCCCATCAAAGTTGCCGAGCTGGTCGGCGCCAAGCCTTTTCCCTACCCCAACGGAGCCTTCCAGGAAGAGGCGGCGGGCATTCCGTACTTTCAATCCCCCCTCTCCCTTCGGATCGATCAGCGCGAGCGCCTCTGGGTGCTCGATCACGGCCGCTACGGACGCGGGAAGCCTCGCCTTCTGGCCTTCGATTTAGCCACTAACCAGCTCGTTCACAAATACGAGTTCCCCTCCTCGGTTGCGCCTCTCTTGTCGATGTTGAACGATTTTCAGGTCGATCCCACGGGCGAGAAGATCTACATAGCCGAGACCAGCCCGTTCCTGCAGCGCCCCGCCTTGATCATATACGATACCATTCGGCGCGAGAGCAGGCGCGTGCTGGAGAGGCACCGCTCGGTTGTCGCCAAGAACTACCTCTTGCGAGCGGGAGAGCGGGATATGAGGATATTCGGCGTAGTTACCCTCAAATTGGGGGTCGATTCCATCGCACTCGACAAACAGGGGAAGTGGCTCTACTACGGGCCCGTAAGCGACAGCCGCTTGTACCGAATCTCTACGGCTGATCTGGCAGACGCTTCCCTCGCCCCCGCTGAGCTGGCCTCCCGAGTGGAGGACTTCGGGCCCAAGCCGCTGAGCGATGGCCTCAGTATCGATTCGGCGGGAAACATCTATATCACCGCCCCCGAGTATGACGCGGTCATGGCGCTGGGCCAGGATCGCAAGCTAACCACGATCGTGCGAGATGAGCGGCTGCGGTGGCCAGATGGCTTGAGCTTCGGGCCGGATGGGTGGCTCTACCTGACCTGCAGTTCGCTTCAGCATGTCCTCTTCACCTCGCAAGCGACCATGAGGCGGCATGCTCCCTATCAGATCTTCCGGTTTCGACCCGGCGTCGAAGGGGTGCCCGGACACTAGAGGGGCTTTCTCGCGTAAAACTTCGCGCTCCAAATCTTTCCCTCGACCGACTCGGCGATGCGCGCGATGGTGTCGTCGCCGATCGTGCCGGCGCAACACGCCAGTGCCCGCTCGAGCTGTGGCAGCTCTGATTTTACCAGGGCGATGAGCTGCGAGCGATCGTAAACGAGCCTCTCTCGCACCTGCGCATCCTCTAGGCCGGCACGCCTCAGGCCCTCCAAATACTCCTCTTCGCTGATTGCCCCCGCGATGCAAGAGCAGTAAAGGGCTCCGTTTCCCTTCACCCATGCGGGGAGATCCCGGGCGACGATGTCCGACACGAGCATGCGACCGCCGGGCTTCAGTACCCGAGCTATTTCAGCGAACACCCTTGGCTTGTCGGGTGAGAGATTGATCACGCAGTTCGATATCACCCAGTCGGCGGAGGAGGACTCCACAGGAAGTTCCTCTATGATTCCTTTTCGTACCTCGACGTTCCCGAGCCCCGCGGCGGCTATGTTCTCCCGGGCTTTGGCGATCATCTCCTCGGTCATGTCGATGCCGATGGCTCGTCCGCTCGGTCCGACCCTTTTGGCGGCGAGCAGAATATCGATCCCCGCGCCCGAGCCGAGGTCCACCACGACATCCCCTTCGCCGATTTCGCTGAGAGCCAAGGGGTTCCCGCAGCCGAAGGAGTTGACGACGGCCTGGGGCGGCAAGGATGCGAGCTCTTCGCTCGTATAGCCGGCTAGCTTCGCGGCCACTCCCTGCGGTACGGGAGACCCGCAGCAGGATCCTTCGACCGGCCGGGACACGGCTCGAGAATATGCTTCGGATACGCTCCTTCTGATCTCCTCCTCTGTTCTCATCGCTCGTCTCCTTTTCCGCCTCGTTTGCGGCGTCGCCGCCGGGCGCCACCGTCCTTCGAGGGGCAGCAGTGCTCGATCGCATTGGCCATAGACCGCAGCGTTCGCGCGACGGCCGCTCCCCTTACTCGATAGTACACCTCCCGCCCGCGTTTCTCGCTCTCGATGATCCCGGCGCTGCGAAGTCTGCTCAAATGGCGAGAGACCGCCGAGAGACTCGTGGGGCAGCAGGCCGCGATCTCCCCGACGGTGCTGGGTCTTCCCGATTCGACCAGCCGGGCCAGCACCAACAGGCGGCTCGGGTCGCAGAGAGCCCCGAAGAATTCGGGGAGAAGAAGGTTCGCCAGCCGTCTCTCTCTGCCCCGCGCCTGGAATGACTTGCGTGCTTGCACAATGGCGCAAATATCTCACAGTCCCCCCCTTGCTGTCAATCCCAGCGCCAGGGCGGGAACGAGAAGCTTGCGGCCATCGGGCGAGTCCACCCTCGAGGTCAGGCGCCCTAAAGCGCAATCCTGCGGACCGGCAACGAAGGTCACGATGACCGGCTGGTTTTTCGCGCCACGATCGGCTAGCGTTGGGAGCGGCCACCGCAGGCGGCTGGCAAGTGGGTTAGGAGTATTTTGGGTTGATCCCGATTCGCGATTCGGTGCCTAGCCGAGAAAGCCCCCTCGTTACTTGGCTGGTGATCGCGGTAAACGGCATCGTCTTCTTCTTCGAGCTCTCCCTTCCGCAGCGCATGTTGGAGGGCGTTTTCTACCACCTGGGGCTCGTCCCGGCGAGATACACGCACCCGAGCTGGGCCGTGCTGCTCGGAATCCCGGCGGATGATCTCTGGCCCTTCGTGACCAACATTTTCCTCCATGGGGGGTGGCTCCACTTCGTGGGTAACATGTGGATGCTTTGGCTCTTCGGGGACAACGTGGAGGACCGCATGGGGCATTGGAGGTTTCTCTTTTTTTATCTCGCTTGCGGGGTTGCGGCGAGCTTCGCCCATTTCTTGTTCAATCCCCACTCCACGGTGCCAGCCATAGGCGCCTCCGGCGCCATAGCGGGAGTCATGGGCGCGTACATGCTGCTCTTTCCCACAGCCAGGGTGGTCACCCTGCTACCGTTTTTCCTCGTGCCTTATTTTATCGAAGTGCCGGCCGTTTTTTATCTCGGCGTCTGGTTCATCTCGCAGCTATCCTCGGGAGCATTTTCGCTTGTGGCCCCAGGCCACGCCGCAGGGATTGCTTGGTGGGCGCATGTCGGGGGCTTCGTTACCGGTATGTTTCTCATGCCGCTCGTGCGAAAGCGGAGGAGAAGCTATAGGGCCTACTATGACGACGAGCTTTACAGGTTTCGCTTCCCCCAATGGTGACGCGGCGGTTTCGCCGGGGTGCAGGAGTAGAAAATGAAGTTCCTGGACTTGTTCTGGGTATTTTTCATGATTTCCGCCCTCCAGCCGGTGATTCGCCAGAGGATGCTCGAGGCCACCCGCCAGCGGCTCATTGCGAAAATCGAGAAGCGGCGGGGCTCGCGAGTGATCCTGCTGGTCCACCGGCAAGAAACCATGAGCCTGCTCGGCTTTCCCGTGTTTCGCTACATCGATATCAACGACTCGGAGGAGGTGCTGCGTGCCATTCAAATGACCGATCCGGAGGTTCCGCTCGACATCGTGCTGCACACCCCCGGAGGTTTGGTATTGGCTTCCCTGCAGATCGCCCGTGCCATCAACAAGCATAGCGGCCCAGTGACGGTTTACGTTCCTCACTATGCCATGTCGGGCGGCACTCTCATCGCGCTGGCGGCGGATCGGATCGTCATGTCGGAGGGAGCGGTCCTCGGCCAGGTGGACCCGCAGATCGGCGGGTATCCAGGGGCATCATTATTGGAGGCGGTGAAGAAGAAGCCAGTGGCCGATCTCGAGGATCGGACCTTGATCCTTGCCGACATGGCGGAGAAGGCGGCGCGGCAGGTGCGCGAAGCGGTGGAAGAGCTTCTGCGCAAAAACTATCCCGAGGAGGATGCGGTGCGGCTGGCCAGGGTGCTGTCCGAGGGAGGCTGGACCCATGACCATCCGATCACGCTCGACCAGGCTCGCTCGCTCGGCCTCAAGGTCACCGGCGACATGCCCCGCGAGTTCTATCAGCTCATGAGCCTTTACCCGCAGCCCACGAGGAGGCAACCCACCGTGGAGTATCTGCCCATTCCGCGCCATCGGCAGCGGGGATTCGGGGAGAAGGGAACGAGCGCGGAAGGCTGGGGGGATTGACACCCGGGCGCCGAAAGGCCGGAATGAGCGGTGTGGAATTTTTCCAGGAAGCGCCGCGGCTTGGGAACCAGTGGACCGAGGACCGGCCGCTTCGCTCTTACCTGACGCGGGTTCTCCCGGAGGAGATCAAGGCCGAGGTCTTTCCCGTGCTCGCCCGCATGGGAGAACTCAGTGGCGGGCGACTTTACGAGTTCCAGCTCGCCGACCGCTCCAGCGAGCCCTCGCTCATCCAGTGGGATCCCTGGGGGAGGCGCGTAGATCGCATAGAAGTGACGCCGCTTTGGAGGGAAGCGAAACGGCTTGCGTGTGAGTTCGGGTTGGTGGCGCTTCCCTATGAGCGGCGCTACGGTGCCTTCTCGCGGGTGTGTCAGTTCGCCTTGGCCTACCTTTTCCATGCCTCGAGCGACGTCTATACCTGTCCGCTCGCGATGAGCGATGGCGCCGCCAAGACCCTCCTCTTCCATCGCAATCAGTCTCTAATCGACAGGGCACTCCCCCGCCTGGTATCGCGGGAGCCAAGCACGGTGTGGACCGCTGGCCAGTGGATGACCGAGAAGACGGGCGGATCCGATGTGGGCAGCAGCCTGAGCGTTGCCCGGAAGGTCGATGGTATCTGGCGCCTGTATGGCAGCAAGTGGTTCACCAGTGCGACCACCTCCGAGATGGCGCTGACGCTGGCCAGGCCCGAGGGGAACGGCCCCGGGGGTCGCGGGCTAGCTCTTTTTTACCTCGAGACCCGCCATGGGGAGGGCCTGGCACCGGGGATCGCGATAAATCGGCTGAAAGAGAAGCTGGGAACCCGCAAGGTGCCGACTGCGGAGCTCACTTTGGATGGAGTGGCGGCCGAGCCCGTGGCGGGGCTGGAAGATGGCGTGCGGGCGATAGCGCCGATGCTCAACGTGACTCGGTTGTGGAATTCCTTTTGCGCGGTGGCCGAGATGCGCCGTGGGGTGGCTCTGGCCAGGGATTACGCTCGGCGGCGAGAGGCTTTCGGGGCCAAGCTTTCTGCCAAGCCTCTGCACGCGGACACGATGGCGGGATTGCAGGCCGAATGCGAGGCGGCCCTGCACCTCGCCTTTTACGCGGCCGAGCTCCTCGGCAAGGAGGAGCACGACGAAGAGGCTGGCGGCGAGACCCGGCTCCTTCGCTTGGTGACTCCTTTGGTCAAGCTTACCACTGCCAAGCAGGCCGTGGCGGTCTCGAGCGAGGTTCTCGAGTGCTTTGGCGGCGCGGGCTACGTGGAAGACACGGGTCTTCCCAGGCTGCTTCGCGATGCCCAGGTGCTGCCGATCTGGGAGGGAACCACGAACGTCCTCTCCCTCGATGCGCTGCGGGCGATGGCAAGCGAGGGAGCGCTCGATCTTTTGGCTAGGACGGTCTCCGAGCACGCTCTGGCAGCCCGCCACGTAAGCTTGCGCGAACCGGCTCGGCGGGCGCTCGAGGCAACCGAGCACGCGATGCAATGCATGGGACGGGCAGGCCGGGGGCGGGAGGACGAGCTAGAGGCGAACGCGCGGCGAGTGGCCCTGACGCTGGGACGGGCGCTTGCGCTTGCGCTGCTTGTCCGCCACGCGCAGTGGTGTGTGGAGGAGGAGAGGGACGCACGGGCGGCGGTTGCGGCCCAGCGGTTCGCTCGAAACGGCGTGGATCTGCTGCAAGGGGAAGCGCTCGATACCCGGGCGGCGAGGGCGCTGGCTGCCGACGAGCCGCTCGAGCCCTGAGGCGGCCGATCCCGAGGGGAACGAGGCGGCTTCCCCGCGCCGGGTAGGGCCGCGCATGCTGGCTATAGAGAAATATCATGTAGCTACCGAGCATAGCTGGGAGTCGGTTCGTCGGCGGGCGGGGGGGCTCGACTGGAGCAACCAGCCCGATCCGTTCCGCCGCTGGACGGGATCGGCGCTCGAGCTTCTTCCCCTGCCGGCCTCTTCCCCGGAGGCGACGTGTGGCGAGATTCTGGGCAGATGGTACGACTCCTTGCCTGCCGCGGGCGGGCCTTTCGATCTCCAGTCGCTAGGCGATCTTCTCTTCCACTCGGTTGCCCTCTCGGCGCGCAAAGCGGTTCCGGGAAGGAGTCGGGGCTGGTCGCTTCGGGTCAACCCATCTTCCGGCAATCTCCATCCTACGGAGACCTGGGTCGCGGTCCGGAGGGTGGCCGGTTTAAGCGATGGAATCTATCACTATCGGGCGGATGTTCATGGGCTGGAGCTGAGACGCAGGGGAGCCTGGGTGGAGCCGCTTCTCGGCGCGGCGGGGCGAAGAAGCGAGGACATAACCGTTTTGGTTGTCCTTACCTCGATCTTTTGGCGGGAGGCGTGGAAATACCGAAAGCGTGCCCTGCGCTACTGCCATCTCGACGCCGGCCACGCCGCTGCTTGCATACTGGGGGCGGCTCGAGCGGGGGGGTGGATGGGTGCGCTCATCGGTCACTTCGCCGACGATCGCATCGCCGAGCTGTTGGATTGCCGAAGGGGTGGCGAAGAGCCGTTGCTCATCATTGCGCTCGGCAGCCGTGAGGAGCTGTCTGCCCTTCGGCAGTGGCAGCTCGGGCGGAGCGAGCCGCATCCGCCACCGGTCGAGGGAGAGCCGAGCCCCGTCTCCCCCAGGGAGGAGCTCGATCCCGAGATGGTTGCCGCCTTCGCATCCACCTGCTTGGTGGCCCCTCTCCCAGCTTCCAGGGCTACGCCGGAGGGGAATCGGGAGTGGAGCGGTGGCGAGATGGTATTCTTGCCACCACCGCCACGGCTAGACGTGCCCTACGCCATTGTGGCTCGCGCGCGCCGAAGTGCCGTGGACCACGATCCTCACGCCCACCTGTCCCGGGAGAGTCTTAGCGCGGCACTCATGGCTTCCCTGCCGCAGCCGCCCCGCGACTGGGCAAACTGGGAGATCTCGGGCGAGAGCGCGGCTCGGCGGCTCGTTAGGCCTCTGGCGTTTGTTTCTCGCGTGGAGGGCGTCGCCCCCGGCGCCTATTGGGTCACGGCCGACGGCAGGGGGCTTGGATTGATGGAAGCGGGGGATTTTTCGCGGGTGGCCGGGTATCTTTCCCTGGAACAGGAGATGGCGGCCCATGCTGCGGTGGTATTTACCCTTATCGGCGATCTTCCGCGTGCCTTTGCAGCCCATGGGCCCCGGGGGTGGCGCTATACGCATTTCGAAGGGGGCTTTCTCGGGCAGGGCCTCTATCTTGCCGCGGCGGCCGGTGGGTTTTCCGCGACCGGAATCGGTGCCTTCTACGATGAGGAGGTCCACCGCTTCTGGCGGATCGACCCGAGGCGGGAGGGTCGGGCCGTTTATCACTTCGCTTTGGGTGGGAGAAGCGTTCCCGAGCCTGGTGTCGTTACCTTGACCGGCGTGGACGACCTCTTCCCCCGCCGACCAAAGCGTGCCTCGGGGCAACTTTAGCTTGCGGCCCCCGCCCGAAAGGGCTAAGCGCGAGAGTTCAAGCTGGCCTTCGCAACCTGGCCCTTACGGCTTCGCGCCTTTGCCGCAGCTCCCGAACCGGTGCGCTAGAGAAAGAAGGCCGGGGCGTGGCGCGCGGCCATTGCGATAGTCCAACGAAAGCATCTCTCCATGCTCTGGGCGGTGCGGAGGCTAAGTGGCACTCGCTCGTCTGCCCATTGCCCGAACCGCGGCCGCTCCAGAGACTGCGGCGATCACTGCAATCGTTGCGGCGGCCAGACCCAGGCCGAGAAACCACACGGGTGGCCGGTATCCGAATACTACATCATGGAGCCCTGGGGTTACGTAAACCGCGCGAAACGCGACATTCGCCCTGTGGATTACCGCTTCCCGTCCATCTATCGTGCATCGCCAACCCGGGTAAAAGGTGTCCGTTAGGACGAGAAAACCAGCCTTTCGGGCGCTCACGGCGACGCGCACCTCGTTGGGTGTGGAAGAGATAATCTTTGCATATTCGGTCACTTTTGTCGCACCGGCGGGAGCACCAGGCGGGAGAGGATCACCCGGGCTAGTAATGAGGACGGTTCGTCGCAGGTCGACCATTCCGCTTGCGATCAGTCGCCGCGCCTCTGCGTCGCTTTCCACCCGCAGGTAATCGTGCACGAGGAGCACTCGTGGCATGGTGCTCCCGACTCTTACGATGCGCATTTCGCCGTCATAGGCGAGAGAGCTGCCGGCGGGTAGGGGGGTGGCGCGTGGAAAGACGAGATAGGAAACATTGAGGGCCTGGAGCGTCGGAGGAACTTGTTCTAGGGAGTAGCCGAAGTCGTAGTCACCGCTTCGGCCTGTTACCAGGAACTCGTAATGCCTTACGTTTATCCAATCGCCTCCCCTGGCATCCGCGACGCCGTAACGCAGCATCGTATTGCCGGGCAGGAGTGCTCGGCCTATGGGCAAAACACGACCTCGAGTGGCGTGCTCGGCAAGGTAGCGAATCCCATCCGTAGCCGGGGCCGCCAATGTCCTTGGGATGGTCGTGTGGAACGCACTTGCAAACCGCCACATCTCGACCATGGAAACAGCCAGGATCATCCAAGCCGCCGCCGCTCGCTTTCCCATTCGAGCAACCGCTGCGGCGAACGTCAGGACCATCGCAGGTAAGAGGGCCCAGATACAGGCGCTCAGAAAGCTAGGCATCAGGCCCGCCTTGGTGAGCCATTGCTGCCCCTGCCCGTCCGGCCAAAGCGCCCAAAGGAGCGCACCCACCGCAGCAGCCATCGCCGTCCAACTCACGGCGGTCCAGGCTACGGATTCCCGTCGGTTCAGCACGGTATCGAAGCCCATCCCGGCCAGCATCGCCACCGCGAATGCCGCCACCGACAGCATCTTCGAGTTGTTCACACTCCGGAAGACCGGGAGCTCGCGGCCGAGGTCGCCTACGATCGGGAGGTCGTAGATCAGCGCGACGCTTGCGCCAAGTGCGACTATCCACGGCAAGGCCAGCGAGCGATAGCGCCGCGAGGCCAAGCCACGAATGGCGAGCATAAGTGCCGCCACTCCTGTGAAGCCGGTCCTCTCGCAGTAATTTTCCCATCCGGCCATCCGGTAAAGGGTAGACGCCCAGTCCACGGAGGTTGGGTGGCCAAAAAAATCTGGGATAATCCAGGTTACCAGTGCTCTCCAGGAAAGCACCCTGATGTGGCGAAACGGCAAAATGTCGCCGGGGTTTTGACTGAGGTATTCGACCCATGGTAACAGCGCCACGCTACCGATCGCGCCGGCGGCCAAGGTACAAAGAACCAGCCGCCATGCTACGGAGTGGAAGGGGAGCACTGGGCGGGGGCGCGTGGGGGCGATGAGCTGGCGGTGCAGGTAATAGATAAGAATGGGTATCGACACGTGAAAAACTGTCGGCGGGTGGCCGCCGAGCAGGGCGGCGCCAGCACACAAAGCGAGCGCGACACCCCAGCGAAATGAACCGGTCCGGAGCATTTTTTCGAGGGTGAACAGCATGCCGGGAAGAAGGAGAGAAACATTCGGGGGTGGATGGCCGAGCCAGACGGTGTTGAAGCCGCAAAAGGCATAGCTCGTCGCGGCCGAAGTTGCACCTGCGCGTGATATACCAAGGCTCCGAGCTAGGGCGAAGGTGGCCACGAGACAAAAGCTAACCTTTAGAATCGCTCGTATGCCGCGACTCCAAAACGGCGGGAGGAGCCAAAAGAGCAGGTTGATCGGGTAGTATTCGGCGTTTTGCAGGCTGGCGACAGAGGGCACGCCATGGGCGATGTCAGGGTTCCACAGCGGCCAAACGCCGCGGCGCACCCATCTCGAAATGAACTCCTCGTTCGCGTTGAAGACCGCGTACTGGTCGCGCAGAAGCGGATTTGCCGAGCGGGCAGGCGCAAGACCTTGCATATCCGACCAGGGCTGCCATTTGAGCAAGGCGCCGTCACTCGACAGTCCTTCACCGATGAAGAGTCTCCAGAAGATCGCGACGAGGAGCGTGGAGAAAACGACCAGGGGTAAGCGAAGTCCGTAGCTGGAAGAGCGGCGACCGGCGATTCTTCCCCCAGGGTATGGCGACATGTGCAGGATTCGTTTGTCCGTGGTCCCTCTCTTCCGACCGTGGGATATGGTGCGGGCGCCCCGGTGAAAGGTATCTCCCGGCTGAGACAGCACAGATCCCCACCCATCTCCCCGGGTGCAGGGCCTGGGGGGCCCTTTCCGATATCCCTTGTCTCTAAGGGGGTTCGGTATCACGCCCACGAGGGAGCTAGCAAGTGCTGCGGAGGTCAGACGCGCTCGGCGAGAATGCGCCCCTAGGAAGGCCGTTCTGCGCTTGTTCGCCCGGTCGGGGCTTTACGGGACAACCTTCCTTGGCGCGGCGTCCACCATCAAGGACCGATCGGGGGTGCCACCGGCGCGCACGTGACGGGCCGCTTTTAAGGTTCTGTCCCTCTCTTGCCGATATTACCCCAGAGGTGTGTGCCTCGGGGCGCGTGTGCCGAGGTGACCGTGACGATAGATCGGGTTCCACTTTTGAGCAATCCGACGCTTCATTACCGGCTCGACCCCGGCGAGCCGGGGTTTGCCACGCGCGCCCCCGCAAGCCGAAGCACACAGCTCGTAACTGCGCAGGAGCTTCGCAACCGTGTGCGGCTTCAAAGGGAGGCGATCGCGCAGGGGCGGCAGGTCATTCTAGCGCACAGCAAATTCACGCATGGAAAAGACGGCGCATTCTCGACCCTAAAGGGTGGCCTCACGATTGTCGCCTCGATCGACCGATCGGCCCCAGGCGAGGAGGTACTGCGCCAAGGCCAGGAGTCCGAGAACCGAGAAGCGGGCGCCGCGCAAGGCAATGCGGCTAAGAAGCCCGAAGAGGTTGCCGCCGGGCAGCCATCGACGCAGGAGATCCAAGAGGAGAAACGGCGGATCTCCCTGGAGCTGAGCGAGGCCCAGGAGGAATTGGCGGCCGAGGAGCGGGCCGAGGCTAGCGGCGCACGAGCCGAGGGAGTTCGCCTGGGAGCCGAAGCCAGCACCGCGCGGCTTCGCTACGAGATCGCGGAGCTCAGGCGCGCGAAGGCCCAAATGGAAGCTCAGGCACTGTTGAGCCGGCTTGCCAAATTGCAGGCCACGGTCGAAGAAGCAGCGGCACAGTTGCAAGACCACGTACTCGGGCTCATAGGTGCCCCCTCGGAGCTGCCCGCGCCCAAAGCCGGCCAAAGCGGCGCGGAGGGATTTTCCCCGGGCGGTATGATCCGCGCCCACGCTCCGGCCGGGTTGTTTAATGCCTTGGTGTAGGCGACTCGCTGGGGGCCGCTTGCGCGCTCGCCCCTGTTAGTACTTCTTGACGATCCTCGTTATGGGTCGATCGTCGTCTGGTATCGCAAACCAGTCGCGGTAGCGAAACTCGACGCGTATCGTGCCTGGGCCGGCCGGGGGCGGGATTTCCATTCTGCGAACCTCTCCCGCTGGGATGCTAGTATCCGGTCTAAAAGGCCAGAAATCGAGGTACCCTGGGATGAGCTCGCGCGAGCCGAACAACCATTCGCTTTGCTCGATCACGGCTCCCAGCTCGTCTTCGATGGAGACTTGCACCACAAGCGCGTTCATCCCGGCTGCAGGCAGCGAGTGGCCTACTCTGTCATTCGTAATCTGCACTACTGCCTTTCCGTTTTGAGTCACGATGATGTGGGTGTTCAAGGCCTTCTCGAGAGTCCCTGGATCCTTGTCTCCGAAGAACCTGTGGCTGCGCCGTCTGTGCGCGGGGCCTGCGGCCACCGAGGGCGCCATCACCTGCGCCATGTGGCAGTCGAGGCAGGATACGCCTCGGGCCGCGAAGTCGGACCTTCGCCATTCCGTGACCGTGTCGGAACAGTCACCCTGTTCCTCGTGACAGGTGGCGCAAACCGTGGTGCTGGCAATCATCGGATCCAGGAATCTTTCGTCCGCAAGCACCTCGTCGGGTGCTCCATGCGAGCGACCTGGTCCTACGATGCCCTGCTCGGAGACGTGGCAGGAGACGCAGTCGACGCCGAGTTCGGCCGCTTCCCGGCGCCTGGCCGGCTGCTTCCCAGGGGGCAGATCGAGCACGTTTGCCGGGGCGTGGCACTCCATACAAGGCACGCGCAGGGTTTGAAAAAGCCGCGAGTATCCTTTGCGCCGGATGCGCTCCCAGTATGGGCCGCTTACGCTGCGGAAGTGAAACGACTGCACCCATTCTGCCGCTATGGGGGCGTGACAATCGATACAGCTTTGGCGCGAGAGGGTGGGATGGGCCGTGCCCGGGCGAGCCACGAGCTCCTCTTTTAGGCTCGCTCGGACGGCGAAGTAGCCGGTGGCGAACCCTCCCAGTATCAAGCTCCTCACAACTGCCCCCAAGAGCCATTTGACCGTCGCCATCATGATCTCGCCTCCCGGCGCGAAAACGAAAAGCGGCCTGGCTTTGCGTGTGGCCCGGAGGTTTGGACGTAAAATAGCGCGGGTCGGATACACGTCGGGCGGACTTTGGACGAGGGTGTATCCCTTTGCGACGTTTCCACGTCATAACTGCCGGGAAGCAGGCTTTGCCGAAGTGGCAAGGCGAGAGCGGGCATGCCTCGGCGCCGGCCGGTTTGCCCCTTGGGCCATTGCAGTGCTAGGCTTCCAAAAAGGAAATCGACGGGTCGTCCGGGTGCTGGCTACAATCGGGGCTCGTGGGCTGCGTGGTGTTGAAGAGGCGAAGCCTGGGTCGGCCGAGGAGGATAGCCGAGTGGGTCGCGAACGCCAACAAGAACTTCGCTCGGGGAAGCGCGATGCTTTCGCCGCGTCGGGTTTCGACGCCGTGTATAGTGCGTACCGCGCCCCGATCATGCGCTACTTTCATCGGCTCACCAGGGATCGAGCGCTGTGCGAGGAACTCGCGCAGGAGACGTTTCTTCGAGTGGACCGAGGCCTTGCCCTTTTCGAGGGGCGCTCCAATCTGGCGACTTGGATCTATCGGATTCCAACGAGCGTTTACGTCGATCTCGTGCGCAAGCGCGCGGGCTCGCCACCGCCTGCGGAGTCCTGGGACAACGGAGCGGAGCCGGTCGCCGCCGACGAGTCGGTTTCGGTGGCGGATCCGAAGCTTCCCGACAAACTGCTCGAGCGGTCTGAAATGGGGGAGTGCATCCGGGGTTTCGTCGATGGCCTCCCTCCGGATTACCGAGCCGCAATTGTTCTTCGCGACCTCGAGGGGTTTAAGAACGCCGAGATTGCGGAAGTGCTCGGATGCTCGCTAGAGACGGTAAAGATCCGGATCCAGAGGGCGCGGCGAAAGCTGCGAGCGTTGCTAAGCGAGAACTGCGGTTTTTATTACGACGAGGGCGACGTGCTATCCTGCGACCGCAGGCAGCCTCGAGGCGGCGAGAAGTCGTAGGTGGCGGCGCGGTCGCTTTTCTCGGGGCATTCTAGGCTCTCCGTATCCTTTTCCAACCCCACTCGTCTCGATAGGGGAGCCGATTCGGTGTGAATCATCAGGCGCACTGGGCTCGGCAAACCCCAACTCGAGGAGGGCAGAAACGATGCAAGAGTTTGGCGAGTTGAGCGACGAGGAAAAAGTCCTGATCGCGATTGGAGCGGCCGCCGCGGCTGATTGCCGGCGCTGTGCCGAGAAACTCATGGGTAGGCTCGCGCAGACAAAGGCGAGCGTGGAGCAGGCCGAGTGGGCTTTTGCGGAGGGGTTTCGAGCTAGAGAGCTGGCGACTATTGTTATGAGAGAAAAGGCGGAGGAGCTGATCGGACATGTCCTTTCCGGCGCGGTCTCCCTGGAGAGCCAGCCGAGCGAGCTGGGGCGGCTGGTCCGAGTTGCGGCGGCGGTCGCCGCAAATTTCGCCACCGCTGAAATACAAGGCTGGGCCGGGGACGAATTAGCCGCCGGCAGTGGTGGCTTGCGGAACGGCCGGAAGGAGCGGCTTGGCGCCGCAATCGGGATTGGCCGGATGGTACGATCCAAGGCCCAAGCATTCTCCGATGCGGAGATCTCGGAGAGTTGGGTCGTTAGGGACGCGTGCGGGCCCACCGCGGATTGTGGTGGCGGCGAGCCCGGTTCGGGCCGCGAGTGTTGCTAGATGGGGTGCGCCGGGGACGAAGCCACTGCAAGGGCTGGGACCCCCGCAACGTTCCCCTTCTCAGAGGCGCGGGGTGGCTCACCCTGGGAGCCGGCAGGGGAGGGAAACCGGCCGCGCCTGCGGCGAAGCTGAGAAGGGGTTTTCGCCAAGCCGCTCGCGGTGTACCTGCCTTGGGGCTCTAGATCCCTTCTTTTGGCCAAAGCAATGGAGTCACGGCTGGGTCGGCGCTTCGTTCTGCGCCAAATCGGCCGGGCGGTAGCGCTTTCGAAATAGCCGGGCTCCGTGGCCCGGCCCCCTTGACTTTATCTCCGCCGACTTTAGATTTCACGCCCGCGATTCCAGGGCCGCCCGCCGTGCGGGCCATCGAGGTCGCGCAAGTTAGTGAAACTAAGGTGTTCGCCATGCACATTGGCCAGCGGGTACGCGGGCCCTAAGGGAGTGGCGCTCGGGCCTGTCGGTTTGCGGCGCCAGGGACCATCGCTTCGAGGTGCTCTGGCGGCGGTAGTTCATTTAGCAACAAATCGTTTCGAGAGGAGGTAGTGTCCTATGGCGACGAAGATTCGCCCATTGCACGATCGCGTGATAGTCAAGCGGATCGAGGAGGAGGAAAGGAGTAAAGGTGGGATCATAATTCCCGACACAGCCAAAGAGAAACCCCAGGAGGGGAAGGTAATCGCTGTGGGCCCGGGCAAGCGGGAGGATGGCAAGCTGATAGCACCGGACGTCAAGACCGGGGATCGGGTGCTTTTCGGCAAATACGCTGGAACCGAGATCAAGTTGGAAGGGGAAGAGCATTTGATCCTGCGGGAAGAGGACATTCTCGGGATCATCGAGAACTAAGGGAGGGATAGGAACAATGCCTGCGAAGATTGTCAAGTTCAGCGAAGAGGCTCGCGCGAAAGTTATGCGCGGGGTGAACATCTTGGCGGACGCCGTTTGTGTGACGCTGGGTCCCAAGGGGCGCAACGTGGTGCTGGAGAAATCCTGGGGGTCGCCCACGGTGACGAAGGATGGTGTGACCGTGGCGAAGGAGCTTCAGTTGGAAGACAAGTTCGAAAACATGGGCGCCCAAATGGTCAAGGAAGTCGCGTCCAAGACCTCGGACGTGGCTGGTGACGGCACCACGACCGCCACCATCTTGGCTCGAGCGATCTTCCAGGAAGGCGCCAAGATGGTTGCGGCTGGGCATGATCCCATGACCATCAAGCGGGGCGTGGACAAGGCGGTGGCGTTCGCCGTCGAGCAATTGAAGGGCATGTCCAAGTCGACCAAAGGGCGCGAGGACATCGCTCAGGTCGGGACCGTTTCAGCCAATGGCGACTCCGCGATAGGGGACATAATCGCCGAGGCGATGGACAAGGTGGGGAAGGAAGGGGTCATCACGGTAGAGGAGGCGAAAAGCCTCGACACCACTTTGGAAGTGGTCGAAGGGATGCAATTCGACCGCGGCTACCTCTCGCCGTATTTCGTTACCGACCCGGAGCGCATGGAAGCGGTGCTGGAGGATGCCTATGTCCTCATTCACGAGAAGAAGATCAGCGTCATGAAAGATCTCCTGCCGATCTTGGAACAGATCGCCAAGAGCGGCAAGCCGCTTCTCATCATCGCCGAGGATGTGGAGGGAGAGGCGCTGGCGACGCTGGTCGTTAACAAGATCAGAGGCACGCTACACTGCTGCGCGGTCAAGGCGCCGGGCTTCGGCGATCGCCGCAAGGCGATGCTCGAGGACATCGCCATTCTGACCGGCGGCCGGATGATCGCCGAGGAGATCGGCATAAAGCTCGAAAACGTTTCCCTCAAGGACCTCGGCCGTTGCAAGCGAGTCGTGGTTGACAAGGACAACACCACCCTCATCGACGGAGCGGGGAAGCGCAACGAGATAGAGGGACGGGTCAAACAGATCAGAGCTCAGATCGAGGAAACCACCTCCGATTACGACCGCGAGAAGCTGCAGGAGAGACTGGCGAAACTGGTCGGCGGAGTCGCCGTCATCAAGGTGGGCGCGGCGACCGAAACCGAGATGAAAGAGAAGAAGGCCCGTGTCGAGGACGCCATGCATGCCACCAAGGCGGCCGTGGAGGAGGGCATCGTGGCCGGCGGAGGGGTGGCGCTCGTTAGGGCTGCCGCTGCCCTGGACGGCCTCAAGGTGTCCAAGGAGGAGGAGGTGGGTGTGCGTATAGTCCAGCGGGCGATGGAAGAGCCCGCGCGCAACATCGCCTCCAACGCGGGGCACGAAGGCTCGGTTGTCTTGGACAAGATCAAGAACGGAAAGGGGGCTTTCGGTTTCAACGCCGCAACCGAAGAGTTCGAGGATCTGATCAAGGCTGGAATCATCGACCCCACTAAGGTCGTGCGCGTGGCCTTGCAGAACGCGGCCTCCGTGGCGGGGCTGCTGCTTACGACCGAAGCGATGGTGGCCGAGAAACCAGAGGAGAAAAAGGCCCAGCCGCCCATGCCCTCGCCTGACGACATGTAAGGGCGGCTCTGGCTCGTCCCTTCTAACGAGCTAAGCCCTGCGGCCCCGCAAGTGCTCGGTAAGGCATGGGGCCGCAGGGTTTTTATTTTGGGGCCAAGCGGATGGCTATCCAGGGACCCGCCCGGCGTGGTCCTTTCACTCGTTTGGCTGCTGGGCTAAACATCTGTTGTGGAGATAACCCGCGAGGCAATAGCCGAGGGGCTGAGCAGGGCGCAGTACGTCACCACCCCACGCGTGGAAACGACGCTGCTTTTGGCTCTTCGGCTCGAGAAGCCCCTGTTGGTGGAAGGTCCGGCCGGCGCTGGCAAGACGGAGCTCGGCAAGGTGCTTGCGACCATTGTCGGCACGCAGCTCCTGCGGCTTCAGTGTTACGAGGGTCTAGACGAAGCCCGCGCTCTTTACGAGTGGAATTATCAGAAGCAGCTTCTTAGGCTGCAGGCGGGGAAGGGGGAGGGGAAGGGTTGGGAGGAGATGAGCGGTCATCTCTTTTCGCGGGAGTATCTGCTCGAGCGGCCACTTCTTCGCGCCATCACCAGTCCCCACAGGGCCGTTTTGCTCATCGACGAGATCGACAAGGCTGACGAGGAATTCGAAGCATTCCTGCTCGAGTTGCTTTCGGATTTCCAGGTGAGCATTCCGGAGTTGGGAACGATCGTCGCCGGCGAAAGGCCGATCGTAGTCCTTACCTCCAACCAGACCAGAGAACTCTCCGACGCGCTAAAGAGAAGATGCCTCCATCTCGGCCTCGATTTTCCCAGCCCGCAACGCGAAGAGGAGATAATCCGGCTGAAGCTCCCCGAGATCGATGGCGAATTGGCACGTCAGGTGGCCGCGTTTGTGGGGAAACTTCGGAAGCTTGACTTGCGCAAGGCGCCCAGTGTGGCGGAAACTCTGGATTGGGCCAGTGCTCTGCTCATGCTGGGAGTGCGCGGCCTGGATGTTTCAGTGGTGCGTCAGACTCTGAACGTCTTGCTCAAGTATCAGGAGGACCTTCATGGGGTCGAAGGGAAGGTGACGAGCTTGATGGGCAAGTCGGCCCGTTAGCCGAGCAGCGCCATCGTGTAGCAGGCGGTCCAGGGGATCAACGAGAAAAGGGTGTAGAACACCGCAACGAAAGCGAGCCCGGCGGGAACCAGCCGGGGACTGCCGTAGCGAGCCAACAATAAGATGAGCGCCCCGGCACCGGTCTTTAGTAGCGCCAAGGCAACCCCCGGGCCGAGCAGCCGAAACAGTGGTACGATAATGGGATTGGCCTCGCCCCAGCGCTGCCACCCGAAATACGTAGCCACTCCGTCGAGAACTTGCAGAGCCAAATTGACAGTAACGAGAAGCGGTAGCTGCACGTTCGTTCACCTGGAGCCGAGAGGCCTTTCGAATGCCAGAGCAATGGGGATGCCACGAGAGGAGCTGCAGGGGGCTTGGTTTTCGAACACTCCTGGCAGAGCGTTCTTGCATGATCGTGCTCGGATGCATTCGGTCGTGCCAGGGTGGAGGTTGTCTTGCGCGAGCGGATTCTCCTGCTGATCTCGCGCCTTCGCGGGGCCGGCGTGCGCGTGTCGGTGGCTGAGACGATGGATAGCTTAGCGGCCGTCCGCGTGGCCGGGGTAGCACGTGATAACCTTCATGCCGCGCTCGCGGCCACACTCGTAAAGGACGTACGGGACGCCCCCACCTTCGACCGCCTCTTCGAGGAAGTGTTTCTCGCTGAAGGATCCGCCGGGAGGCGCAGGAAGGCGAAGCCTAAAAAGGGAGGGTCGGGCACTGGCCGCATCGGTGATACGGGGTCCTTGGGGGAGGGGGAAAGGCGTAAGCGCCAGCCGAAGGTCAGCCGTTGGCCGCAGCCGCTAGAGGGTCTTCCCCGGGTGGTGCCTCGTGCTGGACGTTGGCAGCAACATCTCGGAGGGGCACGCCAGTCCTCCGGGAGTCCCCGGCCGGCTTGGCTCGGCGCCGAAGAGGTGGGGGAGGCGAGCGAATTTCTAGAGGAGCTTTCGCGGCGGTTCAGACTTCGGCTTTCTCGGCGATTGCGCAGGATGAAGCGAGGGCGCTTGGATTTCAGGCGGACGTTGCGGGACTCGATCTCTCACGGCGGGGCTGCGGTAAGGCTGAGCCTTCGGGGCCGGCGTCCGAGAAGACTCGGCTTGGTGGCGCTCCTCGACCTGTCCCACTCGGTAGCTCGGGCGAGCGAGCTTTTTCTAGCGCTGGTCTCGCCGGCGGCGAGGTATTTTCGCCCGTTTAGATGTTTCGCATACGTGGACCGGCTCTGCGAGGTATCGTTCGAGAAAGGGCATATCGTGCCCCACGGGAGACTCGACCTCTATGCCAGGTCGGATTTTGGCCGGGTGCTCGCCGAGTTGACGGAGCGCCATCTGGGCCTCATCGATGCCAATACGTTGCTGCTCGTTCTGGGCGACGCGCGCAACAACAGGCGTCCTCCGCGCCCGGATCTGATGGCAACTTTGAGCCGCCGTGCTCGGTATGTCCTGTGGCTCAACCCCGAGCCGGCATGGCGGTGGGACACGGGCGACAGCGTGATGAGCCGGTACGCCGCGCACTGCGACCTTCTTTTGGAGTGCCCCACGCTCGAAAGCTTAGCCCTGGCCGCTGAGAGGGTGGTTCGGCTCAACAGAAGGCCAGGCTCGCAAAGCTCACTGCCGATCGAGTGCTAGCCTCTTCGGAGCGGTCGTAGTGCAGCAGATGCCCACTCTTCATACCGAGGCGCTTGGCGACGCAAAGGAAGGTATACATCGCCGACAGACCGCACACCCGAGTACTGTCATTGTCTGCGGCTGCAAGCGCAAAAAAGAGGCCGGCATTGGCGGCCTCGAGGGCCCGGATGAGATCCCTATCTCGCCGCTCTCCCCGTTCAACCAAGGAGGCCGACAGCCCCTCGGCGTCACCGAACTTGCGGCCGATATGGGCAAAATCGACACCGGCCACGAGCGCCACTCGCTTTCCGCTCTTCTCGATGGCTCGCTCGAGAGCATCTATGAAGGCTGCTACCCGCTCGTCTTCGATCGGTAATTTGCGCCGCACGAGCAGATCGTGGAAAGACCCCACCAGGATCGGCACCACCTCGAACTTGGCCTTGCCATCGAACACGTACCTGAGAAAAAGCGTTTGGAACTCGACCGAGTGCTCGGTACGGTGCAGTATCTCGTCGGCTAGGAGTCGATCTCCGTAACTCTCGCGCAACCGGTCCAGCATAGGCCTGCAAGTAGGGACCACCCCCAAGGGGGTCGCGAAATCTTTGTACGTCGCCGTAAAGAGCTGCTCGCCCGGCTTGTGCGAGGTGCACAATAAAACGAAAACGTCGGCGGGCCCCTCCCGTGACAGGGCGGCGTAGGCACTGGCGTAGGCCGGCCCCCCAACTCTGGGATCGATATGCGGCGCGATGATACCCCTCACCGGGCCAGGCAAGTTCTCGGTCCCTTTGCCGGACCGCCGCGCCACCGTGAAGAAACCGTCTAGCTCTCGGCGAAGCTCACCCGGGTCTGCCGGGTAACTGACACCGCAGTGGCTCGCTCGGCGCACGGGCTCGGCGCGAAATGCTCGGAGCAGTTCCCTTTGCCTTGCGGCGGCTCGCTTGCCCTCGAGATAATAGAGGCGCTCGAGTTCCGAGAGCAGTTCTTCGAGTTGGCTGCGGGGCGGTAACTCGCCGAACCTCTCGAAGAAAAGCCTCTCGATTTCCTCGACCGACCGGCTGCCGTCGCATAGCGTCATGATAAAGAAGGCTGGGTAAGCCACTACCAGGGGCTCGGTGGCGATCTCCTGGGGATCGCGCACGCAGATGAGCCTGCGCCCTTCGACTTCGACCGGGAAGGCTTCCACGGCCCGCAGCCTGGGCCGCTCCGTGCTCTTCCCCATGCCTGCCTCGCCCCGCGAATTCTATTCGGATTCGTCGCCGAAATGGGCGCGAATGATCCGTTGCTTGAGGTAGTCCAGCGTTCCCAGGTCTTCGATGATGTCCCCCCCGGTGTCGTAAAAAAAGATCTCTCCGGACTTGTTTCTCCCCACAGCCACCACCCACTCCAGTTCGTCGCGGTCCTCGAGCAAGTAATTGATGGTCTGAGAAACGCCGCGCGCCGGTATGATGGTAACCTTGGGCTTGATGGTCCTTTGCTCTCTTGCCATTCCCGGACTCCTTGTTAGAGGGAACCCACCTTCTCGCCCATCAACAGTATCTGCTGGATCGCTCCACAGTCAAGCCGGCGTCCCGGAGGGACTCGAGTTTGCTTGCTCGAGGCGATTCCGAGGCGTATTAGGGGCTCGAGACGCTCCCATAGGCTAGGGCGAAAGCTTAGCTGGCGGAGGTGATGAAATGGCCTTGATGGATGCCCAGGCGTACCGCAATAGCTTGAAGCGGCTTCGGCCGAGGGTGTACGCCCTCGGCGAGGCGATCGAGGATGTCGTCGAGCACCCGCTTACCCGTCCGCACGTGAACGCAGCGGCGCTTACCTACGAGTTGGCGTCTCCCGATCCCAGGAATCCTCTGGTTGCAACCTCGCATCTCAGCGGGAGCTGCGTGAGTCGCTTTCTCCATATCCATCAAAGCCGCGATGATCTGGTTCACAAGGTAAAGATGCTCAGGATGCTGGGGAGCCAAACCGGTTCTTGCTTCCAGCGCTGCGTCGGCCTGGACGCCCTAAATGCGCTTTACGAAGTGACCTGGCGGATCGACGACAAGTACGGCACACAATACCATGAAAACCTCAGGCGCCACCTTCGCTACTTGCAGGACAATGACCTCATGTCGGATGGTGCCATGACCGACCCGAAGGGGGACCGAAGCCTTCCGCCGAGCAGGCAGGACGATCCCGACTTGTTTCTCAGGGTGGTCGAGCGGAGCAGCGACGGGATCGTCGTAAGCGGTGCGAAGATGCACCAGACGGGGGCGGTTAACTCCCATGAGATCATTGCCTTGCCGACGCAAGCCATGACGGCCGAGGATCGGGACTGGGCGGTCGCGTTCGCGCTTCCCGTTGACGCTCCCGGTATAAGTTTCGTGTTCGGGCGCCAGACCAACGATTCGCGGCGGCTCGAGGGGAGCGATATCGACCAGGGTAACCCTCTCTACGGGCAAGTTGGCGGCGAGGCGCTCGTCCTCTTCGATCGTGTCTTCGTGCCGAAGGAGAGAGTGTTTTTGGATGGGCAATGGGAGTTCACCGGTCCCTTGGTCGAGCTTTTCGCCGCCTCGCACCGGCAGAACTACGGTGGGTGCAAAACGGGCGTGGCGGACGTGTTGATCGGCGCTTGCGCCCTCATGGCAGAGATCAACGGTGTGGCTAAAGCATCTCACATCCGAGACAAACTGGTGGAGATGGTTCATCTTGCCGAGACGCTGTATTGCTGCTCGCTGGCGTGCTCGTACGAGGGGAGCCGACTGCAGTCGGGAGCCTTCAACGTGGACGTGATGCTGGCCAATGTGACGAAGTTGAACGTCACGAGGTTCGTTTACGAGATCGCCAGGCTGGCGCACGATATTGCGGGTGGCCTGATCGCCACCACCCCCTCGGAGAAGGATTTGAAGTCGGAGTCGATCGGGCCTCTGTTGCGGAAGTACCTGCGTGCACGAGCCGATGTGCCCGCCGAGGACCGGATTCGGCTGACCCGCTTGATCGAGGGGATGACAGGTGGCACTGCGCTGGTCGAATCCATGCACGGGGCCGGCTCGCCGCAAGCACAGCGCGTCATGATTCTTCGCCAGTGCAATCTCGCTGCCAAGATAAGGCTTGCGAGGAAGCTTGCGGGAATCGGCGCGCAGCGCTGACGCTGCGGGATTGCGAGCGGCCATGCGGTCTGCGGGGTTTCAAGGCCGCTCCCTGGTGGCTGCCAACACAATCTCGACATGATGCGTTTGCGGAAATAGATCCAGGGCCACCGCGCTTTTTATCTCGTACCCTTGGCGTACGAGGATCGCCGCGTCCCGTGCCGCAGTGGCCAGGTCGCAAGCCACGTACACCACTCGCGGGATGGCCGCCCTGGCCACTGCGGCAACCACTTCGCGCGCGCCGCTACGAGGTGGGTCGAGAACCACCACGTCGATTCGCTGCGGCGCTTGACGGAGAAGCGTGGAGGCGGCGTCGGCGGCCTCGAAGGAAGCATTGAAAACCCCAGCCCGAGCGGCATTGCGGCGGGCGGCTGCGACCGCTTCGGGATCTTTGTCGAAAGCCGCAAGCAGGCCTGCTCGAGGCGCCAGCGCCATGCTGAAATTGCCTGCTCCACAGTGAAGCTCGAGGACCTGCTCCCGTCCGGTCAGAGCCGCCGCCTCTACAACGGCCTCTACCAGGAGGCGATTCGCCTCCCGATTGACTTGGGAGAAGACCTCGGCGGGCTGACGATTCCCGGCCGGGCCGCTGGTCACCCATGTCTCCCCGAAACGTGCCCGCTTACCGCCGGTATCTATTACGACTCCGGCAACGCCCCGGTGCCGGTCCAGAAACCTCCTTGCCGCGGCCCGATCGGCCGCCCCAATGCCCTGCGCGCGACCTCGGGCGACGAGCACCACACGGCCGTCGCCCACCGCCACGATTTCCAGGTTGGCGATGGGTGCCTCGAGGCGCCGCACGAGCTCGCGCGCGGCCGCAAGCTCGGCATTTATTACCGGCTCGGCCACCATGCAGTAAGAGATCGGTGTTACCTGGTCCCCGCGCAGCCGTTTGAAGCCCAGGTCGCGACGTTGGTCGAGATGCAATCGCACCCGGCTTCGATACGCCCAATCGAAGGGCGAGGGGACGAACCTGGGGTGATCGCGAAGCTCGATTCCGCCGAGGCGCGCGAATGTCTCCCGCACGTTGGATATCTTGGCGGCCCGCTGGACGGGCTCCTTCACCTGTTGCCACGGACACCCTCCGCACCCGGCGTAAAAAGGGCAAGGAGGATGGCGATGGGAGGAGCCCGAGCGGCAGAGGTGGACGAGGCGGCCAAACTGATAGTTGGGGCGCTTGCGAGTGATGCTCACTGCTGCCGTGTCCCCCGGCGCTACGCCGGCGAGGAACAACGCCTGACCCTGGTAGCGCGCCACCGCAAAGGGGCCATTGCTCAAGGCCTCTACGGTGACCTGGACAAGATCTTTCCTCGAGCTGCAATCGCAGTCGCTTGACCCTTTCGTGCTCGGGCTTGGTCTGCGGGTGGCGAACACTATAGCATCTATGGCATAGTTCTCCTGGTTTGTCGTGACCGGCCGGAAGGGGAGAGAGGAGGGGCGCCCGGCCTTGAGAGTGAGAAGGGCGCGGCTAGCAGATTGCGAGGCCATAGGGCGGTTTCTTTGCGGCCGCGTGAGGGTTGTGGGACGAGCCGAGCGGCGGCGCTTTCGCAAGCTTTTGAGCAGTTTGGCGCAGGATCTGTACCTTGCGGAGTCCGGATCGTCACTGCACGGGCTGGTTCTCGTCACCTATGCCCGCAACATCGACGGCGGTGCCACGGCACTCGTGCGCGAGCTAGTGGTGTCGCCGCGCGGTCCCAGGGGCGTCCTGGCAGCTTTGCTGGATTGTGCCGAGGAGCGGGCGAGGAGGCGGGGAGCGGCTTGGATCGAGTTTTCGGGAGAAGGGTTGAGCAATTGCGTTGAAGCTAGGACGGAGCTGGCGGGTCGAGGATACTCGGCCGGCCAAGCGCCCATGCGGCGCGAGCTGAGGCAAGGCCGGCCGATTGCCGGAGTCGACTTCTGACCCAGGAGTAAGCATGAGGGGGGTGCCCAAGTGATGCGGTTTTTGCTAGGTCTTTCCTTCGGGATAATCATCGGAGCTGGTGGTATCATCGCCCTGTTGGTTTCCGGAAGCGGGGACTTTTTTCTCGCTTCTAGCCCACGCATGCAGGCGCTCGAAAGTGAACTCAAGCAGGTGAAACAGGAGCGGGAGTTCACCGTCGGGCAACTACGGGAGAAGCTCGAGGAAGTGGCGGCCAAAGACCAGAGGATGGCTGACAGCTTCGAGCGACTGAAGAAGCGTTTCGAGAGAATCGAAGCGCTGGCGGCGCAGGCCAAGCGAAGGTCCAAGGCAGCGCCAACGCCCCGCCCGCCGGCCCCTAGCACCGAGCAGCCACGCTAGGGTAGCACGCGAGTGACCTTCCGCAGTGGAAGTACCCTCGCATTGCGCTGCGGCAATGCTTGCCGCTAACATTGTGCGGAAGGGAAATGTCGAAAGAGAGAGAAAAACGAGAGGGTGCGCGCTTGACCGTGCTTGGCTCTGGCGATGCTTTCAACAGCGGGGCGCGCTTCAACGCCGCTTATCTCGTAGAGGCTCCTGGGCACACTTTCCTCGTCGAGTGCGGTCCCACCTCTCTGCTCGCGCTGAAGCGTAAGAGGTTCGATGCGCGCGAGATAGACTTCGTGCTCGTCAGCCATTTGCACGGGGATCATTTCGGAGGGTTGCCCGCTCTGCTTCTGGAGTACGTTTACGAGGCGCCGCGTCGGCGCCCGTTATTGATCGGCGGGCCGCCGGGGATCGAAGACCGCGTGCGATCGCTTTTCGGTCTTTGCTACCGGGAGGTCGCGGGCCGCCCGCTTCCCTTCCCGCTCGAATTCAGGGAACTCCGCTCCGGTTCCTCTGTCGATCTCTGCGGCGTCGGTTGCTTTCCTTTCGAGGTGCCGCACCAGAGCGTCGATCTCTCGCTCGGTTTTCGCCTCGAAGTCGGGGGGAGGCGAATACTTTATTCGGGGGACTCTGGTTGGAGCGAGCGCTTCGTGGAGTTGAGTGCGGACGTGGACCTCTTTTTGTGCGAGTGTACGTACTACGAAAGAGGGCTCGATTTCCACCTGGACTACGTTCGCCTGGAAAAGGAGCTAGCGCGCCTCAAGGCGAGGCGCCTCGTTTTGACCCACATCGGGAGCGATTTGCTTCCTCTTCTGCACAAGACGAAGGCGCAGTGCGCCTCGGACGGCCTCGTGATCGAGATCTGAGATCGGGTGAAGCGAGACCCGATCGGGGGCTTCGACGCGGGCCAGGGCCACTGAGTCTCGGTTCGTCGCAGTCAGGGCTCGAGTATCTTGCGCGCCGGGGAAACGGCTGCTTCGGGCGGTGTTGCCTCCCGCATCCCCGGCCTGATGAGTACCGAAGAAGCGGCCTGCTCCCTTTCTTTTTCCTGCTCTTCGAAAAGCATGAGATCTATGGTTCTTTTGACCATCTGCTCGCAAAAGGGGTTTCCCGCGCCCCCCGTGGTGCTTCTGGCGAGCAAAAGAGCCGCAGCCAGCGCGGCTTCGGCTTGCGCTCTTCGGCCGGTTTGCAAGAAGTAGTAACTCATCTCCTCGAGCCGTCTGAGGTAAGTGCTACCCCATTCCCCGACGAAGGCCTCCCGGGCCCACTTTGCCGCCAGCTCTTCGAGCCGCTCGCGCTTGTGCTTCGCACTAAGCACGAGTGGGCTGTTCGTGACCTCTCTAAGCTCCTTGGCGCACGACTCGCGCAAGGGGGTCGGCAAGATCCAAGCCATCATTTCGGGTTCTTCGAAGAGCGTACGGGAGCGCTCCAAGGCAAGCGAGTCTGCGGCGATGGCTTGGGCGTCGAGGAGAGCGTAAACCGGAGCCTGGCCCAGAGGGAGGGCGGTTTCACGCGTCAAGCGCCGCCGCAAAGCGGGAAACTGCGAGACGGACTCGCTTGCGCGCTGGCTTGCGCGCTCGAAAGCTTGCTGGCAGAGCGAGTCGACATAGCGCCAGTCGGCCTCGACCAAGCGCAGGCCGTGTTTTTCCGCCAGCTCTTTGCGAAATGCCCGAAGCTGCTTGGCCGTGGTCTCCCCCAGAGAAACGTCTTCCATGCCCAGAGGCTCGTTTATCGTGGCGCTCAACAGAAGCGTTCCACCAACTCCGGGCCGGGTGATCCACACGAGTCGCCCCCCCGCGGCGTCTATCGGGGAGAGAAAACCGCTCGGCACCGGTGCCAGCCCATGGTGAATCGGCGATCCCGCGACGGCCTGCCTGGGTGGAGTTCGAACCCCACGCTGGCTCAACCTGTAAAGCGATCGCCTTGCGGCCTTTGCCGTAAGCTTGGCCCCTGCCCGTTTCGCTCGCTCCTCAAGGCTGACTAAAGCCCCGACAGCCGTGGGGTCCTCGATCCGGCCGAGCAGGTGAGCAATCTCCAGGTCTCGCTTGGGTCGGGCGCCGATCAGCTCGCACAGGGCTTCGACCGCCTTGGCCGGCTCACCTGCCGGGTCGACACCCAAGCGGCGAAGCTCAGCTAGCAGGGAGTCGCAGGCTTCTTCACGCCGGCTGCCCGCCAATTTCCCCCGTCTCCCAGTCGATAAGGTTGAGCAAGCTTCGGGTGATGCGCTGCGTGGCGCCCCAGATTACGTGTCCGTCCCAGCGAAACGTTTCTATCGGAACCCTCGATCCTGCAAATTCCCATACCTCCCGCTCCCAAGCTTGCGGGGCGCGAAGTGCGTCGAGCGGTACGGAAAACACCTCGCTCACCTCGGCGGGGTTCGGCGTGATGCGGTGCGGATAGGCGATCGCCCCCACGTAAGGCGTGATGACAAAGCTCGAGCTCACCGTGTAAACGGGCTCCAGCGCCCCCAGCACCTCTACCTCTGCTGGCGCAAGTCCGATTTCCTCGAAAGTCTCGCGCAGTGCGCAGTCCCTAAGCCCCCGATCGACTTGCGGGTTGTACCTACCCCCCGGGAAAGACACCTCGCCCGGGTGGTGCTCCACCTGCTCGCTGCGCCTGGTATAGAGAACCTCGTAGCCTCGGTCGGAGCGGAAAAGCGGGACCAGTACCGCCGCGGCGTTGACCGTGCCGGGTGCTACCCGACCCCGGCACCCCCCCAGCCTGCGCTTGAGTAGAGCTAAGACTTCCTCCTTCATTTCTGGATAGGCTACCACAAGGCACGGGGCGGTGACAGATGGCGCTTGCCGGCCTGTTGGCCTAAGATGTGGGCGCGCGATGGCGACCATGGGACCCGCGGGAAGCGACGCTCGGGACGGCGGCAAACGAGTGCGTTGCGTGGTAGTCCGCTACCACGAGGTTGCGCTAAAGGGGGGCAAACGGCGGCCCTTCACCCGAAAGCTCGTCGAAAACCTGAAGCGCGCCTGCGCTGGTGTTGGCGTCAGCGAGGCGCGCAGCCTGGCCGGGAGAATCGTGCTCGAGCTTTCCGACGACGCTTCTTGGCTTGGGCTGCGGGATCGGTTGGAGGCGACCTTCGGCGTGGCCAATTTCTCGCTCGCTTGGGAGGTTCCGCTCGATTTGGACGCGATCAATGAGAGTGTCGCTCGCGAACTCGATGGTCTGGAATTCGAGAGCTTTCGGATCAAGACCAAGCGCGCGAACAAGCAGTTCCCGCTTACCTCTCCCGAGATAAACGCGCAAGTCGGGCGGTTCGTGCAGGAGCGAACGGGCAAGAGGGTGGATCTAAAGGGCGCCGATCTTACCGTGAGCATCGAGGTTCTCAAGCGAAGCGCTTTCGTGTCCTTAGCGAAGGTTGCTGGGCCGGGTGGGCTCCCCGTGTCGGTTGGCGGCCACGTCCTTTGTCTGCTCTCCGGAGGAATCGACTCGCCGGTGGCGGCGGCTCGGATGATGCGGAGGGGCTGCCGCGTGTCCTTTGTGCATTTTCACGGGACTCCGTTCACGGATAGGACCAGCCAAGACAAGGCGCGGGAGTTGGTCGCTCTCCTCACCCGCCACCAATTTCACTCGCGCCTCTTTCTCGTGCCCTTCGGTGAGATTCAATCTGAAGTGGTCGCATCCGTTGACCGCCGCTACCGCGTTATCGTTTATCGCCGCCTCATGCTGAGGATCGCGGAGGCCATTGCCAGGCGCGAGGGGGCTGGCGCCTTGGTTACTGGGGAAAGCCTTGGCCAGGTAGCCTCCCAGACGCTCGACAACATGGCGGTGATATCCCAGGCCTGTTCGATGTTGATTCTCAGGCCTTTGGTAGGGATGGACAAGAGCGAGATATCGGCCGAGGCAATCGGCAACGGCACCTTCGATATCTCGATCACCGAGGACCAGGACTGCTGTACGCTTTTCGTTCCGAAGCATCCGGCCACGAGAGCGTCCGCCTCGGAGGTAGCCGAGGCGGAAGCCCGCCTGAGCGTGGATGCGCTGGTAGCCAGAGGGTTGGCGGAGACGACGATGGAAGAATTCTTCTTCCCGTAAGCCCCGCCTGCAAGGGGAAAGTGCGCCGGCCCCCCCAGGGCAGCGTCTCCGCTCTTTAACGCAAGGAATCGAGAAAAGGCGACACCGCGGCGAGAAACCCACTCGGATTGTCACCCATCACCGAGTGCCCGGCACCCGGTACGGACGAGATTCGCGCTCCCAAGGCCTCAGCCAAACGCTCGGCCGCTTGCCGCGACACCACGGGGCTTTCCTGGCCGCGCACTACCAGCGTGGGGCAGCGTATCTTTTTTATGTCCCCCCAGAGTTGGTCGAGGTCGCGCCCCACGTTGGCGAAGCCAGTGAGCCGCGGGTCATACTTCCAAATCCATTTGCCGCCGCCCACCGGTTTGAGATTATGAGAGAGCCGGTCGCGGATGTTCGCTTCCGAGCGCCTGGGATTGAACGCCATGGCTCGACGCACGAATTCGTCGAACTCGAGGGGCTCGTGAGTTTCTCTTACGAAAGCCGCGATCGCCGCGACCCCCTCTCCTTCGACCTGTGGGGCGATATCGACGACTATCAGCGCTTTCACGAGTTGCGGTCGAAGCGCCGCAAGCGTGAGTGCCGTGAGGCCTCCCATCGAGAGCCCTGCAACGAGAGCCGGAGGTCGCGCGACTCGCTCGATGAAATCGGCTACGTCCCGAGCCTGTGCCTGGCGGGAGTAATCACCGTCGGGTGGCCACTGCGAATCACCGTGACCGCGGGCGTCGAGCGCGAACAGGTGATGCTTCTCTGCCAGGTCCGGCGCCACATCGTCCCAACTGTGCGCCGTCTGGGTAACGCCGTGGAGACACACCAAGGAGGGCCGGCCTTCCGTCCCCCAATCGAGATACCGAAGGCTCAAGCCCTGGCGCCAAAACGTCCTCTCCTTTGGGGGCGCGCCCATTAGCTAACCCGGGGAGTTCCTGGTGCGCGGCGCCGCATACCTATGGGCGGTTGCCCTCCCCCCCTTGCCCAGCGCCCTCCTCGCGATCCGCCACGAGAAATATCTCCTTTAGGCCCGCACCCGGGACTGCTTCGCGAAGTCGCTCCACCAAACGGGACTTCATAAAGTGCACCTCCTGCATCCAAGCCGACCCGCTTACGGCAACGGTGAGAACGCCGCGCCGAAGCCGAATCGGCCGGGCATGCCGAGCGACCTCCTCACCCACCTCGGATCTCCAGACCTGCCAAACCGCGTAGAGCGGATGGCCCTCGACGAACCGGTGCGTGAGCTCCCTAATGAGCTCGCCGATCGGCATCGGCTTGGATGCGCTCCCCATGCGCCAAACTCGTTCAGTACCCCACGGCCAGACGGCGACGCAATACCCTTGCCGCTAAAAGGCAAAGGAGCGGGATCCCCGCAGACAAGGCAGAGCTGAACACCTGATTTCTCGTTTGCGCGCCCGTCCGAGCCGCCGGCGGTTCCAGGCCTGCGGAGCCGTGCATGGCGCTGAACCCTCTTTCCCCTCCCTTACGCGGTGGCCGCTTTGGAAGGCTTTCCCGCATGCCCCAACCCGAGGAACCTTTCGCTTGACAGCTCAAGATATAGCGTTGCATTATACCGTTGACTACAAGATAAAGGGCTTTCGGGGGTTAGGCTTCGGTTAAGGAGGGGATCATGGCGGATAGCCGAGCGGAGGTTGGAAGCAAGATGGCTAAGGGCGTGGGAGATCGGGCGGAGCTAGAGGAACGCTCGATCGTCAAGCGGCATTTCACGCGGCCTGGCGTGGATCCCTGGTCGGAGGTGGAATGGGAGCGGCGCAGCGCAGTGATCGTCGGAGAAAATGGCGAAGTGGTGTTCGAGCAGCACGGCGTGGAGGTGCCGCGGCAGTGGTCGCAGCTTGCCACGAACGTGGTGGTTTCGAAGTACTTCCGTGGGGCTCCCGGCAGCGCCGCCCGGGAGAGCAGCGTCCGCCAGCTCGTCGGTAGGGTGGTCTCGACCATCACGACCTGGGGCTCGAAGCAGGGTTATTTTCAGGGGGAAGAGGAGGCGCGTGCGTTTTCCGATGAGCTCACGCATCTCTTGCTCCAGCAGAGGGCTTCCTTCAACAGCCCCGTCTGGTTCAACGTCGGGGTAGAACCGAATCCGCAGTGCTCCGCATGCTTCATCCTATCCGTAGAAGATACCATGGACTCCATTCTCAATTGGTACCGCAAGGAGGGGCTCATCTTCAAGGGTGGCTCGGGATCGGGCGTGAATCTCTCCAAACTGAGGTCGTCGCGCGAAAAATTGGGAGGCGGGGGGACGGCGTCCGGCCCGGTATCTTTTATGCGCGCCGCCGACGCATCCGCTGGGGTGATCAAATCGGGCGGCAAGACGCGCCGGGCGGCGAAAATGGTGGTCCTGAATGTCGATCACCCGGATATCGTAGAGTTCATTCGATGCAAGGTGGAGGAGGAAAAGAAGGCCCGGGTGCTCATCGAAGCGGGTTACGACGGCTCCCTGGACGGGCCGGCGTACGCCTCGATCTTTTTCCAAAATGCCAATAACTCGGTTCGAGTGCCCGACGAATTCATGCGTGCGGTTTTGCAAGACGACGTCTGGTGCACGCGCTTTGTCACCACGGGTGAGGTAGCGGATACGTACAGGGCACGGGACCTGCTCAGGATGATAGCGGAGGCGGCCCATGCTTGTGGCGATCCGGGGATGCAGTTCGATACCACCATAAATAGCTGGCATACCTGCCCGGCCAGCGGCAGGATCAACGCCTCGAATCCCTGTAGCGAATACATGCACCTGGACGATTCCGCTTGTAACCTGGCTTCGCTCAACCTGATGAAGTTCGTGAGCGAGGGGGGCGAGTTCGACGTCGAGGGCTTCCGCCACGCGGTGGAGATCATGATCACGGCGCAGGACATTATCGTAGACAACTCCGGGTACCCCACGCCTGAGATTGCGGCCAACGCGCGCCGTTTTCGGGAGCTCGGCTTAGGGTACGCCAACCTGGGTGCGCTGCTGATGTCGCTGGGCCTTCCTTATGACTCGGAAGCCGGTCGCCAGTACGCGGCCGCCATCTCTGCGCTCATGACTGGCGCGGCCTACGTGCATTCGGCGAGGCTGGCGGCGAGGATGGGGCCCTTCGAAGGCTTTGGGCCGAACCGCGAAGCGATGATGGGCGTCATAGCCAAGCACCGGGCGCAAGCTTACAAGGTCCGATCCGAGCTCGTGCCTCTCGAGCTTTTCACCGAGGCAAGGCGAGTGTGGGACCAGGCGATGGAGGGTGGACGGCGTTGGGGTTTTCGCAACTCGCAGGCGACGGTGCTAGCCCCTACCGGCACGATAGCCTTCATGATGGATTGCGATACGACGGGAATCGAGCCGGATCTGGCGTTGGTGAAGTACAAGAAGCTGGTCGGCGGTGGCATGCTCAAGATAGTGAATACCACGGTCACGCGAGCCCTGAAGCGGCTGGGGTACGAAAGCAAGCAGATCCAGGAGATCGTGGAATACCTCGAGGAACACGAAACCATAGAGGGGGCGCCACAGCTTAGGCCGGAGCACCTGCCCGTATTCGATTGCGCTTTCAAGCCGCTCAAGGGCGTGCGCTCCATAAGCTACATGGGGCACATCCGCATGATGGGCGCGGTGCAACCCTTCATTTCCGGGGCTATCTCCAAGACCGTGAACATGCCCTCTGACGTGACCGTTGACGACGTAGCCGCTGCGTTCATCGAAGCGTGGAAGCACGGGTTGAAGGCGATCGCGATCTACCGGGACGGGTGCAAGCAGGTGCAGCCGCTTTCTACGAAGAAGGGGCAGGTGGCCAAACCGGCAAGCGAGCAGGCACAGGTAGGCAAGCCGGTAAGGCACCGGCTCCCGGTCGACTGCCAGTCCCTGCGGCACAAGTTCGAGGTGGCTGGCCACGAGGGCTATATACACGTGGGGTTTTACGAAGATGGGACGCCGGGCGAGATCTTCATCAAGATGGCCAAAGAGGGAAGCACGATCAGCGGCCTGATGGATACGATCGCGACCCTAACCTCGATGACGCTCCAGTACGGCGTTCCCCTCGAGGTACTGGTAAATAAGTTTAGCCATGTGCGCTTCGAGCCGTCCGGCTTCACGCGCAATCCCGACATCCCGATGGCGAAGTCCCTAACCGACTACATCTTTCGGTTTCTCGGAACGCGTTTTCTTTCGCCGGAGAAGAAGCGGGAGATCGGGCTGCCCGAAAGCAGCTCGACAAAGCAGGTGGGAAGCGGCACGGAGGGGCCAGAGGCGGCGCGTGAGAACGCGGGGGCACCACCGCAGCCTGCAGCTTCGAGCCTGGTCACCTTCGCCGTCCAAGCTGATGCGCCAAGCTGCCCCGAGTGCGGCAGCCTCATGATCCGAAACGGGAGCTGCTACAAGTGCCTCAATTGCGGGGCGACGAGCGGTTGCTCCTGAGAGGCCCGACGGCATGCACTGCCCCCCTTGACATTTTTTGGCGAGGTGATTGCCTGCAACTGGGGCGGCCCAAGGAGGGTAGCGCGGAGGCCGCAGGAAAAGGGCGTACGCGAGGAGCCTTCGGGGTCGCTTTCCGGAGATCACCCTTGACAGGGTGAGAGTGTGCTTTATAAGCAAGTTCCATCAGCCTCTCCGGTGAGATAGGGAGCGGACTATGGCCGATGCACTCAAGTTCACGCGGGACCATCTGTGGCTGCGGGTGGAGGACGACCGCGCCCACCTCGGCGTGTCTGACCACGGACAGGGGCAGCTCGGCGAGGTGATCGCGCTGGAGCTGCCAGACATCGGAGATCATCTGGAGAAAGGTCAGGCGTTTGGAGAGATCGAGTCGGTGCGAACCGTCTCGGAGTTGATAGCCCCTGCCAGTGGAGTTGTGACGGCGATCAATACGGAGTTGGAAGACCACCCCAATATGGTAAACGAGGATCCTTACCATGAGGGGTGGCTCGTGGAATTCGAGCTGGCGGACCCGAGCGAGCTCGACGATCTGATGGATCCCGACGAGTACGACGAATACGTAGGAGAAGAGGACTAGGGAAACGTTCCCGTCCGCGTGCAAAGGCCGGACCGCCAAGGGAGCGCTGGTTCTCGCTCTCGTTCTTGCGGCCTTGGTCGAGAGTTTGGCGAACGCCCCCAGTTGCTCTCGCGCCGAAGAAAAAGGTGATTCCGCGTGGGCCGAGGCCCGCCGCCGCCTCGTTCGCCGCCTCGAGCTTCGGGGAATCGGCGACCCGCGAGTGCTCCGCGGCATCGCTTCTGTGCCGAGACATCTCTTCGTTCCCTCCGCTGTAGCGGCGCGGGCCTACGAGGACGAGGCGCTCCCCATCGAAGGCGGCCAGACGATTTCGCAGCCCTACGTGGTGGCGCTCATGACCGACCTGCTCAGCCTTAGGCCAGGCGCCAAGGTGTTGGAAATAGGCACCGGCTCAGGCTATCAAGCCGCGGTATTGGCTGCGGTCGGCGCTTCGGTGTATTCGGTGGAGATTTCCGAGGAGCTGGCCAAGGCGGCGCGTCTGCGCCTGGCAAGGCTCGGGTACCATGGGGTTCACGTGAAGGTGGGCGACGGATTTCACGGATGGAAAGAGTACAGTCCGTTCGATGCTATCATCGTGACTGCGGCCACTCCCGAGATTCCAGAGCCGCTCGTGCGCCAGCTTGCCGAGGGAGGCGTAATCGTGGCTCCGATTGTGAGTCCGGACGGGCAGCAATGGCTGGTCCAGGGCCTCAAGCGTCAGGGCAATCTGCGCACTCGGCGGGTGACCGGTGTCATTTTCGTTCCCATGCAGGGTGAAGTGCGCGGCCGCGAGTCCTCCGCAGCCCGCCCCTCGATCCCCGTGGAGCCCCCGACGGGGGAAAGAGATAGACCAGGTCACCCTCCCTTATCCAACCAAGCTCCTCGCGAACGAGCTGCTCCAGTAAGCGGTCATCGTGGCGAAGCCGCTCGACGTATTCCGCCAGCTCCCTATTTTGCCGAACCAGCAAAGCGACCTGCGCTGTGATCCCCTGGCGGGCGGTGCGGATTCGCCAAAGGTCTAGGAGACCGCCTTTAGCGAAGATTGCGTAGATGCTAACTAGAAGAGCGAGCAGAAGGGACGACTGCAGAAGCGGACGCGAATACCTGAGCAAGCAAGGAGCTGGGTGATAGAAGAAGGGCGACTGCCAGGACCTGGAATCTCGCGTCATACGCGCGCAATGGTACAGCAGGGAGAGTGCGGCGCGCAATAAGATCGCTAGGTAGGGTGGAGGACCGGGCGGCTCGAATCCAGCAGGACGGGGAGGTGCGAGGCGATGAAGATCAGACGGATTCATGGGAGGGAAATTCTCGACTCGAGGGGCAATCCCACGGTGGAGGTAGATGTGCTGCTGGAGAGCGGCAGCTTGGGTCGGGCGGCGGTTCCCTCCGGGGCATCGACAGGGGAACATGAGGCCGTCGAGCTCCGGGATGGGTCGGCGCGGCGGTTTGGCGGCAAGGGCGTTCTCGGGGCAGTGCGCGCAGTGAACGAAGTTCTCGCGCGGAAACTCAAGGGGAAGGATGCCCGCGACCAGGAAGAGATCGACCGCATCATGATCGAACTCGATGGTACCCCAAACAAAAGCCGTCTGGGGGCGAACGCGCTGCTCGGGGTTTCGCTTGCTACAGCGAAGGCCGCGGCCCAAGCGGCCCGCAAGCCTCTTTACCGCTATCTCGGAGGTTCCTCCGCACGGACACTTCCGGTTCCGATGTTCAACATTCTGAATGGCGGCGTGCACGCGGACAACACGGTCGATCTGCAGGAGTTCATGGTGATGCCGGTGGGGGCGAGATCCTTCGCCCAGGCCTTGCAAATGGGTGCGGAGGTTTTCCAGAGCCTCAGGCGCGTGCTCAAGGAGCGGGGCCACAGCACATCGGTCGGTGACGAGGGGGGATTCGCGCCGAGCCTAGCATCGGACGAGGATGCGCTCGCTGTGATCGTCGAGGCTATCGAGCAGGCGGGCTACAAAGTGGGTCGCCAGGTGGCAATCGCTCTCGACCCGGCCGCGAGCGAGCTTTTCGCCGAGGGGGCGTACGTCTTTCGAAAATCCCACGGTGCGGCCTTGAGCGCGAGCGAGATGGTGAGCGTTTACGAAAAATGGGCCGAGCGATACCCGATCGTTTCGGTCGAAGACGGGTTGGCGGAGGACGATTGGGAGGGCTGGCGAGAAATGACAAAGCGGTTGGGGAAGAAGATTCAGCTCGTCGGCGACGACATCTTCGTGACCAATCCAGGTCGCCTCGAGCGGGGCATAAACGAAGGAGCAGCCAACTCGATTCTGATCAAGTTGAATCAGATCGGAACGCTTACCGAAACGCTTCGGACGATCCGCATGGCGCATCAGGCTGGCTATACGACCGTGATCTCCCATCGCTCGGGCGAGACGGAAGACACGACCATCGCCGACCTGGCGGTGGCAGTCAACGCGGGACAGATCAAGTCGGGTAGCCCATGCCGGGGGGAACGCACCGCCAAATACAACCAGTTGCTTCGAATCGAGGAAGAGCTGGGCAAACGAGCCGTATTCCCCGGAAGGCGGGCGCTCGCTGGCGGCCGTCGCTAGCGGGCCTTGCGCGGGCTCCCGCTTCCTGGTGCCGCCTCTTGCCGTGGGTAGCTTCGAGTTGGGCAGCCTCTTCATACCGCGCACCGTCGGGCTTTGTCGCCATTCAACGTCGGCCCGAGAATGCGTTTTTGTTCGCGCTACTTCGCATCGCGAGCAGCGGATATTGGCCCGCCTAGTTGCGATCCGCAGGCTGGCGGGCCAGGGGTAGTGCCGCTATCGCAAGCCTGGTGAGCCCCGCCCGCCGGGCCGTGTCCATCACTTGCACCACCTCCCCGTGCAGTGCCGCACTGTCGGCTTTGATGACCACCACGCGGGGGGCCGGTCTCGCTGCCTCGGCGCGCAGCGCGGCCAGAAGCTCCTCTGGATTAACCACGCTGTCGCCTAATAGGACCTCGTGGTCCTTGGTGATGCTGATCGTGATCTGCTGGCTTTGCGCCAGGTGCTGGTCGGGGGTAGCTTTCGGCAGGTTCACCCGGATGCCTGGCATGGAGAGAAAATTGAGCGAGAGGGCGAAAAAGATCATGAGATTGAACACCGTGTCCACTATGGGTGCGATGTCGAGCGCCACAGTGGCGGGCTGCCGTCGCCGAAGCCTCATCGAACGCTTTCCTCCGCGTCATCTTCGATGAGCTCGAGCAGGTTCACCGAGATTTCTTCGATGGCGCGCAAGAGCCTGTTCAAACGGCCCTGCAGGTAGCGATGCATTACCAGCGTCGGGATCGCCACCGAAAGCCCAGCGAAGGTCGTTATCAAGGCCTCGGAGATTCCTTCCGCAAGTGCCGGTGGGTTGACCGCAGTTTGGGTCGAAATCACGGAAAAGATCTTGATCATCCCGGCTATCGTGCCGAGTAGCCCGAGCAAAGTACTGACGCTGGCGATCGTGGCCAGTGAATCGATGAATCGTTCGAGCTTACCGGCCTGGTGATCAGCCTCGTCCTGAAGGGCTTCCCGTACTCGCTCCCGACCTTTGCGACAGTGGCGCAGCCCCGCAAAAAGAACGCTGGCCAGCGCCGAGCCCTGGGTTCGACAAAGCTCGCGGGCGGTCTCCAAGCCTCCGTTTCTCAAGAGCTTTGCCACTTGGGGAAAGAGACCTGGGGAGATCACTCGGGAGGTGCGCAGGGCGAAAAGGCGCTCCATGAAGACGGCGAGGGAGAACATGGAGCAAAGAAGTATGGGGTACATTACCACCCCGCCTTTAAAAAAGAAGCTCAGCATACGTCAGCTCCGCGCGCCAGAAACGGCGGCCTTTGTAACGCAGGCGAAAAGGGCGTGCAAGAATGATCGCCGGGTAGCTCGATGGCCTGGGCTGGCGGTGCATTCGTCGCAGGGCTTTCCCCGCAAGTGGTGCGCCTCGGCCTGCGCGGGACAGAAATCGTCGGGATCCAGTAAAACGTTCTGCTAAAGCTGCCTGGCACTGTCTGTGAACGGCATTCTAGCTCGGCGAAGACTTTGAACCCACGAAGAAAAATTTTAGAAATCTTTTTCCAAAATGGCATTTCTCTCTTGACATCCGGTTTGCCTCGAAATAATATTGGCGGCGGTTTGATGGGGGGTGGGGGGGATGAGTACCTCGCCTGAGAGGATGGTGGTTGAAGTTAGGGATTGGGATCCCTGAAGGAGGTTTCTATGGCAGTGAAAAAGAAGAAGGCTGCGAAGAAGAAGACAACGGGCAAAGCCAAGAAAAAGGCCCCAGCGAAGAAAAAGAAATAGCAGCTAGCGCTTGACTTATTTTTCTTTGAGAAGAGCGGTCACGTTAAGCTAAGGTAACGAAATCTCAGGCGAGAACGAGCCTTAGGCTCAAAACAAGACGAGAGGGCCCTGTAATGGCGGACATTACAGGGCCCTTCTCATTTTGAGGGTGGATCCCTTGCGCTCAGCGGGCCGCGAGCTTCGCCTCGCACGAGCGTCGGCGCCCCGAGCGAATGAAGCCGATCGACACCGTCTCACCAGGCTGATACGTGCGCAGTGCGTACGTTAGGTCGTAGAGATCGTCAACCTTGATCGCTCCGAGCTGTGTAAGCACGTCTCCTTTCTGAAGGCCCCCCTTCGAGGCCGGGCTGCCCTCCCGCACCCCCGCCAGCAGGACGCCACCACTGCCTCGGCTAAAATCGGGAATGATGCCTAGATAGGCACCATAACCGGCCCCGCCTACCGGTTTAGGTGGAGGTTGCGGCGGGCCGGGCGTAAGTGGCGCGGCTCGGTTCGCGATCAGTCGCACCATCTCCGCGACAACCTGGCCCACCGTGGCCATGCCGGCCGAGTTGATTTTTTCCCATGTGTCCGTCGGGCGATGGTAGTCGTCGTGTGCGCCGGTAAAGAAGTGCAAGACCGGAATCTTCTCGGCGGCGAATGGCGTGTGATCGCTTGGACCGTACCCGTCGCCATGGCTCGCCACGGTGATCCCGAGTTCGCGCGAGATGCGGGCGAGAAACGGACGAAACTCCCGCGCCGTTGCTGTGCCAAACGCTATTAGACGCCTGTTACGCAGCCTCCCAACCATGTCGAGGTTCACCATGGCCAAGGTATTGGCTAGCGGCAAAGGGGGGTTCTTGACGTAGTAGCTAGAACCCAAGAGGCCGTGCTCCTCCCCGGCGAAGGCCACGAAAAGCAGAGACGGCGCTTGGCTCCCAAGTCCTTCCGCCGCGAGCGCGCAGGCAAGCTCCAAGAGAAGGGCGGTGCCGGAGGCGTTGTCGTCGGCCCCGGGGTGAATCTGGCCTGGCTTTTCGGCCAGCGATTCTCCGCCTCCAAGCCCCAAGTGGTCGTAATGAGCTCCGATCACGATCGCCCTCGAGCCCCTGCCCGGGCGAACAGCCAGCACGTTGCGCAGGCGCACCACCTGGCGCGCCAGATCGGTTTCGAGCTCGACCTCGACGCCCGAAAGCGGGCGCGCTTTCGGGCGCGCCGATCCTTTCGCTGGGCGCAGGGCGCGTCTTAGGGCTGGCCCTAATTTTGGCAGGATAGCCTCGCGCCGTACCATAACCACCGGCATGCTCGCAGACCCAAGGGCCCACCCCTCTTCTACCGACGGTAGTTCCGGATCTTCTTTTCTGGGACCCGATACGATCACCAAGGCGACCGCGCCTCGGTCGCTTGCCGCAGCGGCCTTGAAGCGCAAATCGGACTGTATCGTAAGCTTTGCCGGTCGGCTGCCTGTTGCTGGTTTGCGATCCGGCTCGTAACGCAGGGCAATGGCAATTTTCCCGCGCAGGTCAACGCCGGCATAATCGTCGATTCGATTCTTCGGATCGCTCACACCGTAGCCGACGAATACGGCCGGGCCCTGGACCCTGCCGCTCGCGCTGAAAAAAAGTGGTCGCCAGTCCTGATCGAGCCGAAGTTCCCAAGGCTCTCCTTCGGAGCTTCGCACCTCCAGTCTGTTTCGACTCCCCAGCTTGGGAGTGCCGCCGGCTGAAAATTCCTGATAGAAGGTTCCGCCGTCCCCAGCGGGCTGGAGACCGCAGGCGGCAAACGCCCCCGCTATGTACTCGGCGGCCACACGCAACCCCCGCGAGCCTATTCCCCTTCCCTGCAAAGCATCCCCGGAGAGGAACCTAACGCGCTCGAGCATTCGATCACTTGGTAATTCGGGCGCTTGGGGAGCAGGCCGATCCGGGAAAATCCCCGCCCAAAGCGCCGCCAGAGCTATCAGCAGTGCAAGCGCGCGAAAGCGTGGCAGTCCACCAATTTTCATCTTGCCCCCTCGGTTACGTTCTATCGCCACATCTTACCTCTACTTATAGCTCCGGTCGCGGCTTTGACACACCTTGGTGAATCGTATATTCGTGCCCGAGAGTTTTCTAAACGCGAGGAGGGACAACGAAATGGCAGAGCAGTTGACCAACATCAAGGACGTCTTCACGAACATGCCGAGCCGGTTCAACAAGGCGGCCGCGAAGGGCCTAAAGGCTGTTTACCAGTTCGATCTGACCGGGGAAGGCGGGGGCAAGTACCATCTGTCGATCGAGAATGAGACGCTGCAGGTCAAGGAGGGGGCACACGCCTCACCCAACATCACGATTACCATGGCCGCGAAGGACTACCTGGACATGGTAAACGGCAAGCTCAACCCCCAGATGGCGTTCATGAGCGGGAAGCTCAAAATCGCCGGCGACATGGGTCTGGCGATGAAGATGCAGCAGCTCTTCCCGATGAGCTGATCTCCGGGGACTGAACGCTGGGACCAGCGCTGACGAAGGGGCCGGGGTGCCCTGGGTGTCCCGCCCCTTTTCCCTCTCGGTCCGATAGTCAGTTAATCAGCTTCGAGCGATACTGATTTCGCGGCGGGGCATGTCGCGAGTCAAGAATTCGGAGGCCTCCTCTTCCGAGGTAGCAGTTTCTATTTCCTCTATTCCGCGGCGCACAGCCTTGCGCGTCATCGATATGCCGTATCGTTCCATGATCATCCTGATCATCTCGTAGTGGCGCTCGATGGACTGCGACACCGACACGTAGCCGTGTCGGGCGGCTTTGCGCCGCTCCCAAAATGCAAGAGGCCCCATTTGGAAGAAGTTTAGGTCGCGCTCAGTGGGTTCGATCAGGATAATGTCACCCCGGAAATTGGGGTCTTCCTGATATTGACGCAGCCCCAACTGCAGGCGTGAGTGGAGCAAAGTGCGGAGGACCTGATTCAACACCGTGAGCATTCCTCGATCGGCTAATTGCGGCCCCTCGGCGCGATACTCGTCGGTTTTGGGGTCGTAGCGGCGCACCACGCGGTTGGAGAAGGGGCGAAACGGATTGTAGCAGATTATGAGGTCGGCGCCGTGCTCGATGGCGACGTCGATGTTCGCCGTTCTCCTTACGCCGCCATCTACGTAGTCGATACCACGTATCCTGGCTGGCCGGTAAAAGCCCGGCAGGGCGGTCGAAGCCTGCACCGCCTCCGAGATCGTGACCGAGCTATCTTCATCGTGGCCGAATATTACCCGTTCGGCGGAGTCCAGATTCATCGCGGCTATGTAAAGCTCCTTGCGCCGTTTTTCGAAGAGCTCGGTGAAGCTATTGGTCAGGCCGTTTCTCTCCAGGTTGAGGCGCAGGAAGCGTTCGAGAGAGGAATTGTCGAAGATGCCAGACGGTATGTAATCCAACGGGAAGGGAAAGTCGCGGGTGTTGAAAAGGGCCTCCCCTAGCGGTTGCAAGACGGCGACCAGGTTCGCGCCAGAAGGCTCGTGCAAGAAGCGCCGCAGCGGCTCGCGCATCTTTTCGATGACGAGAGGACTTTGCGCCATGAAATCGGCCAACGTGCCGGGCAGGAAGGTTAGGAGGTCGAAAACGTAACGAATCGGCCGCTCGACGAACTCCGAGAGATTGGGATTGTAGAAGTCGAGAAGACTCAGAGAGGAGAACTTGCCCGACAGGCCGTCGAGACTCCGAAGCATCTCGGTAGGACCCACTCCGCATGCCAGCGGAGCCGCGAGGAACGCCCCAGCGCTCAAGCCGACGTAGATATCGAAATCCGTGGTCTTGCGATTTACGAGAAAATCGTCGAGGGCCTTGAGGCCTCCCAGTTTGAAGCCGCCTCCGCTAACGGCACCGCCGGCTAGCACCAGCGCCAACCGAGGCTCCCTCATCCTTTGCGTGAGATCGCTTTTTTGGACGATCGTTATGCCCATGCCGGAGTTTCCCTCGTGGCGCTGGGCGGGTGACTTCCTGAGAGCCGGTGCCAGCGGCCTTGTGCTGAGTACAGTTCGTTCCTGTTCCGCACGAGCTATTCTCTCAACGGCTGACGCGAACTCAGGATAGCGAGCCCGGACTCGATCCAGAATCTCTGCCCACTCGCCCGACTGGCCCCGCACCTCCAACCCCCCACAGAGCGGCCAATGGCCTCTCTTTTCCTCTCGTCGGCCCCGGCACCGAGTTCCCGGTGAATATACCCGAAAAGCAACGATTGTGCCAGTCCTTCGAAAACCCTCCCAACCGCAGAAAGCTTTGGCTGGAGCGGTCCGAGGGGCAGACGCTGCCTACTGGTGCAACCGTCGCTTCTCTCTTTCGTTTCAAAAAGCGACATCCAGCTCCCTCTGGGTTAGCTTTGGTTCGACCCCGTGTCGGCGCCGCGCAGGTACTTCGAGGCCCGCTCGGTGAAATATGAGTCGGCGCGCGCGATGTCTTCCGGCCGATCGATAGTTGCCCAAAAACCCTGGAAGCGAAAGCCATAAATCGCCTCGCCAGCGGCCAGCATGGCGGGATAAACCTCGCTCGTCATGCCAAAGGGTTCAAGCCGCGCCATGTACTTGAAGACCCGCGGCTCGAGAACCTGGAGTCCGGCGAACATCAGAGCCTCCAAACCCGCTATGGGCTCGGCCGGACGCCCGAGAAAACGCCGGACGCGGTTGGACCCGTCGATCTCGATCAGCCCATAACGTCTCGCCTCGGGATCGGCTCTCAGGACCATGGTCGCGACAGCACCGCTCGATCGGTGGGCGTCGAGAACATGGGTAAGCTCTATGTCGATGATCGTATCGGCATTCATTACCACGAACGTCCCGCCACCGAGCCAGCCTTCGAGCTTCTTGATCGCCCCGCCGGTATCGAGCAGGGGCTCCTCGTAGGAGTATTCTATGCTCACACCCAGTCGTTCTCCCGATCCCAGAGTTTCTTTTATTTTGTCGCCCAGATGGTGGAGGTTAACGGCGATTTCGCGGATCCCGTTTTTCGCCAGCAGCCCAAGCGCGTACTCTATCACTGGCCTGCCGCCTATGGGGATGAGTGCCTTCGGCGTGCTCAGCGTAAGGGGGCGAAGCCTCTTGCCCTGCCCTGCGGCTAGCACCAATGCCCGCACGGGTGCCCCTCCTCTGGCCAAGGATACGAGTTGAATGCCGAGAGCAGATCACAATCGAAGCTCGCTTCCTCGATGGCTCTTCTTACTTGTGAGACCTCCGCCGGGATGAAGCGCAAGTAATCGCTCTTCCCTTTCTCTAGCGCCAAGAAGTAAAAGCGGCCAATAACCTTCAACGCGCGCTGCAAGACAGCGAGAAAATAGAGCTCGCGAAACTCGTCTGCCTGCGCGTCGAAATCACGGCCCGCTTCACTCTCTCGTCGCTTGCGCTCCGCCAGGTAGTATCGGGTAAGCTCTGCTTCGAGTTGCGGGGTGACGAGCGCAGGGGTGGCTCGGTCGGTCAGCAGAGAGGCGAGATCGTAGGGGGCTGGGGCGAGCAGCGCGTCTTGGAAGTCGACAAGGTATAAGGCGCCATGTCGCAGGAGAATGTTCCAGCTATGGAAATCGCGGTGGCTGAGCACGGCCGGAGCCTCGGCCAACTTGGCGGAAATGCGGGCGAAATGCCGTGACAGCCTGCGGCGCGCGAAGGAATCGAGCGCTATCCCTAGCCTGCGCTCGATTCCGAACTCGATAAAATGGTCGAATTCCCACATGAACAGCCGCTCGTCGAAACGCTGAGCGAAGGCTATGCAAGCCGGATCGGGCGTATGCGTGCCGCGCACGTGAATGGTCAGCATGATGTCTATCGCTCGGCGGTACAGGTGAGCCTTTTGCTGCGGCGTGGCCCGGCAGGCTTCCTCCCAGAGCAAGCAATCGCCCAGGTCCTCCAATAGAATGATGTTGCGCTCGCGATCCTCGTGGTAGAGCGTGGGTACCGGCACCCCGATTCCAGCCATGTATCTCTGGACGTTGACGAAGGGCTCTTCCCTGGGTTGCTCGGCCAAGGTCTGAAGCTCGTCCGAGGATATGGAAAGACTCGAGCCGTGAAGCTCCATGACGACGATCGAGGGGGGTGCGGGGCCTTCCAGATGGGCGCGAAAATAAGATCGACTCGACGCATCGCCCGCTATGCGGTCGAGTGCCCTCAAGGCCGCTTCGGGCCCCCAGAGCCGCCTAGCCAGCGACTCGATCGCATCCACCAATCTGGGGTCGGCGTTCCTCACGGCTCGGCCCAAGTAGCAAATCGCGGACAACGCTGTCAAAGGATACGTTAATAGGGGGAAGCAACCTCCTTGACTTGCTGGTGAGATTGACATAATCGCAGCCGCTGGCGTTTCCGAACTCCGGCCAGGGAGGGCAATGCTCGCCGAATACATTCCGGTTTTGGTGACTTTCTTGGTGGCGGGGCTGGTTGGGCTGGTGATGGTCCTTGGCAGCCGTCTCTTTGGCACCCGCGCTCGGGGCCGCATAAAGATGCGCCCTTTCGAGTGCGGAAATCCGCCGAGCGGGCCGGCGCGCCAACGATTCCCCGTTAAGTTCTACCTGGTCGCCATATTCTTCATCGCCTTCGATTTGGAGATCGTCTTCATGTATCCATGGGCGGTGATCTTTCGGGAGCTCGGGATATTCGGCCTGATCGAGATGTTCCTTTTTATTGCGGTACTGACCCTCGGACTGGTGTACGTGTGGCGCAAAGGTGCCCTGGAGTGGGAGTCGTAAGCCGGTGGCGGAGCTGGCCATAGCCGCGGCGAAATCCCTCTTTGCGGTCATCTCTGCTCTCGGCGTCACCGCCGTCTTGCTTTGGATAGAGCGCAAGGGGAGCGCCCTGATTCACGACCGAATCGGCGCCAATCGCGCCGCTATCGTGGGGCTTCTCCCATTCAACCTCGGGTTCGTCAATACCCTTCTCGCCGATCCCATCAAGCTTTTCACCAAGGAGGACTTCGTGCCGGAGGGAGCGGATCGGACACTCCATGCCCTGGCGCCGTTTCTGGCGCTTGTGCCCGTGCTCGTGGTTTTCGCCGCTATCCCCTTTGGCGATGTTTTGCGCATCGGCACGCGGGAGATAAACTTGCAAGCCGCCTCGCTCGATATCGGGCTCCTCTACATTCTGGCGATGGTTTCGCTTTCGGTTTACGGGATTGTCCTCGGGGGTTGGGCCTCGAACAACCGCTGGGCATTGCTCGGCGGGATCCGGGGCTCGGCGCTCATGATCTCCTACGAGTTGGCGATGGGGCTTGCGATCGTCGCCGTAGTGATGACCTACGGTACTTTGGACCTCCAGGCGATCTGCCGCGCCCAGGGGGAATTGCTCTTTGGAGTCATCCCGTCCTGGGGGGTTGTTTACCAGCCGCTAGGCTTCCTCATCCTTCTCATCGCGGGAATGGTCGAATCGAAGCGGGTTCCCTTCGACCAGCCGGAGGGGGAGTCCGAGATCGTGGCGGGCTACTTCACCGAGTACTCGGGCAGCAAGCAGGCGGCCTTCATGTTCACCGATTTCGCGGAGATAGTCGTCGTTTCTGCGCTCGTCACGACGCTCTTTTTCGGCGGCTGGCAGGTGCCGTATCTCCATGTCAGCGGATTCGTTTTGCCGGGCGGGCTCACGCTCGCGCTGCCGCACCTAGTCGTGGCGGCCCTGCAGGTGGCTTCCTACCTGGTCAAGGTGCTTTTCTTCTGTTCTCTGCAGATCCTCGTCCGCTGGACGCTGCCCCGTTATCGTTACGATCAGGTGATGGCCCTCGGGTGGAAGCGGCTACTGCCGCTTGCCCTCATTAACGTGGTGGCCACTGCGTTGGTCGTGGTCGGGTGGGGGGGGTGAGGGGGGATGGCGGCCGTCGTCTTTTTCCCGCTCGCCGCGCTCCTCGTGATTCTGGCGCTCACCGTGGTGCTCCACCCGGATCCGGTAAAGAGTGCCCTTGCGCTGGTGGGCACGCTTTTCCTCCTTGCGGTCTTCTTTGTCTTCCTTAGCGCCGAGGTCGTCGCTGCTTTGCAGGTCATAGTCTATGCGGGCGCCATCATGGTGCTTTTCCTTTTCGTCATAATGCTCTTGAACCCGGGAGCGGAGCGGTCCGAAAGGCGAGGGCCCGTCGCAGGCACTGTCGTCGGCGGGCTGGCGCTCGTTTTGGCCTGGCAGACCGGATGGCTGGCAGCCGGCGGGAAAATTGGGGCGGAGGGGCTGCGCCCGGAGCGTGGCTACGGTGGGGTCTTCGCTCTTGCGCGCAGCCTTTTCACCGATTTTCTACTCCCCTTCGAGCTTACCTCTGTTCTTCTCCTCGTCGCTATCGTCGGGGCGGTGGTGCTGGCTAAGCGGCGCTTGAGTTGAAGGTATGGTGGTATGGTCGGCTTGAGTCATTTCGTCGCGCTGAGCGCCATCCTCTTCGCCATAGGCACCGCCGGCGTGCTGCTTCGCCGCAATGTCATCGTCATCTTCATGTCGATCGAGGTGATGTTGAATGCCGTGAACCTCGCTTTTGTATCCTTTGCCCGCTCGCTCGGCGATGCGCAGGGGCAGGTTATAGTTTTCTTCGTGATGACGGTTGCCGCCGCCGAGGCGGCCGTCGGTCTGGCCATCATCATGGCGGCTTTCCGCGCTCGGCAGACCGTCGACGTGGACGAGATGAATCGGCTGCGCTGGTGAGCCGATGGAAGGGGATGGGCAAATCATTCCGTTTGAGCTTCTCTTTCTGATACCGGCATTCCCGCTGCTCGGGTTCGTGCTGGTGTTGGGTCTTCGCGAGCGCCTGGGCCGGGCGGTCAGTGTCATAGCCCCTGGGGTGGTCGGGCTGGCCTTCCTCGCCGCGGCCGCGGCGTTTTACCGGCTCGTGAGCGCCGGCCCCGGAGCGGTCTTGACCCAGCACCTGTACACATGGATAAGCGCCGGCGATTTTAGCGCGAACATCACGCTTCGGTTCGACCCCCTCTCCGCCGTGATGGCGCTCGTGGTCACGGGCGTCGGCTTTCTGATCCATGTCTATTCCGCCGGCTACATGGGCCACGACGAGTGCAAGCCGCGCTATTTCGCCTATCTCAACCTATTTACGTTCGCGATGTTGCTTCTCGTCCTCGCGGACGACTTGCTGCTCCTCTTCGTCGGCTGGGAGGGGGTAGGGCTGTGCTCCTATCTCCTCATCGGCTTTTGGTTCGAAAAGGAGGAGAACGCCAGTGCCGGCAAAAAGGCCTTCATAGTGAACCGCGTAGGCGACGCCGGATTCGTTCTGGGGCTTCTCCTCTTGCTTTGGAGCCTCGGTGCGGAGCGGATGAGCTTGGGAGTGGGCGCTTTGAAGGAGATCGCCCCGAGCCTCGACGCGGGGACGGTGACCGTGGCCACGCTTCTTCTCTTCATCGGTGCCACGGGCAAGTCGGCACAACTTCCGCTCTACGTCTGGCTTCCGGACGCGATGGCGGGCCCCACCCCGGTAAGCGCTCTCATCCACGCTGCGACCATGGTGACGGCGGGCATCTACATGATCGCGCGCCTGAGTTTTCTCTTCGCGCTCGCGCCGATCACCCTGGCGGTGGTCGCGTGGATCGGCATCTCGACGGCGCTTTTCGCGGCGACCATCGCGGTCGCGCAAAACGACATCAAGAAGGTCCTTGCATATTCTACCATAAGCCAGCTCGGGTACATGTTCGCGAGCTTGGGGGTGGGAGCCTTTTCTAGCGGTATCTTTCACCTTATGACCCACGCTTTCTTCAAGGCCTTGCTCTTTCTCGGGGCGGGTAGCGTCATCCACGCGCTCGGGGGTGAGCAGGACATCCGCCGGATGGGGGGCCTGAGAGAGTACATGCCCGTCACCTTCTGGACTTTTCTCATCGCCACATTGGCGATAAGTGGCATGCCGCTCCTGTCCGGGTTTTTCAGCAAGGATCAGATCCTGGAGCGGGCGTTTGCTTCGGGGCACATCGGCATTTGGGCGGTGGGACTCGCAGCCGCCGGCTTGACGGCTTTTTACATGTTTCGCCTCCTCTTTCTCACGTTTTTTGGGGAGTTGCGCGCAGCCGAACAGGCCCGCCACCACCCTCACGAGTCGCCGCCGGTCATGACGGTGCCCCTCGTGGCGCTCGGGATTCTGGCGGCCGTGGGTGGCTACGTCGGCCTGCCCGAGGGTGTCGGTTGGGGGGACAAGTTCGGGGAGTTTCTGCACGGCGTGGTGGGAAGCTTCGCCGGCCACCATTTGGCGGCCGGTACTCAGATCCTGCTCACTGGTTGTTCGATCGGCGTCGCTTTGCTCGGCCTGGTCGTCGCGTATTTTTGCTACATTGTCCAGCCCGGGCTGCCCGCGCTCGTCGCCTATCGGCTGAGCGGCATCTACAAGGTGCTGGCGGGGAAATATTTCGTCGATGAGGCGTACGATTTTCTGATCGTGCGGCCTTATTTTAGGCTTGCGAATGTCGCCTGGCGGATATTCGACGTCGGCATCGTGGACGGGGCGGTGAACGGGGCGGCGACCATGGTTTCGGTGAACAGCGAGCTTTGGCGCCGTCTGCAGACCGGTCGGGTGCAGAGTTACGCATTCTCTTTCCTAGGGGGCGCGGTCGTGCTTTTGGCGGCGCTTTACCTTGCGGGGCGCGGATGATGGAATTCGTATTGAGCCTCGTCATCTTCTCCCCGCTGCTCGGTGCCGTCGTCCTTCTGGCGGTGCCGGGGGACAACGTAGCCGGGATTCGCCGAGCCGCTCTCGCTTTCTCGCTTCTCCCCTTCCTCTTCTCGCTTGTGCTCTGGAGCGGGTTCGACGCAAGCCGTGGGGATTTTCAGTTCGTCGAGAACCTGCCCTGGCTTCCCCGGTTCGGCATCAGGTACATCGTCGGGGTCGACGGGATAAGTCTCTTTCTCGTTCTTCTCACGACCTTTCTCACTCCCTTAGTCGTCCTCTCCTGCTGGGGGGACATAGAACTTCGGGTAAAGGAGTTTTTCTTTTTTCTGCTCATGCTCGAGACCGGCATGCTCGGCGCCTTCCTCGCCCTCGACCTCTTCCTCTTCTACGTCTTCTGGGAGGTTATGCTCGTCCCCATGTACTTCATCATCGGGGTTTGGGGAGGGCCGCAGCGGATCTACGCGGCGGTCAAGTTCGTGCTTTATACCATGGCGGGAAGCCTCCTCATGTTGGTCGCGATCATCTATCTCGCCTCGGTCCACGCCCATGCCAGCGGCCTTTGGACCTTCGATTTGCGGGAGCTTTACAACAGCGCGCTAGGAGCTAGAGAGCAGCTTTGGCTTTTCACCGGCTTCTCCCTGGCGTTCGCCATCAAGGTGCCCCTCTTCCCCTTTCATACGTGGCTTCCGGATGCCCATGTCGAGGCGCCGACCGGCGGATCGGTCATCCTCGCCGGGGTTTTGCTGAAGCTTGGAACCTACGGCTTCTTGCGCTTCGCCATCCCTCTTTTCCCGGCGGCGCTCGAGGTTGCCTCACCCGTCTTCGTCGCGCTCGCGCTCATCGGCATCATTTACGGTGCGGCGGTTGCGATGGTGCAGCCAGATTTGAAGAAGCTCGTCGCGTATTCGTCGGTCAGTCACTTGGGCTTCGTGATGCTGGGACTTTTCGGGCTGAACCAGATCGGCATCGAGGGTGCGATATACCAGATGCTCAACCATGGGCTTTCGACCGGCGCGCTATTTCTCATCGTCGGGGTCATCTACAGCCGGCGTCACACGCGGATGATCGCGGATTTCGGCGGGTTGTGGCGCGAGGTGCCTATTTTCGCCGCGATCTTCATGGTGGTGACGCTCTCCTCTATCGGGCTTCCCGGCTTGAACGGGTTTGTCGGGGAGTTCCTGATCCTGCTCGGTGCCTTTAAGAGCAGCCGCTTGGCGGCGGTGCTGGCGGTAAGCGGGATCATCCTGGGGGCTGTGTACATGCTGCGGATGTTCCAGCGGGTGATGTTCGGACCGCTGACCAACCCCGCCAACCGGGGACTGGGCGACCTCTCGGTCAGGGAGATCCTGGTGCTCGCGCCGGTTGTGGCGATGATCGTGTTTATGGGTGTTCATCCGCGGCCGTTTCTCAAGGTCATGGAACCGGCGGTCTCTTCGACGATAGAGCGCCTGGAGGTGGCGCGCCGGCGCATGGAGCCCCGCATCGCGGTGGCACTCGAAAAGCGGGCGGAGGTAGCGTGGTGACGCTTCCCGCCATCGGCTGGCTCGCCCTCCTTCCCGGGATGCTGCTCGTTGTTCTCGGGCTTTCCGTGCTCGCGATCGATCTCTTCTCCCGGCAGGACCAGGAGAGTCTGGGTTGGGTCACGCTTCTCGGGCTTGGCGTGTCGGCCGTGGCCATCGCCGGTCTTTGGGGCCAACAGGGCAACGGTTTCGGAGGGACGCTGCTGCTCGATCGGCTCTCCGTCGTTCTCGCCCTTCTCGTCGTGGCAACCGGCGCCCTGGTCGTTCTCATGTCGATGAATTACTTGGAGACCATCGAGACGAGTGGTGGCGAGTTTTACGCCCTGGTTGTCTTTTCGCTGGCCGGCATGGTTTTCATGGCCGCTTCCTCGGACCTGATTTTGCTTTTCATCGCGCTCGAGGTCATGTCGCTCGCTGTCTACGTCCTTACCGGCATCGCCCGCGGGAGCGTGCGTGCTACCGAGGCGGCGATGAAGTACTTCTTGCTCGGAGCGTTCGCCACGGGCTTCTTGTTGTACGGCATAGCGCTCCTTTACGGCGCCACCGGAAGCACCAGGCTCGACGTCATCGGCGAAGAGCTGAGGCGTGCCGCGGGCGATCCGCTTCTACTTGCCGGGGTTTGCCTCTTGCTTGTGGGTTTAGGATTCAAGATCGCGGCCGTACCCTTCCACATGTGGACGCCCGACGTCTACGAGGGCGCCCCCACGTCGGTCACCGCGCTAATGGCGGTCGGTGTGAAGGCGGCCGCCTTTGCAGCGGTCGTGCGGGTGTTTTTGCAGAACCTGGCATTCTTCGGGGAGAGTTGGTGGTGGGTGCTATGGGTGCTCTCGGCTCTCACCATGACCGTGGGAAACGTCTTGGCGATATCGCAGAGGAACATAAAACGGATGCTCGCCTATTCCAGCATCGCACACGCGGGGTATCTGCTCGTCGGCGTGGCGGCGGGTGGTCCCGAGGCTCCTTCTGCGGTCGTATTCTACCTGCTCGCTTATGCGTTCATGAACCTCGGTGCCTTTGGCGTGGTGATCGCGGTGGGCAGAAAGGGTGAGCCGAACGAGGGGATCGATGACTACGCCGGTCTCGGCTTTCGCTACCCGTTAATCGGCGCAGCGATGGTGGCGTTTATGCTTTCGCTTACGGGCATGCCTCCATTTGCCGGCTTCGCGGCTAAGTTTTATCTCTTTAGCGTTGCCATCGAACGCGGCTTCGTGGCGCTTGCGGTCCTCGGTGTCCTGAATAGCCTGGTATCGGCTGCGTACTACATCAGGGTTTTGGTCGTAATGTTCATGCGGGAGCCCGAGCATGAGGTTAGGATCTTGGCGGGGCGTCCCTATCTCATGACGTCGATCGTGGCGGCAGCGGTCTTGACGCTGCTGATCGGCGTTTTTCCGCCGTTTGGGGGATTCAAGCTTTAGCTGCGCCCGCGTGCGCGGCTAAAGCTTGGCGCAGGGCAAGGTGCGCATGGGCTCGCGCGGTGGCAGCGTTCGGGGGATGGCGGTCGGGTTGGTGGCCTCGTTGTTGCCCGTTTTGGCTGCCAAGTCGGTTCTCGCAGGGGCTTCCTCCTCGAGGCTTAGGCTTGCCACCACCACGAGCACGGAAAATACGGGCCTCCTTGCGGCTATCCTTCCGGCCTTCGAAAAGCTTTTCGCCTGTAAAGTCCAGGTAATAGCGCTGGGAAGCGGGCAGGCGATGGCAGTGGCAAGGAGGGGGGATGCTGACGTGGTGCTCACGCACGCCAAGCCGCTGGAGGAGGAGTTCATGGCGAGCGGCCACGGCCTCGAGCGCAGAATGGTCATGTACAACGACTTTGTCGTGGTGGGGCCGCCGGAGGATCCGGCACGGGTGAGCGGGGCGCGCACGGCGGCCGAGGCATTCTCGCGTATAGCGCGAGGGCGGGCCAACTTTTTCTCTCGTGGCGATTCCTCGGGGACCCACGTCAAGGAGAGGGAGATCTGGAAGGCCGCAGGCATCGAGCCCCAGGGAAGCTGGTACATGGAGGTGGGGCGGGGGATGGGGGAGACGCTCATGATGGCGAGCGAGAAGCGGGGATATACGCTTGCCGACCGCGGCACCTTGCTGGCGTTTCGGGGAAAGGTCTCGCTTTCGGTTTTATTGGAGGGGGCCCCGATGCTTCGAAACGATTACTCTGTGATCGCCGTCAACCCCGAACTCCACCCTGGCGTCAACTATCCTTGCGCCAAACGCTTTATCGAGTGGATAGCATCGCGTGCGGGCCAAAAGCTGATCGGCGATTTCGGGAAGGAGAAGTTCGGCCTTCCGCTTTTTCATCCGGCGGCCACGCCGGCCGCTTCTCCGTGAAGGAGCGAGGGGGCGGGAGAGCATCCCTGCCGGGAGGGTAGATCGAGTGTCCGAGGTTTTTGCTGGTTTATGGCGGAACTGCGCGACCCTCGCGCAGGCACACCACGAGATCTTGTCGATCGTCGGCCTTTCCCTTTCAGTCTCGGCTGTGGCCACTGCCATGGCGGCGCTCGTCGGCGTGCCGGTTGGCTTTGCCATCGGCCTGGCCGAATTTCCGGGACGCCGCCTGGTGATCACCATTTTCAACAGTCTCATGGCAATCCCGACGGTCGTGGTCGGGCTTTTCGTTTACTGCCTCGTAACCAGCCAGGGGCCACTCGGGGCCTTCGGTCTCCTCTTCACCCCCTGGGCGATGGTAATGGGGCAATTCGTTCTGGGCACGCCCATCGCGGTTGCCCTTACCATATCGGCGGTGCAGTCGCTAGATCCCAGGGTCCGCCTCACGATCGTGTCGCTCGGGGCGGGCAGGATTCGGGGGGCAGTCACGCTCGTCTCCGAAGCGCGCTTTGCGCTCGTTGCGGCCATCGTGGCGAGCTTCGCGCGGGTGATCTCCGAGGTGGGATCGGCGATGATCGTCGGGGGCAACATCAAGGGCTACACGCGCACCATGACTACCGCCATCGCGCTCGAGACGTCCAAGGGGGAATTCGGTCAGGCTATTTTCTTGGGGATCGTTTTGCTCCTGCTAGCATTCTCCCTAAACATCTTTTTCCAGCGCTTGCAGGGGACGAGGAGCTAGAAGGGGCTTGAGTGCGCCGCTTTATCTGCTGGACAAAGTAGAGAAGTCATACGGAGGGCGGGTGGCCTTGCGTATCGCCGAGCTCTCGCTCGTTGCGGGTAGGGTATACGCGATCGTCGGGCCGAACGGTGCGGGCAAGACGACCCTTCTGAAGCTGCTCGCACTCTTGGAGAGGCCGAGCGCAGGCCGGCTCCTCTTTTGCGGGGAGGAGTGCTGGGAGAGGCGGCGGCGGCTTTGGCAGTTGCGCCGGCGCGTGACGCTGGTCGAGCAGCATCCGTTGCTTTTCGACACGACGGTGGCTCGCAACGTGGACTACGGCCTTCGAGTGAGGGGCGTGCCACGCGCGGTGCGCCGTGAGCGGGTGGCGCAGTGCCTTTCGCTCGTTGGTCTGGCGGGGTTCGAGAACAGGCGGGCCAGGGCGCTCTCGGGGGGCGAAGCGCAACGGGTCGCGGTAGCGCGCGCCGCGGCTCTCAGGCCTGAGGTGATGCTTCTAGATGAGCCAACGAGCAACGTCGACGAGCCATCCGTCGCCTTCATGGAAGAACTGCTTCGGTCGCTCAACGAGCTTTACGGCACGACGGTGGTATTCGCCACCCACGACCTCACGCGGGCTTACCGCGTCGCCGACGAGGTGGTCGGGCTGGCCGCCGGAGAACTCGCCGACTTGGGTACCGAGAACCTTTTTGCCGGCGAGCTCAAATGGCACGGGGAGGGGTGCTGGTTCGACACGGGGAAGATTCAGGTTGCCGTGCTTCCTCCGGCCGCGGGTGTGGCCCGGCACATGTCGATCGCAGCCGAAGAGATTGTTCTCTCGCGGGCACCTATCGTAACCAGCGCGAGGAACAGGTTCGTCGGGCGGATAACCGGGCTGCGGGAGGAAAAACACACGGTGGCGGTGAGCGTCGACGTCGGCGAGGTCCTGCGCGTCAGGATCACCAAGCTCTCGTTCCAGGAGATGCGCCTCGCAGTGGGGAGCACCGTCCATCTGGCCTTCAAAACCTCGAGCGTCCGCCTCTTCTGATTCCGGGGACGCAGTACGCCCTTCAGGAACCGGTGCCGAACACCCGAGCGAAGTAACCCTCCACGATTTTATCGACTTCCTCCGCCACCTCGATTCCAGCCAGCCGTTTGGCCAGATTTTGCCTGAAAGCGAGCTCCATCCGACGCTGGATCTGGATGCGCTGCGCTTGAGGTGAACCGGCGCCGTGGAGCGATTCGGTCAGATATCCCACCGCGTTTCTCCCGAGCGTCATGTTCTCGATGAGCCGCAAGATGCGCATCCGGTGCTCGGTTGGCACGTCGGCCCGGCCCTTTAGGTACTTATCGAGGAGCGGTCCCAGCGCCTCGTTACGATAGTCCTTCTCGGAGGGAAGGGTCACCACCAGGCCACCGGCCAAGTCTTGTGCCAAGCGGCCGATCTCGTAGGGCAGCTTGGTCACGTGGTGCTTGCACACATTCGCTAGCATGTCGTCGTTCAGGTACGCTCCCGACTTGGTCGCGCTGCTCTGGTGAGACGATGCGATGCCCGTGGCGTAGATGGTCTCGTTCAGATGGGTCATCTCCACGAGCTTATCCCTTATATGGGAGGCCCGCTCCACGCCGTTGTATTCGGCGACGGTAGCGGCGGCGCCGATGAGCACGTCGCCGACTCCGCTCTTGCAGACGTAGCTTCGGCGATGGTAGCAGGTGAATCGTTCGACCAGCATCGCCGCGAATTCATACTCGCCGTCCATGAAAATTAGCTCGTTGGGGATGAAGGCGTCTTCGAAAATAACGAGGGCCTCTTGACCGCCATAGCGCGCGTTGCCGACGTCTATGTCACCCCCTTCGGCGCTTCTCTCGTCGCACGATTGCCGGCCGTAAACGTAAGTGATTCCCGCCGCATCGACCGGGAGCGCCCCAGAGATGGCAAAATCGCGATCTTCGGGGCCGAGCCGCAACGTGGGCATGACCACGAGCCAGTGCGAGTTGATGCAGCCGGTTTGATGCGCCTTTGCGCCGCGGATAAAGACCCCCTCTTCGGTGCGTCGGCTGACATGCAGGTAAAGGTCGGGGTCCGCTTGCCCATGCGGAGGCTGGCTGCGGTCGCCTTTGACGTCGGTCATCGCTCCGCCGACGACGAAATTGCCACGCTGCATTTGCGCGACGAAAGTCTTGAGGCGCTCGTGGTAGCATGTTCCATATTTCTCGTCGATCTCGTAGGTGACCGAGTAGAGCGCGTTCAGCGCATCCATGCCCACGCAGCGCTGAAAGCACGTGCCCGTGAGCTGGCCCAGGCGCCGCTGCATCTTGTTTTGCAGCACGAGGTCGTCCGGGCTGGTGGCGATGTGTAGGAAGCGGTTTACGCGCTCGCCCGTGAGCAGGGATTGCGCGGTAGCGAGATCCGGTCGGCGAAGCGCAAGCTCGTATGTTTCCGCAACCGCATTGATCGAAGGGCGAATGATCGGATGATCGACCGGCTCGGGGACAAGCTCACCTAGGAAATAGACGCGAAGGTTTCGCCCCCGCAGACTTTGGATGTAATCCTCGCCAGTGATGATGCGATTATGCACTTCTTCGGGAACGCTTCGTTTGTCCATTTGTCTCCTCCCTGCGGGCCGCTTTTTCGGTGCTGTCGCAGTGACCAGCGAACGATGAACACTTCCATCCTGCCATGTGGCGCGCCCGCGCGAAACCTAAGCCGTATAGCCGGGGCCGAGTTCGCAGTGTTGGTCCCCGTATCGGCCGGCCGCGCCGCCTAGACTTCTGCGATGAGTACGTCTTTAGCGCGAGGTTCGACCGCTGGCGGGCTGAGGGCGCAGAAGGGATAGAATCTCGCTTCGGGCTTTCTCGGCCGCTTCGTACCCACAGGCGATCGCCTCTGCGGCCCGGTGGAACTCGAAGCTTCCGATCTGCTGGACCGCGGGACGCAGCATGATGTCAGGCTGGCGCGAGGAAAGCCTAAGCTCCCTGGTTTGCCGGCTCATTATCTCCGAGGAGCGCCAGAGCACCTGCACGATCTTAGGCTCTCCTCGCCGAGAGAGAGGAAGGGGGGTGAGCGCTTCCCCCTGAACGTCCACGGCCAGGAGCACCGCAGCGCCGAGGCCGCAAGCCACGTCCACCGGCAACGGATCCACGAGCCCTCCATCTGCCAAGAGGCCCAAGGGACACCTTACCGGCGGGAACACGCCCGGGATCGCGATACTGGCCCTGACCGCCAAGAGCAGCGAGCCGGAGGTAATCGTACGGCCGACGCCGCTGTCCAAATCGGTCGCCACGGCGCCGTAGCGAAGCGGCAGGTCTTCTATCCTCTCGACCGGAAGAAACCCGCGCAGGAACCGCTCGAGCCTTCGACCGGCGATGAGTCCTCCCCGCCTCCAGGTCGGGTCGAGTAGCGCAGTTATGCGCCGCCTGGTGAGCCCGCAGATCTCCCGGGCGAAATGGTCCAGAGTACCGCTGGCGTAAACGGCTCCGACCAAGGCGCCGCTGCTCGCCCCGCACACGTGCGAGGGTCGAAGCCCGTGCTCCTCGAGCCACCGCAATACGCCCATGTGCGCCCACCCCTTAGCGCCCCCTGCTCCGAGCACGACGCCGAAGCTGTCCTGCCCGAGAAAGCGGCGAAGCACCGCGGCCAGGGCGAAGCGCTGACGCCTTCTACTGCCCCACTTCATAGGATCATCCGAAACGATCCTGACAACGGAGTCACCCTTATCATCGCGGCCCTGTCCAAGCTGGGCATATTATCGCCCCGTCTTGGGCGATGTGCCAGGAAGCCGGTACCGGGCGCCGCGCAAAAGCTCCGTTGCAGAGGAGCCGCCGATCAGCCGCCAGGGATCCCTCGTGCTCAGGAATCCCCCCGAAGAGTACTTGGGCCTCGCAAGTAGCCGGCAGACGGCTGGCAAGGATTGCCGCCGGATCGACCGGCGCTTGACGGCGCGAAGGGAGGGCCGTATTGGGTTCAGGGAACGGGTTACGTAAGCCAAGTTCGAAGCGCGAGGGCCCGGGGGCACGCCGAAAGTTACCCGGGTATGCCTCAAGAGTCGAGGCGAGATCGAGGCCTGGCCGGATGGAGGTAGGTTCTCGGGCGCGCCGCGCCCTGGAATGCTTGGGTGGCTGGGCTGAATGAGGGAGGAGAGCCGTGAAGCGAATTGCCGAGCTTCAGAGCCTGTCGCGCGATCACCACCACGGGCTCGTCTTGGCCCGTCGGGCGCGCCGAGTCGCTGCCGGAAAGCTGGGTTTTTCGGTCTCGGGGGCCTGGAGCGAGGTCGAACGAAGATTTCGCCAGGACCTCGAGCCGCATTTTACAATCGAGGAAAAGTACCTCGTGCCACTGTTGCTCGGTGCGGGGCAGACCGAGATGGTAAAAAGACTGGAGGAAGAGCACGCACGACTGAGAGGACTCGTCGGAGACTCGGTCGGACCGGAGCTCGCTCGGCTGGCCGAATTCGGACGGCTTTTGGAGGAGCATATTCGCTTCGAGGAGCGGGAGCTGTTCGAGTTCGTTCAAAAACACCTGCCTCCCTCGTCCCTGAAGGGTTTGGAGGAAGCCTGCCGCGGCAGGAATAAGTAAAGACTACCCTTCACCTCTCGCCCCGAAGCACCGGCCGCGATGAATCCTCGCCAGCCTGGAAGGAGTCCGGGCATGCAGCAGTTCGGGTGAGACGCGCCAGAGCTCGCAAGAAGCCGCGAGCGGCGCAACAAGGAGGGGAGCAACGAGCGGCTTACGCGCTTGTCAGTCGCCGCCTTGGAGGTGGTCTCGTGCGGCACAAGCACGAGCCCGATTTTCGCGTTGCGCGAGTGCTTCCACCGGGAGTAGGGGATCGCAGTGACCCGAACGAACGTGCTCGGCGTCCTCTCCCTCATGTTCCGGTCATTGGTGATGGGTGATCGAAATGGGAGCCCAAGCGGAGCTTTAGGGCGCGAGGTAGCGGTATGGAATATCACAACGAAGCGCTCGCCACGATGGGCTCCCTCGGAGACCCATTAAACGATGCCCCACCTCTGGGCCGTCTGCGAGCTTGCCTCCCAGATCCTGCGGTGCAGCCGGCACATCGACTCACGGTCCCAAAGAAGAGCGCGCCGATCGCTCGCGTCTAGCGCCTCCGGGCCCCCTTCCAGGCCGCGCTCCTCGATCGTGTGCAAGCGCGCGCGGCGGGCGCTCTCGGTGGGGAGCCGGCGCGGCGCGAGCAAAGCGCAATGGATGGCGTTTACCCTGGGATCGACCACCGCGCGAAGGAAACCGTCGGGGAGGCAGGGGCGGGCTCGGCATCGCGCCTCTGCCGTCAGCTCGCGCAGGACCTCCGCAGGCGCGGTCTCCTCGGGAACGAGAAAGAGCCCGAGACGTCGCGAAAGTTCCCCGAGCCGGACCCTGCTCGTCAGAGTGGAAAGCGGCACCGACAAGATGAGCGCTCCGATGATCGGTATAAGCCACCAGAAATAGTCGGGGTTCAGTTTGTAGACGGCCAGCCCCCAGGCGCCCGCCCACAGGGTGTCCACCGTGTGGTGGCGAAGCGCGTCGCTCCACGTGGTTTCGCTATCCTCTCTCGGTTGCGAGCGCCAAGGCACGGTGCGTCCGAGAACGTTCAGAAGGACGAAGCGGGCGTGAAAGACCATGCGCACGGGCGCAAGGAGGGCCGAGAAGATGATCTCCAGCACGACGCTCAGGCAAAGGCGCCAGATACCTCCGAACGCTTTCGCCCGGCCACGCTTGAGAAATACCAGGAAAGTGCTCAGTAGCTTGGGCAAAAAGAGAATGGCGGCTGTTACCGCAAGCAGCGCGATCGCCCAATCCGGCCGCCAAACCGGCCACTGCGGAAACAGGCTTCGCCCGGCGGGAAAGTAGTCTGGCTCTCGCACCGCCTCCCAGATCGCTTCGGCCGTGCTGAGAGTGAGGAAGGTAAACCAGAGAACCGCCGAGACGTACGACAGAACGCCGTTCAGGAAGAGCGCGCGATGCGCCCCGTGCAAGCCCTTGGCCGGGAGGAGCCACAGATGCTGGAGGTTTCCCTGGCACCAGCGTCGGTCGCGCTTCATCTCCTCGAGAAGCGAGGACGGAGCCTCTTCGTAACTGCCTTCGAGATCGTAGGCGAGCCAGATCTCCCAACCGGCTCTGCCCATGAGCGCCGCCTCGACGAAGTCGTGGCTGAAGATCTCGCCGCCTAGAGGCGGCTTACCGGGCAGGCGCGGAAGCGAGCAGTGCTTCATGAACGGCTCGACTCGAATAATGGCATTGTGTCCCCAGTACTGGCCGTCTCCCAACTGCCAGTAATGCAAACCGGCCGCGAACATGGGACCGTAGAGACGGGTCGCGAACTGCTCGATGCGAGCCAGAAGGGAGTGGCGGCCGGCTGCCACCGGCGCCGTCTGGATCATGCCGGTCCGAGGATGGCTTTCCATCAGCTCCACCAGACGCACGATCGTCTCCCCGCTCATGAGGCTATCGGCGTCGAGCGTTATCATGTACCGGTAGCGCGTCCCCCAACGCCGGCAAAAGTCGGCGATGTTTCCGCTCTTGCGGGCTATGCGCAGGCGGCGCCGGCGATAGAAGATCCGCCCGAAGCCTTCGAGGGCCCGGCAGCAGTCGAACCAAGCGAGTTCCTCCTCCACCGACCGGCCCGGGTCGATGGTGTCGCTTAGGACGAAGAAATGGAAACGATCGAGCGCGCCGGTTCGCTCCACCGAGCGATAGATGGCCCGAAGGCCGGCGAACACCCGCTCCACCGGCTCGTCACAAATCGGCATGAGCAGCGCCGTCGTAACCCCCGCAGGCAAGGCCTTCCCTTGCGACGGGGCGGCGGCCGTGACCGAAAATTTCTCGCGGCCGGTGGCGAGAACGAGAAAACCGAAAAGCGCCGTCCAAAAACCAATTGCGATCCACCCAAAGAGCGCGCCGAAAAAGACGGCTATCGCCACTTCGAGCCAGTTCCCCCCCTTTTGCGGGAGGACATCGAGCATGAAGCCGCTCGCGATAATCGTGGGCAAGAGGACGAGAAGCGTGAGCAAAGCCCTGCGTCTTAGCGCCGCCCAACGCCAGGGCGGCCGACGCCTTTCGGCGGAACCGATCGTGCCGACCTCTTCGCCGGATTGGCCCGCCCGGGTGATGGCGAGGCGCAGACCTCGCCGCACCAAGCGATTTGCCTTCATCGACCCTCGGGTGATTGGTGGCACACCAGGCAGCGTGCTCGACCCGCTTTGGCCAAAGGCTTCCTGTCCGACCTTGGGATTTCTCACCCGCCAGGCGAGAAACGCCTCGTCCGAAAATGGGTCGTCCGGCAATTCCTCTCCCGCAAGGAGCTTCCAAAGCTCGCGCATTGTGGCGCATGTGGCCGAGGCAGTTGCGCGCCAAAAGGGGATCTCGGCCGCTCGCTCGGCCGCCCGAGCAGCGATAATACTCTGCTCCTCGGGGCTCATTCCGAGCGCCCGCAGATAAGCCGCCGCCCTCCCGTGGGCTTCCTGCCAATTCTGAATCAGCCTGCCAAAGGGGAGACTTATGGGTTTTTCTACCATTTCACCGTTCGACGACGGCGCGGCGCCACCCTTGTTCGCGCCCATGTCCGTGCTCAGGTGCCTCAGGGCTCCAATTGGTAGGCCCAAGTTTCCGTGAGCGCCTCTTGGCCGAGTTGCAGAAACGCCCGCAGCTCGAGCGGCTCGCTCCCGCCCGGCCGCACCTGGAAAGTCAACCGCCAGCTCCCCGTCACGGGGTTTTTCATGACCTGCTGATCGACGATCTCGCCGCTTCCTCCGGTTGCCGATGTAACCGTTACGACACCCCTCAAGACGGTATCGGCCGGGATCGCCTCGAGCCGCCCGCCGCCGAAATCCACGACGAAGCGGTACGCGTTCTCGAAAGTTCCACGATCTCTGCGCGTCGACAGCGCCCTTCCCCCCGGCGGACGGGTGGGGTCGTCGCCGTACCAGTACATGCGATAAGAGAAGGAGACGTCCTTGTCCGGCTTGGGCTTGTCCTCGAAGACCCAAAAGGCCGCGATGTTGTCATTGATGTCGCGGTGAGTTGGAATCTCGACGAGCTCGACGCGTCCTTTCCCCCACGGTTCTCCCCTGGGCTCTATCCAAACGCTAGGGCGCTTCTCTGGCCTGGCTTCTAAGTCCTGGTAGTGATCGAAATCCCGATCTCGCTGCAGGAGCCCGAACCCCTTCGGGTCCGGCAGCTCGAAGGCGCTAACGCGAAGCCGTCTAGGGTTGTCGAGCGGTCGCCAGATCCACTCGCCGGTACTCGCCGCGAGCAAAAGCCCATCCGAGTCATGCACCTCCGAGCGATAATCCTCCACTGTCCGGACGCTGTTCTCGCCGAAAAAGAACATCGTGGTAAGCGGCGCGATGCCTAGCTTGGTGACTTCTTCGCGAAGGAACAGCCTGGCGTCCACATCCACCATCGTCTGGACCCCGGGGTAAACCACGAAGCGGTATGCCCCCATGACGCGGGGGCTGTCGAGCAACGCGTAGACGGCCATTTCTTTCGCCCGCGAGGTAGGCCGCACCAGCCAGAACTCTCTGAAATAAGGAAACTCTTCTCCCGACGGCTCTGCGGTATCTATCGCCAATCCTCGAGCGGATATCCCGAAGCTCAGATTCTTGGGGACCGCGCGAAAGTAACTCGCCCCGAGAAACACGATCACCTCGTCCAGGTAGTCGAAACGGTTGATCGGGTAGTGAAGGCGAAAGCCGGCAAAGCCCAAGTCCTGGGGCACTTGGCTTGCGAAGGTATTCTTTCCGTAATCGAACAGGCTCGGCGAGAAGGCAACCGGATGCACACCGGCCGCGTCCACGACATTGATTCTGACCGCCCGGTCGTAATAGAGACCCGGGTGGAAGAACTGCACCTCGAATGGGAGTTTGCGCTTGCGCCATAACGCGCGGTCGGGACGGAAGCGGATATCGCGCCACTGGTCGTAGTTTATCTCGAGAAGCCACTTGGGAACCGGGTCTCGAGGCCCGCCAAACGGTTCCGCCGCAAGCTTCTTGGCCTTCTCCGCGACGGTTTCGAGATCGAAGGCCGAAGCCGACGAACACAGCGGGAGCCATCCAAGACTGACGCACAAGATGGACAAAAACACCATGGGTGGCTTCTGCCACAAGAAAGAACCGCCGCTTCCCCCGAGTCGCACCGTCATTTTTCTTCTCCATGACCGCGGGAGCGGCCCCGAGCCTGGCGAGCGGCACCCCAACGGCTGCCCCGAGCAGGGGCGGCTGCGCCCTCCCAGCCTTGCGGCGTGCCGAAACGAGGAGGGTGCGTGCGTCGGCTTCTCCTCTCCCACGACTTCCGTCATGTCAGTGTTGTCCAGAAGGCCTTCCCGGGTTCCCCGAAAAAGAAATAGACGCGTTCCCCCTCACGGTATTCGGAACCCAGATGCGTGCAATCGCCATGGAGGGGAGATGGCTGCGGAAGAGAAAGTTTCGCGCCCGGACTGCGGCGCCTTCGCGGTTGGGTGGGCCCAGGGGTCGCAGTGTCACCGCAATAAGCGCGCAAGTCATCGTTTCTTCTCCCTGCTCGCGAGCCGTAGGGCCTAGGCCGCCCCTCGGGTGAACGGAAGGTGAGCCAGACTCCGGAAGGAGAGAGGCTGTACCGGCCCTAGACTGAGGGCTTGCCGCTCTTGCGGGCTCATAGTTTCTTGCACGGGCACGCTAGTTTCTCGCGCCAGTGCTTATACCCTTCGAGCAAAGGGGGTGCAAGATTGGTGGGCGACCACGGCCCACGGGGCAGGGCGGCCCGCTCCTGCGTGACAGGTCCGCGCCGATGTGACATACATGGGTCGATCAGCGCAGGACCCGGAGGATTCCATGAAATATGGCGTATTGATGTTTCAAACCCACTACGCGATGCGTCCGGACGAACTCGCTCGCGCCGCCGAAGAGCGGGAATTCGAGTCGCTTTTTTTCCCCGAGCACACGCATATTCCCGCGTGCCGGCGGACTCCGTGGCCGGGTGGGGGGGACTTGCCCCAAGAGTATTGGCACACTCACGACCTTTTCGTCGCTCTCGCCTACGCTGCTGCGGCGACCCGGAAGATCAAGATCGGCACCGGGATATGCTTGGTCGTGGAGCGCGATCCCATCACGCTTGCCAAGGAAGTCGCGAGCTTGGATTACCTTTCCAACGGGAGGGTTCTCTTCGGCATAGGGGGAGGATGGAATGTCGAGGAGATGGAGAACCATGGTACCGACTTCAAGACAAGGTGGTCGCTGTTGCGGGAGCGTATCCTGGCGATGAAGGAGATCTGGACCAAAGACGAGGCCGAGTATCATGGCAAGTTCGTGGATTTCGACCCGATCTGGTCTTACCCCAAGCCCGTGCAGAAGCCTCATCCGCCGGTGCTCCTGGGGGCCGCCGGTGGGAAGGCCCGGGAACGCGTCGTAGATTTCTGCGACGGCTGGCTTCCGCTCGGAATAGATCAGGAAGCGATCATAGCTGGGATCAGGGATCTGCACGAGCGTGCAGTTCGGGCGGGAAGGAAACCGGAGGAAGTGCCAGTCACGGTTTTCGGCGTGCCGGCCGACGCTGATTTCATCAAGAGGTACGCCGAGGCCGGCGTCGAGCGCGTGCTTTTCTGGCTGCCCCCGGCGGGACCCGAAAAGGTCCTGGCGAAGCTCGATCGCTACTCCGCACTCGCGAAGAAGGTCGGGTAAGAAGACGGGGGAGCCGCACGGAGGCTTGCGGTCGTGCGCCGGCCCGCTCGTCGGGTAAGTTCGAGGGAGGGTCTTATGCGACGGCTCTTTTGGTTTTCGTTGGCGCTGTGGGTTTGCGGCTGCGCGGCGCGCTCCCCGGTTTTTTATGCCAACGCTCACTACAACTCCGTGGGCAAGGCTCGGGCGGAAAAGGATCTCGAGGAGTGCAAGCGCCTGGCCGATGAGCACGTGCCGTCGTCGGCCGTCGGGAACGTCGTGGGCCAGACCGCGGTGGGAGGCGGTGCCGGGGCGGCCATCGGGGCGGCCGGTGGAGCCGCTACGGGAAGGGCCGGAAGCGGTGCGGCGGCCGGCGCGGCAAGCGGTGCGGTGGCCGGCCTTCTGCGAGGTATCTTTCAGTCGCGCGGGCCCGACGCTCTCGAGCGGGGCTACATCGAGGCCTGCCTGCGCGAGCGCGGCTACGAGATAGTGGGCTGGAGGTAGGACAGGCTCGCCGGTCGCGAAGGCGAGCGGCCCTGGCTCCTTCTCAAGCGTTGCAGCTTGGCTCGGCCACCGCCCTGTGGTCAAAGGCCCCCCGACCTGGTATCAGAGCTGGCGCGTTCTTGAGGAGGCTCGTTCATGGCAGGCAAGGTGGTTTTGTCTATCGATCAGGGCACCACGGGAAGCACGGCGATGGTCTTCGACGAGCGCGGTCGGGTGCTGGATCGCTCTTATTCGGAATTCACCCAGTATTATCCGAGACCCGGCTGGGTGGAGCACGATCCGGAGGAGATTTGGCAGGTGACGCTTCGGGTGGCTCGTGCAGCGCTTCGCCGAGCGAAAAAGAAAGCGCGTGACGTGTGTGCCCTGGGGATAACGAATCAGCGCGAAACGACGGTGCTGTGGGAGCGGAAAAGCGGCAGGCCGATCGGCCGGGCGATAGTGTGGCAGGATAGGCGCACGGCGCAGGTATGCGACGAGTTCAAACGGTCCGGCCCGGTCGACGAGCTCAGGCGAAAGACGGGCCTCGTGTTCGATCCCTATTTCTCGGCGACGAAGGTCGCCTGGATTCTCGATCATTCGGCGGGTGCCAGGCGCCGCGCGGAGCGCGGGGAGATTCTCTTCGGCACGATCGATAGCTGGCTCATATGGAAACTCACAGGTGGCCGAAGGCATCTCACGGATTACACCAACGCCTCTCGCACGCTGTTGTTCAACATCCGCGAGAAGCGCTGGGATCCAGAGCTGCTCGAGTGGTTTCGAGTACCTGCCACCGTGTTGCCCGAGGTGCTCCCCTCCAGCGGGATCTTCGGCGAGTCGGAGGCGGGCCTTTTCGGCGCCCCGATCCCGATCGGGGGGGTGGCCGGAGACCAGCAGGCGGCGTTGTTCGGCCAGGCATGCTTCCGGCCCGGTGCGGTTAAGAATACCTATGGAACTGGCTGTTTCGTGCTTATGTACACGGGCGACCAGCCCGTCGCCTCGAGGCGCGGGCTGCTTACGACCATGGCGTGCAGCCCGGATGGGACGCCGGCTTACGCCCTGGAGGGTTCGATATTCATTGCCGGTGCTGCGATCCAGTGGCTGCGAGACGGGTTGAAGCTCGTCCGAGCCGCCTCGGAGACGGAAAGGATCGCCCGTTCCGTGGATTCCACCCTCGGGGTGTACCTGGTCCCGGCGTTCGTGGGCCTTGGAGCTCCTTACTGGGATCCGCTGGCCAGAGGCGCCATAGTGGGACTTACCCGCGGGGTGGAGCGAGCGCACATAGTGCGCGCGGCTTTGGAGGCGCTTGCGTACCAGAGCCGGGACGTGATCGAGACGATGGCGGAGGAGTCGGGTCGGGAGATCGTCTCGATCAAGGCGGACGGCGGAGCCTCGGCCAACGATTTCTTGATGGAGTTTCAGGCGGACATTCTGGGGAAACCGGTCGAGCGGCCCAAGATCGTGGAGACCACCGCCATGGGGGCGGCTTTCTTGGCCGGGCTGGCGGTGGGCCTGTGGAAGAGCGCCGCCGACGTGGAGCGAGCCAGGGTTGTCGAGAGAACCTTCAAGCCCAAGCTTGGATCCAAAGCGCGAGAAGATCTCTACCGTGGCTGGAAGGAGGCGGTTTCCAGGGTGCTGACAGGCGCTCGCGCGATCGCGTGACGGTAAACTCGGCTGGCCTGGGCGGTCGAGCCGCGTTGAACGGCCCGGCGGGGGGTGATATAAAACTGTTGCTTAGGAGTTAGTGATGAAAGAAGGGATCCATCCCAAATACGAGAAGGCGACGGTCTCTTGTGCCTGCGGTCACGTCTTCGAAACGCGGTCGACCGTCCCGGTGATCCATGTCGAGATTTGCTCCAATTGCCATCCTTTCTTTACCGGCAAGCAAAAGCTCGTTGATACGGCCGGCCGGGTAGAACGATTCAGGCGCAAGTACTCCATCAACGAAAAAGGCTGAGTCACGGGGCCGCATGCGGCTTCGACCGCCAGGAGGAGGCGGGGTGGTGAGGGCGGTCGAATCGGTCCCAAGAGGGGTTCGTGCTCGATAGCCTGGAGAAGCTGGGCGAGGTCGAACGCCGGTTCGAGGAGCTAGGATTGGCGCTTTCGAACCCGCAGACGATCGCCAATCGACGGGAGTTCGCCCGCCTGGCCAAGGAGCGCTCGGAGCTGGAGAGGATCGTCGGCTGCTTTCGGCGCTGGAAGGAGCTTCGTGGCGAGCTGGCGCAGGCCAAGGCATTGCTGGAAGACCGCGACCACGGGGTTAGGGAGCTTGCGCGAGAAGAGGAGGCGCGCCTGGAGGGATTGCTTGCCTCGGTCGAGGAAGAGCTTCACGCGCTGCTCCTTCCGAAAGACCCAAACGACCGCAAGAACGTGCTTCTCGAGATCAGGGCAGGCACCGGCGGAGAGGAGGCGGGCCTTTTCGCGGCCGACCTCTTTCGCATGTACAGCCGTTACGCGGAGAGGCGGGGGTGGAACATCGAGGTAATGAGTGCAAACGGCACGGGACTCGGGGGTTTCAAGGAGATCATTGCGCTGGTCGAAGGCGAAGGAGCATACAGCCGGCTCAAGTACGAGGGGGGCGTGCACCGGGTCCAACGGATCCCCGCTACCGAGGCGTCGGGCCGCATCCATACCTCGGCGGTGAGTGTGGCGGTCTTGCCCGAGGCGGACGAAATAGAAGTGGAGATCAACGATCGCGAGCTTCGCATCGACGTTTTCCGCTCCTCCGGGCCGGGGGGCCAGAGCGTAAATACCACCGACTCGGCCGTGCGGATCACGCACATTCCATCCGGGTTGGTAGTGACCTGCCAGGACGAGAAGTCCCAGCACAAGAACAAGGCGAGAGCGATGAAGATCCTGCGGGCGCGTCTGCGCGAGCGCATGGAGGAGGAGCAGGCGTCGGAGATCGCCGCGAGCCGCCGCGCCATGGTCGGCACCGGGGACCGTTCGGAGAGAATCCGTACCTACAATTTCCCTCAGAACCGACTTACCGACCATCGCATAAATTTTACCTCGCACGCGCTCGATCGGTTCCTCGATGGAGACATCGACGAACTCCTCGACGCCCTTGTGACGCATTACCAGGCGCTGGCGCTCAAGGCGGGCACCTGAGATGCCGCAACCAGCAGGCGTCGGACGCGACGAGCGCACCGTACTGTTCCTCCTGGAAAGAGCGACGGCGTATCTGGCGGAGCGGGGAGCCACGAGCCCGCGGCTGGATGCGGAGCTTTTGCTGGCCAGCGCGCTGGGGGTCGATCGACTAGCGCTCTATCTCAGCTTCGATACCCGGCCACCGACGGATAAGGTGGACCGGTTTCGAGAGCTGATTCGCCTCCGCGGGAAGGGCATGCCTGTGGCCTACCTTACCGGCAAGCGCGAGTTTTGGTCGCTGGAATTCGAGGTGACCCCCGAGGTTTTCATACCCAGGCCGGAGACGGAGACGCTGGTCGAAGCGGCTTTGGCCATTTGGCCCCCGGGGGGCGGGCACGCCGGATGGTTCGTCGATGTCGGCACGGGCTGCGGTAACTTGGCCGTCGCTCTGGCGCGGGAGTGGCCCTCGGCACGCTTCGTCGCCGTCGACAGCTCGGCCGCGGCGCTGGGAGTTGCGCTTCGCAATGCGGCGAAGCATGGCGTGGGGGAGCGGGTTTTTTTCCTGTGCGGGGATTGGCTGTCCGCCTTCGCTCGTCGGCCGCTCTTCGTGGGAATGATATCGAATCCACCCTACATCCGGGGGGCGGATTTCGCCTCGCTCCCTGTGGAGGTAGAGCGCGAGCCGCGGGCTGCCCTCGACGGCGGCAGCGATGGATTGCATTTCTTCCGTGCGCTTGCGGCCGGAGCGTCATGTTTGGTCGCGCAGGGGGGTTGGCTTCTGGCGGAAGTCGGCGCGGGGCAGGCCCAGGCGGTGCGCTCGATTTTGGAGGAGGCCGGTTTTCGCGATGTCCAGGCGCGCCGCGACCTGGCCGGCATCGATCGGGTCGTGGTGGGAAGGCGGAGGTGAGCAGTGGACAAGCTGTTGGTGTGTGGAGGCAGAAGGCTTGCCGGCGAAGTTGCGGTAAGCGGTGCCAAGAATTCGGCTCTTCCGGTGTTGTTTGCCAGCCTACTTACCGATCAGCCTTGCGTCGTGAGAAACGTTCCGCGCGTGATGGATGTCGCTACCTCCCTGCGTCTTCTCGAGCATATGGGTGTCGAGGTAAACGAGGAAGGGGGAGGGTGCCTTCGGTTGCGCGCAGCCGGGCCTATCCAAACCGAAGCTCCTTACCGGTTGGTCAAGACGATGCGGGCCTCGTTCCTTACGCTGGGGCCGATGGTGGCGCGCTTCGGTGCGGCCCGAGTCTCTACCCCCGGGGGATGCGCCATCGGAAGTCGGCCGGTCAACCTCCACCTCGAGGGCCTTAGCAAGATGGGCGCGACGATTTCTCTCAAACGGGGCTACGTGGAAGCCCAGGCGCCACGGCTTCGCGGCGCCTTCATTCATCTTGATTCCCCCTCGGTCGGGGCCACGGAAAATTTGCTGATGGCCGCCTGCCTGGCAAAGGGCACCACGGTGATCAACAACGCGGCGCGGGAGCCGGAAATCGTGGACCTGGCCAGAGCGCTAAAACAGATGGGCGCCATCGTGGCGGGGGAGGGAACGAGCGAGATCGCGGTCGAAGGCAGAGAATCACTGGCAGGTATGGATCACACCGTCATCGCCGACCGCATCGAGGCCGGAACGCTGGCGATCGCAGGCGCGATCACCGGGGGGGACGTAAGAATCAAGGGGGCACGGCCAGAGCACCTCGAGGCGCTGCTCGGCAAACTGGAGGAAGCCGGTGTGGCGGTGACCGTGGAGGATGCGGCTCTTCGGGTGCGGGGGACGGGGGCTTTGCGGGCCGTCGACGTGAGGACACAGCCTTATCCGGGGTTTGCCACCGATCTGCAAGCCCAGTTCATGGCCCTCATGAGCGTGGCTCGAGGGCAGAGCGTGATCACCGAAGAGATCTTCGAAAACAGGTTCATGCACGTGCAGGAACTGGTGCGCATGGGGGCTGACATCAAGGTGGAAGGGAGAAACGCGATCGTGAGGGGGGTGGCGAGGCTCAGTGGGGCGCCGGTAATGGCGACGGACCTTCGGGCGAGCGTTTGCCTGGTCTTGGCCGCTCTCGTGGCGGAAAACACCACCGAGATAGGGCGCGTATACCATCTCGACAGGGGCTACGAGCGATTGGAGGAGAAGCTCGGCGCTCTCGGTGCCGAGATCCAGAGGGTGCCCGCGTGAAGCGCAGGCCGGGGCTTTGGACGGTGATCGACGGCCGGGGCATGGCGTTCGAGCGCTTGCTGCATCGTCTGCGGGAGCGGGGAGGTGCGGCGACATCGCCACGCATCGATCGCGAGGTGAAAAGGATCGTCGAGCAAGTGCGGCGCGGAGGGGATCGTGCTCTGGTGGCTTTTACCCGTCGCTTCGACCGGGTGCGGTTGCGGCCGCAGGAGCTCTCGATCGGGCCCGAAGAGTTGAGGGTGGCCGAGCGGGCGCTGCCCCGCAGGCAGGCCCGGGCGCTCAAGCTCGCGGCCCGCCGGATTGCCGCTTTCCATCGGCATCAGTTGGAGAAGGGATGGATTTACCGGGACGGGAGCGGCTTTAGGCTCGGCCAGAAGGTGGAGCCGCTGGAAAGGGTGGGGGTGTACGTTCCCGGCGGTACGGCGGCGTACCCCTCCTCGGTGCTGATGAACGTCATTCCGGCAAGGGTGGCCGGGGTGCGCGAGATCGTCGTCGCAACCCCCCCGCGGCGGGGCGGAGTTCCGCTTTCTGTTCGCGCCGCCGCCGCCGTCGCAGGCGCAAGTGCTCTATACCAAATGGGGGGCGCGCAGGCGATCGCCGCTCTTGCCTTCGGCACGGAATCGGTCCCTCGCGTGGACAAGATCTGCGGCCCCGGCAACATTTACGTCACGGCCGCCAAGAGGATGATCTTCGGGCAGGTCGACATCGACATGGTGGCGGGACCGAGCGAGGTGCTCGTGGTAGCCGACTCCGCGGCGAGGGCGAGGCTCGTCGCCGTCGATATCGTGGCTCAGGCGGAACACGATCCCTTGGCCGCGGCCATACTGGTCACGACCTCATCGGCCTTGGCCTATCGCGTGACCAGAGAGGTGGACACGTTGTTGGAGACCCTGCCGCGGCGGCGCATAGCCCGGCGGGCACTCGAGCGCTTCGGTGCCACGGTTTTGGTCGGCGGGGTCGAGGAGGCCGCCGAGGTGGTTAATCGGATCGCGCCGGAGCATCTCCAGTTGATGGTGCAGCGTCCGGGGAGGTTGGCGGGGCTCGTGCGCCACGCCGGGGCGATCTTCGTCGGGTCGGACACGCCCGTTGCCCTTGGCGACTACATTGCGGGACCGAGCCATGTGCTCCCGACGGCGGGAACGGCGAGATTTTCCTCCCCCCTCGGCGTTTACGACTTTCTCAAACGCAGTAGCGTGGTGCAGGCGAGCCCGGCAGTGCTCGAGAAGCTGGGTCGCGTTGCGGCGGAGCTGGCGGAGATGGAGGGCCTGGGCGCGCACGCCCTCGCGGTCTACGAGCGCCTGGGTTACAATCAGGCATGACTACCAACCGTGGGAGCGCGAGAGGGCGGGGCAGACGCATGGCCGGGCCTAGGCGGGCCAGGGTAGAACGGAAAACCAAGGAAACCTCGGTGACTGTCGAACTGACGCTCGACGGCAAGGGGGAATACAGCATCTCCACTGGGACCCCATTTCTCGACCACATGCTCGAGCTCTTCGCGCGCCACGGATTTTTCGATCTCACTGTGCAAGCCTGCGGCGATCTCGAGGTGGATGCGCACCACACGGTGGAGGACGTGGGACTCGCCCTGGGGCAGGCGTTGCGGGAAGCGCTAGGTACCAAGGAGGGGATTCGACGGTTCGGCGAGGCCACTGTGCCTTTGGACGAGGCGTTGGTTTCCGCCGTGGTGGACCTCAGTGGCAGGCCCTACCTGGCTTATGATCTCAAGCCCAGGCAGCAGCGGGTGGGCGACTTCGACGTCGAGCTGGTCCACGACTTCATGCAGGCGCTTGCGAACCAAGCGGCGATGAACCTCCACCTTACCATGCACCGGGGCCGCAATTCGCACCACGTGATAGAGGCTGGATTCAAGGCGCTCGCCCGGGCGCTCGATTCTGCCTCTTGCGTGGAGCCCCGCCTGCGAGGGGTGCTCTCCACGAAGGGGGCTCTGTGATCGCAGTCGTCGATTACGGTGTGGGAAACCTGCGCAGCGTCGCAAAGGCGCTGGAGAAGGTTGGCGCCGAGGTGCGCGTGACCGCCCGCCCGCAGGAGATCGCCGCGGCTCGGGGGATCGTGTTGCCTGGAGTCGGGGCGTTTGGGGCGTGTCTGGATAATCTCAGGCGGACAGGCCTGGAAGAACCGGTCCGTTCGGCCTTTTCCTCCGGCAAGCCTTTCCTCGCGATTTGCGTGGGTATGCAAATCCTGTTCGAGGAAAGCGAGGAATTCGGGCCCGTAGCCGGGCTCGGTCTCTTGCCGGGCAGGGTCGCGCGCTTTCCCCGTGCCGCGGACCTCGAGGTTCCGCACATGGGCTGGAACAGGCTCAGGATCCAGCGATCCAGCGCCCTTTTGCACGGGATCGAGGATGGTAGTTTCGCCTACTTCGTGCACTCGTATTACGTTTTGCCCGCGGACCCCGATCTGGTGACGACTGTCACCGATTACGGGCTTGCGTTCAGCTCGAGCGTGGCCTCGGGCAACGTCTTTGGTTGCCAGTTTCACCCGGAGAAGAGCCAAACGGTGGGGTTGCGGATGCTCGCCAACTTCCGCCGGCTGGTCGAAGAATCCAGTGGACATCATCGCGGCCATTGATATCAAGGAGGGGCGGTGCGTGCGCCTCTACCAAGGGGATGTCGGCCGCCAGACCGTGTACGCCGACGATCCGGTGGCGGTGGCTAGAAGGTGGCAGGCCGAGGGTGCGCCGCTTCTGCACGTGGTAGATCTGGATGGGGCGGTAGGCGGCAGGATCGTGCACGGCGAGCTGATAAAGGAGATCGTGCGCGCCGTCGATGTGCCGGTTCAAGTCGGCGGCGGGATTCGAGACAAGGAGACGCTCGAGCGCGTTTTCGAGTGGGGCGCGGCGCGGGTGGTTTTGGGCACCTCGGTGCTGCGGGACGAGACGTTCTTCGCCTGGGCATGCCAGGCGCATCCCGGCGCTATTTTGGCGGGAATCGACGCGCGGGCTGGGAGGGTGGCCGTGGCGGGCTGGCTCGAACAGAGCGAGGTCGGGGCGGCTGCGGCGGCGGCCCGGGCATGGGCCTGCGGGGCGGCTGCGGTCGTGTTTACCGATATCGGCCGCGACGGGACCGAGCTCGGGATCGATTTGCAGGCCTTGAAAGAGCTGTTGGATGGTTCGCAGGCGAAGGTTATCGCATCCGGAGGTGTGGCGGGCATCGAGGACATCGAGGCGCTCGTGCGGCTCCGTCGCCAGAATCTCGTGGGCGTGATCGTAGGCCGCGCGCTTTACGACGGCAGGATCGACCTGGGCGAAGCGCGCGCCGCCGTGGCGCGCCTGGAGCGGGAGATTGAAACCCGTTAGCGGGCTCGCAAGGCGGATCATTCCCTGCCTCGACGTCAAGGATGGCCGCGTCGTCAAGGGGGTCAACTTCGTAGGCCTCAAGGACGCTGGGGATCCGGTCGAGGTGGCAGAGCGCTACGATCGGGAAGAGGCGGACGAGATTACCTTTCTGGATATTACCGCCTCGCACGAAGAGCGACGGATCATGCTCGATGTGGTAGCCAAGACGGCGGAGAGGGTTTTCATGCCGCTCACGGTAGGTGGTGGCGTGCGCTGCGAGGAGGACATTCGCGACCTCCTCAAGGCGGGAGCGGACAAGGTTTCCATCAACACCGCGGCTGTGGCCGAGCCCGACTTCGTCCGCCGGGCAGCCGAGCGCTTCGGCAGCCAGTGCGTGGTGGTCGCCATCGACGCCAAGCTCGTCGCGGGGCCGGCCGGCCGCCCGCTGCGCTGGGAGGTGTACACCCACGGCGGGCGGCGGCCCACGGGGCTCGACGCCGTGGAATGGGCCGTGGCGATGGAGCGGGCCGGCGCCGGGGAGATCCTGCTCACCAGCATGGACCGCGATGGAACGCAGGAAGGCTACGACCTAGAGCTCACCCGGGCCGTTCGCGATGCGGTATCCATTCCGGTTATCGCGTCGGGTGGTGCCGGAGCGCTCGAGCACCTCTACGAGGGGCTGGCCATAGCGGGCGCCTCCGCGGTGTTGGCCGCCTCGATATTCCACTACGCGCAGTACTCTATTCGCGAGTGTAAAGAATACCTTGCGGCGAGAGGCGTGCCGGTTCGCCTCTAGGATTCGAGCGACTGAAGGAAACGCTCGGCATCGATGGCGGCCATGCAGCCGCTGCCTGCGGCGGTGACCGCTTGGCGGTAGGTGTGATCCTGGACGTCGCCGCACGCGAACACGCCGGCGACGCTGGTCCTGGTGCTTCCTGGTTCGGTGACGATGTATCCCTGCTCGTCCATCTCGAGCTGCCCTTTGAAGACGGCGGTGTTGGGCGTGTGCCCGATGGCGAGAAAGACACCGTCGCAGCGCACTTCCTTTGTCTTCCCCGTCTTCACGTCGCGCAGCCTGGCGCCGGTCACACCGGTCCGGTCGGGCTCGCCCAGGATCTCCTCGACCACGCAGTTCCAGATGAAGGCGATCTTGGGATTGCGCTTGGCTCTCTCCTGCATGATCTTGGAGGCGCGAAGTTGATCGCGGCGGTGGACTACCGTGACCTTGGTGCAGAACTTCGTGAGGAATAGGGCTTCCTCCATGGCCGAGTCTCCGCCTCCCACGACCAGCACCTCCTTGTTCTTGAAGAAGAAACCATCACAGGTGGCGCAGGCGGAAACCCCGTGGCCCATGAGCCGCCTCTCCGACTCGATGTCGAGGAGCTTGGCCGAGGCGCCGGTGGCGACGATCAGCGAGAGCGCCGCGTAGGACCGCTCCTCCGTGGTCACGGTAAAGGGCCTGGAAGAGAGATCCACTTTGATGATGTCGCCCCGGACGAAGCGGGCCCCGAAGCGCTCGGCCTGCTTGCGGAAGTGTTCCATCAGTTGCGGCCCCATAATCCCCTCGGGAAACCCGGGATAATTCTCCACGTCGGTCGTTATCGTAAGCTGTCCGCCTGGCTGCGACCCCTCCACCACTAGAGGCGATAGCTCGGCCCTCGCCGTATAGAGCGCCGCGGTCAAGCCGGCGGGTCCGGAGCCGATTATTATCACTCTGTTTTCGTCTGCCACTTGCTCTATTCCCTCCCTCTCCTGCCCGGGCGCAGCAATGATGCGCGCGTGCCGGAACGTTGTCAATGCGCGATCGGAGTTGTAGAGTCGGCTGCACGATGGCGAAGCTCACTCACACCGATGCAGCGGGCCGAGCGCGGATGGTCGATGTCGGTACGAAGCCGGTCACCAGACGCGAGGCCGTGGCGGCGGGTGAAGTCAAGATGCGGCCGGCTACGTTGCGGATGATTGCTCGCGGCTCGATTCCCAAGGGGGACGTGTTGGCCGTGGCCAGGATCGCCGCGATAGCGGCAGCCAAACGTACCGACGAGCTGATTCCGCTCTGCCATCCTTTGGCCATCAGCCACGTGCAAGTCGACTTCACTCCCAAAGAGCGAAGCGGGAAGCTCTTGATCGAAGCCACCGTGCGGCTCGAAGGGCGAACCGGGGCCGAGATGGAGGCGCTCACTGCCGTAGCGATCGCCGGCCTGACGGTTTACGACATGTGCAAAGCGGTGGACCGCGAAATGGAGATCGGTCCCATCTATTTGCTTCGGAAAAGCGGGGGGAGAAGCGGCGAGTACCGCCGCTGATCACGCTACCCTGACGCTCTAGAACGCAGCCAGCGTCCTGCGCTTGGCCGCGCCCATGCCCCGTCGGCCGCTACTAATAGGCGATTCTTCCGCCCCGCGTTTGCCCTAAACTGCTTGGCTCGGTGGCCATGCGAGCGCGGAGACATAAGGGGTCGAGACGCGACGCAGGAGGAGGTGATGCAGCGGGCGGCGCATCGATGTGCGCCCGCCGCGAAGAGGGGCAGGCGGCGGGCGAATGTTCGCGGGCACATTGTGGCTCCTCTGCTCTCGCAGACAGGTCAGGCACCGCAGCGCATCCGCCGGCCATATCTCTTGCCGCCTCGCAGGAGCTTCGGACGCGCGTGGCGCAGGGCGGTTTCGAGGCCCTTTCCGATGCCGAACTCCTGGCTCTCTTGTTGGGAGGGGGCAGTGTGTCGCGCTGCCACGCAATGGTAAATACTGCCCGTACCCTTCTTGCTAGATTCGGTGGGCTGCGGGGGTTGGGGGGTGCGGCCGTGGGGCGTCTGGAGCGAGAGAGGGGAATGGGACCGGCCAGGGCCGCAATCCTCGGGGGAGCCTTCGAGCTCGGCAAGCGCTTGGGGGAAAGGCGGCTAGAGCGTGGGGCGGTAGTGCGATCCAGTGCCGATGTGTTCCGCCACTGCTGCCACTCGCTTGCCCATCTGAAGAAAGAGGTCTTCCGGGTGGTCTTGCTCGACGGCAAGAACCGGGTGCTGAAGGACGCCCGAGTTTCCGAGGGGTCGCTCACCACCTCCCTGGTTCATCCGCGCGAGGTCTTCGTTCCGGTGATCGAGGAGTCCGCGGCGGCCTTGATTCTGGTACACAACCACCCGAGCGGCGATCCCGCACCGAGCAAGGAGGACATCGAGATAACCAGGCGCTTGAAGCAAGTGGGCGAGATCCTAGGGGTGCGGGTGCTGGATCACGTGATCGTAGGCGACGGATGTTACGTGAGCCTGGCTGAGGAGGGGTTGCTGTAGGCGGCGCTCGCGCAGGCGACTGGGGCCCGCGAGGGCTTGCTGTCTTCGGCGGTGTCGAAGGCTAGTAGGCGGAACTGGTATCGCTGGCCACCAGAGCGGGGCGGCGAAATTTCCAGGGCGTCGGATTAGAACGGGATGTCGTCGTCCTCTGTGGACGGGGCTGCGGGTTCCTCTGTGGCGGGCGGCTCTGGCGCGGGTTCGGCGGCGGTTCTGCCGCCACCCAGGAACTGCACTCGCTGAGCGACGATCTCTGTCATGTATCTGCGATTTCCCTCCTTGTCGTCGTATTGGCGAGTGCGGATCGAGCCTTCGACATAAACCTGCCTTCCCTTGGCCAGGTACTGGCCGCACGCCTCCGCCTGCTTGCCCCAAACCACTATGTTATGCCACTCGGTTCGCTCCTGGCGGTTTCCCTCCGCGTCGGTCCAAACCTCGGAGGTCGCAACCGGGAAATTGGCGACCGGCTTGCCGCTTGCCGTGAAGCGTACCTCGGGGTCGCGGCCGAGGTTTCCGATGATGATGACTCTATTGACCGACATTTTTCCTCCACTCGGGGTTCCAGTTCGCTCCGGGTTTCTCCGGCGCGCTGACCCGATCCCCTGCAGGTCCAGGGGTCAACCTGCCAGGGTGCCCCGCGTTGCCCCCACGGCTGGCGCCTTTGGGGTCATTCGCGCGAGCCCAACAATACAATGCCCGCGAGGGAAGTCAACGTTACTGTTATTCATTGGCGGCCGAGGAGCGGAGCTCGGTTGACTTCGTCGGTTCGGCGGACCTATAGTTGGCGCGGCGGGCTAGGCTGAGGGGTGGAGGGAGAGGGATCCCCGTGCTGTTTGTCAAGTATCTGGTCTTCCTGGCGAACACGCTACTGTGCGCCCCCGTCGCTATCGTCCTTTCGTTCCTTGACCGGGAGGCGCGGCTGGCGTACCTGGTCACGCGCTTCTGGGTGTGGTCCATTCTTCGGCTTTGTGGGGTGCGCCTTCGAGTGCAGGGACTCGAGAACCTCGACCGAGACAAGGCCTATGTTTTCATGTCGAACCACGCAAGCAACCTCGACGCCGCGGTGCTCGTAGCCGCACTGAAGCGGTATCAGTTGCGCTGGGTTGCCAAGAAGGAGCTGGTGAGGGTGCCGTTTTTCGGATGGGCCCTGAAGGCCACGAAGCATGTGATCATCGACAGATCGGATCAGCGCCGCGCGATCGAGAGCTTGAGACGGGCCCAAGAGAAAATCTCCCGAGGGATTTCGGTCATCTTTTTCCCCGAGGGGACGCGAAGTCGCGACGGCAGCCTGCTCCCCTTCAAGAAAGGGGGCTTCGTCTTCGCCATGGAAACCAAAGCCCCTATCGTGCCCGTGATCGTGAATGGAACGGGGCGGATGCTCCCTCGGGGGAGTTGGCGCCCAGAGCCCGGGGAGGTGGAGGTAATCGTGGGCAAGCCGATCGACCCGTCGCGCTACGGGCCGGCTTCGAAGGAGCAGCTCATGGAAGAGGTTCGCAACGCGATTCTCGCGGCCCACCGGCCGCAAATGAGAGGCGAGCGCTGATGGGTGCGCGCTCGGCGCCGTTTCACATCGTCCCGCTCGGTGGTTTGGGCGAGATCGGTCTCAACCTGCTCGTGATCGAATGGGGGGATGCGGCGATAGCCATCGACTGCGGTGTCATGTTCCCCGATGCTCAGATGCTCGGAATAGATCTCGTGATCCCCGATTTCGCTTACCTAAGAGAACTGGGCGAGAGACTCGAGGCGGTGATCCTTACCCATGGACACGAGGACCACATCGGGGCCTATCCTTATCTCGCGCGAGAGTTGCGAGTGCCGACGTACGGCACCCGCTTCACATTGGCTCTTCTGGAGGAGAAGCTTCGGGAGCACGAGCTTGCGGGGTTGCCGCTAGAGGAGGTCGTGGCAGGAGATACCTGGCAGGTCGGCCCCTTTCGGCTCGAGGCTATCCACGTTACCCACTCGATTGTGGATTCCGTGGCTCTGGCCATCTCGACTCCCGCTGGCACCATTCTTCACACGGGCGATTTCAAGTTCGACCAAAGCCCCGTCGACGGCAGGCCGTCCGATTTCGGGCGCCTGGCGAAGGTCGGCAATGCGGGCGTTCTGCTTCTCTTGTCGGACTCCACGAACTCCGAGGTGGAGGGATTCACGCTTTCGGAAACCGCCGTAGGGCGCAGTCTTGGCGAGATCTTCCGGGGCGTCACGGGGCGGATCTTCGTGGCCACGTTCGCCTCCCACATACACCGGATCCAGGAGATCTTCGACCTGTGCGAGGGGCAGGGCCGCAAGGTTTGCGTCGTCGGGACCAGTTTGCTCACCAGCATCGAGCTTGGGGCGAGACTCGGCTACCTGCGATTTTCTCCGACCACGCTGGTGCCGCCGGAGGGGATCGGCGAGCTGCCCCCCAGTTGCCTGGCGTTTCTTACCACTGGAAGCCAAGGGGAACCGCTTTCCGCGCTCACGCGGATCGCCATGGGAGAGCACAAGCAGATCCGGGTGGAGCCGGGCGATACCGTGATCCTTTCTTCGCGTGTGATACCGGGGAACGAAAGCGCGGTAAATCGGATGATCAACAACATAGCTAGAAGCGGCGGTGAAGTGCTCCACGAGCGGATAGCTCGAGTGCACACCTCAGGACATGCGTACCGGGAGGAACTGAGGCTGATGCTTGCGCTGGTGAGGCCAAAGTATTTCGTACCGCTGCACGGTGAATACCGCCAGCTCGCCAAGCACGTCAAGCTGGCGCGGGAAATGGGAGTTGCGAGCGAGCGCTGTTTCCTCCTCGAAGACGGGGATCGCCTGGAGGTTAGCGAGGAAGCCGCGCGGCGATGCGAGCGGGTCGCAAGCGGCAGGGTGCTCGTGGATGGTAAGGGAATAGGGGACGTGGGCGACCTGGTTCTGCGCGACCGCCGACACCTGTCGGCGGATGGAATGGTGCTGGCGGTTGTGGCCCTGAACCGCGACACGGGCGAGATCGTAAACGGTCCCGACCTGATCTCGCGCGGTTTCGCGCTCGAGGCGGACAGCCGTGCGCTGCTCGAGGGAGCTCGAGCCGTGGTCCTGGAGACGCTCGCGGCGCTCGCTCCCGGCTCGAGATCCGACGGACTGGAGGTCAAGGAAGAGCTTCGCAAGGCCATGAGCCGCTACTTCCGGCGCACGCTGGGTAGACGCCCCGTTATCCTGCCGGTTATTATGGAGCTTTGAGTTGCCGCAGTTCGAAGGGGGGTAGGGGAGGTGGCGAGAGAGGCAGCGAAGCAGGCGAGGCTGAAGGAAAAGGGGGCGTCGAGGGAGCTCGGCGGCATCGTGGCCGTAGGTATGGCGGCTTACTGCTTGCTTGCCCTGGGCTCCTACGTGCCGGCACAGCCGACGGCCAACTTGGGGGGACCGATAGGGCACCTTCTCGCCGATCTGCTGATGCCGGCGTTTGGTAGGAGCGCTTACCTTCTGCCGCTCTTCCTTCTCGGTGCTGCTCTTACGTTGATAAGGAAGACTCCGCTCCTGCTTTCCCCAGCCAGAGTCGCCGCCGCGGGGCTCTTGCTCCTTTGTGTGGCCGCGTTCTTCGGCATCCTCGGGGAGGCGCAACCGGTTGCAGAGGCCGGGGGCTGGCTAGGAGGCTTTGCGGCCGCGACGCTTGGCGATCTTTTCGGCAGGGCGGGCGCGCTGGTGCTAGTTACAACGGGTACATTGCTGGCGGGATTGCTCGTGACTGGCGGATCCCTCTCGGGTGCGGCCGCCTGGGCGGGCCGAGCCGGGCGCACGGCAGGCCATGGAGCTCGCAGGATAGCGAGTTGGGCGAAGCGGCGGGTGACGGTGATGCGACGGCCGGTGGTCGCTTTGAGCGCCGCGCCCGAAAAGAAGACGCTCGCTGCCCCGGGATGGAAACCCCGCAGCGACTCCCCCGTTATCCTCTTGGAGGAGGAAACCCCCAAAAAGCGGGAGCCCGCTTCGAAAGCGGCCGCTGCCAAGCAGTCCGAGTTGCGCTTCGATCAGAGCTACGAGCTTCCCCCGCTCTCTTTCCTCGACCCCCCTGTCAGGGGCGGGAGCCCCATCGACAAGGAGGCGCTCGTTGCAAGCTCCCACATCTTGGAGAGCAAGCTCGCGGATTTCGCCATCGAGGGGAACGTGGTCGCCGTCCGGCCGGGGCCCGTCATAACGACTTTCGAGTTCGAGCCGGCGCCGGGAGTGAAGGTGAACCGTATCGTCAATCTCGCGGACGATCTCTCCATGGCCCTGCGGGCGATGAGTGTGCGTATCTTGGCTCCGATCCCGGGGAAGTCGGTAGTGGGAATCGAGGTCGCCAATCAGCGCCGCGAGAAGGTCCTCCTGCACGAGATCCTGGCAAGTCCGCAGTTTACAGGGAGCGACGCCAAGCTTCTCCTCGGACTCGGCAAGGACACGACCGGGACTCCGGTGGTGGCGGACCTCACCCGGATGCCTCACCTGCTGATCGCCGGTGCAACCGGCACGGGCAAGTCGGTTTCCATAAATTGTATGGTTCTAAGCATACTCTACCGGTGCTCCCCCCGGGACGTTCGGTTCATCATGATCGATCCGAAGATGCTCGAGCTTTCGGTGTACGATGGCATTCCACACCAGCTCGTGCCGGTCGTGACAGACCCGAAGCGAGCCGCCGCCGCCCTGGCGAACGTGATGCGCCAGATGGATTACCGCTACAGATTGATGCGGGACAAGAAGGTGCGCAACATAGACAGCTACAATCGGGTCCTCGAGCGGGAAGAGGAGGAGCGGCGCGCCGGTGTGATCGAGCTTACCGAGACGGAGAGCGACGATGACGATAGTTGGGTAATGGACGACGCCGGCGACGATGCGCAGCCTCTCCTGCACCAGCACTTGCCCAGGATCGTGATCGTGGTCGACGAGCTCGCCGATCTGATGATGACGGTGGGACGCGACATCGAGGAATCGGTGACCCGGCTCGCCCAGAAGGCGAGGGCCGCCGGAATTCACCTCATATTGGCGACCCAACGGCCTTCGGTCGACGTGATCACCGGGTTGATCAAGGCGAACTTCCCGGCTCGGATCTCCTTTCAGGTGACCTCGAGGGTGGATTCACGGACCATCCTCGACACGATCGGCGGGGAGCGGCTGCTCGGGGAGGGGGACATGTTGTACCTCCCCCCCGGAACTGCAAGGGTGCAGAGGATACACGGCCCCTTCGTATCGGAAACCGAGATCCGGCGGGTGGTCGATTTTTGGAAAGCGCAGGAGAGCCCGAGCTATCAGCTGGAGCTGCTCAAAGACCAGAAGCCCGAGGCGGCCGAAGGTGACGTAGACGACGATTACGACGAGATGTACGACCAGGCGGTGCAGCTCGTCACCGAGAGCCGCCAAGCGTCGATATCTTGGTTACAGAGGAGGCTTCGCGTCGGCTACAACCGGGCGGCCAGGATGATCGAGAGAATGGAGCGGGAAGGGGTCGTAAGCCGCGCCGAGGGCGCTAGGCCAAGAGAAATCCTCGCCCCCCCGATCGGCGATGATTGACATCTTTCTCTGTTTTCTGGCGATGCTGGTCTGGCCCGGCCCGGCCCATGCGGCCGACCCCTGCCCTGTGGCCGCTAACGAAGTGGTGGCAGGGCTGCAGCACCGGTACGATAGCACCGAAAGCTGGCAAGCGGATTTTCGCCAGGAAACTACCTTTGCCGCGCTCGACAAGCGCGAAGAGAGGAAGGGTGTAGTGTACTTCAAGAAGCCCGGGAGAATGCGCTGGGAGTACCTCGGGGAAGAGCAGCGGCTGATAGTTGCAGACGGTGCGGCTGTGTGGCTGTACGAGCCTACGGAGCGCCAGGTGGTGAAGCTAAGGCTCGAGTCCGCCTTCGCGTCGTCGGCTCCTTATGCGCTGCTTTTGGGGGCCGCCCGGATAGATCGGGATTTCGAGGTCGAGTTGGACGAGTCCAGTTGTACTGGAGAGCGGGTCAAGTTGAGCCTGAAGCCGAGAGAGGACGAGGGCGGCGAGGGGGTGATGCTCACGGTGGATCGTGGGAGCTTCGATGTCGTTGGTATAGAAACCAAAGACGTGACAGGAAACGTAACCAGGATCAGTTTCGAAAAGATCGATACCCAGGCTGCGCTGGCCCCGAGCCTCTTCGAGTTCCGGCCCCCGCCCGGGGTAGACATCGTGGTCCCTCCGGGCTCGTAGGTGGTGGGAAATGCCCTCATTCGACATAGTGTCGCGGGTCGACCTGCAAGAGGTAGACAATGCCCTCAATCAGGCCCGCAAAGAGATCGTCCAGCGTTACGATTTCAAAGGGACCAACACGCAAATAGAGTGGGATGCCAAAGGCGAGATGGTCGTAACCTCCAAAGACGAGTACCGGGTAAAGGCGGCCGTCGAGGTCGTACAGGGGAAGCTCGCCCGCCGAGGGGTGCCGCTCAAAGCGCTCGATTACGGGCCGCTCGAAAGCTCCCCTAGCGGCCGAGCCCGCCAGGTGATTCGGGTTCAGCAGGGAATAGATGCCGACAAGGCGCGCGAGATCGTCAAGGTGGTAAAGGGGCTCGGACTCAAGGTTCAAGCGCAGGTGCTCGAAGCGCAGGTGAGAATTAGCGGAAAGAAGCGCGACGACCTGCAGGCGGTGATAGCGCGGCTGCGAGGCGAGGACCTGGGCATCCCCTTGCAATTCGTCAACTACCGCGATTAGCTGGAAGCATCTCGGGTCGCGGGGCGCGCGCAAAAAGTATGTTGACTTGCGATCCGGCAGCCCCTAGATTTTTGCCCTCAAGGTGAAATATGAGGAAGGATTTCCTACAGAGCGCAAGGGCTACGCTGGAGAGCGCCAAGGAGCAGCTCCTCAAGGATATCAAGACCGGCCTTAGGGCTGGCCGGGCAGGCGGGCGCGAAGAAGGGATGGACGCGTACGATCTCGCTAGCGAGGAGCGCAACCGGGAAATGAGCTTGATCCTCAGTGGCCGCGACCGCGAGAAGCTCAAGGCCATCGAAGACGCTTTGCAGAGAATAGAAAATGGCACCTATGGGATATGCGAGTCCTGCGAGGGCGAGATCACCGAAGCCCGCTTGAAAGCGATGCCCTTCACGCTGCTTTGCGTGCAGTGCCAGGGGGAGCAGGAGCGGCGCGAAAAGCTCGAGCGCCGTTTCGATGAAGATAGAACCTACCGGCGCCTGGGAACCCAAGATTTGGACGAGGAAGGTAGCTAGCCTCGGCGGGGCGCTCGAGGGGCCGGCGCCCTCAACGAAAGATCGGATAGGCAGGGATCCAGTCCGCAAGCCCGAGGGCCAGCAGGACGCACGCTCCCACCGCACCGGCCGCCACGAGGCTCAAGAGCGCCTCGGCCATCCGAAATCCGTTCACCCGTTCGATCCCCTTGGCCAATAGGTATGCCAAGTAAAGGGCCGCGAAGTACTGGATGACCGGGATCCACAGGAACACTATGGGCGCGGCCGCATACGAGCAGGCGCGAAAAGTCGCCTCGTAGCCGGCCTGCCCATCGAAAAGAGAGCTGGCGGCTAGGCGGATTATGGCCGCCCCGATCGCAACCTTTACGATGGCCCAGATCAAAAGCCCTAGCCCCCAGCCGAAGTTTCCGCTGACCAGCACGATCCCCACCGCGAAGAGGACCGCGCACGCGGCGAGAAAAGCCAGCGGAGTCCCAAGACCGCCGGTTACAGGCATCTCTTGGAAAAATCCTGCGGGGTCGGTAAGGACTTGACGCCATGCCTCAAAAAGGCGACGAAAGGTTCGGCCGTCAGCCATGGTTACCCTCCTCTCGGTCAGGGGTAGGCTTATACGTCAAAGGTTAGTGGCGGGCAAGGCAGGAGGCAGGCTTCCGTGGGTCCAGGGATGACGCCCCAGGATGCATCGGCGGCGCGAGTCGAACTGGAGAAGATCTACTTTTCTGCGGTTGCGGCAGTCCATCCCAGGCGCCTCGTACCTCCTCTGGTTTTTTGCACTGAGGAAGGCTGGGGTGTTCGCGATCCAGCCGGCGGTCGGGTGTGGAAGGTAGCGAGTAACGCGAAGGCTATGGTCTTCGGGGCGGGCAAGGGGGCGGCGTCGGTGGCGGCCGTCCTCGAAGAGTCGCTCGGCGCTCGCATCGCCGGTGGTTTGGTCATAGTTCCGGATGGGTACGAAGCGAAGCTCGAACGGGTCGAGCAAAGGGTCGCTTCCCATCCCCTGCCCGACGAGCGCGGCGAAAACGCCACCCGAGCCCTCGTAGCGAAAATCGCCGGCCTCTCCGAAGATACCCCCGTGATTGTAGTTATCACCGGAGGCGCGTCGAGTCTATTGGTCGCGCCCGCCCCGGGAATCCCGCTGGGCGAGAAGGTGGCGGTCACGCGGGCGCTTCTTGAGTCGGGGGCGGATATCGGGGAGATCAACGCGGTTCGCAAGCATCTTTCCTCGGTAAAAGGGGGTCAGCTCGGCAGGCTGCTCGGCAGGAGGCCTTGCCTGACGCTTCTGGTCTCCGACGTGATGGGGGACGACCCGGCGGTGGTGGGCTCGGGCCCGACGGTTCCCGACAGGACCACGTTCGCGGACGCGGTGGCGGTGCTACGTCGCTACGGCTTGTGGGAGCGAGCGGGGGAGGCGGTGCGGGAGCATTTGAGCCGCGGCCTCGCCGGCAAGGTAAAAGATACACCAAAGCAACCGTCCGCGGTTGCCAGGGGCACGCGAAGACGGCGGCTTCTCGTTACCTTGGCGACCAACCATACCGCCCGGGAGGGGGCCGTGCGAGCCGGGCTCGCGCGCGGGTTTCAAGTGCTGGATATGGGCTGCTGCCTGAGCGGGGACACGGCTGCTTCCGCGCGGGGGTTCGCCACAGGGGTGGCGGCCAAGGTGGGGGCGCTTCTAAAGGGTTGCTCGCCCCTTCTCATGGTCGCGGGGGGGGAAACGACGGTCGAGGTCCGTGGCCGCGGGCTGGGGGGACGCAACCAGGAGTTCGCCCTGGTCGCCGCAGAGGCCTTGGCAGCGCTACCACGGGTGGTCTTGCTGAGCGCAGGAACGGACGGGATCGACGGCCCTACCGACGCGGCCGGGGCGTTCGTCGATGGCACTACCCTGGCGCGGGCGCGCGCGCTGGGGCTCGACTGGCGCGCCTTCCTTTCCCGAAACGATTCCTACGCGTTCTTTGGGGCGCTGGGAGACCTTTTCCGACCCGGCCCTACTGGCGTCAACGTGATGGATCTCAAACTCGTTCTCGCCCTTCCCCCGACCGGATAGCGACCGCAGCGGTCGTATGTTAAGTTCTATCGTGGCCCGGAAGGCATCGCGGGGGCGGCGGTCGCAAGCATGAGCATGAGTCGGGGGAACGTATCCGAGATATTCGCGTCTTTCCAGGGAGAGGGGCTGCTGGTGGGGCAGCGGCACATTTTCCTGCGGCTTGCCGGCTGCAATCTTCGCTGCCGTTATTGCGACACCCCGGAGAGCCTCGTGCCGGTCCCTGTGTGCCGCGTCTGGATGGGAAATGGGACGGCTGCGCTCCTGGAAAACCCCATCGAGGCTGGGGTGTTGGCGGACAAACTGCGACCCTTGCGCGCCAAGGAGCCTGCCGCTCGTACTCTGGCCATAACCGGCGGGGAGCCGCTTGCGCAGCCGGGCTTCGTCATCGCTGTGGCAGCGGCGCTCGATCGGGAGCTAGCTATTCTGTTGGAGACGAACGGGACTCTGCCGGATGCCCTCGAGCGCGTACTGCCGGTCGTGGATTTCTTGAGCCTCGATATCAAACTACCGTCGAACTCGGGAGAGCGGCCGCTTTGGGCGGAGCACGAGGCGTCGCTTCGCCTCGCCGCCTCTCGCCTCGGCGGCGGCCTCACGTTATACGTAAAGCTTCCTGTGGATGAGGATACCAATCCAGGCGAAGTAGCCAAAGCCGCCGAGCTCGTGTCGGAGGTCTGCGGCGACGTTCCCATGTTCATTCAGCCTATCTGGCCGCCAGGTGAGGGTCGGCTGAGCTTCCCGCTCGCCCGCCTCGAGGAGTTCACTCGCGCGGGGGCGGAGCGCCACGGCGATGTGCGGGTCGTTCCCCAGCTTCACAAGCTTTTGGGCTTCAGGTGAAGAGCTTGCGCGAGAGGCGGGCCGACGCCAAAGAGGCGCTGGCTCGGCGGCAGTTCGATCTGTTGGTGATCGGCGGAGGCATAACCGGCGCCGGCATCGCGCGCGACGCGCAAATGAGGGGGATGAGCGTGGCGTTGGTGGACAAGGGCGATTTCGCCTCGGGAACGAGCAGCCGGTCGTCGAAGCTGGTGCATGGTGGGTTACGTTACCTGGAGCAGTTCGACATCAAGCTCGTTTTGGATGCGTGCCGGGAACGTGACTTGCTCCGCCGGCGCCTGGCGCCACACCTGGTGCGGCCGCTGCCGTTCGTCTTTCCCATCTTTGCCGGGGATCCGGTCGGGCGGTGGCGGCTTGGCGCCGCTATGTGGTTGTACGATGCTCTTTCGGCGTTCCGCAACGTGGGGCTGCATCGTTATCTCGGCCGGGAGCGGGTCGAGGGGGTGGAGCCGGGATTGAAACGGAGCGGGCTTCGGGGCGCGATGTTGTATTACGATTGCTGGACCGACGACGCGCGGCTCACCCTCGAAAACGTGATTTCCGCTTGCGCTCATGGCGCCGTCGCCTGCAACCACATGAGTGTGGTGGGGTTTACCCACGGCGATACCGGGAAGATAGAGTCGGTGCAGTTGGAGGACCAGTTGAGCGGGGAGGGACTGAGGGTTCGAGCGTCGATAGTGATAAACGCCACGGGCCCTTGGGTGGATCGGGTGCGCGCCCTGGATGACCCCGCTTCCAAGCCCCTTTTGCGCCCGACCAAGGGAGTGCATTTACTCGTGCCCAGGCAAAGGGTGGGAAACCGCTGCGCGGTCGCCATAAGGGGGGTGCGGGACCGCCGCGTGATGTTCGTCATCCCCTGGCAGGAGCAGGCTTTGCTGGGTACCACCGATACCGATTTCGACGAACTTCCAGATGCCGTCTCGTCCGAGCCCGCCGACGTGGAGTATATCTTGGAGACGGTGAACCACTACTTTCCCGGCGCTTCGCTTCGAGAGAGCGACGTAGTGGCAAGTTACGCCGGTGTGCGCCCGCTAGTCGAATCCACCTCGCGCCGGCGGTTGGAGCCGTCTCGCGTCTCCCGCGAAGAGGCGATGATCGAGAGCCCCTCGGGACTCATATCGGTGGCGGGAGGGAAACTCACCACGTACCGCAGGATGGCGGAGCAGGCAACCGACCGCGTGGTCAAGTTGCTTTCTCGAAAAGACCCTCGGCGCTCCTTCGCTCCGTGCAAGACGGCGATCGAGCCTCTCCCCGGGGCGGGAGGCTGGGGTTCTAACGGGCCGCCACCGCACCCGCCCGCCGATCTTCCCAAGGAAGTGTGGGAACATATCGTCCAGACGTACGGGGCCAGGGCCGTGGAACTCGCTTCTCTGTTGAGCGATCCGGCGCAACGAGAACCGGTCATAGAAGGGCTCCCCTACATTTGGGCGGAGCTGGTTTACGCGGTGGCGGGCGAGTTCGCGGCTACCCTGGAAGATGTTTTTCGCAGGCGAACGCAGATAGCTTTCAGAGCTCCGGATGCGGGCTTGAGTCGGGCTCGCGCGGTGGTCGATACCTTAGCCGGGCTCCTCTTGTGGGACGCGCGCGCCCGAGAGGAGGAGCTTGGCAGGTATCGCGGGTCGCTGGAGAGCGAACGCTGCCACATGCGGGAGGGAGCAGGGTGAAAGGTAAGGGGCGCAGTCCAAAGCGGCGGGAGAGCGAAGAAGAGCGCCGGGAGAGGGCGCGCAAGATCGCTTCGGCCCTCGCCAAGGCCTATCCCGACGCCTGGTGTGCGCTCAACTATCGCTCCCCCTGGGAGCTTCTGGTGGCGACGATTCTCTCGGCACAATGCACCGACGAAAGGGTGAACGAGGTGACGCCGGCCCTGTTCGAGAAATACGCCACCCCCCAGGCGCTTGCGAGTGCCAACCTGCACGAGCTCGAAGACGTCATTCGTCCCACCGGTTTTTTCCGGCAGAAAGCGAAGGCCATAACCGCGTGCATGCGTGCGCTCGTCGAGCGGCACGCAGGCGAGGTGCCAACGAGCATCGATGCGCTGGTAAAGCTCGGCGGTGTGGGACGCAAAACGGCCAACGTTGTCTTGGGGACGGCTTTGGGTGTCCCCGCCATCATGGTTGACCGGCACGTCAAGCGCGTGGCGACGAGGCTCGGCCTTACCAGCGACGGCGACCCGGACAAGATCGAGATCGATCTCCAAAAACTCCTGCCCGCGCGCCAGTGGACCCACTTTTCGCATCGCGTGATTCACCACGGAAGAAGGGTCTGCAAGGCTCGCGCGCCCGACTGTCCCCGTTGCCCCCTCGAGCGACTTTGCCCGAAGCTTTTGTAGCGATGGGCGCGGCTGCCGCGAAAAGCCTTGATAATTCGCGGGTGTTCATTTTTCTCTTGACAATCGCATACTTACAGGTATAAGCTAGGTGGCCTCGAAAGGCGGGCCTAATCGCTCAAGTGGCAGTTTATACCTTCGTAGACAGGCAGCACCTGCTGAGAATCGCCGAGGATTATGGGCTCGGCCGGTTGATTAGCGCCAACGGCGTGACGACCGGCTCGGTCAACACGAACTACCGGCTCGAGTGCACCAAGGGCAAGTTCTTCCTCAAGATAGACGAGGTGAAGGGCGAGCTCGAGGTCAAGCGGGAGCTAGAACTGCTGCTCTACCTGCAGAAACACGGATTTCCCTGTCCCCAGCCACTGGCTGATTGCCACGGGCGCTATTACCAGGAGTTGGGGGGGAAGTGCGTGTCGGTCTACAAGTACGTGGAGGGCAAGGCGGTTCGCCCGGAGAAGCTCACGCTCGGGCAGCTCGAGACCATCGGAAGAGTCCTAGCCGACCTGCATGTCTTAGGTAAGATCTACAAAAAGGGAATAGACAACCGGTTCAGTTTCGAGCGGGTTCTGGAGATCTACAGAGACGTGCGTCGTAGCTTGCCGGCCTATTTCAAGAGGATGGTCCGCACGCTCGACGAGGAGATAGAATATCTGCAGAACTACCTCGAGGGAAAACTGCCGAAGGGTATAATCCACGGCGATCTCTTTTTCGACAACCTGCTCTTTCGCGGAGATCGCTTGACGGCGGTGCTCGATTTCGAAGCCTCCTGTCGCGGCAAGTTCATTTTCGACCTGGCCACCGCCGTCAATGCTTTGTGTTTCGAAGGTGGCAGATACATTCTCGAGAAATTCGAGGCCATCCTCGGGGGTTACGAGCAGGTGCGCACCCTTTCCTTGGCCGAATGGGACGCGTTTCCTAACGAGCTCCGTTTCTCGGCGTTGCGCTTTACGGTGACGCGGCTCAAAGATTTCTTCCTCTCCCCGATGAGCGACGAGCGGCGCGTGAACAAGGATTTCCACGAGTTCTTCGACCGGCTCTCGATCTTGCGGCGGGAGAAGGAGGGGGGCATGGAAGGGCTTCTCATGGCCATGGCGACCGGCTACGACTACCGCAAGTACCAGCGTGTGCGGGCATTGGAGAAGAAGAGCAGGGGTTGAAGGGCAGGCCTCGAGGGTCCGCCGAACCCGCCGGTCCTCTTCCCGATTCGGTGCCCGACACGGCGCAGAGCACCGCCCTGAACGGTAGTTGCCCCGTTCAGCCGCTCCGTTATAATCGCCCCGCTATGAACATACAGGATAACGTCCGCGCGATTCTGCGGGAAATGGGGGAGGACCCGGACCGAGAAGGGCTTCGCAGGACTCCCCAACGGGTCGAGAAGGCGCTTCGCTATCTTACGAAGGGCTACCATGAGGAGCCTAGGCAGGTCATAAACGGCGCCCTCTTCGTGGAAGACTACGAGGAGATGATCCTCCTCAAGAATCTCGATTTCTTCTCTCTCTGCGAGCATCACATGCTGCCGTTTTTCGGGCGTGCCAGCGTGGCTTACATCCCCAAGCGGCGCATAATCGGGGTGAGCAAGCTCGCCCGGTTGGTCGAGATTTACGCCCGCCGCCTGCAGGTGCAGGAGCGTCTCACCACGCAGATCGCCAGCACCCTGATGACCGAGCTCGAGCCCATGGGTGTGGGAGTGGTTCTCGAGGCGGAGCATCTGTGCATGAGAATGCGCGGCGTGGAAAAGCAGAACTCGGTCATAGTTACCAGCGCATGCCTCGGCGTGTTTCGCACTCGGCGAGAGACCCGCGAGGAGTTCATGAATCTCATCCAGCGTTGAGGGGGCCTGCTGACCCGCTCTCGACCGCCGGCCCCGGAACGCAAATGCCTGGGTTTTCGGCCAAAGGCTCCCTCGCTTCCGCGAGCACCCTTGCCCCCTTCGGATCGTCCTGCGCCCCTGCGCCGAGGAGAAGGAGCTTGCAATCGAAGGTCTGCCGTACCGCGCGATAGGCCCTGACTGGCGCCGAGGGATCCTCGAAGCGGTCGAATCGCGAGAGCTGGACGAGTAGAGGCCTTTTGCGGCCGATGCCGGATCGGTCGGCCATGGCCGCGACCTCCGGCTCGGACGATTGCCGGTTCTTGTCGCTCGGATGATCTGTCGAGCGCGCACGACCCGGGGTATCGGCAGCCTGCTCGCGCGCTGCGCCCCCGATCGAGCATCACTGCGCGGCACAAGACCACAAGGGGCGGCCGGCAGAAGATGACTCCCCTTACGCGCCGGCTCGTAGTTTCCCGTCGAGCGGAGGTTTTCGGCGAGGATGAGTTCCCGGCTCGGACCGGGGTGGCGCCTAAAGCCTCGCCCACCAAGGAACGTACTCTTCGCCCGGCTCCTCCAATACGATCGAATATCGTTCCAGGAGAGTTCCTTTGGCCCGTTCCAAGTCGGCCAGAGAGACATTGTAGTCGATGGCTGCCTTTACCTCCGCCGCCCGCGCTTTGGTGAGATCCTCCTGGAAGTCCAGTATGTCGGTGGTGGTCGCCATGCCGACTTCGAATCGCTTCTGCTGGTTTCTCAGATTCTCCTCGGCCAGTTCGCGCGCCAGCCGGCTGGCCGCCACTCGCTTGAGAGCCGAGGTCACGTCCCCGGCTGCTTTGTCTACCTCCAGGGAAATGTCGGAAACGAGCTGGCGCCGCTGCAGCTCGGAGCGCGAAAGCTCGATCTTGCTCTTGGTGTAATCGCTCTTGGCTGCCGCGTTCCCGAGCGGTACCTCTACGCGCACGCCGGCCGAAAAGGAATAGAAATCAGTACTGCCAAGCCGGTCCAGGGTGTCCAGATAGTCGCCGTCGAACCTGGTGGAGAACTGCTGTCCGCCGAATTCTACGATCTTCGCGTCGCCGGCCAGGCCGTTGAGACCAGCCGAGCCGACCAAGTCGAGCCGGGGCAGCAGTTGGTTTTCTCTTAGCCTTACCGTAAGCTCCGCGGCCTTGAGTTCCAGAGCCGAGGCGAGCATTTCGGGCCGTCGCTCGAGCGCCGTCGCCAGCGCCTCCTGGGGATCGACCGTCACCGGTTCGATCGAGGGGTCTTCCGCCGGTTCTATGGCGCGGGGACGCAGCGCTCCGGGCTCTTCGAGGTGGGTTACCTGACGCAGCGTCTTTTCGGCGAGGTCGAGGGCATTGGCGGCCTCGATCACCTGTTCCTCGCGCAGAGCCGCTTCCGTCTCGGCCTCCTTCACCGCAACCGGAGGAAGCAGTCCCACGTCGACCCTCGCCCTGTTCTGTTTCACGATCTCGCGAGCGAGCCGCAACGATTCCTCCTGCACTTTGAGGTTTTCGCGGGCGAAGACGAGGTTCCAGTACGCCTCGACTATTCTCTTGACGAAGGCGTTGAGCGCCGCTTCGTACGCGTAATGCTGCGCTTTGCTGCTTACGCGGTTGATGCGTACCAGAAGGTAGCTGAAGTCGTAGCCGAAGTCTCGCAGCAGAGGCTGGGTCAGGGAAAGAGTCAGCTCCGAGGTCAAGCGTGGGACCAAGCTCTCGAAGATGGCGTTCGAGCGCAGGCGGTTGTTGGTGAAGTCGAGCGCGAGCTGCGCTCCCGATCGAGTGAGCTTGCCGAGGCGAAAATTAGCATCGAAGTTGGTGTTCACATTCGCCAGCGTTCCGGCCAGCGCCGAAGGGTTGGGACTTTCTCGGCGTGCTTTGCTCACCTCCAGCGAAGCCACCGGATCGAACGCGGAGAGGGCCTGGCGCACGTTCTCGCGTCCGATCAGCGGGCTAAGTCGCTGGGCGGCGATGCCCGGGTTGTTGCCTAGGGCGGTGGCGACTGCCTCCTTCAACGTAAGCCGAAGCGCTGCTTCGCGGCTCGGGCCGAGCCTTGCGAATTCGCCGCGGGCAATCGCTTCCGATGCGGGGCGCCACTGGTGCCAGAGGATCGCGGCGGCCTGCGGCCGGCGGCGAAGCTGCTCGAGCTCCGATTCGGCGCTCAAGCTTCGGGCCGCCCCAGGTAAATCTTGCGCCGAGTCTTCCACCGCCTGCGCCACTGGATTGAACGCCGCGAGAGAAAGCAGGAGAGAGAACGTTAACGCATACCCCCAGTTCATCGCCAAACCTCCTTGCTAGCCTTGACTTCGCCTAGGCCTTCCGTTAGCTTGTTTCGGGTTTTTACTCAATCGGTTGGGTCGGCGCGGGTCGCGTTTTTGATAGTTAGGAATACCTTGGAAGGTGCAGCCGATCGGTGAGCCCGGCGCCTCGGAGGCCAAAGGAGGGGTAGCCGGGCTTTTTTCGTTCCCGCCGCGCCGCCACTTCGGAGGAAGAGGCGTATGATCAAGAGATACCTCATGGCGCCGGGTCCGACGCCGGTCCCGGCAGGAGTGCTCTTGGCCATGGCGGAGCCGGTGATTCATCATCGAACCCCCCAGTTCGAGGCTATTTTCGCCGAGGCTCAGGAGGACTTGAAAAAGCTATTTCAAACCACGCAGGATGTCCTGGTGTTGGCCGCTTCCGGCACCGGGGCGATGGAAGCTGCCGTCAGCAACACCCTTTCTCCCGACGATCGCGTGATCGTGGTGAACGGCGGGAAATTCGGCGAGCGGTGGGCTAAGATCTGCGGATCGTATGGCGTTGCGGTGGACGAGATCAAGGTAGAGTGGGGTAAGGCGGTGAGCGTGGCCGAGGTCGAAGCAGCGCTCAGCCGCGGCCCCGCTCGGGCGCTCCTCATCCAGGCCAGCGAAACCTCTACCGGCGTGCTGCACCCGGTAAAGGAGATAGCCGCTCTCACCCGTCGCAGCCAAACCCTCCTCATCGTAGATGGGATAACGGCGGTCGGCGTGGTGGATCTGCCCATGGACGACTGGGGCGTGGATGTGCTCGTTACCGGGTCTCAGAAGGCGCTCATGCTCCCCCCCGGTCTGGCTTTCATAAGTCTCAGCGAGCGCGCCTGGGAGGCCACCAAGAAAGCGAGGCTCCCCAAGTTCTATTTCGACCTAACCCGGGAACGGGACAATCAGGCAAAGCATACCACGGCCTACACGCCGGCGATATCTATGATCGTGGGACTGCGAGCCGCTCTCAAGCTGATCCTGGGGGAGGGGCTCAAGCAGGTCTTCGCCCGCCACGACCGACTGGCCCGGGCTGGCAGAGCCGGCGCGCAGGCGATAGGGCTCAAGCTTCTTGCGCCGGAGAGCCCCAGTCCAGCCCTCACGGCGATTCTCGTGCCGGAGAAGGTGGACGGCAAGAAGCTCGTGAGCTACTTGCGGGACAAGATGGGAGTCACCTTCGCCGGCGGGCAGGATCACCTCAAGGGCAAGATCGTGAGGATAGCCCACATCGGATACGCGGGAACCTTCGACCTGATCGTCGGGCTCGGAGCGCTCGAGATGGCGTTGGCGCGCTTCGGCTACCCCGTGGAGTTCGGCAAGTCGGTCGGTGCGGCGCAGGCCGTGCTGATGGAGGGCATGCCGGCCTAGAACGAGCCCGTGCGGGAGCTCGCCGCGCTGGCGGCATGTTGGCTAAGTTCCAGGTACTGATAACCGATCCCTTCCCGGCCGCCGGCGGCGCCGTCTTGGACGCCGCGGGCACCCTCGATATCGAACTGGCGCCAGGGTTGGCGAAGAGGGATCTTTTGCGGCGTGTCGGTGGGGTGCACGGCTTGATCGTGCGCGGGGCTACGCGGGTGGACGCGGATGTGCTGGCGGCGGCCTCGCGACTGTGCGTGATCGGTCGGGCGGGTATCGGTGTGGACAACATCGACGTCGAGGAGGCGACCCGCCGCAAGATACCGGTTGTCAACGCGCCCAGCGGAAGCGCGGTTTCGACGGCAGAACATACCATAGGGATGGTCCTCGCCTTGGCGCGAAAGATTCCTCAGGGCGATGCGATGGTAAAGGCCGGCGGCTGGTCCAGGGCCGGGCTCACGGGTTGCGAGCTGCGAGGCAAGGTGATGGGAGTGATCGGGCTGGGGAGGATAGGGAGCATCGTGGCCGAGCTGGCTTCGGCGATCGGCATGCGCGTGGTGGGCCACGACCCGGCGGCGGCGATGGGGGGCGCGACGAGGGCCGCGGTAGAGCTCGTGGATCTCGATACCCTCCTTGCCAGAGCCGATTTCGTATCGCTTCACGTCCCTTTGACCCCCGCGACGCGCGGGCTCATCGGCGAGCGAGCGATAGCAAAGATGAAACGGGGAGCTCGCCTCGTCAACTGCTCGCGCGGCGGGATCGTGGACGAAGCCGCGTTGGCGGCGGCGCTAGCCGACGGGCATCTGGGGGGTGTGGCTCTGGATGTCTTCTCGCGGGAGCCGCCTCCGCCTGGGCACCCGCTCCTCTCCATGGATAACGTCGTGCTCACGCCGCACTTGGGCTCCAGAACCCGCGAGGCGCAGGCCCGGCTTGCGGTCGAGCTTGCGGGCGAGATCAGGCGCTTTTTCGAGGGCGGGGAGCTGAGGTATGCTGTAAACGTGCCGCCACTTTCGGGCAAGCTCGAGGCGAGGCGGCTCGAGGCTTGAAAGACGATGGGTACCATCGTGGTCGTTGGAGCCCAGTGGGGCGATGAAGGCAAGGGCAAGGTCGTGGACCTGCTCGCCAGCGAAGCGGATGTGGTCGTTCGCTTCCATGGGGGGAACAACGCCGGACACACGCTCATGGTAGGATCCGAGCTGACGGTGCTTCATCTGGTACCGTCGGGGGTGCTTCACGCCGGCAAGGTCTGCGTCATAGCCGGTGGCACGGTAGTCGATCCGGAGGTCTTGATCGAGGAGATAGAGTCCCTGCGCAAGCGGGGCTTCCTATCCGACCCGAGCTCCCTCAAGATAAGCGAGCAGGCGCACTTGATCATGCCCTACCACAAAGCCATCGATCTGGCGCGCGAGAAAAGAAGAGGAAGCGGGAAGATCGGAACGACAGGGAGGGGAATAGGGCCAGCTTACGAAGATAAGGTGGCGCGCACCGGCATCCGCTTCGTGGATCTCATCGACGAAACGCTCTTTCGCGCCAAGCTCGAGCGCAATTTGCGGGAGAAAAATCTCTATCTGCGCTGCGTCCTCGAGGAGAAAGAGATGAGCGGTGAGGAGATCCTCTCCAGGTACCTTCGCTTTCGCGACCTCCTCGGCCAGTATGTGACCGATACGGCGCTTTACCTCCACCGGGCGATCGGCGAAGGGAAACGCGTGTTGTTCGAAGGGGCACAGGGCATGATGCTCGACGTCGATCACGGGACCTATCCCTTCGTCACCTCTTCCAACACGGTTGCCGGGGGTGTGTGCGCCGGCGCCGGCATATCGCCTCGAATGGTAGACGAGGTGATCGGGATCTGTAAGGCATATACTACCAGAGTGGGAAGCGGGCCGTTTCCGACCGAGCTCGATAACGAGCTCGGGGAGCGTCTGCGAGAGGAAGGGAGGGAATTCGGATCGACCACCGGCCGGCCGCGCCGCTGCGGATGGTTCGATGCCGTGGTGGTGCGCCAAGCCGCGCGCTTGAACGGGCTCACCGGTTTGGCCATCACCAAGCTCGACGTGCTTTCGGGCATCGATCCGATTCGCGTTTGCCGAGCCTATCGATACGACGGGGCCGAGTTCGCGCACGTGCCGGCAAATGAGAGGGTAATGGCGGCGGTCGAGCCGGTCTTCGAGGATCTGCCAGGGTGGAAGGAGCCCTTGGGGGATCTGAGGCGCCTGGAGGAGCTGCCGGCAGCGGCTCGGCGGTACATACACCGGCTGGAAGAGTTGACCGGCACCAGGGTGTGCATGATTTCGGTCGGTGCCGGCCGCGAGCAGACGATCCGGCTGTAAGGAAGTCGAACGGGCTCCTGCCAGCCGCCATCTCGGCGCTTAGCGAGTGGCCGGGTCGGTGGCTGGCGCCCAGTAGGCGACCCCTCCGTGTTTTCTGGGATCGGCGGCCGCGGCAAGGCCTGCGGCGAACCGCTGGGCCACCTGGACCGCACCCAGTTCTGGCTCGAGCGCAAGCTCGTGTCCCATTCTGCGCAGCCTAAGCCCGCTCAACGGGGGCAGGCGCGGCTCGAAGAAAAGCTTCGACGGGACTCCCTGATGGTGGATGCGGGAGGAGGCGACGGCATGTTGGCTGCTTCGCCCGAAGTCCACGATTTCGATGAGGACCTGGACGATCGAACTGATTATCCTCGGTCCCCCCGATGCTCCGATCGCGAGCGTCGCCTTCCCCTCTGCCACCGCAATGGTGGGCGACATGCTGCTCAAGGGTCGTTTGCCCGGCGCGATCCTGTTTGGCTCCGCTCCCGTCAATCCGTAGAAATTGGATGTTCGCTTCGGGAGCGAGAAGTCATCCATTTCGTTGTTCAAGATGATGCCGGTTTCGGGAACCGCGAGAAGCGACCCGAAGGCCGTGTTGATCGTCACGGTGATTGCGGCCGCGTTGCCTCTCTCGTCGATGACCGAGAGGTGGGAGGTGCCTGAGTCGGCCGGCTGTTCGGTTTCTCTCGCGTCGCCCGCCCGCAGGTGCGAGATCGAGCTTCGCAGCTTCGCGGCATGACTCGCCGAGAGCAGCCGCTCGAGGGGGACTTCCGTGTATGCTGGATCTCCATACCACAAGGCGCGATCCGAAAAACCGACCCGCATGGCTTCGGCAAGAAGGTGGAGGTAGGTTGGGGAATCGCTACCGAGGGAGGCTAGCTCGTAAGCGCTGAGCACGTTGAGGATCTCGATGACTACGCCTCCCGAGCCCGGCGGCGGCATGGTGAGAAGCGTAAGTCCCCGATATCTGCCGGCGAGCGGCCGGCGCCACAGCGGCCGATAACTTTCTAGATCGCGCGCGGTTATCACGCCGCCGGCCGCTTTGACGGCGGACACGATCGAGGAGGCCGTACCGCCCCGGTAAAAGGCGTCCTCTCCCGCGCTCGCCACGGACCTAAGGGTTTCGGCCAATGCGGGCCACGCCAGCGTTGCGCCTGCTCCTTTAGGCTCTCCCCCTTCGTCGAAAAATAGCGCGCGCAGCTCGGGCGATTCCGCCAGACCCTCGCGCTCGCGGCTGATCTGGGCAGCCAGATGCTCCCCTATGGGGAACCCTTTTTCTGCAAGCTCGACGGATGGAGCGAGAAGCCGCGAAAGGCTGAGCTTGCCAAAGCGCGCATGAGCGGCGAGAAGCCCTGCCACGAAACCAGGCACGCCAACCGCCAGTCCCCCACGCCGTAGCTTCGCCGGATCGGGCTCGCCGGCGGTAAGCACCAATCTTTCTTCCAAAGCCGAAGGGGCGACTTCGCGAAAATCCAGGGCGTAGGCCTCGCCCGCCGAGGCATCGTAAGCGAGCATGAACCCTCCGCCGCCCGGACCGCACGAGGATAGATGCAATACGCAGACTGCAAAGGCGGTGGCCACTGCGGCGTCGACTACGCCGCCGCCGGCTGCGAACGCTGCGGCGCCGATTTCAGCCGCCCGCGGATCCTCCGCGGCTACCGCTGCGCGCGCCCCTGGCGGTGGCGAGCTCGTGCCGGCGGCAAGAGCCGTGCAAGCGACGGCGAGGATCGACGAGAAACAAGCCGCGAAGAGGCGGCGAGCGCGGCGGAGCATGGGCACTCTTGTAAGGCGCGCCGCGGCCGATTGCAACCGGCGCCGCTTTAGGGCATTGGGGAGGACAGTGGGGTGAGCGATGGAGCCATGCCAGTCGGGCGATTTTGCCGAAAAGGAGTTCTACCTCGAAGAGTTCCGTGGCAAGACGCTGGCGGTTGCCGTCGGCGCTGGCTGCCTTCGCGAGCGCTCTGGCGCCTTGGCCGACGTGGCGTCCGATCTGGTAGCCAATTCAACCAGAGTGATATTCTTCCTGGATGGCCTGGACAGGGGCGAGGCGGAAAGGGTAGCTGGTTCGATCGCGTCTTGCGCTCGCGCGCGACTGGCGTCGGTCGAGATGGCCTCAGAAGCGGCGGCCGATGCCACGGTGCGGGCAATCTGGCAGGCGGCTCGAGAACACAGCATGGTTTTGGTAACCCTAGGGCACGTCAGTCGGCAGGCGGCCGTCAATGAAGCCTCCGCGATATGCGCGCGCCTCAGAGTACACAAGCTCGTAATAGTGGACCGGCAGGGTGGCCTGCGCAACGCCAAAGGGGAGCTTTGCTCCTTCGTCGACGTGGTCGGCCTGTCGGATCTCGTCGAGCAGGGGGACAGGCGCGAGGTGGTGGAGGCGGCGTGCGCTGCGCTAAGGGGCGGGGTCGAATCGGTCAGCATCTGCACGCTGGAGGGCCTGGCCGGTGAGCTTTTCAGTTATCAAGGGACTGGAACCGTGTGCACCATGGAGGACTACTGCCGGGTGAGTCGGGTGGGTATAGACGATGCGCGAGAGGTGGAGAGCTTCATCCGCAGAGGGCAGGAGGAAGGATTTCTCAAGCCTAGATCGGAGGCCGAGATAGCGGCCCTCTTGCCGGATACGTGGGGAGCCACTGTCGGCTCGCATCGGCTGGCGGGAGTATGTGCCCTGGGGCAGTACCGAAGCCGGGAGGTGGCGGCTGGAGAGGTCGTCGCCCTTTGCACGGTGAGCCGGTTCAAGGGAGGGGGGGTAGGCTCTAGGCTGCTCGGCGCCGTGGTGCGGGAGGCCAGGAGGCTAGGCCTTTCCTACCTGTTCGCCTGCACCGCCAATCCCCACGCGGTCGAGTTTTTCCTCCACCAGGGTTTCAGGACCGTGGATGCAGCCCAGGTGCCCCCCGAGAAGTGGCGCGACTACGATCGGGAGCGGCGCGCCCGCATCACGACACTCAGGTTGGATCTGTGAGCAAAGCCCTACGCATCCTCGCCCTCGCCTTCTTTCTTTCTGGCGCCGGCGCCGGAGTCTTTTTCGGCTTGGAACTTGCGCGAGACGATGCGTACCGCCGGGCCGTTCTCGCCTTGGAACGCCACCCCGGACATTTGCTCTATCAGGCGGACTATCAGATCGCCAGGGCTCGGCACATGGCTTTGCTGCTCGGGACGGTCGCCTCCGGCATTGCGGCGATCGTCTTACCGGCCCTTTTTCTCCCCCTCGCCCGCTTGCTCGACCGAACGGGCGCGGCAGGCCCGCTGGCGGGGCTCCCAAGCGGCGAGGACCGCGAGGCACCGCGGCAATGACCATGCGCTATCGGTCAGGATGCGAGGTTGGAGAGCGGCAGGAGAGGAGGGGCAAGCTTTGCCTCCTCTTCCTTTTCGTCGTTATCTCCGTTGCGGCCTGCGCCCCCCTGACGGCGCGGCCGAAGCCGCCACCACCGCTTGGGCTGGACGAGATTATCAGAATGAGCCAGGAGGGGGTGGGGGATGCCGAGATCATCGACAAAATAAGGTCTTCAGGAACCTTCTACCGGCTCTCTGCCGACGAGGTGATCGCGCTTCATTCGGCCGGCGTGAGCACCAAGGTGATCGACGAGATCCAGGATGCTTACCTCGAGCAGTTGCGCCGCCAGGGGGAAATCGCAGACCGCGCGTATCCTTTCGCCGATTGTTGGTGGTGGTACGGACCACCTCTGTTTTACTGGTGGTACGGTCCTCTTCCCCGCTACCCTTGTCCCTATTGAGAGGGGTGACGGCGAGCCTGTTGGGAGCAGCCGCGAAGGCGCCAGGCGTTACTTCTCTATCGCTATGACCCAGCCCCCATCCTCTTCTCGCACTTCGACGACCTGGTGCCCTTCGGCCTCCGCCGCCCGAGGCATGTCCCGCACGCCTCGCTCGTCGTCCAGGCGAAAGGCGACGAGCGCCCCCGGCTCCAATCCCTCCAGCGTTACCTTGGCTCTAGCCCAGTTGAGCGGGCAGCGCACTCCCCGAAGATCGACGATCAGGTCGGGTGCTCGCGAACTCTCCTCTTTTGGCCGCATCGTCATACCTCTACCAGACCCGAGGAACTCGAGCAACGAAGCGCGGGCGGGCGAGCGCCCCGGGTAAGAGGCATGTTCGGCTTTTCCTCTCTTTTGGTATGTTCCACCTGGCAAGGTCTTTCCTGTAGAGTGAGTAGGCTGCGGGATGCGCTGCCCTTCCTGTAATCGGCCCTATTTCTTTCTCGCTTCGAGGGGGGCCCGCTGCCGCCGATGCGGTTTCGAGTCGGCCACGGTCGCATGGCCTTCTTACGGAGGCTATCATGAGCGGCGCTTCGGCGGACGGAAGGGATATTTCGAGCGCACCCCGCGTACGGATCCGCAGATGAGAGAGGTCCTCGCGGCGTTGAAGCTCGAGTCGGGTATGCGAGTACTGGATCTCGGATGCGGCGTGGGCGACTACTGCGCCGAGCTCGAGCGCATGGGTTGCGAGGCTGTCGGCGTCGACCGTTGGCTCGAGGCCGCAGGGCTCGGGCCCCCCTCGCTCGTTCTCGCCAGGATGGATGCCGCTCGCTTGGGCTTCTCTTCGCAGAGCTTCGATCGAGTCTGCTGTGTCAATACGATAGAGCACGTACGCGAGCCTGAGGCGCTGCTGGGGGAGGCGAGGCGCGTTTTGAAGAAGGGCGGCCGAGCGGTATTCACCACCTTCGACTACGAATTCTCGTTTCATCGCTTCCTCTACGACGACACCCACCTTCACGAGTGGACCCTGGCCGAGTTCAGGTCTCTCGTGGAGAGATATTTTGCTGTCGTCGAGCTCTACCGCAGCGGCTCGATGTTTCGTTATTATCCCCTCAACTTGCTGGCCGCTCGTCTTCTCAAGCCGGAGATCCTTCTGATTGCGCAAAAGCCCTAGCCGCGTCGCACTGGGGACCAGAGGCGGTGGCTCGGCGCGTGCGCGCGAGCAGGGCGTCGCTGCGGGTCTTGTAAGCCGTGCTCGGGCTTGATTAGCTGCAAGTTCAGCGGCTCCGAGCCGGGCAGGCTTTCGCGTCGGCCTGCCCGGGGGCGGCTCGAGGAGGGGCGCGTATGGGCAAAGTGTTGGTCACCGGTGCCAATGGTCATCTCGGCAACAACATCGTGCGGATGCTTTTGGCAGAAGGCCGGGAGGTCAGGGTAATGGTGCGGCGCACCAGCAACCTGACGCCCCTGGAGGGATTGGATGTCGAGCGGGTCTACGGGGACCTCCTCGACGCGGAGGCCATGGACCGCGCGGTGCGCGGTTGCGCCGCAGTTTATCACGCTGCCGCGGCTTTCCTTTTCTGGGCGAGGGATGCGGAGCGAGAAATCGTGCGGCCCACGGTCGAAGGAAGCAGGGCCATAATCCGTGCAATCGAGCGCCACGGGGTGGAGCGCGCGGTCTACGTGAGCACCGCGGGTACGATCGGATTCGGCCGCGGGCCAACGCAGTGCCGGGATGAAAGTCACCATGCCACGGAGTGGCGCACCGCGTATTTACGGGCCAAGCTAGCGGCGGAGCGCGCCGCGGTCGAAGCGCAAAAAAGGAGCGGTTTGCCGGTCGTCTTCGTCCTTCCCGGCCTGATCCTCGGTCCCGGATTCTACGGCGTGAGCTCTTCGGTGAAGCTGGTCCTCGACTTCATCAATTTTCCTACCCCGGTTTACTTCGACGGTGGGTTCAGCGTGGTGGACGTCGAGGACGTGGCGCGAGGCTGCCTGGCGGCTGAAAAGAAGGGGCGGGCTGGTGAAAGATACATCCTGGCCGGAGAGAACGTGACGGTGCGGGCCTTCTACGAGACGATCGCCGAGCTCACCGGCCTACCCGCCCCTCGCGGGCGCGCTCCCAAGCTGGTTTTTCGAATCGCCGCCGCTCTCATGGAGGCAGGGGGGCGTCTGTTCGGAGCGACTCCCATGGTCACTACCGAGCAGGTGGCCGAGTTCCACGGCACCTATGGCTACTTCAGCTCGGAGAAGGCACGCCGCGAGCTCGGCTACCGCTTCCTCCCCTGCAAGGAAGTGCTGCGGCGCACGATCGAGTGGCTGCTTGCGCGCGGATTCGTGAAGGAGTCGAGACGCAAGGCGATCGTACTCGAGGCGCCCCCGGCTCGCTCGGCCTAGTGACAGCGCGGGGGAAGCGACCAGCAGCTTCTCACGCCTTGGCGCTCGGGCGTGCGCTGGCCGAGCGGTGCCAGCGCAAAAGATGCGAGAGGGATGGATCGGGACGCACGCCCGAAGCCGCAGCGAAGTCGACGCCGACGAGGAGCGTGATGTCGGCTATGGAATAACCGCCACACACCCACTCCCGGTCCGCCAAGCGCTCGTCGAGAAGGGCCCATCTCTTGGCGAGCATCCCCTTCGCGGTCTCGGCGACCTCGGGGATCTGCCGTATGCGTTTGGCGAAAAACTGGCTCGTGTGCTGAAAAATCATGGCTGCCGGCAGGAGCACGCCGAACTCGCAGGCCCGCTCCGCCGCCCTTATGCGCGCCCGGCTGACCGGGTCCGTGCCCAGGAGCGGCGGATCCGGATGCAGCTCCTCGAGGTACTCTATAATAGCCAGCGACTCTGGGAGATGACTCCCATCGTCCAGCTCCAGAACTGGCACCTGTCCCAAAGGATTGATCTTGAGGAACTCGGGCGAGCGCTGTTCCCCGGCGGCGAGATTGATCTCTTGGCGGGGGATATCGATGCCCTTTTCCGCGAGGTAGATCCGTACCTTTCTCGGATTCGGCGCTAGCGCAAAGTCGTAAAGCTTCATCGCTCGTCCTCCTTACTCGGGCCCCCGTGCCGACTGCGGTTCCACCGAGCGCCCCCGACCCTCTCTCTCGGGTTCTCGTTCCTCTTTCTCTCGACGTTCCTCTTCGAGCCCTGCTCGACAAAGGCCGCCCTGGGCGCTTCCAGATAACGCCTGTTCGCCTCCGATTGCAACCACCCCAGCCGGGAAGCGTTACGAACCGAAGCGCCGCTGCAAGTGGTCGAAAAACCCCTCCTGGAAATCGGCGTAGCTCAGGTGCATGGTCTGTTCGAAGACGCGCGCGAAGTCGTCGCCTGTACCTAACGCTTTTAGCAGCCTGGCCACGTTGTGGCGTCCCTTCGACTCGGTGAGGTAGAGAGCGGCGAAGTACGCTTGCGCGTAGGCGAGCTTGGCTCGTTCCCCACCGAGATGGATAAAGGGTCGCTCGAGTTCCCCCAGGGGCAAAAGCTCGCCCGCCCTCAGCACTCTGCGCAAGTACTCGCCGCGGCCCCGGTCCCCTTCTCCTTCGCAAAGTTGCGCCAGGCCTTCGTTGAGCCACGCCGGCACCTTGCCCTGGGTGAGCTCGAGAATGACGCTATGGGCGTACTCGTGGCGCAGCGTGCGCTGCAAGCGCTCGCTCCCGCGGGTGATTCCCCTGGCGGGGATCTTGATCCTTCCATCGAAGATGGCCCCGCTCCAGCCCGGCGAGTTTATCACCTCGTCGAACACTTGATCGGTATAAAGAACCGCCTCGAGCCGCCGGGTCGGGTAGTGGCCGAAGCGTGCCCCGACGGTTCTGTACGCTTCCTCGAGGCCGTTCAAGATGGTCCGCCCTGCCAGAACGTTTTCCCTTCCCTCGAATTTTATCGTGAAGTGAGAGCTCTCCAGGCGTGTATAGGTTCGCTCGGTTTGCGCATCTCGGCGAAGCTTCTCGACCGCCCGGCTCACGCCCGGGTAGGTGGACCCGAGCGCCAGTGCTCGCTCGAAGGCTTCCAGCGCTCCCGCATGGTCGCGCAACTTGAGCAGGGTCTGGCCCAGCGTGACCAGGCTCTCCTCGTCCGCCGGATCGAGCGCGATGGCAGCCTCTAGGGCCGCGCGCGCTAGCTCGAGGCGCCCCTGGCGGAAATAGGAATAGCCTAGCCCGCGCTCGATCTCGACTCTGTCGCCCAGGGCCTGGGCCTTGATGAAACGGCTTATGGCCGAGGAAAAGTCCTCCGCCCGAAGACTGGCGTAACCCCAATTTATGAGAACCGCTTGAAGGTTGCGCTGGAGCGCCTCGTCGGAGGGGCTGCGCGCCAAAGCCTGATCGAGAAGCTTTGCGGCCCCCGCGAAATCGCCGGCTGCCGAGAGCTGCGCGGCGCGATTGTTGAGTCGGAGGATAGGATCTTCGAGCTCGGGCTCTGTTTCGGACAAGGCCTCGGGGAGACTCGCCGCCGCCTCCTCGACCTCCACCGCGCGTTGTTTCCCCTGCGCCGGCTTCGGCTTCTCAAGGGAGGGGCGGCGCAGGCCAATGGTAACGAGGACCGCTAACGCCACGAGACCCGCGATCGGCAGAATCGGGCCCCTCCCGCCGCGCCCTTTCCTCTTCCGATCCCGCTTCACGTAACCCTTGGCCTCGTAGCGGCTTCGCTCTGCCCGGAGATATCGCACTTCCCCGTTTTCGCCCCCCAAGGCGTGCGACCCCTTCCGCTAATGCACGAGCTTTGGCAGATCCGTCGCCTCCTGGATGGCGCCGAACTTCGCCTCGTAGCGTTCGATGTTTTCCTTGATCGCGCGAACGATTCGCTTGACGTGCTCGGGTGTAGTTATTACGCGGGAGCGCAGCGACGCCAACTGCCCGCCCGGGGCGCTCGTTGCTGGCTGAACGAAAAGGAAATCGAGGACGAACTCCTCCTTGCGATGGCTGACCATCATCAGGTTCGAATACACCCCTTGGGCGGTCGCGGGGTCGGCTTGAATGGTGAGACGCTGCCCCTTGGCACCCGGCTCCGATCCCGCCGGGGCTCCTGCGCCCGGATCGCTCCCTCGAGACTCCGCGCCCATGATCGAGACCTCCTCTGTTCGGCTGGCGTCATGTGGCCCCGCCAATTTGCGCTTACGAATATACCCGCTGCGATCCGCTCCTGGGAAGAGCAGTGAGTCAAGTTGCAATTTGGCGCGGCTCAAACTAGGCTCGCTCGAGCGTGAAGGCGAATCGAACTTACACTCTGCGCCCGGGCGGCACCGGCGTGCCACCCAGCAGCCGGATCTCCTACGAGCGGGATCTCAACCCGGCGCAGCACGAGGCGGTAACCGCCACCGAGGGACCGGTGCTCGTGATCGCCGGCGCGGGCAGCGGCAAGACCCGCACCCTCGTCTATCGTGTGGCTTATCTCCTCGAGAAGGGGGTTCGCCCAGGAAACATCCTGCTTCTCACCTTCACCCGCCGCGCGGCAGAGGAAATGCTCAGACGCGCCTCCACTTTGGTCGGGGTGGATTGCGGCAGGGTGGCGGGGGGAACCTTTCACGCGTTCGGCAACATGGTGCTCAGTAGATACGGGCACTTGGCCGGCTATGACCGGGATTTCACGATCCTCGACCGGGGGGACTCCGAGGACGTGATAAACCTCATCCGAAGCGACCTCCACCTCGATCGCCGGGAGCGGAGGTTCCCCAAGAAGGGCCTGATTGCCGAGGTGCTCTCGATGGCGGTCAATTGCGGCGTTCCTCTGGCGGAACTCCTCGAGCGGCGCTACCCGCATCTGCTCGACGAGTTGGAGGCGTTTGTGGGGCTCGAGGAAGCCTACCGGCGCTACAAGCTGGATAAACATCTGGTCGATTACGACGATCTTCTCGTGAGGTTGCGCGACGGCCTGCGGTGCTCCGAGCGGCTGGCCGAGACGCTATCGAGCGCCTACCGTTACATCATGGTGGACGAGTACCAGGACACCAACCACCTCCAGGCGGAGATCGTGCGCCTGCTCGCCCGAGGCCACGAGAACGTGATGGTGGTGGGGGACGACGCCCAATCTATCTATTCCTTCCGCGGCGCCAACTTCCGCAACATCATGGAGTTTCCGCGCCTCTTCCCTCGGGCCAAGCTCATCAAGCTCGAGGAAAACTACCGCTCCACGCAGCCGATTCTGGATCTGGCCAACGAGATCATAGATCGCGCTCCGGAGAAATACACTAAGGTACTTTTTACGGAGCGAGGCGGCGGTGTCCGGCCTGTGTTGGTGCAGGCTCCGGACGAGCGCTGGCAGTCCCGTTTTGTCTGCCAGAAGATCCTCGAGCTGCGCGAGGAGGGCGTTCCACTGGAGGAGATGGCCGTGCTTTTCCGCTCGAGCTTCCACTCCTTCGATCTGGAGATCGAGCTCGCCCGTTGCGACATCCCCTTCGTCAAGCGGGGCGGCTTCAAGTTCATCGAAACCGCCCACGTAAAGGATGTGCTCGCTTACCTGCGAGTCGTCGTGAACCCCAGAGACGAGGTCTCCTGGCACCGCCTGCTCCTCTTGATCGAGGGGGTGGGACCCAAGGGATGCCGCGAAATTCTCTCCTGGGTGATCGCCCGCGGGGAGGTAGCCGAGGCTTTGGAGAGTTTTTCGGCCAAGGGGAGCAAACGGGCGGAGCTTGCACGCTTAGCCGAGCTCTTTCGCCGCATCGCTTCGGCCACACCCTCCCCCGCCTCCTGCATGGAGCTCGTACTGGAGCATTACAAGCCGATCGTGGAGAGAAAATATCGAGAGGATTATCCGAAGAGACTTCGCGATCTCGAGCACCTCGTCGCTATCGCGCACCGTTACCGGAGCCTCCCCAGCATGCTCGTGGACATGGCACTCGAGCCCCCGAGCGACAGCGTGGGTGGTATCCTGGCCGCCGAGAAGGAGGACGAGGGGCTGCTCACGCTCTCGACCATTCATTCCGCCAAGGGGCTCGAGTGGCACACGGTTTTCATCATCTGGGCCGCCGAGGGGAGGTTTCCCGCCTGGTATAGCGTGCGCGACGAGGATGAAATGGAGGAGGAGAGGCGTCTCATGTACGTTGCCGTGACGCGGGCGAAGGAGAACCTTTTCATCGCTTATCCCATCGAGATTTACGACCGCTCCTGCGGGGTAGTGCTCGGCGCGCCGTCGCGCTTCCTGGAGGGCCTGTCGGAGAAGCTGATCGAGCCGGTGGCGCTCACCGAAGGTCTCCTGCCCTCCTAGGGCCTTTGAGCCTGCCAAGCTGGGTGCCCTTGACCTGTTGCGCAGCCCCACCTAGGATTTTGCCCTGTTGTGCTCAGGCCCGCGCGCTTGGCCGAGGCGCGGGGCAGGCGTGCCGCGCACAAAGAGCGGCTGTATATGGTCCCTCGCATTCGCTTTGAACCGGGCGCGAGGTTCGCGCAGGAGGTTGAGATGGCAATCGAGAGCGTAGGCGTCATAGGGGCGGGACAAATGGGCGGAGGGATCGCCCAGGTGTGCGCCCGAAGCGGAGTGAAGGTTCTCCTTGCCGACGCCAATAAAGAGCTGGCGGAAAGGGGCAAGGGCGGCATCGCCAAGCAACTCGACAAGCTCGTCGAGCGCGGCAAGTTGGAGCAATCCGCGCGCGATGACGCCCTGGGGAAGATCGAGGTGGTCGAGAACACCAAGAGCCTGGCATCCGCGGACATGGTGATCGAGGCGGCGACGGAGAACGAGGAGCTAAAGCTCAAGATCTTTTCCGAGGTCGACGGGATTCTGAAGCCGAACGCCATAATCGCGTCCAATACCTCATCCATATCCATTACCCGGCTCGGGGCGGCCACCAAGCGGCCGCACAAGGTGATCGGGATGCATTTCATGAATCCCGTGCCGCTCATGAAGCTCGTGGAGGTGATTAGGTCGCTTGCCACCGACGAGGATACCTATCGGGAGACCGTCTCCTTGGCGGAGCGTCTGGGCAAGACGGTGGTGACCAGCCGGGACATCCCCGGCTTTATCGTGAACCGTCTCCTGATACCTTTCTTGAACGAGGCGTGCTACGCGCTCTACGAAGGCCTGGCCAGCCGCGAGGACATCGACCGCGGCATCAAGTTGGGGCTGAATCACCCGATGGGCCCCTTCGAGCTCGCCGACTTGATCGGGCTCGATACCTGCCTGGCGATCGCCGAGGTGCTGCACCGGGAGCTCGGGGAAGACAAGTACAGGCCCTGTCCGCTCCTTCGCCAGTACGTCGCCGCCGGCTGGCTCGGGCGCAAGAGCGGCCGGGGCTTTTACGATTACACGGCGGAGAAGAAGTAGGAGGATCCGCGATGGAGAATAAAGAGGTAATCTTCGAGCGGGCGGGCCAGGTGGCGACCGTCACGGTCAATCGGCCCAAGCAGTTGAACGCCCTCAACACCGCCGTGCTCGAAGGACTCAGAGCGGCGATCGAGGAGACAGCCAAGCTCGCCCGTGCGGGCGATCTTCGGGCGGTGGTAGTTACCGGAGCCGGGGAGAAGGCATTCGTGGCAGGCGCGGACATCGCCGAAATGCGGGCGATGAATGCCGAGCAGGCGCGGGCGTTCGGGGAGCTCGGCCATGGCGTCATGGACGCGCTCGCGGCGTTGCCCTTGCCGGTGATCGCGCAGGTAGGCGGCTATGCGCTCGGGGGAGGATTGGAGCTTGCGCTCGCGTGCGATTTGATTTTCGCCTCGACGCGGGCGCGCTTCGGGCAGCCGGAGGTCAATCTGGGTATCATCCCCGGTTTCGGGGGCACGCAGCGTCTGGCGCGCCGCGTTGGGCCAGGGATCGCCAAGCAGATCTGCATGACCGGGGAGCCGATCGATGCCGAGGAAGCCCTGAGAATCGGCCTCGTGAACCGGGTGGTCCCTCCCGAGGACCTGGCTCGGTGCGTCCAACAGGTGGTCGAGACTCTGGCCAAGAAGGGGCCGCTTGCGGTGGCGAAGGTGAAGCAGGCGATTGACGAGGGCCTGAGCCTTGGCCTCGCGGACGGACTGGCGCTCGAGCGTTCTTTGTTTGCCGACCTCTTCGACAGTGCCGATCGGATCGAGGGGATGGAGGCTTTTCTGCAGAAGCGCCCCGCTTCCTTCAAGGGCAAGTGACGCAGCCGGTGACCGAGCGGAGCCTGCGTAGCGCCGAGGACCTGGATCGCCTAATCGGCCGCATCTCAGGTAAGGGCTACAAAGCATACGAAGACCTCCGAGGCGGGTACGACTTCGGGGATTTCCTCCTGTTTCTCGAGCGTATCCAGGGGGATCCCTTCGCCAGCCCTTCCCGCGCCAGGGTCAGCGTGCCGGCGGAGGTGGCGAGCTTCGAGCCCGCGCTCTGGAGAAATCAGGCGCGGCTTCTGGCACTGGAGGATTTCCTGGCCCGCGCCTTCTCAAGAGCCATTCGCTCGGAAATTAGGGAGCGCAGAGGGATGGGATCGAGCGGGCTCATCGCGATCGACGCGGGAGGCCAAGAAGTGTTGAAGCGCACGGCGCTCGAGATCCATGACGGCTGCGTGGAAGCCCGATTCGCCGTGGGACTGCCCGCCTTCGGCCGGCGCATAGACGGAGAGGGGGCACGGGAAATGCTCCTTCGCGCCCTCCCGGCCCTGGTGCGCCGAAGCCTGGTCGCCAAGTCGCTCGATCTGGGGGCGTTGGCGGGCCATGTCCGCGCGATCGAGGATCAGCAGGCGCTGCGCGGCGCGCTTGCGGGGCTGGGGCTTGTGGCGTTCATTGCCGATGGCTCCTTGCTGCCCCGCCAGAGCGGGGTGGACCCTCGGCCGCTTAAGTCTGCGGATGCGGTCCCCTTCAAGTCCCCGCCGGAGCTTGCGGTAAAAATCCCCGCTCCCAACGGGGGCGAGGTATCGGGAATGGGAATCCCCCGGGGGATAACTTTGATAGTAGGCGGAGGTTTTCACGGCAAGTCCACGCTTTTGTCGGCGCTTGCGCTCGGCATCTACGACCACATCCCGGGCGACGGGCGGGAGAGGGTGGTATCGAATCCGGCGACGGTAAAGATCCGGGCGGAAGACGGGCGGCGGGTAGAGAAGGTCGACATCTCTCCTTTTATCGACGGCCTTCCGCTGGGGCGCCCGACTCGAGCTTTCTCGACCGACAATGCCAGCGGTTCGACCTCGCAGGCGGCCAACATCATGGAGGCGTTGGAGGCGGGGGCGGAGGTGCTCCTGGTGGACGAGGATACCTCGGCGACGAACTTCATGATTCGGGACGCGCGGATGCAGGCGCTGATTCCCAAGAGCTGCGAGCCGATCACGCCTTTCGTGGATCGCGTGGTGGAGCTCAAGGAGGATCTCGGCGTATCCACCATCCTGGTAATGGGGGGATCGGGGGATTACCTGGAGGTGGCCGATCAGGTGATCGCGATGGTCGAGTACGAGCCCAGGGTCCTCACGAACAGAGCGCGAACGATAGTGGCGGAGATTCCGACGAGGAGGCAGCGAGAGAGACCGGGGAGGCCGCTACGGGAGGCGGCCCTGCGGGGCCGCAGGCCGCACCCGTCGAGTTTCGATGCGCGGCGGGGCCGAAGGGAAGTGAAGATCTCGGTAAAGGGACTCCATACCATTCTTTACGGCACTACCGCTATCGAGCTCGAGGGGCTCGAACAACTGGTCGATCCGAGCCAAACTCGGGCGATCGGCGCTCTCATTCATGCCCTCGGCGAGCGCTGCTCCGGGCAATCCGCGAGCGACCTCCGGGAGCTTCTGGGCGCGGTGTTCGAGGAGATCGGAAGGAAGGGCCTCAGGGCGGTATGCGGAGGGCTTCAAGATCTCGCCATGCCGAGACTGCTCGAGGTTGGGGCGGCCATAAACCGGATGCGCACCCTTAAGGTGGCGCTGGAGAAAAAATGATGTGGTTCACGAGAATTCCTGGCTGGCTCGTTTTGGCGATCGCACTTTCGATTTATTTCGGCCGTGCGGCGGCCGCACCCGTTCCTGTCCCCGAAGCCATAAGCTCGCTCGAGGGAGTGCGGGAGGATGAGCATCTGGTCTTGGCGGCCGAAGGAGGAGCGCCTCTGGGAGTCCAGCGGCTGCGGGCATGGCGCGAAGGGGAGATCTTGCACCTCGAGCTCGATCGCCGCTTTACCAATGGGGAACGCTCGCGCGAGGAGGCTACGGCGAGGATAAACGGCATTTTGGAACCGCTCGAGTTCCACAAGAGGGCGATCCAAAACGGCGAGGCGGAGAGACAGGACATGGACTTCCAAGCCGGCATTGTGGAGACTACCATCAAGGGGGAGACGAGGCAGTACGAGCTCGATCTGCCTCCCGATACGTACGTCGGCCCGATGCTGGCGGTGGCTTCGGCGCAGGTTACGGCGGATCCCACCCGTTTCGGAGAGTTCAGCACGGTAGCCCTCACCCCGGAGCCCAAGGTGTACAGGCTTCGCGCCGAGGTGGTCGAGCGGGAAGCCGTGGATCTGGGGGCGGGTCTGCAAAGGGCCTACGAGGTCCGCTTGCGAGCCGATCTGGGCGGCATAGGAAATGTGCTTTTCGCATCCTTCCTGCCGGCTCACCGTTTTTGGTTCGCGGACGACCCCTCGCGGCAATTCTTGGCTTTTCGTGGTACGCTGGGGTACGAGGGGCGAGCGGTTCGGATCGTGCGCTCGACCGAGCGCGCCGAGAAAAAGGAGGATGCGAGATGAATCGTCTGCCGGCGGAGCCGATCGCTGGGGCCGGTCCCGGTGCCCTGGGGAGCGGCTGAGACGGCGCTGGGGACGCCGTGGGCACCACGTTGCTACTATTCGATCTCGACGGTACCCTGCTCCACGCGACAAATGCCGTCGGCGCCTTCAGCGAGGCGATGCGGGAGGTCTTCGGAGTGAGCTTCGAGCCTGGCGAGGTTCGCACCGACGGGATGACCGACCAGGCCATCGTGACAGAGGTGCTCTGCCGGCTGGGAACGGGGAGAGTGGCGACGGCGGCGGAAATCGAGCGGCTCGAAGAGGTCCACGGCCGCAGTCTTCGCGCCGCGATCGCGGCTGGCTCCATAACCGTCAGCCCGGAGAAAGGCGTGCGGGAGATTCTCGAGGCGCTGGAAGCGAGCCCGCAGCACCGGCTCGCCGTGGTGACAGGTAATTTCGCGCTGGCTGCGTCGATCAAGCTCCAAGCGGCCGGACTGGCGCGGTACTTTGCCGTGGGGGCGTACGGCAGCGATCATGTCGAGCGCGCGGCGATCGCCGATTTGGGGAGGAAGCGGGCGGAGCGACACTGGGGGGAGCGCATCCCGCCCGAAAGTTGCGTTGTGGTAGGAGACACCCCTAGGGACCTCGCGGCCGCCCGGGCGAACGGCATGCGCGCCATGCTGGTCGCTACCGGACGCACGTCCTATTCTGCTTTGGCCGACTTGGGCGCCGACATGGTCTTCCCCGATTGGACCGACATGGAGTCCATTCTCCGAGCACTGGGCGCACGGTGAGGATGGCGTGGCCGGCGAGAGATTTTCGATCCAGGTAGCCAAGGATTACCTCAAGTTCTCCGCCGCTCATTTCATGGCCCACGGAGAGGGCAGGGAGCGGCTGCACGGGCACAACTACCGGGTTTCGCTTCGCCTGGAAGGCGTCCTGGGTGAGGACGGTTATGTGATGGACTTCGCCCTGGTCAAAGACTTGGGCAGGCGACTGTGCCGGGAGCTCGATGAGCGCACCCTCCTTCCTGCGAGGAGCGACTGCCTGAGCATTCGCGAACTCGGCGAGAGCGTGGAGGTGGTGCACCGGGACGGCTCGCGTTTCCTCTTTCCGGTCTCCGACGTCGTCCTGCTTCCGATTGCGCACACCTCCGCGGAGGAGCTTGCTTGGTTTCTCGCGACCCGGCTCAAGGAGGAGCTTGGCAGCGGGATGCGCCAAGGCCTGGAGTCATTGGAGGTGGGTGTGGCAGAGAGTACCGGACAGGCGGCCAACTGCCGGGTGCGCTTGACGTAGGCCTCGGCAAAACGGCGATTCCTCTTTTGGGGGCGCCCAGGGATCGGCGGAGCAACGGCAGTTGCGGCGCGAGGGGGGAAGATGGCCTCAGACCCTTCGCTCCCTTCCCGCCCAGTAGCGCTCCCGCAGCTCGCGTTTGAGAAGTTTGCCGGAGGGATTGCGGGGCACCTCGGCGACGAAATCGACCGACCGCGGGCGCTTGAAATCGGCCAGGCGCTGGCGGCAGAAGTCGATGATCTCCTCTTCGCTCGCTCGGGCTTGGGGCTTTAGCTGCACCACCGCCTTGAGCTCCTCTCCCCATTCCTCGCTGGGAACGCCGATCACGGCGACGTCCAAGACCGCCGGGTGTTCGTGGATCACCTGCTCGATCTCGGCCGGGTAGATATTCACCCCTCCCGAGATCACCATGTCGGACTTGCGGTCGCAGATGTAAAGATAACCATCTTCGTCGAGGTAGCCCACGTCCCCCACGGTCATGTACTCGCCAATGCGCGATCTCTTGGTCTTCTCCGGATCCTTGTAGTACTGCGTGGCGGCGACGAGGGGACTTGCGATGTAAACGTTGCCCTGCACGCCGGGGGGCAGTTCGTTACCCTCGTCGTCGAAGATCTTTATATCCTGCCCCGGCAGGGCCTTGCCGCAACTGGCCGGGCGCTCCAGTTGCTCGCTCGGCTTGAGAACCGTGTTCAATCCCGCGTCGGTCGAGCCGTAGTACTCGTACACGCAGTCGCGGAAGTAGGCTACCGCGGCGCGTTTCGTCTCGACGGGAAAGGGGGCGGCACCGACGATCAACGCGCGCATGGAGCTTATGTCGAAACGAGCGCGCACCTCCTCGGGAAGCGCCAGTATCCGCTTGACTATGGTGGGGACTACCATAGCCGAGGTGACGCGCTCGCGCTCGATGGCTTCGAGAAACTCGATCGGGTCGAACCTCGGCATGATCACCACGGTGCCGCCCAGGGCGATGGCCAAAACCGACCCCAGGGTGGGAGCGCTATGGTAGAGAGGCGCGGGAACCAGGTGTACCTCCCCCGGCATGAGCGAAAAGGCCTGGATTATACCCATTACGATCGAGGGATCGACCCCGTTGGTGCGGTAAACCCCCTTGGGATTGCCCGTCGTGCCGGAGGTATAGATCATGGCGTTCAGGGCCTGGCCCGCATCGCCTGGCGGTTCGGCCTCGCCGGAGTCCGCAAGCAGGGCTTCGTAAGAGAGCCCGCCGGCTCTGTCCGACTCTCCTATCGTGATCAGCCGCTCCTTGGGGAAGCGCGCGAGGCCCTCGAGGGCAGCCTGTACCTCGCTCAGGAAGTGTGGCTCGAAGACGAAGGCTTGGGCGTCGGAGTTTGCAAGTACGTACTCTATCTCCCGGGCGCGCAGGCGGTAGCTCATCGGGACCGCGAGAACCCCGATCTTGCTGCTCGCCAGCATGACCTCCAAGAACTGATGGCAGTTGTTGAGCATCATGGCGCACTTGTCCCCGGGCGAAAGGCCGATGCGAAGAAGGGCGTTAGCGAGCCGATTTATGCGGCTGTTCCACTGCGCCCACGTGTAGCGTACCTCCTTGAAAACGACGGCCGTGCGATCGGGAAAGTTGCGCGCGTTGGCGGCCGGTCCGATATCCATGATCACTGGTGCTCACCTCCTGGGTCGTGTAAGAATCGAAGGCATTCTAATGGTGTGGGTGGGGCTGGGTCAAACCAGGATGGCTCGTCGAGAAGCGGAGGCAAAATGGAGGGCCGCGCTTCGGCTACGGTCACCTGGGCTCTGGGCCGCTCTCCTTCTCGTTGGGCTCGCCGCGTCGTGTGGCCCGAGGCTGCCCGAGCCGGATTCCCCGGGCGCGATTCTCTACCGGCAAAGATGCTCGCAGTGTCATCGCCTCTTCGCCCCGGGCTCCATGACGTCGGCTACTTGGGAGATCAACTTGCGCATGCATGTTCTGGGGGCCAAGCGCGGCGCCAAGGTGGCGCTCGATCGCGAGGAGGAGCGGGTGCTTCTCGAGTACTTGAGGCGGCACGCCGAAGGGGCCTCTTAGCCGGGGCAAAGGGCGGGGTTATCTCTGCCGCGGTCTTTTTCGGGGCGGGGCTGGATCGCGCCGGGGCGCCGGGATAGGCTCACCAGTCGAGATGGATGGCGAAGTCGGGCGACAGGGAGCCGACCTTCTCGGGGCTCACATGTCGATTGCCGGAGGGGTGGAAAAGGCGCCTGGGCGCGGCCGAGAGGTTGGGTGCCGGGCGATCCAGATTTTTACCGGCAACAACGCGCGTTGGAAGGCAAAGCCGATCGGGCAGGAGCGGGCCGACCTTTTTCGTGCGCGGCTCGAGCAGGCCAAGATCTCTAGCTGCCTGGCACACGCCGGCTATCTCATAAACCTCTGTGCTCCCGACGGGCGGATTCTGCGCCGCTCGATTCGGGCGCTTCTCGACGAGGTCGGCCGCTGCGGGCGGCTCGGCATCGGCGGGCTCGTAGTGCACGCGGGCTGCCACGGGGGGGCGGGGGAGCGCTTCGCCATCCGCCGTGCGGCTCGAAGCCTCGATGAGGTCACCGGCCAAGCCGCGTCCTTGGGCGTCAAGATCCTCCTGGAGAACAGCGCGGGCCAGGGGACAAGTATCGGATACAGGTTCGCGCAGCTTGCGGCGATCAGGGATCTGGTTCGAGATCCGGACTCGATCGCCTTTTGTTTCGATACCTGCCACGCCTTTGCCGCCGGCTACGATCTGCGGGAAGCGGGTGGCTACGAGGCGACATTGGCCGAGTGGGATGCTCTGCTCGGCATGGATTCGATCGCAGCGGTGCACTTGAACGATTGCAAGTTGCCGTTGGGCAGCCACCGCGACAGGCACGAGCACATCGGTCTGGGCACCATCGGCCTGTCGGCCTTCTGGCGGCTGGTAAACGATCCCAGGCTCGCGCGGGTGCCCAAGATCCTGGAGACCCCGAAGCAGGGCGATGGCTTCGCCGATCGCGAGAACCTCAAGGTGCTGCGGCGACTCTTGGGTCGCCAGACACCCCCTACTAGAAGGCCGGCCTGGAGGAGAGCGAACCGGTAGGTCTGAGCCGGGGGCGCCGCGCAGGTGCCGCCTGGGGGCTCGAGGAGCTTCCGCTATGGACTGTTTAGGGCTGTGATGCTACGAGGTGGCGGGCACAGTTCGGCACGAGAGGAGACCGATCATGGCCAAGATGACCGGATGCGTGCATGTGGACATAGGCAAGGTCGAATTGCAGGATCTCGAGCGACCTCTGCCCGGCCCTGGCCAGGCGCTTCTCAAGGTAACCCTTACAACGATCTGCGGGACCGATTTGCACGTTCTCGAAACTCCCATCTCTGGGGTCGTCATGGGCCACGAGATGACTGGTGTCGTCGAGGAGGTCGGAGAGGGCGTGACCGGCTTCGAGAAGGGGGACCGGGTATTGACTTCGTGTCTTACTCCCTGCGGCCAGTGCCCGCAGTGTCTTTCGGGAAACCCGGAGATCTGCACCACCGAAGGGGGGGCCTATCGCTTCGGGATGCTGATCCACGGCTGCCAGGCCGAATATCTCCTCGTGCCTTACGCACAGGCGAATCTCTTCAAGATTCCGCGGGAACTCGAGGACCGCCAAGTGCTTTTCGCCACGGATATCATGTCCACCGCCATCGGCGTCCTGGAGCGGGCGCCGCTTCGGGTGGGAGACCGCGTGGCCATCTTCGCCCAGGGGCCGCTCGGGTTGTGCGTCACGGCCGCAGCCAAGGCTTTGGGCGCTGGGATGATAATAGCCGTGGAATCGGTGCCGGAAAGATGCGCGATGTCGAGGCGGCTTGGCGCGGACATGGTGCTCAATCCCGAGGAGTGCGACCCCGTGGCGGAGATCCTATCCATGACGGGAGATGGAGTGGATGTGGCGGTGGAGGCGGTGGGTAAGGAAGCGGCGTTGGCGGGCTGCTTTCAGGTGACGCGACCGGGGGGCACGATTTCCGGTTTGGGGGCCTACGGGGCCTTGCCTTCGAACCTGTCCATCCCCGTCGATCCCACGCGCTTTTACCATCGGCGGTACGTGACCACCCTTTGTCCATGCGGTCCGGCGCGGCTTGCCCGGATGATCGAGATTATTTGCTGCGGGCGGATCGATCTCACGCCACTTTGGACCCACACGATGAGGCTTGCGGATATTTGCCAAGCCTACGAGTTGTTTCGCGAGCGGCGAGAAGGCGTGATCAAGATCGCGATAGAGCCATAGGGGGAAGCCGCTTGGGCGATTTCGACGGCAAGGTGGTGCTAGTTACCGGGGCCTCCTCGGGGATCGGAGCGGCCTGCGCCAGGCTTTTCGCCGCCGAGGGGGCGGCGGTCGTTCTGGTGGCGAGGCGCCGGGAGGTGCTGGAGGCCGTAGCAAGCGAGATCGATGCCAGGGGCGGCAGGGCGGCCGCGGTCGTAGCGGATGTCTCGTCGCTGGAGGCCTGCCGTCGGGTGGTGGAAGAAGCCCACCGCCGCTTCGGCGGCCTGGACATCTTGGTCAACAACGCGGGTGTCAACTTTCGGGGGCCGATCGAAAGATTCGAGGCAGATCAACTGGCGGCCGAAGTGGCGGTCAACTTGAGCGCTCCGATAGTGCTCGCACGCCTTGCGCTGCCGCGGATGCGCGAGAGGGGAGGTGGCAGCATCGTGAACGTCGCCTCGATCGCGGGCAAAGTTCCAGTGGCCCACGAGGCGGTGTACTGCGCGACCAAGGCTGGGCTCAGAGCTTTCACGTTCGCGCTTAGCGCGGAGCTCGAGGGCAGCGGTATCCACGCCAGCGTGGTCTCGCCGGGACCGGTCGCCACCGACTTTATCCTAGGCGACCTGGACCATGTCCCCGATCTCATTTTCGCCAACCCGATGAGTAGCGCCGAGGAGGTGGCGAGGCTGGTCTTGATGTCCGCCAAGGACGGGCGCCCGGAGCGAACCATCCCGGTCGCGACGGGTTATCTCGCCACCGTGGGCAACCTGTTCCCCAGGCTCAGGAAGCTCATGGTGCCGCTTCTCGAGCGACGCGGCAAAAAGGTCAAGGAGCGCTACCGCTCGAAGCTGTCCTCGCAAAGCCGATCCCTTCAATCGTGACGAAAGGTCGCAGGGCGCTTTTGCACGAACGCCTCTACGCCTTCTCGAATGTCGTGCGTTTGAAGCGCCGTTTGTCCGACCTCGCATTCGATCCGCAAGCCCTCTTCCAAGGGGCGGCCGAAGCCCATCAGAGCCGCCTGCTTGTCGGTCCTTATCGCGCCCTGGGGATAGGCGCAGATCTGTTCGGCCAGCTCCAGGGCTCGCTCGAGGGCCTTTCCGCGCGGCACGACCTCGTTCGCCAGCCCGATGCGATACGCCTCGCGGGCATCGATTCTCTTGCCCAAGACGATGAGTTCCATCGCCCACCCCATGCCTACGATGCGCGGAAGCCGTTGCGTTCCGCCGTCGAGCAAGGGCACGTTCCAACGCCGGCAGGCCACCCAAAATTCGGCGTTTTCACTGGCGACCCTGATATCGCCCAGGCAGGCGAGCTCCAGGCCGCCGGCGAAGGCGTATCCGTTGACCGCACAGATGATGGGCTTGAAGATGTCGGTCTGCCGAGTGTAGCCCATATAACCGGGGCCGTTGGTTATGAAGCGGCGCCGCTGGTGGGCCGAAGCGTGCGCGGGCGGTCCGAGGCTTGCGAGATTCTTGAGATCGGCACCCGCGCAAAAGGCCGCGTCCCCCGCTCCGGTCAAGACGGCGACGAAGAGGTCGTCGTCGTCCCGAAAGGTCTTCCACGCCTGCTCCAGCATCTGCGCTGTCTCCCCGTCGACGCAGTTCATCTGCTCGGGCCGGTTGATCGTGACGATCCAGATGTGTCCCCTGCGCTCAGTTATAACCTTGGCGCTCATTTCCATACCTCCCAAAATTGCAGATCGGCCGTTCGTCGTTAGTACACCCAAAACTGGCCTCAAGAAACCACCTGCGGAACCGGAAAGCGTGCTAGCGGTGGGCGCCGGCGCGTGCTAGAAAAGAGGGGGCCGGACAGGCCGTGTGATCAGATGAAAGAGTCGTCAGGTTCTCGCCCGCCATCGCCAATAGGCAAGCGGCCCGCGGTGACGGTGCGCTTGCCGCTCAAAGAGGCTCAGCCCCCCTCTCGGTCCGCCCTATCCGGCGGCCGCAGGCCGCGGCAAAAAATAGCCTGCAACCATTGCGAGGTACGCCACACCGGTATTCTCTGCGACCTGCCGCCGGAAGACCTCGAGGCCTTCCTGGAGCTTGCGACCACCGTGCTTTACCGCCGCCATCAGTCGATCTTTCGGGAGGGTAGCCCTTGTCTCGGCGTCTATATCCTTTGCGACGGCGCCGTCAAGTTGTCGCGAACCGGGCGAATGGGGGAGGAGCATATCGTGCACGTGTGCTGGCCGGGAGAGCTGCTGGGGGAGGTTTCGATCGAGCCCAAGAGCGTCCTTACCCTCACCGCCGAGGCGCTTACGGATTCGCAGGTATCGTTCCTGCCCTGGGCCGGTTTCATGGAACTGGTGCGGAAACAGCCGCTTGTGGCAATGCGTACCATCTCGCAGCTCTCCCAAGCGCTGCGGGCGAGCCGGTTGGCGATTCACGATCTCGCGTTCAAATCGGCCGAGGCGCGACTGGCCACGCTGATCTTGCAGCTCGGGGATCGAGCCGTGGATCCGGCGCAGGCGAACCGGCTGATCTTGCCGCTCAGCCGCCGGGAGCTGGCGGAGGCCATAGGAGTCGCGACCGAGACGGTCATTCGCCTGCTCGGAAAGCTCAAGCAGAAAAAGGTCATAGCGACGGGGCGTGGACGGTTGACCATCCTCGACCGCCCGCGGCTGGAGCGCTTGGCGGCGGGTTGAGCCTACTAGCGGAAATCGAAGAGGCCGTGCGAAGAGAGCTCGGTCCTCCCGCTGGGTGGCCGGCGGTGGCGGATCTGCGCATCGGGGTCTATCTGGCCGGAGCGGTTCTCGAGGATGGATCGGCAGGACTGGCGTATGTCTCGCACGGGGAGAGGGCGAGGGGGCAGTGTTGCCCTTTACCCTCCCGGGGTTTGCCGGAGCCGGGCTCGTTTTGCGAAAGGGCGGCCTTCGAGCTCCTCGCCCTTCGCGGCGAAGATGACCCTCTCCTGTGGTCCGCCAGCATGGCGGTTCTAAACGCTCTCTGCAACCACGTTCTCGTAGAGAATCCAAGGCCCCAGGCATTCGACGCCGCCGGTGCGCCGGCGGATCCTTTCGAGCTTCTGCACCCCGAGGCCGATGACGTCGTGAGCCTCGTGGGGGCGATGACGCCCTATCTCGTGCGGCTCGAAGGGCGGGTTCGGGAGCTTTACCTTTTCGAGCGCGATTCCTCGATGGTAAGGGATGAGCATCGGCGGTGGCTTCGCCGGGAGGAGGAGGCGGCGGAGCTTCTCGGGGTCTCCACGCTCGTGATCATCACCGGCTCGGCCCTCGCCAACGGGTCGCTCGACGGCCTTTTGCCCATGTGCGGGCGGGCGCGCGAAGTAGCGGTGGTAGGCCCTACAGCGAGCGTGGTGCCGGAGCCTCTCTTCGAGCGGGGGGTGAGCGTACTGGGTGGAGTAGAGGTAACGGCGCCCGCGGTAATGATGCGCGTCATAAGCGAAGGGGGAAGCGGCAGGGCCTTAGACAGCAGATGCGTGCGTAAAAGGACGTTTAGGCGGCCGCGGCTCTAGGGCCGCTTGCGAGCAAGCGTGGTCGAAGGCGGCGGCGCGCGGCGTTGTCGCCGGCCGAATCCCGGGTGGTTGTGCCTGCTGGTTCTTCCTGATATGTTGCGGCTCTGGAGGTGTCGGTAAATGTTCGGCCTCGGCTTACCCGAGCTTTTGGTGATTCTCTTGATCGTCCTTCTCCTCTTTGGCGCCTCTCGCGTACCCGAGCTCATGAGCGGGTTGGGCAAGGGGATTACGGCTTTTCGCAAGGGCCTGCGCGACGACGCAATCGACGTGACTCCTTCCGCGCAAGGAGGCTCCTCGAATCAGGAGAGCGAAAAGGGAGGGGAGAAGTCCAAGGAGAAGGGGCGGGCCGGGGGTGGCCAGTAGCGGGGCGAGCGCCGGGCGCGCGCCTGCCCAGCCGGCGGACTCGTCAGGGAGGTTTGGCGGGCTTTGGCTCTTCATTGTCTTGGGTACCTCGGGCGGTCTCGCAGGCCGCGCCTGATTGGATAGCTCTTGAATGGGACCCATTGGCCTTCCCGAGCTCATCGTTATCCTCGTAGTGGCGCTTTTGGTCCTCGGGCCAAAAAGGCTTCCCGAGGTTGCGCGAAGCCTGGGAAAAGGGCTGGCCGAGTTTCGCAAAGCAGCCAGGGATGTCGAAACCCAGGTGCGAACCGCCATTGCCGAGGCGGAACGGGAAGCGGAGAAAGGCGAGGCGGGAGGGTCGGCGGCAAAAGCGACGCCCACGAAAGGGGGCGAGTCGGCAACTCGGGGCGAGCCTCCCGCAGACAAAAAGCCCGAGGCTACTCCAGGGGGCGGCGGTGGATGAGGGAGTAGTAGCGAAACCGGCTCGGCATGTGCGAGCCGACGGACCCTAGCACCAACACGCCGAGAAGGATCGGCACGCGCCAGCTCCAAGCCCATGGTATTGTCAGCAAAAGAGCGCACTTGAGTAGCGTCATCACACCCATTCCCTGATAGACCCACCGGCAGCTCTTGTGGAGCTCCACGGCGATGAGCCCCGCACCCGTGGCCACGCTGGCGTAAAGGGGCCAGAGCAAACGGGCCGGCTCGATGTCGAAGAAGTGCCCACCCAACACGATGCCAAAGCTTGCGATGTGCGCCGTGCGGAACGCGATTCTGATCCCCCGCGAGGCCGGAAGGCTTCGAGGCGGATCGGGGAAAAGAAGGTCGCGTAGGCGAGAGCCCCTCGGTTGCGGTGGTTGGCGCTCTTCCATGGGTTTGGGTACTTAGCAGGCGGGCCTGGGCGGCACCAGGGGACGGCGCTCCGCGGACCAGCCCTGGCTGGCGCTTCGCCTCTTCGCTGGCCCGACGGGGGGGCAGTCTGGCTGGGCTCGATAGTCGGCTCGGTCCGCCGCCGCCGTTTTTCTTGCGCGGAGAGGCCCGTCGAAAAAACTGACAAAAATCACATTCTTGGATGACGCGTCGCCCTTTACAATCTACCCTCCCGACCGGTAGGAAGGTTAGCATGCTTAACGTCGACGAAAGCAGGCCGGTAAAACGGCCAAGACGCAGAGGCCGCGCCGATACCCGCGAAGCGATCCTCAAGACCGCCGAGGAAATGTTCGCAGCGCACGGCTACCATGGGACCAGCCTTCAGAAACTGGCCGCGAAAGTGGGGATCCGCAAGGCCTCGCTCTTTCACCACTTCAAGAACAAGCAGAGCATATACGAAGAGGTAACCGACCGCGCCACCCGGGAACTCGAGGATAAGATTCGCGGCGCGATTTCCGGGAGCCTCTCCTTCGAGGAGCGGCTTCTCAAGCTTATCGAGACCTACATAGAATCCGTCGCGACGCACCCGGGAAGGGCTCACATGCTCGTGCGGGCGGCGCTGGATCAGGAAGAAGAGCTGGGACGCACGCTCGCAGAGCATGCCAGGCCCATAATCGAGGCCATCACAGATTTCATCTCTCAAGGGCAAGACGCCAGGGTTTTCAGGCGTGGGGACCCGATGTTTCTCATCATCGCCGTGATGGGTATCGTGATTTTCTCGTTCATTTCGGCGCCCATGCTGGCCCCGGCCTGGCTTTCCGATGCATTCGGGCCACAGGGCGTGGCGCGGATCAAGCAAGAAACCTTGCGGTTCTTCCAAGCCGCTTTGATTCCCGGGAGGCAGGAGGTCTCGGAGGCGTGCTGAGCCGAAGAGAGTTTCTGAAAGCGGCGGGGGCGGCAGCCGGCCTTGCGCTCTGCCTGCACTACCTGGAGGTGTCCCGGGAGGCGCGCGCCGAGCAAAGCGCAAGCGGCGGGAGGATCGTCGACGGCTACGACTATGCTTCCTGGGAGGACCTCTACCGCGAGAAGTGGCGCTGGGACAAAGTGGTACGAGGCACCCACCTGCGGACCGACTGCATCGCCGCGTGCGCGTGGGACCTCTACGTCAAGGATGGGATCGTCTGGCGGGAGGAGCAATCCGGACGCTACGCGCAGACCAACCCGCAAATTCCCGACTTCGGCCCGCGAGGATGCCAAAAGGGCGCCTGCTACAGCGACCTCATGTACAGTCCGAGTCGCATCAAGTACCCGCTCAAGCGGCTGGGGCCGCGAGGCTCCGCGAAATGGAAGCGGGTATCGTGGGACGAGGCGCTGGAGGAGATCGCACGCAAGCTCGTGGAGGTCGCGGCCAAGGAGGGACCCGAGTGCATCTGGTACGATCACGGAACGACCAACGTGGATTTCGGCCCGAGCACGGGAGGGGAGCAGCGGCTCTTTAGCCTGCTCGGGGTGACCTTCCTCGATTCCTGGGCTGGGGTCGGCGACCTGCCGATGGGCGCCATCCAAACCTGGGGCATGTTCAACGTGGACGGGACTTCGGACGATTGGTTCAGGTCCGATTACATCGTGGTTTGGCTCGGCAACCCGGTTTACACGCGAATACCGGAGATGCACTACATGCTCGAGGCACGCTATCGCGGCGCCAAGTTGGTGGTGGTTGCACCTGATTACAACGCCACCGCCATCCACGCCGACCTGTGGCTCAATCCCAGGGTCGGAAGCGACGCCGCGCTCGCCCTCGGGGCCGCACAGGTAATCATTGCCGAGGGTCTCTACGATCGCGAGTACGTCTGCGAACAAACCGATTTGCCGCTTCTCGTGCGCCAGGACACCAAGAAGTTCTTGCGCGAGTCGGATGTGGAGAGGAAAGGCGCGGAAAACGTCTTCTACTTCTGGGACTCGAGCAACAACGAACTCGCCCGAGCACCGGGAAGCGAGGGCCTAAAGCGCGGCAATTTGAAACTCTACACGCGAAAACCCGCGCTCGAGGGCCGCTTCACGGTGGAGCTCGCCGACGGCCGAAAGGTCGAGGTCCGGCCGGTTTTCGAGGTCCTGCGGGAGCACCTTGACGCCAATTTCACGCCGGAGCTCGCTGGTCGGCAGACCGGGATCGACGCAAAGCTCATCCGGCAGCTCGGCCGCGAGTTCGCCGAGGCGCGCTCCGCCATGATCTTCGCCTCCTGGGGTTCATGTAAGCATTACCATAGCGACCTCATGCAACGCGCGATGATCCTTTTGGTGGCGCTCACTGGCAACCAGGGAAAGCCGGGCGGGGGATTGAGGATCGGAGCGTGGTGGAGCCTCGAGGGATTCGAGCGGATGGCCAACGCTTACGACTTGAGCCTCATCGATCGCTTTCTCATCGGCATGGCCAAGCCGACGGTTAGGGACTTCGAGGGATTCTTTACCCGCCTGGTGAGGGAGCGCTACGCCTACACCTCCGTGCTCTATAGCCTCTACCACCATGGCGGCTTCGACAAGGTGGTAAGCCGCCCCGAATTCAACGATCCGGCGCTCAAGCGGCCATTTTCCGAATACGCAAGAGAGGCGGACGAAAAGGGCTGGATGCCCTTTTATCCGCGCAACGGCAAATCTCCGAAGCTCTATATCTTCAGCGGGCTCAACCCGCTTAGGCGCTGGCCGACGCCGCAGGTCGCGCGCGAAGTTCTCTGGCCCAAGCTCGACCTGGCGGTGAGCATAAACTTTCGGATGTCCACGACCGGCCTTTACTCGGACATCATTTTGCCCGCCGCAGGCTATTACGAGAAGATCGGCATCAAGTTCACTCAGACCTACCTGCCCTATGTCGTGATCGGGGATCGGGCGGTCGATCCGCTGTTCGAATCCAAAGGGGAGTGGGAGGTCTCGGGGCTCTTGGCGCGAAAAATCGCCGAGCAGGCCGAGAAGGCGGGAATCCGCGAGGTCACCGACGTCTTCGGCAATCGCCACGATCTCACGGCCATCTACGAGGAGTGGAGCAAGGGAGGGGAGTGGGCGCCGGGGGATGACGCGAAGCCGATGGAGTATATCCTCGAGGAGTCTCCCGTTACGGCGGGCACGAACTGGAGCGAGGCGCGAAAGCTCGGGGTAATCAAGATCAAGAGCACCGGGCGCTACAGCGGCATCGACGCGGTTTGCAGCGATCTTATCGAGGGCGAGCCGGTCTCTCCTTCGCAGTGGTTCGTGAAGGGGAAACAGCCCTGGCCGACTCTCACCGGAAGACAGCAGTTTTTGATCGATCACGACTGGTATCTGGAACTCGGGGAGGCCCTTCCCACGCACAAGCCCCCCCCTCTGGCGGGGGGGGATTACCCGCTTCGCCTGACGGGAGGCCACACCCGCTGGAGCATACACGCCATCTGGCGCGACCAGCGTTTTATGCTGCAGCTTCAGCGGGGCGAGCCGGTAATTTACATCGGCTCTTCGGACGCCAAGGCTCGCGGTATCTCCGACCATGACAGGGTCAGGATCTACAACGACGTGGGGAGCTTCTCCGCCAGGGCCAAGGTAACGCCCACGCTGCAGCCGGGCCAGGTTGTCGTTTACCACGCCTGGGAGCCCTATCAGTTCCCGAAGTGGCAGGGTAACCAAGAAGTCGTGGCTTCGCCCTGGAAGCCTCTCCACCTGGTCGGCGACTACGGCCAGCTCCACTACCGTACTTTCCTCGCGCAGCCGAGCCACACGCCCAGGGCGACGGCGGTCGAGGTGGAGAGGATCAGGACCTAGGCAAGGGAGGTAAGAGTCGATGGGAGTGTTGTTCACGCGGCGGGATTTCCTCAAGGTAACAGGCACCACAATGCTCGCGCTCTCGCTTACATCGCTAAGGCCGCGCGCATCCGTGGCCGAAGAGGCGGTGGTAGGGCCGCAGGGCTACACCTACCGCTCCTGGGAGGATCTCTACCGGGAGAAGTGGCGCTGGGACAAGGTCACGAAGGGCACGCACTGCGTCGATTGCTACCCGGGCAACTGCGCCTGGCACGTATATGTGCGTGACGGGCTGATACTGAGGGAGGAGCAGCAGGCCCGCTATCCGGTGATAGAACCGGGCGTGCCCGACATGAATCCCAGAGGCTGCCAGAAGGGAGCCTCCTTCAGCAAAGTCACCTACGGTGCCGAGCGCGTGCTCTACCCGCTAAAGCGCGTGGGCGAGCGCGGCCAGGGCAAGTGGAAGAGGGTGAGCTGGGACGAGGCGCTGACGGACATAGCCGATCAAATGATCTCGACCATCAAGGAGAAGGGGCCCGAGTCGATCGTATTCGAGATGGGGCCGGGGAACATCGGCATCTTCCAGGCCCTCAGCGTCGGCCGCTTCGCCACCACGCTGGGTGCGACGACCCTCGACGTGGACGCTCTCATCGGGGACTTCAACGTCGGCAATTACATAACCTACGGGAAGTTCCAGCATTGCAGCTCCCAGGACGACTGGTTCCACGCGGAGCTTACGCTGATATGGCACATGAATCCCGTCTATACGAGGATACCCGGTGCCCACTACATTACCGAGGGTCGCTACCATGGTGCCGAGGTGGTGAGCATCGCGCCCGATTACAACGCATCCAGCATCCATGCCGATCTCTACGTGCCGGTGAATTTCGGCTGCGACGCCGCCCTGGCGCTCGGCATGTGCAACGTCATCGTAACCGAGAATCTCCACAACGCCGCCTTCGTGAAGGAGCAAACCGACCTGCCCCTTCTGGTCAGGAGGGACACCAAGAAGTTCTTGCGCCAAAGCGATCTCGAAAGCGGCGGGCGCAACGACCAGTTTTATTTTCTCGACGCCAAGTCGGGCAAGATCGTGCAGGCGCCACGGGCGACGCTCGAGCTCGAAGGGGTGGATCCGGCCCTGGAGGGCACGGTCCAGGTCAAGCTGCAAGACGGCAAGGAAGTGACGGTGGAGCCGGTATTCGCTCTTCTCAAGGAGCATCTCAAGGCTTACACGCCCGAGCAGGCCTCGCAACTCTGCGGGACCTCCCCCCAGATCATTCGCCTGCTCGCCAAGAAGGTAGCGAGCAAGCGGACGAACGTTCTCATGGGCTGGAACTCCAATAAATACTACCATGGCGACTTGATGGAGCGCTCGATGGCTCTGCTGCTCGGTCTTACCGGAAACTGGGGGAAGAAGGGGACCGGCAACCGCGGTTGGAACGAATCGGGGGACCCCAAGGAGTTCACCTTCGGCCGAAATGTCGCCACCGTCGAGGAATACGAGCGCCTGGCGAAGCTGATGGACGACCTCAACGAGAAAATCCGCGCCCAGGATCCTACCATGACCGACGAGATGGTCGCCATCGAGCGGGACCGCTTGACGAGCTCGCTCGTGGGGACCGTTCCGCCGGTCTTCTACTGGTACCACCATGCCGGCTACCGCGAGGTGTGGAACAAGAAGGAGTGGTCGGATCCGAGCATGAAGCGCTCCTTCGACGACTACTACAAAGAGGCGCTGGAGAAGGGCTGGTGGGAAGGGTACGTGCTGCCGGAACCCACTCGGCCCCCGGAGGTGCTCTTCGGCTTGGCGGGGAGCACCTTGAGAAGAACCAGAGGCGGGTACAAGCAACTGCTCCAGAACCTCTGGCCGAAGCTCAAGCTCATCGTCACCGTGGATCCGCGCATGAGCACGACCGCACTTTACTCCGATTACGTCCTGCCGGTCGCCTGGTTCTACGAGCGGCCGGATTTTCGCTTCTTCACGCCGCACGTGACCTTCAACACATTCACCGACAAGGCCGTAGATCCGCTGGGCGAGTCGCTCACGGAGTTCGAGATCTTCGGCCGCCTCGCGAAAAAGATAGGCGAGCGCGCCAAGGCGCAGGGGCTCGAGGAGTACAAACGCACCCGCCCGGTTCCCAAGGCGCTGATCAGCATGGCGGGCGGAACCTTGGGGGCGCTGCTTTCTCGGCTGGCCGAGACCGAAATCGGGGAGCGAGTGGTTCGCGCCCTCTTCCCAGGGCAGGGGGCGGTCATGGGGAGGACGCGCCGCTTCGATCGAATTTACACCCGTTATACCTACGGCGAGCAGATAAAAGAAAATGAAATGGAAAAGGCGCTCGAGCTTTTCGCCGAGGACAGCGTGCGCGAAGGGCTCTTTCCCCCCGGCTCCAATCTGGCGAAATACCGCAAAGATGGTTTCGTCAGGTTCACGAGCCTCGGGAAATACGACCCCGTGAGCTTGAACGTAGCGGGCGACATAAAGCCGAACGAGACGGTGTCCTGCCTCACCTTCCATACGGAGAAGAAGATACCGTATCCGACCCTCACCAGGCGGGCGCAGTTCTACATAGACCACGACTGGTTCCTGGAAGCGGGCGAAGCGCTTCCCGTACACAAGCCCAATCCGACCATGGGGGGCAACTATCCATTTCGGATGACGAGCGGGCATCAGCGCTGGAGCATCCATTCGATCTGGGTGACGAACAAGGTTTTGCTCATGACGCACCGGGGGCAGCCTTTCATGTTCATGAATCCGGAGGACGCCAAGAAGAAGGCGATAAAGGATGGAGAGGTCGTCAAGGTCTTCAACGACTTTTCGTCCTTCAAAGTGTCGGTCAAGCTTGCCCCCTCCGCCCGGCCGGGGCAGTTGATCATTTACCACGCCTGGGAGCCCTACCAGTTCCCGGGCCAGGTACCTTACGACGCGGCGATTCCGGGCATGGTGAAGTGGCTGCACCTGGCCGGCGATTACGGGCATCTTAAGTATTGGAGATGGAACTGGCAGCCCCAGCAAGCGGACCGCGCCGTTGCAGTGGACGTGCAGAAGATCTGACCCGGACGGCCGATGGAAGAGTGTAACCGTACGTTCGCTCCTGCTCATCGAAAGCATGTACGGGCTACCCCGATCGGGGGATTGCGCGCCGCCTGCAGCGCGCGCGATTATGGAAGGGGACGGGAAGGCGAAACGGAGCGGGGCGGCCGATGCAATGGGCGCTTGCCGTTCGCAAATTTGGGGTTCGATCAGAGCGGCCGATGAGAAAGCCGAGTTATCTTTTCGTTTTGCACACGAGTCACGCCGCTCTTTTCACGGTGACCTTCGGGACCGCCCTCCTCCTCCTTTTTCCCGAGCTTCGGGCGCGCTTCGTCGGCGGCTATTCCGCTACGATCAAGGAGATCCACCTCTGGTTTGGCATCGTCTCGCTCGTGGTGCCTCTCGTGGTGTACGCCGGGGCGCGGCGCTGGCCCAAGATGCCCCCGTGGCGCTTCACGGGGTGGTGGCGGGGCATCCACGTGCGTTACACTTACTGGGTCACCCTGATCTTCGGTGCAAGCGGCCTCGTCATCTGGAAGCCGGACCATTTTTCCATTCAGCTTGCGGATCGGATGTTTTCGATCCACGAGTGGCTCACCTATGCCGCTGCGGCGGTGCTGGGCTTGCACATCTTAGTAGTGGGTACCGAGCGGGCACTGAAAGCGCTGCGCTGGATTTTTGCGCGCGAAGGGGAGGGGGCTAGAGGTAAAACGGCGGCGTTAGATCGTGCGTGGGCCGCGCCGAGCGGTCTGCGTCGAGAGATAGGAGGAGAGAGATGGCGATAAAGGCAAAGAAGGTAAGCGCGAGTTTGGAGGAATTGCTCGATCCGACCTCGGGGCAGTGGAGCGGCGTGGCGGGGGAGAAGATCGAGATGGCGGCGACGCCGCTTGCGAATCAGCCTTCCGAGTACATCAAAGCTTCGCGTGACGAAAAGAAGATCGGGAAGGTGAGGGAGCTCGAGGTCAAATGCTGTCACAACGGAGGGCAGGTGTTCTTGAGGCTCGAATGGGCGGACGAGGCGCGCAATCTCGAGGTAACGGAAACCAACACATTTCCGGATGGTGCCGGCGTCTTGTTCCCCATCAAGGACGAGCCTCCGATAGACGAGATGGGGCGCAAGGAGGAGCGGGTCAATGCCTGGTACTGGCGCGCCGATTTCGCCGATCAGCCGAAGAACGTTTGGGCCGAAGGCCTCAGCACCACCAACTACAGCGAAGAGAGCTTCATAAAGGCCAAGTCCCGCTGGGAGAACGGGAAGTGGCAGGTGGTGCTGGCGAGGAACTTGGCGGTAGGGGGCCCGCCGGATGAGTCGGTCAAACTCGAAGTGGGAAAGCCGACCAAGATCGGGTTTGCCGTTTGGGAAGGCGGAAACGGCGAGCGCGCCGGAGTCAAGAGCTTCTCCAAGGAATGGCGCGACTTCGAGTTGGAGGCATAGGCGGCGCGCAGGCGAATCAACCCGGATTTGGGAGATCGAGTGAGCGAGAAGGAGAGCAGCCATGGCAGATAAGACACAGCAGCAGCTCGAGGAAGAAAAGAAGAAGCGGCAGGAGGAGTTGGCGCGGGAAGCCAAGGCCAAGAAAGAGCAGCTTCGCACGGTAGATCACCAACTGGCGATGGTGTTCGACTTGAACAAGTGCTTGGGATGCCAAACCTGCACCATAGCGTGCAAGACCCTGTGGACCCGCGAAGAGGGTATGGAATACATGTGGTGGGCGACGGTCAACACCCAGCCGGGCAAGGGCACTCCCAAGGATTGGGAGAAGATGGGAGGCGGCTTCAGAGGGGAATTCAAGGAGCCTATAGCCGGGCAATTGCCGCTGGTGGACGATTTCGGAGCGGCCTGGGAGTTCAACTACGACGAGGTCTTTCAAGGCGGGAAGGGGAACGGCGTTTATCTGAAAGTAAAAGGCGAGGAGCCCAAGTGGGGTCCCAACTGGGACGAGGATCAGGGGGGCGGGCAGTATCCCAACAGTTTCTATTTCTACCTGCCGAGGATCTGTAACCATTGCTCCTACCCGGCCTGTTTGGAAGCTTGCCCCCGTAACGCCATCTACAAGCGGAAAGAGGACGGAATCACGCTCATCGACGAGAAGCGGTGTCGCGGCTACCGGTTTTGCATGGAGGCCTGCCCTTACAAGAAGATATATTTCAATCATGTGAAGAAGGTGGCCCAAAAGTGCATCTTTTGTTTTCCGCGCGTCGAGAAGAAGGTGCCGCCGGCGTGCGCCAGGCAGTGCCCGGGCCGGCTTCGTTTCGTGGGATTGCTCGACGACGAGACGAGTCCCGTTTACAAGCTGGTAAAGGAGTGGAAGGTGGCGCTGCCGCTTCACCCCGAGACCGGAACCGAGCCCAATGTCTATTACGTGCCGCCGCTGGCGCCGCCGCGGTTCAATGAACGGGGGGAGATAGACGAGACCAAGCCCCGGATACCGCTCAAGTACTTGCAGTATCTCTTCGGGGACGAGGTCGAGCGGGCGCTCGAGACGCTGAAGGGAGAGATGGCGAAGACGCGCCGGGGCGAGAAGTCCGAGCTCATGGACCTCTTGATCGTTTACCAGTGGAAGGAGCTATTCAGCCATCTCACGCAGGATCCGGCGGAGCTTAGATGGACGTGAACGTGGAAATCAGGGATCTAAGCGGGGAAGAGGAGAGGGCGGCTGCGGCGAGAAGCCGAGTGTACGCGGCGCTCGCCTCCTGCTTCCGGTTTCCCACCGAGGAATTTCACGCGTCGGTCGCTGGCGGTACGCTGCGCGATGAGCTCGGCGGCCTCTTGGCCGGTCTTCCCTACGACTTCGGGGAGCTTGGCGCCCTTTCGGCCACCTGTTCGTACGACGACTTCCAGGCCGAGTACATTCGCCTGTTCGACGTCGGGGTGGGCGGCCCGCCCTGTCCGCTCTACGGGGGACACTACGGGCGAGCGAGAATGCGGGTGATGGAGGAAGTGATGCGGTTCTACAGCCACTTCGGGCTGTCTCTGTCGAGCACCCAGCGCGAGCTTCCCGACCATTTGACCACCGAGCTCGAGTTTCTCCATTACCTGAGTTTTTGCGAAACGCGCGCGCTCCACGCAGGTCATGATTGCGGCGCTTTCAGGCGGGCTACGCGGGATTTTCTGGAGCGGCAAGTCGTGAAATGGCTGCCGCTCATGGCAGCCAAGCTCGCGAAGCAGGAGCCGCTCCAGTTTTTCGCCGATCTGGTTTCCTTGACCGTCGGGTTCACGACCCGTGACCGAAATTGGGTGGAGGGACTTCTAAAGCGCGCTGAGTAGAGGGTTGCGCATGCCACTGGACGATGCGGCTGCGAAGGTGATCCGCGCCTTGGTCGGGCCGGGAGAGGCCGGCGAGGGCGCCAAAGAGTCGCTTGCCAGGCGCGAGCTTCTGCTGAGCGGCCTCACCCTGGCGGGATGGGGTGGGTTTATCGCCACTTTGGGGGTGGCGGGGATCGAGACCCTGCGCTTTTTCTTCCCCCGAGTGCTTTACCAGCCCCCCACCACGTTCAGGATCGGGGCGCCCGAGGAGTTCATGCGGGGCGGGACCCCCGACGCCTACGGGGTGATCGAAGTGGACGAGACCTGGAAGCGCCGCTACCGGTTTTTCGTCGTCCGGCAGCAGGATCGGATCTTCGCCATGTCGGGCCGCTGCACTCATCTAGGCTGCACGGTCAACTGGTTCGCCTCGGCGAGGCAGTTCCGCTGCCCCTGCCACGGCAGCGAGTACCATAGCAACGGCGTCAACTTTTCCGGGCCCGCGCCCCGGCCGTTGCCGAGGCTCAAAATCGGCGTCGACTTGAGCGGCATGTTGGTAGTGGACACAAGCAAGGTGTTCGAGGCGGATAGCTTCGACCACCCCGATTCGTTCGTTCTTCTCGGCTGAGCGGGAGACTGATGTGCAACAGGGGGCGGTAGTGACGCTTGCGAGCGCCAAAGCGGGCAAGGGCCCTGCCGGCCGGTTGGTCGGCAGGCGAAAGCGCAAGCCCAAGGCGATCGCCGTCGTTTCGGATGCGTGCACGGGTTGCGCCGGCGCACCGGTCTGCCAGGTTTTCTGCCCGGTCGAGGATTGCATGATTCTCGAGCCGGCCGACGATGCTTATCCGTTCGGCAGGATCTGGGTCGATCCCTTGAAGTGCGTCGGCTGTCGCGCTTGTCTTGCCTCGGGCCAGATGGGTTGCTTCGTGGCCGGCTGCCCCTGGGATGCGATCGCTATGGTTCCGATCGAGCAGTGGGAGCGCGAGCACGGCGAGCTCCCCTACTGAGGGGATGAGGAACGAGAGAGCAAAATGAGCAGGCCGGCACCTAGGAGGGAGAGATTCGGCGAGCGGTTGCGCCGCGTCGGGCGCAAGATCCGCGAGAGTCAGCCGGTGACCGCGGTGCTCCGGCACGGCTATGCCGACACGGTGAGAAACCGCGCGCTCGAGGTAACGAGCAACTTCTTTCTGCATCTGCACCCGGTGAGCCTCCCCAAAGCCGCCCTCAAGGTGCGGTTTACCTTCTGCTTGGGGGGGCTTGCGCTCTTTCTCTTCATCGTGGAGACGATAACGGGCGTTTATCTCATGTTCTATTACCGGCCCACTCCCGAGTGGGCCTATCTCGACATGCTGGTTCTAGAACATGGGGTGCTCTTCGGAGTGCCGCTTAGAAATCTCCACCGCTGGGGAGCGCACCTCATGGTCCTGCTCGTCATGCTCCACATGCTCAGGGTTTTTCTTACCGGTTCTTACCGGCCCCCGCGGGAGTTCAATTGGGTGGTCGGCGTCGTGCTGCTCGTGCTCACGCTGCTTTTGAGCTTCACCGGCTATCTCCTCCCCTGGGATCAACTGGCGTTTTGGGCGATCACGGTCGGCACCAACATGGCGGCGGCTACGCCCTTTATCGGCGCCGAGGGCCCCTTCCACGAATTCCTAGGGGTAACGCCCACCAACGACGCGCGCTTTCTCCTTTTGGGAGACGTTCGTGTGGGGGGCAACGCGCTGCTTCGCTTCTATGTCCTGCACTGCGTGGCGCTCCCCCTGATCGCTGGCATTCTCATGTTCATCCACTTCTGGCGCGTGAGAAAGGACGGCGGGATTTCCTGTCCGCTATGAGCGAGCGCAACGAGCAAGGCAGGATCGACGACGAGGGATTCGGGCCGGGGCGGGTCGCGGTCTTCCCGGAGCTCGTTTACAAAGAATTCTTGGCCGCGCTGATCGTTAGCTGCGGCCTCATGGTGTGGGCGCTCGTGCAAAACGCCCCGCTTCGCGCCATGGCCGATCCCAACCGCACGGAGAACCCAGCCAAGGCTCCCTGGTACTTCGTCGGCTTGCAAGAGCTTCTCGTTTATTTCGACCCCTGGTTCGCCGGGGTCGTCTTGCCGACTCTCATAATCGTGGGCCTCATGATCATACCCTTTCTCGACACCAGCACCGTCGGGGTCGGCCGGTACCAGTTCGCCGGCAGGCGGCTCGCCATCGCCCATTTCCTCTTCGGTTTCGCTCTCTGGTGGGTTCTCATTGCCATAGGACAGGTGTTGCGCGGCCCCAATTGGCAGTTCTACTGGCCGTGGGAAAGCTGGGAGGTGGTAAAGCCGGCCGAGGAGAGCCTGTGGAGCTTTCCCTGGTGGGTGGGCGGGCCGCTGCTCCTCTTGTATTTCGGCCTGGGAATCGCCCTTCCGGCCAGGCGCTGGCCGTGGCTCAAACAGGGACTCGGAGCTGGGCGCTATTACACCGTGATGGTCCTGACGCTCCTCATGTACGCGGTGCCGATAAAAATGCTGCTCAGGATCTTTCTCAGTGTGCGTTACCTCTTGGTGACGCCCTGGTTCAACATCTAGCGACGGGGAGGTGAGCGCTTGCGCTTGATGCGTGGGAGTCCGGGTCTGCGTTTCACGATGGGGATCGCGGGCCCGCTATTTCTTCTTCTCTGCGCCCTGGCGGTGGTGCGAGAAACCGCTCCGCCTTGGCGAAAATACCAGAGCGACTTTCGCGCCAGATACCTGGAGCTTCTCGAGCGGAAGGCGGCGGAAGCGAAGGAGGCCGGCGACGAGAAAGAGGTCGCCAAGCTGGAGCGCCTGAAGGCCGAAGCGGCGGGGATGAAGGAGGAGCTAAAACAGATCTACGTTCCGGCGATCGGCGCGGTGGATCACTGCACGACCTGCCATGCCGCGACCGATAATCCGCTCTTCGCCGACGAGCCCCAGCCCTTTCGCAGCCACTCGGGCGACTATCTCAAAACCCATCAGGTGGCGAGGTTCGGCTGTACCGTGTGCCATGGAGGCCTCGGAGTGGGGAGCACGGTGGAGGCGGCGCACGGCCTGGTGGGCGAGGGAACCCAGCCCATGTTGCCGGTCAAGTACGCCCAGGCGAGGTGCGCTCGCTGCCACGAGATCGTCCAGGGGCTGGCGGGAGCGGAGGTCGCCGCAAAGGGGGAGGTTCGCTTCGTCGAGCTGGGATGCGAGGGATGCCACCGCACCGCGCGCAAGCTCGCTCTGCCGAAATTCGCTCCCTCGCTTTCCACGATAAAGGGAAAGATCGAGGACCGCCGCTGGCTCGCCATGTGGGTGTCCGATCCGACCAAGGCGAAGGAGGACACCGTGATGCCTCACTTCTTCCTGAAAGAAGACGAGGTGAGGGACCTCCTCGCTTTCCTGGACACCATGCCCGAGCAGCCGCCGCTCGAGAGCGTATCGCTGGCGGGCGCCTCTTCGAGCCGGGGCGAGAATCTTTTCAAGGAAAAGGGGTGTCGCGGCTGCCACGCGGTCGAGCCGCAGGACAAGAGCGTCAGCCGGCGCGTTCCCCATCTGGCTGGAATCGGGGTCAAGGTCAGCGTGGAATGGTTGGATCGCTGGATCGCGGACCCGAAAAAATACAACCCCGCCACTCCGATGCCCAAGCTCGAGCTCACGGAAGAGGAGCGGCGCGACATCGTGGCCTATCTGGCCGAGCAGAAGCAGGGGGAGGAGAAGCTCGCCGATTTCGCCAAGCTTACCGAGGGAGGGGATCCCGAGAAGGGGAAAAAGCTCGTCGAGAAGATGGAGTGCTTCGGCTGCCACGAGATCAAAGGATTCGAGAAGACGCCGCTCAGCGTTCCCGACTTGAGCGAGTTCGCGGCGCGGCCGGTGGAAGAGCTCGATTTCGGCGAGGTGAAAGGCGTGCCGCGAACGAAGTGGGACTGGCTGGTAAAGAAGCTTGCGGAGCCCAGGGCCTACGAGCGGGAGAACATCAAGCTCAGGATGCCCGTGGTCAAACTTTCCGAGGAGGACGTTCGCGCCCTGGTCACATACGTCCTGAGCTTCGACGGATCCGAGATGCCGGCAGCCTATACCATAAGGGCGACTCCCGCTACGGAGGCTCTCTTGCGCGGCAGGCTCATGGTTGCACACCTGCACTGCCGCGGCTGCCACGAGATCGAGGGCGAGGGGGGCAACATGAAGGAGTTCGTCGAGCGCAAGACCTGGGCCCCGCCCACGCTTACCGGCGAGGGCGCGAGAGTACAGCCCCAGTGGCTCTTCGAATACCTGAAAAAGCCCGAAGCCCTGCGCCCATGGCTCAAGGTGAGGATGCCGAACTTCGACTTCGACGACGCGAGCGCGGAGGCGCTCGTGGATTACTTCTCGGCGTCGGCCGGAGTCGAATCCCGCCACTACGTGAAGGTCGATCCCGCCAAGATAGACCAGCACAACGTGGAGCTCGGCGCCAGCGTGTTTCGCGTGAACAAATGCATGCAGTGCCACCCGGCCTCGATCGAGCAGGGCCTGCCGAAAGACGTCGATCCGGACGATCTTTCGATCAATCTGGCGCTTACCAAGAAGCGGCTCAGGCCCGAGTGGGTGAGGGAGTTTTTGCGCAATCCGAAGAAGGTGGCGGGCTTGGAGACCCGCATGCCGCTGGTATTCTACGATATCGATGGATACCCGAAGGTGCCCGAGCCGGAGCGGCGAATCGATGCGGTCACGGATTTCATGATGGCGGTGGACGACCTGGAGGCTCATCTCGTGGTGCAGCCGCGGGAGGAGGAAGAGATCGACTGGAGCACGTATGAGTACTGATCCCGGCCGGGCCGCGATCGCGCCGGCTCGCCCCTGGTGCGATGGGGTAAGGGCTTGCGAGAAGGGGACGAGCTTGGGCGGCTGTCGGCCCGGCGAGACATGGGCCTCGAGCCGGTGGCGGCGGGCGGAAGGGGAGGGGTGGTGGAGCCTCGGCTGAGCAGGCGCCAGTTTCTCGCGGCGGGTGCGGCCGGGGCGGTTTTCCTCTCCCTCGTAAATCTCAGGCTTGCCGCCCTCGCCTCCCCGCCAGATGGAACCGCGCCGCAAGCAGCAGAGGGGTACGAGTACCGCTCCTGGGAGGATCTTTACCGGCAAAAGTGGAAGTGGGATCGCGTGGTACGATGCACCCATCTTCGCGCCAACTGCTTCAGCGCCTGTGCTTGGGACGTGTTCGTTCGCGACGGCCTGGTTTGGCGCGAGGAGCAGCGGGGATCGTACGGAAGATCCCATGCCGCCGTCCCCGATTTCTCGCCGCGCGGCTGCCAGAAGGGAGCCTGCTACAGCGCCCTGAGCTACAGCGCAAGCCGCTTGAAGTATCCCCTAAAACGCCTGGGCCCCAGGGGATCGGGGCGCTTCAAGCGGATCACTTGGGAGGAGGCGCTTCGGGAGGTCGCGGAGGCGATCGTCGATGTGTGCGCCGACGAGAAGCGGGGGCCTGAATGTATAATATACGATCACGGCACCTCCAACTTGGACGTCGGGCCGGCAAGCTTGGGCGAGATGTGGCTCTTCAGCCTCTTGGGGGCGACTTTTCTCGATTCCTACGCCGGCGTGGGCGACCTTGCCATCGGTGCGGTGCAAACCTGGGGCATGTTCAATGTCGAGGGCACCTCGGATGATTGGTTCAATTCCGACTACATAGTCGTCTGGATGGGCAATCCTTCCTACACCAGGATCCCCGACCTCCACTTCATGCTCGAGGCGCGCTACCGCGGCGCCAAGCTCGTGGTGGTAGCGCCCGATTACAACGCCACCGCCACCAGGGCCGATCTCTGGGTCAATCCCAAGGTCGGGACTGATCCCGCGCTGGCGCTTGCGCTCGCCCAGGTGATCGTGTCCGAGGGGCTCTACGATGCTGCCTACGTCAAGGAGCAGACCGATCTCCCACTTCTCGTGCGCCTGGACAATGGACGCTTCCTGCGCCAATCCGATCTCGAAAAGGGCGGGAAGGAGGACGTTTTCTACCTCTGGGATCGCGCAAGGCAGGGACTCGAGCCGAGCCCTGGCTCCAAAGGCCTGGGAAAGGGAAGGCTCGGACTCGATGGGCTCGATCCGGCGCTCGAGGGGAGGTTCACCGTCGTCGGCGCAAGCGGCGACAAGCTGGAGGTTTCGACCGTCTTTTCGCTTCTCGAGGCGCATCTGGCACGCTATACCCCGGAGGAGGCGGCGAAGATAACAGGTGTGGGCCCCGGCCTCATTCGGCAAATGGCCAGGGAGATGGCCAGGGCTCCCGCCGCGATGATTTTCGCATCCTGGGGCGCTTGCAAATACTACCATAGCGACCTCATGCAGAGGGCTTTGATCCTTCTCATGGCGCTGACCGGCAACCAGGGGAGGCCGGGAGGGGGGATGCGACTTGCGGCGTGGTACGGGATGAGCGGAGGGGACAGGTGGGCTACGGGGATCGAGCCAGCGTGGTGGCAGCGGCTCCTGCTAAAGTTCGTGAGCTTGGGTGCCCGCGAGCTCGAGGAGATCTACACCGAGGTATCGAAAAAGGAGCTCGTTTTCTCCCCCTCGCTTCTTTGGCTCTACCTCCACGGGGGCCTGGCCTCGGTGCTGGACGGTGAAGCTGGCCACGACGGCGCACTGAGGCGCCCCTTTCGCCGGTACGTCGAGGAGGCGCTCGAGAAGGGCTGGATGCCGGTTTACCCTTCGCCCCCCAAGGCCCCCGAGATATTCATTTTCACCGGGGCGAACCCGCTTCGGCGCTGGCCGGCTCCGCAGGTGGTCGAGCGGGAGCTTTGGCGGCGGCTTAGGCTGATCGTTGACGTCAATTTCAGGATGTGCACTAGTGGGCTCAAGGCCGATCTTCTGCTCCCCGCGGCCGGTTACTACGAGAAGCGAGGTATCAAATACTTGCAGAGCTATCTGCCTTACGTGGTCGTAGGCGATCGGGCGGTGGAGCCGCTCTTCGAGTCGAAAGGGGAGTGGGAGATATTCGGCCTTTTGGCCAAGGCGATCCAGGAGCAGGCTTTAGCGCGAGGTGTGGACGGGTACACCGACGCGCTCGGCAAGAAAAGGAGCCTGGCAAGCATATTCGACCGCTGGAGCGACCATGGCAAGCATCCCCCCGAGGACGATACCGGGGTGTTGGACCGCCTCCTTCGCGACTCCGAGGTCACGCGCGGCGCGAGTTGGAGCAAAGCCGCGAAGGAGGGCATGGTTCCCATCAAGAGCACGGGATCGTTCGGTCCAACGTGCGCAACCGCAAGCGATTTCAAGGAGGGCGAGACGGTCGTTCCCTCGCGCTGGTTCGTGGAAGGAAAACAACCTTGGCCCACCCTTACGGGGAGGCAGCAGTTCTACATCGACCACCCCTGGTTCCTGGAGCTGGGCGAGGCCTTGCCCACCCACAAAGAGCTTCCTCGAAGCGGCGGGGACTATCCCCTTCGCCTGACGGGCGGCCACACCCGCTGGAGCATCCACGCCATATGGCGAGACGACGCTTACATGCTAAAGCTGCAGAGGGGCGAGCCGGTGGCGTACGCGGCGGCGGCCGATTGCGCGGCGCGGGGAATAAAAGACGGGGATCGGGCGAGAATCTATAACGACGTCGGAAGCTTCGAGGTGCAGGTAAAAGTTTCACCGGCGGTGCAGCCCGGGCAGGTGATCGTGTATCACGCTTGGGAGCCCTACCAGTTCCGCAATTGGCAGGGCAATCAGGAGCCGGTCGCTTGCCCCTGGAAGCCGCTCCACCTTGTCGGGGATTACGGTCAGCTCCACTACCGCTTCTATTACGCCGCGCCGGTCATGGCCCCGCGCGGGGCGGCCGTAGAGATGGAGAAGGCAGCAGTCTGAGAAAAGGCAGGGGGCGCCAGACGATGAACCTAACGAGGCGAGAATTTTTGGGCAACACGGCGGTGGGCTTGCTCGCCCTTACGCTCACGAACCTCAGGTTCCCGCAAAGCTCGGCTGCGCAGGCTAAGGGCGCGGCGGCGGCCGGTGCGGGATACGAGTATCGCGGCTGGGAGGATCTCTACCGGGATCGCTGGCGCTGGGACCGTCGGGTAAGGAGCACCCACTTCGTCAACTGTTGGTACCAGGCCCACTGTGCTTGGGACGTGTTCGTAAAGGACGGCATCGTCTGGCGGGAAGAGCAGGCGGGGGATTACCCGCGCACCAACGCCAATGTCCCCGACTTCAATCCTCGAGGCTGCCAGAAGGGGGCCTGCTACAGCGAGCGGATGTACGATCCGAGCAGGGTCAAATACCCGCTAAAGCGGGTGGGCGAGCGAGGCTCGGGAAAATGGCAGAAGGTCGGGTGGGAGGAGGCGCTCGCGGAGATCGCCGACGCGATGATCGAGGTGATGCAAAAGGAGGGCCCCGAGCGGATCGTCTGGTCGCCGGGCCCACTTTACACCTTCGGCGCCAACGTGGCCGGCCAGGCCAGGCTCACAGATATCCTCGGCAATATCGTGCTCGACATGAATCCGGAGATCGGAGACGGACATCCCGGGGCGGCGGTGACCTTCGGGAAGATCATCGCCGAGCGCTCGGCGGACGATTATTTTTATTCCGACGTGATCCTGATCTGGGGCTGTAACCCGGTTTATACGCAGATCCCGAACATGCACTTTCTCCTGGAGGCGCGCTACCGGGGCGCAAGGCTCGTGACCATAAGCCCGGACTACAACGCCTCGGCCACGCGCTCCGACCTCTGGGTTCCGGTAAACCCGGGCACCGACGCGGCGCTGGCGCTGGGGGTGGCGCAGGTGATAGTGAGCGAGAAGCTCTACGACGAGAAGTTCATTCAAGAGCAAACCGATCTGCCGCTCCTCGTGCGCGAGGACACGAAAAGGTTCCTGCGCGCCTCGGACCTGGAGAGCGGCGGAAGCGACGAGGTGCTCTATTTCTTCGACCGGGCCGCCTCTCGCATAAGCCAGGCGAGCCAGACCTCGCTCGCTCTCGAGGGAAAGGATCCCGCGCTCGAGGGAAGCTTCGAGGTAGAGACCACCGGCGGGAAAGTCGAGGTCAAGCCGGTGTTCGAGTGGCTAAAGGACCTTCTGGCCGATTATACCCCCGAGAAGGCATCCGCGATAACGGGCACGAGCCCTTCGCTGATCCGCGAGCTTGCGCATCTCATCGCCGAGGCGAAGGCGGTGACGAACGTCACCAGCAGTAACTTCTCCAAGTACTACCACGGCAATTTGATGGAGCGGGCCCAGATCCTGGTTTTCGCGCTCTGCGGCCACATGGGAAAGAAAGGGAGCGGGTACAGCGCGTTTCCCTTTCTCGTCCACGACGGGTTCGACGCCTTTTCGCTGGTTTCCTCTACCGGATGGTTCGGCGGCGCCGGCCTCATGGCTCGCTTCGGCCCGGAGATCCTGAAGCTGAAGCTCAAGGGGTTCACCGAGGAGATGATCGGCTACGAGCTCGCTAGGCAGCAATACGCGGCTGGCCGCTGGGTCTCCGGCGTGCTCTTTTGGAACATACACGGGGGGTTGGTCGACTACAGCAACCGGGCCGGTGAGTGGGACCCGCACCTGAAGCGTCCGGCGGCCGAGTACCTGAAGGAGTCGCTAGAGAAGGGCTGGCAGCGCGTCAATCCGCCACCCGGCAAGTCTCCTAGGATCATCTTCGAGCTCGGGAGCAATATCCTGCGTCGCATACGAGGCTACCCCCTGGTCGAGCGCGAGCTCTTGCCCAAGCTGCGAAGCCTGGTCGTTTTGGACTCGCGGATGAGCTCGACCGCGCTGAAGGCCGATTACGTGCTGCCCGTGTCCGCCTGGTACGAGCGGACGGATCACAAGTGGGTGACTCCGCTCATGCCTTTCATCCACGGAGGCGAGCGGGCGGTAAAGCACTTCGAGGCCAAGTCCGACTGGGAAGTGGTCGCGCTTTTGGCCAAGAAAATCCAGGAGCGCGCCAAGGAGCGGGGGATTACCCGCTACCGCGACGGCGAAGGCAACGAGCGAAGCTTGGACGACGTTTACGATCGGCTCACGATGGGGGGCAAGTTTACGGAAAACGACGAGGAGAAGGTCGCCGAGGAGCTTCTAAAGCACAGTACCAACCTCGAAGGGGTGGCGTGGGAGACGATAAAGAAAAAAGGATACGCGCGGTTTACCGGCGTGGGCGGCAGCGTCGTTTCGATCGGCAACGCCTGCGACATCGAGCCGGGGGAGACGGTATCGCCCTTCACCCATCACGTCGAAAAGAAGCAGGTTTATCCGACGCTTAGCCGGCGCATCCAATTTTACATCGACCACGAGCTCTATCTCGAGCTGGGCGAGGCGCTGCCCGTGCACAAGGATCCGCCGACCGCCGGGGGAAAGTATCCCTTACAGCTTACGGGCGGGCACACGCGCTGGAGCATCCATGCCTCGTGGCGAGACGACGCGCTCATGTTGAGGCAGCAGAGAGGGGAGCCGGTCATGTACGTGAGTGTGGCGGACGCCAAAGCCAGGGGCATCGGCGACGGCGACGAGGTGGAGGTCAGAAACGATCTCGGTTCGTTTCGTATCCGTGTCAAGATCTCGCCCGCCATACGTCCGGGCCAGGTGGTCATTTACCACGCCTGGGAAAACTATCAGTTCAAGAATGGCGAGGGTTTTCAAAACCTGATTCCGAGCCCGATAAACCCCGTCGAGCTGGCCGGCGGGCAGTTCCACTTGCGGCCGATGTCGATCTGCCTGCACCCGGGACAGAGCGACCGCGATACGCGAGTGGAGATCAGACGGGTGTGAGAGGCATTTCGCGCCTTGGCCGTCGGGCCGGCGAAGCCCGCGCGTCGCGAGCGCGGGGCGTGGCTAGCCGGCAAGTCTCCTTCGTGTTCCGCGCCGCCGCAGCACCGCAAGGTAGATAACCACATTGGTCAGGAAAACCACGCCGGCCAGCACTCGCTCAAGAGAATGCGACAGCGACGGTGGGTACACCACGGGAAGAAGGTAGTGCTCGACGAAGCCGCCCGAATAGCCAGAGGAACCGGCGGCCCGGCGAAGCGCGTTTTCGAGCGCTGTCAGCGGGCACACGCCGCCAGATAGCTCGATAAATATAGCCCAGAGTGCGGCAGGGAGGTGGAGGAGGGGGATCCAGCGCCAGCGCAGAGCGAGCAGTCCGCCAACGACCACGAAGATGATGAACATGAAGTGTAGGACGAGTATCGAGTCGGCAAAGATGCGTTGAGCCATGGCGAATCCCTCGGTTTGTCGGGGCGCGTCCTGACGCGTTGCGCGCACGGGCGACAGCCCCGATTCCTCCTTTCCCCGCGGGGGCTTCGAGTCTGCGAGAAACTCTACTACCTGCCCACCGGATAAAAGCAAAGCGTAACCACGGTGAGCCCAGCCCAGAATGCGATCTCGATCGTTTCGCTCATAGGTTGAACTCTTTGGATGGCGCCCAGGATGTGCACCCAGGTGAGCGCAGCGCAAATGCCTATCAGCAACTGCAAAAATAACGGTTGGAGGGTGGGTCTGCCCGAGACGTAGAGCGCAAATCCAGCCACGACGCATCCAACTGCACCGAGGCAGCGCCCGAAATAGAGGGCCAAGTCGGCCTCATCCGGAATCCTCCAACCGAGTACGCGAGCCCAGCGGAAGGGAACGAGAAAGATCGGAAGAGTGAAGACCACCGAGCCAAATACCGCGACCACCTGCAGAAAAACCGATGTGTGAGATCCCCAGATACCGACCATGACTTGCATCCTCCCTGGCGTTATACGCTACGGAAACCCCCGAAAGCTTCTGCGGCCGAAAGGTATCCCGCGAAGGCACAAACAGCGAGCGGCGCCTGCACCCATCCGGGAAGCGCGGCGGCCGAGGCGGAAGCGGTACCGACCCCCACGCGGCGACCTCGGTCCGGAATGCCCGATTCGACGTCCGACTCACCCGAGCGGCCGGGTGTTTCTCGTGCGCCGGGTATGTCTGTGTCAAAGTGGCCACTTGAGTTGAAACTCGATTTCCTCGCTCGAGCGACCCTCGCTCGTGTTCGATGTTGATGCGAGCGGTCGCTGGTATGGTGATTCGCTCTCCGGCCAGCTTAATCCGGAAGCGTTTGCCCCGCTCGATGCAATCAGCCAATCGACGCAGCTTCCGTACGAACCGCTTTGCGGGGTAGTCCTTTTCGATGTCGCGCTTCGGTTTCCTTTTTCGCTGCCATGTCCAGACCTCCGTTAGCCCTTGCTAGCGTCGTGTACCCGTATGAACTCTCGAGGGCCCACCCGTTCGGCTCCCTGTAGCCCCAGCTTCGACGCCGGTGCTGCGGTGCGGTTTGTGACTATCACAGCCCGCACATTGTTGGCAGGAAGGGCTGGGTCTCTCCGAGCAGGACTGCGCGGCGATCGCGACCCGACCGATAGAGAGCCTTGACTCCAGCCTCAGAGGCGCGGCAAGAGACGAGGAGGTCTGGGCCGCTGCGATCGAACGCCGGTCGGCTGCGCTGGAAGCCGACACGACGAGCGCGACCGCCTGGGATCACGTGCGCCGCCGGATCGAAGCGGAGATCCTGCGGAAGCGAGAAAGTCCCCCCGTGCCGAGGACGAATCCAGAGCGGAGCTGCTGGCGGCCGCCCCTTGGTCCGAAGAGAAACGCACGGGCCCCACAGGTTCAAAGGCCCGCCTCACCTCTTCCGACACAGTCGCGTTCCTCCGATCGACGTCCGTTTCGCGGCCCGGGGACACTAGACGCCCGACGTCAAAGCTCACCGCCGCGCCGCTTTTTGGGCGCGTCCCGTGGAGCGAGGTGTTAGCCCGCAATCCGCCAGGAACGTAAAGGTTCGTTTCCATGTTGTCGCTGGTGCTTCAGGCCGGGTGGATTTACACCACTTGACGGGTCGCCACCATGGTACGGGGCGAAATGACATATCAAGGGGCGAGTTTTTCGTCAGCCTGCTACTGCACCGTGAAACGCCACTTGACGGTCATCTCGATCGGGCCTGGGTAATCATCCACGCCTTTCTTGATTACCACAACCTTTTCCCCTTTCAGATCGCGGTATGAGCCCTTGAGTGGCAGGCCTGTCAATTTCAGGGCATTGTCGTCTATATCGGACGCGGACGTTACAAGCTGTTGGGTGATTTTATTGGTCTGAGGGCCTTTATCAGGGCCTGTCGATTCCTCGGTCATCTGCAACTGATGCATCGGCAAACCAAGATCGAGGCTGATTAAATTCTTGACCGTATCGATTTCGACGCTTGAGAAAATAGGCATTGTCGCAGTGCCGCTGCCAGTGCGCTTGCGTGTAAAGGTGCAAATGTTGTCGGTCTTGCCGCAGCCCGGGTCATAATAGAGCTTCTTCGACCATTCATCCGCACTGTAGCTGTATGACGATGAAGGACTGGAGCTGCCGCCACGGTCTTTCGCCGGTATCCATGGCTGAAACCGGGGCGGCGCCTGGTCAACCATCGCCATGCCCTGCTTGCCCACAGCACCCGCCTTTCCCAGTATCTCCGCCATGTCGGAGCGCTGGCTCATTTTCTGCACTACACGCGCAAGGCATGCTTCATCGTCTCCGCACTTTTCTGCTTCCTTCTCGAGCATTTCCAGTGTTTCCGCATGCCCAGCTCTCATGGCATCGGCCTCTCTCCCGATCTCTTTGCTCTTCGATTCCATCTGTTTCCCCACAGAAGGGTCGCTGACCCCGGCACGTTGAAGCGGCTGGGCTTCAAGAAGGGTTTGCGCCTTTACCACGCGCTTTATGCTCCATTCATTCTCTACCGTGTCTTTCTTGACATTCCCATGATGGCCCTTGGCGTCAATGACGTATTCGATTTCGAGTACGGCACGCGTGCCAGGCTTGGCTGCATCCACAGCGTACGCGCTCGCCCTGGCCAGGAACAATATCGTCATACACGACAGCAATCTCTGATACTTCATCATCCACCCCATCTCTTTGAATTCTCTGCTCGACGAAGCAAGGCCGAGCACGAGCGTGTTCGAGACACGAAACTCACGCGCTGGCCTCGCCAATCCGGCCGGATCGACGATGCCGATCCGGCATTTCCGCCGTTATTCGTTGGGATTCCGTCGCTTCGGACGGAATCCACCCACCTTGGCCGCTCATGCGGCCAGCACCGACGAGCGCCACAGCTTGCGCGTGATGGCCAGGAGGGTAAAGTGCAACGCATTCTTGGCCAGCCCCACGTAGCGACCGCGGGCGAGACTGCGCCGCTCGCTAGAGTCGGCAAACGCATGCTCGACCTTGCCCCTGACCTTCGCCCAGCGGTAATTGAGCGGCGTCTGCCGCGTCGTCGGTTAGCCGTTGCGCTGATTGTGTGAATGCGCGCGAAGATGCCCCGCTCCGGCAGCCGCTTGCGCCGCTTGCCATCGCAGTCGGCCGCGTCGGCATAGACCGCCTGCGCCGGTGGCCGCTCGATCGGCAGGTCCTCCGGCACCGAATCGTGGGCCGCTCCCGTCGTCTCGATGGCGCCGACGGTCTCGCTGCCTTGGTCGATGGCAATATGCGCCTTGAGGCCATGCGCGATGGACTGCTTACCCTTGACCGCCCGGCTGGCCTCCTCATCTTCCCCCGTCTCCCCTTTGGCCGCCGCCTTCCTTGCCGACGGGACGATGGTGGCATCCACCAGCGTCCAGCGCTCGATGATCACCCCGGCCGCTTCCAGCCCGGCCGGCTCGGCGGCAAGCAGTGCCTCGGCGATGCCTGCGTTGACCAGGCGCTTGCGCAACCTCACCAGCACCATCTCCTCCGAATCCGGTCGGCAAGCGAAAACCCCAGCAAGCGCCGGAAGGACAGGCGACCCGCGCATTGGGCTCCGCATTCCAGGTCGGTTAGCGCGTACCATTGCTCCAGGAACAGCATCTCGAAGCGCACCAGCCGGTGGCTGGAGGGCTTGCCGGTGGTGGCGTAGAGCGGGGACCAGTAGGCGTCGAAGGCCGGCCAATCGACCAAGCCGGCCACTTTGATCGGGAAGTGGCTGTCGGAAACGCGCGGTTCCAGCGCTTCGTCGCCAAAGCGTTTCTGCGGTTCTCCGCGGTCCAGCATGTTCAGCGTCCTTCCCTGCGCAGGGAACGCGCATTCTACCAAGGCAATACGACAATGTCATCGGTGAAGCAGGAGTTTCAGTGTCAAACCGCGATACCAAAGCCGTCACTACCTCAGTGGTCGCCTTCGAAGCGAGCACTGAGGGCAGCCGCTAGCCGAGGGACGGCGAGCATTTACCCAGCAGCGACGTCCGCAGCTCGACGACGTAGGCATGGATCGATGCCACCTCGTCCTCGATCGCCTGCGATCCGGCGCGTACGACGAAACTTTGGGGGCCCTCCACCTCGCACGCCTCAATCCCCTTGGCCTTGAGGAACAAGTCACGCGACTTCGCTACAGCGGCCTTGGCCTTCTCGAACAGGCTCACCCCCACCACGGGCACACGGCAATCTCGCTCGCCTCCCCCTTCCCTCCCCCTCACGGGGTCTCCCCCAAAGTCTTGTCCTGTCATTTTGCTCGACACCCATGCTGCCATGTTTCGAACATTGTATTCTTCATCCTTCAGTGCGGTTATGGTCAAAGACGAGGTCATGTCAATAGGTGTGTAAACGAGATCAGGCGGCGAGCCTGCGGTTGATCTTGTTCACGACGACTCCATCGACGAACTTTTTCCCAGCCGCTACCCCCTTTAAGAGCTCCGGCGCGTTGAGGCGTCGGAATTTCGTCTCGGCGATCATCAACGTCTTCCAAATCAACGCCTCGGCACTGCGCACCTTCTTGAACCTCTTGGCTGCCGAGGTCCGCAGCCGCAGCGCCGCGAAGGGCGATTCCACCGGGTTGGTGGTGCGTAGATGTCGCCAGTGGTCCTTCGGAAAGCTGTAGAACGTCACCATCCGCTCCCAATCTCGGCTAAGCGTTTCGGCTGCCTTCGGATACGTCTTGCCGTAGCGGCGTACGAACTGATCACGTAACCGCTCGCACTCGGAGCGGGTCTCGGCGTACGCGATCGCACGCAGTAGCTCCCGTGCCTCGGGCCACAGCTTCTTCGGCAACTGGTCCATCACGTTCACGATTCGGTGATTCCAACACCGCTGCTCCTCGGCGTGGGGGAACACCTCGGCGAGCGCCGCCCAGATTCCCAAGTGCCCGTCGGCCACCGTCACCCGCCAGGGCTTGAGCCCCCGATCGCGAAGACCCCGCAGCACTGCAGCCCACGACTCCTTCGATTCCCGCTGCCCACTCGCCACCGCCAGCACCACCTTGCGCCCGTCGCTCAACGCCCCGACGATCACCAACAGCGCCGCCTTCGTGTCCTCTAACCCCGCCTTCACGTAGATGCCGTCCGCCCAGGCGTACACCACCTCGAGCTCGTCGAGCCGTCGGTTGTTCCATTCCTCGAACTCCAGCTGCCACTTCCCCCGCAGCCGCTCGATCGAAGAGGGCGACAGCGGTGCCCCCTCGCCCAAAAGCCCCCGCAGTGCCAGCTCGAAGTCTCCCTGCGCCAGCCCGTGCAGGTAGAGCTGGGGGAGCAGCTCACCCACTTCCTCGGTGCGCCGCACGAACAACGGCAGCAGCCGGCTCTCGAACCGTTCCTCCAGCCCCCGCACCCGGGGTCGGCGTACCGTGATCGTCCCCGCCGTCATCGACAGTCGCCGCGGCTTCCCATACCCGTTGCGGTAGCCCTCGCCGCCGTCCACGGCCCGGCGCCGCTCGCTCTTCTCGCGCCCGAGCAACTCCGTCACCTCCTCCTCGAGCAGGTCCTGGATCCAGCCCTGGATCTTTCCTCGCGCATACTCCTCCAGCGCCGCCCACCCCGGACGCTGCTTCTCCTCCTCCCGTCTTGACCGACGACGCTCTGCTCTGCTTACACTCCCCATGGCGGTGTCCTCCTTCCCTGCCGACGTTTCGCCGGCTTGGTTTTGTCAACCGGAAGGTCTACACCCCCTTCTCTCTATTTCCACACCCTTTGATTGTACCTCCAAAGACCGCAAATATTTCCTTCCCTTTCGATGAAGGTTCGCGAAATTTTCTTCTAGCTGGTATTTATCTTGTCGTTCTTGCCGCTCTAAATGAGCGCATCTTTGACTTCGCTGATTGATGGTCTTCATCCCCTTGCCAAAAAGCTTGTACAGTCCACCGCCCCGTCTCTTCGGGTGAGAAGCTATCGCTATAGTTGCCCTCTCTATCGCTGTCGGTTCTCAAAAGTAAGGGACCCCTTGGGGTGAGTTTTTCTCAAAAGCATT
>JBBIJE010000001.1:0-506508 GCA_037446155.1 Myxococcales bacterium | reverse complement strand
GTCGATAGCCCGCATTAACGGCCTTTTCGGGTGGTAGGTGACATAATGTCCGAAGTCGGACGCGGAATCTCGCTCGCCTCCTAACGACGGGGCACATTAACGCCGGCGCCGCGGCTTCTGGCCGGCTTGCGACGTCCCATTTGCCCCTGCGTTCCACTGCCAAGGGCACGGGGATCGCATAGCGCGCGCGGGTTTCGGCTGTCAACACGCACTGCGCCATCGCGGGACGGCTGCAAGTGCCTTGCAGCAACGCCGGGGAGCGGCGTCGGTATCAGTCAGCCAACGAAGTCAAAATCCAACGCGCCGCTGGCAGCCGGCGGCGGCCGGTCAAAGAGTTATAACCCAACGTGCTCTACAGTCTTGCTGCTTCTACAACCAATGTTCTATTCGTGATGATGGCTAAAGTAGGATTCCCCATACCCCAGAAGATGGTAATGGTGTGGATTCCCTTTCCTGCTGCATGCACTACCCAGGTAAACGAGCGAGTATCACAACAGAATTGAGGATAGTGGAACTCAAGCGGGTTAAAATTTGGTTGACATGGCGTACCGTCGATCTCGCACTTGACAAGAACTCCTGGGATCGGCACCGTTCGACGGTGCGACGGTCCCTCATGCGCTAAAACCGATAACCAGTAGGCTGTTATGTTTTAAGTTTACGGTCATCGTCTCCAGGGGCTCGAACACCCCGGATGGATTTTGAAATAGTGCTTCGTTCGAGGTACTTAATGCAAATACCTGTCTGACTCCTTTAGCGTTGGTTGTCAGTAAGACCTGGGCCAAGACCACGGCCGTGCCTAAGACGAGAAGGATAGGCAAAGCGACCAGAAGAACAGTTTGTGCTTTTTTGTTCAGCATGCTTTTCTCCTTTCTCTACCTCTGTTTCCAACTCTTGGGTAACGCCGCCTAACGGCGTGGCGTTGAGCCACCGCCGGCCACGGAGGCCACATCGAGGTCTGGCGGTTGACCGGCGGTCGGCTCCAACGCCATGTTAGGCGACTCATTCGATCGCGGCTGTTCGTCAAGGGCGTTCGCCAAGAGCTCCCATCTATTCCTGTACGGTTCCACTTCCTCAACTAGCGGATGATACCTGGCCCGACGGCAGGTCTCCGGGTCAGCTCCCCGGAAGTACTCGAAGATCACCTTAGGAGGCACGATGAAGACGTCGGGCAGGGCCTTGAATTCCTTCAAGTCCACGAGAGCGAAGAACAAGTGAGGATGGTTAGCCTTCGCGGAACTCCAACCGATGTCCCACTCGTAGTGGTGAGGCCTCTTGCCGTCTCCAGGCCCACGGGTACGCATCGCCGAGATCGTGGTCTTGACCTGCAGAGAGATGCCCTTCGATCCGGTCAGGTTGCTCACGAGGACGTCGGGCCCCTCAACGTTTCTTGTCGTCGGAACGGCATGAAAGCCCAGGAAGCTCACGTAGGACGCTACATCGTGGACTCCCGACACGCCGGTTAGCTGGGTCGAGCGCTGCTGATCGTTCACGATGAAGCTTCCTTGTCGCGCTCTCGCCTAACCTTCACTTCACCCGCATCAACCAAATCCCCAACCCGCGCCGCTCCTGGCGGGTCAACGCGCTCCCGCTGCCGTGTATTTCATACGGCGCTTGTGCCGACCCGTCAATGAGTTGCAGCCTCCGCAGGCTGCCAGCGAAGGCAGTGTTTACCCGCCGCCGGCCGCGGGTAAACGCATTAGGCGCACCCCCGCCGGCACGGGGGTCCCACCCGACTCATCACGCAATGCCCCGGTCGGCTCGAGACAAGCCGCCTTCCCCAATGCCCGCGCAAAGAGCCGCCGCCCGTGGTTTCTTCTCCCCAGCCGGCTCGAGCGGCGCGCGCCGGTCCAAGCTCGAGGCCAAGCCTTACCCTCCCAGAGATCCGAACGCCGCCGGCTTTCGCCGTGCGCACGATCCGGAGCGCCGCATTCACGGTTCGCTCTGAATCGAATCTCCGCGAAGGGAAACTGATACCGGACGAACCCCGAGCCGCAAGGACGCTCGCCGCCCACTTCGCTGGTGCCACGGCAAAAGCAGCCTGCACACCCACGCCGAAGCGGCGGCGCTATCCTACCAGCGTTGCCCCGGTGGTCTCTTCTACCCCGAGGGTCTTGAGCAGGCGATCCTTCACTCTGACGGCGGCCTTCTCGAAGGCGAGGCCTTCCTCGCCAACCGTCACCCTGCCGCCCGCCATCGTGTCGTGTCCGCCGGCCGACTTAGCTCCCACGGTCTTGCGCAAAACTTCTCCGGCGTTCGCGTCTCGATCGCTCGTGCGAAGCGAGACATATAGCTGGCGGTCGTAGCAGCCGATCGCGCACGACCACTGAACGTCTTCCAAGCGAAGCAGAAAATCCGCCACCTCCGCCACCATATCCGGATACTGAACCTCGCCGATCACCGAAATCACCACCGGCCCGTAGATCTGCGCCTTTTCGATCGCGTCACGAAACGCCTTGAAGTAGATGCGGGGCACCCTGGCGTTTTCGATCTTGGCGAGCCGTCGCTTGTTGGTATAAGGATAGAGGAACTGCGAAGCGGCGATGTCGGCCGGCGTGGATTCGCGACCGAGATCCTGGGTCTCCGCCGCGATGCCGTAGAAGAGCGCCGTGGCTATCTTGCTCTCGATCTCCACCCGTGAATCGCGCAGGTACTCCGTAACTATGGTAGAGGTTGCTCCGTAGTCCTCCCGCAAATCGAGAAACCTGACGCCATTGTAGTTCTCGTAAGGTGGGTGATGGTCGATTACGGCCTGCGGGCAAATCCCCTCCGGCAGCGAGTTGTTGGGGCGGCCGGGCTGCGTGTCCACCAGCACGACGAGCGTGTCCCGATCGAACGGGACGCCGCTTACCGGTGCAAGGTCGATATTCAAATACTTGACCATGGCGCGGTTCTCGGCCCGCCCCACGATGCCCCCTTGGGCGATCGTCGCATCCTTGCCGAGCAGAACCTTCGCGAGGTACTTGATCGCGGCCGCACTGGCCAAGGCATCTGGGTCCGGGTTGTCGTGCGGGAGTATGACCAGGGGTCCCGGTCCATCGAGGGCGCAGAGCAGCGCGGGGACTACCCCTTTGTCGCCGTTGCTCGCCATAGGTCGAGGCGGAAATTATAGGCACCTAGCAGACCCATTGTCCATCACCTGCCCGAAACCCCTTTTCTCGGTCTCAAACCGCGTTTACTCGCCGCCGAGATCTGTGGTAGCCTCGATCGAAAGTCGGCGCGGAAGAGTCCGCAGAACGGACGGAATCGAAACATCGGATCTAGAAAACGTAATTCGTTCCAAGAATCCCCATGGCCCGCCTTTCGTCGTAACGATGCCCTCCCCCGCTGATTTTCTGGCCTCCTCCAAAAGCTCGGTCGCCGACGAGCGACTACACCGCGCGATCGATACGGCTGCACACCGGTTTCTCGACACTCGCGCCGAGGTCTTCGCCGGCTTCCCGAACGGCGAAGCCCTGCGGCAGCGCGCCCGTGCGCTCAAGGAGCAAAGCCTCGCTCGGCTGGACGAATGCCTCGAAGCCCTCCAAGCCGCGCTCGAAAAAAACGGCGCCACCGTGCACTGGGCGCGCGACAGCGCCGAGGCGCGCCGGATCGTCTCGGCCATAGCCGCCGAAAACCGGGTGAGCGTGGTCGTAAAGGGAAAATCCATGCTCGCCGAGGAGATCGAGCTGAACGAGGCGCTCGAAGCCTCGGGAATAGAGGTAGTAGAAACCGATCTAGGCGAATACGTGGTCCAGCTCGCAGGCGAACGCCCCTCCCACATCATTACGCCGGCCATTCACAAATCGCAGCAGGAAATAGCCTTGCTCTTCCACCGGCGCCTGGGCTCACCCATCTACACCCAAGCCGAGGAGATCGCCGCGGAAGCCCGCCGTGCCCTGCGGGAGAAGTTTTTGCGAGCCGAGATGGGCGTTACCGGAGTCAATTTCGCCGTGGCGGAGACGGGGACGCTCGTGGTCATCGAAAACGAGGGAAACGGCCGGATGGCCACCACCATACCCCCCGTTTACGTTGCCCTTCTAGGTATAGAAAAGGTGATCCCGAGCCTTCGCGACCTTGCACCCTTTCTCGACCTTCTGCCGCGCAGCGCGACCGGCCAGAAGCTTACGGCGTACACCTCCTTGATCTCCGCACCTGCCCAGCTCGGGAACCGGAAACAAGAGATGCACGTGGTATTCATTGACAATGGACGAAGCCGAATCCTCGCTGACCCCGCCATGCGCGAGGTTCTCTTTTGCCTGCGCTGCGGCGCCTGCCTGAACGCTTGCCCGGTCTATCGCAAGGTGGGCGGCCACGCCTACGGTTATCCCTACCCGGGGCCGATCGGCGCCGTTTTGGCCCCCAATCTCGCCGGGCTGGATACGGCGTCGGATCTACCCTTCGCCTCGACGCTGTGCGGAGCGTGCCGCGATGTCTGCCCCGTCAAGATAGAGTTCCCTACCCTTCTTCTGGAGCTTCGCCGCCGGATCGCCACGGCGCGAGGGAAGAGGTCGGAGCGGGCGGTCGTGAGAGCCTGGAGCAAGACCGTTTCCTCGCCCCTCCTCTATCGGCTGGCGAGCAGGCTGGCGCGGCTTTGCGAGCCGGCTTTGCGCTGGCCGGCGATCGCGCGCCGCCTCCCTCTCGCTCGCTCATGGTATGAGGTGCGAGAGCTGCCGCGCCTTGCCAAGCGTAGATTCTCCGAACGAGGGCCCGAAGGAGACGGCCGAGGAGGAAAGAGAACTTGAGCGAGGATGCGCGCGCGGCCATTTTGGCTTCCGTCCGGGAGGCGCTGCGCGAAACGAAAAAGGGGTCGCAGGAGAAGCAAGACGAACCGCAAGCGCTGCCAACCGACGCTCCTGCCGACCTTTGCGGTAATTTCCTGGGCGAGCTCGAAGCGCTCGGTGCGCAGGGGTTCGTCGTCTCTTCTGCTGACGAGGCGGCAGGCGTGGTAACGCCCATTCTTGCGCGCAATCAGGCCAAGGTGATCTGCCTCGGGGACGGCCCCTGGGCGGCCTCGCTGCGCCGTGCGCTGGCGTCGCTCGGCACGCACGAGATTAGCTACCTCGACCCGCAAAGCCCGCCTCGCGAAGCGGCTGCGGCACAAGCCGGAATCGTGGAGGCGCACGCGGCGATAGCCGAAACCGGGAGCATCCTTCTCGACACCCGACACGGGCTCCTCGCCTCCCTTCTTCCCCCGCTTCTCATCGCCTTCGTCTGGCGAAAGAAGATTTTCGCCGATGTGGCCAGCGCTCTCGAAGAGATCGCACGGGAGGGAAGAGCAAACGGCCGCGTCACCATTCTCACGGGTCCTAGCCGAACAGCCGACATAGAAAAGAAGCTCGTCTTGGGCGTGCACGGCCCCCGAGAGGTCGTCGTGCTGGTAGCTGAAACCCAAGTGCCTGGAACCTAGACGATGGATGCGAGCGTCTTCATCCCCTGCCTCGTAGATCAATTCTATCCGAGCGCGGCAGAGGCTACCATCAAGCTCCTTCGCTGGGCCGGGGTCGAGGTAAAACTGGCGCGGGATCATACCTGCTGCGGTCAGCCCTCCTTCAACGACGGTTACTGGGAGGAGGCGGCGCCGGCGGCCGCGCACACGCTGGCGCTCTTGGAGGAAAGCCGCTACGTAGTCGTGCCTTCGGGCTCCTGCACGGCGATGATGCGCCACTTCTACCCGCGACTGCTCGGGCCGAGGCTCGGGCAGGAGCGGGTGGGTGCGTTCGCCCGGCGGGTTTTCGAGCTTTGCGAGTTTCTGGTCGGGGTGGCGGGAGTGACCGAATTGCCTGGCGCGTGGTACGGCTCGGTCACCTACCATGACTCCTGTCACTTGCTTCGCGAGCTCGGCGTAAAGGAGCAGCCTCGCAAGCTTTTGCGCGCCAAGCAGGGCGTAAACTTGGTGGAGATGGAGCGCGCCGATTTCTGCTGCGGCTTCGGGGGCGCCTTCGCGGTGAAGCTGCCCCACATCTCGGGCGCCATTTTGGCGGAGAAGCTCGACAAGATCGTAGCTTCGGGGGCTCAAGTGGTAACCGCCGCAGACGCAGGGTGCCTCATGCACATAGCCGGAGGGCTCGAAAGGCGTGGCTTTTCTATTCGGGCGGTGCACGTGGCCGAGATCCTCGCAGCCGGCATATGACTCGGTGGTGCGAGCCCGATTTGCGACCGCCGCCACCCGTGCTAGGCTGATCGGCCGATGAATGAGCTTATCCAACCTGAGCGCTTCTTCGTCGAACGCTACGGCCTTGGGAGAAACCAACTCGAGGAGCTTCTAGGAAGCGCAGTCGGCCGACGGGCCGACTATGGCGACCTTTACTTCGAATACCGCATTTTCGACTCTCTCGGGCTCGAAGACGGCCGAGTGGCGCGCGCTGCCAGGGAGATACGCCAGGGCGTGGGGCTGCGGGTGGTGGCGCAGGACCGCACCGGCTACGCTCACTCGGACGAGGTTACGTTCGAGAACCTCAAGCTTGCGGCGAAGGCCGCGGCTTGCATCGCCGAAGAGGGAGGCGATCGTACCCCGCTTCCCATCGGAGCTTCGCGCCCGACACCCCACGATCTTTATCCCGTCCCCGCGCCTCCCACCCAGGCTCCTCTCAACGACCGCGTCGAGCTTCTTTCCCAAATAGACCGCAAGGCGCGTGCGGCCGATCCCCGTATAAAGAATGTCATCGCCTCCTTGACCATCGAGCACAGGGCCGTGATGATCGTGCGCTCGGACGGAGCGATCGTTTCCGATGCCCGGCCGCTAACGCGGTTGAGCGTCACCTGTATCGCCGAGCGTGCCGGAAGGCGCGAGCAGGGGACCCACGGCGGTGGCGGCAGAGCTGGAATAGAGTGCCTGCTTGCCGAAAACCGCTATCTCGCCTTCACCGAGCAGGCGGTTCGCCAGGCGCTCGTCAATCTCGAGGCGGACGAGGCGCCAGCGGGCGAGATGACCGTGGTGTTGGCGTCGGGCTGGCCCGGCATCCTGCTTCACGAGGCCGTGGGGCACGGGCTCGAGGGGGACTTCAACCGCAAAGGGGTTTCCGCCTTCTCCAGGATGATCGGCGAGCGAGTCGCTTCCGAGCTCTGCACCGTCGTGGACGACGGTACGCTTCCCGGCCGGCGCGGATCGCTCAACGTCGATGACGAGGGAACCCCGACGAGCCGCACGATCCTGATCGAGCGCGGGGTTTTGCGCGGATATTTGCAGGACCGGATGAACGCCGCCCTCATGGGGCTTCCCCTTACCGGAAATGGGCGCCGCGAAAGTTTCGCGCACATCCCCATGCCTCGGATGACCAATACCTTCATGCTCCCCGGCGAAGCGACGCCCGAGGAGATAATAAGATCGGTCGATCGCGGACTTTACGCGGTGGCATTCGGCGGCGGTCAGGTCGATATTACCAACGGGAAGTTCGTCTTCTCGGCCAGCGAAGCCTACTTGATCGAGGCCGGCCGCGTCACGCGCCCGGTAAGGGGAGCCACTCTGATCGGTAACGGACCGCAGGTATTGCGGCGCGTGTCGATGGTGGGAAATGACCTGAGACTAGACGACGGAGTGGGGACCTGCGGGAAGGATGGCCAGTCGGTGCCGGTCGGCGTGGGGCTGCCGACGATTCGGGTGGATGGAATAACCGTCGGAGGAACGCGAGTGTGAGCGCGGGCGAGCTGGAGGCGTGTGCCGAGCGGGCGCTCGCCCAAGCTCTTCGGGCGGGAGCGTCGGCGGCCGACGTGCTGGTTGTGCAAAGCGAGAGCCTTTCTGCGGCGGTGCGGCTTGGCAAGCGTGAGAAGATCAAGCACTCGGCTAGGCGGCGGATCGGACTGAGGGTGTTCGTCGGGAAGCGCTCGGCCAGCAGCTCTTCGGCCGACTTGAGCGAAGGGGCGCTCGCTTCCCTGGCTGCCGAAACGGCAGCGCACGCGCGGCTGGCGGAGGAAGATCCCTCCAACGGGCTTCCCGCCCCCGCCCTTCTTGCCACCGACTGGCCGGACCTCGAGATATTCGATCCCAAGGCGCGGGAATTCCCCGCCGCCGAGGCCATCGGTCTTGCGGCGGCCGCCGAAGAGGCGGCCCTCTCCCTGGATGCCAGGCTTACCAACTCCGAAGGAGCGGAGTTCGAAGCCGAGAATAGTTTTGTCCTCTATGCCACCAGCGATGGGTTCCGTGGCTCCTATCCCTCTTCTCGTTTTACCCTTTCGGTGGTTCCTGTGGCGAGCGCCGAGGGGGAAATGCAGCGGGACTGGTGGTACACGAGCGCGCGCCACCTCCGCGATCTCGAGTCCCCCGAGCAGGTCGGAAGGCACGCGGCCGAGCGGACGCTGCGGCGCCTTGGCGCTCGCCAGGTATCCACCTGCGAGGTGCCGGTCGTATTCGAGCCCGAGGTGGCTTCCTCGCTTCTCGCCCACGTCGCGGCCGCGGCCTGCGGCACGGCGCTCACCCGCCAAGCTTCCTTTCTTCTCGGGCGGCTTCACGAGACGATCGCAGCCGCGCAGGTGCGCATCGTGGACGAGGGCCGAAGGCCTCGTGGCCTGGCCACGCGCCCCTTCGACGCCGAAGGGCTGCCGACCAGGGAGAATACTTTGGTCGAGGGGGGGAAACTCGAGGCTTTTCTGCTCGACAGTTACTGCGCGCGAAAGCTCGCAAGCCAGCCAACCGCAAGCGCCTTTCGCTCCGTCGCCACTCCCCCTGCCCCGCGACCTAGTAATCTCTACCTTGTACCGGGCCGGGCCAGCCGCCGGGAGATCATCGGCTCGGTGCGCCGCGGCCTTCTCGTCACGGAACTCATCGGCATGGGGGTCAATCTCGTTACCGGCGACTATTCGCGAGGGGCGGTGGGCCAGTGGATCGAGGGGGGCGAGATCGCCTTCGCCGTAGAGCAAATCACCGTGGCCGGGAACTTGCTTCATATGATGCAAGCGATCGAGGCGATCGGCGACGACCCTTGCCTCGATCGTCCGATCTCCTCGCCGACGATAAAGATCGCCCGGATGACGGTGGCGGGCAGCTAATCGCCGCCTGAAAAGCCTTGCAGCTCGTCCAGCAGTCGAAACAGCTCTTCTAGCTCCTCGCGGGTGGCATCGGTATATTTGACAAGCCGCCTCAAGTATCCCCGCGCCGCGGCGTACTCGTGGAGATTCAACGCCGCCAGGGCTCGGCTCCTTAGAACTTCGGGATCGTCGTCATCGGCCATTTCCCGAGCGCTTTGCCCATCCCTCGCCTGCCCGACTTCGGCCGCCCGTGCGGCCGCCGCAACCCGCCAAGCTTCGGCTTCTTGACCCGCATCTCCGCTCGGCCGAGCGCCGCTTACGCAGCTTATGAGCCGCTTTTCCTGCTCGGCTTCCTCGAGAAAGTATGAGCGGGCGAGCGCATCTATCAGGCGCCTTCTCGCCTCCACGTCCCAAGGTCTCAGTGCAACCGAGAGTCGGCGAAACCGCACCGCGAACTCGTGAAGACCGAGAAACTGAAGGAAATCGGCAAGCTCGTTTGCGGCCTCCTCGTTTCTCGGATCCCTTTCTGCCGCGCGCACGTAATAATCGTACGCCGTCCAGGGAAGCCCGGCGTCTACCTTGGGCACGAATCCCGCCATGAAGACGATTCCGGCCTCGCGCATCACCCGAGCCAGCCCCAAAAGCGCCCGGCAGCCGTTAAGATCTTCCTCCAACGCCGCGAGGCTCTCTTTCTTCGTGGTATCCGAGACAAAAGGAGAAGCCGAAACGCCTCCGCGAAAAAGCTCTAAGGCGCGCCCTGGGTTCCCCTCTCGAAGCTCCAGTTCCCCCGCGAGGAACCAAGCCGATGGATCGCTGGGATCCAACGCCCTGGCACGCTCGAGCACGCCGAGAGCTTCTCGGTTTTTCCCCGTGACCGCCAGAATCCGCGCCAGGGCAAGCGCGGCTTGCGCCGAGCCTCCGTCTTCCATGCCGACGAGCAGATCCTGTGCCGCAAGCGGAAGGCCCGGGGCGGGATTGACCAGGCCGCGAGCGATGGCGCGTTGCAGCGCAATCCCCATGTGGTACGGGCTGCCAGTGCGACCCCGGGCGACCGGCAAAAGCTCCCGCACCGACTCCATCAACTTTTCCATTCGCCGCACCAGCGTATGCTCTCGGGCGACCTCGGTCGCGCCCGCGCGCGCCAGGCGCTCCCTCTCCTTGTCGTGTTTCAAGTAGTATTCGACCTTGGAAACCAGGCTGCCGCAGTCGTAAACATCCATATGCTCGCCCGGCGAAAAGAGATCTCGCAGCCCGTTTCCGATATCCTCCGTAAGAAGCATGGCGCCGCAAGCCATCGCCTCGAAGACCCGAAAATTGAGCTCCCCCATGATCGCTTCGTTGAACACGATCTTCGACCTTCCAAAGACCTCCGCCATCCGTCTCCAAGGCAATCGCTCTTCCACCCGCTCGCCGAAGGTAACCATGCCAAAGCGTCGCTTGAGCAGTCCCACGGCGGCACTGCGTTTCGGCCGCGTGTCGGGATCCACTGTCCCCACAAAACAAAGATCGTAGGGCCGAGCCGCGCCACGATCGCAAAATACCTTGGGATCGATCGCCCAGGGGAGCCAGCGTGCCGCGATCCCCTGGCCCGTGAAGAGCGGAACGTAGTCCTTCTGCGCAAGGAACACCAGATCGAAAAGCGCCCCGTAGTGAATCTGCCAAAAGAGATTGAGGTGCACGTCTATCGCGTAGTAAACGCGCAAGCACGGCAGATCCTCCACTCCATAGGGCAAAGTTTGCCGGCCCAAGGTGTCCACCACCAACAGAAAGTCCGCCCGCTCGCCGAGCGCCTCCCAGAACGGCCTGACGTCGAACGGAGTCCCCGGCCGATGCACCTCCGGCCAGCGCTCAAAGACGCTAACGACCTCGTGCCCAAGCTCCCGTAGCGGCGCTACGACGCTTTCATTGCCAACGTGGAAAATCCTCACGAAAACAGCGCTAAGCAAGTTCCGTTCCAGCCTACAAGGGAAACGTCTGCTCCCCTCGCCCTCTTCCCGGCGATCTCTCCTCGCTGCCGTAGCGGCACGAACCTGACTGCCTCGAAGCTGTGGCGCCCTTGACTACCGGGCTGTCCCAGCTACAGTCGGCGTCACAATTCATGGGGGAGCAAAATCCACTTCCGCCCGCAGAGCAGAGCTCGGGGCGTGCGCCGGCGCAGCCGATGGGCTCCCGCCGCGGGGAGCTTTTCGCCGCCTTTTTCTTTCTCGCCTTCGGCTTTCTTCTCTATCAACTCTACACGGTATTTTCGCCATTTTTGGCGCCCATTATCTGGGCGGCTATCCTGGCCTTGGTCTTCGACCCGACTTACCGATTTACCCTGCGAAGGCTCGGCGGCAGGGCGACGCTCGCTTCTCTCGTTTTGACTGCCGCCGTAACCGTCCTAATCGTCATCCCCGCCTTTTCCCTGTCGAGCGTGATCGCCCGGCAAGCGGTGGGAATCTACGAACGCCTGGCGGAGCTCGTAAGCTCGGGCGCCGTCTCCGGGCTCGGAGAGCGATTGCGGGGGTCGGTCCTGGCGACGTTATGGGAGAGCCTTCCCCAGTACGGAGTTTCCGTCAAGCTCGAGGACCTGGTTCAGAAAAGCGCACAGGCCGCGACGAACTTTCTCGTCGGCCAGGTGGCCGATGTCGCAAAAAACGTCGCCACCTTCACCCTGAACTTCCTGATCATGCTCTTTACCCTCTTCTTCTTCTTTCGCGACGGAGAAGGGCTGGTTGGGGCCCTGCGGGAGCTCATCCCGATGGAGGAAGAAAACAAGGCGTTCGTGCTGAGCCGCTTTTACGAAACCCTGGCCGCCGTCGTGCAGGGAATCACGGCGACCGCGCTCGTGCAAGGAACCCTGGCCGGCCTCGCGTTTTGGGCCCTCGGTATTCCCTTCTCCGCTTTGCTCGGAGTCGCTACCGCGCTCTTCGCCTTGCTCCCTGTAGGCGGAGCCGCGGCCGTGTGGCTTCCCTGTACGATATACCTTCTCGCGAGCGGCGCCATCGCAAAATCGATCGCGCTACTCATCTGGGGGGCTTTGGTCATAAGCACCGTGGACAACATTCTGAAGCCGCTCATAATCGGCGGGCGAACTAGAATCCCGACGCTCTTTCTCTTCTTCGCCCTCCTGGGGGGCCTAAAGGCCTACGGGGTCCTCGGGCTCTTTCTCGGGCCGGCCCTGCTCGGCACGGTCGTAGCCTTTATCAGTATCTACCGGGAGCGATTCGCCACGAGGCCGAGGCAAGGGTAGAGGAAGCCTCACGTCGCGGGCAAGCTGCGCCACCGTCCCGGCGAACAACCGGCGGTAAAGGAGAATCCGAGCCCCTCCTTATCCAAGGCGGCCGCGCAGGATGGCCCCATGCTCGCCGGCCCGGATCTCCCAGCGGCGAAGCGGTCGGGAAAGGAGGTGCGTAGAAGGGGGGTGCCATGGCCCGATCTGGTTTTGCACCGCGGCAGGAGGGGCTTTAGCGTCCCGAGTTTATGAGCTCTGCTATGGTAAACTGGTCTTCCGTCGTCCCTTCCGCGTCTCCCCGGTGAAAGTACCAGCCGCTCTCGCCCGGGAACCTGTGGCTCGGAAGCGACGCCTTGGTCGCGTGATTCAACTGCATATCCACCATCACGATGGCGGGCAGAAACGCCTCCTCCTCCTCGTACAGGGGCTTGGCACCTGCAAACGCCTGGTTCTTCCAGGACCAGTCGTTTACCCAGATCTTCCAGAGCTCCCCGGCGCGATCGTACATGTCACTGTAAAGCGCGGCGTAAGTTTCCTTGTCGATGTAAATGACGCGCCTGGAGTAAGCGTATTGCGGAAGCTTCGACTCCCCCTCTATGATCCATACCTTGCGCTTCTCCCAAACATCGTCGAAGGCCCAGTTGGCCGCTCCCTCGGCCCACTTGACCGGGAAATGCTCGGCGTGAAAAACTCCTAGCGCCTCGCCCTCGCCCACGAACTTCCACGTGGACCAGGCCATGTGGCCCGCGTAGCCGCCGTAACTGTCGACATCCGTGTCCTGCCCGAAAAGCGCATCGGAGCGCTGCGCAGTGGAGAGCCGGCGCACGCGCCGAAGGGAGGGCATGTAGAGCCAACTGTCATCCTGCCTCGCCGGGTCCAGGTACCGGTAGTACGTAAAGCCGACACCCTTGAGGTCGAAGGGCTCCAGCAGCGGATGGAGGGTCTCCTTGTAATGGATGCCATCCGGATTGGGAAGCTCCGGCTTGGGATCGACGTAGAGGCGGCTTACGTACCAAAGCCGGCGGAAGTGGTCGATGAGAAAGTGTCTTTCTACCTGGAGCGGCTCATCGGTCGAGATCGGGCCCGTGTCGGCGTCGAAGTTCCTGAGGTCGAGATCGTCGTGGGCCATATCGAGTCGGTAGCTGAAGTTGTGCATGATTTTCACCGCGGCATGCTTGTCGGCCGGATCCACGTTGGGAAAGGGCATGCCGGCCACGTAGCCCTCCATGGTGAGCCCGTCTTCGCCGAGCTTGACCTGGCTGCTGTACTTCTCGGTGGCTTGCCTGTAAATCGCCGGCCAGGCAATGGATTTTGGCTCGACTATTTTCATCGGCCACCCATGCTGTACGCACCAGTACATGCCAGGAGAGACGAGATCCTTTACCTTTTCCGCGTTGGAGGCGTTGATCACCTCCCCCGGGCTGACATCGGCCGCCGCGTTGACCGCAAGCCCCAAGGCTACCATGAAGACGGCGCCGAACAGGCCCCTGCGCTCTATCTGCATGTTCCACCCTCCCTTGGGCCAGAGCTGACCCGGAAGCACACCCTAACGATCCCCTAGCCCGCGCTACGCGAGCCGGTCAATAGCTGTCGGGCAGTTAGGCGGAGCACCTAAGCGGGGCCCTCTCCCCCGTCCTCCCGCCCCGGCCCAAAGCGAGGCCGGCGGGAAGCCAGGGGCGCACGGCTCTGGACTGCAATTGGTTGCGTCGGGAAAAGAGCAGGCTCTTAGGATCCTTCTCGGAGGACCAGGCAGGCCGCGCGCGATCAAATTCGCGGCGCAAAGCCGCCTCGAGCCGGCTTACCTGCAGCACTTGGCCGACGAAAGCGGCCGCACCTCGAGCGATTGCCTCCCTCGGCCGCAGGCCGAAGGATCCAAAGGCGAACTCCCCGCGCTAGGACCCCGTCCCTACGAGCAGAGCCTACGAGAGACGCTGCTACCGTCCCGAGTTTATGAGCTCGGCTATCGTGAACTGGTCTTCCGTGGTGCCTTCTTTGTCCCCTTGGTGAAAATACCAGCCGGTCTCGCCCGGGAACCTGTGGCTCGGAAGCGACGCCTTGGTCGCGTGATTCAACTGCATGTCGACCATCACGATGGCCGGCAGAAACGGCGTGATCTCCTGGTACGAAGGCTTGGCCCCCGGGAACGCCTCGTTCTTCCAGGAAAAATCGTTCACCCAAATCTTCCAAAGCTCGCCCGCCCGATCGTACATGTCACTGTAAAGCGCGGCGTAGGTTTCCTTGTCGATGTAAATAACGCGCTTGGAGTAGGCGTATTGCGGAAGCTTCGACTCCCCTTCGATGATCCACACCTTGCGCTTCTCCCAAACATCGTCGAAGGCCCAGTTGGCGGCGCCGTCGGCCCACTTCACGGGGAAATGCTCGGCGTGAAACGCTCCGAGAGCCTCCCCCTCGCCGATGAACTTCCAGGTGGACCAAGCGATCTGGCCCGCGTATCCGCCGTAGCTGTCCTGGTCGGTATCCTGCCCGAAGAGCGCATCGGAGCGCTGGGCAGTGGAGAGCCGGCGCACGCGCCGAAGGGAGGGCATGTAGAGCCAACTGTCATCCTGCCTCGCCGGGTCCAGGTACCGGTAGTACGTAAAGCCGACACCCTTGAGGTCGAAGGGCTCCAGCAGCGGATGGAGGGTCTCCTTGTAATGGATGCCATCCGGATTGGGAAGCTCCGGCTTGGGATCGACGTAGAGGCGGCTTACGTACCAAAGCCGGCGGAAGTGGTCGATGAGAAAGTGTCTTTCTACCTGCAGCGGCTGATCCGTGGAGATCGGGCCCGTGTCGGCGTCGAAGTTTCTAAGATCGAGGTCGTCGTGGGCCATGTCCACGCGGTAGTTGAAGTTGTGCATGATCTTGATCGCGGCATCTTTATCGGCCGCATCCACGTTGGGAAACGGCATGCCGGCCACGTAGCCCTTCATGGTGAGCCGATCTTCGCCGAGCTTCACCTGCCCGCTGTATTTTTCCGTGGCCTGCTTGTAAAGCTCCGGCCAGGGCACGGACTTGGGCTCGACTATCTTCATCGGCCAGCCGTGCTGCACGCACCAGTACATGCCAGGCGAGACCAGATCCTTGACCTTTTCGGCATTGGCAGTAGTGATCACGTCACCCGGAGCGACGTCAGCACGCCCAGCCGCCGGCGATACCAGACCCGCTACCATCAAAACGCCGAGCAGGCCTCTCCATCCAACCCGCATATCACACCCTCCTTTGCTACCTGAACCCAAAAAACCGATTGGGAATAGCAAGACCTAATACACAGCACGCCGCCCAAGGTCAATGAAGGTCGAGCAAGCATACGAAACCCGCAAGTACCCGATCTCTGACGTACCGCGTCATGGACCACGGGGCTTGGCCCGGCCGCCATACCTTCCCCGACGACCTTACGGCCCCCGGCGGCCTAGGGCACTCACCTACGGTCTAAGCGTCCCGTAGCAGCCATTTCTCACGCGCCGATTGCTCACCGGGTCGAGAATGAACTCGCGCTCACGATTTTGCACCGCGCACGCCTTGATGATCGAGTCGACCCCGGCTTGGCCGTTCGAGAGATCGGCAACATGGTGTATTCGAGGCGGGACCGGGACGGTCACTCCCGTCTCCGTGTCGTGCCATGCGCAGATCGTGCCCGCGCAGAGAAGCTCGACCACGAGCAAGCACTTGGTGAGCAACATATGTGCCCCTCCCCAGCAATGGTAGGGAACGCCACCTAGCCTCCCCACCGATCGCCGATTCTGAAACACCGCTCGGACAGCGCGGATTTTACCCTAGCTGGGGTAGGCGCTGCAACGAAACAGGGCATCCGCAAGAGCGAGGCTTTCTCTATCCATATCCATGCCGCGGCGCGGCAAGCCTTCTAATCTTAATTTAACTAACGCTTCAGGAAAGAAGCGGCCGGGGATGGGCGCCAGCCGAGCAAGCCTAAGCGGCTTCCAGGGCCTGCGCCAGGTCCTCGATCAGATCCTCGACATCCTCCACTCCCACCGAGTAGCGAATGAGGTTGTCGTGGATCCCGACCTGCCGCCGCTCCTCGCTGGTAAGCTCATAGAAGCTCATGAGCGCCGGCTGCTCGATGAGACTCTCCACACCGCCAAGGGAAGGGGCGATGCGAGGAATTTTGCACGCATCGACGACGCGCGAGGCCGCGGCCAGGTCCCCCCGAACCTGAAAGGAAACCACGCCGCCAAAGCCCGTCATCTGCCGCTTCGCCACCTGGTGATCGGGGTGGCTCTCGAGCCCGGGATAATACACGCGCTCCACCTTAGGGTGCCCGTCGAGGAACTCCGCTATCTTCTGGCTGCTCTCGTTTTGCCGCGCGATCCGAAGCGGAAAGGTTTTGAGGCCGCGCACCAAGAGATAAGCCGCGAAGGGCCCTACCACCGCCCCCAGTATTCCCTGCATTTCCCTTAGCGCCGCCACCATCGGCGCCGACCCCACCACGACCCCGGCCAAAAGGTCGTTATGGCCGCCCAGATACTTCGTGGCCGAGTGGATCACGAGGTCGATTCCGAATTCCAGCGGGCGCATGTTGTAGGGGGTGGCGAAGGTCGAGTCGATGATCGTCTTCACCCGATGCCGCCTGGCGATTTCCACCACGCGGCCGAGATCCAACACTCGGTTGTAAGGGTTGGTCGGCGACTCGCTGAAGATCACCCGCGTGTTGGGCTTTATCGCTTCGTCCATCCGCTCGTAATCGCCCGCAGGTACGGTGGAGGACTCGATCCCGAACCTCGGCAGGATCTGCGTCACGAACTGCCGGGTGCGCCGGTAAGCGTCGTCGGTTATGACCATGTGGGTACCCCGTGCCAGGAGCGCGAGAAGCGTCGTGGTTATCGCGGCCATCCCGCTCGAGACGAGCAGCGCCTTCTCCCCGTTTTCCAACGCGGCGATCTTCCCCTCCGCGACTTCCTGAGTAGGGTTTCCGTAACGGCCGTACTCGTGCCGCTCGATCCGGTGCTCGAAGTAGTCGCAAAGCTCCTGCGTGTTGGCAAAGGTAAAAGTTGCCGTCTGCACGATGGGCGTGGCGAGCGCGTGCTCCCCTTTGACCCGGGGCTCGCCCGCGTGCACCGCCTTGGTCGCGGGGCCGGCCCTGGCGTCCCTTCTGGGATCCGACCCCATATCAAACCTCCATAAGCCGCGCCTTGTCGGCGTGCCGTTTTATGGCGTCCAGCACCACCTCGAGCCTGCCCGCGACCTCGAGCGGCTCGTTGGCGTACCTCGGCTTTATTCCGGGAAGCGCGCCACGGTGGTAGGCCGCCTTTTGATCGGCGAACTTAAGGCCGTGCGCCGTCGAGATCACGATGACCCGGTGATTGGAGCGGATCACCTTTCTCGCCACGAGTTTTCGCAGGACGGCGAGCGCCACACCCGTGTGCGGGCAGTTGAACATGCCGGTTCTGTCCGCCAGCGCACTCTCGTTGGCCAGCTCCTCGTCGCTCGCCTGCTCGACCACTCCATCGAAGCGCCGAAGCATCTTGATCGCCCGCTTTATGCTCACGGGATTGCCGATTTGAATGGCGCTTGCAAGCGTGGGCCTGGCGTGGATCGGCTCGTAGCTTTCGAAGTTCTTGAGATAAGAAAGATAAAGGGGATTGGCGCTTTCCGATTGGGCCACGGCGATGCGCGGAAGCTTTTGCACCAACCCAAGCTCGTACATCATGAGAAAGCCCTTCGCTAGAGCGCTCACGTTGCCTAGGTTTCCCCCGGGGATCACGATCCAGTCCGGAACCTCCCAATCGAACTGTTGGACGACCTCGATCCCCACGGTCTTCTGCCCCTCGATCCTCAGACTGTTCATCGAGTTGGCGAGATAAATAGACCGCTCCTTGGTGATCTCCTGCACCAGCGCCATGCAGCCGTCGAAGTCGGTATCGAGGCTTAGCACGAGCGCGCCGTTGGCCAGGGGCTGTACGAGCTGAGCGGGCGAGACTTTGGCGCGCGGCAGAAGCACGACGGCGGGGATTCCCGCGGCCGCACAGTAATTCGCCAACGACGCCGAGGTGTCGCCGGTGGAGGCACAGGCTACCGCATCGATCTGCTCGCCGTCCGCTATCATCTGCTTTACCACGGACACGAGCACGGTCATGCCGAGGTCCTTGAAGGAGCCGGTGTGGGAGTTGCCGCACTGCTTGATCCACAGATCCTCCACCCCGATCTGGCGTCCGTAACGGTCCGCCCACAGCAGGTTCGTTCCTCCCTCGTACGTCGAGACTATGTTCTCGTTATCGATGAAAGGGACGACCCACTCCTTTTTCCCCCAGACGCCGGAGCCGAAGGGGTACTCGTTTCGGCGGTAGCGCTCGTCGAAAAGCCTGATCCAAGCCGCGGGGGAGCGCCTCTTTAGCGCCTCCATGTCGTGGTGCACGTCGAGCAGATCTCCGCACTTGGGACAGCGGTAGATGATCTCGAGCAGGCTGTAATGGCCCTCGCATCCATTGATGCACTCAAACCACGCATTGTAGTCGCTCATTTCCACAAGCCTCCATCTTTGACGGAGAGGGGGGGATTCGAACCCCCGGTACGGAGACCGTACACACGCTCTCCAGGCGTGCACCTTCAACCACTCGGTCACCTCTCCAAACCGGCGCCTCCTCCTTGGCCGGCAAGCTTCATGGCAATCCTAGCAAAGGACGTACCGCTTTAGCCAGTCGCAGATAAAGTAACCCTGCGAAGCCGCCTCCCGCCGCTTCGCCCGCTCCCCACGCGGCCGGATCGCTGCCTGGCGTGCGCCTATGGGGGCTCTCTTCGGGCCGGTGCCGCGTTCAGCCGCAGAGGGAACCGGGAAGACAAACGGAGAGGGTGGGATTCGAACCCACGGACCCTTACGGGTCACACGATTTCGAGTCGTGCCGTTTCAACCTGACTCACGCACCTCTCCGTGCCTGCCAACCTCCTACATTTTACCCGCTCCGCTCGCAAGCCCAAGCGGCACGCCCTCCCTCTCCGGTACCTGCGACCCGCGGACGTCCGATTCTCTTTCGGGCATGCCGCGCGAGCGTTGCACGCCTGCTCGAGCGCCGTGCGCCTTGGCGGCCGCCTCTCTCGATAGCTATCGGGGCACAGGGATCTACGCGATCCGCCCGTCCCTCCTTAGCGGCGCACGCGAAAGAAATCCTTGAGGAGTTCTCGGCACTCCTCCTCCAGTACGCCCTTTTTCACTTCGATTAAGTGATTCAGCCTCTCGTCGCGCGCGATGTCGTAAACCGAGCCGGCGGCACCGGTCTTCTCGTCTGCGCAGCCGAAGACCAACCGGCTTATCCGGGCCAGGACGGCGGCACCCGCGCACATGGGACAGGGCTCGACGGTCACGAAAAGCTCGCACCCACTGAGCCGATAGTTGCCGGTCATCCTCGCCCCTTCTCGCAAAGCCAAGATCTCGGCGTGCGCCGTCGGGTCCCCGAGCTCTATCATTCGATTTCGCTCGGCGCATACTAGCTCCTCTTCGCGAATCAGCACGGCTCCGACCGGCACCTCACCGGCCGCCGCCGCGGCCCGCGCCTGATCGAGCGCCGCAGCCATCCAGAATTCCTCCCGGCTCCTCTTCATAAAGCGCAAGAGGGCGGGGCGAGGGCGCCCATTGCACCTCTCGCCCTCGCCACCCCGATCGACGCCGCGCCCGTCGCCTTCCCGTTCTCGATCAATCGTCTCCGGTCACTCGAAGCATTTCGCTTGCGGAAAAGAGACCGGCTGCGCTCTCGATCTCGACCTTACAGCTCTTCGGCGCCCCCACGGGCGGCACGACTGCGGTGAGCTCCTCGCTCCCCCGCGAGACGATCTCGGCATCGGCACCGCATATGATCACGCGCGTTATGTTGCGAAAATCGCATCCGCCGGAAAGTTTGATCGTCTCCCCTTCTCCCGCTTCGAGGGGCCAGAAGCTGTCGAAGCAAGCGCAACCGGCGCAGCAGAACCCCTGGTTGTTCTCGTCTGCCGCCACCTCCCCCGCAAAGAAGTGTCCCTCGAGCACGTTGTCCCTGCCAAGCCGAAGGAGCGCGTATGGTGCGCATAGGTCCATCGTTATGCGGGAGTGCTTGCCCAAGCTCACGCTTCGCTCCACGCTCTTGCCCCCGAGGTAATTCATGCGAAGCTCGCCGCACTCGACCGCAACCACCGCCGAATCGCCGAAGCGCAACTCCGCCCCCTCTCCCACATTGAGCGTGGTCGGTGCCTTAACCAGCATCAACACGCCTTTGCCGTTTTGGAACTCGGCGATGTCGTAGCTCCCACCGTCAAAGCTTATTTTAGAGTCGTTCTTGACGTTGATCACGCCATACTTGCCCGCGGGCAGATCGCAAATATCATTGTCTGGCTCGGAGTCTGCAACCGACCCGCACCCCGAACCCGGACATTTGAAGGTGCAGTCGCCCCCCCCTTTCTTGGTGGTAACTTCTATCGTTCCAGCCGAAAAAGAAGTTGGAAAGGCTCCGCCCGGCAACTTGTCGCAAGCGGCAATGAAGGCTTGATCGGTCTCGGCCGCGAGGATAGGAGGTCTAAACCCCTCGCCCGGAAAGCGCGGATTCGTGGCTGGCCCCGGGTGCCTGACCGTGACCCCATCGAGGGAGCCCTCGTTCGAGAAAATCTGGAAAAGGTCCCCCCCCCGGCCCAAGCCATCTACGATGTCGGATACGAGTTGCGTATTGTCGGCGAAAACCGGGCCCCCGGCGCCTAGCCTGCCTCCACTGTTGTTGACGCCGACGTTACAGCCTTGACTGCGCAAATTGTAGTTTTTGAGCGCAAGCCTGGTGCGAGCCAAAATGTGGTAGCCTGCCGGCGCTGTGCGAAGCGCGATGGGACCAGCCTCCGTGGGCTTCACGGTCACGAACAGGATCAGCCAACTCACCACCGAAAGAACACGATACCAGCGAACCATGTTCATACCCCCTCCTCTGCAATTTGCCGCACAAGCGGTGCACGCTCGGCTGCGGGCCGCTTCCGTGCGCGTGCTCCCCGCTCAAGCGGCGGTGTGGTGAACTTTCGGGTGTCACCCTGCCCTCGCGGGTTGTGGTACGTGGCACCCCCCCAACTGCTCTTTCGCCCGACGCGGCCGAAGGACCAAGCCGTAAAAAGGACGGGCGGATCATAGCACACCAGCCGTAGCAGCCAAGGAAAACCGCCTTCCGAGAAGCGGCAAAGCAAGCTCGCCGACCTCGCACGGCCCCTCGGGCCTCCCCCCGTGCGCCTTCGCCGAGGGCCGGCGCCCGCACAGGCTAGCTTCGACAAAACGATCGGCTAGACTGTGGCCGGCGCGATATTTTCGGGGCAAGCGGCCCGAAAACTCCGCTTGCGAAGGGCGTCGCGCAAAAGACGACGGGGTCGCGCATTACGATGGCCACCTTCAAGCGGATTTTAGATTTCACCAGGTTTCCCGCCCTGCGCAAAGAGTTTCTCGCTGGTGCAACTACCTTCGCCACCATGTCGTACATCATCGGGGTCCAGCCCGCTCTCATGACCACGGTAGGGATGGATTTCGGCGCCGTCATGGCGGCAACTTGCGTAGCGAGTGCGATCGGAACCCTTCTCATGGGAGCGCTGGCGAACTACCCGATCGCTCTTGCTCCCGCCATGGGCCACAATTTTTACTTTGCCTTCGGGGTCTGTGTGGCGCTCGGAGTCACCTGGCAGGTCGCGCTCGGCGCCAACTTCATCGCGGGCGCTATCTTCGTGGCTCTATCCGCGGTCGGTTTGCGCGAGCGGTTGATCGACGCGGTACCTCAGACTCTAAAGGATGCGATCGCGGCCGGCATCGGCCTCCTCATCGCGTTCGTTGGCCTCAAGTGGGGCGGGATCGTCGTAGGCAAAGAGGGGACGCTGGTAGCTCTGGGCGATCTGGCGAGCCCGGCCACACGGACCGCCCTTGCCGGGATTGTTCTCGTTACGATCCTCTACGCGCGGCAGGTGCGGGGTGCCATCATCTTGGCCATGCTCGCTACTACATTCCTGGGGATCTCGCAGGGGCTGATCGAGCTTCGGGGATTCGTGGCGCGCCCTCCTTCGCTTGCCCCCACTTTCCTCGAGCTCGACATCGCGGGGGCGCTTCGCCCCGAGATGCTGGAAGTCGTCCTCGTCCTTTTCTTCCTCGCCCTCTTCGATACCATCGGCACGCTTATCGGGGTGGCCAGCCAGGCTGGCCTGTTGGTGGGGGGGAAGCTACCCAGAGCGAGAAGGGCCCTCCTCGCCGACTCCCTCTCCATCGTTCAGGGAACGCTCTGGGGAAGCTCGACCATCACGAGCTACGTCGAGAGCGCGGCGGGTGTGGCCGAGGGTGCCCGAAGCGGCCTGGCCAACGTCGCTACCGCCCTCCTCTTCCTCTGCGCCCTCTTCTTCTTCCCGCTCGTCCAGACCATCGCCGCCAAGGTCGTGGTCGACGGGGCGGAGCTTTACCCCGCCATCTCGGCACCGCTCGTGCTCGTCGGCGCGCTCATGTTGCGGCCTGCCGCGCGCATCCCCTGGCACGATCCCGAAGAGGCCATTCCGGCGTTCCTGTGCATGGTAATGATGCCCTTTAGCCTCAGCATAGCCGACGGGATCGGGTTCGGCATGGTGAGCTATTGTCTGGTAAAAGCTGCCACGGGAAGAGGGAGAGAGATAGACTGGCTGCTCATCCTCTTCGCGCTCCTCTTCGCTTGCCGCTACCTCCTGACGTAGGCCGCCCCCCAGCCGCATCCCGGCCGCGGAGCCGAGAGCGCGCCGGCCCCTTCACGCCGCCAGACTGCGGGGGACGCGGCTAGTCGGCCTGCAGCAAGCTATTTGCAATCGTCACGATCTGGATCTCGTCGGTGCCGGCCCCGATCTGGAGCAGCTTGGCATCGCGCGCAAGCCCCTCCACCGCGTACTCTTGCATGTAGCCGTTACCGCCGAAGATCTGGACCGCTTCCAGGGCGACCTCGGTCGCCGCTCTGGCGGCGTATAGCTTCGCCGTCGAGGCTTCGGCCAGGCTCAGCCGCCGCCCTTCCCTGCGAAGGCAAAGCATCTTGAAAAAGAGGTTGCGAACGTTCTCGCGCGCAACCGCCATCCGTGCGATCTTTTCCTGGACGAGCTGGTATTCGCCTATCGGCCGGCCGAATTGCACCCGCTGCCGGGCATATCGCACAGACTCCTCCAGGCAGCGCTCGATTATACCGAGTGCCATCGGAACGATCCCGCTTCGCTCGTCGCGAAAAACCTGCCGAGGTCCCTCCCGCCCCCCCGTCCTCTCGCTCCCCCCGAGCAAGCGCTCCCTTCCGACCGTGACGTTATCCAGGAACATCTCGCCGGTCGGGGAGCTGTGCATGCCCATCTTGGCCATGGGCTTCGAAGTGGCAAGCCCCGCCATCCCCCGATCCAGGATGAAGGCGCCGATCGGACGCTCAGCGGCAGGCTCGCCCCGGTCGATCTTCGCATAGACCAGGAAATGGTCGGCAAAGGGAGCATTGGTAATGAACGTCTTCTGTCCGCTTATTTGGTAATTATCACCATTGGGCCTGGCGACCGTCGTCATCGCGCCGAAGGCATCGGAGCCCGCGCCCGGTTCGGTTATCGCCCAGGCCCCGATTTTGTCGAGCGAGAGCGCGGGAAGCGCGAACAGGCGCCGCTGCTCCGCCGTGCCTCTGGCCATGACGGCGCCCGCGAAAAGGCCGACAGTGGCACCAAACGCCATGGTGAGGCCCGGGCTCACTCGCGAAAGCTCTACCGTCATGATCAGGCCGAAGCCCTGATCGTTCGGCCTGGGTCCCCCTTCCCGGCGGGGCAGCCCTCGCTTCTCCCGCTCCTCCATCTTCTCCACCCTTTTCTTCGCAAGCTCAGCGAGCCCGAAGGTTCGCGCAATCTTGCGCATGATCTCGTAGGGGAGCATCTCGCCCCGCTCGAGCGCGAGCACGTGCGGTTTTATTTCCCGCTCGACGAACTGGCGAAACGCTCTCTGAAAGGCCACCTGCTCGGCGTTGAATTCGAACATCGCTATCTCCTGGATCCCCAAGGGCGTTCGAGACCGCCCCAGGGGGCTCGACTTCGCGGATCGAAATGGGCGGGGTGCTCGAGCGCCCGGCCACCCCATCGTCCCCGCCCTAGGTACCACCCGCGGCTTTCGCGGGTCAACTGCCTCGGGCTGATCCCGGGGCGCTAAGTTGGGGGCCGCCCACAAAAGCGCCGCCTTTCTCGGCGGTTCTTTGGCGGCCCAGGTTGACAATCAATGGGTCGTGAGGAAGATGCCAAGTCCGACCAAGGTTCGAAGTGTCAGGGGGGGGAAACAGCGCCGAGGGGCAATGGGAGAACAAGGCTAAGCGCCTCGTGCTCTTGGCTTTTGCCGCCTGCCTGCCTCTTTCGATCGCGCTCCAGCAGATAGCCCTGGCTCTTCTTCTGGGCTGCTTCGGATGGTCCCTCTGGCGAGGAAGGCGCTTTAGGCGCTCGCCCCTCGACTGGCCGCTGGCCGTCTTTTTCCTCGTCCTCCTTTTCTCCTCGCTCCTCAGTCCCGATCCGTCGGGGTCACTCAAGAGCTTTCGGCGTCTTTGGCTTGCCGGCGCGTTCTTTGCCGCTTACCAGCTCGTCGACAGGCGCGAGGAAGCCGAAGGGATGGTTTTCGCTGTAGTAGTCAGTGCCAGCCTGGTCGCCGCCTACGGCACGATCCAGCACTTTACCGGCCTCGATCTTTCCCGGGCGATCGTGGGCAAGGAATCGAACCTGGACCCCAGTTGGCTGGGCGGCGCGGGAACGTTCAGAACCAAGGGCCTTCACCCTTCGGGGATTACCTACGCGCATAACCTGCTCTTCGCGCTCGCTTTTGCCGTGGCGCTGCTCGGGCGCCCCGACCTGCGCCCTTACCGCCGGGCCGGGCTTTGCACCGCCACGGTTCTCATTGTCGTCTCGCTCCTGTTCTCGCTCACCCGGGGGGTTTGGATCGCCGCCCTGCTTGTTCTCGCGGCGGCCGGGCTTTTCCATCGAGGCCGATCTTTGGGCTGGCTTGGGTTGGTGGTCGCCTTGCCCGCCGTGGCGCTCATCGCCGAGAGCGCACCGCTTCGAGCGCGGGCCCTGTCGAGCTTCGACTTCCAGGCTAACCTGCCGCGCATCGAGATTTGGCGCGCCAATCTCGACATGATCGCCGCGCGCCCGCTGCTCGGCTGGGGATACGGCAACTACAAAAAGTTTCGCTCCCCCTTCTACGCTCGCTACCCGCAGGCGGACACTACCGCGCACGCTCACAACAATTTGCTGCAGCTTTGGGTGGAAGGTGGCGCGCTCGGCCTGATTGGCTTTCTCTACCTCATCTCGGCGACGCTGGCGAGCGCGCGAGAGGCTTGCCGACGAGGGGCCGAGCCGCTTCGCTCGGTCGGCCTTGCGGCTTTCCTGGCGGTAGCGGGGTTTTTTGTCGCCGGCCTTACGCAATACAACTTCGGCGACTCCGAAGTCGCCATCATGTTTTGGACGAGCGCAGCCCTGGCGGCGTTAGCTCGGGAGCTGACGGAGAGCCAGCCGGGGCCTTGGCCGCAGTCCTGAGGCAACCGGGCCAAGGCGATGTCGTCCGGGCGCGGCCTTCGGCCGCACTTGGAAGCCTAAGCTTCGTATTTGAACGAAACCTTCACTTTTGCGCGATATGCCCGGACCTTCCCGTTTTCGATTTGCAAATCCAGCGCTGCCACCTCGGCTATGCGCAAATCCCGAAGCGATCCTGCAGCCGTGGCCACCGCCGCCGCGGCCGCCTTCTCCCACGACTCGGTGCTGGTCCCGACTAACTCGATGATCTTATAGACGCTCTCCGCCATGTGCGCACCTCCTCGCTGATTCGGGGGCTTCTCCCCCGTCGCGCCAACTTGACGGGGATTCTAGTACAGCGGAAGTGCCGCGGGCAAGCGCACGCGCCGACGAGCGGCCCCGAACGAACTCTCTAGCGAGAGCTCGAGCGGTCAGAATGTGAGTGTGCGAGGCGCGCTACGCGCGCTGGTACGTCACCTTGCCGCCGCAGCCCGTCCTTCCCCCCTCTCACCGGCAGCCGGCGGCTTGGCCGCGACTCTTCTTATGCCCATAAACATAAAGAGGTGAATCAGGGAGTCGGTGAGAACTGTTCCGGCCTCGGCAAGCACCACGTCCCGGTGAACCACCCTCCTCGCAACCCTCATTCCGGCCTTGAGCTCCCTGCAATCGAAAAATCGCGCGTACATGAGTAAATTACCTCGAGCCGCTACAGCCCAAACGGGCTGTCCTCCCGCTGCGAACCCCCGGCTGCGCAACGAAGACGCGCCACTTAGGCCGCGTTCAGGAAACGGATCATGCGCCACCCAATGCGGCAACGGCGGTCACGAATAGAAGCCCAGGGTTCGAACAGGCGATAGACCCAGCCTAAGCGAACCGGGCGTCTCGGGATGACCGATAACTTTGCCCGCCCAAGATAACACCGCCACCCCACCCTCCTGCAATCCCCTGTTTTCCCTATTTCCCCGGGGGATTTCCCTTGCTCGGGAGTTTTTATCGAACGCAGGCGACCAACTTATCGAACGCAGGCCAGCAAATCCCACGACCTTGCTCGGCGCGACATCTCTAGTCATCCCGATACCCGGAGCGACGATCCAGCTTCCTTGTAGCGAATACCAGGGAGAAGAGGCGGGCAGTCGGCCCGGCAATGGCAACCTCCGCCACACCCAAGTCCCGCGGCCCAACGCCGCCCCTCGGCTCGCCCTCTCCACCCTCGACGGGCGCGGCTTGATTTCCCGCCCCCCGCGTGATTGATCGGGCCCGTATGAGCAAACGCGCGAATCCCGCGATAATCGGCGCCTTCGTGGTCGGCGCCGTGGCGCTGGCGGTCGTAGCGGTTTCGGTTTTGGGCTCCGGGCGCCTGTTTCGGCGCACCCACCAGTACGTTCTATATTTCGACAGCGACGTTAGCGGGCTGCGGGTGGGGGCGCCCGTCAAATTCAAGGGGGTGGAAATCGGGTCGGTGACCGGGGTGTTGTTGAACGTGGGCGCGGCCGAGGCGTTCCGAGCGCCGTCGGAGCTTGAAAAGATGCACATTCCGGTTCTGATCGAGCTCGACGAGGATCGCATCAGGGAGCGGGGAGGAAGGGCGAATCTGGAGGACCCCGACTTCCTGCGCCGTCTTATCGATGCGGGCCTGCGGGCACAATTGGCGATGGAAAGCTTCGTAACCGGCCTCCTCTACGTCAAGCTCGATCTCCTTCCCCAGACGACTCCCCGGTTGATCGCCGATCCGAGTGTTCCTTACCAGGAGATTCCCACCGTGCCCACTCCTTTGGAGGAGGTGCAAATGAAAGCTTCCCGCTTCCTGGCCAGGCTGGAGGAGGTGGATCTGGCCCGCCTTGCACGCTCGCTGACCGAGGCGGTGGAAGGGGTGAACGACCTGGTCACCTCGCCCAAGCTGGACAGCGCGCTCGAAGCTTTGGATGGAGCGATACAAAGCTTGGATCGCACCGCTCGAAGCGTCCGCGATCTCGCCGAAGAGCTCGATCGCAACTTGGTTCCCACCCGCGAGCGGCTCGAAGCGACGGCCCGCGATGCCGGCGAGACCTTGAAGGAAGGCCGGATCGCCCTGCGAGAGCTCAGGGACACGCTCGCCCCGGATTCTCCCCTGCTCTACGAACTGACGACCTCGCTCAAGGAGGTTTCGGCGGCCGCCCGGGCAGTGCGCTCGCTAGCGGAGTATTTGGAGCGCAATCCGAGCGCGCTCGTGCGGGGCAAACCGGTGGCGCAGGAGGCTCGATGACTCGACCGTCGCCATTGTCGCTTGCCCTCTGGCTAGCCGCGATTTGCGCTGCGACGGCAGGCTGCTTCGGCCTGCGGCCGAAACCGGATACGACGCGGTTTTTCGTTCTTACGGAAGCAAGCGATATGACGACTCTGGCCGCGGGAGGAAAAACGCGCGGCGAGAATAGCGGGCTTAAGCTCGGGCTCGGCCCGCTTGCGCTTCCGGCCTACCTGGATAGGCCTCAAATCGTTCGGCGCGTCTCGCCTAGCCGCCTCGAAGTCTCGGAAAACGATCGCTGGGGCGAGCCGCTCGCTCAAGGCTTCGCTCGGGTAGTGGCGACAAACCTAAGCCGCCTTCTCGAGACCGACGATGTTTTTCTCTATCCCTGGCGGGCCAACACCAAACTCGACTACACAATCGAGATCGACGTGATCCGCTTCGAGCCAAGCGCAGTCGGGAGTGCCGAGTGTTTCGCCCGCTGGATCGTCCGCGATGGAAGCACGAAGCGCGCCCTGGTTGCGCGCGAGACGCATCTAACCAGGCACGCGGTAGCCACAACCACCGAGGTGCTCGTCGGCGCCCTGAGCGAGCTGCTCGCCGACTTGAGCCGTGAAATCGCCTCGGGTATAGAAAGCTTGCGGGAGGGTGATTAGTTTTGGCGCCTCAAGCGCTTCGCGCAAGACAAGAGGGCTGCGCTGGTTTGCTCCATCCCGCGCAAACAGCCGGCCGTGCCTGGATACCTGGCGCTTTCGAGTGACCGATGGGAACTGCGACCGGCGCGAAGCCCAGGCGAGGTGTCCTGCATCCTCTTGCGGCAGCGACGATCGAACTCCCCTGCGGGAGATTCCCCCGGCGATCGGGTCCCCCAGACACTTGGTGCCCGGGGGAACGCCTCCCGCCTTTCGGAAAGGCGCAGTGGCGACAAGTACAAGATACACGCTTGCCGCGGAGCAGCCTTTTTCGGGATCGACCCGAGTCGAGTGCCAGCCTCGATTTTTTAGCGCGCCCAGGGTGATTCGAACACCCGACCTTTTGATTCGTAGTCAAACGCTCTATCCAACTGAGCTATGGGCGCGCTCGCCCTTTTTTAACCGGTCTTGGCCGCGATGGCAATGCTCGCAGACGGACGCCCCCTCAGTCAGCGCCGGCTTCCGGGCAAGGATTCGGATAGCAGGAGCCCGGCCCCAGGCTCTTAGCTCGCATTCGTTCGCAGCGCTTGGAGGTCGTGATTCGGCAACGCGAGCGGCGGCAGCAGCGAACGAAGTTCGGCCGGCCGCAGGTGGAGCGCGCCGAGCGCCTTATGAGCGCAGCTTGCTCCGCTCCGGTAATGGCGCCGCTCGAGCGCAAATCGGAGCTAACGTCTCGCACGCAGCGGCGGTAGAGAGAGCGCGCGCGAGGCCCGCGACCCTCCTCGACCCCCACGCACGGGCAGCGCCGATCGACTTCCGCCACCAAGTCGGGCTTGGGAAGCGCAGGCCCTCCCTTGACGCGCCGGCGCGCCCCCTTGGGCGCACCCCCGCCGAGCGACTCCAGAAAAGTCAAGACCGCCCCGTTGAACTCCACTGGCCGCTCCTCCAAAAGCATGTGGCCCGCACCCGAGAAGACCTGAAGACGAGAGTTGGCCAATTTCTGTTCGAGCGCCTTGGCCGCGGAAATCGGGGCAAGCTCGTCTTTCTCTCCCCAAAGAAGCAGCGCCCTCACTTCGATCTCGCCGAGAGCCTTTGCCAGCCCATCCTCGAACGGCGCGTAGAGGCTAGGTAAGCGAAACACGTTGCACCACCCGCTTTCCGCCGCAGGGACGCTTACCTGCTCGAGCCACTCGCTGGTCATCACCCGCGCCCCGCTTCCGAAAAGCGGCCCGAAGTGCCGCCGCAAGAGCAGCTTCGGCAACCACGCGCACGCGCTATCTCCGACCAGAGCCACCCGGCTAACCCGAGCCAGAAGCGGTGGCTTCACCTCTTCCGCCAAGGCCCAGGCACCGCTTACCACGAGGCCGCGAACCGCCCTGGGATGCCGGACCGCCAGGGCGAGCGCCACATTACCCCCCCAGCCATGGCCCACGACCACTACCTCACCCGCCCGCTCGGAGCGCAGAAACGAGGCGAGGTTATCGGTAAGCGTGTCCATGTCGAACACCCGGTCATCGGCCGGCGGCTTGTCCGATAGCCCGCACCCGGGAAGATCGGCTGCAAGTACTTTGTACCGATCGCTCAGCGCTTCGATAGTCTCCCGGAAGGAGTAGCTCCAGGTGCCCGCGTCGTGGAGGAGAAGCACGGCTTCGCCCTCTCCCGCCGCGACGAAGTGCAGGCGCCGGCCGCCGGTGGAGAAAAAAGTCTCTCGGGAAAAGGGCTCGATCGGCTTAGGCTTCTCGCAACCCAAAAGACCCACGGAAAACGAGACCAAAAAGGTGGCAGGCACCTTCCACCACAACCGCGACTTTCCCCTAGCCGCGCCGCAACGCTCCTCCAACATATCCACCCCCCAAATCCTCGCAGTCCCGCCGGCGGCTATCTCAGGAAGCGAGCGCCTCGATCATGGCGCGGATCGCTCCCAAGGGATCGGGGACGCCGGCAGGAGCGACCAGAATCGGCAAATCCACTCCGGCTTGACGAAAGCGCTCGAGCCCCTCGCGGCAGCGCTGTGGCGGGCCAGCAAGCGTAACGGCGTCTATCAACCGCTCGGAAATCGCATCCATCCCCTTGCCTGCGGCCATGGCTCGGGCTTCCTCCTCGAAGCCGCAGTCGCGAAAGAGCGCCTGATAAAAGGGGAGCACGGTATAAAAAGCTAGCCCGGCCCGCGCCTTGGCGCGCGCCGACTCCAAGCTCTCGTCCAAGAAGACCGGGATGCCGAGCGTTATATCCACGGGATCGCTCCGTTTCGCCACCTCCCGCCCCTTCGCCGCCGCCTTCTTGACTCTCTCGATCCGGTTCGGCGGACAGAGGTACAGCATAACGCCGTCGGCCACCTCGCCCGCAAGCTCGGCCATCTTGAGCGCGAGCGCCGCCAGGTACAGAGGAACCGGTTTCGGGGCGGGCCTGGGCGGAACCAGCGCCGCCCCCTCGCCTCGCAAATATCCGGCGACCCGCGTAGCGTACTCCCGCATGTCCTGGATCGGCCTTCCCATCTCTATTCCCAAAGCTTCGTTGGCCGGCCGATGACTTACGCCCAGCCCCAGAATCAAGCGTCCTTGCGAGACCTCGGCTATGAGGCGGGCGGCACAAGCACAGAGGTAGGGATGCCTGAGGTATATGTTGGCGATCCAACTGCCGACCTTGATCCGCTGGGTTGCGTGCGCCATGAGGTGGACGCAGCCGAGAGTGTCTTCCCCGGCTTCGGTTGTAAATACCGCTTCGAGTCCTGCCTCTTCCGCCTCGCGCGCCGCACGCGGCAGATCCAAAACGGGCAAGCCGAGCGACGGAAAAACTGCAAGTGCCAATCTTTTCATGCGCTTCCTCCGAATGGTGGGGACCCGTTGGCCCGCCCCAGCCTATTCCCTCTTCACCGCGTCGTTCAAGTCAGCGAGGATCCGCTCCAGGGCGACCCCGTGCATGGCGGCGGTTTCCGCTACAGTCTCGTAGGCCTGACCCGCGCAACTGAAGCACCCGGCACCGTAGTAACGCTCGAAGACCGCCCGCGTGGCCGGATGCCGCGCGACCAGATCGCCGATCCTATCCTGCGGCCCCACGCCCCCGCCGCCCCCTGCGCCCGGCTCACCTAAGGCGAGATGGCGGGCCAGGCCGTCCAAAAATTCCCTCGGATCTTTGCCGTGCTTTCGGCAGGCCTGCTCGATCGTTACACGCGGGCCCCCGGGGCCCCCGTGAGATGGATCCGCGAGCGCAGAAAAACCCTGCCGGACGAAATAGTCCCGCGCCGCCGGCCACCGGGCCAGGACCTCCCCTACGATGCTCGCCGGCGAAAGCTCCCCCAAAGGGCGGGTCTGCGTAGCTGCCGCAACCTGCCGCCCGGCCAAAAGGAGGGCTTGCAGGTTCACCACGAAAAGCCCGATCGATGCCGCTTCGACGGCCGATGCCGACCAGAAGAGAGCCGGCGGCAAGCCGGTGCCGGGACTGGTCATGATCATCCCCACAAGGCCTATTTGCGCAAGTGCGAAGTGGAGGGGAACGAGCTTCGGCCAGGGCAGAGGCCGGTTGTTGAAACGCGGTAGTATGTGGTACCCAATGCCGAAGATGGACATGCTCATGAAACCCAAGAGCAAGAGGTGGACGTGGCCGAAAAGAACCGCCCGGCTGATGGGAAAGAGCGCCATGTAAAGCCCAAGCAGGGCACCCAACGCGAGATAGCAAAAGGCCATCTCGACGAAACGCCGAGGGTATTTATCCATCCTACCTCACACTGCGGCGCCCCAAGAGCGCTCGAGCCCGAGCGGCCGATTCCGACCGACCGGGAAGCCGCGCTCCCTTTTATAAAGAGCGAAGCCATTTTTTCAACCTGGGAAAGGACCGCGTCTCTCAGCGGCACGGTCGCGGAAACTCTACCGCTCCGCCCCAGGCTACACCCGCTTCTCCCTTACCGGCTTCCCCTTCGCTGGGCGGCCCGCTCCCGTCCTCGCCGCCCCTTCTCTTTGCCCAGCACGTCTTCCACCCAAACGAGGGCCGCCATCATGGAGGAAAACCCGATCGTGGTGACCGATAACATCGCCGTCTGCCGCAAGGCTTCCCGGCTCCAGCCCGCTTCGCGGGCCCGGCGCGCGTGCGAGTGAACCGCCCCTTCGAGGCGCGCTCCCACCGCGATCGCAAGCTTGACGAGGGCGATCGTCTTTTCGTCCAGCGGGCCGGCTTCGCGAACTGCCTTCCCCAAAGCGTTGTAGGCCTCTCCTACCCGGGGAAACTCCTCCATGAACCTAGTGAATACGGCCGGTGGTTTCGCCATGTCTACCTCCTCTCCCAAATGAGCCCCTAGATAAGCCCAGGGAGAACCTTTTACAGCCCGCCGCTGGCCTAGACAACCGCCCGCCCCGCAGGACCGTGGCGATCGTCCCTCCGAGCGGCTCCTTCGGGCGTCGGCGCGCGATACCCGCGGTTGCGCTTTCTTCGCTCTTTTGGGGTTTCATTCCTTCGAAGAACCGATCAAAATATGGTGGAAACGGCCGCGCGAAACGAAAAAACGGAGGAGGACGGCAACCCGATGGCAGAGAAAATCATCGACTCGATCCGCAAGAACCGCCGGCCGACCTTGTCTTTCGAGCTTTTCCCGCCTCGCGAGGAGCGCGACTTGGAGCGGCTCCTTGCGCACACGCTTCCGCGGCTTGCCAAGCTTCGACCCGACTTCATTTCGGTTACCTGCTCCCCGCGGGGCAAGAACTGCGAGCGGGTGGCCATGATCGCCGATACCATCGAAAGGGCACACGGCCTGAGGGCGCTTGCCCACATCACCTGCCAGTGGGCCGATAGGGAAGAGATGCGCCGCGTGCTCGACAACCTGAAGAGCCTTCGCATAGCGAATGTGCTGGCCGTGCGCGGCGATCCGATCCCGGCCGAGGAGCGCAAGAGCGACTTTCCCTATGCGAGCCGACTGGTATCTTATATCCGCGAGCTGGGGCACTCCTTCTGCATCGCCGTATCCGCTTACCCCGAAGGCAGGGAGGGAAGGAGCGTGGAGGAGGAGGTCGGGCTCTTGCGGCACAAGATGGAGGCGGGAGCCGACTTCTCGATCTCCCAGCTCTTTCTCGACAATGACGCCTACCTAGATTTCGTCGCCAAGGTCGAGGGAGCGGGCCTGAACTTTCCGGTCCTGGCGGGCATCATGCCCATCGTAACCCCCAAGGCGCGCAATTTCGCCCGCAAGTGCAGCCCGAGGATGGGGCTTGGCTACGAAGCAGTGATGGCGGAGGAAGACCCCGAGGCTTTGCGCGAGCAAGGCATAGAAGCCGCCGCCCGCCAAGCGGCTGCCCTGCTCGAGGCCGGAGTGAGCGGCCTGCACTGGTACATTCTTAACGAGGCCGGACCTATCGAAGCGATCATCGAGCGCATGAAGGGCCTGGCCCCCTCGTAGCAGTAACGCTTCTGCCGACAGCGCGCGGCGAGAGTTCGCACTGCCTGCCTCGGCGCTCTCTTTGCGCGCGCTGGACTAAGCTTGTCGGGATTGCTTAACTCGTCGCAAGCCAAAGCCACGGCATCGGGACGAAGGAGGTCGCGATGGAACCTTATCTCGAGCTCGACCTTTCGGTCACGGACGAGGAACGCTCTCTTCGGCAGGCGGCGCACGAATTCGCGCGCGACGTCTTGCGACCCGCAAGCCTCGAGCTCGACAGGCTCGCGGACCCGGAGGAGGTCTCCAGGCCCGGGTCGGTCATGTGGCGGGTCTTTCGACAGGCTTACGAGCTAGGGTACCATTTACAGGCCATACCGGAGGAATACGGAGGGACGAACCTCTCGCCGCGGGCTCGGCACATGGTCGCGGAGGAGATGGGCTGGGGAAGCGCCGATCTCGCCATCGCCTTGGGGGTGGCACCCTTCCCCTTTGCCTTCGTATGTCTCGGGGGAAACACCGAGCTGATCGAGCGTTACGTCAAGCCCTTCGTGGCCGACCGCGAAGGCAAGATCGTCGGATGCTGGGCGGTAACGGAGCCCGAGCACGGATCCGACAACATTCTCATTGGGACCCCGGAGTTTCGCGACCCTCGGATCGTGCCGCAGGTGCGAGCCAGGCGCGAAGGGGACTGCTGGATCGTGAACGGCCAGAAATCGTCCTGGGTCTCCAACGGCACCATAGCCACGCATGCCCTGCTCTTCCTTTCGCTAGACCCCTCCCAGGGGATGGCGGGAAGCGGAATCGCCATCGTTCCGCTCGACCTTCCGGGCATCTCTCGGGGCCGGGCGCTAAACAAGCTGGGACAGCGCGCGCTCAATCAGGGGGAGATTTTCTTCGACGAGGTGAAGATTCCGGCCGACCACGTGCTCGTTCCCCCCGAGGGATACGAGACCATGACCGACGGAATCCTCGCCATGGCCAACGCCACCATGGGAGCAACCTTCACGGGGGTGGCGCGCGCGGCGTTCGAGGAGGCGCTGGCCTACACGCGCCAGCGCGTACAAGGGGGCAAACCGCTTTGCGAGCATCAGTTGGTGCAGCACAAGCTCTTCGAGATGTTCAGGGACGTGCAGGCCGCGCGCGCCCTCTCCCGTGCCGCTTACATCTACAATGCCCAGATGGCCCCTCCGGCGAGCGAGTACTCGATCGCCGCGAAGGTGTTCTGCACCGAAGCGGCCTTCCGCGTCGCCTCGACCGCCGTCCAGCTCTTCGGCGGCTACGGCTTGAGCAAGGAGTACGCGGTAGAGAAGATCTTCCGCGACGCCCGAGCCTCGCTCATAGAAGATGGCACCAACGAGGTTTTGGGACTGGCGGCCGCCCGCTTGATCCTCAAACGGCAGGAGAGCGGGTGGTAAAACGGGCGACTGCGCGCCGGCGCCGCCCGCCCGTCTAGGCGCGCGCGAAGATATGAACGCCCGCGGCTCCCCCGAAGCCCTGGCAGTGCGTGAGCGCGAGCTTCGCTCCGCCGACCTGCCTCTCCCCCGACTCCCCCCTCAGTTGCTCGACCGCCTCGACCGCCTGCGCGATGCCCGTAGCTCCGAGCGGGTGCCCTTTGGAAAGAAGCCCGCCGCTCGTGCTCACCTTCACCCGCGCCGAGGCCAGGCCCTGCTCGATGAATCTTCCCCCCTCGCCGCGCGGGCAAAAACCGAGATTCTCGTAGTGGACGATTTCCGCGATCGCGAAGCAATCGTGGACCTCGGCCACGTCTATGTCATCCGGTCCGACCCCCGCCTGCTCGTAAGCCTGCCTGGCTACGGCGGTATTGATCTCCGTTATGCCCGCAAGCGGGTCACTAGCATCTATGGGCGGGTCGGAGCGAAGGGACGAGGCTACCACCCGTATCGGTTTTCGCGCCGAACGGGCCATGTCGGCCGAGGCGACCACGACCGCCGCGGCGCCCGAACTCGTGGGACAGCACATGAAGAGCGTAAGGGGTGGCGCGATCTCGCGAGCCTTCAGCACGTCCTCCACCGATACCGGGTCGCGGTACTGCGCCCGGGGGTTCTTGGCTCCATAATCTCGGTTCTTCTTCGCCACGAGCGCCATCTGTTCGACGGTTGTCCCGTAGCGCGCCGAGTGCGCCGCAAAAACGCGCGAGAAGAGCGCGGGGAGCGCAGGCACGGCCTTGGCGCCCGCCGGGCGCTGCGCTTCGAGTCTCTCGTCGCCGCCCGTGGGAATGGCGCCCCGCCCCATGACCTCGAAACCAACCGCCAGGGCCACCTTGTGCATGCCCGACGCTACGGCCATCACCGCCGCGCGCAGCGCCGAGGTTCCCGACGCGCAGGCGTTTTCGACGTTGAATATCGGGATTCCGGTCATCCCCACGCCGTAGAGCACCTTTTGGCCCGCCGTGGTCCCCTGCAGCACGTGCCCGCAAAAGGCGATCTCGACGTCAGAGTATTCAATACCTGCATCGGCGAGGGCCGCCCGAACCGCTTCCCCTCCGAGCTCGACAACCCCCCTGCCCTCGTGGCGCCCGAAGGGAGTCATGCCCGCACCGATAACGTAAACCTCTCTGCTCAGTTCCGTGGCCATTCCTTTCGCCTCCCCGAAGACGATCCTACCGCGAACAGCCGTGCGGCGCCACCTCGGACAGCGTTGACCCGAAGGAGCACCGTCGGCATATTGTCACGGGCACGATGGTAACGGAACCGATAAGCCTGATCATGACGGGAGGGGGGCCGCTCGGGGTGGCGTTTCAGGCCGGAGCCCTGATCGCGCTCGAAGATATTCTCGCAGGCGGGTTCGCCGCGCACATCGCCACCATCGTCGGGTCGAGCGCGGGCGCCGTAACCGGGGCCTTTCTCGCAATGGGGTTCGCCCCGGAGATCATCATAAAGTCGATGTCGGGCCGCTTTCCCGACGAGATCCAGCCCTTCGATCCGGTGCTCCTGCTCGATCTCGAGCGGCGCCAGGTGCCGAATCTCATCACCGCCGTGTGGCGCAGTCTGCGGCTCATCGTGAGCGACATAAGGAAAGATCTGACCGGACTTTCGGCCGAGGCCCGCCGCCGCCGCTACCAGAACTACCTCACCCGGATAGAGGAGCTGCTCAACACGATTCCCAAGGGTTGGTTCAGGTTGCACACGCTGGAGAACTTCCTCTGCCAGGTCCTCTCGGACCGCCGCGGCCGGCTGTATCGCTTCGACCACCTAAAACGCGATCTCTTCATCTGCGCAACCGACATAACCGACGGCAGGCCGGTCCTCTTCGGCAAGCGCCGCTTCAAAAGCAAGGTAGAGTCCGATCCTTTCTTCCACCACCACCGTTACGTGGCCGGGGCGAGTCTGGCGCACGCGACCGTATCTTCGAGCGCGATCCCTCTCGTTTTCCTGCCCTATCTGCGCCACGGAGCGATCCTGGCCGACGGCGAGACGCGAAACACGAGCGCGCTTTGGATCGCGCAAAAGCTCGGGCGCGCGCGCCTGTTCGTCCTCATCAATCCCCTCACCCCGCTTCGCAATCTCGCCCCGGATTGCCCCACGGCAGAGTTTACCCTGCAGCTACTTCTCACCGCCCTCGAAGGGAACGTGGCGGCAAACGTCCACCAGCTCCTCGACCGCAGGGGTTGGGCCGCTAGCAGGCAGGAGGCTCCCCACGAGCTATTGTACATAAGCCCAACGCCGCAAGACATGAAGCTCATGACCGAGGGATCGCTCGTGACGCTTCTGAGCTACCGGCCGCAGCACGCCGCAGCGGGCTACCGGGCAGCCGCGGAAGCCTTGGCAACCCGCGAGTCCGCTTTTCGGGCGGCATTGACCAGGTACGCATACCCAGTCGATCTTTCTCTTTGCCGAAAGCGCTTGGCCCTGATCGAGGAGAGTCGGGATCGCGGCGAAGCCATCGAAGACGCGCTCTTGAAGCCGCGCCATGAGCTCAGCGGGGGGACAACTTGAGGAGCCTTCCCAGCCCGCCGGTTGCGATCGCCTGCCTCGCCTCGCTAGATTCCAAGAAACGGCGAAACTCATCGTCTCGCAAGGCCTGGGCGAGAAGCTCCGCCGTGTTGCCGTCGCCTGCGGCCTGCGCCAAATCGAGTTTTTGCAAAATACCATCGGCCGAGGCCAACTCCTCGATCTTGCGAGCGACGGCGGCCGTGGGAATCTTGAAGGAGGCGGCGCGCCGGCAAATCTCCGTCCAGACCTCGCTGCTCCACGCGATCTTCCTCTCCACGCCAGCCCTGGCCCGCGAAAGCGCCTCCCCCTCCTTGCCCTTCACCGAAAGGTGGCTGTAGCGCCCCTGGGCCGAGACGTAAAGTTCCATCACCCGCCTCGCCTGCTCGGCGTCGAAATCGTGGAATGTTCGGTATCCTTCACCACGGCGGTACGAGAAGAGGAACCAATCCCCCGCCATCACAGCCAAGGTGGAGAGTGCGGGCCGCTTTCGGCCTCTGAAGTCCGCGGGGATTTCCTCCTCCGGAAAACCGACGGGCCACTCGGCCTCCTTGCTCCAGTCCGGAGCCGCCTTGTGGTTGGGCTGGCAAATGATGTAACAGGCGATCATCTTGGGGCCGCGGATTTGCTTGGCGAGCGTGAGGGCATCCGAGAGCGTGTGGGAAAACTCCCCTTCGGCCACGACCATGGCGAAGAATTCCAAGCCCGCGTCGATGAACTTGAAGGGATAGAAAATCGGCGGATCCTGGCGTCCCTGGGGCTCCAGAGGGGTGGCGGCTTCGAGCGGTGTGGTGGCAGTCTTGCCCCCGCGCGTGTTGGCGGTGTTCTCGTTGTCTTCGACGCAAACGAGAACGTCGTACCCCTTGGCGATCACCTCCATGATCTGCCCTTCGCCGATACCGAGTCCGCCGTCGCCCAAAAGCGTGATGATTTCGTTTTTCTTCCCCAGTATCTCGCACGCCCGGGAAAACCCGGCCGAAATGCCGACGGTCGAAGGATAGACGGTGTGAAACGCCGCCACTTTTCGATCGGGAAATCCCTTCCATACCATCTCGTGGTCCATCCCCTGCGTGTTCGTGGCGCACCCCGCGTTTATGAAAACCACGTTGAACCTGCCGTCCTTGCCGGTGCGCTTTCTTATCTCCTCTGGCAACACGTGCTTGGCGGCCGTCCGCTCCATGGTCTTTTCGCTGCACATGGGGCAGTGATGCGACACGGTGAGATCGAAGGGCTGGGTGAGCTCCTTGCGCGGATCCCTGCGCTCGAAACCCATGAGCACGAAGCGGTCCTCGCCCCGGTCATCCTCGAGCCCGAGAAAATGGCCCCGGCGGATGGAAGCGGGCTGCCTTATCGCCTCGTCGATTATGCGGTCCGTGGTATTCAATGCGCCGGTGAGAATGCAGGAGTGGATCCTCCCGATGAGGGCAGGAACCGCAAGAGCCACCTGCTCCGCCAGGGGACCGATGGCGGAGTCGAGGGTTGCGCCTCCCGGATCTATGACCACGACCCGCTCTATGCGACCCTCGCCGATCTCCTCGATCACCTGTTTGAACCGCTCGGCCGGGAAGGGGAGCATCCGGGGGCTTACCACGCCCCAACCCGGGTGTCTTGACGCCCACACCATGGCGTCCTCGGCGTGCGAGCCCATGGTAACGATCAGGCTCGACGACTTCTCGTCCACGAAATCCAGCTCGAGCGGGTCGCGATAGTCGCGCCCGCTCACCTCGAGGTATTTCTCCGCCGCCTCCCTGTAGGCGATCGGCCCTCCGTGATGCACCGAGTTGTAAAGCGAGCGCTGGATGCGCACCCATTCGAGCGGCCGTTCGCAAATGTTCCAAAACTGCGTGCTCCTTCCGGTCTCCTCCACGATGGCCTGGTAGCCCCGCCAACGACGCGGGGGATTCATCGCCCGCAACACCTCCTTCGGCAACAGGCGCACGCGCTGGGCGTAGTTGCTCGTGCGGTCGCCGGCATAGCAGAGGTAAACCAGGTTGTGGAGGAGCTCGTGCTCGGCCATGTAGATCGCCATGGTGAGCATGTCGTAGGCCTGCTGCGGAGTGCGGGCGACGAGCCTCACCCCCCCTCCCCTATCCCAGACAAAAACCGCATCGCCGTGAATGTTCCATGCCCCTCTGGTCGGCGCCCGCCAGGGGTGGATCATCACCATCGGAAGGCGCATCCCCTGGGCGGTTACCTCGAGCTCCTTCTGGTAGGAGTAACCTTCCGAAGCCGTCCCCCAAACCACGCGGGCGCCGGCGATCGCGGCACCCACGTTGTAAGCCAAAGCGTTGATTTCCGACGTCGAGGGCTCGATGTGCTCTGGGCTATCGGTCACGTTCTCGCACATGTACGCGTAAGCCGATCCCCAGGGGGTGATCATGTAATCGGAAGAGAAGTCGACCTTGTTGCCGAAGACACCCTCGATCGCCGCCTGATTGCCGGTAAGAATCCTGGTCTCTTGCGGGATGCGGCTCTTGACCGCCGCCCGCTCGCCCTCCCTGCGAGGTCCCGGCGGATGGAGCTCCGGGTACACTTCACCCTCCATCGCCTTCAGCCCCTCCCAGACGGCCTCGCCCATCGCCACGTTAGCTTCGAGAAGACGAGCGTCGAGCCCCCCCAAGGCCTCCCTGAGGACGCTCTCGTACTCCTGCTTGGAGGCCAGGCCAGCCACGCGAAACACGGCCGCAAGCGCGGCCGAGGTCGGGGGAATGTCGCGCACCCCGAACGCCTTCTGCGTCTCCGCCTTGAGGTTGTAAATCCCGACGGTATAGAACTTGACGCCGGTTATGATCCGGTCGAAGTCGGCGCTGTGCGTGTCCCGGATGGGGGCGAACTCCCGCTTCAAACTCCCTTCTATCCGGTTCAGCTCGCGGCGAAACACGGCATCGCCGCCCGGCCACCGATCCATCTTCTCGCGCAAAAACTCCTGATACTTCCACTCGACGTACGCCTCGCGCTGCTCGCGCAAGAAATCCTCGGGGGGCAATGTTGAATTCACTACCACGTGGCAGCCAGGCTTCAACATGGGACCGGTGAACTCGCGGCCGCCGGGCGGGACGAGCCCGAAGATCTCGGGCAGGCGCTTGGGCGTCATGACGAGAAGAACGTCCGGGGTAGGATCGAGAGAGGCCTCCCTCGGCACCTTCCCGTCCAAACCGATGCGAAGGAAACTCTCGATGTTTCCACCCATCATGGTGGGCTCGTATCGGTCTTGGGCATTGGTGCCCCAGCGCTTGCGCTCGCAAAGTAACTGGATCAGGCGCTGCGATTGCTGCACCCCCTGGCCCCCCACTCCGATGACGGCGATACTGAACGACTCGAGCGAATAGTCCTTTTCCGCGTGCATGCGCATACCGGCAAAAATCTCCCCTCGTTCGGCTATCCAAGCGCCGCCGCAAGTGGCCGAGAAGCGGCCAACCGAAGCGGCGAGCTCGGCGGCGTGCCCCTCTCTTCTCGGTAGTTAGCGGCAACGCCTGCTCTTGGCAACACCGCACCTCCTGCGCTGCCCTTGACCTGGGTCGGCCTGTTCGCATAGTGGTTTCGCGGGGAGCCGGTTCGAGCTCGAGTCGGCCGGCCGCGGTGGCGGCCGGGAGTGAACGGACAGGAGAGAGCACATGGGCGCGTCAGATGAAAAATGGAGCCGATACGAGGATTTTATCGCCGAGCTGAGCCGCCACCTCGACGAGGATGTGCTCCCGGAGGCAAAGCCGATTGGCTTGCGAATCCAAGAGCTTAGGGAGGCAAGAGGCATATCTCTAAAGGAGCTTGCCGCGCAGGTCGATATCCCTTACGAGATGCTCGAGAGGATCGAATCGGAGGCGATCGCCCCGCCCGTTGGAGCCATCGTAAAGATCGCGCGCTACCTCCAGACCAAGCCCGGAGCCTTAATCGAAGAGGAGGGGCAAAAACCCTATTCGATCGTGCGTCGCGACGAGCGAAAGCCGGTGGCCAGAGTCGCCTCGGCCGCCGCGACGCGCCGAAGCTACTCCTACACTTCTCTCGCCTCGGGTGTGAAGGGCCGCCACATGGAATCGTTCTTGGTGAAACTCGAGCCCGCCTGCCCCGAGGACGAGCCTTCGATCCACGCGGGCGAGGAGTTCATCTTCGTGCTGGACGGAAGGATGTCCGTTAGGCTCGGCGAGGAAACGCACGAGCTCGAGCCGGGCGACTCTATCTATTACCTTTCCACCCTACCCCACCTAGTTACGGCCGCCGGAGACAAGCCGGCCTTGATCCTGGCGGTCATCTACTCGGCGACGTGAGGGAGCCCGAGCATGGGAGAGCGTCCGCTAAACTGTTGGGAGTTCAATAACTGCGGGCTCGAGCCGGGCGGAGTGAACTGCGAGAGAGGGATCTGCCCCGCGGCAACCGAAACCAGGCTCGATGCGGTACATCGGGGAAAGAATGGGGGGAGGTCCTGCTGGGTCGTGCCCAAGACCCTGTGTGCCAGGGGGCGCGTTTACGGTGACATCAACCGAAAGTTCGCCGACTGCTTGACCTGTGCATTCTACCAAAAGGTGCTGAGCGAGGAGGGGCGCGAATTCCTCCCGCTGCAGGAACTCATCGGGAAAATCGCGCGCCCCCATCCGGCCCGCCCAAGGGGATCGAGCGGCTCCGGGGGCTCGAGCTATAGCTGCTCGGCGCAAAGCCGGCCGCTACGCACTACGCCTTAGCGCTTTCGCAGAGCTTGCCCAGCAACCTTCTCTGCTCGCTCGTGGGAGGATAACCGGCCAGGCTTCCGGTTGCCACTACCACTGAGTCCTGGTTGACCCAGCGCGCCTCGGCTCGGGTCAAGTTTCGCTCATCTTGCGAGACGACCTCGAGCTCGAGCGTTATGGTATCCCCGGAAAAGACCGGTGCGGTGAACTTGAAGCTCATCTCGGTCGCAAGCCAAGCCCATTGCCCCCCTACTTCCGTCAGCATGCTCGCCACGAGCAGGCCGTGGGCGATCGGCCGCCCGAAACGGGTGGCCCGGGCGAAGTCGGGGCAGAAATGGTAGGGATTCATATCGCCGGTCAGTCGTCCGAACTGCGCGACGTCCCGGTCGGTGAAGGTCCTGGTAAGGGACACCTGGTCACCCGACCTGATGCCTCGCTCGATCATGTGCCGGCGCAAATCCATCCTTACGCTTTGGCTGCGCGCTTGCGCGCCTGGCAAATCCTGGCTCGGGCGCCCACCCCTTCCCCGAAGCCCAGACTCCGGGGCGAAACGAGCTGGCGGGACGCCTTGTGCCGCAGCCACGAGGCGCGTACGCGCTTGCAATTTCTTTTCAATCTCATAGCCTAGATGGCGATGGCAATCCAAGGGTACCGGCGGAAAGACGAGGGATTTGCCAGCCTTCACGTTGCGCCCCAGCCGACCGTCGCAAAAATGTCCACCAGTCGCTTCGGGGCGCGCCGGCGCGCGCTGGCGCCTGGGGCGGTCATCGATTCGATCGGGGAGGCTCGGCATCGCTAACGACGCGGGAGAGAAAGAGAGCCCGAGCACGGCCGCTCTGCTGACATCCGGGCGCCGACTCGTCCTCATGAGCAACCGGCTTCCTGTAAAAGTGCGAAGGGGAAGCAAGGGGGTCGAGAGCGAGCTCTCCGCAGGTGGGCTCGCCAGCGGGCTTAGCGCGCCGCACCGGCAAAGCGGGGGGCTCTGGATCGGCTGGCCGGGATACCCGAGCTCCGGCGATCGAGTCGATTCCGCCGTCGCGGCCGCTCTCTCGCAAATGGGGATGGTGGGAGTTCCGCTCAGCCGACACCAGATCGACCTCTTTTACCGGGGGGCGGCCAACGCCTGCATTTGGCCCCTGTTCCACTACTTTACCTGCCGCGCCGAGTTCAACACCACCCACTGGCAGGCGTATCGTGACGTCAATCACCTGTTCGCGGACGTTGCCCTCGCCCACATACAGCCGACCGACATCGTCTTCGTGCAGGACTACCATCTCTTCCTCGTCCCGGCGCTTCTGCGCCGAGCCTTGCCCGAGCTGAGAATCGGCTTCTTTCTCCACATTCCCTTCCCTTCCTCCGAGGTATTCAGGATCTTTCCCTGGCGGCAGGAGTTGCTCGAAGGCATGCTCGGCGCCGACGTCATTGGCTTCCATACCCTGGACTACGTGCGGCATTTTCAGACGGCTCTGCTAGCGGTCTTGGGTTACGAGACGAGGAGCGGAGCGGTCGAGGTCGGCGGACGAGAGGTCCAGCTTGCGGCGATGCCCCTTGGCATCGATGCGGCTGCGTTCGAGGAGCGCGCAGGCTCGCCCGAGGTGGAGCGGGAGCTGCGCAAGATGGCGGAGGCCGCTGCCGGCCGCAAGGTTGTGCTCGGCGTGGACCGCCTGGACTACACCAAAGGAATTCCCCAGAGGCTCCTCGCCATAGAGAAGTTCTTGCGCCAGCATCCGGAAAGCCGCGATCGGGTCATGTTCATTCAGGTGGCGGTGCCGACCAGGGAAGAGGTGCAAACCTATCGCGAGCTCAAGCGCGAGGTGGAGGAGCTGGTGGGACGGATAAACGGCGCTTACGGGTCGGTCGAGATGGTCCCTATCCATTACCTCTGCGCTTCGCTGCCGCCTACCCGCTTGTCGGCCCTCTACCGCTTGGCGGACGTGGCTTTGGTGACTCCCCTTCGCGACGGGCTCAATCTCATCGCCAAGGAGTACGTCGCGAGCCGGGTCAACGACGACGGCGTGCTGGTACTCAGTGAATTCGCCGGCGCGGCCTGGGAGCTCGGCGAAGCGTTGATGGTCAACCCCTACGATGCCGACGCGGTGGCCGCGACCCTGAGCCATGCGCTTTCGCTCGCGCCCGAGGAGGCGGCGCGGCGCATGGCGAGCCTGCGCGCGAGAGTCAAGGGCGTGGACGTCCACCGCTGGGTGGGCCGCTGGATGAACACGCTCGCCAGGCCGCGAGAGGTAAGACACGCGGTTTCGCTGCGCGGCGAGGAGAGAGCGCGGCTTGTGGCCGCGTGGCAGGCTGCCAGGCGCCGCCTTCTCCTTCTCGACTATGATGGTACTTTGCGCCAGTTCGTGGATGTTCCGGAAGAAGCTACCCCCACACCCGAGATCCTCTCCACCCTCTCCGCCCTCTGCAAGCTCCCGGAAACCCGCGTGTACATCTTGAGCGGCAGATCGGCGCTGGTGCTGGATGAGTGGCTGGGCGCCACCGGCGTCGGGCTTTCGGCCGAGCATGGCGCCACGGTCCGGCCCCCGGGCGAGAAGAGTTTCCAGGAGTTCATCCGAGGCGCGGACCAGAGCTGGCGGGCGCCGATACGAGAGATTTTGACCCTGGCGGTCGAGCGGGTTCCAGGGTCGCGCATCGAAGAAAAAGACTACGGGCTTGCGTGGCACTACCGGCAGGCGGAAGAACAGTTGGCCGCCCGGCATGCCCGACAGCTCGGCAACCACATAAGCGAAGCTTTCTCCAATGCGCCGCTCAAGGTGCTGCGCGGCCACAAGGTTATAGAAGTTTGCCCGGTGGGAAACGACAAGGGAACCGCAGCCGCGATCATCCTGAAGGCCGAGCGCGGGGCGGACTTCCTTTTGGCAGCGGGAGACGACGTAACCGACGAAGACATGTTCCGCCGGGTCCCACCGGAAGCCTTTACCATCCGCGTAGGAGCCGGGCCGACAGCCGCCCGCTACTTCGTGCCGGGACCCGAAGAGATGTTGCGCCTGCTGGCGGATTTGGCCAAGGGAAGCGCCGCTGAGCCGCGCAAGGGCGCAACGCGAGCAGCCAGTGCCCTAAACCCGTCGGCCCCAAGTTAGTCGCTTGCGATCTCGGGAAGGAAGGCCCGCAAGCAGGCGTGCAGGCTTGGCCGGCGCGCCAAGGACGTAGTTCGGGGGGCGCGCCCCAACCGGGTTGCGCCACCCGCGCCGTGGGTAATTGCTTTCCTCGGATCCTTCCAATTAAATATCGTTTACCGTGATACGGCACCCCACGCAGCCGTCCGCTAGTGCCGAGGTTGGACCCGGCCGAGAGATCGAGGGGGCCAGGCGGGATAAGCCTTGGCTCATGCGCACTTATGCCGGCCATACCTCGGCTGCGGCCTCGAACGAGCTATTTCGCACGAATTTGGCCAAGGGCCAAACGGGCCTCTCGGTCGCCTTTGATCTGCCCACCCAGACGGGTTACGACAGCGACCATCCGCTCGCCCGTGGCGAGGTGGGCAAGGTGGGCGTTCCGGTAAGGCACATCGCGGACATGGAGAGGCTTTTCGCGCAGATCCCGCTCGAGCGCATGAACACCTCGATGACCATCAACGCCACGGCACCGTGGCTCCTCGCCCTCTATGTGGCGCTCGCGCGCAAGCGGGGGGTAAAAGAGCGCGAGCTCGCTGGAACCACGCAAAACGACATCCTCAAAGAGTATCTCTCCCGGGGCACCTACATCTTTCCGCCCGCGCCCAGCATGCGGCTTTGTACGGACGTCATCACCTACACGCTGCGGGAGATGCCTCGGTGGAACCCCATCAACGTTTGTAGCTACCACCTTCAGGAAGCGGGCGCCAAGCCGGTCGAGGAGCTCGCGATATGTCTGGCTAACGCCATCGCCGTGCTCGACGCGGTGGCGCAAAGCGGCCGGGTGTCGGCAGCGGAAATGCAAGAGGTCTTCGGTAGAGTCTCGTTTTTCGTCAACGCGGGAACGAGACTGGTAGAGGAAGTGTGCAAGCTCAAGGCCTTCGTGCAACTGTGGGACGAGATCGGCAGGGAGCGCTACGGGGTCGAAGATCCCAAGCTCAGGCGCTTCCGCTACGGAATCCAGGTAAACTCTCTCAATCTGACCGAGCAGCAGCCCGAGAACAACATAGCCCGGATCGTCATCGAAGCGCTGGCGGCCGTGATCAGCCGGGACGCCCGCGCACGGGCCGTCCAGCTTCCGGCCTGGAACGAGGCGCTCGGATTGCCCAGGCCGTGGGATCAACAGTGGTCGCTTCGCGTCCAGCAAATCCTCGCCTACGAGACCGACCTGCTGGAGCACGAAGACATATTCGCGGGCTCGAAGGTACTCGAGCGGCGCGTGCGCGAGATGGTGGAAGATGCAAAGGGGCTGATGGCCAAGATCGAGGCGCAAGGGGGGGCGGTGGCCGCCATCGAGTCCGGCTTCGTCAAGGCGATGCTCGTAGCTTCCAACGCGGCGCGCTTGCGCGAGATCGAGGAGGGGCGGCGGATCGTGGTCGGCGTAAACCGCTTCACCGAATCCGAGCCCTCCCCGCTTGCGCAAAGCGGGGCAGCCCCCTTCTTGGAGGTCGATCCGGCCGCCGAAGAGGCCGAGATAGCGGAGCTCAGGGCCTTTCGCGCCGAGAGGCAGGCGGGGGCGGTAAAAGAGGCCTTGGCCGAGCTTCGCGCCGCAGCCCAAAGCGGGGAGAACGTCATGCCGGCGAGCATAGCGGCCGCTGAGGTAGGAGTTACCACAGGAGAGTGGGCCGACGCGCTGCGCGCCGTCTTCGGAGAGTACCGGGCGCCGACCGGCATTTCGCGAAGCTCCCAGGCTCGCCCGGCGGGATCCGAGGCGGCGCGCCTGGTCGGCAAGTTGACGGAACGCCTGGGCGGACCGCCCCGCCTGCTCGTCGGCAAACCCGGTCTGGACGGCCATTCCAACGGGGCCGAGCAGATCGCGCTCGCGGCTCGCGACGCCGGCATGGAGGTGGTCTACATGGGAATCAGGACGACTCCGGCCGAAATCGCGCAGGCTGCGGTCGAAGAAGGCGTCCACCTCGTCGGCCTCTCGGTCCTGAGCGGATCGCACCGGGAGCTTGCGCTTGCGGTGATCCGGGAGCTCGAGCGCGCCGGGCTCGGCGATCTGCCGGTCGTGGTGGGCGGGATCGTACCGCCGGCCGACCGCGAGTGGCTTCGGGAGAGAGGCGTTCGGGCGGTATACACGCCCAAGGATTTCAGTTTGGAAGCGATTGTCTGCGACCTATGCAGAATAATCGAGGCAACGGTTAGCTAGAAAGGGAGGTGCGAAGTAATGGCTCAACCGGAGACTTTTCCTCTCGGAACGATTCCCGAAATCGGCGTGATACCGAAAAAGATGCACGCGTGGGTAATCCGCAAGGAGCGGCACGGAGAACCGCTCAAGTCTTTTCAAAAAGAGCTGGTTCCTCCGCCCGAGCCCGGCCCCCGCGAGGTCATGCTGCTCGTCCTGGCCGCGGGCGTGAACTTCAACGGGGTGTGGGCAGGACTGGGAAAACCCGTGTCGGTCCTGGACGTTCACGGCAAGCCCTACCACATAGCCGGCTCTGACGCTTCCGGGCTGGTGTGGAAGGTCGGCTCCGAGGTCCGGGGTTGGAAGCCCGGCGACGAGGTCATCGTTCATTGTAATCAGTACTGCCAGAGAAACTGCGGAGAGTGCCCGACGTTCGATCCCATGGCTTGCCAGGAGCAGAAGATCTGGGGCTACGAGACCCCCGATGGATCCTTCGCGCAATTCACCGTCGTGCAGGAGGAACAGGTTCTGCGCAAACCGGCTCACCTCACTTGGGAGGAGGCCGCCTCTTACGGGCTTACGTATTTTACGGCCTTTCGCATGCTGACTACCCGGGCGCAACTGAAGCCCGGGGAGACGGTGCTGGTGTGGGGCGGTGCCGGCGGCCTCGGCACCATGGCTATCCAGCTCATAAACCAACTCGGCGGCAAGGCGGTCGCCGTCGTGTCCAGCGAGGAAAAGGCCAAGCTTTGCATGGAGCTCGGCGCGGTGGGAACGATAAACCGCAAGAACTTCCCCAACCTCGCCTGGCGACCCAACGAGACCCCCGAGCAGACCGCGGCCAGGATAAAGGATACCAAGGCATTCGGGCGGGCGATCTGGGAGATCCTCGGCAACCGAGTGAGCCCCGATATCGTGTTCGAGCACGTCGGATCCGATACCTTTCCGACGAGCGTCTTCCTCTGCCGCCGCTTCGGACGCATCGTCATTTGCGGGGCCACGAGCGGTTTCAATCTACAGTTCGACGTGCGGCACCTCTGGATGCACCAGAAAACGATTCTCGGCTCCCACTTCGCCAACCACCTCGAGTGCAAGCAGGCGAACGAACTCGTGCATCAAAAGAAGATCAGACCGGTTCTGAGCTCGACGTGGACCTTCGACCAGGTGGCCCAGGTGCATCAGGAAATGTACGAGAACAAGCACTCTGGGAACATGGCGGTGCTGGTGCAAGCGCCGCGCGAGGGATACCGGACGGCAGAGGAGGTCAGGGCGGCAGGCGGCTGAAACGGTAGAGACGGCCGCACAAGACGACGCAACGAGGCACCGGTCGGCTACCGAAGTATTCGCGCGAGCGAGCCAGCTTTCGGACCGAGGTTTCACGGGCTCTCCTCTCTGCTTTTTTCGCGCCCGCGAGCGCAGCGGCAGGGCGGTCCCCTTGACCCCCCTTCGGTGCCGGGCTAGCATGCGCGCCCTGTGGATTGGACTGGATGAACGTACCTTCCGCGCCGTTCCTGTTCCCGAAGTGGACGAATCTCCTGCGACCCGCCTTAGCGGTCGGGGCGGTGGCGGTTGCGCTCTATGCGGTGATCATCGTGTCTTATGGATTCTCTCCTCTGACCACCGACGTGGGGTACGCACCCGAGCAACCGGTTCCTTACAGTCATGCCCTGCATGCCGGCCAACTGGGGATCGACTGCCGATACTGCCATACGACGGTGGAGGAGGCGGCTTGGGCCGCCATCCCACCTACCCAAACGTGCATGAACTGCCACGAGACGATCAGAGCGGATAGCCGAAAGCTCGCGCTCGTCCGCCAGAGTTCCGCGACCGGCTCGCCCATACGGTGGGTCAAGGTGCACGATCTGCCTGACTACGTTTACTTCGACCATAGCGCCCACGTAAACCGGGGCGTAGGCTGCGTAAGCTGCCACGGCCGGGTGGACCGGATGGAGGTGGTGTACCAGGCCGAGCCGCTCAGCATGGGGTGGTGCCTCGACTGCCACCGCCGGCCGGAAAAGCACCTGCGGCCCCTGGAGTCGGTAACGGACATGGACTGGAGCCCGCAAGAGGATCGGCTCGAGGCGGGAGCGAGGCTGCGAAAGACACTGAACGTCAACCCCTCTACGGACTGTAGCACATGCCACCGATAGAAGCCGACGGAAGAGCCAAGGATTACTGGCGCAGCATCGAAGAGCTGTACGATCTGGCGCCGGGCTCGAGCCGCCTGCCGGAGCACGTCCTCCGCACAGTATGGGATACCCTGAGCGAGACGAGCCGCAGGCAGTTTCTCAAGGCGCTCGGCGCCTCGATCGCCCTGGCCGGATTGGCCGGCTGCCGTTGGCCCAAAGAGGAAATCTTACCCTTCGCCAGGCGCCCGGAAGGGCGAACCCCGGGCGTTTTGGTGCATTACGCGACCGCGTTCGAGTTGGCCGGAGCCGCAACGCCCCTCTTGGTCACGAGCTACGACGGGCGTCCGATCAAGGTCGAAGGCAACCCGCTTCATCCCTTCAACCTCGGTGCCTGCGATCGCTTCGCCCAGGCGAGCCTGCTCGAGCTCTACGACCCGGACCGGAGCACGACTCCGGTGGAGCGCACGCCGGCCCAGCGCGTGACTCGGACCTGGGAGGACTTCGCCGGCTCTTGCCGCGAGCGCTTCTCGGCTCTGGCCGCCCGCCGGGGTCGCGGCCTGGTCATTCTGGCCGAGGCGAGCTCCTCTCCCACCCTTGCCAGGCTCAAAGCTGGGCTGCGCCGAAAGCTCCCGGAGGCACGCTGGTTCGAATACGAACCGCTCTCGCGCGACAACGAACGGGAGGGAACCGCGGCGGTATTCGGTGTTCCGTACCGCACGCATTTCGCGTTGGACCGCGCCAAGATAATCGCGGCCTTCGACGCCGACCTGCTGCTCGCCCATCCGGCGGCCTTGAGTTACGCGCGCCAGTTCGCCGCACAGCGCACGGCGGCAAGGGGCGAGATGAACCGCCTCTATGCCGTAGAGTGCGCCTACACCGTGACCGGCGCGGCGGCCGACTGGCGCTTTCCCCTCGCGGCTGGCCTGATCGGCTCGGCGCTCGTTCGGCTTTTGGCCGAGCTCGTCGTAAACTTCGACCTTGCCCTTCCTCCGCAGGCGGGAAACCTCGGGGCGCGCTTGACCTCAGCCCTAGGCTCGCCGCTCGACGGCCTGCAACTTCGCGCCCTGGCCGGGGATCTGCGGCGGGCGGGCGGCCGGGGCGTGATTGCCGTGGGCCCGAGCCAACCCCCGCTTGCGCACGCGCTCGCCTGCCTTTTGAACGAAGCCCTCGGCAACGTCGGCCAAACGGTTTTCTACACCCCAGAGCCAGATCCGGAAAGGCCCACCCATATGGTGGCGATCGCAGAGGTGGCCGAGGCGATGCGCCGTGGGGAGGTGGACACGCTGGTGGTCCTGGGAGGCAATCCCGCTTACGACAGCCCGGCCGATCTAGAATTCGCCGACGCGCTAAGAAAGGTCCCGGTGAGCGTGCATCTTTCGCTTTACGAGGACGAGACCTCGCGGCTTTGTACCTGGCACCTGCCGAGGGCGCACTATCTCGAAGCTTGGGGGGACGCTAGAACTTACGACGGCACCATCAGCATCGTGCAGCCGTTGATAGAGCCCCTTTTCGGCGGCAAGAGCGCGATCGAGGTGCTCTCGATGATCTCGGAGGAAAACCCTAGGAGCGGCTACGAACTGGTACGAGAGACTTTCGACGGCTCGGTCCAAGATCCGGATCGAGAGAGGGCCTGGAGAGTCGCGCTGCACGATGGGTTGGTGGAAAAGAGCGCCTTCGCGCCCGCCTACCCGGCGCCGAGATGGGAGATGACAGGCGAGATCGTGGGCAAGCTGCTCGCCCAGAACGCATCGGAAAGGGAAACGCTCGAGATCGTCTTCGGCGAAAGCCACGCCTCCTTCGACGGCCGCTTCGCTACCAACGCCTGGCTGCAGGAACTGCCGGATCCGCTCACGAAACTTGCGTGGGAGAACGCGGCGATAGTGGGGCCGCAAACCGCGCGCTCGCTGGGGGTGGAGACAGGGGGCGTGCTGCGGCTTAGCTACCGCGGCCGCGAGCTCGAGATCCCGGCCTACGTCATGCCGGGGCAGGCCGAGGATTCCGTCTTCCTCGCGCTGGGCCACGGGCGGCGTTCTCCGGCCGGGCGAGGCTCGGGATTCGACACCTACGCACTTCGGCACTCGGCAGCGCCTCACTTCGACCGGGGCTTGAAGGCAATCTTTACCGGACGAAGGCACCGCCTGGCGTGCACCCAGGAGCATCACCTCATAGATGCGCTGGGCCAGCGGGGCGAGGCGCAACGCCTCGGTCGCTTGGTCCGAGAGGGGACCGTGGAGGAGTACCGGCGCGACCCCGAGTTCGCGCGCCACCGCGTTCACGAGCCGCCCCTTCGCTCGCTCTGGCAGGAGCAGGAGTTTTCCGGGCACCGATGGGGCATGGCCATCGATCTCACGGCTTGCATCGGCTGCAACGCCTGCGTCATCGCCTGCCAAGCCGAGAACAACATACCCGTGGTGGGCAAAGAGAACGTCGCACTCGGCCGCGAGATGCACTGGATTCGGATCGACCGCTATTTCTCCGGATCGGTTGAGAGGCCCCGCGTCCTCTTCCAGCCGGTCGCCTGCCATCAGTGCGAGCACGCACCCTGCGAAGAGGTCTGCCCCGTAGCGGCCACGCAACACAGCCAAGAGGGGCTCAACGAGATGGTCTATAACCGCTGCATCGGGACGCGTTACTGCTCGAACAACTGTCCTTACAAGGTGCGCAGGTTCAACTACTTCAATTACCACACGCACCCCCCCGAGATCGAAAAGATGCTCCACAATCCGGAGGTCACGGTGCGAAGCCGCGGTGTCATGGAGAAGTGCACCTACTGCGTCCAGCGCATCAGCGCCGTCAAGGTAAGAGCTGGTAACGAGCGCAGGCCCATTCGCGACGGCGAGATAACGCCGGCGTGCGCTCAAACCTGCCCGACCCAAGCCATCGTATTCGGCGACCTCGCCGACCCGCAAAGCCGGGTGGCGAAGCTTCGGCAAAGCCCGCGCGCCTACGCGATGCTGGCCGAGTTGAACGTACGCCCTCGGACTCATTACCTGGCGAAGCTGCGAAATCCGATCGAAGAGGAGAAGAGCGCGTGAGCGCCGTTCCGGCAGTTGCGGTTGACAATACCGACGTGGCGCCGGGCGAGCGCCCGCCGCTGGTGCTGGGAGCGCACGACTTCGCCTCCGTAACCGACCTAATTTGCGGAATCGCCGAGCGCCCCCGACCCACCCGCGCGTGGTACGTCTGCTTTGCCCTCTCGGCGGGCCTTACCGGGGTCCTGGTGGCCATGGTGGGCTACCTCTTCTGGGTCGGCGTCGGCGTGTGGGGCCTCAACAATCCGGTTAGCTGGGGCTTCGCGATCGTGAATTTCGTCTTCTGGGTCGGCATCGGCCACGCCGGCACGTTGATCTCGGCGATCCTCTTCCTCTTTCGGCAAAAATGGCGCACCAGCATAAACCGCTTCGCCGAAGCCATGACGATATTCGCCGTGATCTGCGCCGGCATGTTCCCCGCCATCCACGTGGGGCGTCCCTGGGTAGAGTACTGGCTCTTCCCGATCCCCAACCAGATGGGCATGTGGCCCAACTTTCGAAGCCCCCTCGTTTGGGACATGTTCGCGGTCGGGACCTACATGCTGGTTTCGCTGATGTTCTGGTACACGGGTATGATCCCGGACCTGGCGACGCTTCGCGACCGCGCCAGGACGCGCGCACGCCAGATCGCATACGGGCTCTTGAGCCTGGGCTGGCGCGGCTCGAATCGCCACTGGCACCGTTACGAGCGCGCCTACCTTCTGCTCGCTGCGCTCGCCACCCCGCTCGTCGTCAGCGTCCACTCCGTCGTAAGCTTCGATTTCGCCGTCGCACAGCTTCCTGGCTGGCATACCACGATCTTCCCTCCGTATTTCGTCGCGGGCGCGATTTTCAGCGGGTTCGCCATGGTGGTCACCCTCATCGTACCGGCCAGGCGGTTCTTCGGCCTCGCCGACTTTGTTACTCCCTACCACCTAGACAACATGAACAAGATCATCCTCGCCACCGGGTCGATCGTCGGATACTCCTACCTGATCGAGCTTTTCATCGCCTGGTACAGCGCCAATTTGTACGAGCAGTTCGCGTTCTTGAATCGGGCGCTCGGGCCCTACGCATGGGCGTACTGGATCATGGTGACCTGCAACGTTGCCGTTCCGCAGATCTTTTGGCTCAAGCGTTGCCGAACCACGCCCTGGATCATGCTGATCGCCGCCATCCTGATAAACGTCGGGATGTGGTTCGAGCGCTTCGTGATCGTGGTAACCTCGCTCAGCCGGGATTTTCTTCCCTCGAGCTGGGGGATCTACGTGCCTACGTGGGTGGATCTCCTCACCCTTGCGGGAAGCTTCGGACTTTTCTTCACCCTCTTTCTTCTCTTCTGCCGCTACCTGCCGATGGTGGCCATGGCCGAGATCAAGAGCGTCATGCCGCAATCGGGAATATACCTGGGACCGCACCGCGGCCACGGGCAGTACTGGGGGGAGATCCCGCACCAGCACGAGCTGCAGGCGGCCGGCGGCGCCGAGGAGAACGGATGAGCAGCAAGGTGCAAGCTACCGTCGCCCCGGCCGGGTCTCGAAGCGGGTCGGTTTGCGGCCTGCTCGTCGAGTTCGACCAGGTGGAACCCCTTTTGCGGGCGGCCGAAAGGGTCCGCGACGCTGGTTTCCAGCGCTGGGACGTCCACACGCCTTTCCCGGTCCACGGGTGCGACGAGGCTATGGGGATCGAACCCACGCGCCTTCCATTTCTGGTACTGGCCGCGGGCGTGGTGGGAGCGATCGGGGCGCTGGCACTTCAGTGGTGGACAAATGCCGTGGATTATCCGTTCCTGATAAGCGGGAAGCCGCTCTTTAGCCTGCCGGCCAACATACCCGTCGTCTTCGAGGCGACGGTGTTGCTTAGCGCCCTTGCGGCCTTCCTGGGCATGCTGGGATTGAACGGCCTACCCAAGCTCTACCACCCGCTCTTCGCCAACGCGCGTTTTCGCAGGGCGAGCGACGACCGCTTTTTCATTTTCATCGAGGCCGAGGATCCTAAGTTCGAGGCGAGCGCAACCCGCCAGTTCCTCCAAGGTCTCGGGGGGATGGCGATCGAGGAGGTGCGAGAGTAAGGCGCATGCCCCGGCTCGCGAAATACGTACTGGCGGCGCTTTGCGTGGCCGCGCTCTTCCCGCTGGCGCTCGTTGCCAGAAGCCGCTCGATCCAATCCCCCAAAACCAGGCTCCACGTCGTGTACGACATGGATCAGCAGCCGAAATACAAACCGCAGGCGGCAAGCCCGCTCTTCGCCGACGGCAGAGCCATGCGCCCACCGGTTCCGGGGACCATTGCGCGAGGAGAGCTCGAGCTCGATGCGCACTACTTCGCGGGGAAGATCGGGGGAGAGTGGGCCGATGCCTTCCCGATAAAGCTCACCGCCGCTCTCCTGCGGCGGGGCCAGGAACGCTATAACATCTTCTGCTCCCCTTGCCACGGAATGGCCGGCTACGGAGACGGCATGGTGGCCAAGCGCGCGGACGAGATCGCAGCCGGCAAGTGGGTACCCCCCGCCTCGCTGCACAGCGACGTGGTGCGCGGGCGGCCGGTGGGACACCTCTTCAATACGATTACAAACGGAATACGCAATATGCCGGCTTACGGGGCGCAGATTCCCGTGTCCGACCGCTGGGCGATCGTTGCCTACGTACGAGCGTTGCAGCGAAGCCAGCACGCGCGAATCGAGGATGTACCGCAGCCGGAAACTGGGAGGATAAAGGAAGAGTGAGCGACACCCTGGTACGTTTCGATCCCATGAGGGAGCGGCATCGACTGGAGCGCTCGAGCGGGTACTTGGTGCGCGCCGCTGTGGCGGCGACCCTCGTCGGGCTGGCGGGGATCGGCGCGAGTTTGGCGCTTTTCGATGGCGGGGGAAAGCGATTCTGGTGCTCGTATCTCGTGAGCGCCACCTACTTCCTCAGCATCGCGCTCGGCGCGCTCTTTTTCGTGATCTTGCAGCATCTCACGCGCGCGGGCTGGAGCGTGGTGCTTCGGCGGCTGGCGGAGGCGGTCGCGGCGATCCTGCCCGCCCTAGGCTTGGCCTTCCTCCCGCCCCTTGCGGGCCTGCAGCGTATCTACCACTGGGCCGAGCCGGGCGCCTCCGCGCACGATGCCGTGCTCGCGGCCAAAGCGCCTTACCTCGATCCCTACTTCTTCGCGCTTCGCCTCCTCGCTTACTTCATCGTTTGGAGCTGGCTTGCGCACTACTATTTTCGCCGTTCGGTCGAGCAGGACCGATCGGGCGACGTCGGCCTAACGAGAAAAATGGAGCGGCTCAGCGCTCCGGCCATGGTGCTCTATGCCTTCACGGTGACGTTCGCCGCTTTCGACATACTGATGTCCCTCGATCCCCACTGGTACAGCACCATCTTCGGCGTCTACTTTTTCGCGGGATCGCTGCTGGGGTTCGTCGCCCTTCTCATTGTCATCGTTTTCCTCCTTCAGCGCTCCCGCAGGATCCGCCGGTCGGTGACCCTCGAGCACTATCATGACCTGGGCAAGCTCCTCTTCGCGTTCGTCTTCTTCTGGGCCTACATCGCTTTCAGCCAATACATGCTCATCTGGTACGGCGACGTCCCCGAGGAAACCCAGTGGTTCTTGAAGCGCCAGGCGGGACAGTGGACGGGCGTGAGCGTAGCCCTCGTGTTGGGTCACTTCTTCGTGCCGTTCTTGGCCCTCCTCTCCCGCTACCCCAAGCGCCGACCCGCCCTCCTCGTCCTTCCCGCTCTCTGGGTTCTTCTCTTCCACTGGATCGACCTCTACTGGCTGATCGGCCCGGAGCTCAACCCACCGGGACAGGCGCGCGTGGGCCTTCTCGACTTCTCCTGCTTCCTCTTGCTAGCCGGCGTCTCGGTCGGGGCTTTTGCCTTGCGCTTGAGAGCGCATTCGCTCATTGCCGAGCGCGATCCCAGGCTGGCGGAGTCGCTCGCTTTCGAAAACGCGTGATGAACCATGGCGGCGGCGAAAGATAGCGGAGATCCCGATCCCATCGCCACGGTGGCGGTCGGCGTGATCGGAACCCTCGTAGTCATCCTCATCGTACTGGTGTTGCAGGTTCTGTATTACCGGACCGAGGCGAGCGAGTTGCAAAGCAAGGTGTACTCGCAGCCCAACCATGCGCTCCTTCAGCTTCGCGCCGAGCAGCAGGAGCGTCTGCGAAGTTATCGCTGGGTGGACAAGACCTCCGGGGTGGTAGCCATCCCGATCGAACGCGCCATGGAGCTCGTGGTGCGCCAGGATAGCGAGCGCGCGAGTCGAGAGCGCGCGCAACCGGGGCGGGGGCAGAATTGATCGCGGGCGGACGCTTTCGTTGCGCGGCGGGGGCCGCTTTGTGGTCTCTCCTCGGGCTGGCCTCGGCCACGGCGGGCGCGGAGCGGATGGAACCGGTGCCTAAGGAGCTCCAAGAAGTAGGCATTACCGAACATCTCGACGCCTCCCTTCCCCTCCAGCTCGTTTTTTTCGACGAGGAGGGCAACGAAGTCGCCCTCGGGAGCTTCTTCGAGCCGAGCCGGCCGGTTATTCTCACGCTCAATTATTACGAGTGCCCGATGCTCTGCACGCTCCAGTTGAACGGGCTGGTCAAGGCGTTAAAGGAGCTCGATTGGACCCCGGGCCGCGAGTTCGAGATCGTGACCGTGAGCATCGACCCCGCGGAAAAACCCGAGCTGGCAAAGGCCAAGAAGGAGGTCTATCTCGCGCAGTACGCTCGTCCCGGGGCATCGGCCGGCTGGCATTTTCTCACTGGCACCGGCGAGAACATCGCGGCGCTGGCCGACACCGTCGGCTTTGGATACCGCTATGACCCGAAGACACGCCAATTCGCGCATGCGGCGGCGGCCTTCGTCTTGACCCCCGACGGACGCCTTTCGCGCTACCTTTACGGAATCGAGTACAGCCCGAGGACAGTGCGGCTTTCGCTCGTCGAGGCCGCCGGAGGCAAGATCGGCTCGTCGTTCGATCGCCTTCTGCTCTATTGCTATCACTACGACGCGAGCCGGGGCCGCTACACCATGGTCGCGGTCAACATCATGCGGCTCGGGGGACTGGTCACGGTCTTTGCGATCCTCGCGTTCGTCGGGGGCTACTGGGTGCGCGAGGCGAGGGGCAGAAGGAGGAAGGCCGCCTGAACGAGGTAGCCTGCCGGGGCCCGATGTGGGAGCGGGTGGTCGGACTTCGGCGCGAGTGGTGGCGAGAGCGCGCTTGCGGGCTCGGCGCCGGGGCGGGCAGGAAAGCTAGAGGAGGAGAGGATTGCACCGGGTTTGGAACCTTGTAATTGGCGGCAGCAGCTTTCGAGCGCAAGCGGGCGGCTCGCTTTGGCTGCCTCCCAGGGCGTCCGAAGTCGCCGGCCAGGTGGACTGGCTCTTCTATTTCATCCTCATCGTCTCTCTCGTCTTCTTCGCCCTGATTGTCGTTTTGATGACGCTTTTCGTGATCCGCTACCACCGGCCGAGGGGAGCCGAAAGCGCGGAGGGAGCAGAGCACAACACGGCGCTCGAGATCACCTGGAGCGTGATACCACTCATCCTGGTCGCCAGCATGTTCTACCTCGGCTTTCGCACCTTCATGAAGATAGCCGTTGCACCGGCTGGTTCCTACGAGATCCTGGTGAACGCCCAGAAGTGGAAGTGGCTTTTCACCTATCCCAACGGCTACGTGAGCGACGAGCTGCACGTGCCCGTGGACGAGCCGGTCGAGCTCATGATGTTCTCCCAAGACGTGATCCACAGCTTCTACGTCCCGGCGTTTCGCATAAAGCGGGACGTCGTCCCGGGGCGCTACAACAAGGTATGGTTTCGCGCTACCCAGGAGGGCCGTTTCACCATCTTCTGCGCCGAGTATTGCGGCACCGGCCACTCCGACATGACCTCGTCGGTCATCGTGCACTCGCGCGACGATTTTGCGAAGTGGCTCGAGGAGGCCTCCGCGGGGCTCGCGAAAAAGCCGCCCGCGGAGGCTGGAGCGGACCTCTATCGCACGCGAGGCTGCGCAAGCTGCCACACCACGGACGGGCGCCCCGGCATCGGCCCCACCTTCAAGGGCCTTTTCGGCTCGAGCCAGCCGCTTTCCGACGGCACGAGCGTGGTGGCGGACGAGAATTACGTTCGCGAGTCGATCATGGATCCCCAGGCCAAGATCGTGGCCGGGTATCAACCCGTCATGCCGACTTACAGGGGGCGGTTAAAGGATCTCGAGATAACGGATATCATCGAGTTTCTGAAGACCCTCAAGGATTGAAAAGCTAGCGGAGAAATCGAAATGACGACGATAGATACAACGCTGCCGCTTGGAGCCGAGGCCCCAGCCGACGAGTCCGACGCGCTGAATTACCTCACCGTGCGTCGCGGGCTCATGTCCTGGCTCCTCACTTTGGACCACAAGCGCATTGGGATCATGTACCTCGTCTCGATCCTCTCGGCCTTCTTCTTGGGAGGGGTTTTCGCGCTGCTCATAAGGACCGAGCTTCTGACCCCGCAGCGCACGATCATGGACGCGGACACCTACAACCAGATGTTCACGTTGCACGGCGCGGTGATGATATTTCTCTTCATCATTCCGGGAATTCCGGCGGCGCTCGGAAATTTCGTCCTTCCCATCATGCTCGGGGCCAAGGACGTGGCCTTTCCCCGGCTCAATCTCACGAGCTACTACCTCTACGTGTTCGGCGCCGTGTTTGCCGTTCTCTCGATCGCAACCGGCGGAGTGGACACGGGCTGGACCTTCTATACTCCCTATAGCACGACGACCAACACGAGCGTGATCGCCATGACCGCCGGGGCCTTCATTCTCGGCTTTAGCTCCATTCTGACGGGCCTGAATTTCATCGTCACCATCCACAAGCTAAGGCCAGCCGGCATGGGATGGTTCACAATGCCGCTCTTGCTCTGGGCGCTTTACGCGACCGCCATCATCCAGGTGCTGGCGACCCCAGTCCTCGGCATAACCCTTCTCTTGCTCATCGTGGAGCGGGCCCTCGGCGTCGGCATCTTCGACCCGGCACTGGGTGGAGACCCCGTGCTCTACCAGCATTTCTTCTGGTTCTATTCCCACCCCGCGGTTTACATCATGATTCTTCCGGCCATGGGCATAATCAGCGAGCTCATCTCGGTCTTCAGCAGAAAGCACATCTTCGGCTATCGCTTCATCGCCTACAGCTCCGTTGCCATCGCCGTCTTGGGGTTCCTCGTATGGGGGCATCACATGTTCACCAGCGGCCAGTCGGCGCTGGCGAACACTATCTTCAGCGCGCTGACCTTCAGCGTGTCGATACCCTCCGCGATCAAGGTATTCAATTGGCTGGCCACCATGTACGGTGGCTCGATCGTTCTGGCCACGCCGATGTGCTACGCGCTGGCTTTCATCTTTCTCTTCGGCATCGGGGGCCTGAGCGGCTTGTTCCTGGGCACGCTCGCTACCGACGTCCACCTTCACGACACGTACTTCGTCGTCGCCCACTTCCACTACGTCATGATGGGGGGGACAGTCATTGCCTTCCTGGGTGGTCTGCATTACTGGTGGCCCAAGATGTTCGGGCGGATGTACAGCGAGCTTTGGGGGAAAATCGGGGCCGCCGTGATCTTCGTCGGGTTCAACATCACCTTCTTCTCGCAGTTCCTCATGGGAAGCCAGGGTATGCCCAGGCGCTATTACAATTACCTTCCTAAATTCCAAGCGTACCACGAGTGGTCCTCGGTAGGCTCGTACCTGATGGCGGTCGGCTTCATCGTCACGGCGGCCTGCCTCGTACACTCGCTGTTGCGAGGCCCCAAGGCGCCGGCCAATCCCTGGGGCGCGGCTTCGCTCGAGTGGCAGTGCTCCTCCCCACCGCCCGTCGAGAATTTCTCGACCACGCCCCAACCCGGGGATCCCTACGATTTCAGCGGCCTGGTGTACGACCCGCGGGTCTCAGGGTACGTGAAACAAGAAGGGGCCGGCTGAGAGAGCGGCGATGGCGCAGGAGCGGGCGATGTCAGCGGGGAAGAGTTCCGGGACCGAAGGGTCACATGGGGACCCCCACCTGGCACATCACTTCGATACGCCTACTCAGCAGTTCGAGTCGGGGCGCCTGGGAATGTGGATATTTCTTGCGACCGAGATTCTGCTTTTTGGGGGACTCTTCTGCGCATACGCTGTTTACCGATCGAATCATCCCGACATTTTCATCTACGCCCACCGCTACCTGGATGTGCCCTTGGGAGCGCTCAACACCGCCATCCTGATCTGCAGTAGCCTCACGATGGCATGGGCCGTACGTTGCGCCCAGCTCGGCAAGCAGCGGGGCCTGGTCATTCTGCTTGCGCTCACGCTCGTTTGCGCCTTCGGCTTTCTCGGCGTGAAGGCCATCGAGTACCAGCACAAGTGGAAACATGGCCTCCTGTGGGGCGAGCGTTTCGCGCCGGCGGGCGAGCCGGAGCATGGCGAGAGTCAAAAGGAGAACGCGGCGCCGGCACCCAACGCTTCCCCGTCGCATTCTGCGGCCGAGGCGGTGGCCGACAAAGCCGCCTCGCTTCTCGCCACCGCCACCAAGCGGAAGCGTCCGAGCAACGTGCACATTTTCTTCGGGATCTACTTTCTCATGACCGGTCTTCACGCGCTCCACGTGATCGCCGGCATGACGGTGATCGGGTGGGTTCTTGCCAGGTCCCTCCGGGGCCACTTCACGGGGGGCTATTTTACGCCCGTGGATCTGGTCGGTCTCTACTGGCACCTGGTCGATCTCATCTGGATTTATCTTTTCCCACTGCTGTATTTGATACATTAGAGGAGATGGGGAGAGGGGAATAAATGGAGTCCGAGCACACGCACACGCACATCGTCAAGCTACGGGTGCTCCTGGCAGTTTGGGGAGCGCTTCTCGTGCTCACCTATTTCACCGTGGCGGCGACCTACGTGGATCTGGGCTCCCTGAACCTCTGGGTCGCGATGGGGGTGGCGACGCTCAAGGGATCGCTCGTCGCCCTCTACTTCATGCACCTGCGCTACGACCGTCCCTTCAACGCCATCGTATTCGTAACGGCACTCGTCTTCGTGATGCTCTTCGTGAGCCTGGCTCTTCTGGACACCGTTCACTACAAGCCTGAAATGATCCCGGGTTACGCACCCGCTCTGGAGTCCCCGCAGGTCGGCGAATGAAGAACGCCGAGGGGAGTCACGCTTTCGGAGAGCTCGCGCCAAAGCCGGTACCGGAGGCCGGAGTGATGGCGATGCGCCTTTTTCTCGCCTCCCTCTCCGTTCTCTTTGCCGCCAGCATCGCGGCCTACCTGGTGGTGAGGTCGCGGGCGGTAACCTGGCCGCCGCCGGGAATGCCTCGGCTGCCCAGCGGACTTTGGGTGAGCACGGCGATAATACTGGCGAGCAGCTTCTTCGTTCAGCGAGCGCTTTCAGCGGCGCGGCGCGGGGGCGGCGAAGCCATCTTTCGTAATCTTCTCGTCACGGCGGTCCTCGGGGTTGCGTTCCTCGTGAGTCAGGCGATCAACTGGCAAACCCTGATAGCCGCTCACATGACTGCTGGAGTTCATCTCTACGCCTTCACGTTTTTCACCTTGACGGGCCTTCATGCCGCTCATGTCATCGGTGGCATAATCCCTCTCGTCGCCGTCACCATGCGCGCCAAGCGGGGAACCTATTCGAGCGCCTTCCACCCGGGCGTCTATTACTGCGCCGCTTACTGGCATTTCCTAGACGTGGTTTGGCTCGTCATGTTTTGCCTCTTGTTTCTCTTCACCTGACCGCCGCCGCGAGGACTTCGGCCCGGTATCTTCAACCGGTGCCGGCCTCGGCGCTACCGGGCTCGGCCTCGCTCCAGAGTCTGTCGCCTGGGTGCATGGCGTACCAAGCGAACCAGAAGGCATGGTAGATTCCCAGCTCGTCCCACTCCTTCGATTCGCCGAACACCGTGGGCGGCCACTCGTGGTAGGAAAGATCGACTCTAGCACTCCCGATGGCCGCGCTAATCGGCCCGGCGTGCCGAGCAATATCCGAAAGCGCAAGAACGAGGCGCTCTCCCTTGCGCTCCACGACGAACACCCGCTCCTTTCTCCCGAGCATCCCCGCCGGGGCGAGCGGGCTTACCGGGAAACGCAACAAGTCGGAGCCGAAATAGCTCGCGTAGGGATCGCGCTTGTACGCGTCGGCCAAGGCGGCCACCCCGGTTACGACCGAGGTCTGGGGGAAGCGTCGCCGCCAATCCTCCCAGCGGACCAAGAGCGAGGGTAGAACCCTGAGGCGCTTGCCCGCCCGGCCGCCGGGGCCGGCTACGGCGCGCGCGCCTAGCTGGCTCCACAGGCTCTCCCCCACCCCACCGTATCTGCGGTCGTACATCACCAAGTTGGAGTTCAGCAACAAGCCGCTTACGCCGAACTCCAACACCTCCCCATCCACCACCCGATCGAACACCACGACGCTATCGCAAAGAGGGCTGTAAGTTACCGCGATCGGGCGCCCTCCTAGCTCGTCATTGGCGACCTCGTGCCAATTCAAGACCCGAAGCGGGTAGGCCCGCGCCTCCCCCCCTATGGCTACGCCGACTACCCGGTCGGAGCCGACGAGAAATTTCCGATACCGCTTTTCCGCGGAGGCTTCCAACGCCGCGGGCGTCACGGCTGCCGGCCGAACCAGAGCGCGAAGACCATCTTTGGGCATCCCCGAGGCGACAAGCATGCCCTTCTGGTCGGCGAGCCCACCCAAGTCGAATCCATAGCTCTCCACCCTCCTCCCGTCACCTACCGCTCGCGATTCCCCTGCGCTCCAGAAAAGAGCCAGGTGCCAGAGAACTACCGCAGCCGAAATTACCGCGGAAAGAAGAAGAAACCACCCGGCTCCGCCCAAATCGCATCCGAAACGGGGTCGCACCGTATCGCGCCTCTCGCTAAGTTTCGATGGAGTCGGGCCGCATGCTTGCCCGATCGGCGCCCGAAGCCGCCCAAAAGGCACGCATCCCGCTTGCGCCTACCTACATCTTCCCGGAAAAGCCCCCGCCGCCAGCCAAAGAATCGGGCTCCGCTACGAACCTAGCGGCGATCCCACTTTCGCTCGGCCGCAAGCGCTCCTCGGAAAACCGCGCCTCTCCAGCATCGGCGACCATCAAGAGAAGCAGGATCGGCAGGTACAATATACTGCCAAGAAAGAGCCGCCTAGCGTCTCGCTCCCGCCGGTCGCGATAGAGAAGCCACCCCAACCAGAGGAAACAGAGGCCGAGAAAGAGCGATCCGCCGGCGAAAATCTCCCCGGCCACGCCGGCCAGGCTCGCCAAGAGGCAAGATGGAATCAGCGCCAAGGTGTAGAGCACGATTACCTGGCAGGTGAGCCGGCCCGATGGATCGGTGACGGGGAGCATGAGAAACCCGCCACTTTCGTAATCGGCACGGTACATCCATGCCAGGGCGAGAAAATGGGGAACCTGCCAGAGGAAGAGGGTCCCGCTCAAAATCATAGCCCCGTAATGGATGCCACCGGTGGCGGCGCTCCAGCCGATGAGCGGAGGTATCGCGCCGCTTAGCGCGCCAGCCAAAGTGCAAAGCGAGGTTCGGGTCTTGAGGGGCGTGTAGCAAAAAAGATAAATCGCCTGTGCCACCAGCGCGAGAGAAAAACTCAACGGATTCGCGGCGGCCAAAAGTATGGTATCGCCTAGTGCGGCTAAGCCGATGCTCCAGGCCAGCGCATGGCCGAGCCCGATTTTCCCTCCTGGGAGGGGTCGCGCAGCGGTCCTGCTCATGGCCCGATCGCGCTTCCATTCGAGCCACTGATTCAAGCCGTTGGCACCCATGGCGGCTAGAAGCGTGCCGCCGAACACCCAAAACACTCGGGCACCGGCGGCGCGCGAAGAGGGAAGGACAAAGCCGGCGGCGGCGGTTGCGGCAACCAACAAGCTAAGCGTCGCCTTGCCTAAAGCAGCGTAAACCGCAAGCCAACTCCAGCACACCTCTATGGGCCGCTTCCCACGATCGGCTATTTGTTCGCGAAAACCCATGCCCGGTAACGCAACGGCCCTATGATAGGCAGCCTCCGGGAACGCCTTCAAGCGCCCCCTGGCAAAGCGACGCCCCCGAGCTCCAGCAGGCGATGCCCTTGCCATCCGCGCGCGGCGCGGTAAAAGGTCGAGGAATGACGCGGCGGGAAAGCGGGCAGTTGCGGGGCTGGGGCTTGGGTCGCTTGCGACCGGGACCGGGAGAGCGAGGAAGCGCTTCTTCGCACGAGATTTCGCCTCGGCGGTAAGTTCGCGATGGCTAAGCGTAGCGATGTCCTGGCGATCGGCTTTGGCACGACCGTGGCGATGTGGACGGTAGGTTACCTCTGCCGCATGCCACCCGCACCGCTTCCGAGCAAATGGGTTTTCCAGCTCATGCTCGCCTGCATGCTCTGCGGCGGTTTCGTCGCAGGGCGCTACAGCCCCCGGGGCTGGCGGTGCGGAGCGGAAGCCGGCCTTCTTTCCGCGGCGCTTAATCTTCTCATTCTCGGCGGCATCATAACCAGTGGCGAGACCAGCCCGCTTCTCCCTTCCGCCCTGCTCTGGGTCCCGGGATCCCTCTTGTTGGGTTGCGCAATCGGCGCCGCCGGCGCGGCCGTGGGAAGCCAGGTGCCCTTTACCCACAGTCAGGGGATCAACTGGACGGCCGCCTTCGCTCACGTGGCGGCTCTGGCCACCATGGTGCTCATAGTCGTGGGCGGTATCGTGACCAGCAACGAGGCGGGGCTGGCGGTGGTCGATTGGCCGAATTCATTCGGGCGCAACATGTTTCTCTACCCTATCTCCCGCATGACGGGCGGTATCTATTATGAACACGCCCACCGCCTCTTCGGCTCCCTCGTGGGGTTGACCACCCTGGCTTTGGCTTGGCACCTGCAGCGCGCGGATCGAAGGAAATGGGTGAAGCGCCTGGGCTGGGGCGCCCTCCTGCTCGTGATCGTCCAGGGGATCCTGGGGGGCCTGCGCGTGACGGGACATTTCACGCTCAGCACGGCGCGGGCTGACATGAATCCGAGCATCGCGCTGGCCGTGCTCCACGGAGTGCTCGGGCAGGTATTCTTTGCCGTAATCGTCGCGATCGGCACGATCACGACGAGGGCGTGGGAGGAGCTGGCGGAAGGGGAGCGAGCGGCGCGCGCTGACACCGATCGCGGCCTGAACCTTCTCCTTCTCCTGCTGGCGGTGGGACAGCTCGTTTTGGGCGCCCTGCTGCGCCACGTGGCCCGGGGACTTTTGATACACATTACCTTGGGTACCATCGTGGTAGCCCTTGCCGCCGCCTGCGGCGCGCGAGCGTGGGCCCTCTACGACGCGTGGCCGCGAGTCAGCGTGACCGGCCGCACGCTTCTCTTTCTGAGCGCGCTCCAGCTTCTGCTGGGGATAGGCGCGCTGGTCGCGGTAGGCTCTCGCAGCGATCCCTTGTCGCCGACCCCGCTCGAAGTCGCGCTGGCTACCACACACCAGGTTGTCGGCGCAGCCCTACTGGCGGTGGTGACGATTCTCCTCCTTTGGATGGCGCAGTTGCGCCCCCCTCGCGGCCCACACGGCGGCACTACGTAGCCTTTCGCTTTCTCACCCCCTGCGGCTTCGACTGAGCGCCAAAATCCCGCGGCCGGGTCATCGTCTCGGGATCCAAGATCCGCGAAAGCTCCCGCGAGGGCAGAATGCCCAGTGCTCGCGCTTCCTCGGCGACCGACCTTCCAAAGCGATGAGCCCGCTTCGCGACCTCGCCGGCGCGATCGTATCCGATCGCGGGGACGAGGGCGGTGGCAAGGCCGAGACTTTTCTCGACCAGCTCCCGGCACCGGGCGCCATCCGCCCTTATGCCAACTATGCAGCTTCGCGTGAAGGCTCGCGCGGCAGCCGAAGCGATGCGAATCCCCTCCAGGAGTTGGTACGCGATCACTGGTACCGCGGTATTGAGCTCAAGGAAGCCGCACTGGCCGGCAAAGCCGACCGTGGCATCCACTCCCACCAGAAACGCCGCCACCTGCGTCAGAGCCTCCGTCATGACTGGGTTCACCTTGCCCGGCATGATCGAAGAGCCTGGTTGCAAAGCAGGCAACACGATCTCCCCCAGGCCGCAGCGCGGGCCCGAGGAAAGAAGCGCCAGATCCCGCGCGATCTTAGCGAGAGTCACTCCCAAGCCCTTGAGCGCGCCACCCAGCGCCACCGCTGCGTCGCGCGCTCCCTGCGCCTCGAAATGGTCCACCGCCTCGCGCAGGTCGAGGCCCGTTTGTTGGCTCAGCCAACTCGACACTCGAGCGCCGAACTCGGGATGCGTGTTGATTCCCGTCCCCACGGCGGTACCGCCGATCGCAAGCTCCGCCAGTCCTTTCGCCGCGAACTTCACGCGCTCGCACGCCAGCTCTACCTGTCGCGCCCAGCCGCCGAACTCTTGTCCCAAGCGAACCGGGGTAGCGTCTTGGAGATGGGTTCTGCCGACTTTGACGATCCCATCGAGCTCGCGCCCCTTCGCTGAAAGCGCCGCCTCCATCTCTTCCAGCGCGGGAACCAGTGCGCCCCAAACTTCTTTGGCCGCCGCGATGTGAAGGGCCGAGGGAATGACGTCGTTGGAGGACTGACCGAGGTTGACATGATCGTTCGGATGCACCCGCACGCGCCGACTGTTCGGCAGCAGCTCCTCCGCTCTCCTGGCGATCACCTCGTTGGCGTTCATGTTGGTCGACGTCCCGGAGCCGGTTTGAAACACATCGACGACAAAGTGGCGGTCGAATTTCCCGGCGGCGACCTCGCGGCTCGCCTGCTCGATTGCGGCCGCCAAGTCCGCGGGAAGGCGACGCAAGCCTTTGTTGACGGTCGCTGCCCCCTCCTTGATCAAGCCGAGCGCCCAGAGAAAGCGCCGCGGGAGACGATATCCGCTGATCGGGAAATTCTGCACGGCACGCTGCGTGCACGGCCCCCAATAAGCGCTGGCGGGAACCTCCACCGGCCCCATGGAATCGCGTTCGATACGAAAGTTGCTCCGTCCCATTCTCTTTCCTCCCGAACCTGGATCGAGACACTCCAAGACATTCTATAGATCCCCGGCCGAAAGCCGCAAACTGTGCCTGGCCGAAGCCCCGCTCTGTGCTATAGTTCGATCCGGCGAGTCGAGAAGGTGAAGGCGGGTGAGAGGACCGAGACCCCCTGCTGGGGCAGGCGCAGAGCGGGAATCCTGCTTCACCCTACCTCCCTTCCCGCCCCCCACGGAATCGGAGATCTCGGCCCCCGGGCGCACCGCTTCGCCGATTTTCTCGCAGAGTGCCGCCAAGGTGCCTGGCAAATTCTACCGCTCGGGCCGCCGGGGCCCGGCAATTCCCCTTACCAACCCTTTTCGGCCTTTGCCGGCAACCCGCTTCTCGTAAGCCTGGAGCTACTCGCGGAAGAGAAGGTGCTCACGGCGAGCGAGCTCCGCGGGGGGAGCCGGCTGCCAGCGCGCCGCGTCGATTACGAGGCGGTCAAGAAGTTCAAGGAGCCGCGCCTTGCGCTCGCCTATGAACGGTTTTCCAGAAATCGCCCAAAGGGGCGCTACGCAGCCTATCGGAGTTTTTGCCGACGCAACGCCTGGTGGCTCGACGATTTCGCGCTCTTTGCCACTCTATTCTCTCTGCACGGCGGCAGGCCATGGACGGAATGGGAAAAGCCGCTTCGGCTGCGGGACGGCTCCGCGCTCGACCGCTGGCGCCGCGAACTAGCGACCGAGATCGCTCGGGAGAAGTTCATCCAATTCGAGTTCTTCACCCAGTGGCGGCGATTGCGGATGCGCCTGAACGAGAATGACGTCAAGATAATAGGCGATCTGCCGATTTTCGTGGCTCACAACAGCGCCGATGTTTGGGCCCATCAGGAGCTTTTCGATCTCGACTCCAGGGGAAGACCTCGGTTCGTCGCGGGCGTGCCCCCGGATTACTTCAGTGCGACCGGCCAGTTGTGGGGAAATCCCGTTTATCGGTGGGAAGCGATGCGCCGGAGCGGGTACCGCTGGTGGCTCGATCGGCTCAGGTGGTCGCTAGAGCTTTTCGATCTCCTGAGACTCGATCACTTTCGCGGGTTCGAAAATTACTGGCAGGTGAAACGCGGCTCCACCACCGCCGTACACGGGCGCTGGGTACCGGGCCCGGGCGCCCCGTTCTTCGCTCGCGTCCGCGAGCACCTGGGCAGGCTCCCCTTCATAGCCGAGGATCTCGGCATCCTTACCGAGGAGGTCCACGCCTTGCGCGAGAAGTTCGCCCTTGCGGGGATGCGGGTGCTCCAGTTCGCCTTTTCCGCCGACGCGCAGGAAAATCAGTACATGCCGCACAACTACACGGAAAACTGCGTCGCATACACGGCGACACACGACAATACCACCACGATTGGATGGTTTACCGATCCGCCATCGGCCTTTTCCACGCTTTCGCGCCGAGAGCTCGAGCGACAGCGGGCGCTGGCGAGGACTTACATTGGCTGCGATCGCTGCGCCCCTAACTGGGCGTTCATACGGGCGGTCATGACCTCGGTTGCAGGCCTCGTGATCGTGCCCCTCCAGGACGTCCTCGGACTCGGATCCGGGGCGCGGATGAACATTCCCGGAAGCACGGGCGGCAACTGGGAATGGCGCTTTTGCTGGGGGGATTTGAGCCGAGACATCCGGCGGCGGCTGAGGCAGATCACCGAGATCGCGGAGCGGGATGGCAGCGCGAGATAAGTCTCATCAGTCAGGCGCCAAAGCGCACTGCTCACCGGTGGAACAGGCAGGCGCCCCACCGATCGAAGCGCGCCAGGGTGCGCTCGTTTGCGCAACGGCCGCTTTCGTTTTCGCGTTCATCTCGCTCAAGGTTCACTTTGGCTTTCCCTATCTCTTCGATGACGAGCACCGTTACTTCGCCATGGGCCAGCTCATGTCGCGCGGTGCCTTCCCGTACCGAGACTTCATCCTCACTCACCCTCCGCTCGGCGTTCTCCTGATCGCCCTTTGCGACGCCACCTTCGGCTCCCACTACCTTCTCTACAAGGGCCTTCTGCTTCTCTTTTCCATCGGAATCGCGGCGCTTCTCTTTGTCACTGCCAGGGAGGAGTACGGCAGCCTGGCGGGCTTCTTTTCCTGCGCGCTTCTCCTTTCATCCCGCACGTATTTCATCGAGAGCACCTACATGCGGGGGTTCAATCTTGGGCTACTGCTGATCGCGCTCGCGGCCTTTCTCTCGCGCAAGCTCGAAAGGCAATGGATTGCCGGGGCGGTCCTGGGAAGTGCTTTTCTAACCGGAGTCTACGCCGTCATCCCGCTCCTGGCCTTTTTGCTTTGCCAGTTTCGGTGGCGGGGCAAGAGGCGGGCGCTGGAAATCTTGACCGGATTCTTGCTCGTTGCACTCCCCTTGCAGATTCCTTTCCTGCTGATCGCGGGGCGCGCCTATTTCGACCAGGTGTACTTGTTTCACGCTAAGCGCCAGGCGACCTGGACGTGGACCTTCAACGTGTTGCGGGACGTGGGCCCGGCCAACCTGCCCCTCTTCGCCTGCGGCATCGCGGGCCTTTTTCTCGTGCGGGCCAAGCACCTTTGGCAGGAGCGATTGCTGATCGTAATCTTTACCCCAGCTATCCTGAGCTTTTCCAAGATATTCAACTCCTACTTCCTCCTTCCCATGTACTTCCTCGCGATCGCGGGAGGAGCACTGCTGGCGCAAGCATGCACCCGGATGCGCAACCTGGGGCTCGCCTTGGCTCTCGGCATCGGATTCCTTCTCGCAGCCTCCCTCGGGCACTCCTTCCACCATTACGTCGAATACAACGAAACGTGGGTGGTTCCCGGAGTCGAGGAGATAGCGACGACCGTGCGGGCCGGAAGCACGCCGAAGGATTTGATCTTCGGCGGCGTTGTCGCCCCCCTCTTTTCCTTCCTCACGCAGCGGGGCGTCCTTTACAACGCGCTCTATACCGATACCGAGACCTTCGCGGCCGGCCTTTTGCGGCTCGAGGACGTGAGGGAAGCGTTGCGCACCGACCCGCGAGTCAAGTTCGTGGTAATGACTAACCGCGGAGGCTATCTCTCGGTCAGAGGGGGGCACCTTGACCAGACGCTGCTCCGCTATTTCCGGCGAGTTGGCCGCTATAGCGGGCCAGCCGAGACCCTCTACCTCTTCGAGCGCGTTTATGTCGAAACAAAAACGCCGGCGGCCAAGCTTCCCTGATGGGCCGGCTTCAGCAGATCGGAAATCGTTTTCACCGGTGAAAACGCTTCGCGGGGGATCTCTACGAACACGGTGTTCCAAAAGGCCATCCCGCCGTTCCACAGGCCAGGCCACTCCAGGGCGCGGATCTTTCTCTCGCCGTCGAGCTTCTCCGTGACGAAGGCTTGGGTCGGATCCACATATGATTGTAGGGAAAACCGCCCACGGTAGCCGACCAGCGTGGCCACGATGTGCACCGGGTTAAAGTGCGTAGCCGAGGCGAAGATCGCAACTTGCTCCCTGCGACTGCCGTCCACCTGAGCCTTTTCCACGATCTGCAGCGTCTCGTTACCGCCGCTCGCAGAAACCCAGAATGGACCCCCTCCCGGCTCGCCACGATTGGCAACTACGCCGCAAATGCGAAGTGGCCGGTCGAGCACCTCGTGGAGCGTCGCCACCTGCCGACACGGGTCCCAGCGGGGGAACCCGGCTGGAAGCGCCCTGGATAGAACCGTCTCGGCCACCCGAGCCCCCTCTTGGATCACTTTCTCCGTCACCCCGCCGCCGGCTAGCCGCTCCAAGAGAAAAAAGATTCGTTGCCTCAGCTCGAACAAAAAGCCCCCGAGCGCCATCTGGTACCTGTGATGGACGGAGCGGAGACTCTCGTGGATGACGTCATCCACGTTGTTGATGAACACGACCTCGGCTTGCGTCCGCTCGAGATTGCCGATCAACGCGCCGTGCCCCCCCGGCCTCAGCAAAAGCCGCCCGTTCGCTTGCCGGCATAGCTTACCCCGTTCGTCCAAGGCGAGCGTGTCGGTAGCAGGATCCTGGATGGTCGTCTGGATTTCGTATTTGACCCCGTATTTTTTCTCGTAGGTCTCCGTTACCCGAGAGAGGAGAGCATCGACCATCTCCTTGTGGCGCGGGGAAACGGTGAAATGCAACCGGCAGCGGCCCCGGCCGTCGGTAGCGTAAGCCGCAGCATCGGACAAGTGCTCCTCCAAAGCGGTGCGACTCTCGAGACCGTAGCGGTGAAACTTGATGAGCGCCTTGGGCAGCTCCGCGTAACCTAGGCCTGGCTCGCCCAAAAGATAGCGGACGAGAGGTTTGAGCTCACCCGCCCGGTAAAGCTCATCTGCATCGAGGCCGTCGCGGGCCATCGCTCGCCTGAGATCTCCGAAGCAAGCGAGACGGGGCAAGCCATCCGCGAACGCGACGAACTCGTCGTAATCTTCCCCCTGAAGCCGCGCCTGCTCCTCCAACTCCTTTCGCTTTGGGCTCCCGCTCACCTTCTCCACCCAACTGATCGGCTTCATCATCCGCGTGGCGGCTCCGGAGGCGGGCACGAACTTGCATACCTTGGCCGAACCTGCGGCCTCCCTGTACTTTCGAACGTACCGCTCCACCTCCTCGGGCTTCAGAGCTACGATACCGTCACCCAAGCTACACGGCCTGGCCAGGTTCGGTGGCTGCGGCCCGCGCCTCAGGATCCGCAACTGCTCCATGGCGCGCTCGCGGCTTATGCCGTGCCGTTCCAATTGCTCTATATCCTCTGGGGCAAGCTCAGGTACTTCCATCGGCGAGCCGCGGCTCTGACTTATCCGATCGGGATGAACTCCTGGGGACGCACCTCGCCCAGCGTTATGGCATCGGTGGGGCATACCACCGCACACAGCCCGCATCCCATGCAGCGCTCGCCGTCCACGGCCGCCCGACTCCCGCCGTCGCCCGCCATTGTCAGGGCCCCGAAATAGCAGCGCTCCACGCAAAGTTCACAGCCATCGCACAGCTCCTCGGCAACTCTCGCCTGAAACCGGCTCGGCGCCACAAAGCCGCGAAGACCCATGCGCACGCTCGGCCAGTTGACGCAGCAGTCGCTGCAGCAGTTGCAGATCACGTGGCCGCCGCTCGATTTGTTCTCGCTTACGTGGACCAGTCCCTCCTCCTCGCATTTCTCGAGCAGCTCGAGCGCCTCCTCGCGGCTCAACTCCCGGCCGGTGCCCCGCTCCACTGCGTAATCCGCCGCACGCCCGAGCTGGATGCACGCCTCCAGCAGCTTACCGCAGCCTCCATCGACCAATCTGCACGTGCACTTCGTGACCGCGATGCGGGAGGCCTCGTCTATCAACCCCTTCACTTCGTCGTAGGCCAGGACCTTGCTTTTCGTGTCCAGGGAAGCCCCCACGGGGACCACTCGCACCACGGGGCTCGCCAGGGCTCCCTGGACGGCCTCGAGGTACCCGGGCAGTTCCTCTCTGGTGTGCTTCTTCCAAAGCTCCAGGAACTCTTTGGGGGCCTCCTTCCACAGGATCGTCGCGTCGTGAAGCTGCAGCAAATGGCGCACCCGGTAGTAGCGCGTTGCCCCTCCCTTGCGGGAGGTAAAAACGAGCCCCTTCTTGAAGAGAACGGGCAGCATCCGCTCCACTTTCCCGAGCTCGATCCCGCTTCGCTCGGCCAGCTCCTGCGCGGTCGCCGGCGGGGAGGCCGCCAGAACGAGCCTCGCTTCCTCCTCGTCCGCGATCATGGCCAAGAGTTCCGGCACGATCTTCGAGTCGCCGGCCATCACTTGAGCGGCGAGCTCATGGTAGATGCTACTGGGTACCATTCCAACCTCCTTACCCGCGAAGGGCCGGACTCCGCCACCCCAGTTGGACGGCTCCCCCGGCCGGGGTGCCCTAATTATCACACAATGCCCGGTTGGTTAAAGCGCCCGCGTCGCGTCTCGGTAGGGAGGCTCTGGGGAAGGTTACCTGAAGGGCGGCCGGCGAAGAATGCCGACCTCCATCGCGTACTGCACGGCCTCCAGGCGGTGCTTGAGCTTGAGCTTATCGAGAATATTGTGCATGTGATTTTTCACCGTCTGCGTGGCGACGTGCAAGCGCGCCGCGATCTCCTTGTTGGTCAGCCCTTCGGCTACCAGACCGAGGATCTGGACCTCGCGAGGGGTGAGCCGAACCCCGCTTATGACGTCGTTAGCCCGACGAGCGGCGGCGAGCTCGGCCAGGCTCGAGAACACGGCTGCCGCGATTTTGGGCGAGCACTGGGTCTCCCCTCGGGCCACCAGGCGCAAGACGTCGACCAGGTCTTCGACCGACGCCTCTTGAACGATGTAGCCCGCGGCTCCGGCTTCGATTGCCTCGGTGACCGGCGCAGGCTCCTCCGGAAGACCCATCACCACGACGCGCACGTCACTGTACTTCCGCGTGATCTCGCGCGCCAACATGACGCCCCTTCTCTCCGGGGTCGACGCCCCAGCGAGCACTATCACCGGCCGGTTCGCTTCGATCACCTCGAATGCCTCGCGCCCATCGGTCACCGAAGCCACCACTTCGATGTCCGGATGCTGTCGAAGCAGAGCGGAAATCCCCTCGCGGACGAGCCTGTTGTCATCGACAACGATCACACGGCCCGGATGCAGGCTCACCTGTGCATGCTGCTCCATCATGCAACGCTCCTCGTGCAGGTGTTGAAAACCAAACGACAGAACAATTTGTCGTTTTCCGGATCCGCTACCAGGGACAGGCGCCCGCCCGCCCGCGAGACAACGCGGCGGGCAAGGTCGAGCGAAAAGGGGGGCACCTTGCGGTGGGCGCAAGGCAGGTGATTGCTGAAAGTCACCGATACGCTGGTATCAGCAACCTCGCAGGTCACCTCCAGCTTCTCCCCCCCGCCGCACTGCTCCTCGAGTTGCTCGAGGATGGTCAGAAAGGCGGCTTTGAGGCTGGAGGCGCGGCAGGGCACGGTCAATTGCGGATCCGGCAGGACCACTTTCCCCTTGCCTTTATCCTCGCAGCGCCAAAGCGCCATGGCTTGAGCGAGCACTTCTCCCAGATCGGCCTGCTCCAACGACTCCCCCTCGTCGCTCACCGCCGAAAGTTCCTCGAGCAACGCGCCGATCTCTTTCGCCCCTTCGAGGGCTCGCTCGACGGCCTCCCGCTCTCGCGCCTCGCCAGCGGTTTCCGCAATCCCATCCAGCGTCGAAGCGATGGAGTCGAGCCGGCGGCTCACGAATCGCGCCAGGCGCTTGGCTAGTGCCCCGACGCAAGCCTTCAAGGCCTGCGAGGCCAGATGCTTTTCGGCAAGCTCGAAAGCAGCATCCACATTCCGTCTCGCGTCCTCGCTTTGGCGGCGGAGAAAGTCCTCGGATTGGCTGGCGATTCGTTTCTCCTCCGGCACGCCTGCCGCGGAGGCCGCGCGCTCGAATTCTCCCTCGTAGCGCGCATGGGCGAGCTCACTTACGATCAGCCGCAGGCAAACCCGCCGCATGAACTCGACCAGGCCGAGCGCCGCCTGAGGTTCCTCATTTGCGCATGCCTCGGTAAGATCCTGCGAAGTCTCGCGAGCAATCATGGGAGCCAGGGGCGCAGGCAACAGCGCCCGAGGCTTCAAGTAGCAAGCTAGATGCCATCCCAGGCCGGCGCCTGGGGGCGCATATCCCGTTGGCGCACAGTGACTTAGACGCCTGGAGAACAAGTCGTGGGAAGGGAACGTCCGTAGCTAAACGGGACGCCGCCCTAAACTGATACAGCAACTCCGATGTCAAGTGGTAGGTGGAGGCCAGGCCTACTTCGACTCGGGCGCTTCCGCCCTTGCGCCCCTCTTTATCAACCCGTATCCCTCGACTTTGCGGTAGAACGTGGCCCTTCCGATGCCCAGCCGCTTTGCGGCCAGGGTCACGTTTCCTCGACAAATCTTGAGTGCGCGGTCGATCGCCCAGCGTTCGAGCTCGTCGATCGTCAGCACTTGGGCCTCATCTACGTCGGGCACTGCCCCCTCGTGCCGCGCAACGGGCGAGCTGCTCCTGGAGGTAACCTGTTCTGCGAGATGCTCCGGCTTGATAACGTCCGCGTCAGCGAGCACGATGGCTCGCTGCAAGACGTTTTGGAGTTCGCGCACATTGCCAGGCCAAGAGTAGCTGGTGAGGCAACTCATGGCTTCCGGGCTCACACTGAGCTTCGGCTTTCCCTGTTCCTCGGCGTAAACAGAGAGAAAGTGCGCAACCAGAATGGGAATGTCCTCCCGCCTCTCCCGCAGCGGAGGAAGCCGGATCGGGAAGACTGCCACGCGATAATACAGATCCTCGCGGAAGTTGCCCTGTTTGACCTCGGCGTTGAGGTCCCGGTTGGTGGCGGCGATTAGCCGGATGTCGACCCTGATCTTCTCGCTCCCCCCCACCCTTTCGAATTCCCGCTCCTGCAGGACCCGCAACATCTTGGCTTGGAGCGGCAGCGGCATCTCGCCGATCTCGTCCATGAACAGCGTGCCGCCGTTAGCGCGCTCGATCTTCCCCTCGCGCCGGGAGATCGCTCCCGTAAACGCCCCTCGCTCGTGCCCAAAGAGCTCGCTCTCGATCAGCCCCTCCGGTATGGCAGAGCAATTGACATCGACGAACGGCTGGCGCGCCCTCGGCCCGCTGAAGTGGAGAGCCTTCGCGAGAAGCTCTTTGCCCGTTCCGCTTTCCCCCTGGATCAGCACCGACACCGTGGTGTCGACGAGACGACTCAACACGGCCGCGACCTCGCGCATCGCCCGGCTCGGTCCGATGACGAGGTTTTCTCTGTTGGGGCCGACCCTTATGTTCTCGAAAGTGAAGTTGTCTCTCGGTCCGGATTCCATCCCTCGTCGTCCCGCCCAGTTACTGCCGCCGATCCACGCCTACCGCCTCGCCGACTCCCTTCGGCCGCCCCGTCCCCGGGCGCAGCGATGCGCTGGCGCCCGGCCCTCTCTTCGTATATCGGCACGATTCGCGCCCACCATTACCCCCTCGTAGCAGCGTAGCGCCCACATGCTTTACCGCGGACTCGCTTTGCGCAACGCTCAAGCATCGAAGGCGCGACATCAACCGACTGGATGCCTCAAAGCGCACCCTCGGCCTCTTCTTCCGGCGCGCTTTTCATCTTCTCGACGTAAGAGCGCACCCGCTCGAATTCCTCCACCGCCTGCTCGAGAAGCGCCTTTGCGCCATCCAGCGAGGAGCGCGCGGCCTCGGCCTCGATCCGCTTGCACAGATCCTCCATGGGCGTTGCGCCGAGCGACCCGCAGCTTCCCTTCAGGGTGTGGGAAATCTCGGCCACCCGTCTCCTGTCGTCGGCCTCCAAAGCCTCCCGCAAGGCCTCGAGTTGCGCCGGGGTGGCCTCCAAGAAGAGCGACGCGAGCTCCAGCGCAAGCTCCCTATCTCCGGCAGTGCTCTCGCTCAGACGCTCGGCATCCACCGCCTCTCGTGTCTCGGTTTTCGCTTCCTTCATCTTCGTTCCTCCATCTCGGTCGGAAATTTCAGCGGTCCAGCGTTCGACGCATTCCAACAACTGTTGAGCGCGAACCGGCTTGCTCAAATAATCGTCCGCGCCTGCCTCGAGGCACCGCTCCCGGTCCCCCTTCATGGCGTGGGCGGTCATGGCTACGATGGGCGTGCGCCTCCCCTCGCCCTCGGCCTCCCTGATCCGCCGCGTCGCCTCCAGCCCGTCCATCTCCGGCATTTGAACGTCCATCAGGACGAGCGAGTACTCGGTAGAGAGAACCGCCTGAAGGGCCTCCTTGCCGTTGACTGCCGTATCCACGACATACCCGAGCTTGCCCAAAATCGTGAGCACGAGCTTTCGGTTTACCGGATTGTCTTCGGCAACGAGGATTCTCGCCTCTTTCCCTGTCTGCTTCCCGGCCGGCGCCGGCTCCACCGACAGTTCCTGGTCCAGCGCCGTCGGTCTCCCGACAGCCTCCTTTTCCGCACTGGCCAGCGCCGGCTCCGCCGACACCGCCACCGACTGCGCGCGCCCGAACGGTATTCGGCACCAGAAAGTACTGCCCAGACCCACCACGCTGTCGAGCCCGATCTCTCCCCCCATCTGCTCCACGAGCTTTCGCGAGATCGCAAGCCCAAGCCCCGTTCCCCCGTATTTGCGCGTCGTCGAGCCGTCGGCTTGGGTGAAGCTTTCGAAGATCGCCTGTTCCTTGTCGGGGGGGATACCGATCCCGGTATCCACCACGGCAAACCGCAGCCACACCTTATTTTCGGACTCTCCCAGGCTTTGAACGCGCAAGGCGACGTGCCCGCTTTCGGTGAACTTGATGGCATTGCCAACGAGGTTGACCAGTATCTGCCTAAGCCGAGTCGGGTCTCCCACGAGCGCCGACGGCACGTCAGCCGAGACGTCCGCCAGCAGTGCCAGTCCCTTGCTTTGGGCCCTCACGGCCAGAAGCTCGCGCACCGACTCCACCAGGTCGCGAACGCAGAACTGAATGTGCTCCAACTCTAACCTGCCCGCCTCGATCTTCGAGAAGTCGAGGATGTCATTTATGAGCGCCGTTAGGGTCTCGGTCGACCGGTGGGCGATCTCCAGATATTCGCGCTGTTCTTTGGCCAGTCCTTCGCTGTCGAGGGCAAGCTCGATGAAGCCGGCGATGCCGTTTAGCGGCGTCCTGATCTCGTGGCTCATGTTCGCCAGAAACTCGCTCTTTAGCTGACTCACCTTGGCGAGCTCCGCGTTGGCACGCTCCAGCTCCTTGCGTTGATCCTCCAGCGTCTGCCGCGCTTGCTCCAGAGCGGCGTTTCGCGAAACCAGCATCGAGGCTTTGCTGCGAAGCTCGGTGTTGCGGGCCTCCAGGGCTCGGTCGCGCTCCTCCAGCTCTAGCGTCCTCTCCTTCACGCGCTCCTCGAGCGATGCCGTAAGGTCCTCGAGCTCGCGGCGCGACTTGGCCAAGCGCCGCAGCATCTCGAGGAAGGAATCCCGCAGCACGATGATCTCGGCAGGCCACAGCCAACTTGTCGGTTCCTTGCCGAGCGGCTCGGATGCGCCCTCGCCGACTCGCACGCCGAGCGTTCGGTCGTCGGAGGCGATCTCCTGCATCACCACCGTGCTAGCTCGAAGCGGCCTGCCCACCAATTGGCCGAGGGCGATGCCGCACAAAGAGAGGAAAAGGAGCATGCCGAACCCCACGGCTATTGCCAAGGTGCGGCTTTCGCGGATCACCGTGTCCGTATGGGCAGTGGCAAATCCCACCACAACCGTCCCGAGCTTCTCGCCACCCTCGATGCTCCAAATCCCTATGCGGTAGTTCTTCCAGGCAAGGGTGGCCGGCAACTCCGTACCTTCGCCGACGCGGCTTGCGATCCAGGAAAGATCGATGGGGCGGCGGCGGTACTCGGCGAATATCTTTCCGGAAGGGCGAAAGATCATCGCAAACTCGATATCGGGGTTGGCCGAAAGATCCCGCAGGGAGGCGGCCGCGCTTTCCGGATCGTCGAATTCGAGCGCCGCGGCGTTGCTGCGCCCCGCCACCACCGCCGTGTTGGCGGCTGCCCGGTCGAGAAGGTCGTGCGCCACCTTGGCCTGGCGCGCCGGGAAAAAGAGGACCACGAAGGTAGCGGCGAGCGCGCCGGCCAAAACGAGCGCCAGTGTAAGCTCGGTGCGAATCCCGAGATTGCCGACCCTCATCGCTCGACGACCTCCGCTATGGCCAGGACCGCCGCCGGAAGGTCGATACCCTGCTGCCTGGCGGCGGCCAGGTTGACGAGGATCTTGGGCCGGTGGCTCGGGCTGAGCTTCACCCCGAGCGCTATCCCCTGCTCCACCAGCTCGCCAACGCCGGTCACGGTTACGGCGCCGGTCGCCTGCGCCAGGGCGCGCACCTCCTCGACGCTCACCTCGGCATCCGGCCCGACGTATATGATCTCTGCGCCGGCTCTCGCTCGCGTGGCATCTATTACCCGGATGCGCTTGCCCAAGAGCTGTTTGCCATCGGCGATCTCGCGCAGGGCGCCGAGCGATCGCCGGCCGCAAACCGCGATTCTCACCTCCGCGCCCAGCCTCTCGGGAAGGGTTCTGCTCTTGCTCACGAGCTTCAAGAGCAAGGGGACATGGACATCGTAGGGCACGCTTAGTTCGTAGTGTTCGGCCGAGGGGGTACCGGCCCCCACGAGGAAGAACAGAACGAGGAAAATGACCGTGCGACCTCGAAGCGCAATCACCGCGTCACGTCTCCGCAAGCATCCTCGATCGACTGCGCAAATCTGCCTCCCGAAGCGAAATCCACCCGCGCGCGCTCAGTAAGTGAATGTCACGCCACCCCACACCCTTCGCCCGAGCACCACCGGCTCGCCGGTCTGGAACTGCTCGAAGTACTCGACGTGCTTTCCCTGCACCAAGTTCTGCCCCACGATTTCGAGCAGAAGCCGATCGTTCAAGCACCATTTGCGAAGGGCGAGATCGACGCGGGTATAAGGATCTATCTTCTCTAGCACCCCACCTTCGGAGCGCACCTGAATCCGATCGACCCAGTGAATGGACGCCGTTGCCTGCACGCCGTAGGGAAGCATGAGACGCTGGCGCAGGTTTACCTTGTGATCCGGCATGGCGGGGTCGCGCCGATCCACCGTGTCTTTGAATTTCTCGAAGGAGTAGCTGAGCTCTCCATCCCACCAGCTCGTAAGCTGCACGCGCCACAGGATCTCTCCGCCGAAGCTGTAACCGGCGTTTCGGCTCCGGCTGTCTAGGTCCTGGATGATCGTGGGCGGCGTGGTCGGTAGGATCTCACGGTCTCCTAAGACCGACGCGAAATCTTCGGCGTCGTCGTAGTCATTGAAGAAAAGGGCCAGGTCGAATTCGGCTCGTTTCGCGATCCTCCCCCTCCAGCCGGCCTCGTAGGCGAGGAGCTTCTCCGAGGTGATTTGGTTGCCTCCTTTGAAGCGAAAGAGAATGGGCGAACCGGTTTCGGGATCGATCGTCATGCCGGCGTTGCTCAGTACGAGCTCGCGGTCGAGAAGCGCAGGTATGCGCACCGCGCGCGAGACCGCCGCCCAGAGCGTCTGCTTGGGCGTGAGCATGTACGAGGCATGGACGCGTGGCTCGAATTCCGTGCCGCTGAAAGGGTTGTTTTCGATCTTAGTGCCTGCCCCGATCTTGACTTTGTCGGTAAGCCTCCACTCGTCCGCGATCTTCGCCGCAAGAATTTGCACCCTGCCGATTCGCCCGAAGGAGACGTTTTCGCCTCTGCCGACGTTGAAGTCGTACCAGCGATAGGAGAGCCCCCAGATGGCTTCGTTGCCCGAAAAAATGGGCAAGCGATGTTGAAACTCGACATCGAAGGTGCCGATGTCGTCCCGGAAGCGCCCGACCACGTTGGCGTTTCGGTAAACGCGATCGTAGTAGCCTTGAAGGAACGCGCTTCCGAAGCGATCCAGATCGCGCTCTACCTTCGTGAGAAAGTGTCCCAGGCGAAGCTCGTCGTGGAAGGCGAACTTAGGGGCGCCTGAGCCGAGGGCTATGACGTTAACCTGATCTACCGTACCATTGGCGTACTCTCCCTCGGCGATGATTCGGTTTTTCTCTGCGAGAGTTCCATCGAGGCGAAATCCCCCGCGGGTGACTTTGCGGCCGTCGTGGGCCAACCGGGCATCGCTCGGCTGGCCCACCCCATTGTCCTGATTATGCTGCACCCAACCCCGATACCAGAAGTTGTCGCCCAAGCGCCCCCCCCAGCGCCCGGCGCTGTAGGTGAAGGTATCCGTGCCTCCCGACTGCCTAACCAGAAGTCCAGTGGTATCCTTTGCCGATTTCGTGATGATGTTTATGACGCCGTTTACCGCGTTAGCCCCCCAGGTCGTCCCTCCCGGACCCCTTATCACCTCGATTCTGTCGATATCATCCAGGAAGACATCCCATTGCTCCCAGAGCGTGCCGGCGAGAAGAGGCGTGTAGATGGAGCGCCCGTCGATCAGAACCAGCATCTTGACCGCATAGTAGCGATGGAACCCTCGGGCGGAGATGGCAAAGCGGCTCCCGTCGATTTGCGCCACATCGAGGCCGGGCACGATCCGAAGAGCATCGCCCAAGCTCGTCGCGCCGCTTTGCCTGATCTCGTCGCCGGTGAGAACGTAAACGGCCGCCGCCGTCTCGCGCAGGTTTTCGGGCTGTTTGGATACCGAGGTAATGACTACATTTAGCATGTCCTCGAGGTCGAGCTCGGCAAAATCCTCGGTGTCGCTCGGACGGTCGCACTCGCCGCCCGAGCAGGTCGAAGCCGCATATCGAGGAAAAAGTAGGGTAAGCGCGGAGAACAAGAGCAGACCCCGTCTCGCCGAGCGCCAAGGCGGCCCAAACCGACCCGCTCGATCCCCCCGACAAGCCTTCCGATTCATCGTCTCGCCTCCCGCCCCTCTTTGTTGCCCGCTCGACCTCCCGGCTACTTGCCACCCGCGCAGCGACCAGGAACGGCAGGGCCGCAGACGGTCCGCTTCGCTACGCCATCGAGCAAACGCTATGCCAGCCTGATTGCGTCAGGGCATGAGTGTTACTTGGCTTGCGCTAACCTCGAGGGTGCCCAGCGAGGCTCTAAGTTAAAGGGGTTTTCGAATAGGGGGAAAAATCTGCCGCCCCATCGCCCGCCTGGGGTTGGGTCCGCGCGGCAGAACCGAGCGCCATTAAAATCACACCTGCGTACGGTCGAGATCTCGGTCTCTAGGGCGGCAAGGCGGGTTGACACGACCCGTTGGGCTCCATACTGAGGTCTTCGACCCCTCGCAGGCTGCGAAAGGGAAGCCGTCGAGCAATGGTCGAGAGCACGGTTCTATCGACAGTCGGTCCGGTCTTTTGCATCGCCCTCCTGGGATACCTCTGGGCGGGGTGGCGGGCGACCGACGTCGGCCAGATAACCGATCTCGTGATATATTTTTTCGCTCCCGCGCTCGTCTTCGGCGCCCTGGGAAAGGTGCAAATAGAACCGAAAGACGTGCTCGGGATCGCCGCGGCAGCGGCGGCCGTTTCGCTCGGCTGCGGGGGGCTTCTCAAGCTTTCTTCGTTAGCCGGCCTCGACATTCCACGGGGGCTTTATCTACCCGTTATGTTCGTGAATGCGGCGAATCTCCCGCTCCCGCTTTCCCTTCTGGCTTTCGGAGAAACCGGCCTCGCCTATCAGGTGATCTACTTCATTTCCGTGGCCATCTTGAGCGGCACGCTAGGCGTGGCAATCGCGAAGGGAGACGGAGGCGTGGCGGAGATCTTCAAGCTTCCGCAGATTTACGCGGTTGCCGCCGCCCTTGCGGTGAACTATCTTGGCATCTCCCTGTCGCCTGCACTCGCCAAGCTGATCGAGCTACTGGGCCTGCCCGCGGTCCCCTTGATGCTCTTCGCCCTGGGAATGAGAATGCGGGGGCTTCGCCTGGAATCGTTGCTTCTCAGCTCGCTTGCCGCGTCGGTCCGGCTGGGGGGAGGGTGGGCTATCGGCGCCGCGGCGGCGCTGGCGCTCGGCCTCGATGGTCCCTCGTACCGCGCAGTGATCCTAGGATCGACCATGCCGGCTGCGGTCATCAACTTCGCCTACGCGGAGAAATACACGGCGAGCCCGGAGCTCGTGGCCTCGGTCATCCTTCTCACCACGCTCGCAAGCGTCGGGCTAATCCCAGTTACGCTCGCCTACCTCCTCGACTGACCTCCGCAAAGACCCTAGGCGCCATCTTCCTGCGACTGGTCGGCCCGCGAGCGAAGAAGAGCCACCGCTTCCCCGCTGCCCGCAACGAACCCTGGCGGAAAAGCCTCCACTCGCATCTTACGCTAAGATCCTGCCTCACCCTCGCAGCGCAGGGGGTTAGCAAAGCCGTGGATGTGTGATAAGGGGCGGGGTACCCGAACGACTGGCGGATAGCGGGCCCAAGGGCCCAGTGCCGGGCCCGTGCCAGCCCAACTCGCGAAGGAGGGAACGGAAACAATGGAGCTTCGCAAGGCATTCATAGTGGATGGGGTAAGGACGCCGATTGGACGCGCCCACCCCGAGAAGGGGTGGTTTCGAAAGACCAGGCCGGACGATCTTGCCATCGAATGCGTAAAGGCCTTGGTCGCGCGAAACCGGGTCGAGCCCGCCAGCATCGAGGATGTGATCTTCGGGTGCGCCAACCAGAGCGGGCCCCAAGGGATCAACATCGCCCGGTTCGTCGTTTTGCTCGCCGGTTTGCCCGACACGGTATCAGCCACCACCGTGGACCGCCAATGCGCGTCGGCCATGACGGCCATCCATAACGCGGCGCAAACCATCATGTGCGGAAATGCCGAAATCGTCATAGCCGGGGGCGTCGAGAGCATGTCCATGGTACCCATGGGAACCGGCGCCGACTTCAACCCCAAGCTCGCCGCGCTCTACGATCCCGCCGATCTGCCCATGGGACCTACGGCCGAGAAGGTGGCCCGCCTCTACAAGATAACCCGCGAGGATCAGGACCGCTTCGGGTACGAAAGCCACATGAAGGCGGTCAAGGCGTGGGAGGAGGGAAGGTTCAAGGACGAGGTGATTCCGATCACCGTGGAAGAGGATGGCCAGTCGAAGGTCATAGACTGCGACCAATGCCCGAGGAAGGACACCAGCCTGGAGAAGATGGCCACCCTCATGCCAGCTTTTCGTCCCGATGGCACGGTTACCGCTGGCAATTCTTCGCCGCTCAACGACGGCGCGGCGGCGGTCCTGCTGGCGAGCCCCGAAGCGGTGAAGCGCAACGGGTGGAAGCCTCTGGCGGAGGTGATCGGAATGGCCGTAGCCGGGGTAGATCCCACCATCATGGGGATCGGGCCGGTTCCGGCGGTAAAGAAGGTCCTGCAAAGGACAGGGCTTTCGTTGTCCGAGATCGACCTGGTCGAGCTCAACGAGGCGTTCGCATCGCAGAGCCTGGCTTGCATCCGCGAGCTCGGGCTCGATCCCGCCAAAGTCAACGTGAACGGCGGGGCGCTCGCCCTCGGCCATCCCCTCGGCTGTAGCGGCGCCCGGATAATCGTGACCCTCTGCCACGAGATGAAACGGAGAAAAGCGCGCTACGGGCTGGCCACCATGTGTATAGGCTTCGGCATGGGCGCGGCTACGATCGTAAAGGGAATGGCCTAGTCGGGGCGAGCCCTAAGAGGGAGTTTTTAGCGCCCGCTGAGGAAACCGAGCAGGCTAAAGCTCGGCGGCCCACCCCAATCCGAGCGCGCGGCCGAAGAGTGCGCCGCGAAAGCACGAGGAGCGACTCATAGCCGGCTGGCCGAGTCAGCGCTCGGGGCAAGCGGGGGAAGGGGAAATTTTCTTTCCTCTTCTTCCAGCTCCTCCAGATACAGCTCCCGCGGCGAAAGCCCCCTTTCTTCCGCTTCTCTCACGGCGCGCGCGTATGCCCCCTTTACCGCCTCGGCCACCAGTCGGTGCACCGTCGGGTGGGAGGGCTTGGGCACCACGTGGCTTCCCCTGATTTTTTCACGGATCGAGTCGGCCAACGCCTCGGCCGCCGCGAGTTTCATGGCGCGATTGACGAAAGCCGCCCGGGCCTCGAGCGCCCCGCGAAAGAGGCCCGGAAATGCAAGGACGTTGTTGATCTGGTTGGTGTAGTCCGACCTCCCGGTTCCAAATACCCGGATGTGACCCTTGACCTCGGGATCGAAAATTACCGAGGGTTCTATCTCGGGAACCGGGTTGGCCAGAGCGAAGACTATGGCGTTGCTCTGCATGGAAAGGATGTCGCGCTTGGACAGCACCCTCGGTCCGGAGACACCGATGAAGGCGTGAGCCCCTCTAAGCACTTCGCGCACCGTTCCCTTTTCGCCGTTTGGGTTCGTCAGCCGCGCCAGATTCAGTAGGTGCCAGTTTTCCGGCCGGGCCAGAGCCTCGTTGTCGGCGGTTATCGCCATCGACTCGACTCCCCGAAAGCCCGCTTTTTTCCAACTCTCGTAATCGAAGGCCGGGTTAGCCCGAAGATCGCACTGCACGATGTTGCGAAAGCCGTGATCGAGGAGCGTGCGTGTGATCGCCACACCGGCCGCTCCGCACCCATTCACGACGATCTTGAGGTCTTGGGGGGCGCAGTGCGAAGCCGCCACCCGCATCGCATTTATCATCGCCGCCAAAACCACTATGGCCGTCCCGTGCTGATCGTCGTGAAAGACCGGGATGGACAGCCGTCTTTGCAGCTCCCGCTCGATGATAAAGCAGCGGGGAGCCGAGATGTCCTCGAGATTTATACCCCCTACGGCGGGCGCGATGTTTACCACGGTCCGCACGATCTCTGCCGGCTCCTGCGTGGCCAGGCAGATCACGAAGCAGTTGACGTCCCCGTAACGCTTGAAAAGCAGGCTCTTCCCTTCCATCACCGGCTGGGCGGCGAAGGGCCCGAGGTTGCCCAGTCCGAGCACGGCGGAGCCATCGGTCACGATGTAGATCGAATTGCCGCGGCTCGTGAACTCGTACGATAGCTCCGGAAAATGGCGGATGGCGTGACAGATCTTTGCCACCCCGGGGGTGTAGGCGTTGGCCAGATCGAGCGCGTCGCGCACCGGAACTCGGGAGCCGATCTCGATCTTGCCGCCGATGTGATAGCGACTGACTTCGTCGTAATAGGCCATAAGCCTGAACTCGCCCGTTTCCTCTTGGCGCCCCTTTAGGGCGTGAAGGAGGGCGGCGAGCTGGCCGGTGACGACGGTAATGGTAATCTCCTGGTAGTGGCCCGTTTGGTCGAGCGCTCCCCACTCCTGGTAGAGGACGGGAATCTGCAGCCGATGGAAGATCTCGAGAAGGTCCCGCAAGCTCCCCTCGCTGCGCGAGACGAGAAATCGCAAGACCACTTTCTCAGGAATGATATCCTTGTCCTTCAGCAGCTCGTCGCTCTCGGCATGCATCGTTGTCCCGCCCTACAATCGACTGGCGCTCTTCCCCCCGCAGCAATTCATCCACCTATTCCTCCCGTTAATCAATCCCTCCCAGAGCCGCTGGCACTTGCAACCGAGGGCTCGCGCAAGCCCGCACGAACTGGGCTTTTCCCCAGCTCGCCCCGCGACCCACGCCCTCTGGAGATGGGTGACAAATCGTGTAAAGTAGGGGCTAGCGAAAGTCTTCGCGAGGGGAGCGGAGGAAGACAAAACCCATGCCCAGGCGCACCGGCTCGATGCTCTGCCCCTCCTGCAGAAAGCTCATCAATATCGATGCCGATCGGTGCCCCTACTGCGGCCAGTTGCGCCCAGGCCTGTGGGGCTGGATGCCCCTGATCCAGCGGCTGGTCGGGCGCCAGCTCGATCTGGTTCGCATCATAATCGCGGTCTGCATAACCCTCTATGTCGTGAGTCTCGCGCTCGATCCCCCGACCGTGATGGGCGCAGGGCTGTCCGGGCTCCTCGCACCGAGCCCGCGGGCCCTCTACATTCTCGGGATGACCGGGGGGTTCGCCGCACACGCCGGCCACTGGTGGACGATACTTACGGCGATCTACCTTCACGGCGGATTGCTCCACATCGCTTTCAACCTAATCTGGATCTACCAGCTCGGTCCGACCGTGGAGGCGATCTATGGACCGGGCCGGTTCTTTGTGCTGTGGAGCGCCTCAGGAGCGGCTGGCTTCATCGTCTCCAATCTTTTCGGCGCACCGCCTTCGATCGGTGCGTCGGGCGCGATCTTCGGCCTGCTAGGCTCGCTCATCGCTTACGGGCGGCGAAGTCGAAGCAGCATCGATGCGCTGATAACGCGCCAGATGATCCAGTGGGCGGTTATCCTCTTCGTCTTTGGCTTCCTCATGCCGGGGATAAACAATCTAGCGCACGCCGGAGGCTTCGGCACCGGCTATCTCATGGGAGACGCCGTCGCGCGCGGCGGCGCCCGCCAAGAGGGCAGAGTGACTCAAATCTCCGCGCTGCTTTTACTGGGCGCTACTGGTGCGGCTTTCCTCCTTTCCGTCACGAGGATGCTCGCGCTCATGCCCTAGCTTCGGCCCAAGCGATCGAGCGCTATCGCGCTCTTCGGATCCACGATCTCTTGCAGCTCGATCACGTTGCCGTCGGGATCGCGCCCGTACGTGGTGCGAATCCCCATACCGATGTCCTGCGGCGGGCAGTGAAACTCCATCCCCGCCGCCTCGAGCCGGGCGTATTCGGAGTCGAGATCGGTAACGTCCAGGCAGATGTGCGTGATCCCATGATCGCACACCGGCCGGTGCGGGTCGGCCCCTTTCGGCGCCGGCGAGCCGTACTGGAAAATCTCGATGATCGCGTTTCCCGCGCTCAGCATCACCGCGCGCGCACTCGAGCCCACAAGACCCGTTACTCGATCCGCAACCTCGGTCCCGGCCGGCCACGCGAACTCGAAGACGACCTTGAGCCCGAGGAGATCCCGGTAAAACCCGAGCGCCCGCTCGAGATTGGCGGTGGAAATCGCCGTATGGTGCACTCCCCGAATCATTCTCCTCCCACCTCGACGAACTGAACTGAACCGCCCGGTTCGGCGATCCACTCTCTCGCTAACACACGGTCGGCCCAAATGCCAACCGCCCCTGGCCTCCCATCCCCCACCGCACCTCGGCAAAGGCGAGGGAGCCGAGGATACGGACCCTACGGCACGGCCTTCGCAAAATCCTCTAGCGACGCGAAAAACTCCCCGATTTCCTCCCTTCCTCGCTTCCCCACGAGCCGGCCCCTCCGGTACCGGTAAAGAATCCCTTCGAGGTTGTAGATACCTAGACGGTGCGCGCCGTTTCGCTTCGCCTGGCGGATCTCGAACGCCAAATCGGCAGACCGCTCCAAGTGATCCGGCTCCCCCATGAGGCCAGGACCTAGGGTTCCGAGCATAGGTATCGCGCGTTCCCGCCAGCGCCGAACGGCTCGTCTCACCCCACGCACCGCCAACCTCTGCGCACGGGCGCGCGAAAGCCGAAAGAAGCGCTCCGCGAAAGTCGAATAGTAAAGCGGGGCGAGATAATCCCAGTCGGCGGCAAAGGGCGCTACCGCGGCAATGCGGGCGAGCAGGCTCTGTGCCGGGGAGTAATTCTCGAGGAGGAGGGGCGGGAAAAAGCACGCTACCGACGCTATACCCGCCCGCGCCAGATCGTCCCTTATGCGCCTGTGGCAGCGCTCTGCGGCACGGAAATCGGACCTCCAGCCCGGGCGAAGAAAGCGCGCGGGGCTCGACAGAACGAATTGCGGGGGCTCGAGATCGAGCAGTACGTGCGAGGGCGCGGCCTCGCCCCATCCCGTCAATTGGCCGAGCGCCCGCTCGAAGATCCGCGCGGTCGAGGTGCACAGAAAATAATAATCGGCACCCAGGAGTGGCTCCCACTCCCGCCGGTTCAGCACCGGCCAAAGGCCGAATCGCACCCCCAAGGCGCTCGAGTCGCGCAAAAGCTCGAAGAGCGCGCTCCTCCAACCTCCGAGCTCCCCCACTCCCCCCGGCGGCGCAAGCGGGTACGCCAGCGTAAGCTCCACCTCGGCCGCTCGAAGAGGCTGTGCGAGGCCGTCTTCGATCAAAGCGGCGCGAAGCGCTTCGGCGGTAAGTGGAGGGCAGAACTCGACGGCTATGAGGATCCGACCCAGTCTCACTGGCTTCTCCTAGTTCCTCTCGAGTCGCACGCAAACGCCTTCGCCGCCACTGAAAACTGCCCCGGGGCGCTTCGACGAGCACCTGCTACCATGAGCGGATGGCCCCCCACCTCGGCGCCCGCCCGAGCGCGCCACCCCCGCGCCACCGAAGCTCCCCGACGGCCCCGCCAGCTTCGCGTAAGCCCCCTTCGACTTGCGCGCGCAGCGAGACAGGGGCATATTGTGGCGGTGCTTTGCCGCCTGATGAAGCGACTGGCGATGGCCGTGCTGCCTGCGGCGCTGTTCGGCTGCGCGGCACGCGGCCAAGGCCAGGCGGTGATCGTAAACGAGATCCGTTACGATGTCGGCAACCTTCTCGCCTCCTTCCCTCCCCACCCGGGGCAGGAGATCACCGCGGTTCCGTTGGCCCGAGGGGAAGCGAGCAGCCAGCATCTCGTCTATGTTCGGGGCGCGGAAGAGCCGCATCTTCACCAGGAGCACGACCTCACCATCGTCCTCCTTCGCGGCCAGGGGAAGCTTTGGGTGGAAGGCAAAACCTTCGATCTCAAGGCAGGGGACGTCGCTACCATCCCGGCGGGCAAGGCCCACTTTTTCACCAATAGCGGTGCCGCACCGGCCGCGGCACTGGCTCATTTCTCGCCCGCCTTCGCGGGAAGCGATCGCATCCCCGTTCCACACCCCGAAGGCAGCTCCCCGCCCGGGGGCCGCTGAGGGACAGGCTTTTTTTTCGCGGCCCACGGCACCTCTTGCGGCGCTTCAGCTTCGGGCGAATCCTCCGTTTACGCTGATCGCCTGGCCGGTGATCCAGGAGGCTTCCTCCGACGCGAGAAAGGTGACGAGCGAGGCGACGTCCCTCGGCCGCCCGAGCCGACCGAGCGGGTAGAGCTTCGACCACTCTCGCTCCATCTCCTCGGTCAGGAACGCCGTCATGGGGGTGCGTACCACGGCGGGACAGACGGCGTTTACGGTTATCCCGTAGCGTCCGAGCTCGATGGCGAGCCCGCGAGTGAGCGATATGACCCCTCCCTTGGTTGTACCGTACACCACCATGCGTTTCTCGTTCCCCTTCCCCGCCTCCGAGGCCACGTTGATGATCCGCCCCGCTCCGCGCTTTATCATTTGGTCGATCACCGCGCGGCAGCAATAGAGCACGCCTGCCAGGTTCACCCGTATCAGATCCTCCCAATCCGAGAGCTGGTTTTCCGAAAACAAGGTCATGGGCCCGCCGATTCCCGCGCTGTTGACGAGAATATCGACTCCGCCGAACGCTTCGACCGCCCGGGCGACCATCGCCTCGCACTGAGGGTACGATCTAACATCGGTCGCCTGACCTATTACTTCGACTCCATCTCGGCTAAGCTCCGCAACCACCGTCTCGAGTAGGTCGGTCCGAATGTCGGCCAAGAGGAGCTTCGCGCCCTCCCTTCGAAGGTACTGTGCGGTGGCGAGCCCGATGCCGGAGGCACCGCCGGTTATGATTGCAACTTTGCCCTCGAGTCCGAGTTCCATCTTGCCTCCCTCCCGCGCACCATCATTGACATTTTCCCCGCCATAGCCAAGGCTTGAGTCGCACGCCAAGTGCGGCAGAGCACGGGAAGGGGGATTGCGATGCGGCGGTTTGCGTCGGTGGTCGCGGTATGCACGACGATGGCGATCGGTGTCGGAGCGAGCGGCTTGGCGTTCGAAGGGGTAATCGAATGGCGGGACATAAGAGTCGCGGGCGCCGGTCTGGCGAAGCTTTCCGCCGAAGGGAAAGACCCGAGGGAAGTGCTGGCACTGGCGCCGCAGAGCCTTCTTGCCGACTGCGAGCCGCGAGGCTGCGAGGTCGAGCGAACGACGATTTACGTCAAGGGCACGAAGATGCGAGTCGAGGGTGACGTGGGAGAGGAGCAGGGTGAGTACATGATCGGCGATCTCGAGAAGGGAACCTTCTGGATGGTCTCTCCCGGAAAGAAACGCTACGTGGAATGGACGAGGTCCGACGCCAGAGCGGTCGAGCGCAAGGTGGAAGAGATGAAGCGAATCCTTGCGGAGCAACTAAAGGCGATGAACCTTCCGGCCGAGCAGATGCGCCAGATCGAGGCGGCGACGGGAAAGACAAAGGCCGGTCCCGAGCCGCAACTGCATCCTCTCGATCGCGAGGCGACCATCAACGGCTTTGCGGCGCGAGGCTACGAGGTCAAGGCGGGAGACGAGCTCACGCACGCTTGGGTGACGCAGGATCTCGGCGAGGTCGCTCGGACGGTGCGGGCATGGACCGAGGGCATGAGAGACCTCGAGCGGGGAAAGGATGCGGGCGACCAGGTGGAGGCGCTCCTTTTGGAGCGGGGCCTTCCGGTTCGCGTGCAAACGCTGCGGGTGAACCAGTACGACGTGGAGGACCTCGTTTCGGTCGAGAAACGGGAGGTAGATGACGCTCTTTTCGCCGAGCCCGCCGGCTTTCGCAAAATGACGATGGGCCAGATGATGCAGCAGATGCTGGGCGCCGGCGCGCCCCGTTAAAGGCCGACACCATGTTTACCCTTTTCACCGCACCGACTCCCAACGGTTGGAAAGTCTCGATCGCTCTCGAAGAACTGGGTCTTCAATACCGGGTGCGCCCGATCAAGCTCCACGAAGAAGAGCAGCTCCAGCCCTGGTTCCTCGAGATCAATCCGAACGGTCGCATACCGGCCTTGATCGACCACGAGGAGAACGATTTCGCCCTCTTCGAATCGGGCGCGATCCTCATCTACCTGGCCGAGAAAACCGGCCGGCTTCTGCCCGCGGACAGGCGGGGGCGCTCCGAGGTCATCCAGTGGCTCATGTTCCAAATGTCCGGAATCGGACCGATGCAGGGCCAGGCTCACGTCTTTCTTCGCTATGCCCCGCAGCGAATCGAGTACGCCATCGAGCGCTACCAGAGGGAGACGGTGCGGTTGTACAGGGTACTCGATCGACGGCTCGAGCAGCGAGACTTCCTGGCCGGCGAGTATTCGATCGCCGACATAGCCTGTTACCCCTGGGTCCGCTTGCACCAGTGGGCGGGGGTGTCGATCGAAGACATGCCGCATCTCAACTCGTGGCTGGAGCGAATAGGAAACCGGCCGGCGGTGCAACGGGGCCTCGCGGTGCCGGGGCCCCAGGACCAGGAGGCGCTTGCGCGGTGGACGCAGAAGTTTCGCGAAAAGGGCGCCTAGAAGCGGCCACGCGCCGGCATAGGCCAGCCTCGGGCAAGGGGCGATAGCCGTGCGCGACGGAGCGCTCGGCCTGAGAATCTTGGCTTCGGCCTTTTTCGTTACCGCCGCCGGCACCTTGGCCTTCTGGTTGGATTGGTTTTTCTGGGGGCACGTGGCAACGAGCGATGAAACCTGCTACCTGGCCTTCGAGGAGGCCTTCCCCCTGGCCGATCTCTTGCTGTCGGTTGCGCTTCTTTTGGCGGCGTTCTCGCTTTTTCGCGAGAAGGAGAACGCCCTCTTGTATTCGTTTCTTGCCGCAGGGGGAATTTTTTCTCTTCTTTGCCTCGATGCCACGTACAACCTGCAACATGGCAAGTACCATCACCTGAGCGACCCAGCGATGCGGGTCGAGGCGTACGTCAACCTGCACTGTCTCGTTCTCGGGAGCGCCGCGCTTTGGTACGTATCGAAACGCCGGGCGCTTCTCGGGTCGGGCGCCGCGCGGTCGGCACAGCTTGTGCGGGGACCCAAGAGCCAAGCTCCAAACGCGCTCGCCGCGACCCTCTTCCTAGTCTCTCTTGGCCGACTCGCGCCGGTGGCCGGCCAAGCCGAGAGCGCACAAGGCGCTCTGGATCCGTGTTTGGCGGCTTTCAAGTCGAGCTTCATTGGGGCCGATGTTCTCGTCGGCGCAACCGCGCTCGCGGCCACCCTAGCTCTGCTACGGGCAAAGCCCGACGCGTTGCGATCGAGCCTTTTTGTCGCTGGCGCGATTCTCTTTCTAACGTCGGTCGAGGCCCTCTTTTTTTTGCAAAGGCGCCTTTGGGCGTCTGCAAACGCGGTGCCTTCGACCGTAAGCTTCGCTCTTTGGTACGCTGGCTCACTGTGGATTGCCGCCGGGGTCTGGCGAGCGAGAGCACACCTTGCGCCCCCCACCGGCGCCACCGAGAGAGGTCGATGCGCTTAGAGGCGCCACCGGCCCGTTACGGCGGCGAGAGCGAGAAGAGGTTTTCCCCATTCGTTTTCCGAGAGGAGACTATCTCATGGCAAATGCCACAGATCTGCCATCCCCCGCGCCGCTTCTCGAGGCAGTAAACGGTTTCCAGCGCACGGGGGCGGTCAAGGCCGCGATCGAACTCGATCTGTTTACCGCCGTAGGCCGGGGCACCGACACGGCAAAAAAGCTTGCGCAAGAACTTGGAGCCTCCGAGCGCGGCGTTCGCATCCTTTGCGATTACCTTACCGTGCTTGGCTTTCTCGTTAAGCGCGAGGAACGCTACCGCCTGGCGGCCGCCGTAGCGCCCTTCGTCGATCGCCGCTCGGATTTTTTCATGGCGGACGCGGTTGGTTTTTTGGCCAACCGCCAGCTCGTCGAGGCGTTCATGGACGTTGCCAGTGCCGTTCGCAGAGGGGGATCGGTCGCCGAAGGGGAAGGATCGCTAGCGCCCGAGCACCCCATGTGGGTCGAGTACGCCCGTGCCATGTCGAAGGCGGCCGCGCTGTCGGCGAGATTGCTCCGCGATTTACTCGCGCTCGACCCGAGCCAACCCTGTAAGGTGCTCGATATAGCGGCCGGTCACGGCATGTTCGGGATCACCATCGCCCGCGCCAACCCCCGGGCCGAGATCGTGGCACTCGACTGGCCCAACGTTCTCGAGCTGGCCCGCGCCAATGCCCGAGCTGCCAAGGTCGAGGAGCGCTACCGCACGATAGCGGGAAGCGCACTGACGACCGAGTTCGAAGATGGTTACGACCTCGTCCTCTTGACCAATTTCCTCCACCACTTCGATCGCCAAACGTGCGCAACGCTCGTCGCCAAGGTCCACGCCGCCCTCAAACCGGCAGGACGTGCCGTCGTTCTCGACTTCATGCCCAACCCCGACCGGGTCTCCCCCCCACAGGCGGCGGCTTTCGCCCTGGTAATGTTGGTGAATACGCCCGCCGGGGATGCCTATACCTTCGCCGAGTTCGAGGAAATGTTCAAAGAAGCGGGGTTCGCGGGAATCGCCCAGCACGGGCTCGGCCCCTCCCCCCAATCGGTCCTGATCGCGCGGAAATGATGCGTTTGGGCGACTCCCGCCGCGCAGAGCGACAGCCATCTCTCGATCTTGCGGCACCGATCCCGCTCGACTACACCTCGTCGACGCAGAGCGGAAACTTCGACATCGCCTCGCAGCCCGTTTCGGTTATGAGAATGGGGTTCTCGTAGCGAAAGCCGATCCCCTCCTGGGGGCAAGCGTATTGCGCGGCGAGAATTATCATCTCCCCCGCTCGATAGACGTGCTCGGGATTGGTCCAATAGGGAACCGGCCCGTCGTTTAGCCCGACCCGCCACTCGTCTCCCAGCAGCCCTATGCCATGCTCGAAACCTGGGAGCACGTAATCCGAAAATCCCCCCTCCCGAGCGAACTCCAAAGCCTCGCTCGCCATTCGAGACGGCGTCAGGCCTGCCCGGTACTTCTCGAGACAGAACTCGATCAAGCCAACGAAGTTACGTGCGTGCCACCTCTGCCGGGCGCTGGCAGAGCCTAGGATGTAGTTATGCGCGTGGTCCCCCAGGGCGAGCTTGAACATGGCGTGCAGGTCCACCATCAAGGGCTCGCCGCGCTCCAGCCTCCTTCGCGTAGCCGGAGTGCACGCACCGAAGGAAAAGCCCGTCCGGTAGCCCGAAGCGATCTCGTTTCCGCCGGTAAACGACCACTCCCATTCGCTTCCCGCCTCCCGCATAGCGTAGGCGGCGATGCCGGCCACCTCCGTCTCCGTCATGCCTTCGTAGCCGCCGTTCGCTATCGCTTCCCGCACGGCCTGGTGGCCAATATCGACGAGCCTCGATGCCTCCCTGAAGCGGTTGATAGTACCCTCATCCTTGACCAGCGACAGCCGATCGACGATGTCATGGGAGTTTTGCAAGCGAGCCTGGGGGAGCGCCTGTTGCAGCCGCTGATATTCATACTGGGTCAGGTTACCCTCGGGAAGGTAAGTTGCCATCCCCGTTTCTATGCCCACCACCCCCTTGCCGTTCTTCAGGTGGGGCTTTAGCAGGCTGGCGATCAGATCCATCTGGTCCTGGCCTCCCATGGGGCTATAGCCCCACACCGACCCCTCGTCGAGCCAGGTTTCGTCGGCGACACGGGCGGCATCGATAGCGAATGTCACGAGTGTCGGGAACTCCTTGGGGGCAATCACCAGATAGCTCCTCCAGGGGCAAAAGACATCCGTCAGCCAGGAGATAGTCCGAAGCCGCGAGCCCAGATACACGTCTATTCCCTGCGCTTCCATGGCGGCCTGAACAGATCGAAGGCGCGCGGGAAAATCGCTGAAATAGGGGTCGCTGCGGTCCAATTCTTTCGGCATGATCCTCCTCCCGAATTGCGCCGCCCCAAGGGTCCGGCTCGAGCCTCCCGGCGGGCGCGGCTTTGCCAGCCGTAGAGTTCAACAATGGCAGGCCAGATGGAATAGCCCTCGTGCCCGCCGGGGCGGCAGCCGGTCCAGAAAATTTCTCCCGCTCCTCCCCCCACGCGCCTTCCCTTGCGTGCACCGCCAGGTTAGTATCCCCCGCCCGATTGCATCGGCAAAGGAGGGTGGCCCTCGCAGGACGATATCGTCATAAGAAGTGCCGAGCCGGCCGACGCGCCGTTTCTTGCGTGGGTGATGCTGGCCGCCGCTCGCTCCCACCTCAGCCGAGGGGTTTGGGACTTGCTTCTCGAGGGCCCGGATGACCGGCGGCTCGATTTCCTCGAGGGGCTTGCCTCGAGCGACATAGCCTCCTTTTGCCACTACTCTTCGTTCCTCGTAGCCGAGGTGGAGAGCACGCCGGCCGCCGCGTTGTGCGGTTACGACGCCGACAAGGACGGAACGGCGGCGCTCACCCTGGCGGTGGCCTCGGTTGCGGCCAAGATAGGCTGGCGGGACGCAGAGCGAGACGCGGCGGCGGCGCGCGTTGCGCCTTTTTTCACCTGCGCGCCCGAGGAGCCGCCACACACCTGGATAATCGAAAACGTGGCGACTTCGCCGGAGCACCGCGGCCGGGGGCTCGCTCGCTCGCTTCTCCAGGCGATCCTTGGCCTCGGCCGAGAACGGGGCTACCGCAAGGCTCAGATCGCCGTTTTCATCGGAAACGACCCAGCGCTTCGAGCCTACCTGCAAGCGGGCTTCGCCTTCGCCGACGAGAAACGCCACCCGGAGTTCCAAGCAGCGCTCGGATGTCCGGGCATAACGCGGCTTCTGCGCGACCTCTGAGCGGCCAGGGCTCCGGTCTTCGCCCTTTCGCCGCAGCGCGCCAAAAAAGAGCGCGCTACGAGCTGCGCGATAGCGCGCACCGCGCGCATACCTACAGGTAGCCTAGACACTTGCCAAAGCGGGAATGCTCTGGTATCTGATGAAAAAGAAGGGAATCTGCCGCGACTGCCCGGCGAAGCCGCGGCAGCGGTCTCATGCGATCGGCTGAGCGCAGGCGAAAGGTGGGAACATGAGAGAGGATGAGGGGCTCAAGGAATGGGCGATGCACGAGGCTTTGCAGGACGCGCTTAGCGCCAAGGACGATCCGGAGGAATTCATTCGAAGACTGGAAGCCGTTCCGGGAATGACGGAGGCGGGCTCGCTAAGGGACGGCGGCGAGCACGAGAACTTCCACGAAGCGATCGAACTGTTGCTCGATCTGACGCGCAAGGGCAACCGGGAGGCGGCGCGGTTCCTGCGCGAGATGGCCTCGCAAAACCCCGGTCTCGGGACCCTCTTGAGCCGCCGGATCGACGAGCCGATCCGGCGGCATTTGACTCGGTTACCCGCTTCGACTACGCGTACGTCAGGCTAAAGCGCGCGAGCGCACGCTCTTCGGCGCCCGCAAAACGATTCGGCCGCACCCTACGGGGTCGCGCCCGCGACACCGAAGGCGTCGGCAATGGCGCGTGGCAGGAGGTGTACGATGCCAACCGAGTCCGCACGGCAAGCACTCGGCATACTTCGGGACGGCAGCCAATTTCAGTGGTACGTTATTCCTCTCTTGGTGATCGTCTTTTTCCTCTATGCGACCGAAGTGGAGCGGCGAAACTGGAGCGGCGTCTTCGCGGGACTGGCTTTTTGGGGCATGGATTGGTTCAACGAGATAGGGAACGGGCTCGTCTTTCACCTCACGCGGCACGCTCCCGTTTGGGGAGCCCCGGGCAAGACGGCGTACCTCATTCTCGTCGGCCTCAACATCGAGATCTCCCTGATGTTCGCCCTTCTGGGGGTGGCCTTCGTCAAGACATTGCCCGCGGACAGGAAAAGAAAGGTGTTCGGGCTTCCCAACCGGCTTTTCTTCTCCATTTGTGGCAGCGCGCTTTGCGTCTTCGTCGAGGTCCTGCTGAACGCGGTGGGCGCGCTCACTTGGGACTGGCCCTGGTGGAACGCGCGGGCTCCGTGGCTCATATTCCTCGCCGGGTACCTGCATTTCTTCTTGATCGCCTCTTGGACATACGACATGAAAGCGGTGCGGTCCAAAGCGATAACGGTGGGGGCGATTTTCACCGTCGACGCGGCGGCGCTGCTCCTGTTCGGCTGCTGGCTTCGCTGGATCTGAAGACGCTTGCGCAACCGGCACCCTATCCCTCGAGGGACCGCGCCTGTCGGACGGCACGCGGGCGGGCGGAAAATCGTTTGCAGCCTAGCCAGGGGCGCTCAGATATCGCCGATCAGCTTGTCGTAGAACTCGAGGTAGTTGTCACGCTCCGGGCCCGCCCTCATCTTCATCGCGGCCCGGGGATGCTGGTTTAGCTGGCCCGTGATGTTGTAGGGAACGAGCGGGCCCCATTCGACCTTCTCTCGAAGAGCCACGAAGTGGTCCTGCAAGAGTTTCAGAATCGGCCTGATCTTGAATTTGGGATTGCGCAAGAACCCGAGCAGAAGCTCCATGGGGCAGTTTCCCGCGCCCCGACCGATCCCGGCCATGGTGGCGTCGGCCCAGTTGGCCCCGTGGATGATCGCCTCGATGGTGTTGGCGAAGGCCAACTGCTGATTGTTGTGCGCGTGGATGCCTACCTGTTTTCCGCTTCCGTCCATCGCCGCCCGGTACCGCTTCACCAAGCTCTCGATCTGCTCGGCGTAAAGGGCGCCGAAACTATCGACCACGACCACGGCGCTTACGGGAGTCTCGACCAGCACTTCCAGCGCCTGGTCGATCTCAGGGTCTTGCGCAACCGACACCGCCATAATGTTGCAGGTTACCTCGTACCCCTTGTCGTACGCGTCCTTGATCATATCCACCGCAACCGGGATCTGGTGGACGTAGGTCGCAACCCGGATCATGTCGAGGACGCTTTGCTGCTTGGGAAGGATGTCCTCGCGGTAGTCGCACTTTTCCGCGTCGGCCATGGCGGCGAGCTTGAGCGGGGTGGGATTGTCGCCGACGATCCGCCTCACATCATCCTCGTCGCAGTACTTCCAGTCCCCGAACTTGTCCCTGGCGAAGATCTTCTTCGAGTTCTTGTAGCCTATTTCCATGCAGTCGATCCCTGCGGCGACGCAGGTATCGTACACCGCCTTGACGAGCCCGTCTTCGAACATGTGATCGTTGATCAAGCCGCCATCGCGAATGGTGCAATCCAAGACCTTCAATTCCGGTCGGTAGGTAATCCACGGAGCCTTCACTGTTTCACCCCTTCGAGCCGAGCAGGCCTTCAAGATTCTGCACCTGGGGACAATAGTGTCAACGGCCGTGGTCGCGAGCCGAGGCACTTGGCCGGTTGGGGGGCTCCCGGCCCGATCCTGGCGCCCCGCGCGAGGGCTGCCGCAGACGGGCTATCGAGAAAGCTCTTTCGGCCCCGGCTCAAACCGCGGTCATGACGGCGCTTCTCGCCCCGGAGCCACACGCCCGGTCGATCGCGGCCAGAGTGCGCCAGGCGCCCTGCCGACATACGGGAGGGGTGGCCCGAAGGGCTTCCCGCGTCGGGCTTTGGCGTTGCCAGCCGGGGATGGGACCTGGTCAAGGCCGTGCGTTCCAATCGAACAGCCCTTCCTTTTCTCATCGTCTCGGCCTTCTCATCGTCTCGGCCGGCCACCCCCTCGGCTCCGTAACGGTCCGAGGAATATCGCTCGGCTCTTGGCGGTAGAGGACGCATGAGACTCCATACCCCGTGCGCGGTCCGGTATCTTTTGCGGGAGCTGGGACTTGCCTTTTTCCTGGCGGGTGCGGGCACTCGAGCCGGTGCGCATTTGCCGGAGGTGCTCTTGCTCCATGGAACGAGCCTCGTTATCGCAGGCGCCTCGATCACCTGCCTCCCCTTCTCCGCTCGTTCATTTCGGCAGCGCGCCTCTTCGGCCTGGGTCTTTGCGGCTCGCTGGGCGCCGTCCGCGGGAGCATGACCGGCACGCCCCGCCTAGCGGTGGCATGCGCGAGCTCCGACTCCGACGAGCCCGCGCTATCTTACGCGGCGCTCTATCCCGTCGCTCTCTTTGCAGTAACGGCTACCGCTCGGATCTTGGCTCCTCTGCTCTGAAAGGAGCTTCCCTGGGGCTCCGATTGACAGTCCGCGGCGCGTGGCTTTTTCGCGTCCCGGGGCCGCGCGCAGCTCGAGGCTCCGCGGACCGCCCTTTCGGTTTTTATACCGCCCCCCTTTTCCACGGGCGCGGGACCCTTGAGCGGCGGGCCGGGCCTGTGGCAAACTGCAACCTCGTCGAAGGCTCGAAGGGGCCGAGAATCGACGTGTAAAGGGTGCTAGAATGTAGCCGGGCGGGGTGCCGCCAAGCGCGCCCCGCGGGCAGGGGGAGCGATGTTAGCAACGCAAATACGACAGAAAGACGGCGTGTTTTACTTCGTGGCTTATCCAGCCGAGGACCTGCTCGAAAAGGTGCGGTTCATGAGCCGCTTTTACGACGAAGGTGAGCGCATCGTACCGGAGGAGGCTGCCGAGGGCGACGAGATAGCGCGCTTCATCGGGCGGATCGAGCAGTCGGATAAGGCGTTCCAAAGGCGGCTTTCCCGTGCCAAGGTGAAAGCGATAAAGAACTTCTACGAAACGGCCGAAAAACAGCCGCCGATTCCCGGCACCATCTTGCTCTTCACCTCCGAGAGCCTGCGTTTCGAGCCGATAGGGAAGTTCGACAACGTCGGCAATCTTGTAGAACCCACCAGCAAGTACCTGATCATCGACGGGCAGCACCGCCTGGCCGCCCTTTCCTTTTACCTGCGCGATCACAGACGCGAGGGGAGCTCCGTACACGTGCCCTGCGTCATATTCGACAGCCGAAGCGAGGATTTCGCAACCGAGATGTTCGTCATCATCAACTCGACGCCGACCCGCATCAACAAGAGCCACCTGGTAGATCTCTACGAAAGAGTGTCCTGGGCGGCTCCGGACAAGCGATTCGCCGCCAAGGTGGTGGACAAGCTCTACAGCGAGGCGGACAGCCCGTTGCGCTATCGGATCAATCGCCTCGGGGGGCGAAGCCGCCAGGAGAAATGGATTCTTCAGGCGGAGCTTTTTAACGAATTGCACCGCTGGGTGGCGGGCAACTGGCGGGCGATCGAGCGCCAAGGAACGACTGCCCGCGAGGTAGATCGCTTCTACCGCTTGGTCCGGGACTTCTTCAAGGCCGCGGAGCGCGTTTGGGAAAACGCTTGGGGCAACAAGGCATACATGGTAACGCGCCCGGTGACGCTCAAGGCCATGGTGCGGGTGTGCGCCGATCTGGCGCGCGAGGATGCAACACCCGAGGAGGAGCGCGTGCGCCGCTGGGAGAAGCGGCTTTCGCCGTGGGGGGAGCTGCGGAAAACCTTTCGGGCAGATGGGTTCTACGAGCGCTTTCCCGCGAAGGGGCAAGTGGAGAGGGTTGGTCGTATCTACCGTGAGCTCGCCCGCGTGGCGGGAATCGAGCCGAAGCCGGTTGCGGCAAAGCGCGACGCCGCCCAAGCATGAACGAGCGCGGGAGTCCGCGTGGCCGCGAGCCTTAGCGAAAGGAGAGTATCGCGGCGGAGCTTCGTCGCGGGTGCCGCTGCGGGTGCGGCGGGCGCGTGGGCGCTCTCGTATGGCTTGGCGCGTCTGGGCGATGATCCGGCAAGACCGCCAGATCTCTACGAGTATTTTGTCGACTGTTTCTGGTTCGAGGCTTCGGGCCTGGAGCGAGAAACTTTAAACGAGCCGTTACGGGGACGCCACACGGCCGATATCGTAATCGTCGGAGGTGGCTTTACCGGCCTTTCAGCCGCCTACAACCTGAGCCGCACACTTCCCGGCAAGAAGATCGTTCTACTCGAGGGCGCCTGCTGCGGTTACGGCGCAAGCGGTCGAAATGGCGGCTTTTGCGAGGCGGGCGTTCCCGGACTCATGCACTACGCGGACGAGGTGGGGCCGGAGCGGGGGCGGGCAGCGTTCGACGCGACACTTTATGGAATAAACCAGATCAAAGAATTGATCTCGGTCCACGGGCTCGATTGCGATTTCGAGGAGACGGGCATCCTCGAAGCCGCCCTCGACCGAGAGCAGGTGGCCGAGCTCGAGGCGAACGAGAAGAGGTACCGGGCGATGGGTCTCGAGGCTGAGCTCATCGCGGGCCGGGAGCTTTCGGCCGAGGTCGCATCGCCGCGCTTCGTTGCCGCCTTGAGGTTCCCCTATGGCGGTATCTTGAACCCGGCGAAGCTCGCCCGAGGAATGAAGCGAATCGTCGAGGATAACGGCGTCGAGGTCAGAGAGCGGTCGGTCGTCAGGCGCATCACGCCGGGCAGGACGCATCTGGTGGAGACCGAGCTCGGCGAAATAAGGGCGCCTGTGCTGGTGCTCGGGCTAAACGGCTACGCCCCTAAGCTGGGATTCTTCGCGAACCGCGTCATGCCCCTTTGCAGCTACGTCTTGGCCACCGAGCCGCTCGGCCCCAAGCAGTGGGAAGCGATCGGGTGGCGAAATCGCCAGGGGATAGCCGACATGCGCGTGCTTTTCGACTACCAGAGGCCGACCGCCGATGGACGGATAGTGATCGGCGGGTCGGACTACCCCTACTATGCCGGCGACGCCCTGAGCTCGGGCAATCACGAGCCCACCATCAGGCTCTTGAGGGAAAGCCTGCTTGCGACCTTTCCCCAGCTTGCCGGCGTGCGCATCGAGCACGCCTGGGGAGGGACGATGGGATTCACGCTCGACTTCGTTCCCTCGGTCGGCACCCTCGGCGACGAGAACAACCTGTTTTATGGGATCGCTTACAACGGCGAGGGAGTCGCCTTCGCCCAGACCGCGGGGCGCATAATCGCCGAGTTGATCAGCGGCGAAACGAGCGAGTTGACCAAGCTCTTCGTGGTAAACCATGACATCCCGTACCTCGGTCCCCGCTGGCTTCGCGCCGCCTTGGCGCGGCTGTACAAGTGGTACCTCGCTCGGGCATCGGCAAAGACGGTAAGGTAAGCGGTCAGGCTGCAAAGAAAGGATCGGAGCCGCCGCGCAGCAGTCATCCTGGCAGTTCGCGGCACTGCCACTGGTAAAGGGAACATTACCGGGCGAACGCCGCGAGGTTTGCCCACCTTTCTTCTTGCGCCGGCCGGCTAATCACAGCAGAGCAGCGGTGGGGGCGGTACATACGCTTGGCGTGGGGCTCCATCTTGCGATCTTTGCGCGAATACCAGGGGGCTCCTCGCTTCGCTCGAGTCCACGCACCCCGCGCCGATCTCGCCGCGGGCAGCCGCAGAATCCAAACCCGAGGCGCCACTGGCGGGTGGCGGTCTTGCCCGCACGGCCGGTTGCGCTCGGAACTTCGTATGAACCTGGAGCAGGCACTCAGCAGGGTCAAAACCGCCATGAAATCGCGGAGTACCTGGGGGCGCAACGGGACGACGCCGACCGTGTTTTTGGTGCCCCAAGACGCGAAAGGTGCGACAAGCCAAGCCAAACGCCATCGTTTGCTACGAGCGCACCGCTCTTGTAGCCTCATCGGAAGGAAAAAGGTTGCATCGATGACGAGCGAGCAAGCCAAGAGGCGGCGTTACTGGACGGTCGTGCAGCCGCTGCCGGCCCAGATCCTCACCATGGCCGCAAAGCAGGCGGAGGCCGCTGGCGTTTACGGGATCTTCGCGCCTCAGGTTTACGGCCCCCCTTTCGTCACTCTCGGCGCGCTTGCGGCGGTGACCGAAAGGGTAACGCTGGCAAGCGGAATTGCCATAGCCGGGGTGCGAAGCCCCTTCGAAACCGCAATGGCAGCCATCGATCTCGATCGCATCTCGGGCGGCCGGTTCATCCTCGGACTCGGCACCAGCGTACACGCTTGGACGAGCGGCGTCTTCGGCGCACCCCACTACAAGCCGGTAACGCACCTGCGCGAGACGATCGCCGCCGTTCGCCACATCGTTCGCGGGGCCCATGGCCATCTCGAGCCGTTCGAAGGCGAGTATTTTAAAGCCGACTTTCGCGAATTTCAGCCGCTCGGACCACCGCCGCGCCGGGAGATCCCGATCTGGGTGGCGGCGCTTCGCGTCAAGCTCGTGGAGCTTGCGGGCGAGGTAGCCGACGGTTTGATCGGCCACCCCATGTGGTCTGTCGACTGGGCGCTCCGGCGGATGAAGCCGGCATTCGAGTCGGCGCTAGCGGCCGCGGGCCGCCGCCGCCAAGATGTCGAAGTGAACCTCTGGCCCTGGGTGGCCCCTAATCCCGACGAAAGAGAGGCGATCGAGGATGCCAGACCTACGATGGCCTTCTACGGGGGGGTAAAGCAGTACGAGCCCTTTTTCGAGGCGCACGGTTTCTTGGATGTCGCGCGCAAGCTCCAAGAGGGCGTAAGCCGCGGCGATTACGCCAGTGTGGCGCACCTCGTGCCGGAGGAGATGGTGCGGACGTTCGTCGCCTTAGGGCCGCCGGAGGAGGTGCGCGAGCAGATCGAACCCTTCTGGGACTTTGCCGACTCGCTCTGCCCCGTGCCGCCGGTCTACACCCTTTCGCCGGAGAAGCTTCTGTACTACACCCAGGCCATTGCCGATACTTTCTACCATTGAAAGCTCGCGGCGCGAGAGCCCAAGACACCTTCTCTCGGGGGAGGCCCAACCGCGGCGCGCGGGCACATGCCTGAAAACGCGGCGTTAAGGCGAGCGCCTTGACAGGTGTTAAGAAACGGTGCTATTGCTCTCGTTGAAGATGGCAAGCGGGCTTCGGTTTGCACGACCTAACCCGCGCTAACCGAAAGGAGGAATGTCATGAGAGTAACCTCGGCTCCCTTTGCCGCCGCGCTCGCTTTTTGCGCGGTCGTTACGCTCGCCACAAGCCCCGCATCTGCTGGCACCAAATACCAGACGAGCCTCGTCCCGGACGTGGCCGGGACCAACCCGGGCTTTTCGGCGAGTGGCTCGTCGATTAAGCTGGACGACAAGCTCATGCTCAAGGGGAAGATCAAGGAAGTGGTGGACGCTGCGGGCTTGCGCGTGACGACGGACGGCGTGCCCTCGGCGGATGACTACAGCATCGAAGTGGATCTTTCCGTTCCCGCGACGGCCGCCTCCGGGACACTCGTCGTTCCCTTCGATCTCAAGAACGGCAACGGTAAGTTCTCTCTCGACTTCAGCGCCGATCCCATTCTGACCGGAACTGCGTCGGGCCATGGGGTGCGCGTGCTCGGGGTACGCGTCAAGGATAGCTCCGGGACGGTATTGGGCGGCGGCGGCTTCGCGATCAAGTAGCCGCAGGCCGGCGCCAGTTTCGAGGGTGGCCAAGCCGCGGCCGCCTTCGAGTCGATCCTCACGGCGCGGGAGCTTCTGGCTCCCGCGCCCGAGCGGGCGGATTTCTTAGCGACGGGACGCAGAGTTCCGCCTCCCGCTTCAGGTCCAGTGCAAGCTCTCCGAGAGAACTCTTTACCTGAACGCCCGTTTCGGACGTCCTGGGATCCACCTTGATCTTGTAACAAACCAAGTGTACCTGCGGGTTCTCGATCCCCCCGCCGTTCTTATCGGTCGGCAGGCAGAGCTCGGCCGGTTTTCGCAGGAATACCGTTCTTGCACCGAACTGATCGCTCACGGAAAGCGGCTGCGCTTTCAAATCCCGCGGAAATCCCCCCGCCCCCCTGGTTAGCCTCGCTCGTAGACAGCGGTAGTTGTCAACTTGACTGGAGGGATCGGGAAGGCCAGGCGGCGGGTCGGGGACGATGCTCTTTGCGCTCGGGACCATCAGGCTCTCCACTTTTTTCGTGTCGAGGCGGAAGACGCCGAATTCGTTGCTCACTTCGATGCCCGCCCGAGCGCTGTGCGGCCCCTCGATGCGGTATGCCACGAGGTGAGTTTCCTCGTCGAAGATTCCCCCGCCGTCTTTTTCGGCAGGCGTGCAAAAGCTCTTGACGACAGTACCCGCGTAATCGCCGGAATCGAATTGATCCTCCAGCGTGACGGCGACACTTTGCCGGGCCCGGGTCTTGTAGCAGAGAAAACGATCCAAAGCGGCCGGAGGAGGCAAAGTGGTGGTAGTGGAACTGCTGCTCGTCGAAGTCGTGGTGGAAGTGGTCGTGCTCGTCATGCTGCTGGTCGTGGTCGAGGAGGTGGATGGAGGCACGGTGGTCGTGGTGGTGCTCGTCGTCACTGCAGCCGTCGTAGTCGTCGTGCTGCTCGTCGTCGTAGTGGTCGGGCTAAAGCCAACCAGGAATTCGTTCGTGGGAACGACCTCTTCGGTGTGAAACGACTCGCCACCTCGTCCCGGCCCTCCATGGGGGTGACAACTCAAGCAATCCGCGAGCGGTCCCACGTTTCCCGTGCTCCCGAACCAGCCCACGCGCCAGGAATAGACACCCGGGGTAGCGGGCGCCGGCGCAGTAAGCACTACCGGAAGCTCCTGGCTCGGGTCCCCGCTGCCGTCATCTCCCCGACCATTGGGGCCCGTTACGCGGTCTAGCTCGACTCCGTTCTCGTCGTAAAGGATTGCCCTGACCCAGCCGGGCCACTCCCACGCGCTCAACGTAACGGTGATCGGCTCTCCCGGTCGGTACTGCGCTCTGTCGGTAACCGCGCGAAGCCCGCCTGCCACGTGGGGATGGCACCCCGAGCAGGTCGGCGTATCGTCGCTGTGGCAATGCCCGCAACGGGGCAGGAAATAAGAGGGATCCGCGTTGGCCGAGGATGCCGCCAGTGTAATGGACACCATAAGCGCGGCAAGTGTCGAGCAAACGCGCCCGCCAGATCGCATTGTCCTGCCCCCCCTCGTGCCACTCCGGCCTGCCGACGCCTCCCCCTAACGAGCCCTGCGCGGTCTCGCACCGGTCGAGGGGAGCGTCCCGGCCCGCCTCCTATCTGGCACCACTTCCGCATTACATTACAGGACTTGCCAGACCCTGTCCAGAGCCGCGCTTTGGAAAAGGGTGAAGGGAGCCCAGTTAGGGGCGAGGCGGCGCTGGCGACGGGCAAAACCAACGGCGCGCCCTATGCCGCGAAGTGATTTCGTCGCTAGCCTGGTTCGCGTGACCTCGCCTCGCACGCTCCAAAGACCCCGAGGGGCGAGCCCGCCGCCTAATGCAAGAGTTCTCTCTCCCCGCAGGCTCGCCTGACAAGGGGCGCTACTCTTCGCGGCGCCGTGAGGCTGCAAACTCCCCGCTTGCCCAATACGCCGGGAGCCAACACTCGAGCCGAATCATCTTGCATCACTCCCCATCGGCACCCACGACGTGACGGCTGATCCGCCCTCTCGAACCCGCGATCTCCTCGGGTGCAAGCGGGCCCACGCGCTGTGGCCAGCCGCTCCGCAAACTTGGGATCGACGATGATACGCCTTGTTTCTTCGCTGCTCGCCTCGCTGCCGACTCCGCGCCTGAGCATGACGCGATACCCGAGATCGCTTTTGTCGGTCATGACGCTACGGTTGAACTGACCGACCAGGCCCCGCTCGATGGGAGAAATGCCGCCACCCACGAGCGAAATGCCGTGGCTTCGCCACAGGCCGAACTTCGAGCCGGGCGGGATGATGCGCTACTCGATCCGGCACGAGACGAAACCGAGTCCGTCGGCGTCATAGGCGATGCCGTTATCAGCGAACTCGCCCGCGTCGATCCGCGCGTTGGCGGCGACGTCGGGGTGCTCGAACTCGACGCCTGTACCTAGCACCGCAACCACCACGCCCTGGGCCCGCGAAACCCACCAGGCCCGCGGGGCGAAAACGTGCAGCGGGGCCCTTCTGGCTCGAGTTGCGAGGTGCGCCGCAACGGTCCCGCCGGCGGCCTTGGGCCGCTGGTATCGGAGCCCGCGTCGACCTCGAGCGACTTTCTCAGTCGCACGCCGCCAGTTCCTTCACGTTTCCCGCCCCCCGCTTCGGCGCCCCGCCTCGTAGCATAAGAGGCCTATCGACAACAGCAGAACCAACGGCAGCGCCTCGGTTGTGGAATAGCGTCCAGTGCGAATCGTTGCCCGGAGGATCTTTAGCCTCTCGCCGGCGTTGAGCGGCCGGCTTCGCACCAGCTCTGCGTACCCTCGAAAGCTCCTCCCATAGGTCTTCATCTTCCGAAACCACTTCCACACATCCGTAACCTCCAGGTGCCGGACACACATCTGCGGCACATACCGAACGGCTTCGCACCCATACCGCTCGGCCACCTTGCGCACAAAAACGGAATCCGCTCCTCTCTCGAGCTCCAAGAACGGCCCGGCGCGGTCGAAGGCCGACCGGCGGACCGCCATATTGTTGGTGTAACCGTAGTAGATCTCCTCCTTCTTCTCCGAGAAGGTATATGCTGCCCTCTGCGCCTCGTAGTCGCTCAGCACCGAGAGCCCGACGGACTCGAACGCGAACCGCTGCCGCCCCTGCACGAGGCGAACCCCTGGAAGGCGCATGGCGTCGGCGATCCCCTCGAGCCAGTCCGGCTCGGGCGCACAATCGGAGTCGGTAAAAGCCACAATGGCTCCTCTCGACTCCGCCACCCCGCGGTTGCGCGCGGCATACGCGCCCGGTTTAGACTCGCGCAAGAGCCTGACCCGCGGGTGACGCCTCACGATCTCGGCGGACCCGTCCGTGGAGTTGTTCTCGACCATGATTATTTCCGAGGAGTCTCGAGGATATGTCTGCGAAAGCAACGCCTTCACGCACTCCCCGATGTACTCTTCGACATTTCGGAAAGGAACGACCACCGAAATGTACATGCCCGCTCCCAATTCGCAAAGAAGGCTCCCACCGGCAGCTCAGGAGCTAGGACTCGGTTCGGCGTCGGGCCAGGGGTACGCCGGCGCCTGTCCGAGCACGCCCGCCCGGGAAGCCGGACCAGGATACGCCGGCATATCGAGCCGCACAAGATGACCGCGCCCCGAAGGCCACAGCGCTCGGCAAAGGCGGCTGCCAAGGCGCTGGCCTTGGAAGCCTTCCTCGCCCAGGCCGGGAGCGGCCCCTGCCCTTGGCTTATCTCGATCCGCTCTTGCCGCTCCCCGGGGTCTTTACACCTTCTCGACTTCGACACTCACGCCACGCGGCCCGAAGTTCGGCGCGATGAACAAGCCACGATAGTGGAGTTGGCCATAGCCGCCGGCGAGGTGGAGGGTCTTCCAGGGAGAGGGAATCGGCTCCTGTTGCCCCCGGTGGCGCGCGAACTGAAAGTTCTCCCAGGCGTGATAGATGACGACTTGACCGGGCTGGAGCGATGGGGCGATCTTGACCGGACATTCGAAGGATCCCACGTCGTTCAACACCCGCACGCGATCATGGTCGGCGATTCCGCGGGCGGCGGCATCGTCTTTGTTCATGTACAGCACCGGTTCCCCTCGCTGCAGCCTAAGCATCGTCTCCTCGGCGCGCCAGATCGTGTGAATGCTCCAGCGCGTGTGCCCCCCGCTCAGACGAAGCGGGTACGGTCCACCGGCAGCCGGTGGATCCTTGTGGACCGGCAACGCCTCGCCCGCCGCCAAGAACCACTCGTGGTCGAGATAGAATTGCTGGCGTCCCGTAAGCGTGGGCCAAGATTCCTTCCCCTCCACTTGCCAGGCGTTCGGATAGAGCGGCCGGGAAAAATCTAGGTCGGTGCACATATTGTTGAACATCCCGTATCCCCCATTCTTCTTGACCGGAACCACGCCGCGCTTTATCGACTCACCCCAACTCGTTCCTTCGCACACCTCCGAGCGCCGGAAGATATAGTCCATGCCGGTCTTCGGGTCTTCCGGCTCGAACGCACCGCTGTCGCTCCATCGGGTGAAAACCTCCCCCAGATCCAGATCCTTACCGAAGGCGTCCTTGACCGCCCTCGCCCCGCGTGCCCGAGCCCGTTCCTGCACGCGCTTGGCCAGGTTCCCGTAAATCCACCACTCGCTTCGCGACTCGCCGAGGGGCTCCACCGCTTTGTCGTTCAAAACGAGGTAGGGAAGAAAGCCCCAGGCGTACTTGATACCGATTTTTTCGTAGTAACCCGCCGCCGGAAGAAGTATGTCGCTGTACATGCCCGTGGTCGACATCTGCGTGTTGACGTTAACCACGAGGTCGAACTTGGGCCACAGGCGCTCGATGGCGATCTGCGGAGCCGGCCACTGCCTGAGCGGATTGTCGGAGTTCACGAGAAAGACCTTCGGGGACTTCCCCGGGGCCGGGTATATCGGCACCCATCCCCGCCCGAGGGCATCCTTCATGGCCCCATCCATGTCCTTTGGTGCCTTGCTGTCATTGTAATCCGCGTTCCCCATGACCTCGGCATAGCCTCCATGCACCTGAAGCCAGGGTAGAACCGGCGTGAAGGTGTGGGCGCGCGAGCGCTCGGTCATGTAGGCCTCGACGTCTCGAACCGCGGGACGCCCCGTCACGTACAGTGCCATCCGAAGCCATGCCGGCACTTCTTCGAAACCGAGCTCGTCGAAGCCGGTTACCGTCCACCAGGCACCCAGGCGAAGGCCTCCGCCAGGTCTCCCCTGGTTTGCGGTCAGTGCCATCAAGAGCGCAAAGGCACGGTGCATGAGATCGCTATGGTAGTGCTTGCAAGCACCCGTCGAGGCATAGATCAGAGCCGATTTGGCGGCCCCCATCTCCCGCGCCAGCCGCCGGATGACCGATGCGTGCACACCCGTCGTCGCCTGCGCCAACTCGGGCGTATAGCCGTCGTCCAAGTGGCGGCGCAAAAGCGCGAAGACCGGCTCGACCTCGACTGCCGCACCACTTGCGAGCGTCACGCTGCGGCGGCCCTCGAGCGCGGGCTCGATCCCATCCAGCGCGAGCGAAGGCTCCTTCATCCCCTGGGCGCCCGGGGCCAGAACGGCCTTGTCCTCCCGATCGTCCCAAAGGTAGAAGGCATCGTCGCGGCCGCCTTCGACTACGTCGCTCTCGCGCAAGAAACGCCGGGTGTCGGTGCGAATGAGGAACGGCAGATCGGTCTGCTCCTTCACGTATCGCTCTTTGAAGAGTCCCTCGGTAACTATCACCTGCGCCATGGCCAGCGCCAGCGCCGCGTCGGTTTGGAGCTTCGGGTTGACCCAGAGATCGGCATGGATGGCCGTTGCGTTGTAGTCCGGCGCGATGACGACCAGCCGAGAGCCTCGGTAGCGGGCTTCGGTCATGAAGTGCGCGTCCGGGATCCGCGTATAGAGAGGATTGGCGGACCAAAGCACGAGGTAGTCCGAGTTGAAGTAGTCGTCACTCGTCCCATCGTTCAAGAACATCCCATAGGTCTGAACCGTCCCTACCGGCATGTCGCCGATACCGGAAAACGTGTCGAGAATCGACGCTCCCACCAGCCGCAGAAACCGAAACTCCGCCGCGGAGTCCGGCCCGTGATCGAAGTTGGGCCCCGGGGTGCCGACGACCGTCTCGGCGCCGTGGGCCGCGGCGACCGTAACGATGCCCTCGGCTATCTTCTCGAGCGCCTCCTCCCAACTTATCCGCCTCCACCTGCCGCTTCCCCGCGGCCCCACCCGTTCGAGCGGGTACTTGAGACGCTGGGGCGAAACCATGAGCTTGCTGTAACAGGCACCCTTCTGACAGCCGCGCGGGAAAAAGTCCGGGGCGCCGCCGCGCCCGCCCTCGTCGTACACCTGCGACTGCTCTTCGCGCCAAACGATGCCGTCCTTCACGTAAACGTTCCACGCACAGGCGGACATGCAGTTGGCGCGGTTGTGGGTGCTGTGCACCACACGGTCCCAGGTCCATCGCTTCCGGTAGATGTCTTCCCAGGTGCGATACTCGGCAAACTCGGTCTGGGGCTTGCCCTGCACCCCCTCTCCTGCCGCGCCCAGCGCCAGCCGCCCGAGCGATAAGAGAAGCGTCGTCGCTCCTGCCGAGAGTAGAAAATGCCTGCGTGTCAGTTCCATGCACACCTCACTTCGGCTCTGCCGCTTTTTGCGGCGAGCTTCTTCTTGCCCTGCCAGGAATCCGGGGCACCTTGCTAATGCGCCCCACGCGCTGCGGCCGGGGGGGAATGTCTCCGTATTTTATCGCGCGAAGGAGAAGGATCGTTCGCATCACGCCGATCACCTGGTTTAGAATTTCGATCGCCGCCTCGGCCATTGCACTCACCCGTTCGCTCGCGGCCCTGCCGGTCACACCGCGCGCGAACACTCGCAGCTCCTCTCGCACGAGCGAGCGCACCGTCTCCACGTAAAGCCCCAAGGAATCCGGGCCGAAGCCCAGCTCATCGGTAAAACCGACCCTGCGCAGCTCGGCTAGGAGCTCCACGATCCGCGCGGAGCCCTCATCGAGCCACTGCGCACCTTTTCGCCGCGTGATCTCTATGGCGCCGATGGCGGCGAGCTTTCGGATCTCGGCCGCCGAAACGCCGGTACGCCGCGCTACCTCGCCCAAACCGACCGGGGGCCGGCGAAGGTCGATGCCGGCGGCCCGAAAGAGGCGGCGGTCGAGATCGAGAAGTGTTCGAACCTCGGCGGGGGCAAGATCCGACTCCCCCTCGACCATCGCTTTTATCACGCGAAGCGGCAGGAAGCGCCGCTCCTTGAGCTCCTTTATGAGCCTGATGCGGCCCACGAACGATCGGTCGTAGTAAGCGACATTTCGCCCCAGCCGCTGCGGCTGCGGCAGGAGCCCGCTTCGGATGTAAAAGCGAATCGTCTCACGCCCCACCCCCGTGGCACGCTCCAAATCCTTCATCTTGAGGCGCGGTGTGCCGGCCGCGTCCCCAAACTCCCCTCGCGCTGCCCGATCGGCCCCCATAATGCGTAGTAGAGCTCCGTACTACGCATTCAGTCGTCAAGTCAAGGAGGCGTCGGATGCCAGGCATTCTTCGCCGCTCCAACGACAGAGCCTTGCCGAAGGCCATTGGCCCCCCCCAAGCCTGTCACGACTTCTTGCACCGGGCATGGTTTTTAGCGGCCGCTCGCACCGTGCAAATTTCCTACCGTCCTCCCCCCTCTGTGGCGGTTTCGCCTCCCCTTGACCGGAGGAGCCGCCGTGTGGCACGCTCGCGCCAGGGGTGCGTGGGGTTACCCGCACATGCCGCCGTAGCGCTGTCCGGTCACCGAAGAGGAGAGCCCCTCCGCGCTCGGTACGACGTCGGAAGGAGGGTTTACCATGTTCGTTGGGCAACGATCGCTCGTTCGAGTTTTCGCTTCGCTTGCAGCCGTCGGCGCACTGGCATTTCTTACCGGATCTGCGGCTGCCAAGGATCTCAAGGTCGGCGTCTGCAAGCGCGACATCACGCCGATCACGCCCGCTCTCGCCGCGGCCTACACGGCGACCTTCGGCGCTCCCGCGGTCGTGAATCACACCGACCCGGTGTGGATGGCTGGCTTCGGCAACGGCCGAAGCGCCGTTGGCTACCATGACCGACTCTGGGCTCGAGGCATCGTGATCGACGGCAAGGGCGGGCGGATCGCGATCGTGGCGCTCGATCTCATCGGTTACTTCAGCAACGAGATAGAAACCATCCGGGCCATGATCGCGCCGGCGTCAGGTATAGACTACGCAATCGTCACGAGCACCCACCAACACGAGGGGCCGGATACGCTCGGTCTCTGGGGTCCGGACGAACTCACGACCGGTATAGACTACGGGTACCTCGACTTCGTGAACGCGGCGGTGGCCGATTGCATCGACGAGGCGGCAGCCAATCTCGAGAAGGCGCGCGTGCGGTTCGCCACCACGACGAGCGTCGGCCTTAGCCTGGGGCTCGACCCTGAAGACGATGGCTTCGGCGTGGCAGATGGCAAGGTGCTCGTGGGGGACTTCGATCTTTCTCCCGCTACCGACGGGCGGATCGTCGACCCGACGCTTGCTCTTATGCAGTTCACGACCCGGGGCGCACCGCATGCGGTGATTGCGACGCTCGCAAACTTCGGGAGCCACCCGGAGAGCCTCGGCAGCGCCAACCGGATCATCACCTCCGACTTCCCCAACGCGGCGCGCGAGCGGCTCGAGGCGCATTACGGCGGACTCGCCATCTGGGTGAGCGGCGACCTGGGTGTTCTGCAAGGTCCACTCGACATCGATGTCCTCGACCCCGTAACTGGCAACCCAGCGCCTCGCCGCACCTTCCGTTTTGCCGAGGTGTACGGGCAACAACTCGCCGAGCGCGCCATCGCCGCGCTCGACGCCCAGGGGATAGGACATCCGGCCCCTCGCATCGGCTTTGCCGCGGCAAACCCCGTGTGGATCCGCTTGGATAACCCCTTCTTCCGCTTCTTCGTCGCAATCGGTGTGCTAAACGTGCGGCGGTCGCTTTTCACCGACGGCGTACCCGACCCCTCCGTAGGCTTCCCCTTTCCGCCGCCCTTCGACGTGATTCCCCAAGCCCTCGGCGAAGAGATCCAAACGGAGGTGGGCGCGCTTCGCATCGGCAAGGGCAGTTTCGCTCTCATACCGACCGAGCTCGATCCCCAGATCGGCTCGACCTACCGCGCCCTGATGACGGGCGCCAGGCACACGTTCCTCTTCGGCCTAGCGAACGACCACATCGGCTATCAGGTGCCATTCGCGAAGTGGGACGACAGTTGTCACGCCTGCGCGCCGTTTGTGCTGGCGGGCGTGCCGCAGTTCTGCCCCATACAGCCGATCGACTGCAACACGGTGTTCTCGAACAATGTCGGCCGGCAAGTCGATGTGGCGGTCACAGAAGCGCTCGTGCCACTGCTCGAGGCTCTGCACTGAACCGCCAGCGAGGCTTGGCGAGGAATGAGCGGCGACGGCGATCGCCACGGCGGCGGTTGCAAGCGCGACCGCGCCGCGCCACCCGCGGCGCCGAACGGAGGGCGCAGGGAACCCCTTCTCGCCCCATTCCTCGCCTGTATAGCATTCCTTACCTGCGCTTCGCTCGCACCGCGCCCCGAGGCGCTGGCACACGTGGTTTATGGAACCCGCACTTTCTATCAGATGACCGTCGAATCCGATCTGGTCGTGCGAGGCCGCATCACCGAAGGGGAGGGCCTGGTCGTTATCGACAAGCCCCCTTTGCACCGTGAGGTCGTGACGGCGCAGGTGCTCGAAGTGCTACGCGGCGATGTCGCGGTCGGGCAGTCCGTCACTTTCGCGCAGCATGGGCACGGCCATGCCGGATACGCCGACGGCGAAGAAGCGCTTCTTTTCCTCGAGAAAATCACGCGCTCCCCGGAGCTCTCAAGGACGGGGCTCGGCGAGCGGGTCCACTGGGTGTCGCGTCAAGAGCCGCAAGACCGGGTCACGCTTACGCCGCAGACCCGCGATGAATTCGTCGGCGCTGTCAAAGCGTATGCGGCACTGGCGGGCCTCGCAAGCCCGCGGGAGCGCATCGAGGGGCTGCGGCGCGTAACCGTGCGGCTCCTCGGCTCGGCCGAGCCGCGGATAGCGGCGTCCGCTGTGCGCGACCTCGTGCTGGCGGCGAACCTACCCATCGTGACGGCAGCAGACGTGCCGCTACTCGATCGGCTGATCGACGACCCGCAAACCGCCATCGCCACCCGCATCGCGCTACTGGCCGAGCTCGAGCGCCGCGGCCTCGTGTCGGGACCGCCGCGCTGGGCGCGTTTGCTGCGCCAGACGCCGCCCGGCGACCTTCTTCAGTTGGTCCGGGCCGTGGGCGCTCACCCGAGCGATGCCGCGACAGAAGAGCTGGTGAGAATCCTGCAGAGCGGGGACGCCGAGCTTGCGGCTGCAGCCGCCGTCTCGCTCGGCGTACCGGGCAATGAGCGCGCGGTAGAACCCCTTACCGGAGCGCTGAAAAGCGAAAGCGAGCGCGTGCGCATGGGAGCCATCCGGGGGCTCGGTGGGATCGGAACCAAGGCCGCCCGGCAGGCACTGGAGCAGGCGGCTACAGCCCATCCAGATCCCGCAACCCGCCGGCGTGCCCGAGCCGAGGTCGCTGTCCTCTTGCGGCGCCCGACGAGAAGGATCGTCCCATCGTCCGAGGGAGATGCCCCGCCACTCCACCACCACGGGGCCGAGCCACAGACAAACGACCCGGGCAACCCAGAAGGCCGGGCCGAGCCTCGTGCGCCTTGAATGAGGAAGCCCTGCCGCCTTGGTAGGTAACTCTCCTCCTTCGAGGGCGCCCTCTGAAACGCTCTTCTCCAAGCCCTCGCTCGACAAAGGCGCGCGCTCCCGCGTGACCATGGCGCGCGGCTCGGCAGAGGCGCCCGCCCAAGGGCGGAACCGACGGGCGGCCTGCCGTTGTCGCAATAGCCGAGCGTTGTCCTCGCCCGTAACGTCCCCGACGGGATTTGAACCCGTGTTGCCGGCGTGAAAGGCCGGTGTCCTAGGCCTGACTAGACGACGGGGACGGCAGGTCTGGCGCGGCGGTATCCTGTTCTCGTCACGACAAACGGCCACTCTCTGTGGCGCGCCGCGGTCGCAAACTCCTTATCAGAGAGGCGCGGTCGGGGCAAGGCTCCCTAAGGCGCGATGCCCTTTGCGGCCGAGGAGGAACTGGGAAGGCGCACGGTAAAGGCGGCACCATGCGGCTTGCGGTTGTCGGCGGAAAGCTTTATTCCCTGCATGTCGGCGATTCTTGCGGCTACGAAAAGCCCCATTCCCAGGCCGGTGGCCGCCGTGGTGAAAAAAGGCTCGAAAATCTTGGCCATGTTCTCCGGGGGGATGCCTTCTCCGTGATCCTTTATGGTAGCGACTACAGCGTCGTCTTCCGGGTCGTGCTCCGCTTCGACCTCCACGGTCCCACCTTCGGGCGAAAACGCGATCGCGTTCTGCAACAGGGTGGTCAGTAGGCACACCGTGGCATCCGCCTGCACCCGCACCCGCGGGAGGCTCGCCGGAAGCTTGTGCCGGCAAACAACCTTCTTGGCCGCCATCTCCCTTCCGAGCCCTTCCTCGGCCTTGCTCAGGAGCAGGCGCAAATCCCACTCTCGCTCTTCCCCCTCCGGCACCCGGGCCGCCTGAACGATCTCGCGCACCAGGTCCCGCACCCGCTCCGTCTCCTCGAGCGCCAGCTCGTAGTATTTCGTACGAAACTCCTCGTCCTGGTACCGGGAAGGGAGGAGTTGGAGGAAGGTTCGAATCGTGGCGAGGGGATTGTTGATATGGTGCGCCAGACCCGAGGCAAGGTATCCGAGCGTGGCGGCCCGCTGGGCGCGAGCCAGCTTCTCTTCCATCGCCTTGCGCTCTTCCGAAAGGCGCCGCCTCTCCAGCACCTCGCGCACTACGTAAGGGAGTATTTCCAGGTATCCCTCGTCCTTCACCACGTAATCGTCGGCCCCCGCCTTCATGGCATCCACCGCAAGCCGCGCCGAAGAGGAAGTAGTGACGAAAATCGCCGGCGCCCCGTCGCCGGAGTCTCTGAGCTCGCGAAGAAGCTGCAAACCGTCGCCATCCGGCAGGGCATAATCCAGCAGGAAGAGATCCCAAGCGCGCTCGCGCACCCGGCTTCTGGCCTCCCGTACCGAAGCCGCCACTTCGATCTCCCATCCCCCGAGCACGCCTTCGAGCTCGTCGGCTATCAGCTCCGCGTGGGACTCGTTATCCTCGACCAGCAACGCTCCCCTGCTCATCTCTCCTCCACCTCCGCGCGGGGAAAGGAAAGGTAGAAAGCCGATCCCTGACCGGCTACCGACTCCACCCAAACCCGCCCCCCGTGGCGGCGCACCAAGCGGCGCACCACCGCAAGCCCGATCCCGTAACCGTGATCATCGTTTCCCGCGATATTCGGCTGCGGACCCCGATGGTACAGATCGAAGATCCGCTCGAGCTGGTCGGGGGCGATCCCCACCCCGTTATCCCTGACGTAATATTCCACCACCCCGTCCCGTTCCCGCCCCCCGACTTCTACCATAGGACGAGGTTTGTCTCCAACGTACCGGCAGGCGTTGCCGATGAGATTCTCGAAGACGTGCTGCAATCCGCGGGGTTCGGCGAAAACCGGCGGCAGGTCGCCCACTCTGACCTTTATCCCCTTCTTTTCCACGAGGTGGCGCGACCTTCCCACGGCCTCGAAAACGAGACCGCGCACGTCCACCCACGTTTTCTCCCCCTCCGGGGTGGTCTGCCGCACGAGGTCGAGCATGCCCTTTAGGAGATTCATCATGCCACGCGCGTCCCGGGCCACACGCTCGGCGTATTTTTGGCCCCGCACCGAAAGCTGCGCCCCGTCGCAGTCGATGAGCTTTCTCGCGTTTTCGGCCGTCGCAACCGCGATGTTTTTCAAATCGTGTGTCATCACGTGGACAAGCTCCTCGAGCTCCCCCCTTTTCTGCTCGATCTGCCTCGTACGCTCCGCCACCCGCCGCTCGAGCTCCACGTTCTGCTCCGCCATCCGCTCCCGCGCTTTCTTGATCCGGTCCGAGAGCGTCCCCGCAAGGTCGGCCATGAGGTAGAAAAACACCGCGCAGCCAAATACCATCGCCACCTGCGCCCCAGCGGAATAATGGTGACTCCAGATTTCTTCCCGGTGCGCTATGATCCCCGTACCCTCGGCCCCGACGAGAGCGGCCACGCAACAGGCGGCCGCGACCGCCACTGCGCAAGCCACCTGGCGAGACGCGAACGTGGCAGAGGCTACCACGGTGAGGCAATAGATGAACGGGCCGTACGGCAGGTCGGCCCCCCCGAGAAGATGCACGAGAATCGTGATGTGGACGAGATCGCCCGCCCAGTGGAGATAAAAATCGCCAAGCGGGAATCCGCGCGATCGGGCGGCAAGCCACGACAGAGCGTTCGCCACGCACGCCCAAAGCACCAGGCCAAGGGCCGGGAGAAAGCTTTCGGGCGGGGCCGGGCTGAAAAAAGCGGTAAGGACGACTATCACCGCCACGCCACCGCAGGCCACGAATCTGAGCTTGATGCCGGCCAAGATCGCAGCCTTATCGCTTCCTACCAGCGTGGACACCCTCTCCCCCTGAAGCCCCGCCCGGCTTCCTGGCCAGAACTTACCCGGCCATCTCCGCCCCGAGCCCAGGGTCTCGAAAGACCGCCTCCCCCCGGCCGAACATTTTCGTCCCGAGCCTCCCGACCTCTTCTCGATTTTATCCCCGCACCGTGCGACCCGCCACCCGCAAATTCCGCAGGCCCCCTGCGATTGGATCCCACCCGCCCGGGCGCGGCCGCTTTTCCCAGCCATTGCTTTTCGAAGCCATATCCGGATAAAGCGTGACTGCGAGCGTCGGCGCTTGGCGCGTGGTTTGAGCCAGTGAGGTTTGCCAAGACATTCGCCGTAAGCTGCGATTCGGTCGTTGCGCTCGGGGACGCATCGGCCTCGGGCCGGACCATCTTCGCGAAAAACAGCGACCGGCCCGCCTTCGAGTGCCAGCGGCTGGTCAAGATTCCGGCAGCCGAGCATCCCCGCGGTGAGCTGTTGCAGTGCCAGTATCTCACTATCCCTCAGGTAACTCACACCTTCTCGGTAATCGGCTCGCAGCCCCATTGGCTGTGGGGGTTCGAGCACGGCGTGAATGAATGGGGGCTGGTTGTCGGCAACCACTCGGTGTTCACGAAAGATCCTCTGCCGGAGCGGGGCCTGCTGGGGATGGACCTCGTCAGGCTCGCCCTCGAACGCGCGTCGTCGGCAAGCGCGGCCGTGGAAGTCATAACCGACCTCGTCGAGCGCTACGGGCAAGGCGGGTCCGGATACGAACACACGAACTGGCCTTACAACAACTCCTTCCTCGTGGCCGACTCCACCGAAGCCTGGTTGGTCGAGGCTTCCCACAAGTACTGGTGCGCAAGAAGGGTACACGAAACCGCCAGTCTATCGAACCACGTCGTCATCGGCACGGACTGGGACAGGATCGGCAAGGAAGTTGCCGAGCACGCCGTGTCGCAGGGCTGGTGGAGCGCGGAAGCTGGGGAGAAGATAGATTTCGCCAGAGCTTACCGAGAGCATGAGATCGTGCCGCCTCAGGTCTCCGCAGGCCGCTACCTTCGCACCTGCGCGTTCCTGCGGGAGAACCGCGGCAGGATCTCCGTGGCTTCGCTAAAGCGGCTCATGCGCGACCATTACGAGGGAGGAGAAGTGTACAAGCCGGGAAGGAGCCCGGCCGAACCTGAGTATTTCTCGGTCTGCATGCACGCAGACCCGGTCGGGACCACCACGGCGAGCATGATCGTCGAACAGCCCGTCCATCCCGACCTCCTCTCCTGCTGGGCATGTCTCGGAGCCCCTTGTACCGGGATCTACCTGCCTTACTACATGCTGGGCGAGCTTCCCGAGGAGTTGGCCAAAGGCTCGGGAGAGCCGAGTGCAGACTCCCCTTGGTGGGGGTTTCGCGCCCTCCTTTCGGAGGTGGAAAAGGACTTTACCGCAAGGGGCCCCTTCGTTCGCGGCTTTTGGAGCGAACTCGAAGACAAGACGCTACGAGAAGCGCAGAGCGTCGAGGCGGAAGCGCTGGATCTGCTCGAGGCGGGCAAACGCACCGAGGCATCGAGCCTTCTTGCCCGCTTCATGCGGGCGAAGGTTACAGAGACAAGCGCGAACCTCGCTCGGATAACCGAGCGCGTAAGCCGACTCTAGCGCTGGCGCAGGATACCCTGCGACGGCCGACCCCAGCGCAGACAATGCCGCGCCAGCGCTATCTCACCCCCTCGTCCTCAGCTCACGTGCTTCTCTTCTTGCTGCTCCGCGATGTACTTGCAGCGATAGATCGGCACGCCCCGGCCTTCTCTTAGAACCAGCCGCTCGTCGATTATTTGCGCGGTTATCCCTACCACTCGCGACCATCCGAAAAGAACGGTGTAGTAGTCGGAATCGGTAAGCCCCAGAGCGTTGAGCAGGCTCCCCGAGACCGCGTCTACGTTCGGATAGGGGTCCGCTATCTTCGGATTTTCCTTTAAGATCGGTGGAATAACCTCTCGCATCGCAAGGCAAGTTTGGAATTCGACGTTATCCGGACACAGTTCCTTGCCCAGCTCGTACTGGATGGCCGCGCGGGGGTCTTCGACCCGCAAGACGGCGTGGCCGAAGCCGTAGATGAGCTCCTTCTTGGCGATAGCTTCTCGCACGAACTTCTCTACGTGAGCCTTGTCCGGCTTGCCCACCTTGCGAACGAAGTTCAAGCAATCCTGATTTGCCCGGCCGTGACGGGGCCCGTAAAGCCCGGCCATGGCCGCCGCCATGGAAGCGAAGATGTCGGCCAGGCCCGAGGCAACCGCCTTTCCGACGAAGGTGGAGAGGTTACCTCCACCATGGTCGTAGTGGAGGATATGGAAGGAGCGGAGCAGCCGCGTGAGTTTTCTCTCGTCGGCGCCCGGCACCCCCAGCATGTGAACGAAATTCTCCACATACCCGCGATTAGGCTCGGATGCGATCGGATCGCCCCAGCCGCTGCGAATCCGATAGATCGCCGCCACGACCTCGGAAATCCAGGATATCAGATTGAGGCCGTCCTCCCGATAATCTCCCGTCTTGCCCAGCATGCCGAGGTAAACGAGCGAGACGATCAGCCACTCCATCGGGTGACCTTGCTTGGGCAGCCTGGCGATGAGATCCAGGACACCGGCGGGCAGCCGAGCTCCGCGGGCTTGGAGCTCCCCTTTGAAGGCCTTCAGCTCGTTTTGATCGGGCAGGTGCTTGTCGAGCAGGAGGAACATGACCGCCTCGGGTTCGAGGTTAGCCAGCTCCGCGATCGGGTAGCCGACGTACGAGAGCCCCTTCATGGGGTCAGCCTTGCTAGTGCGGCAAGTCCCCACAGGGAATCCGCGTAAACCCGTGTTTAGGTGGTCTTCGGTTATCTCGAAAAGGACTTCTGCCATTGCTCTCACCTCCCTCTCTTGGGCCAAAGCCCAAGTGTTAAAGCCGCTGCCTTAGCCCACGCCCCTCGCGCCAACCCGGGCTGCCGCTCGAGACGCCCTCCCTGGCCTTCACCTATACGGGAAGCGCAAGCCTGAGACAACCGATACCAGATCGAGCTAAGCTGTCTCTAGAACACCCCCAACCCCCGCTCTCCGCAGCGATCAGGGATATGCTGGTGGCAAACGGAGAGGCCCGAGCCTCTCCACAACCTGTGCCACCCTTTCGGTGACCCTCTCGGGAGGAAAAGTTTCGCTCGGCGGATAGACCATCCAGCCATCGGTAAGCACACGCGGGTGTCTCCAGGTCAGGATCCGCCTCAACACGGCGTGGTGCGCCTCGGCGGGGGCGCGCCGGCGGGGCCCCGATACGCTGTCCCGGACGACGGAAAACGGCACGATGAGCCGCATGCCTCCCACAACCAGCGGCGCGAACTCGAGCGCCTGATATATCTCGATTGGGGAAAAGTCCGCGGCCTCGAGCATCCGAGCCGCAAGGACTCGCCGGTTCGTGTGCTCGAAGCCGAAGTGCACGTCCTTGAAAGAAACCCCGAGCCTCTTCAGCATTCGCAGGCAATCCATTATGAGCGCGTAATTCCCGCGCACCGCCAGCCCGTCCTGCATCCCCGAGTAGGTATCGGACACCAACAGATAGCGCCGCAGGTTGCGTGGTTTCAACACCACGTCATACTGATCGGTGCCGCGCTCTCGCTCGAAGGGATGGTTCCAGGCCCTGAGCCTCTCCTTGGGATCACGACCGGCCAGCGGGGGATAGTAATCGTCCATGTAATTGTGAGCGTTATCCACGAGAAGCGAGCCGGCGATGAGATCGCGGTAAAGACTGAGCGTGAGTCGAAGTATGTCGAAGAGAAGAGCCAGAACCTGCGCGTTTTCCAACCGGGAAAACTCGATCGCCACCGATGTCTCGCGCTCGATCACCTCGGAGGAGGGGAGGACGACGGTATACTCCCCAATCCGCGTTTCGTAGCAGGTATCGTATTCACGATCGCCGGCTCTGGCAGGATTTACCTCCTGGCTGGCGGCCTTGGCCGCCAACTGGGCCAGCTTGGCCCGGTTGCGCCTCAGGATCTGGTTGTTTTGCTCGGCGATCTGATCGAAGAGAAACGGCCGGGTATTGTACCCTCGCAGCGCCTCAGGCGAAGCCTCCTCCCAGCGCAGGCGGCCCTTTTCGAGCGAGATCTTGATGATCTTCCCCTCTATTGCCTCTCTGCCCTGCGCCAGCAACTCCGGGATACGCAGGCAGCCGACGTTGAGTGCCCGAGCGCGCAGGACCTTGTGGGAAAATGCGCCGCCCGAGGCCAGAACTATGGCGTTCGGTTTGTAAGTGCAGAGGTTGATCAAGGAGAAGTCGAGATCCGCCTCCGGGGTCACGAGGAGCACCGTGTTGCGCAGCGACTCCGTGCTGAGCGCCGCCCGGCGAAGCTCTTCGTTGGAGCCCACTACCACCACGCGCCCGCCGACGGGGAAGCCCCGTTCGCCGAACCCCATGACCCGGGGGTTGTCCACCGTGCGCTCGATCAGCTTCGAGACCACCAGTGGCCGTGCTTGCAATGCCCAGAAGAGGTCGTCGTGGAAAACCCACTCAACGAGCCAGTCGTTGTACTCCCCTTCGGCCTCGTTGAGAAGCTCCTTGGCCTTTAGCGCAAGCTCCACCAGCGCCCGAAAGTCGGCCCGTAACGGCAAATCCGGTCCCCTCCGGTCCACGAGCTCCCCGGTCACGTCATACGTGAGCCGCCAGGGCGTTTCATCTCGGCTCGGCCCGTGCAGTCCCCCCAAACATTCCACCGCCAGAAACTGATCCGAAGTCGCGATCGTGCCGGAGAGCGCCCCGGGAACGAGCTCCTGCACCAACACGGAAGGCTCGTCGGGAATTTCGGGAAGCTTGCCCGAGCGCACGAGCTCCTCCAGCTCACCCAAGGGAGCGTAACGGATCCGAATGGCGTCCGTGCCCGCCCCCTGAAGCTGCGCAGATATTTCCCGGTAGCGGGCCACGATCCGCCCCACCCCTTCCGCAATATCCTTTACCCGCACGCCGGGAAGGACGTACGAGTCCAAGAGGCCAGCCTCCGAATAGGTATCGTCATCGAGACTGCGAACGATGAGAGGAATGCGCCGGCGGCGGCGTCTGAGAAAATGCTTGACCTCGGGATCGCGCAAGAGCCTGAAGATCTCCGGGCTCACCCTGCGCTTTTCGGAGAAGAAACGTCTGGTAAGGACCACCCCATCGGGCACGTTGATTCCGGCGCGCAAGAGGAGGGCAAGCCGGATCCCTTTGAGATGCACAGCCCGGTAATGATCCGGCCTAACTTCGCTCAGCCGAAGCATCGCCGGAGTTTGCTCGGGCCGGTCGGGATCCGAGCGGCGCCACCTGAAAGAAGCGATCATCTCCGAGCTTTCATGCTACGCGCGCCCGACAGCGTGTCAACTCGCATCCCTCCCTCGCTTCTCCTGGGGGATGGCACGAGAAGAAGGAGCCACGCTCGGCAAGCCACCCCGGGAGTCGACTCGAGCGCGACCGCTGTGGGTGCGCTAAAGGACGGGCCAGCCGAGGGCGTGGGAGCGCTTCAGATTGTAAGTTTCCCGGTCGTAGAACTCGTCCACATCGACTTGGCGGGCGGGCCCGAGAGCGTCCGTTATCGGGCCGGCGCTTATTACACCGTTGCGCACCGCTACCATCTGGCCGAATCGCTTCGCTCTGAGCAACTCCACCGCGGCGGTACCGAAGTAGCGCCCCATGCGCACGTCGAAAGCGCTCGGCTCTCCGCCCCGCTGAACGTAGCCCAGCACGTCGGCAAAGGCCTCGAGGCCCGTGCGGTTGCGAATCTCCCGCGCAACCATGTGTCCCACGCCACCGAGGCGCACGTGACCGAAGGCGTCTTTCTCCCCCGTGGAAAAGACCTGGCCTCCGATGGCAAAGGCACCCTCGGAGACCACCACTATGCTGTAGCGCGCACCGCTTCGCGCCCGCTCCGCCAGCATGGAACAGACGCGAGCCAGGTCGAACGGACACTCCGGGATGAGGATCAGGAAGGCTCCCGAGGTCGCGCCCGAATACAGAGCGAGAAATCCGCAGTGGCGGCCCATCACCTCCACCACGGCGATCCTGCGGTGGGAGCCCGCCACGGTGCGGGCATTGCTGATCATTTTCCTGATATTGTTGACCGCGCTATCGAAACCGAGACTGTACTCCGTTCCTGGTAAATCCAGGTCGATGGTCTTGGGAATCCCCACTACGGGAAGGCCACGCTCGTGAAGCTTCGCCGCCACGCCCAACGTATCTTCCCCCCCGATGACAACGAGTCCGTCGAGCTTGAGGCGCTCGAAGTTGCGCACGACCTCCTCCGCCTGCGAGGGGCGCCCCGCGACATGCTCCGGCCTCTTGCTGAAAGGATTCGTACGCGACGTACCCAGGGCCGTTCCGCCGTCGCGATCGATCCGCCGCACCGCTTTCTCGTCGAGGGCCTCGACGTAGATCGCCCGCACGGCAGGATCGGAGAGATCGTGCACCAGCGACTCCCATCCCTCGCGCAACCCCAAAACCGTCGCGTCCGGCTCGCAGTGCTTAGCAGCCTTTACCACCCATTTTATGGCCGCGTTAAGGCCCGGGCAGTCTCCCCCTCCGGTCAGCACTCCGTAAACAGATCCCAAAGACCCCTCCTACGCCCCGTCAGCCTTGGGGGCTCGCGCCGCCTCGTACACCCGAACGTAACGCGCGGCCGAACTGCGCCAGGAGAACTCGCCGCTCATAGCGTTGCGCATGACCCTTCGCCACTGTTCCTCTTCGTGGAAAAGGCTAGCGGCCTCCCTGATTTTTTCAAGCAGGGCGCCTGCGTCGTACTCGCTAAACCTGAATCCGTTCCCGTCGCCGGCCGGTGGCATGTAGGACTTGACCGAGTCCTTCAGACCGCCGGTCTCCCTCACCACCGGTATCGAGCCGTACCGCAGGCCGTAGATCGGGGTCAGGCCGCAGGGCTCGAACCTCGACGGCATCAGCACCATGTCCGAGCCAGCTTGCAGGCGGTGAGAGAAGCGGTCGTCGTAAGGGATCCGAATCCGCACTAGCTCCGGGTAATCCCGGCCCAATCGCGTCAAGAGGACGTGATACTGCTCGTCCCCCTCGCCATGCACGACAAGCTTGACGTTCATCTCCCTCAAGCCCGGAAGCGCGGCGGTCAAGAGATCCAACCCCTTCTGTTCCACTAGCCTCGAGACGAAACTTATGAGAGGCCTGTCGGCCTCGTCATCCATGCCGAGTTCCTGCAACAGGGCCCGCTTGCACCACTTCTTGCCTTCCGGCTGCTCCCAACTGTAATTTTTCGGAATGTAGGGGTCGGTGGTCGGATCCCACACTTTGGTATCGATGCCATTCAGTATGCCGCAAAGATCGTCCCGCCTCAGCCTCAGTACCGAATCCAAGCCCCAGCCATGTTCCGGCTCCAGAATCTCGGCCGCATAAGTCGGACTTACCGTGGTGAGTTTGTCTGCGGCGAGAATTCCCCCTTTGAGATAGTTTATCGCTCCGTAGTATTCGAACCCGTTGATGTCGAAAAGCGAGCGGGGAAGCCCCGTGGCGCAAAAGTGCTCCGCGCCGAATCTCCCTTGGTAGGCGAGATTGTGAACCGTAAGCACCGTCGCGGTGCGCGAAAACGCCTCCCGGAAAAGCGGGTGGTGACGCAAGTAAGCGGGGATGAGCGCAGTGTGCCAGTCGTTGCAGTGGATCACGTCGGGAACGAATTTGAGTCGCCGGCAAACCTCTAGAGCCGCCCTGCAGAAAAACGCGAACCGTCCTGCGTTGTCCCAGTAATCTCTCCCATTCTCCCCATAGATGCCCGGCCGATCGAAATACCCATTGTGCTCGACACAGTATATCGGGATGCTCCCTGCTGGGTCGGTTAACACGCGGGCACCTTCGGCTCCGCCACCGCCGTTTACCTCGAGCGACCCGATCTTCTCCTTGAGGCCGCTTTTCGCCTCGCGCGTGGCGCGATAAAGCGGTGTCACAATTATGACCTCGTGGCCAAGATCCGAGAGGGCACTGGGTAACGCAGCCGAGACATCGGCCAAGCCGCCAGTCTTGGCGTACGGGGCCACCTCCGAGCTAACGAACAGGATCTTCACGGCAAGAATCCTCCTGCTGGTTCGGGGCGCTCGGGGACCGACCGGCCTCACCTCCCACAGGTGGTCCCTCGAGACGTGGCCTCCACCCCACAAGGCGTGATGCGATCGAAAAGCCCATCTGCTAAGCATAAAGCTTGCCAAGGCGAATGATGTCGATTTTGGTGTGCTTTACCCTTCGCCGCTAAGCCTCGTGGCCCCGTCTTGCGAACAAATATGTGCGGACGCCGCTTCTTGTGGTACCTTATCGTCGCCGAGCCAATTCGTCGCAGGTCGCAGGAGATGTCTATTCACTGTTGCGGCTGAGCATGTTATAGCAGTCCAGAAGCAGGGCCGGCAAATTACCTGACAGGAAATGGAATCTTACGAGCGGCGAGTTTTGAGACCCCTTCCCCCACCGATTGCGGAGCTGTGGGAGATCGCGCTAAATCTCTGGTGGACCTGGCAGCCGGAAGCAATCGACACCTTCTCCAGGATCGACGCGCAACTGTGGGAAGAGTCCGGCGAGAACCCCATCAGGGTTCTCTCGTCGGTAGATTCCAAACGCTTGGAGGAGCTGGCGGAGGATGACGGTTTCGTCGAGCGCGTCCGGCAGCTCAAGCGGCGGCTGGACAGCTACCTCGCCCAGCCCCCCAAGCCGCAGGTCGAAGAAATAGCATCTCTCGGCAAACACGTAATTGCGTATTTTTCCCCAGAGTACGGGCTGCACGAATCCATACCGCTTTACGCCGGCGGCCTGGGGATCCTGGCTGGCGATCATCTCAAAGCCGCAAGCGACCTCGGCCTTCCGTTGGTAGCGGTTGGATTGCTCTACCGCCAGGGTTATTTCCGACAGTATCTCAATGTGGAAGGCTGGCAGCAGGAGGATTACCCGAGAAACGACTTCCGCCAAATGCCGGTCGAGCCGGTCGTCGGAGCGGGAGGCGAGGCCCTTTCGATAGCGGTCGAATACCCGGACGGGCCGGTGCACGCTCGGTTGTGGAAGATCCGGGTGGGCCGGATTCCGCTCTTTCTCCTCGACACCGATGTCGAGCCGAATTCGCCGGCCGACCGCGAGATCACTGGCCAGCTCTACGGTGGCGATCAAGCGATGCGCCTTCGCCAGGAGGTGATGCTGGGAATCGGCGGTATGCGCGCACTTGCAGCCTTGGGCATCGAGCCGAAGGTGTGCCACATGAACGAAGGGCACTCTGCGCTAGGAGCTCTGGAGCGGGTACGCCTGCTCGCAGAAAACCTAAAGATGGGATTTGGCCCGGCCTGCGAAGCCGTTGCAGCCGGTGGCGTCTTCACTACCCACACTCCGGTTCCAGCCGGAAACGACGTCTTCGACACATGGTTGGTGGAGCGGCACCTCGCTCCCCTCGCCCCCCGTCTTATGGTGTCTACTACCACACTGCTCGATCTCGGCAAGGTTCAGCCTGGAGATCCGGCTGGGCGTTTCGCAATGCCGGCGCTCGCTCTTCGACTTGCATCCCAGAGAAATGCCGTTAGCCGCCTGCACGGCCAGGTGGCGAGAAAAATGTGGCAAGAGTTGTGGCCGGGGCTCAGCCCCGAGGAAGTGCCTATCGCGCACGTTACCAATGGGATACACCGGTCCAGTTGGCTCTCCCCCAAGTTGTGGGAACTCTACGACCGCCATCTCGGCCGGGAGTGGCGGGAGCGGCCAGGCGACCGCGGCGTGTGGGCGAGGGTCCAAACCATCCCGGACGAGGAGCTGTGGGGGGTTCGCGAGAATTTGCGGCGCCGGTTGGTAGAGCGGGCTCGCGCTCGGGTGGCGCGCCAGAGGGAGCGCGCCGGCATGACACGAGCGCAGGTCGAGGCGGCGCGCGAGCTGCTCGATCCTCGGGCTTTGACCATCGGCTTTGCGCGCCGGTTCGCTACCTACAAGCGTGGCGCCCTGCTCTTTAGGGACGCCGAGCGGCTACGAGCGTTGCTAACGCGCCCGCAGCAGCCGGTGCAGATCATCTTCGCCGGCAAGGCGCATCCCGCCGATCATGACGGCAAGGAAATCATTCAAACGGTGGTGTGGCACACCTCGATGCCCCCTTTCGATGGAACAATAGTTTTTCTCGAGGACTACGGCATGGACATTGCCCGATGGCTCCTCCACGGGGTCGACGTTTGGATCAACAATCCCCGCCGCCCCCTGGAAGCTTGCGGTACCAGCGGGATGAAGGCCGCGATGAACGGTGCCCTGAACGTGAGCGTCCTCGACGGCTGGTGGGAGGAGGCGTACAGCCCAGAGATCGGGTGGGCGATCGGCTCGGGCGAGGTGTACGATGACTTCGAATACCAGGATAAAGTCGATGCCGAAGCACTTTACGGCATTATGGAAAACGAGGTGATCCCCCTTTTCTACGAGAGGGACGACACAGGCATTCCGAAAAGGTGGCTTGCCCGCGTCAAGCGCTCGCTTGAAGTCGTCTCGCTACATTTCGACACCGAACGAATGCTCACCGAGTACCTAGAGCGGTTCTACCTCCCGGCAGCACATCGATGGGAGGAGTCGACGCTAGGTCGACGCTAAAATCGGTCGTTTTGGCTCGAGCCCACAGCCCCTGCTGGCGGCTTGGCCGCAGAAGGCTCCGGGGCGGTACCGCCCCCAGTGAATCCCGGGGCGGCGCCGCCCTCGAAGTGCCTTCCGTTTACGGGGATCCTCATCGACTACGAGGCCGGCGACAGATCGCGCTGCGCCCCCTCGATCTCGTCGCCACATTGCTTGGTCGGGCGCAATCGGATATTTGTCGGGCGCAATCGGATAGGGGATCCCACGTGTCGGGTGAGCAGCCAAAATCGCAATCCGAGGTTTTTCGATCGGCGGGCCGGACGTTTGCCGAGATCGACCCGAAGTTGCGCGAGGCGATTCTCTCCGAGTTCGGCGAGTCGAATCGTTACTTTCCCGGTCATGTGGGCTATCGCGCGGTCGAGGTACGAAAAGGGTATGCCAGACTGGAAGTCGAGAATCGCCGAGAAACCTGTCAGCCCGCGGGGGTAATGCACGGCGGAGCGAGCTTCGGACTCGCCGACACCGCCGTAGCGGCCGCCCTCGTGAGCATCTACGGGTTCGGCCACGCGCTTCTCACGATCGAAATGAAGATCAACTACCTCGAGCCAATCCCGCCTGGACGCGTGACCGCGGAGGCATTCGTGCTGCGTGCGAGCAAGCGCAGTGCCTATGCCGAAGTGGATGTGTGGGCTGCTGGGAAACTTGCGGCGCGCGCTTCCACGACGTACATGATTCGTCCCATCACTTGATGCAGGAAACATTTTGTTGACAAGTGCAGCGCCAAGCTGATAAGCTTGGGTGCGTTGCGGAAGAGAGACAATACGTGCGGAGGTCTCTCGGGGAGGGGTGATGGGACCCGCTGATGCTGCACCGTCGCGGGCGCAGCGCCGCAAGCGCCAAGGGCAGTTCGGTTCCAGTCCACAGCAACTAACCTCTCATCTGCGTTCATACATGCTGCCATTGGAGTCGCCGAGGGCTGGCGCGGGCTGGTTGTGCGAGCCAGGCGCCCGGGAGGCAGGAAGCCAAAGCCAGGTGCGACGCGGCACAGCAGGAGCAGGTGCTTGATCGGTTTTTCCTGGCTTCGATATAATGAGACTAAAGAGCTGAGCATCGAGTGCCGATTCCTACTTATTGGTTGATGCGCGAGTTCTTAGACCCTGCGAAGTCCCTGACTCCTTGTGTGCATCCACAGAGGAGCGGAGCGCATGGATAAGGAAAAAGAAACCACGAGCCCATTCGAACAGTTGATCAAGGACGATCGTGCGGCGCGGGAATACCGGCCGTGGCGGGGCACTTTTCTCGACTACTTGGAGAAAGTAAAGGAAGACCCCTCGATCACCAAGCTCGCCCACGCCCGCATCTACGATCTCATCATCAAAGAGGGCGTGGTCGATCTGGCCGCGATCGACGATCCGAAGCTCAAACGGCTGTACAAGGACGAGTCGATCAAGGTCTATAATTTTTTCAGGTCGGAGTTCTTCGGCATCGAGAAGGTGATCGCTCAGATCGTCCGCTATTTTCACGCTGCCTCGCTCAAAGGGGAAGAAAGCAGGCAGGTGCTCTACCTGATGGGGCCGGTCGGATCGGGGAAGAGCTCGCTCATCGAGAAGCTGCACAGGGGGCTCGAGGCGAGCGGCCCTTTTTACGCCATCGAAGGCTGCCCGATGTTCGAGGAGCCGCTCCATCTGCTGCCGCGCCACCTCCGGCGCGAGTTTGAGAAGATGCTCGGCACGCATATAGAGGGGGACCTTTGCCCCGTCTGCCGCTTCCGGCTGAAGGAGGAGTTCGGAGGCCGCTACGAGGAGGTGCCGGTCGTAACCAAGCTCTTCTCCAAGCGCAACCGGGTCGGTATAGGAGTGGTGCCGCCGGTAGATCCCAACAATCAGGACACGTCGGTCCTGATCGGCAGCGAGGACATCTCGAAGCTCGATAAATACTCGGAAGGGGACCCGAGGGTGCTCGACTTGAACGGCGCGCTCAACGTGGGCAACCGAGGAATGGTCGAATTCATCGAGGTGTTCAAGAACGAGGCGGAGTACCTGCACGCCATGATCACCGCAACGCAGGAAAAGGTCATTCCGGCACCGGGCCGCCATGGGTTGGTATACGTCGACACGGTAATAGTTGCCCACTCGAACGAAGCGGAATGGCAGAAGTTCCGGGCGGACCACACTAACGAAGCGATTCTCGACCGCATCGTTTTGGTGAAGGTGCCCTACAATCTTAGGCTGGACGACGAGATCAAGATCTACCAGAAGATCATCAGGAACTCCGACTTCAAGGCTCACGTCGCCCCTCACACGCTCGAGCTCGCCTCGATGTTCGCGGTCCTCTCCCGGCTGGAACCGACGCCGAAGTGCGACCTTATGACCAAGCTCAAGCTCTACAACGGGCTGGAGGTAGTCGAGAAGGGAAAAACCAAGAAGATCGACGTGCGGGAGCTGCGCGACGATGCCAAGCGCGAGGGGATGTCCGGCATATCGACCCGTTTCATCATGAAGGCGTTGGATAACGCTCTGTCCGACAACGTGGACGGGAATTGCATCAACCCCATCAACGTTCGCGAAGCTCTCATCAACATGGTGAAGGAGGCCGATCTTTCGGACGACACCCGCAAGCAATACCTGGAATTCCTCCAGGACGTTCTGCACAAGGAATACCTGGAGATCCTCGAGAAGGAAATCACCAAGGCCTTCGTCTTTTCCTACCAGGAGCAGGCCGAGGCCCTGTTCCAGAACTATCTCGACCATGCCGAGGCCTTCGTAAACAAGACCAAAGTAAAGGACCGTAACACCAAGGAGGAGCTGCAGCCGGACGAGGGCTTTTTGAAATCGATCGAGGAGCAGATCGCCGTGATCGGCTCGGCCGCTGAAGGCTTCCGGCAGGAAGTGATCGCTTTCCTCTGGGCCGCTACCCGGCGCGGCGAGCGGCTTTCCTACAAGAGCTACGAGCCGCTCAAGGAGGCGATCGAGAAGAAGCTCATGGCTTCGGTGCGCGACATAAGCCGCATCATCACGAAAGCCCGCACCAGGGACGAGGAGCAGAGGGCCAAGTACGACGCGATGGTCGCTAACCTGCTCAGTGCCGGCTACTGCCAGACCTGCGTGGACGTGGTACTGAAGTACGCGGCCAACAATCTCTGGAAAGACTGAAGGGAGGCGTCTCATGGAGGCGATCTTCCGGCCCTTCCGGCGCTCTGATGCCGAGCGGAGCGACCGCAGCGCCGGCGACCGCGCTCGCCACCGCCACAAGGTGCGGGAGTCCATCCGCGAGAACATCGCCGACATCATCGCCGAGGAGTCGATAATCGGCCGAGACCGAAGCCGCATAATCAAGGTACCCATCCGCGGCATTCGGGAATACCGTTTCGTTTACGGGCCGAATACTCCCGCCGTGGCTCAGGGGGACGGCGACTCCGAGCCGGGCATGGTGATCGGCAAGGTCAAGGACAGGCGCGGCACCGGGGTGGACAGAGCGGGAGATCAGCCCGGGGTCGATTACTACGAGACGGATATCACCCTGGAAGAGCTGATCGACATAATGTTCGAGGACTTGGATCTGCCCGACCTGGAACGAAAGGCGTTGCGGCAGATCGAAGCCTTCCGGTTGACCAAACGGCACGGCTACCGGCAGGTGGGCATTCGCGCGAGACTCGACAAACGGCGAACGGCGCGCGCGCGCGTAAAGCGCAGGCTTGCCTCTTCCTCGGCTGCGCCCCCGGTTGCCCGGGACCATTCGGAGACCTCGAAGGGCGACGAAGAGGAGCGTTTTCCTTTCCACCAGGACGACCTCTCCTTCAGGCACGTAGAAGCGGACGTGCGGCCCGAGTCGAACGCGGTCGTAATCTGCATCATGGACACCTCGGGCTCGATGGACACGATGAAGAAATACCTGGCGCGCAGCTTCTTCTTCCTCCTCTATCAGTTTACTTGCACCAAATACCGGAACGTCGAAACCGTGTTCATCAGCCATCACACCGAAGCTAGCGAAGTCACCGAGGAGGAGTTCTTCCACAAGGGGGAATCGGGGGGAACATTCATCTCCTCGGGCTACCAGAAGGCGCTCTCCATCATCGCCGAGCGCTATCATCCTTCGCTCTGGAACATTTACGCGTTCCACTGCTCCGACGGGGACAACTTCGACTCGGACAACGCCGCCGCCTTCAAATACGCCGCGGAGCTGGCCGCGGTCTGCAACCTTTTCGGTTACGGCGAGATCAAACCTTTGGGGTCGCGTTACTACGAGAGCTCGATGCTCAACATCTTTCGGCGGCTAGACGCCGACAACTTTCAAACCGTTCTGATCGAACGCAAGGAGGACGTCTGGCCCAGCTTCAAGGCGCTGTTGGCGAGGGACCGGGGGAGATAACCAGAGGTGACACGCCAATACGACATCAAGGACCTGACGTACTGGGACGAGAAGATACGGGAAAAGGCCGCGGAGCTAGGGCTCGACTGGTACCCGCAGGAGTTCGAGATTTGCGACCACAACCAGATGCTCGGCTACATGGCCTATTCCGGCATGCCCGCGCACTATCCCCACTGGTCGTTCGGCAAGAGCTACGAGAAGCTCAAGACCCTGTACGACCACGGAGTCAGCGGGTTGCCCTACGAGATGGTAATAAACTCCAATCCGTGCGTGGCCTACCTGATGCGAGACAATACGTTGTGCCTGCAGATTTTGACCATGGCGCACGTTTACGCGCACAACGACTTCTTCAAGAACAACCGGACCTTTGCCTCGACGCGCCCCGAGTTCACGCTTTCCACCTTCAAGGCCCACGCCGACCGGGTGCGAGCCTATATCGAAGACCCGAGCATCGGCATAGACAAGGTCGAGCAAATACTGGACGCGGCGCACTCGCTCTCGCTGCAGCGACGCCGACACCTGGCGGTCCGTAAGCTGACACCGGAGGAGGAGCGGGAAAGGCTCATGGATGCCGCGCGGCCGCGCGAGGATCCCTACCAGAAAATCCACCGCCGCCAGGAATATGTCGAACCTGACTTGCAGAAGGTGCCGCCGGTCCCGGAAGAGGATCTCTTGGTCTTCATCCGCGACTACAACCCTTACCTCGAAACTTGGGAGAAGGACCTCTTGACCATCGTCGACGAAGAGGCCGCATATTTCATCCCTCAGATCGAAACCAAGATCATGAACGAAGGCTGGGCGAGTTATTTCCACAACGAAATCTTGAAACGCATAGACCTGCCGCAGGACCTCTATCTGGAGTTTCTGGTTTGGCACAATCAGGTCGTGCAGAGATCCGTCGGAGGGCTCAACCCGTATCATCTAGGCCTGAAGATATGGAGCGATATCCGCAGGAGGGCTGACGAGCCCAGCCCGGAGGAATTGGAAGAGCACGGCCCTCCGAGAGCAAGTGGACGGGAATTGATGTTCGAGGCGAGGGACTCGGACCGCGACGTGTCGTTTCTGCGGCGGTTTCTCACCGAGGACTTGGTGCGCGAGCTCGACCTCTTTCAGTACCAGCCGAAGGGGGAAGACCTCGTAATCACGAAAGTCGCCGACCCAGACAACTGGAGGGAGGTGAAAGCCCGCCTTATCGCCAACGTCGGCATGGGGTCCGTGCCCGTCATCAGGATCCACGATGCTGACTTCGGCCATCGCCGCACCCTCTACATGGTCCACGAGCACGACGGCAGGGACCTCGACCTCGAATACGCAGAAAAGACTCTCGCTTACGTTTACCGTCTGTGGGGGCGCGAAGTGGCTCTGGAAACCCAGGTCGAGAACAAGAGGGTCGTCCTCGTCTTCGGCGAGCGGGGGTTCGGAATCAAGAGCCCATCTGCCTGACGGGGCCCGCGGCACCCAGCGCAGTCTCTTCCGGAGAGCCTGCGGCCAGTTGCCAGCGCCCGCGGCATGCTTATAATCAGGCCGTTCACGAATCTTCGAGAGGTGGACCGATGCCACTTTACGAGTATCGCTGTCGCAAGTGTAAACGGCGCGTCACTATTCTCACGCTCAGGGTGAGCGAAAAGGTAAAGCCCGTGTGCAGCCACTGCGGCGGGCGCGATCTGGAACGACTCATGTCGCGCTTTGCCACCATAAAATCGGAGGAGCAAAGGCTAGAGTCCCTGGCCGACCCCAGCAACCTAGGGGATCTCGACGAAAACGACCCGAAGAGCGTCGGGCGCTGGATGAGAAAGATGGGTCGCGAGTTGGGGGAGGAATTCACGGGCGACGAATTCGAATCGATGGTGGAGGAGATGGAAGCCGGGGGAGATTCCGAAGAGAGGGCCGGCGAGGACAAGGAGGGCGAAGCGGCGAGCGACGATCTCGAATGAGGCGTCCCCGCTGGTGTTCTCGACCACTGCGGGGCGCCGCCCACTCGATTTCACTTCTCCTTTCTGGCCAAAAGCACCACCGCTGAGGCGGCCAGAGCTTTCCCCTTGCCGATCTCCCCTATCCCTTCCGCCGTGGTCGCTTTGATGCCGACCGCGTCCGGATCCACCGCGAGCAGCTCGGCTAGCGCTTCCCTCATGCGTTCCACATGAGGGGCGAGCCTCGGCTTTTCGCAAACCACTGTCACGTCGACGTTGCCCACGCACCATCCCCGAGCCTCGGCCACTCTCATGGCTTCGCGGACGAACTCGCGACTGTCCCTGCCTCTGTTCCGCGGATCGGTATCAGGAAAGAGGCGACCGATGTCCCCTGCCCCCAAAGCACCCAAGACAGCGTCGGTGACGGCATGCAAAACAGCATCGGCGTCGGAGTGGCCGGCCAAGCCCTCCTCACTCGGAATCCTCACGCCGCCCAAAACTAGCGCTCGCCCTGGGCAGAAGGGATGGATGTCGAAACCCTGTCCGATTCTCACCGCGTTCGCCCGCCCGGTTATGGAAGCCAGCGCAGTTACTGCTATCACCGTTGTCAAGCCGCGGCAATTAGGGCTACGATGGCTGGGGATGAAACCGGCCAAGAAGGCGTCGCCACGTAGGGCAGAGCGAGGCCCCGGCCATCGGGCCGCCAAATTCATGGCCCGGAACTGGGAAAACGTCCTGGAGGGGATCAGCGATGGCATCATCGTCTTCGACCGCCGCTTTACGGTTGTCTTTCTCAACCACGCAGCCCAAGAGCTCACCGGGCTCTCGGCCGCAACGCTCATAGGCCGGCCGGTCGAGGAGTCCTTCCCGGCGAACCCCTGGCTGGGGGATCTCGTTCGCAACGTGGGTGCGGGGAAAATCTCGCGCTGCCTCGGCGCCACCCAGTTGGTTGGACGCGGAGGACAACGCTACCACGTGAGTCCATGCGCCTCGATCTTCTTCGACTCCACGGGGGCGGTAGCAGGAATCGTGGTCAGGCTAAACGACATGGGGCACATGGAAAGACTGGTGGAAAACGACGCCTTCGGCTTGCAGGCGGCGCGGCTTCGGACCATGGCGGCGGGCCTGGCCCACGAGCTGCGCAACCCGCTCGGCGGAATCCGCGGCGCCGCACAGCTTTTGCGGGAGAAGCTTGCGGGAGACCAGAGACTGCGCGACTACCCGGCGTTGATCGTGCGGGAGGTGGATCGCGTGGCTCGGCTGCTCGATCGTCTCGCGCAACCCGCCACCCCCCCGCATGCGCCCACCGAGCGCGTAAACATTCACCGCGTCGTGGACGAAGTTCTGATGCTCGAGGGGGAGCGGGCGGGTGATCGGCTTTCCATCGTCCGTCGGTTCGATCCGAGCCTGCCGGAGGTGCTAGCCGACGAGGCGGCGCTCAAGCAGGTGACCCTCAACCTGGTAAAAAACGCCATTGAGGCGATGAACGGCGAGGGGTTGCTCACCGTTACCACCCGCCTCGAGACCGGCTATTGCATAAGGGAGCCAAACGGGGGAAGCGCCCGCTTTCTGCTGCTCGAAATAGCGGACAGTGGGCCAGGCATGAGCGCGGACTGCCTGTCGCAGGTCTTTACCCCATTCTTCACCACGAAGGGTAGCGGAAGCGGCCTCGGGCTTACGATCTGCCAGCGGATCGTCGCCGAGCACGGCGGTTACATACGGATAGAGAGCGCGCCCGGAAGCGGTACCCGCGTGTGCGTGGGGCTGCCGGTGGTCTCCTGAGGCGGGTCGTGGCGCTTAGACTTCTCATAGCCGACGACGAAGAGTCCATCCGCTGGGTTCTGACGAAGGCGCTCGAGCAGGAGGGTTTCGAGATCGAGACCGCCGCGAGCGGCAAGGCCGCCCTGGCCGCCATACTCGCCGGCCGCTGCGACCTTGTGATCCTCGACATCCGGCTTCCGGACATGAACGGCCTCGATATTCTTTCGCAGGCCAAGCAGCGGGGCGCCGAGGTCACGGTCATAGTAGTTACCGCTCAAGCCACGATGACCAATGCGATAGAGGCCATGAAACGAGGCGCGTTCAACTACCTGACGAAGCCCTTCGATCTCGAGGCGGTTAGGGCCGTCGTGCACAGGGCGGCGGCAGCCCATCGGGAAACTCTTCGGCTGCGGCAGGAGTTGGCCAAGCGCTACCGACTTCCCCTGGCGGAGGAGACAAAGGGGGAAGGCGCAGGGGTAGTCCTGGTGGGCACCAGTGCCCCGATGCAGGAGATATTCAAAACCATTGGGCGGGTGGCGCAAAGCGACGCCACGGTACTCATCGAGGGGGAAAGCGGGACCGGCAAGGAGCTGGTAGCCCGCTTGATCCATTTCCACTCCTCGCGCTGGCGGGGCTCCTTCGTCGCCATCAACTGCTCGGCGATCCCGAGGGAACTCCTGGAGAACGAACTCTTCGGGCACGAACGGGGATCCTTTACCGGTGCGCTGGAGCGCAGAGCGGGCAAGTTCGAAGCGGCGGCCGGAGGAACCCTGTTTTTCGACGAGGTCGGCGACATGCCCCTGGAGCTCCAGAGCAAGGTCTTGAGAGTCCTCCAGGAGAGGGAGTTCGTGCGCCTCGGTGGCAACGAGCCTGTTAGAGCTGACGTGCGGATCATCGCCGCCACGAACCAGGATCTGACGCAAGCGGTGCGCGAGAAGCGGTTCAGGGAGGATCTCTACTTTCGCCTGCGCGTCGTGCCCATAGTCGTGCCCCCGTTGCGACAGCGCCGAGCCGATATCCCGGAGCTCTGCCGTCATTTCCTGGACAAGTTCGAAAGGGAGATGAACCTCGAGCCGAAGAAGCTGTCGAGCGCCGCGTTGGCCATGCTCGCGCGCTACGACTGGCCGGGAAACGTCCGAGAGTTGGAAAACTGTCTGCTCAGGGCTGCCGTCGTTTGCCCTGGGCAAACTATAGACGCGGAAGATATCGCGCTGCCCTCCGGCCAGGACCGTCCGCCGCCGGGGGATTCGCGGCTCGAGGAATTGATCAAACTGCGGATCAAAGATTTAGTGCGAGCGGGTGGAGGCAACCTATACCAAAGGGCGTTCACCCTGCTCGAAAAGCCGCTGCTCGAGTCCGCCCTCGAAGTCTGCGGTGGAAATCAGACCAAGGCGGCCGACATGCTCGGGATCAACCGAAACACGCTGCGCAAGAAACTCTCCGCTCTGCACCTCGTGGGATACGGTAGTTCGAGAAACCGACAGGGCTGAGGAGCCGTGGCCCCCTTCGAGTCTCGCCTCTACGTGATCGTCGACCCTCTCGACCTCGAAGCTCGGCCCAGCGAACTGGCCGCGCGTGCGCTCGATGCCGGGGCGCGAACGATTCAGTTGCGTTGGAAAACGGCCGCAACCGCGGCACTGCTAGTCGAGGCGGAACGGATTGCCACGCTTGCGCGGAAAGCCGCCGCCAAGTTCATCGTAAACGATCGTGCCGATGTGGCGCTGGCCGTGGGAGCCGACGGCGTGCACCTCGGGCAGCGCGACCTCCCCGTCGAAGCCGCCCGCTCCATCCTCGGTCCCGACCGGCTGATCGGCCTTTCGACACACAACCCCGCAGAGGTAGAGAAGGCCAACCGCGCGCCGGTCGATTACCTAGGATTCGGGCCCATCTTCCCCACCAAAAGCAAGGAGAAAGCCGATCCGGTGCAAGGGATCGCGGGCCTCGAGCGCGTGCGCGCGCTTACCGACAAGCCAATCGTCGCGATCGGCGGCATAGCCGAGAGCAACTTGGCCGCCGTGATCGAGGCCGGTGCCGATGCGGTTGCGTTGATCGCGGAGATCGTCCGCGCCAGGGACGTCGGTGCAAAGATCCGAAGCCTTCTTGCCGCGCTGGGGGAAGAGCGCTAACGCACCTGTGCTGCCGCTTTGGTCCCTCTCGGCGTCAATCACGCAGTGTCGGCCCACGACTGTCTCCGGCGGGGAAATCATCGCTCGGGCGCCGCGTGTAGTTGTCGAACCGCATGTACTCCTCGTGGAAGAAAAGCTCCACGCTGTCCGTCGGGCCATTGCGTTGCTTGCCGACTATGATCTCGGTCAGTCCCTTCTCCTCGGCAGTGGCATCTTTCTGGTACTTGCCAGGCCGATAGATGAATATGATGACGTCCGCGTCCTGCTCGATGGCGCCGCTTTCTCTGAGGTCGGCGAGCATCGGGCGCTTGTCCCCCCTGCCCTCCACCTGCCGATTGAGCTGCGAAAGTGCTACGACCGGGACGTTGAGCTCTTTGGCCAAGGCCTTGAGCGAACGGGATATCTCCGAGATCTCCTGCTCCCGATTGTCGGCCCGTCCCACACCCCGCATGAGCTGCAGGTAATCGACCAGTACCATGCCGAGTTTCCCTTGCGTCTCCCGCTTCAAACGGCGGGCCTTGGCGCGCAGCTCCAGGATGCTGAGCCCCGCCGTGTCGTCGATGAAGATCGGCGCTTCGGCGAGTCTGCCGCCGGCCCGCGCCAACCGCGAGAAATCCGCCTCCCCGATGTAGCCAGATCGCACCTTGGCTCCATTTACCCTCGCTTCGGAACAGAGGAGCCGCATCGCCAATTGCTCCCGCGACATCTCCAAGGAGAAGATCGCCACGGGTATCTCGTGCTCCAAGGCGGCATTGGCAGCTATGTTGAGGCACAGAGCGGTCTTGCCCATGCCCGGGCGCCCCGCAATGACGACGAGATCGGAGGGTTGAAAGCCGGCCGTGAGCTTGTCCAGATCCACGTAACCGGTCGGCACTCCGGTCACCGCGTCCTTGCGATCCCACAAGAGTTCCACAGTCTTTAGCGACTCCATGATCAGATCGCTGAGCTTGTGAAAAGATCGCTGGATCCTGCTTTCCGAAATCCCGAAGATCAGTTGCTCGGCTTCGTCTACGAACTCGTCCACGTCCTGGTGGGCCTCGTAACCGCGCGTGGCTATCTCCGTGGCCGTGCGAATCAACTGGCGTTGAATCGAGCGCGCTTTTACGATCTTCGCGTAGTGGACGATGTTGGCCGCCGTGGGCACGCGATCGGCAAGCTCGGCCAGGTAACTCGCCCCGCCCACGTCTTCCAGTTCCCCCCGCGCTTTCAAAGCCTCGGCCAGCGTGACGATATCGCACGGCTCCGCTCGTTCGGTCAGATCCAACATCGCTCTGAATATTTTCGCGTGAGCCTCGCGGTAGAAATCTTCCGCGCGCAGGTGCTCGATCACCTTGTCGATAGCGGTGTTGTCGAGCAGGATGCCACCCAGCACGGATTCCTCCGCCTCCAAGCTATTGGGCGGCACCTTGCGTAAATTTGCCTCGACCGTCGCCACTTCACACCCCCCTTGTGGACTCCTGTCCGCTCTCCGCCAACGCCCCTCCCCTCTGGCCGATCCGTGCCAGGATCTCTCGCGCCGAGCGGGCCGCCGGCGACATCCCGAGACGAGTGAAGACGGGCAGAATGAGCGAAACGAGCCGCTCGCACTGTCTACCTTCTCCTCGCGCAAGCGCTATCCTAGCTTTCCCCAATCGAGCCAGAGCGGCGATCCTCGCACTCCTTATCGCCTCCGCCAACTCCAAGGCCCGCGAGTAATGCTCGTCCGCCTGCCGCCAGCAGGAAAGGCCCATGTGCCAGGAAAGCTCCCCCTGCGCCACCTCCACGTGCGCTCTGCGGAGCCGCCCGCCGGAGCGCCGACGCAGCAAGCCCATCAGGCGCTGGGCCCTGCCGAGCTGTCCGGCAGCCACGAATGCTGGTACCGCGAGCAAGTGATTTTGTTGAATGTTGGGCGGCGCACGCAAGCTATCCTCGAGCAGGTCGAGATAGCGGCTCGCCGCCCCCCTGTCCTGGCGGGCGCACGCCGCCAGCGCAAGTGCCGAGGCCAAAGCCGGCTGCGGACCGGCGTTGTTTATCTCTTGTGCCAGCTTGAGCCCGCGCTCTCCGAAACGGCAGACCGAGCCAAGATCGCCCCGCAACATGGCGATTTCCACCAGCACAGCGGCGATGCCAGACTGCACCGTCCGATTCGCCGCATCCTCGGCCGACTCGAGCGTTTCTCTGGCGCTCGTCCATGCTGCATCGAAGCGATCGGCGAGCATGTATATAGTATCCCGCACCCAACGAACGGTAAGAAAAATGTTTGGCGCAGCCACGCTCCCCTCGCGCTCCCAGCGCAGCACCTCCGCGACCAGCGCGAGCGCTTCGGCGAAGCGGCCGTCGAGCGCTTCGGCTAGCGCCAAGTTACGCGCCGCATGGAGCGCGGTCGCCGATCTGGGGCCGGCGCAGGCGAGCTTCCATGCCTGTCGCATGCAGCCTAAACCTTCCTCGAAAGTCGCCGCATCGGCGCTGGTAAGCCGACCGCCTAGGAGCCCGAGCGCCATTATTCTGGCTTGGGGGTCCCCCGCTCGCTCCGAGAGCACCACCACCTCCCTCAAGACGTCCTCTATGCCCGGCGGCTCGGGCATTCCGAAAACGACCGAGCTCGCGCACAGCCCAAGACCTGCTCGAAGCTTCCGCTCGAGCGCCTGCTCTCCCCCGTCCTCGCTTCGCGCGGCCAGTCTCCAAGCGTCCGCATATGCCCTTGCCGCCGCCCTGTAGGAGGGCAGTCGCTCGGCGTAGGCGCCGGCACGAAGCCAAAAATCGATAGCCCGCGATTCCTCGTCGCTGTGGCAGTAATGATAGGCGATAAGCCCCGCCTTTTCATCGAGCCTGGTGGAAAATCTCTCCTCCAGAAGCCGCGCGACCCGCCCGTGCAACTGCCGCCGCTGCTTGACCAAAAGTCCTTCGTACGCAACCTCCCGCAACAGGCTGCTCTTGAAGGCGAATTCCTCCTTCGACGTGGCCGTCCGGACCCGGAAGATCTCCGCTCGCTGCAACTGATCCAACACGGGATCCAGCTCTCCCGCGTCGACTCGCAGCGCCTGCACCAAAAGGGCACGGTCGAATTCTCGCCCGATCACCGACGCGACCTGAACGACGCGTCTCACCTCTGGCCCGAGCCGATCCAAGCGCGCCGCGATCACCTCTTTGAGCGTAGCGGGAATGCTGATCGCTTCCGCCAGCCCACCCGCGGGGGCCTGTGCGGCCGGCAGCGGCCGGCCGCGCTCGAGGATGTCGCGGGCGATCTCTTCCAGGAAGTGCGGATTCCCTTCCGCCTTTTCGACCACCGCACGCTCCACTTCCTCACCGAGGCGACCTTGAGTGAGGGACCAAACCATCCGCCGAGCGTCCTCCTCGGCCAGCCGCGACAAGCTTATCTCGCTCAGATACGAGCGATGCCCCCAGGGTGGCGAATACTCTGGCCGGAAGGTGACCACCACCAGGACCCTCGCCGCGCTTATGCGATTTACCAGGTTATCGAGAAGCTCCTGCGAAGCTTCATCGATCCACTGCACATCCTCCAGGATTACGACCGCCGCGCCCTTGCAGCTCTCCTCCACGATCACGTTCACGACAGCGTCCAATGACTGCTCGCGCGCGTCTGCGACCAGCTCGTGCAGCTCTTCGTCCCTGAGCGACAGCACCCTGCCCAGGAAAGGAGAGAGGCTTTCGCGATCGAGCTTGCAGCGCGCCTCTATTCCCGCAGAACTCCCCGCGAAATAGTTGCGCAGCATCATGATGAAGGGAAAATAAGGCAGGGCTCGATTGTACGAGAAACACTGTCCCTCGAAGATCGTGGCCTCCTTGTCCGCAAGCCATCTCTTGAATTCGTGCACGAGCCGAGACTTACCCATGCCCGCTTCCCCAACCAAGCAGACGACGTGGCCGGCACCCGGAGCCAGGCGGCGAAACGCTCCTTGAAGCTGCCCTAGCTCCTCTTTGCGGTCCGCAAGCGGGGTCAGTCCCCGCTCCTCCGCCACGGCCAAAGCGCTGCCCAACTCCCCCTGCTCCACCAGCTCGTAGGCTTCGACCGGCTGCAGCTTGCCGCGGATCTCGATCGGACCGAGGAAGCGAAAGCGGAAGAATCCCTTCGCCATCCGGTAGGTCGACTCGCTCGCGATGATCTCGCCCGGGCGCGCGAGCGCCTGCAGGCGAGCCGCAAGGTTAGTGGTGTCGCCGATGGCAGTGTAATCCATTTTGAGATCGTTTCCCACGGCACCTACTACCACCGGACCGGTATTCACCCCGATGCGCACCTTGAGCTTCGCGCTCCCCGTTTTCGGAGGGTTGAACTTCCCCACCCGCTCCCGGATGCCGAGCGCGGCGAAGAGGGCCCTTTGGGGAGAGTCTCCATGAGCCACGGGCGCGCCGAAGATGGCCATCAAGCCGTCCCCGGCAATCTGCGTCACGACCCCCTCGTAGCGATAGATCTCCTCGAAGGCGATCTCCAGGTAACGGTCGAGCAGATCGTGGTATTCCTCCGGATCGAGCCGCTCGGCAATCGTCGTCGATCCCACCAGGTCGCAAAAGAGAACCGTAACCTGCCGGCGTTCGCCCTCGACCGACGCTCGGCTCGCGAGGATCTTGCTGGCGAGCTGCTGCGGCATGCTCCCCTCGACCCTCACTCTCAGGTCCTGCGACTCGGCCCGATCCTTGAGCCTCCACCCGCAATCCGGGCAGAACTTGTAGCTGACGGCCACCTGCGAGCCGCAGCCCTGGCAGACCTTGCGCACCGGTACCCCGCAGGCATGGCAAAAAGCCTTGCCTGGAAGCAGCTCGCACCCGCACTGTTCACAGTACATGCTACGATCCGCCATAACACGTGCTGGCGGCGGCCATCCACTCAAAGGCCCGGCTGTGCCTTCTGCCGCAACACCCTCTCCAACTCCTCCCTCTCGGCACCGGTCAAGCTCTCCTCCCCCTCCCCCTGGGGGGGAATAACCGTGAGCGGCGCCGGGCGGGGCCTGAGCATCCGCCAAGCGAGCAAAATAGCGAGCGCCCCCGCCCCTACCAGGAGCAGGAATCGAAGCCCTCTTCTTCGGTGTTGCGCCACGGTGTGCAGCCCTACTGCGCTACCGGCGCGCGACCCAAGGTGCGCTGCGGATACAGGACCTGCCAGCCCCTGCGTAGCGCGATCACCTTGAGCCGCGGATCGGGCCAAACCACCCGCGGGTTTCCCACCGCTTCGAGCATGGGCAGATCGGTGACGGAGTCGGTGTAAAAATAGCTACTGGCCAACTCGATGCCGAAGCGGCGAGCGAACTCCCGCGCCCAGTGGATCTTCCCCGCCCCGTAGCAAAGCGGTGTAACCACGCGCCCGGTGAAAACTCCGTCTCGCACTTCCAGCCTGCTCACTATCATGTGTTCTATCGCCAAGTCTCGGGCCAGAGGCTCGGCAAGGTAGCGGGTGGCGCTAGAGAGTATGCATACGAGCCTGCCCGCTTGCCGGTGCCTGCCGATCTCGTCGATCATCTCGGCATATACGTGCGGCCGGACATCCTCACGATACCACTGCAAGCATTGAGACATCACGTCGGATTCCTGTTTGCCCCTGATCCACCGACTGGACCGCTCTACCGCCCGCTCGATGTCGAGGATTCCCAAGCGATACAAAAGATAAAAATACAGCATCTCCACAACCGCCCCCCGCCCCACCTCCCCCCGGCGATAGAGAAACTTGATATACAGTGGCCCAGAGTTCCTGGCGATGAGCGTGCCGTCGATATCGAAGAACGCCGCGTCGGTCATGACGCCCGCATAAACTACCCCACTGCTCAGCCATTGTCATCCTTGGCGCCGCGCCGAGCGTCGCAGCTCGAGGAGAGCTCGCCACGAAAACGGCTTGCCGCTTCGGCCGCCCTTCGATAGGCCTCCTCGCTCACTCTGCCCCTCAGCAGTTCCAGGCGCAGGAAAAGGAAATAAGTCTGAATCACGTCCTGGCGGCAGTACCGATGAATGGCATCGAGGCGCCCCGCTTCCCAAAGGCTCTGGACGAGGGAGCCATCGATCTCCTGCTTGCCGGGCAAACCCACGAGCCTGCACGCGGTGTCAAATCCCCCTCGGATGCTGTACATGCCTTGGTTGGTGAGGAAATCGTAGAGGTCGTAGTGGCGCTCGGTGGAGTAACGGTAGCGGTGACCCCGCGGGTCGTTGAAGTAGCGCTTCGCTTGGCAACCGTAGCGCAACGCCTGCAGCTCGAGCACCGGCAGGTCGAACCTGCGTCCGTTGAAGGAGACGAGCGTACCCGAAAACTGTTCGACCCGCCGCCAGAACTCTCGCACCAGGCGCTCTTCGCTGTAGTCCCTTTCGCACAGGGTCTCGACCGCGGTCAAGATCCGGTCGCGGTCCACGCTCCCCACGGCGATGGAAATGGGCACGTGAAAAGCGATCGGGAAGAAATCGTTCTTCGTCCCTCTCTGGGCCAAGAGCTCGGCGCGGTAGCGATCGAAAGCTTCTTGCGCCCCGATATTCTCGCCGGGAAACATCACGTCGCGGACGAGATCCTTGTCGATCCTCGTCTCGATGTCGAATATCGCAAAGATAATTCTCACCTCCCCGGCCCTGCGCTCACCGCAAGGCCAAGGTCGCTCTCCTATGCTCTTTAGCGATGCGCCGGAAAAATAAAAAGGGGCGCGGGCAAGGGATTGGGGAGGTGACGGCCGGCGCGCCGATTTTTTCCCGCTTTGAAGTGGTGTAGCATTTGAGGTTTGCGAAGGGTCGGGAGATAAGCGAATTGTCTGGAGCGTTTATCGAAATACGAGGCGCGCGCCAGCATAACCTCAAGAATCTGGACATCCGGATTCCCCTGAACCGTCTTACGGTGATCACCGGCATCAGCGGGTCAGGCAAATCCAGCCTCGCGATCGACACCTTGTACGCCGAGGGCCAACGCCGCTATGTGGAAAGTTTTTCCGCCTACACACGCCAGTTCCTGGAACGGATGCCACGGCCTGCGGTGGAATCGGTATCGGGCATCCCACCTGCGATAGCGATCGACCAAAGGCGGCCAGTCAAGACGTCCCGGTCGACCGTGGGTACGATGACCGAGATCTCCGATTACCTAAAGCTCCTCTTCGCCAAGATCGCCAAACCGTTTTGCCGCAACTGCCAGCGGGCCATCGAGCGCAGCTCGCCCGAAACCGTCGCGAGGACGCTCCAGGACGGAGAGCGCGTGCTGATCGCGTTCCCGCTAAATGTCCCCGCCCTTCCTTGGGAGGAGTTCGTAAGTGGCCTCGAACGGGCGGGGTTCACTCGAATCGTGGACGCCGCCCAGGTGCTGCGACTGCGGGAGGCTGCACCCTTGCCTGTGGGCGGGCGCTTGCTCGTATTGGTGGACAGGATCACCCATCGAGCCTCCTGCCGAAGCCGCACCCTGGCATCGCTCGAGCAGGCCTTCCATTTCGGGAAGGGATACGCGGTGCTGGTGCGGCTCGACCGGGAGGGCCGCGAGGACGCCTTCAGCACCACGGCGCAGTGCCCCGATTGTGGCTTCACCTGCCGCCCGCAGCAGCCCAGTCTCTTCTCGTTCAACAGCCCACTCGGTGCGTGTGACTGCTGCCGCGGGTTCGGCCGCGTCATCGGGCTAGATCTCTCCCTCGTCGTCCCCGACCCCACTAAGAGCCTGGAGGAGGGCGCGATAAAGCCCTGGAGCACCAAAGGGACCCGTTGGGAACGCAGTCGGCTGAAGGAGTTCTGTCGCCAGCGCAGGATCCCCATGGACGTCCCCTTCGGCTCGCTCTCCGAAGCTCAGCGAAATCTCATAATAAACGGGTGCCCGGACCGACGGGGAGGGTTCTTCGGCGTGGCCGGATGGTTCAAATGGCTCGAAGGTAGAGCGTACAAAATGCGCGTCCGAGTTCTCCTCTCCCGCTACCGCGGCTACCACCCCTGCCCGCAATGCGGCGGCTCTCGCTTCAAGCCCCACTCCTTGGATTATAGGCTGGCGGGAATGACGATAGCCGATGTCAATCGGATGAGCATCGCCGAAGCGGCCGCTTTTTTCGAGCGCCTCGGTCTGCCCGACGACTCCGAGAGAGAGGTAGCCGAGTTGGTCCTCAGAGAGATCCGCACCCGTCTGAGCTATCTGATCGAGGTGGGACTCGGGTATTTGACACTGGACCGCCAGTCTAGAACGCTCTCCGGCGGCGAGCTGGAGAGGGTCGATCTCACGACGGCGGTCGGATCGGCGCTGGTCAATACGCTCTACATTCTGGACGAGCCTTCGATCGGATTGCACGCTCGCGACAGCCACCGTTTGATCGGTCTCATGCGCCGCTTACGCGATCGGCAGAACACCGTCGTCGTAATCGAGCACGACCCCGAGATCATTTCGGCCGCGGACCACGTCATCGACCTGGGGCCCGGGGCGGGAGAGGCAGGCGGCAGGCTGGTTTTCGAGGGTCCCCTCCCGAAGCTTTTCCGCGACGCGCAGTCCCTCACGGGCCAGTATCTGAGCGGGCGCAGGAAAATCCCCGTCCCGTTCAAGCGCAGAGCGCCGATTCCCGGGCTCGAAATAACGATCAAGGAGGCGACCGCGAACAATCTGCGGGGCATCGATGTCACGATTCCCCTGGCGAGGCTGGTTTGCATCACAGGCGTCTCCGGCTCGGGAAAAAGCACCCTCGTCGAGGGAATCCTGTACCGGGCAATCAAGCGGCGTCTGGGCCACGCCGTGCCCGAGCCCGGAGCCCATCGGGAGATCGCCGGAGTCGAGAAGATCAGCGAGGTCGTGCTCGTCGACCAGAGTCCGATCGGCGCCACCCCCAGGGCGAATCCGGCGACCTACATGAAATTTTTCGACCCCATTCGCCAGGTCTTTGCGGCGACCGTGAGTGCCCGGCTGCGCGGCTACGCGCCAGGGACCTTCTCGTACAATAGCCCAGGGGGCCGCTGCCCCGCCTGCAAAGGAGAGGGTTTCGAGAAGATCGAGATGCAGTTTCTCTCGGACGTGTATGTAACCTGCGCCAAGTGCTCCGGGAAAAGATACCTCTCGGAAGTGCTCGAGGTGCGCTACCGCGGAGCGAGCATCGCCGATGTCATGGAGATGACGATCGATGAGGCGCGGCGGCTGTTCTCCGATAACCCTCGGGTGCTGAGGCTCACCCAACCGCTCGTGGATGTCGGCCTATCGTATCTCAAAGTCGGCCAGCCGCTCACCACGCTTTCCGGGGGCGAGGCCCAGCGGCTCAAGCTTGCGGCGAGGCTCGGCCGGGAAGGCAAAGCGCACACCCTGTTCCTCTTCGACGAGCCGACCGTCGGGCTTCATTTCGAGGACGTGGCCAGGCTTCTTTCGGCATTGACGAAGCTCGTCGAGCGCGGACAGTCGGTCGTCATCATCGAGCACAACATGGATGTGATCAAGTGCGCCGATTGGGTCATCGACCTCGGGCCCGAGGGGGGCGAGGGGGGCGGAATGCTGGTCGTCGCTGGAACGCCGGAAGAAGTCGCAGCGTCGGCCGCCTCTCACACCGGCATGTATCTAAAACCATATCTCGAGGGAAGGTGGGCGGGCGCACCTGGAGCCGCAGCGGCGACGCCGCTAGCTCCGGGCGAGGCGTTCGATGGAGTCGGCATGGTGGCCGAGGGGGGCGCGAGTTTTCCTGCGCAAAATGGCTCGATTCGCATCCGTGGGGCACGCGAGCACAATTTGCGAGGCCTATCTCTCGACATACCACGGGAACGCCTTGTGTCCATTACCGGACTCAGCGGCTCGGGGAAATCCACCCTAGCCTTCGACATCCTTTTCGCCGAGGGGCAGCGCAGATATTTGGAAAGCCTCTCCACCTATGTGCGGCAGTTTCTCAAAGTCTTTAACCGGCCTAACGTCGACTTGCTTACCGGGATGCCGCCTACGGTCGCGATCGAGCAGCGTCTCAGCCGCGGGGGGTACAAGTCGACCGTGGCGACCGTGACCGAGATCTATCACTACCTGCGATTGTTGTATGCCAAAGCCGGGGTCCAGCACTGCGCGCGCTGCAACGCCAAGATAGAGTCGCTCAGCCGCGAACAGATTCTTTCTCGGGCGCGCCGCGAACTCAGCGGTCGCAGCGCCCTCCTGCTCGCTCCCGTCGTCAGGGGCCGCAAGGGGCATCACCGCGAGGTGTTCGAGAATGCTCTGAAGCTCGGTTTTCGCAGGGCTCGAATCGACGGAAAACTAATGGAGATCACGCCGCAGACGCGGTTGGAGCGCCACCGCGAGCATGACGTGGACCTCGTGGTAGGGCACACCAACGGCAAATGGACCTCCCAGTGCGCCGACCTCGTGGCAACGGCGCTGCGGCTCGGTGAGGGCATGATACGCATCCTCTCGCAGAGCGGTGAAAAGACCTTCAGCGAAAGGCTCTTCTGTCGCAAATGCGATACAGGTTACGAGCCTCTCGATCCGCGGCTATTCTCCTTCAATAGCCGCCACGGGGCCTGTCCCGACTGCGACGGCACCGGAGCGACGATAGACAGTGGGGACCAAAACGGATCCGACGAGGCCTGTCCAACTTGTTTCGGGACACGCCTCAACGCAAGAGCTCGCGCGGTCACCGTGGGGGGGCGGGCCATCTGGCAACTTACGAGGCTTTCGGTCGACGAGGCGATCGAGGAGATCGGTTCGCTTCGTCTCGGCAGTCGCGACGCCCGGATAGCCGAAGACGTCTTGCGCGAAGTCATGCCGCGCCTGCGCTTCCTGCAGCGTGTCGGGCTCGGCTACCTCACCCTGGACCGCTCCACCGATACTCTTTCGGGAGGAGAACTGCAGCGCCTACGGCTCACCTCGCAGCTTGGCTCCGAGTTGCGCGGCGTTTGCTACATCCTCGACGAGCCGACGATAGGCCTCCATCCCCGCGATAACCGGCAATTGCTCTCGGCTCTGGGCGAACTCAAGAGCCGGGGCAACACGGTCATAATCGTAGAGCATGACGAGACGACGATCGAGAACTCCGACATCGTCGTGGATCTGGGACCTGGCGCGGGCGCCCACGGCGGGCAGCTCGTCGCGGTCGGAAGACCGGAGGAGATCCGTGCCAATCCTTCCTCGCTCACGGGCAGATTCCTCGGCAGACGACGCGAGCGCATACGCAAAGTGCGAGACGTCTCGGCCCTCCCCAGCCTCACCGTGGTGGGTGCGAAGGAACACAACCTCAAAGACCTCTCGGTCAGTTTCCCGCTCGGGGCGCTTACGTGCGTCACGGGTGTCTCCGGCTCCGGTAAGAGCACCCTGGTAAGGGACGTCCTCTATCAGGGCCTTCGGCGCCTGAAGGGACAGGAGGTTTCCTATGTGGGCAGGCACCGCAAGATAATCGGCCACGAGCGCGTGGCCCGGGTGGTCGAGGTCGACCAGAGCCCGATCGGCAGAACCCCGAGGTCGGTACCCGCATCCTACGTGGGCATTCTCGACGAGATTCGAAGGCTCTTCGCGCTCACTGCGGAGGCGAGGCTCAAGGGCTTCGGCCCGGCTCGTTTCTCCTTTAACTTGCGAGGAGGCCGATGCGAAGCGTGCGCCGGTCAGGGAGAGATCTTGATGGAAATGTCTTTTCTTCCCGAAATTCGCGTTCCCTGCGACGCGTGCGGTGCGAAGCGTTTCAACGAAGAGACTCTGTCCGTAACCTACCGCGGCAAGACGATCGCCGATGTGCTCGCGATGACTTTCGAAGAGGCCGCTAGTTTTTTTGCCGGCGTTCCGACCATCCACCGGCCGATCTCGATGATAAACGAAATCGGGCTCGGTTACCTCGCGCTCGGCCAGCCGAGCAACACCCTCTCCGGAGGGGAGGCTCAGCGAATCAAGCTCGCCGCCGAGCTCGGCTGGCCTTCGCGCGGTCCCACGGTGTACGTGCTCGACGAGCCGACGACCGGCTTGCACTTCGCCGACATCGAGCGGTTGATAAGCGCCCTCGACCGCCTCGTCGAAGCGGGACATACGTTGATAGTCATTGAACACAATACCGACATCCTGAAGGAGGCGGACTGGATCGTAGACCTCGGCCCCGAAGGGGGCGAAGAAGGAGGAAAGGTAGTAGCTACAGGCACGCCGTGGCACTTGGCCTCGCTCGGACGAGAGGGCACCATCTCCCACACTGCGGTCCATCTCGCCGCGCATTTGGAGGTCCGTTAGGAACGGGGCTTCGCGCTTACGTGACAGGGAAAGCAAGGCGCCTGGGCAAATGCTCCTCGGAGCGCTTGACACGGTGCATCCAACTCGGGTAGGGTACGCCGAAGGTAGAGGAAGCGGTGATTGAGGCTGACTGGAGAGCGAAGACGGGAAGGGTAACCCAATGTCCGCAACGATGCCGCTTCAAACACGCCACCTTAGGTTACGCAGTCGTCGCGAAGAGGGCCATAAAGCGGATGGTCTCGAACGTGGGGCAGTGCCGGCCGCCTTGGAAGTTACCGCAGGCTCCAATACGAACATGCCCGACGCCATCCGACGCGCCATGGCCGAGGCCTCCCGCGTGCTGGCAACGCTCGATGGGGCGAGCGTGACGGTTTCCGCTCAGCAATTCCCCAACGGCCATCGTCCCCGCTATTCGGTAACGCTTACGGTCGTCCGGCAAGAGAAGTGAGGGAGCGCCTAGGACGCCGCACCCCCATTGGCGTCCCGTTTTCATGCCCACCCTCGCTCGCTTGTGCCTGGCACCGACGCATGGTCCTGCAACCTTGCAGGGACCGGTGACCTTGTCGGCGAGCCGGCAAACGGCGCAAAAACTCATGCGCGAGCCGGTGTTACGCCAAAAGTTTCAAGCTTTCTCCACGCTGGCACCGCTCTTGCGAGGCGTAACTTGCAGTGAAACTCCAAATCGCACTCGCCGTGTCCTGCCAGAGCGATGAGCTTGGGGAATTCAACCTCGAAACGTCGATGGAGGTCGAGACCGCTGGTCTCACCTGGCAGCTCCAGTTAGAGGAAGTAATGGTCCACCGCGCGCGGCAGGCGGCGCGCAACCTGGTGCGGCAGGTGACCTCGCATGGGGAATCGGCTGGAAGGTCTGAAGGGGACGGCTTTGTCCCGCTGGCCGAGAGCATTGACGTCAAAGTCAACAGGGAGTGCGGCGATACCGTGCACCCCAGCATCGCTGCGCCAGGGGGTCGGAGCAGCGATTTTGCCATCTCGAGGGCCCGCTCTCGCCCTTAGCCTCTTCTCGCGCTATTTCCTCTCGCCCCAGCCGCCAGGTCGGTCTTGCATCTCTCGCAAAAAGGAAACGATGCGTTCGTTTACCGCTTGCGGCCTCTCCAGGTGCAGAAAATGGCCCGCCCCCTCCACGAGCTCAACCTGCAACCCATTGGGGAAAAAGGCCTCCATCCCTTCCAGAAGCTCCGCTCCCACGCACCCGTCGCGAGTCCCGTGCAATGCGAGGCAAGGAACGGGGACCGGCTCCACATAGAGCTTGCTTTGAAGCCACGCAAGGTCCGGTCTTTGCAGCCTCGGATCGAGGGTTTCCCGGTAGTAGCCAAGCGCTGCCGCCACGGCAGCCGGTACTCGAAACGCCTGCTTCACCCTCTCCACTTCTTCTCCCGGCGCCTCCCAACCAGGCGACCAGTCGCGCCAAAGCCGCTCGATCATCGCCAGGTCCCTTTCTTCGAATGCCGCTTCCGCGATCGGCTGTTGAAAGAAAAACATGTACCAGGACCTCTTCATTTGTTCGTAGTTGGTAACGTACGCATTCATCACCTGGAAACCGTAAGGTAACGCGGCGGTCACGATGCACCGAGCGACGTCGGGGGCTGCTATCGCGGCGCCGTATGCCGCCATCGCACCCCAGTCGTGTCCGAGGATAGCGGCGCTGCGATAACCCAGGGCCTCTATCAAGGCGAGGGCATCGAGCCCCAGGATCGCCGACTGGAAGGGCCCGCCCGCCGGTATCTCGGTCGGCGGATAGCCGCGCATATTTGCCGCCACCGCGCGATACCCGGCCTCGGCAAGCGCCGCCATCTGAAACTTGAACGTCTCCGCAGTGTCCGGGAAACCATGCAAACAAAGAACGAGGGGACCCTCGCCGATCTCTATGATCGCAAAGCGAATTCCGTTGGCGACAACCCGCCCGGACTTCAATCTACTCATTCTTGGCTCCCTTTCTTCGGAATTACTCCACACGGCCGTAGCATATCGAGGCTCGTGCTACCAAGATCCCGAAACCGCCCTCGCCTTGGCGCGGGCCGCTCCGATTCACGGCTCGGCAAGTAGTCTAGGTGCAAGCTTCCGAGCTTCCAAGACCCATGGGGCCGCCCCCACTCGCTCCCGCGATGCTCCGCTCTTCCCCGTGGACCATCCTCATGCGCCCGTCATCCCGCGGGGCCCCACCGCTAAGTTTGGACGAATGGTTCCTCATGCGGTTATTACGAAGACGGGATTTCGTGTTATCATTAGCCGGGTGGAAAATTGGTAGCTCGTATCGGGGTTTCGCTTGCCAGACAACTCTTGCGACGTTTCGACTCGCTTGTTCGCGAGCGGAGATACCAAAACCGCTCCGAAGCGATTCGGGACTTGATCAGAGACGCTCTGGTCAAACAGGACTGGCAGCGCGGGCAAAAGGAAGCGATGGGCGTGGCGTTGCTGGTGTACGACCATGACATGTCCGATCTGGCAAGGAAGCTCGCTAGCCGCCAACACCGGCATTTCGCCGCCGTGGTTGCCACGCTCCACGTCCACATAGACCACCGCAACTGTCTCGAGGTGGCCGTGCTGCGCGGCAGGGCGAAGGATCTGGCCCGCCTGGCGAATTCCCTCATTTCCGCCAAGGGGGTCAAGCACGGCCAGTTCATACCGACAACAACCGGCAAGGCTATCGCGTAACGTAAAGATTATGCTCGCGGAGGGCTAGGATGCACATGGCGGACGCGCTTCTTTCGCCGAGCGTCGGAGTCGGGTTTTGCGTGCTTTCGGCGGGCGCCGTGAGCTACGCGGCAAGTCGCCTGGAACGCTCCGTCGAAGAGCGCCACGTGCCGCTCATGGGCGTATTGGGCGCGTTCGTCTTCGCCGCACAGATGATAAATTTTACCATCCCGGGCACCGGATCGAGCGGCCACCTGATCGGCGGCGTTCTTTTGGCGGTGCTTCTCGGTGGCCACGCGGCCCTCGTCACCATGGCCTCGGTTCTGATCATCCAGAGCCTGTTTTTCGCCGATGGAGGCCTACTGGCACTGGGTACCAACATCTTCAACATGGGAGTCTATCCCTGCCTGCTCGGGGGCGCGCTCGTTCGCGCACTTTCCGGCAGTAACCCGGGAAGAGCGCGTGCTGCGGTAGCCGTCGTCGTGGCAGCGGTTGTTTGCTTGGAACTCGGGGCCGTGAGCGTCGCCGCCCAGACCGTCCTCTCAGGCAAAAGCGACTTGGGCTTCGGCAGGTTCGCGGGCCTCCTGATGGCGATTCACCTGCCCATCGGCGTGGGGGAAGGGGTGTTGACCTGGATGGCGCTGGGGCTGATCCGCCGCCTCTATCCTCTCTCTCGATTGGGGATGGCAGAGGGAAGAATAGAAGAGCGCCCGGGAAGGTCTGCCGTGTCCGCCCTTCTTTCGCTCGGCCTTGCCGCCGCGATTCTGGCGGGCTTCCTTAGCTGGTTCGCCTCTACGAAGCCCGATGGGTTGGAATGGTCCCTGGCACGGGCGATCCCGGCTTGGAAAAGCGAAACGATGCGAGGCACGGGGGAGGGCGGCGCTTTACCCAGCGATAGCTGGATCGAAGGGGTCGCGCCGATGGCCGGCTATACATTCGGACCCGAGAAAGGAGCCCCAGGGGAGAAGTGGCCGGCGGTAGACCCTGGCCGGTCGGTGGCGGGAATCGTGGGCGGCTTGCTGAGCCTAGGATTGGCCGCCATCGCCGGCGGCACCATCTTTTGGGTGCGCAAGAAGGGCTTGGGTCCAAAGGGCGGGGGGCGGTGAGGAGCTTCGCTAGCGACGAACTCGTCGCCAACTGGCAGAAGCGATCGCCGATCCACGGCTTGAATGCCGGCGTCAAAACCGCAGTGACTCTCCTCTTCATCGTAGTAGTGGTCTCCTTTCCCAAGTATGCAGTGGCGCCGCTTTGCCCTTATTTCTTCTATCTCGCGTTGGTTGTCGCGCTTGCCGATCTTCCCGTCAGGCCTCTGGTGAGGCGGTTGGTTGTGGTCTCCCCATTCGCTCTGCTGGTGGGAGTTTTTAACCCCGTTCTCGATCGCGACCCCATGGAGCTTACCGCGGGATTGGCCATAGCGGGTGGGTGGGTGTCTTTTACCTCGATCATCCTTCGCTTCGTGCTTACCGTGGGAGCCGCGCTCGTTCTCGCCGCAACCACGCCCTTTCACCGAATATGCGCCAGTCTGCGATCCGCCGGCGTGCCCCGGCCGCTCGTGGCCCAGCTCCTGCTCTTGAGCCGTTACCTGGCCGTTCTGGTGGGCGAAGCACGAGCTTTGTTGCGTGCGCGTTCGCTCCGCTCGGCGGGAAACAGGGGTCTCGGTCCAAGGAGCGCAGCGGCGATCGTTGCGACCCTTTTCATTCGCACCGTCGAACGGGCGCAAAGAATTTTCGAGGCCATGTCCGCCCGAGGCTTCGATGGGGAGCTGAGGCTGCTGCCGGGCCCTCCGCCGCGGGCGGCCGATTGGGTTTTCGCCACGGTTTGCTGTGGCAGCTTCCTCGCGCTGCGCTTCTCCCCAGCGGTTTACTGGCTCGGGCGAGTTTCGCTTGGATGAGCGCGGATGCCAGCGAAAGAGGCTCTAAGCTGCCAGGATCTCGGTTACACCTATCCCGATGGAACGGTGGCTCTTAGGAAAGTGGACTTTTCCATCCAAACCGGGGATTCCGTTGCACTGGTTGGACCGAACGGAGCCGGGAAATCGACCTTCGCTTTGCTGACGGTGGGGGTTATTTTTCCGTCCCGAGGGTCGCTTCGCGTCTTTGGGATGGAGCTGTCCCGCCACACACTGCGAGAGATCAGGCGCCACGTCGGTCTCGTTTTCCAGGACGCCGAAGATCAGCTCTTCATGCCGACTCTCCTGGAAGACGTCTCGTTCGGCCCGCTCAATCAGGGCCTCAGCGAAGATCAGGCGAGGCAGCGCGGCCTCGAGTCGCTCGCTGCAGTGGGCTTGGAAGAGCTTGCGGAGCGCTTTCCCGGCCACCTATCGGGGGGCGAGAAGAAGCTGGCTTCTCTGGCTTCGATTCTCTCCATGCAACCGCAGATCATAATACTCGACGAGCCGACGGCGGGGCTCGATCCCCGTGCCCGCCGAAAAGTGATCGAGCAACTGGCGGCCTTGCGCCTTACCAAGATCGTGATCTCTCATGATTTGGAGATGGTCCTCGACCTTTGTCCGAGAACCATACTCCTAGATAAGGGAAGTGTGTGGGCCGATGGAGATACGACCGAAATTCTCTCCGACAAAGAGACCATGGACTCCCACGGACTCGAGGTTCCTTACTCGCTCAGCCCCGACCACCGACATCGCTTCCCGCTGGCAGGAAGCCGGCACGAAGCCGAGCACAAGAAGTGAGGCGGCGTGGTCTTTAAAACCACCGCCGCCTCGGCGAGGACCCACCGCCTTCGAACCGATATGGAGCACTGAACGGCCGCCGCGAGCAGAACCACTAGCGCCACCGCGCCAGCCACTTACGCGACCTTTCTGACCGGAATGCGGCGCGCCGCCGCACGAGCAGCAGCGGTCTTGGGCAACGTGATCCTCAGCACGCCCCTCCTAAAATCCGCCTCCACCCGGTCTTCCTCGATCTCGCAAGGAATCGGGACCGCGCGCTCGAAGCAGCCGTATGCCCTCTCCAGCCGGTAGTATCCAGCCCTTTCGAACTCCTCTTCTTGGCGCGTCTCTCCCCGAATCGTGAGAACGCCGGGGGAGAGCGAGACCTCCAGGTCTTTCTCGTCGATCCCCGGAAGCTCGACCGACACGGTGATCTTGTCCTCATCCTCGGTCACGTCCAGGCGGGGCAAGAAAGTGCCACGAGGCTCGGCAAGCGACTCCGCCCACGCCCAGGGAAAGCCGCGGAAGAAGTCGTCGAAGAGCCGACTCACCTCCCGGTGGAGGAAGTCGACCGGGGCAGGCCGACGCCGCCAAACGGGCAGCCGCCGCCCGCGGAAGCGACGAGGAATCAGATCTCTTATGGACATGCCTCTCACCTCCCTTCCGAGCAAAGTGGCGCGTCTCTCACTCGCTCTTTACCGCGATACGCCGCGGCTTTGCCGCCTCCGACTTGGGCAACATCACGTGCAGCAACCCGTCGCGCAGACTGGCTTCCACCTTCTCCAGGTCGATGCCATCGGGAAGGGTGAGCGTCCGCTCGAACTCCTGGCGCCACTGCGCCTGGGCTTCCTCCCCCTTGCCTTTGGCCGCTCGTTCCTTCTTCCCCTTGATCGTCAAAATGTTGCCGGAGAGGCTCACGTCGACATCGTCCGCCTTGACCCCCGGCAGCTCCACTTCGACGTGGTAGCCATCGTCGTCGGCCCACGCATCGAACCTGGGAGCCGCGACGTCTCTGCGTCCGAAGGTACTCGGAGCCAAGGAAAAGTCGAAGAAGTTCTCGAAGAACCGGTCGAAGATACGATCCATTTCACGATGCAGCCGTTCCACAGGCTCCCACAAGCCCCCCGACCACAGTTCGGGTTGACGAGCCACCATCGGCGTCCTCGCTTCGCTTTCTCGGCCTCGCTTTACTGGCACTTTGGATGCCATAGTCACACACCTCCTCGTCTCGTGGATTGGGTCGGGAGCGCCGGCAGCCACAAGCAGGCGCCCTTGGAGCGGCACCGGGATCCTCCCCGATCTGCGGTCCGCGGTGCCTGCCTTCGGCCGGCTCCCGCCGCTGGTCAAACGGTAAGCACCGCCAGATGCTCCGTCAAGTGCGCGCGCAGGCCGGTTTAGGCCCGTGCCCAGTGACAGAGAAGCGTCACCAAGCCGGCGAGCAAGAACTGTCCGTCGACGATCAGCTCTCCGGCTGGCCCTTTGGCCAAGTGGCGCTGGCTATAGAGCCAGCTAACCACGGCCACGTAAACCACGAGCAGGCAGAGAAGGAGGGGAAGGATCTTGTCCTGGACCAGGAAGGCGAGCAGCAACAAGAGTAACGTCAGGCCCACTATTCCTCCCACGAGAACGACCTTGGTGCGCCGTTTGCCGACAACGCGCAACGTGGTTTCCATGCCCATTATCTTGTCTCCCTGCACATCTCTCACTCCGAGCAGGGCAGAGCGCAGAAATACCAGAACGAAGGCGAAAGCGACGACCCCGGCACCGAGCAACCAGTCGGCACCCAAAACGAGCGAAGGCAGCATGGCAACCACCATCGTCCAGCCCAGGGCGGTCGAAAAATCCCGCGAAGCGGGAAGATCCTTTATCCGGCGTACACCCGAAATGTGCCGCGCCCACTTGAGAGGAACTATCTTGACCGAATAAAGGAGCCCTACCAGCCCGGAGATCGCCACAATGACGAACGGCAACGGTCCCACCTTGGCCGAAAGCGCAAGCACAACCGCCAGCGCCCCCAGGCCCACAAACATCATGGCGGTCTGAAAACGTTCGTAGGTGCTGGGCGAAAAGACCCCCCAGCCGCTGTAGTGGGACCGCTCACGGTAACGATTGACCGCGTGCATGGCCAACAAATAAAAAGCCGAGACCCCGATGAGCGGCAGACCGCGACGCGATACCGCCGCTGGATCCAAGAGCCGGAGACAGGTGAGTGTGAGAGCCGCCCCACCGGCGGCTACGTAAAGATTGCTCCCCACGACGAGGCTAAGCAGATTCGTGAGCAAAGTCCTGATCGCACTCCTGGCCTCCGGATTGAACGAGTGAATCCGAGCGACCACGCGGTTTATCATCCACTCGGGGGTCGAGGCCCCGGCCGTCACCGCGACCGTTTCGCAGCCAGCAAAGTGCTCCGGCCTAAGTTCGCTATCCGTTTCCACGTGCAGCGCCTTCGTCCCTTCGCGCTCGACCAGTTTGACCAGGCGTACCGTGTTCGCGCTATGTCGGCCCCCCACCACCACCATGAGATCCGCCATGCGGGCCAGTTCGATCGTCTCCGACTGGTGGTCGCGAGTGGGCTCGCAGATGGTATTTATGGCACGAACCTCGACCGCCCTTTCCTTCAGGCGAGCCACCACGCGTTCGAAGGTGCGGTCGTTCTGAGTGGTCTGAGCGACCACGCATACGCGTTCCAAAGTGGGCAGCCGCTCCACTTCGTTCTCGTCCGCTACAACATAGCAGCGGCCGCGGGCGTACCCCTTGAGCCCGATAACCTCCGCATGGTCCTCGTCCCCTACGATCACCGTGTCGTAGCCCTTGGCCGAGTAGCTCGACAGGGCCTTTTGTACGCGACGGACCAAGGGACAGGTAGCGTCGTAAACGTCTGGGGTTCTCGCCTTGAGCTGCTCGACCACCTCCGGCCGCACCCCGTGCGCTCTAATCAAGACCGGCCCAGAGTCGACCTCTTCCAAGGACTCCACCGTCCTGATGTTCTGCCCCTCCAGCTCTTCCAAAACCTGCGAGTTATGGATGAGCGGGCCGAAGGTGCGAAGCGGCCCACCGTTCTTGCTCGCTATGTCGACCGCTTGATCTAGAGCCCGGCGCACCCCCCAGCAGAAGCCCGCCGTCTCGGCAACGAGAAGTCTCACCTTGCTGATTCTCCCTCGCCTCGCGGAAAAGCCTAGCGGGATCGGATCGCGGGAGCAACCCCGGTCGCGGCCGGCGCCACAAGCCCTCCCCAAGCCCCGTGCGGGGGCCCCGCTCGGCCGACGAACCCTAGAGAAGCCCCTCGGGAGCGCCACCAAAGGTTTCGTATACCGTCACGGGCCTCTAAAGGGGGGCGCGACTCAACAGCGCTCGCAACTGCTCGCCTGCGCGGTACGAGCTTCTCGTCAAGGGGCTGGCCGCGACCTCGCAAAAGCCCATCGCGAGGCCTTCTTCGCGCAGGCTCTCGAACTCTTCGGGTAAAAGATAACGCTCGACCGGCAGGCTTTCCGGAGTCGGGCTCAGGTACTGTCCGATCGTGAGCGCATTGCAGCCGACCCGCTTTAGATCCTCCATGGTAGCCATGACCTCTGGCCTTCGCTCGCCCAGACCGAGCATGAGGCCGCTTTTTACGACTTTCACCCTCCCTGAACGGGCGGCAGTCGAAAGGACGAAGAGCGAGCGGCGGTAGCTCGCGCCTGGGCGTGCATACTTGTAGAGTCTCGGAACGGTTTCCACGTTGTGCGCGAAGACTTCGATCGGCGCTTCGAGGACACGCGCTAGCGAGCTCTCCTCGCCACCAAAATCGGGCACCAGAACTTCGACCGAGGTGGTGGGGCAAAGCTCCTTTATGCTCCTCGCCGTCTCGGCGAAATGTCCGGCGCCCCCGTCGGAAAGATCGTCTCGATTCACAGATGTCAGCACCACATGAGTCAAACCCAGCTCCCGGACCGCCCGGGCAACACGCAGCGGCTCCGTTGGGTCCGGCGGCAAGCCCACGCCGTGTGCAATCGCGCAAAATCCGCAGCGGCGAGTGCACACCTCGCCGAGGAGCAAGAAAGTCACCTCTCCGTTGGCCCAGCACTCCCCGACGTTGGGACAGCGGGCATCCTCGCACACGGTACGAAGCCCAAGACGCGCGAGCCTCATCTCCACTTCGGACGCCTTCCCGCCATGCCGGGCTCTCGCCCGGATCCAGGCGGGATGGCGGAGCAATCGCAAACGCATGACCCGCAAAAAAGAGCGCCGAAGCAGCTCCCGCACTCGTCGCATTCCCCCGACCCCACCCAGCTCCCGACACACACTGGTCATCTCGACTCCGGCAATCCCGCAGGGCTCGATGCACCGGAAGTAGCGCAGATCGGTTTCCACGTTCAAAGCGACGCCATGTTTCGACACGCCGTGACTCACCCCGATGCCGATGGAGGCGATCTTCCGCTCGCCCACCCACACGCCCCTGAACCCCGCTTTTCGCCCCGCCGGCAGACCAATTCCGGCCAATGCCTCGATCACAACCTGTTCCAGCAACCAAACGTATCGCTCCACTCCGAGCGCATGGCGGCGAAGGTTCATGATGGGATAGAGCACCACCTGCCCAGGGCCGTGGTAGGTCACCTGCCCTCCCCTACCGACGCGCCGCAATGGCACCTCGCCGCCATCGGGTCCAATGAGGCTTCGCACGAAAGACTCGTCCGCGGCGCGCCCGAGGGTGAAAACGTGGGGGTGCTCCAGAATGAGCAGCGTGTCGGGCCGAAGGCCGCGGCGAACTTCGTCATGGATCCGCTCCTGGACCTCCATCGCCTCGTCGAAGGGCACCGTTCCGAGGTCCTCGATCACCAGCAAGCTCTCACCGCTTCCGACACCCATTCACGCGCTCGCTCGATTCTAAGCAGGTCTCCGCCACTGCCAATGTAGCGCGCCCGGCGGGAAGTTGAAAACGCCCGGCCCTGCGATCGCCTCTTGTAATTGGCGCGCCCATCGAGTAGCTAGAAGGCCCGCCGTGCGGGGGCGTCGCTTGCGCGCATGATCGATAGGATTGCCAAATTCCTCTCTTCCAAGATCCCGGGTGCCACCTGCCTCGTCGTGACCGATCTCAAAAAGCACACCGAGGGTTTTTCGCTGGAGACCTTCTCCTTCGAAGCATCGTGGCAAGACAAGGAGGGGGAGCACGCCAGACGTTACGTCATTCGCCGCGAGCCGCCGGCCGGTCTGCTCGAGCCCTACGATCTGGAGCCGCAGTTTCGGGTGCTCCAGGCGCTGGGCGACACCCCCGTGCTCTTCCCCCGCGTGCTCTGGTTCGAGAAGGATCCCGCCGTCCTCGGGGCACCATTTTACGTGATGGAGTGGGTCGAGGGCGAGGTTCCGCTTCCGGCGCTGGACGATAGCGGCAATCCTCCTTTTCCCGACGACTCCCTGCGACTGTCCATCGCACGCGACTACAGCTCCATTCTCGCGGAAATCCATAAAGTCGACTGGCGCTCCAAGGGACTCCATTTCCTCGGCGCCCCCAGGGATGCGCGCGATGCGGCGGAGCGAGCCGTGGATCTTTGGGCGGGCTACACCGAGCGCGGGCGATTGGGTCCGATGCCCATGATGACCGAGGCACTCTTTTGGTTGCGGCGAAACTTGCCGCCGGGGGGGCCGGTAACGCTGGTGCACGGCGACTACCGGACGGGAAACTTCATCGTGCGCGAGGGCAGGATCGTTGCCTTCCTCGACTGGGAGCTCGTGCATCTGGGAGATCCGATGGAAGACATAGGATGGAGCGTATCGCGCATCTGGCGCGGCCAATCGCCCTATGCAGGTTACCTAGTGGACCGAGCCGATTTCTTTCGCTGGTACCAGGAGGCGGGAGGTGCCGAGCTCGACGCTGAACGGGTGCGGTTTTACGAAGTGCTGGCGGGAGTGAAAATGGCGGCGATAATGCTTACCGGCATCAAGGCCTGGCACGAAGGCCGAACGACCGATATGAGAATGGGGTTCTTCGACCAGCAACTGGCCGGGATGTACGCCATAATCGCCGAAGCCATGGGTCTGGTAGAGATGCCCTGAGGGAGAGAGCCGTGCTGTTGCCGCTTCCAAGACTCCTGCAGGGGATTATCGACACTCTCGAAAGGCAGGTGGCAGTCGCCCTGGAAGCCGGGTCGGCGCGAGCGCAGCTTTACGCGTGTCTCGACCTCATAAACAACCTGGCCGACAAGATCGATTGGAAACGCGAGATGCTGGAGGCTGAGACCAGCAGCATCGAGGAGGTTTTGCGAGCGAGCGTGCCGCTGCTCGAAAGTTTCGGCCCTCGCTTTGCCGCTCTTGGCCGCAAGCTCGACGAAACGCTGGAGTCCCCCCCCGAAGGCGACCTCTTCGAGCGAAGACGCCGCCTGAACCAGGATCTCGAAGACTTGATCGCCGCCGTAAACGACCCGGCCGCCGCCTTCGATCCTTCGGAGGATCGTCTCGTGGACCAGATTCGCCAACAGATTCACGGGCACTTGCGCAACCAGACCATCCGCGATGCATTGTATCTAAAACCTATGATGCTCAAGAAAATCTCGCAGGGGTGACACGCGCGACGTAGCCACCCATAGGGAGGAATCGCAGTGATAAGCTCGCGAGACATGATCGATCCGGCCGACGATCGGCGCCATACCCCCGGTCCGGACTCGCTCCCTCTTTGGAACGAGAGTTACTGGTTTCCCATCTACGACCCCAAGAGCGGGGTCGGAGTCGTGACCCGCATCGGGATCCTTCCCAACCAAAACGAGGCGAACCTCTGGCTTTTCATTACCCGCGACGGCGAGGTGGTGCACAATGCTACGGACCTGCATTGCCAGATTCCGCAGGGGGACATCGACGACCTTACCTTGAAGAACGTCTCTTACCAGTGTCTGGAGCCGCTTCGCAAGTGGCGCCTGCTGTACCGAGGAGAAGACTGCGGCTTCGACCTGACCTGGCAGGCGATCTGTCCCGTTTACCAGTATCCGTTCCCCCCTGGCACCAGCGCCGACCAGGCACCGCGCCATCTCGAACAATCGGGCCGGGTGAGCGGCACCGTGGCGATCGGCAACCGCCGATATAATCTCGACTGTTTCGGACATCGCGACCACTCCTGGGGAGGGGAACGGGACTGGTCCAAAATGCCCACCTGGAGTTACGTCTCGTGCGAATTCAGCGAAACGCTGAGCTTCAACACGGTAAAGATCTCGTTTGCCCCCGAAAGCCACTTCAAGGTCGGTTTCTTCTGGGACGGGTGCGACGTGATGGGCGTCTCGGACCTCGATGTGGACTTGGAGACCGATGCGCAGGGCCGAAACCAAACCGGACTTTCCATGTGGCTCGTGAACGAAAAGGGGAAAAGGTACGAGGTGACATCGAAAGTTCTCGCCGTCTGCCCTGTCACCATAGGCAACACACAGGTAAACGATGCCATAAGCGAGTTCCGCACGGGCGACCTCACCGGCTATGGGATAATCGAGTACGGCTACCAGCTCCCTTCTTAGGGTCGCTCGCCGGATCTCGTGTCGGCGAGAGTTGCTGCAAGTGGGCCGCCACCCCAAGCTACCGAAACGAGGTACGCAAAGGAGCCGCTGGAGCTTCTCGACGCAGCGCGCCACCACGTCGTTTTTCTTGACAGCGGGGGAGAGAGAGCGTTATAAGTTTTCAGGTTCGCGCCATCCGTCACGAAAGGGAGGATACAGTGAAGCAAATGGAGGATACAGTCATGAAGAGCGATTCAGGCGTTTGGCGGGCGCTAGGGGGCGTCGCGGTGTCGGCTGCGCTCGTACTGGGTCCCAGCGCAGCGCTCGCCGGTAGCTACCCCACCAACACGTGCGTGAGCAAGAAGCTCAAGGCCGTCTCGGGTTTCTGCAAGTCGATTCTCAACGCTTGGAGCAAATGGGAAAAGGATCCGAACAAGGATCCCTCTCAGACCCAGCTCGAGGCTTCGATCGACAAAGCGCGCAGCAAGTTCTCGCTCATCTGGGACAAGGCAGAGGCCACGGCTCTGAAAAAAGGCGTGGACTGTGCGGAAACCACGGACACCAGCACGGCAATCGACGCCACCCTCGATGCGGCGCTCGATGACGTCGTAGCGGAGATCAATGCCGACATCGATCCCATGAACGCCGCCAAAGCAGATCTCGCCTGCCGGGCTAAAATCCTCAAGGCGGCGGCCGCGAAGTGCGGCGCGCTTCTGAAGGCGGAGGGCAAGTTCGTCAAAAAACCGGAGAAGGACCCCTTGAGAGCGACGCTTGCGGCCACCAAGGGGGCCGCAAGCAACAAGTTCGACGCAGCCTGGACGAAGGCGGCCTGCAATACCACGGTCACCGTGGAAACAATCGAAGGGAAGCTGGACGACCTGGCCGCCTCGGTGGTCGAGAAGACGACGATTTCTCCGAATGTGCCGACCGCTTGGACGATGATAACACCGGGTTCGGAGGTCGAGTACCAGGGCAAGACCCTAAGGCCGATCTGCTCGCTCGGGACGGACTACGTATTCTTCGTGAAGAGGGGCACCGTGAACAAGCTCCTCGTTTACTACCAAGGGGGAGGTGCCTGTTTCGACTGGTTCAGCTGCGGGGGAATCGGATCCATGACGTGCAAGAGCACCACGGGGCCGGGAGACAACCCGGCTTCGTACACCAATGGCTTCGCGGACCTCACGAATCCGCTCAATCCGTTCAAGGATTGGAACGCCGTCTTCGTCCCCTACTGCACCTGCGACATCCACTGGGGTGACAAGCTGAATTACTACGCGGGGAACCCGCCCATCCCGATATACCACCGGGGCTTTCACAACGCCCAGGTCGCGGAGAAGTGGGCACGGGAGCACTTCGTCACGCCGACCGACATATTTGTCACTGGCTCTAGCGCCGGCGCCTACGGCGCGATCATGAACGGTATCTACCTCCACGAAGTCTACCCGGCTTCCCGTTTCAGCGTAGTGGCCGATGCAGGCAATGGCGTCATTACCGATGATTTCCTGAGCGGCGTGATCCCAGGCGGCAGGCAGTGGGGCATCAAGAACTGGGGGGTGGAAAAGAACCTCCCCGTTTGGATTCCTGGAATCGCCCTCCCGATCGAGGATCTGTCGATCTCGGAGCTCTGGGCAAGCGCTGCGAATTTCTACCCGCGCAGCATGTTTGGCCAGTACACCACGGCGTGGGATGGAAGCGGTGGAGGCCAGGTGGCTTTCTACAACGTCATGCTGAATCCGAACGATCTGATCAACTGGCCCAAGTGGTGGGAGCCGACCTGCGAGTGGCACGATGAGATGGTGCTTTTGGTCAACGAGGCCGTGACGCTTTCCACCAACAACAACTACCGCTACTACATAGGCGCCGGATCGCGGCACACGATGTGGGGAAGCGACAAGGTCTATACCGACACCACCGGCGGCGTGCCGACGGTGCTCGACTGGATAACCGACATGATGACCGATCCGACCGGCCCGAACTGGATCAACGCCCAGTGCAGCACGTGCAACCTCGTCGATACGTGTCAAGGTGGCACGAATGCCGGGCTTTCCTGCGCCGACGACAGCGACTGCCCGGGCGGGAGCTGCCAGTTCGACCCGCGCCCGAGCCCGCTCGCCCCACCTTACGAGCCTGGGGGAGTGGTCAATTGCCCGTGATCGGGTAGCGGAGACCTAGGTAACGAGCCACATCCAGTTGGGGCGGGTCCAGAGAATCCGCCCCAACTGGCACCTCTTCCTTCCGTTCTTTTCCTCTCCAAGATCGCAGCCGCTCGCGCACCCGCCAGGCCGTCGCTCCCCGTGCCCCGGAATTGACGGGCGAATGGCCGCCGCGCTAAAGGTGAGGAAGCATTGGATCACCGTTGGCCATGAGAGCCAGGTATCACCTCGGTTGCTCGGGTTATTTTTACTGGGGATGGCGAGGTAAGTGGTACCCGCACGATCTCTCGCCGAGTCAGTGGTTCGAGTTTTACTCGCAAAGGTTCGATACCGTCGAAATCAACTCCACCTTCTACCGCTTTCCCACTCCCTCGGCGGTCCGACGCTGGTATCGCGAAGCGCCGAGAGATTTTCTCTTCGCCGTCAAGGTCCCTCGGACCATCACGCACTTAAAAAAGCTTGTGGGCGCCAAGCGATTGATCAGGGAGTTCTACCGCGTGCTGGCAGATGGTTTGGGGGAAAAGCTCGGATGCGTTCTCTTCCAGATGCCACCGAGCTTCCGTTTTTCCCGAACCGCCCTCGATCGGCTGCTCGATCATCTCGATACCAATTACCGTAACGCAGTGGAGTTTCGACATGCGAGCTGGTGGAACCGCGAGGTTTACAGAAGCTTGGAGGAAAGCCAGATCTCGTTTTGCGCCGTAAGCGCCCCGAGGCTCCCGCAGGAAATAGTGCGGACCGCACCCTGGCTCTATCTCAGGTTCCATGGCGCAGTCTGGTACCGATACGAATACAGCCGAGAGGAGCTCGAAGAGTGGGCCAGGCGCATCCGGGGGGCCCGTGCAAGGGAGGTCTTCGCCTACTTCAACAACGACTATCAGGCGTTCGCACCCAAGAACTGCGAGGAACTGAGGAGACTGCTCTACCCCACCCGGGGCTGAGCGGCGCCCCGGCAGGTTCGGCCCGCCCGAGTTGTGCCCGCTCCCCTTGCCGGTGGAAAGACTTCGATGTATAGTACTGACCGGTCAGTACTCCGCAGCCGACCTCACCCATGGCCGGCCACGCGAAGGGAGGGGAATCTCTACCATGGCGCAGCGCACCCCCAGAGGCGAGCAACGCCAGAAGATTCTAGCGGCCGCACTGGAGGTCTTCGGGGAACAGGGTTTCGCCGTGGCGCGCATGGACGACATAGCCGCTCGGGCACGAGTGAGCAAAGGAACGCTCTACAACGTTTTCGAGAACAAGGATGAGCTCTTTCTCGAGCTCTGCATCTCGGCGCTCAGAAGTTACGGAGATCTTCTCTGCGAGAACCTCGAGCAAAACCGCCCTGTCGAGGAGGCCCTGCGGCTCACCATCGAGAAAACCATGGCCACGCTGCCGACCCAAGAGCCTTTCTTTTACCTCTTTTTCGATCTCTGGGCGAAGATCGGGCGCGACGGAAAGTTTCGCAACCGCTGCTTTCGAGCGTTCCAGCAATGCTACTGTTCCTACCAGCAGCATTTAGCGGGACTCGTCCGCCGCGCCCAGTCGGAAGGTCTCTTCCTGGGCGTCGACCCGGAGAGCTTCGCGACCCTCATGGTGGCGACCTTTGATGGCATAGTCTACCAGTGGACCTTCAACCGGAAGAATCTTGATCTGACCCTTCTCGCCAAGACGCTCATGCAGGTGGCTGTGGCGGCGGCAAGGATTTCGCCGAGCGAGGCACGCGCGAAGGAAAAGAGGGTGCGGTGAGACCGAGTGGGCCAGGGTGGATTCGGCCGGCCGTGATATGCGCGTGCGCGCTCCTGCTTTGCCTTACGCTCCTCGTCTTGCTACTCGACCGCGGGCGCCCGGCGAAGGGCGCCCGCCCGAAGGCGGCTCGGCCTCTTTTGGTGGAAACGCTAGCGGTAAGAAAAGATGTCATAAAGGCGGAAGTCCGCGCTACCGGGATCCTGGAGGCGGTAAGGGACGTCACTCTCTATGCGGAAACGCATGGTCAGGTGGCTGCCAGACCCTTCGACGAGGACCAACCCGTGAGGAAGGGAGACATCATCCTCAGGCTGGACGACACGTACAAGAAGACCGCCGTGGCGAGCGCCCAAGCCGCTCTGGACGAAGCCAGGGCGGTGGCAAAGCTTCGCCGCAGCCAATCCAGGCGAGCCCGGAAGCTCGAACGCGCCAGAGTGGTAAGCAGCGACGAACTAGAAAGGCAGTTGAGCCAGGAGGCCGTGGCCGAGGCGGCGTTGCGGGTGGCCGAGCAGAGGCTGCGAGAAGCGAGAGAGGATCTCGACAAAACCCTCATCCGCAGCCCCATCGACGGGTCGATCGTCGAGCTTCCCTTCGAGGTTTTCGAATTCGTGCAAACCGGGCAGCCGGTCGCCCGCATCATCGATAGTCGAGAGCTCAAGCTCGTGGTCGAGGTAGCCGACAGGGAGCGGGTGGCGCTACGCGGGAACGCGAAGGTCAAGATCCGAACGGATGCCCTGCCCGGCCGCGAGTTCACCGGCAAGGTGGTGCGCCTCGGTCAAGCGGCCGCCGGCACGGCCAAGAAATTTCCCGTCGAAATCCGGTTGGATAACAGCGACGGGACGCTCCTGCCCGGCATGGTCGCCGAGGCTTCCCTCCCGCTCGCTAGCGAGCGCGAGGGCATCGTGCTCGCCAAAGAGCTCGTCGCGGAGAGTTTCGGCCAACCTTACGTGTACGTAGCCCAAGAAGAGGGCAGCTCCTGGCGAGCGCGTCAAAAGGCGGTGGCCATCGAACAGATCCCTTTCCTTCCCACTCACGTAGAAATAGTGGCCGGTCTCGAGGAGGGCGAGTTGGTAATAACAACCAGCATGCGCGAGCTTAGAGAGGGGTCCGCAATTCGGCTTCGCTCGCCGTCGGGGACCCGCTAATGTCGCTTGCCCGCTTCTCCATCCGCCACGGCGTTTTCGTAAATCTCCTTTTCATCGTCGTCATGGTCGGGGGCTACTCCGCCTATCGCCATCTGCCGGTCGATGTCTATCCCGACATCAACCTGGACGAGGCCCTCGTAGAAACTGTTTGGACCGGCGCGTCGCCCGAAGAGGTCGAGCGGCTCGTTACCAAGAAGATCGAAGAAGAGATCGACGACATCTCCGGCATCAAGCGTATCGTCTCGCAGTCCAAACACGACGGGTCCATAATCGACGTGAAATTCGACGAGCAGATGTCAGAAGCCGATTTCGATCGCGCGTTCAACGATGTCCGAGCTGCTCTCGATCGGGTAACCGACTTGCCGGAGGACGCGGAGGAACCCCGCCTCATACGGCTTTCGCTGAACGAGGTCTGGCCCCTGTTTCAAGTCGCTCTGGTCGACGAAGGAGATGTCGGAGAGTTCGTGTTGCGGGAAGTGGCTCGCGACCTAAAACCTAGGCTGGCCGCGCTCGAGGGCGTACTCAAGGTAAGGGACATGTCCGTGCGCGACCGCGAGCTCAAGGTACTGGTCGACCGCACGAGACTTCGCAAATATGGGCTTACGCTGGCGGAGGTCGCCTCGGTTATCGCGCGTAACAACCGCAACACCCCAGCGGGCAGTTTCAGCCGGGGCGAGGACGAGCTTCAGGTCCGCGCCGTCGGGCATTTCTCGGATCCGCTCGCGTTGGCCTCCACGGTGATAAGGAAGTCGCCCGATGGCCACCATGTGAGATTGGGAGACCTGGCGAAGGTCGTCTCGGGCTTCGAAAAGCGCCGGGTCCTGAGCCGCCACAACGGGCGTCCCTGCCTCCTCCTGGACGTCGCCAAGAGCAAGAGCGCGGACTCCACATCGCTCGTGCAGCAGGCGCAGGACCTGCTCGCGCAGTTTCAGCCAAGCCTCCCTCCAGGGGTTCGGGTGGCCCTTACCACCGATTCCTCCCTCATGATAACGAACCGCCTACGGATTCTAAAATACAATCTTCTCGTGGGGGTGGTCCTCGTCTTCGGCATCCTTTGGGGCTTCGTGGGCTTGCGAAACTCTCTGCTCGCCATCGTCGGCATACCCTTTTCTTTTCTGGCCGCCTTCGCCTTCTATCCCCTCCTCGGCCTGAGCATAAACGCGCTCTCCGTTTTCTCCCTAGTCCTCATCTCCGGCATGTTGGTCGATGACGCCATAATCGTCATGGAGAACATCTACCAGCGCATCGAGCGGGGCGATCCCCCGGTGGACGCGGTCGTACAGGGAGCGGACCAAGTCACCTGGCCGGTAGTCTCCGCAGTGACCACCACGGTAGCCGCCTTCTTACCGATGCTGCTCACGACAGGCGTGGTGGGCGAATTCTTTTCCATCATCCCGAAAACCATAGTGGTCGCTCTTCTCGCTTCGCTCTTCGAATGCTTGGTGATACTGCCCGTTCATTACCTCGACTTCGGCGACCGGCAGCCACCGCGCTCGGCCGGGATACAGGAGCGACTCTACGCAATGCTCCTGACGAATTACGAGCGAGCCCTGCGCGCGATGCTGAGGTATCGCTACTCGGCTCTGCTCGTTGTCGCTTGCGTGGCGCTTTTTGCCATAGCTTTGGCGAGCCGGCTCCGTGTGGATCTCTTTCCCTCTGACTTTCAGATGTTCAACGTCTTCCTGCGCGCTCGTTCCGATTACACGCTGGAGCAGACCGCTAGAGTCGTGCGCGAGCTGGAAAAGGTGCCGGAGCGCTTCCGGCCCGCCGTCATACAGGAGTACACATCGTACGTAGGGGTAGCCTACGACGACGACAACATCTTGCTGCTGCAGCCCAACGTCGCCAACATACTGGTTACCCTGCCAGCCGGCACGTACGATCCAGATCGAACGGTGGAGCTGCTACGCGAGGCCTTCGCCGACTCTTTCCCGAGAGACGCGCATCCCGAGATCGAGACACTGAAGGTGTTCGCAATCGCCGACGGTCCGCCGGTTGGCAAACCGGTGTCGATTCGGGTGGAGAGCAACGATTACGCTTCCGCCGACCAGGTTGCGCGCGAGATCGCGGATGCTTTATCGGCAATGCCGGGAGTTTTCGGCGTGGAGAGCAATCTCAAATCCGGCCCGCCCCAGGTGAGGATCGAGATGGATGACGCCAGGGCCTCCCTCTTCGGCCTCACGTTCGAGGAGATCGCTACTTCCATCAGAGCCGCGAACGACGGGCTCATCGCCTCCACCTTTCGCGACCACTCCAGGGACGAGGACGTGGATATCCGCCTGCGTTACGCCGAACCATTTCGCCGCTCGGTGGCGGACATCCTCGACGTCGATGTGAGGGCTCCGGATGGCTCGCTCATCAAGGTGGGCGACGTGGCGCGGGTGGAGATCGACAGAGGCTACGCTAGCCTCTACCATTTCGACACCAAGCGGACGGTCAAGGTCACGGCCGACCTGAATCCCGAGGTCACGACCAGCAGCGAGGTAAATGGTAGGATAAGGGAGCAGTTCGCCGATATTTCTCGCCGTTACCCGGGCGTGCGCCTCGCCTTCGGCGGAGAGTTCGAGGAAACAGGCAAGTCCTTCCGCTCCATGGGGGAGGCTTATTTTGTTGCACTGCTTACCATCTTCCTGATCTTGGCGGCTCAGTTTCGCTCCTATATCCAGCCCGTAGTGGTCATGACTACGGTGCCGCTTTCGGTGATCGGAGTAGTCATCGGGCTTTGGGTGCAAAACCTAGCCTTTACCATAAACACATTCATAGCTGTCGTGGGCCTCGCCGGCGTCGTCGTCAACGACTCGCTGGTTTTGGTGGACTTCATAAACAACGAACTGCAAGCCGGCCTCGATCGCCTCGAGGCGGTGGTCGAAGGAGCGAGAAAGCGCATACGAGCGATCCTCCTCACGACGGTAACGACTATCGGGGGGCTTCTTCCGATGGCCTTGGGCCTGAGTGGAAAATCGAAGGTTTGGGGGCCCTTTGCGGCGAGCATCGTCTGGGGCTTGAGTTTCGCGACGCTTCTCACTCTCTTCGTGGTCCCGGGAGTCTACACGATGGTGGGAGACGCGCAGGCGCTTTGGAGGCGGCTGCGGCATCCGGCGGCTCCACGCTCTCGCGAGACCGCCGAGGGTGTCCCATCGGCCGCCGCCCCCGCCCCAAGATGAGCACCCTGCGCTCGCTAGGCAAGCTCGACAAGGGAAAGCAGGCCAAAGTGGAACGGACGGCACCGCCCCAGAGGCGCCGTTGGCGAGGTTGAAATGTCGAGAGCTTTAACCTATATGGGCGTTGGACGCGGGTGATGACGGCAACTTGGCGTGGGCTCCTCACGGTAGCAGACCTTCTGCTCCTCGTAGTTTTGGCTTACGCCGCCGCGCGCTTGGCCAACCATCTGGTCGCGGGCTATTTATCACCGCCGCCCGCTGGTCCTGCGCAAGCCGCCTCCGAAGCACCCACGGCCGGGGGCGAGGAGCCACTGAGTTCGTACGCCGTAATCTACGAGCGCGACCTCTTTAGCGCTGGCTCCACGCAAAGGTCAAACGGGAGCCAAGCGGATCTCAAACCCACGGACTTGAACCTCAAGCTTTGGGGCACGGCGGTGACTGGAGAGGGCGGAGATGGCTTCGCCATTATCGAGGATCTCCTCACCCACAAACAGCGACTGTACCGGGTGGGTGATCTCGTGGTCGAGCAGGCAACTCTCAAGCGCGTGGAGAAGAGGCGGGTCGTACTTTCACGCGACGGCGAGGAGGAAGTCCTCGAGCTCGCCTTCGCTCTGCGCGCGAGCGAGTCCACAGGCTATCCGGGCGAGCGCCTCAGTGAGCAGCGCATACAACGAACCGGGGAGAACCAGTACGTGATCGATCGACGAGAGGTGGAGGAAGCGATGCAGAACCTGAACAAGGTCTTCACCCAGGCCCGAGCGGTTCCGTTTTTCCAGAACGGGAAGACCGTCGGGTTTCGGGTGTTCGCGATCCACGCAGGCTCGATCTTCGAAAAGATCGGCCTCAAGAATGGTGACGTTATCCAGAGCATAAACGGCGTAGAGCTCACGGATCCTACCCGCGCGTTGGCCCTTTTTCAGGAGCTTCAGGGGGAACGGCACATCGCGGTCGAACTCTTGCGAAACAACCGCAGCCAGAATATGAGCTACGAGATCCGTTAGGACGAGGATAGACAAGAGTGAGGCGAGGACGCCCCCTTCTGGTCATTTTTACCCTGTGGCTGACGGCCCTTGCGCTCGCAAGCCCAGAGCATGCGTACGCTCAAGCCGGGGCCACCGGCCAGGAGGGCACCGAGGAGAGCGCACCTTTTCCCGGGACCAGCATCATAGAGGAGAAGGGCGAGCGCTACGTGACCATGGACTTCCAAGATGTCGAGATCGCCGTTTTAGTGCAGTTCATAAGCGAGATCACGGGGAAGAATTTCGTTCTCGACGAGCGTGTGAAGGGAAAAGTCACGGTCATCGCCCCCACGCGCATAACGGCCGAAGAGGCGTACCAGGCTCTTCAGGCCGTGCTCCGCGTGCGCGGCTTTACCACCGTGCCAAGCGGTGCGGCGATCAAGATCGTACCCACCAAGGAAGCGCGAGAGGGGGGGGTGCGAACGACTACCCGGGCCGAGCCGGCCGTCTCCGGCGAGGAATTCATTACCCGCTTGGTGGGCCTGCGTTACGCCGAGGCACCGAGCCTGGCCGAGACCCTAAGGCCGCTGGTCTCGCAGGATGGATTGCTGGCGGCATACGAGGCTTCGAATAGCCTGATTATCATCGACTCCGCGGCCAATGTGAGGCGGTTGGTCAACGTCATCGAGGAACTCGATGTCAAAGGCTACGAGCGGCGGGTCGAGGTCATCCCGCTCGAGTTCGCGTACGCAGACGAGCTTGCGCCAAAACTTACCGCCGCCCTCGAAGAGAAGGCCCAGCAGGCCGCCCGCCCCGGCGCACCTTCGGCCAAGGCTTTCAAGATCGTCGCCGACGAGAGAACGAACTCGCTCATCGTAACCGCGGGCAGCCAGCAGCTCGAAGAGATCCGGGCGCTCATAAAGGACCTCGACCACCCCCTGCCGCCCGGAACGGGCAGGATAAACGTGGTGTACCTCAAGTACGCCGACGCCGAGGATCTTCTGCCCGTGGTGCAAGAGATAGTGGGGCTTCAGCCGAGCGGGCCCCGACCCGGCCAACAGCCCGAGAGGCGCCGCGGGCTGGCCGCCATGGGGCGGCGGCCCAGGCCGCCGGGGGCACAGGCCCAACCCGGGACCTACTTCACTTCTGATGTCGGTATAACCGCCGACCCGGCGACCAACTCCCTCATAATAAGCGCCACCCCCCAGGATTTCGAGATCCTCAAGCAGGTAATCGACAAGCTCGATATCCGCCGACGCCAGGTCTACGTGGAGGCCATCCTGCTCGAGATCTCGCTCGATCGCGCGCAACAGCTCGGCTTCGAGGGGCAGGGCGGCATCGCTCTCAGCGAGGGCGTGGGTCTGGGCCGCTTGAACCTGCGAAGCCTCGATGCGGCGGTGGTGAACCCCGTGGGGCTTTCCGGTCTGATTCTCGCCGCCGTCAGCAACCGAACGGTGATCTTGCCCGACGGCACCGAGGTGCCCGCTCAAGTGGCCCTTTTTACCGCCCTGCAATCCGACACCGACGTGAACATTCTCTCGGCACCCAACATCATGACCACGGACAATGAGGAGGCCGAAATCGTGGTCGGCCAAAACGTGCCCTTCATCGCCAGCCGTTCGACCAGCGAAACCAATCTCTCGAACGTCTTCGCCACGGTACAACGCCAAGACGTCGGCATCACTTTGCGCATAACGCCGCAGATCTCCGAAGGGGATGTGGTGCGGCTGAACATACACCAGGAGGTTTCGGCGATCGTTCCGAACGCACAGCTCGATCCCAACCTGGTGGGGCCGACCACAACCGTGCGCTCGGCCGACACGACGGTGACGGTGAAGGACGGACAGACCGTGGTGATCGGGGGAATGATCGCCGATAACATCTCGAACAGCGAGAGCAAGATTCCCTTCCTCGGCGACGTACCGGTGATCGGGCATCTGTTTCGCATCAACCAGGAGTCCCGCAACAAGATCAACCTGCTAGCCTTCCTCACCCCACACATCATCCGGGACGAGCACGACGCCGAGGCAATTTCACTCGAGCGGCGGCGGGCCATAAAGAGAGCGATGAAACAGGCCGGCACCCCCGGCCGCAAGCCGGACCCGCTGGAACAGCCTTCTTTCGAACTGGGCGGGAAAAACCGACAAGACGGTGCCACGAAGCCGCGCGACGACCAAGCCGTCGAGCCCCGCAAGCCGTGACTCCGCCCGCCGTCGTAGCGAGCATCGAAGAAAGAATCGCCCGCAAGGCCGGAGTCCCACCGGATCTGACCGCCAAAGCCCGCGAGCGCACGAGGGAGGGTAGAAGCTTGCAGCGCGTCCTGCTCGAGATGGGCGCCATCGATTCCGTGGAGTGGGCAAGGGCTGCGGCCTCGGAATACGGCCTTGCCTTCGTCGAGGGAATCGCGGACGAAGACGTGGATATCGATCTTCTCTCCCGCCTCCCGATGCACTTCGCCAAGCGTTACAAGATTCTGCCTTTGGCGCGCACGGAAAGCGCGCTCAAGGTCGCCCTGTCCGATCCCTCACAGCTCGCGCCGCTCGACGATCTTGGATTTCTCTACCAGTCACCGGTCGACCCGGTGATGGTTCCGGAGGAGCGCCTGGTAGCGGCGATCAATCGCGCCTACGACCGGGCATCGGGGTCGGCGGCGGAGCTCATCGACGACCTCTCCGAAGAGCGGCTCGATCTCGTGGCCACCGAGCTCGAGGAGCCGCGCGATCTGCTCGAGACCGACGAGGAGGCTCCGATCATAAGACTCGTGAACTCGCTCCTCTTCCAAGCGGTCAAGGATCGCGCGAGCGACATCCACATCGAGCCCTTCGAGCAGAAACTGTCCGTGCGTTTTCGTATCGACGGCATCCTCTACGATATCATCTCGCCCCCCAAGCGCTTCCAGGCTCTGATCGTCTCTCGCGTCAAGATCATGGCTGGACTCAACATCGCAGAAAAGAGGCTCCCCCAAGACGGGAGAATAAGGACGCGCATAGCCGGCCGCGACATCGACGTGCGGGTGTCGGTAGTGCCGACCTCCTTCGGCGAGCGGGTGGTGATGCGCCTGCTCGACCGTTCGTCGGCTCTCCTCGGTTTGGAGGAGCTCGGACTTACGGGCAAGAACCTCGAGCGCGTCAAGCGCCTCATCCAGCAAAACCATGGCATCATCCTGGTGACCGGACCGACCGGAAGCGGCAAGACCACGACTCTTTACGCTGCGCTCTCCAAGATAAACTCGACGGAGAAGAACATCATAACGATCGAAGACCCGGTGGAGTACCAGTTGCAGGGGATCGGCCAGATTCAGGTCAACCCCAAGATCGATCTCACCTTCGCCAATGGATTGAGATCGATCCTGCGACAGGACCCCGACGTCATCATGGTCGGGGAGATCAGGGATGTCGAGACCGCCGAGATCGCGATCCAGGCCGCCCTCACGGGGCACTTGGTATTTTCGACCCTCCATACGAACGACTCCTTCGGCGCGCTCACGCGCCTCGTGGACATGGGGATAGAGCCCTTTCTCGTCTCCTCCTCCGTCATCGCCGTGATGGCGCAGAGGCTGGTGAGAAGGCTTTGCCCCGACTGCCGCGAACGGGCAATGGACACCTCCCTGCTCGCCGAACTCGGCGTGCGCGAAGATAGGATCGTCGGCCAGCCGATCTACCGCGCCGGCGCGGGATGTGCCTCCTGTCGAGGTACCGGATACCGTGGACGTACCGGAATCCACGAGCTCCTGGTAATCGACGATGCCATAAGGTCGCTGGTCATGAAGAACGCGGACGCTTCTTCCGTGCGAGCGGCGGCTTTGGAAAAGGGGATGGCCACGCTTCGCGACGACGGCGCCCTCAAGGTACTGGCAGGGGAGACGAGCGTCGAGGAAATCTTGCGCGTTACCCAGGAAGAAACCCTCTAGAGGGCCGCCTTGCCGGTTTACGCTTACAGCGGATTGAATGGTCACGGGCAGCCGGTGCGCGGCATCGTGAACGCCGAAAGCGCGCGGGCGGCCAGACAGAAGCTGCGCCGCCAGGGAATATTCCCGACCCGCGTGGACGAGGAGCGCACGAGCTCGGCAGCTTCTCTGGCCTCCTGGACTCTGCGCCGCAGACTTCCCACTCGCCAGCTCGCCACGATGTCCCGCCAGCTCGCTACGCTCGTGGCCGCCGGCCTGCCGCTTGCCGAGTCCCTCGGTGCCCTGAGCGAGCAGGTAGAAAACGACTCGCTGAAACGGGCGCTGTCGCAAGTGAAAGACAAAGTGATAGAAGGCCGCTCGCTGGCCGATGCCATGGCGGAGCACCCAGGAATGTTCTCGCCGCTTTACGTGAACATGGTAGGAGCAGGCGAAGCGAGCGGTGCGCTCGACGTCGTGCTCGGGCGGCTTGCCGATTACGCGGAAAACCAGGCTCGATTGATAAACCGTGTGCGCGCCGCGATGACTTATCCGGCCATAATGGTCCTGATCGGCGGCACCATCCTTTTCTTCCTCGTAGCCTACGTGGTACCTCGTATAACGCAGATGTTCGTGGAAACCCGCCACGAGCTTCCCCTCCCTACCGTCATCCTCATCGCAGCGAGCAACTTCCTTGCGCGCTACTGGTGGGTGATCGCCTTGCTCGTCGGCGCCTCCGCGATGCTCTTGCGCCGAGCGCTTGCAACCGAGGCCGGTCGCGCCCGCTTCGATAGACTACTGATCCGCATCCCATATTTCGGGGGACTGGCGAAGAAAGTGATGATCGCGCGCTTTTCCCGTACGCTCGCGACGCTGCTCGCAAGCGGCATCCCGCTCCTTCAAGCTCTGGCCATCGTTCGCAACGTCATTGGCAACACCGTGATTGCGCGCGCCGTCGACGAGGCCGCCGAGGCAATCGGGGAAGGAGAGAGCATAGCCCCTCCCCTCGCCCGAAGCGGGATTTTCCCGCCCATGGTCCTCCATATGATCGGCGTCGGCGAACAAAGCGGCGAGCTCGAGACGATGCTCGCCAAGGTTGCCGACACCTTCGACGACGAGGTCGAAGCCGCAGCGACGGCGCTTACCGCGCTCATGGAGCCGATCATGGTGGTCGTCATGGGCGCGGTGGTGCTCTTCATCGTGCTCGCGATCCTGATGCCGATCTTCGAGCTCAATCGCCTGGTGCGCTAGGAAGCGCCCGGCGAAGATTGAAGCGAGCAGGGGTTATTGGTATGAATCCTAGCTTGGGAGGCTCGCGAATGAGTAGCAAAAGGGTGTCGGGCGTGGCGGGATTCACGCTCATCGAGGTCATGGTCGTCGTGGTGATCCTCGCCCTCTTGGCCGGGATCGCGACCCGCATGGTCATCGGCCGGGTGGCGGAGGCACGTCGTACCAGGGTGGCCGTGGACCTGAAAGAAATCGCCGGCGCCTTGAGGCTCTACAAGCTCGATAACGGCGTCTATCCCTCCACCGAGCAGGGGCTAGACGCGCTGGTCTCGCCCCCCACTGTCGGCATCCTGCCGCGGCGCTGGAACCCCGAGGGGTACTTGGAGAAGGTGCCGCTCGATCCTTGGGGGCATCCCTACCTCTATCTAAGTGACGGCAAGCAGTACAAGCTGGCCAGCCTGGGGGCCGATGGCGAGGAGGGGGGGGAGGACGAGAATGCCGACATCGACTCGAAGGATCTGTAGAGCGGCGCGGCTCGGGCCTTCCTCTAACACCGGGGTCACGCTGATCGAGCTGGCGGTGGTCCTTTTCATCCTCGGCCTCGTGGCATTCATCACCGTGCCGCGTTTGCGCGACCGAAGCGAGGCGGAGCTCTCGGCCAGTGCGGACAGAATCCAGACGCTGGCGCACTACCTTTTCGAGGAAGCCGCCCTACGCGGCTTGGCCCTGCGCCTCAACTTCGACCTCGACCGCCGGGAGGTCTTCGTGACCTCCCTCGACACATCTGCCGAAGAGCCGACTTTCGTGATCGACGGCGACCCCCTTGCCGCTCGCTACGTGCTGCCGGACTCGATCTCTATTGCGGACGTCACGGTCGCGTCCGCCGACAAAGTCACCAGCGGGGAAAGCCTCGCTCAGTTCTACCCCGAAGGATACGCAGACGCGACCATAGTGCATCTCAAGAACGAGCGCGGCGAGTTCAAGACCGTGGTCATCGAGCCACTGAGCGGGCGGGCGAAGGTTTACGACGGCTACGTCGAAGCGCAGAAGCGAGCCGAGGAGCATTGAATGCTGGTACGAAACACCTTGACACGCCTCGGCGCCCGAGAAAAGCGCCCTCTCGTGCCTACGGCGCCGAGCGCCCGAGCCAAGGCTTCCGAAGACGGGTTCACTCTGCTCGAGGTCCTGGTCGCCCTGGCGATTTTGGCCTTGGGGTTCGTGAGCTTACTAGGACTGCACAACCAAAACATCACGATCATTGGCCGCGATCAAAACGTCACGATCGCCTCCATGCTGGCGCAAGGGCTCATGGCGGACACCGAAGCGCAGGGGTATCCGGAGCCAGGACTGGAAGAGGGTGACTTCGAGGAGAGCTGGGAGAAGCGATTTTCGGATTTCCGCTGGGAAAGGGAGGTCTCGGAGCTACCAGTGCCGGGCCTTCGCGAAATCAGAGTCAAGGTCTTCTGGCAGGAGGACCCGCGGCAGGCGGTCGAGCTTTTCTACTACGTGCGGCGGGAAAAGTAGCAAATGCAGCGCGCTGAATCGCGACCAGGCCGCGAGGGAGCGTTCACGCTGATCGAGATTTTGGTCGCGCTCGCAGTCTTCTCGATCGCGCTGACCGCCATTTATGGATCTTTCGCCAGCGCGCTGGCCAACAAGGAGCGCGCCGAGGCGCAGGCGCAGGTGTTCCGCAGCGGGCGGCTCGCGATAAGCCGGATGGCCGAGGATCTGCAAGCAGCTTTCTATCCCGACACGGGCAAGGCGGCGCCGAGGCAGACGAAGGCAAAGCCGCTCTTTCGTAGTCTCCACTTCGGCGACGAAGACCGGCCGCTCGACAGCATCGTTTTCTCTACCCTCTCGAGCCGCCCGACCGGCGTCGCCGGCCGCGAAACCGACCAGCGGGTCGTAACCTACTTCTTTCCCGTGGAAGCTACCAGCAAGTGGCTGGAGAAAGACGACTCGCGGGCGATTCTCTTCGGTGGCGCCTCCCGGGAGCTGCTCGAGATGGGAAAGGAAATGGGCGGCCAGCGCCCCCTTGGCGAGAAGAACAGGCCGTTTACGCTTCTTAGGCGCGAGATAACCCCGATCGGCGAGGAGCCCGGCGATACGCAGGGGGCGGTGTCGGTGTTCGTCGAAAACGTGGCTTGGCTCAGGCTGCGGTTTCACGACGGGGAGAAATGGATACCCGAGTGGGACTCGGAAGAAGCGAACGTCTTCGCTCCACTGCCTAGGGCCGTGGAGATCTCGCTTGCGCTCTACGATAGCGAGCAGGCGGTACAGCTTTTTTCGACCGCGGTGACGATCCCCATGGCACACACCCATCCAGCCAAGCCGGTCAAGGAATTCGCACGGTGAAGAGCTCGGGCAAGCCCACTGGGGGAAAGTCGGCCGGCGCCGATCGTGGCGTGGCGCTTCTAGTCGTGCTGCTCGCGGTGACGCTTCTTACGATCGTCGTGGTAGAGTTCACCTACTCGACACAGATAGACGAGCACATAGCCATGAGCGGAAGAAACGGCCTTCAGGCGCACTATCTGGCCCGCTCCGCCGTCAATCTAGCCAAGATGGTTCTCGATCTCGACACGAAACTGGACATCGCATCCGGCTCGGACTCCTCCCACGACCTCTGGGCGAAGGAGGTGCCCCCGTTTCCCCTCGGCGAGGGAACGGCCGCGTTCGCGATAGAAGACGAGCGAGGGAAGATAAATCTGAACGACCTCTTGAGCGGCAGCGGAAGCGGCGACGTGAATCCGCAGCGCGCGCTGATCTTGGAACGCCTCTTGTCGCTTCTCGGAGTGGAACGCGAGGTACTGGAAGCAATTCTCGATTGGCTCGACCCGGACGACGAGCCTAGGACGGCAATCGGCGGCGCCGAGCTACCGTATTACCTTTCGCTCGACCCTCCCCTCAGGCCGCGCAACGGAGCGCTCCTCACGCTCTCCGAGCTCTTGCTCGTTCGGGGAGTGACTCCGCGACTGCTCGAGCGCCTCGGTCGGTTCGTCACCGTCTTGCCGGGTCTTCCCTCCCAGGCGCCCCGTGTGAACGTCAATACCGCGCCGCCAGAGGTACTCTTTGCCCTAGGGGAAAAAATGATGCGCAGTCCCGCGCTCGTATCGCGGATCGTGGAGGCCAGGCAGCGCAAGGCGATCGGGAGCTGGAGAAACCTCTTGGATATTGCAGGGGAGGCCAAGGCGATCGGCGAGATCCAGCAGCTCGTTCGCTTCGACAGCGACTGCTTTACCATCACGGCGGTCGGCAGCGTTGCCGGCACTGCCAAGGGGGTGCGGGAAATGGTGGTGAGAAAAAAAGGTGTGCTCGCAGGCACGACCTTTACGACCCTTTCGTGGCGGCCGGCCCTGGCAACGAGCTTGACAAGACCGGAGGGTTCGGATTTTTTGGCGGCGCTGGCAACTTTGCAGGCGGGTTTGGAAGCAAGCAGGTAAATGCCGAGAGTCATCGCGCTCGATCTGGAGGAGACCGCAGTGAAGGCGGCGCTCGCCGAAGTGTCGTTCAGGGGTGTGCGGATAGAAGCGCTTCTCAGCGAACCTGTCGCGGGTCAGGGCAACGCCTTCGACGCGCTCGCAAGGCTGATGAGAACCCAGGTAGGTCGCTTCGACTCGGCGGTGTGTACCGCCCCGCAAGGCAGCTTCAGTTATCGGTTGCTAGAGTTGCCATTCGCCGATCGGCGCAAGCTCGAGAGCGTGGTGCCTTTCGAGCTGGAGGGGCACCTGCCCTTCGATCTCGAGGGCCACACCGTGAGCTTCGCGCCACTCGGTAGCCGCAGAGGCGACTCCCATCTGGTGTTGGCAACCATAGCGAGCAAGGATTGGCTCGGCTCGTATCTGCACTCTCTCGCGTCGGTTGGGATCGATCCCGTCGCGGTCGATTTGCCCCCGGCGGCCGCGGCTAACCTACTGCTGCACATCACCCGCCCGGGCGAGGGCGCCGAAGGGCTGATCGACGTGAGCGGGTACCGCATACTCGTCGCGCTGGCGGTGGAAGGAAGGCTCGCGGGAATCAGGGCATGGCGCCTGGCCGGCCAGGGGGCCGCCGAGACCGCCGCTCGAGCGCTCTGGAATCTTTCGGTTTTGGCGAACGCAGTCGCCGTAGAGGCCTCGTCGATATGGATCGCTGGAGGGGCGAGCAACGAAGAGCTGCTGCGCACGCTACGGCGCGCCACCGCCGCCCGGGTGCGCAGCGTTAACGATGCCTCGCTAGCCGCCGTACCACCAGGGCTTCGCGACAGGCAGGCTGAATTCGTCGTGCCGATCGGATTGGCGCTCGGGCAGCAGCCCCGCCTCGGCACCTCGATCGCCCTAAACCTGCGGCAGGCAGAGCTCGCCTACCACGGCAAGCGGGAGGAGCTTTGGCGGCGGGTCGGGCGGCTGGGGGCTTTGGCTTTCCTCTCCATCTTGCTCTTGGTAGCCGGCTGGGCAGTGCGGCGTGGCCGCGAACAAGAGAAGATAGCGGAGCTGGGCTCGCGCATACGAAGCGTCTTCAGGCAGACCCTGCCCGAGGTGACCCGCGTCGTGAACGAGAAGGCGCAGCTCGAAGCGGCTTATGCCGATCTCGCAAGAAAGCGCGAGCTCTTCGGTAACCTTCTTCCCTCCGCCACCAAGACGATCGATCTTCTTCGGGCCCTTACCGAAGCCATCCCACCCGATGTCGGGCTCGACGTGGAAGAGCTTACCTTGGAGGGAGGGGCGCTCAGGCTAAGCGGCAGCGTTCCCTCTTTCGAGGCCGTCGACTCGCTCAAAAGATCCTTGAGCTCCATTCCTCGGTTTGCCGCGACCACGATTGCCGACGTCAAGGCATCAGTCGACAACAAGCGGGTGAGCTTCCGCGCGACTATGACCCTCGAGGGAAACTAAGAAGGATGGCAGGCATGAAAGACAGCCTCGTTTCGGCGGTGCAAGCCTCGTCCGATTACCTGCGCGGCCGGTTTTACGAGCGCACTGCTCGGGAGAGGCTCCTGATCGTCGCGGCCAGCTTGCTCGCTGCGGCATTTCTGGCCTTCCTTGCGGTAACCTCTGCGATCGAGTCGAGCCGCCAGCGAGGCCACGTTATCGCCGCCAAAGAGAAAGCGCTGGCGCAAGTCGTGGAACTAAGCCGCCGTTACGCGGCGCTCAGGGACGAGCTCGCCAGCGTCGAGCGCGACCTTGCAGCGGCGGGCACGACTTCGCTCTTTGCCGAGATCGAGGGGATGGCTGCCGAGACGCTCGGCCGAGAGCACATAGGCGGGATCGAGCCCTCGGCCAAGCGGCTCACCGAGGAGCTGGACGAAGAGAATGTAGAATTGACGCTAAACGGCGTTTCGCTTCGCGGGATAGTGGAATTGCTCTATCGGCTCGAGAAAGAGGAGCGTCATGTCAGCGTGAGCCGAATGCGGATCAAAAAGCGGTTCAAGGAGCCGCACCTCTTCGACTTGCAGCTATCGATCTCACGGATACGCCCAGTCGCTAAGGGAGAGGCGTGATCGCGAGTTCTCGCATCCGCTTGGCGCAGTTGTGGCGAGGCGCCCTGGCCAAATACGAAGGCTGGCAATGGCGGACGGGCCTCGTTTACGGCTTGTGGACCGCGCTCTGGTTCCTCGCCTTCCTGCTCGCGACTTTTCCCCACGAAAGGCTGCTCGAGGAGATCCTCGCCGACAAAACGGGGGGTCGCGCGCGCCTCGAGCTCGACCGCGTGTCCTTCGAGCTACCCTTCGGGTACTCGGTTCAAAGGGCGCTTCTCAGGCTGCCGGATGCGGGCGATGTGGCGGCGCTCGAAGCGACCGACCTATCCATCGAGCCCTCGCTCTTGGCGCTCATCCGCTTGCGCCTCACGCCGGTTGTTTTGCGGGCGTCTTTTGCCGGAGGCAGGATAGACGGCCGTTTGGAGATCGCCCCTAACAGGATAGCGAGCAGATTCGCGGTCCAAGATGTCGACCTCGCACGCTGGCGCGGATCTGCACTTTGGCTACGTGGCCGGCTCTCCGGTTCCCTCGACGGTCGCCTCGAGCTCGACGCGACCTTGCCGGGCGTGACGAGGAACTCCGGTTCGCTGGAACTCGAGCTTACCGGGGCGAGCGTAACCGACGGCTCCCTGCCAGCAGCCCAAGGCCTCAAGATTCCGGATCTACATTTCGACAAGATCGTTCTCGAGGGAACGATCGCAAACGGAAGGGTTCAAATCGTAAAGGCCCTGGCTACCGGAAAGGAGCTGACCGCCTCCGCGCAGGGGGTGCTTACCCTGGCCAGTCCTCTGGCACTCAGCGCCCTCAACATCGATCTGAAGCTCACCCCGTCGGCCCGTCCGCCCGCCGATCTCGCTCTGCTATTAGGCCTGCTCCCAGCGCCACCCGCATCCGCGCCGACGGCCGCGCGAAGCCTCAGGATATTCGGTACCATCGCTCGACCGCGCGCCGCCGCAGGTTAGTCTGCCAGAGGCGAGGGCTCCTGTGCGGACTGCGGTGCGTGGCGGCGAGTACGATGCACAATTCCACCTCGTGCCTGCGACCTTTCCGGTCGCGTTCGGCCTGAAAAGGGGAGCTTCGCAGCGAATCGCTCCGCTTGCAGCAGATACCAAGGGAACCGCCCTAGGAAGTCCCTGCGGTGAAGCTTCCTTTCCGCGATATCCTCCTTCTCCCCTTGCGCCGCCGAATTCTGGCTGCGGCGGCGGACCGGCGCTGCCGGGCGAGATCCGCGATACTGACCCCCTTGAGGAATCTTTCGATCGCGGCGCGCGCTTTTCGCCAGTTAGGGTGAAGGGCGCATGGGTTGGACGAGTCGCAAAATCCCAGGCCGATGCCGCAGCTAGAAAAGGCGAAGGGATCGTCGAATTGGCAGACCACGTCCCAAAGAAAGATCCGCTGCGGGTCGCGGACCAGCCGATAACCTCCCCGCCGTCCTCGCCCCGCCTCCACCAACCGGGCGCGCGCCAGGACTTTCATGCCCTTGGCGAGCGAGGGCACGCCGACTTTTTCCGAGCGGGCGATCTCGGCGGTCGAAAATACCCCGTCGCCCTCACGCTCCGCCAGAAAGGCGAGCGCCCGAAACGCGTATTGACTATTGCGAGAATACAGCATCAGCGGGCCTGCGCGCCCCCGTAGCGCTCGCGGTAGAACTCGAGGATCTTATCGCGCTCTTCGGCGCTCAGGCCCTTTTTCCACTGGTGCTCCGGCGCATCGAGGATCTCCGCGATCAGCGCCCGCACGGAAGGAGCTCGCCGCGCCAGCTCCTCGGCCTGCGGGATCAACTCGAAATAGAACCGATGCGCCACCTCGAAGAACCCGTGCCACTGCGTGTAATCCGGCCCCTGCATCGACACGCCCATGCGCGCCCTGCGCCCTTCGTGATGCCAGAGCAAGTAGAAGGTCCACTCGATCTCGTCATCGAAGGGGCTATCGGTGATGAGGCGCGCCTTCCGAAGCGAGTCCATGATGCGCTGGGCCGGTATGGCGAACTTCTCGTTGTACATCTCCACGCTGCGGTCGAACTGCTCGTAGAAGGCGCCCACGAAGGCCGGGGAATGGCAGTGCTGGCAAACGTCCATCATGGCGCGGCGCCGCTCCGACCACCGCTCTAACTTCTTGGATACCACCGGCCGAAGCGTCCAACTTATCCGCGCCCCGACGTCGTGTGTCACGGGCTGGTTGAGCGTCGCGCTCATGTGGCACGTGGCGCAGGTCGGAGCCGCGGTGTAGTCCTTACCTAAGATCCAACTTTGGCTGTCCAGGTTCATCTCGGCTATGCGGCTGCGATACGCGATGCCGTGTTTCGACTCATTGTAGATTTCGATCTGCGGATGGTCCGGCCCCATGTGGCACTTGCCGCAATTCTCCGGGTTGCGCGCAACCTTGCTGCTGAAGAGGTGGCGCGAATGGCAGGCGCTACACGTGCCGTTGCTCCCGTCCAGGTTGACCCGCCCGATGCCGGTGTTGGGCCAGGTGAGAGGATCGATGCGCGGCGCCCCGGATGAAGTCCGCAGCGGCTCGCCGCCGGGGCCGGTCAGGATTCGCACCGTCGATCCGTGGCACTGCCAGCATCCGTTGGCCGCGGCGAGGCGCCCTTCGGCGAGCTCACCGAGCACATTGTCGAGCGAGCCCACGAACTGCGCCGCGCGCGAGTGGTGGCTGGCGGAGAACTCCATCTCCTCTTGCGCGTGGCACACCCCGCAGTCCTTGGGGGTGACGATGGTCGCTATGGTATGGGAGTCATGCTCGAAGGCGTCCGGATCCCCCGGCTCGGCGCCGTGGCAATCGAGGCAGCCGACACCGGCTTCCGCGTGGCGAGAATCTTTCCACTGCGCTGCCAAACCCGGGCTCACCTGAGCGTGGCACTCGTAACAATTCGCAGCCACCACGCCGGCTTCCCCCTCCGTCGTCTCGACGGGCTGCGGCACCCGCCTAGCACAGCCGCCGGCGACGGTAACGGCCGCGGCTATCGCGAGGCTGCCTGCGAGCAATCCACGGTACCGTCTCATTTTTCCCCATCTCATTTTTTCGCACCCTCTTATCCGAGTTTTTCCCGACCCACGTATGCCTTCGGCTCGAGCAGCCACGGGCTTCGCCTACAAGCTCAGATTGGCCTCGAGGTACCCGTAGTCGAGGGTTTCGTCGGCAAACAGCCTCTGAACGATTCCCCCGCCCCAGATGCGCCCGTAGTACGCAACGAGCTCGAGATGCGGGCCGACCTGGTAGCTGAGACTAACGTCCACCAGGTGCCCGAACTCTCCCTCGCCGCTCGTGGGAGTGCCAGCGAAACCGAAAAAGTCGCTCTTCGTGGCTCCCGCACCCGCATAGAGCAGGTCCTTCGTCGAGTCCACCCGCAGGTAATGGTAATCGATTCTAGCACCCAGGGGGTCGAGAAGCTGGAGCAGGAGTTGGACCATGTAGTCGTCGCTGTTCATGAGGTTGAAGACCGGCGTGCGGGCGTAAATCCTTGCCGTCGGAAGTATCTGCAGGAACGTCCGGTGCTTTTCGTCGCCAGGGTCGTCGTCGCCGCTCGACCTCCAAAGGCCCGCCCGCAGCCAGGGCTTGAGGGGCACCTTCGTTGCCTGATAGCCGCCCTCGACAGCGTATGCCCAAGCGAAATGGCCGAGCTCTCCCCAGTCGCCGTGCTGCAGCGCCCCCCACAGCATCAGGTCCGACCTCCCTGCCGGGTACTCTTCCACGTGAATGATGTTGCCCCCGGTGGTCGAGACCTCGATGTCATCCGTGTCGGCTTGGCGAAGCGCCAGGTCGCGGTTGTCGGTCTTCACCACGTTGCGATGGTCATTGTAGTAGATGAAAAACAACCTGGAATCCGTTCCCGGCGTGGCTCCCTCTTTGAGTGTGGCCGCCGCGTACACGAGATCGATCTCGCTTATCTCCCGGTTGGCGCTGACTTCGAAGCCTCCGTCGGTCGGGCGAAACCAGATGAGCGTGGTGTTGAGGGCCGGATCGTCCAAAGCCAGCTCGACCCCGTCGAAGCTTCGGCCGACGTGAGACCAGTCGAACCCGCCGATCAGCCGCTGGCTCACCCTCTCTCGCTTTATCCAGCGCAAACCGGGATCTTCGCCGGGCACCTCCAACGCATCGTTGAGCACCATGCGCCCGAAGCGTAAGCCGAGTCCCGTAACGCCAGCCAGGTTCTTGAAACGGGCCCAACCCTCCTTCAAAAAGGGCTCCCCCTGCTCGCGATCGGCGGTATGGAGGAACTGAACACCCCCTAGGCCGAGCGGCCCGATGCCGGGTGCGAAGGCATCGTCTGGCACGTTCACAAAGCGCGTATCCTGCCCCACCGCCCGAAGCTCCATCCAGTCGTTCGAGAGGCTAAGGGCGGGTCTCACCCGCTCTGCGAAGAACCAGTAATCGTCATTGCCCGGGGCTGCGTCTGCGGGGTCGAAAAAATCCCAGAACTCCGCTCGCGCTCGCGCGCTCAGGCCGAGCGCGAGCGTGCCCACGAAGGTCTCCGTGGCAAGCGAGGACGCGGCACAAGCACGAGGCACGCCACCCAACACCGACCCTGCGACAAGAATGCATAGACAACCAGCGCCAACTCGCATCTTCTCTCCCTCCTTCTCTGCGTTCGCCAACAACCCGGGGACGCCGCCTGAGGAATCACTCCTTACCACCTATTCGACGGTGTGACAACGCGATACTCGCTCGCAACGGGTCCGTTCGTAGCGCGGGCGCGGGGGGTTACCGGCTGCTTCGCTCGCATTAAGCGCGTCTCCCGGCCGCCCGGCGCGCGGGTGCGGGCGTTACGCCGAGAAATCGATCCGGGCGCCCCGCCTCGAGGCCGCGCTTCTTCCGACGAGCCCCCCTATGAACGAGAAGCCGTAGCTTATGAGCTCGCCGTCTCGGCCCGCAGGATCGGATAAAATGTCGCCCAGCGTCTCGCCACTAAATCTCAAGAGTTCCGTGGCAAAGCCTTCCGTGCCGCCGAGCACAGCCTCGAGGCGCTCGGGCGTGCGCGCCGAACTCTTCTCGAGAAGCGAGCGCTCCACCACAAGGTCTCCCGCGGCCCCCCACCTAAGCCCGATACTCGTCAGTTCGGATGCGTGGGCTGACCCGATGCGCACAAACCGCGTGAGCAGAGCTTGCGCCTTGCGGCTCGGGTGCGCTCCCAAGAATTCGCGCACGCGATTGTAAGCCTCGGCAAGCTCCAACGCCGCCTGGGGCAGCGGATCCGCGCTCACCTCGATCACCGCTGCCGCCTCCAAGGCGCCGCCGGCAGGCCCCGAGAGGCCGACCAGCGTGATTTCCACCCTCCCATCGTCGACCGCCACCACGTTCGATCCCGAGGTAAGCGGGGTCCCGTTTAGAACGTACTCTGCGTCCTTGGCTACCGTCTCGACGGCGGCAATGCCGGTTGCGGAGACCACGTTTCCGCTTGCGTCCGCCAATGAGAAGGCCGCATTGGCGCCTGTGTCCTCGGCGGAAACCAGCAGATAGGAAGTCCCTTTCTCGGCATCGCTCACCAGCTCGGCTACGACTCCCGCTTCGGCGCCATTTATCGCTTCCTCTATCTTCTCGAGGGCCTCTCGGTTGGAGTCGCCCGGCGCAATCTCGACCGAAATGGTCGTCGTCGGCCCCCTTCCAGAGGAGAGCGTGAAGGTATTCTCACCAATGCGTACGGCGCTCGAAGCCGAGTCCCTGAGGCTACTGCCCCGGTTCACCTGCCTTTCGGCAAGCCTCGATACCTTGATTTCATAGCGCGTGTCGTAACCTCTACCAGAATCCCGCAAAACCCTCGCTCTTGCAATGGTCGGCCGAGAGGAGATTGCCTCGGCCGATTCACCCAAGCCGAAGACCGAATCGCTCCGCGCGCTTACGAGCCGCGCGGCCTTCTGCTGGAGCAGGCCCAAGAGGCTTCTCAGTTTCCGCGCATCGGCTCCGGCCAGCGTTCTCACCTGGTCCTGGCGCAGGCGAGCGCTCTCACTCCTCGTCGCGACCGACTCCGCCATGGCCGCCCGCGTCCTGGCTTGCGACTGGGCAAGCAAGTTCTCAAGTACTGCGTCGAGTACTCTCATGTCGTCGGACGGGAGTCGGAGCAAGAAGCATGCCCGAAACTTCGAAGCGAGATTTACTTGGCCGCTGCTATGAGAGTTCTAAGACTTCCACCCTACGGTAATTCGCACCTCGATGGATGGTATCGCTCCTCGCCGCTCCTGCGCCCTTCCCGCCCTTTTCCCACTGGCGAAACTGAAGCCCGCGGCGACGAGAAAATGTCGCCCTCGCACCTCGGCTGCGCTTCCCACCTCGACCGCTGCTTGCCCCGTTCAAGATACCGCTCGGCTCCCGCCCGCAGGATCGGGGAGCATTGTAACTGCCGCTTGCCGGCTCCCATCGGCCCGAGCGTTTCTCGAAGCTAGCCCGCCCACAGCTTAGCCGATCGCTATTGACGGCCCAGGCTGGGTTTGAGAAAGGAGTAGGAGCGCACCTGGAAGGGGGGTGGAAGTCGATGCCGCTCGAGCACCCGTTTTATGGCAATCCCGTTTGGCGGTGGTTGCTCGCCGTGGCGGTGGCGCTCGTCGCCTACCTGGCGTTTACGCTGAGCAAACGCATCTTGGAGAACCGCGCCGCCAAGCTGGCAAAGCGAACGACAACGGAGGTGGATGATTTCGCCGTCGAGCTCCTCGAGCGCCGCACCAAGGGCGTGTTCCTGGCCGTGCTCGCGCTCGCTGGGGGATCCGCGGTGGTAAGCCTTCCGCCGGCGCTCGAACGCGCAGTGCGCGTTGTGGTTATGCTTACTCTCTTCCTCCAGGCGGGGCTTTGGCTTGACGGGGGCAGTTCGTTTTGGATCGCCCGGGCCACAAAGCGGCAAGCGGCCGAAGATCCGCAGAGCCTTTCGGCCTACGGCTCCATCTCCTTTTTGGCGAGGCTCGGCCTTTGGGTGTTGGTGAGCCTGTTACTCCTTCGCAACCTCGGCATAGACATCACCGCCCTGATCGCGGGCCTCGGAGTCGGGGGAATAGCCGTCGCGCTTGCCGTCCAAAACATTCTCGGCGACCTCTTCGCCTCGATGTCGATCGTCCTCGACAAGCCCTTCGTCATCGGGGACTTCGTCGTAATCGGAGATTGTCTAGGCACGGTGGAACACATCGGCCTGAAGACGACCCGCCTGCGAAGCCTCTCTGGCGAGCAGATCGTTTTCTCGAATACGGACCTTTTGAATAGCCGTGTTCGCAACTACAAGAGAATGTACGAGCGCAGAGTGGTTTTCAGCCTCGGCGTCACCTATCGGACTCCACACGAAAAGCTTGCCGCGATTCCGCCCATGATCCGCGAGATCGTAGAAAGCCTGCCCGACGCCCGCTTCGACCGGGCCCATTTCGCCCGATACGGGGAGTTCGCCCTGATATTCGAGGTGGTCTATTACGTAACTCGGCCCGATTACAACATTTACATGGACCGGCAGCAGGCCATAAACCTGGCTATCTACCACCGCTTCGCCAGGGAGGGTATAGAGTTCGCCTACCCGACCCAAACCATTTTCCTCTCCCACGAAAATCATCGCAGCGGTGCGTGCGCGCAGCAAATATGAAACCGGGGCTGCTGGCGAGGCAACGGCCAGGGCGGGGGCTTCGGCCGGGCTCACCGCAAGCGCCCGCACCGAGGGCAGATGAATAGGCTCGAGCCGCAAGCCGTGGAGCATCCCTCCCTGGCCGAGGTTCACCACTCGGTCGAGGTTCCGGCCGTCGCTCCCTGGTGGCGACGCTGGCTGGCCGTCACCGGCCCGGCCCTGATGGTGGCGGTTGGGTACATGGACCCGGGGAACTGGGCGACCGACCTGGCCGGTGGCAGTAGATACAACTACGCGCTGATCTGGGTCCTCCTCATGTCCAATCTCATGGCGGTCCTGTTGCAGAGCCTCACGGCCCGGCTCGGGATCGTGAGCGGTCGAGACCTAGCACAGGCATGCCGGGAGGAATACCCGCCCTTGGTCAATATACCTCTTTACCTTCTGGCGGAAATCGCCATTACCGCAACCGACCTGGCGGAGGTCATCGGCTCGGCGATAGCGCTTCAGCTCCTCTTCGGTCTGCCTTTACTCTACGGAGTCCTGCTCACCGTGCTCGACGTGCTCCTCCTTCTTGCGCTCTCGCGCTTCGGAATCCGAAAGCTCGAGGCGGTGGTACTGGCGCTCGTCGGTACGATCGGGGCGGCTTTCGTGATCGAAATCTTCCTCGCGCAGCCGGATTGGGGAGGCCTCGTCAGGGGCTTTTGGCCGACACTGCCCGATGCCGATGCGCTCTACATCGCTCTCGGCATCCTGGGGGCGACGGTTATGCCCCACAACCTTTACCTGCACTCCTCGCTCGTCCAAACCAGGCGCGTAGCCAGAAAGGCCGATCACCTCGCGCAGGCCATTCGCATGAATACGATCGACTCGGCGGTTTGCCTGAGCCTCGCGTTTTTCATCAACGCTGCCATCTTGGTCATGGCGGCGGCGGTTTTCTATCGCGCGGGGCACTTCGGCGTCGCCGAGATTCAAGAGGCCCACATGCTGCTCGAGCCTATTTTGGGCGTGGCGATCGCGCCCCTGGCTTTCGCCGTGGCATTGCTCGCCTCCGGACAAAGCTCGACGATAACCGGCACGCTCGCCGGCCAGATCGTCATGGAAGGCTATCTCAATTTGCGCGTAAGGCCGTGGCTGCGCAGGCTTCTCACTCGGCTCCTCGCCGTCCTTCCGGCGCTGCTCGCCATTCTTCTCTTCGGGGAAAGGAGCACGGGGCGCCTGCTGGTTCTGAGCCAGGTGATCTTGTCCCTCCAGCTTCCCTTCGCCGTAATCCCGCTCATCCATTTCGCCCGCGACAAGCGGCGCATGGGACAGTTCGCGGTCGGCCGGGGCGTAGGGACCTGCGCCTGGGTGGTGGCCTTCGTCATCGTGGCATTGAATCTGAAACTCGTGACCGACGAGATCGGGGGATGGCTCGTGGCCGCGGGCCCCCAGGCCTGGCAACTCGAGCTGGCTTTGGCTTTCCCCGCCGCCGGCATCGCTTCCCTCCTGGCGTACATTACCGTCAAGCCTGTCGCGGAGACCATGCTCGGGCGAATCCCCGCACGCCGGCCGGTGGGGGTGCACGCTCCGCGCACCGCCCAGCCCCCGGCGCCGGCCATACCCGAAGGGTACAAGTGCATCGCCGTCGCCCTCGACTTTTCCGGTGGAGAGGAGAAACTGCTGGGCGAGGCGCTGCGGGTCGCAGGCACGGGCCGCCCGCGCATAGCTCTTCTCCACGTCGTCGAAAGCCCCGTCGCAAGAGCGTTGGGAGCGGACGCGGGAGGTCACGAGGTGGAGGAGGATCGAAAGCGACTGCAGGAATACGCAGCCCTTTTAGCCGAGCGGGGCGTCAACGTCGAATGGCACCTGGTACCCGGGGAGCCTGTGGAAGGCTTGGCGCGGATGGTAGCGGAGACCGGGGCCGAGATCGTGATTCTGGGAGGACATGGCCACTGGGGTCTATCCGACCTCATCTATGGAACGACAACCGAGGGGCTGCGCCACCGAGTCTCGGCCAGTATCCTGATCGTCCCGATAGGCGACTGATGACTCTCGAGCCGCGCACGGGACCGACCACCCCCCGTTTTCGCTGCGGCCCGTGGCTGCGGGCCCGCGTGGGGCGCCTGGCCATCAGAGCGGCGCTTCGTGAACATTTTGCGATCTAATGCGAGCTTGGGGCCCTTCACGCCTTTCTCCTTGACAGCCAGCGGCCCAGGGGGGTAGATTTCCGTCTGCTCTGCCGCTTGGAACCCTTCCCTCCGCGGCGAAGCACCCAAGAGTTTGGGGGGAAGAGAGGAGGAACATATGAGGAGGCTACTTTTTGGCGGCGCTGTAGCCATCCCGGTCCTGCTCTTCTTACGAATTGCGGCGCAAGCGCAAGTGGTCACCTGCTTAGACCCTGGCGGCTTTCCCATTTGCGAGGGATCCTGCTTGCCTGGGGAAGCTTGCGTGAACACGGGCACACAATGTGCGTGCGAGCCGACGCATACACCATGCGAGAAGGCCAGCGGTCCAACCTGCGATGGCGACTGTCCACTCGACCACGCTTGCCGGCTCTTTAGCGGCGGCTGTCATTGCGAACTCGTACCCGCGCTTTCCACCTGGGGGGCGGGTGCAATGGCTCTAACGCTACTGGGATTCGTGCTTCTCAGGTCCTCGCGCGATGGGTGCCCGGTCGTTGGTAAAAGAGGCAAAGCGTAGAGTACTCTTTCTCTGCACGGGCAACTCCTGCAGAAGCCAGATGGCGGAGGGGTGGGCTCGCCACTTGCTGGGCGACCTCGTGGAGCCCTACTCCGCGGGCGTGAGCTTGCGGCCGCTCGACCCGTTGGCCGTAAGGGTCATGCGCGAGGCGGGCGTGGATATCTCCGGGCAGCGGCCCAAGCTCGTCGAGGCACTGAAAGGGGAGAGATTCGACTGGGTCGTGACGGTATGCGATAACGCCCGAGAGACTTGCCCGGTATTTCCCGGAAGCGCGCGCCACCTACACGCGAGCTTCGACGATCCGCCCGCTTTGGCCAGTGAGGCAAGAAGCGAAGAAGAAGCTCTGGCGCACTACCGCCGGATAAGAGACGAGATAAGGGATTTCGTCTCGCGCCTGCCCGAAAGACTCGATTCGACGTAACCGAGGGCCCGCAGTCGCTCGAACCGGCTCACTCGACCGCCGAGTCCTTGCGCGGCCCCAACCACTTGCCGCTGGTAGGAGATTCGACGAAGCAGATCGGATGATCCGCCAAAAACGCGGCGCGAGGACGCCGGTCGTAACCTCCCCTACCATGTCGCGCCCGACCGGCACGCCGAGTGGGGCCGACACGGTCGGGGGAACATCTTGGACCGGTCCCGGGACCGCGAGGGACTCGGCCGACAACTCGGCTGCCGCCTCCTCGCGGGATGCCCGTCCGATCCCGGGCTGCCGCGACGAAAAAGGCAGGCTGGGGTCCCGAGATGCCCGCGCGAAGCGCGCAGAGGGGTGCCCTCTGCGCCCGCAAATCTCGCGCCCGCGTCTTTTGCGCTCCATTTCGCGGCCGCTCAGTACGATTACCATCGAAGCGGCCGGCTGCCCCTCGGGCCGGACTCGGGGATTCGGGTTCGAGCCCACCTTCGCGCGTCGCTCGCCGAGAAGGGCCGCACACCCAACAAGCTTCTGGTCTCAGCGCTAGCTAGCGCCAAGCGACCGGTCTTTTCTTCTTCGTTGCTTTCTTTGCCGAGCTCGCTACAATGGGCGAGCCGAGTTCGTAACCTCCAGGTTCGAGCGCAGCCAGATCGCGAAAAGACGAGAAAGGAAGGGGCGACCATGGCGTTCGAGCTTCGAAGCAGCGCCTTCAAGGATGGCGCGCAAATCCCGGCAAAGCACACAGCCGACGGGCAGGATCGCTCGCCGGCTCTCGCGTGGACCGATCCGCCCCCAGGCACGAAAAGCCTGGGGCTCATCGCCGACGATCCCGACGCCCCCGTCGGCACGTGGGTGCATTGGGTATTGTATAATATGCCGGCCTCGGCGCGCGAGCTTCCCGAAGGGGTTCCGCCCCGCGAGAAGCTCTCAGACGGATCGCTCCAGGGACGAAACGATTTCGGCCGAGTCGGGTACGGCGGGCCGAGCCCGCCGCCTGGTCCGGCCCACCGCTATTTTTTCAAGCTTTACGCCCTAGACCTTGTCCTGCCGCTCGCTCCCAAGGCGACAAAAGCAGAGGTCGAAAAAGCGATGGCCGGCCATATCCTGGCCGAAGCCACGCTCACGGGCCGGTACAAACGCTGAGGCGGCTCGCGTCGCGCCGGCAGTCGCGGTGCCCGACAGGAACCTCTCCTCGCTCAGCTCGGCACCGCCCGAGGATAGTTCCAGCCTCGAGCGGATCTCCCCCCGAAGCCGGAAAGGTGGCCCCGGACCACGTCCCGCCCCGCGCCTCTTTTGAACGCAACTCCCCGGGCCGGACTCGAACCAGCGACCAATCGGTTAACAGCCGACCGCTCTACCGACTGAGCTACCGGGGAACAAGGCCATTCTTATAACGAAGACCTGAGGCACAGGCAATGCCGCCGCCGTAACCAGTCAGCGCTTTCATCGAAGGCTTTCCTTGCAGCGGCCCGCCGCGCGACCTCATCGAAAAAGCCCGGTCACACGGCATCCCGCCCCACAACTTCTCTTCGGCCCCACTCCCCCTACCCCGCGTCCTGCAATTCTCGGTCGCGGCGATACCGCCCGGCGCACCCGGTGGCCTTCGCCTCCTCGCGCCGAGCGCGCCCGCCCTCACTTTCCCTACGCGGTACCCCCTACATCTCTCGTCGGCCTTCCAGGGCGCGTCCGAGCGTCACCTCGTCCGCGTACTCGACATCCCCTCCCATGGGGATGCCGTGGGCGATACGGCTTACCTTGATCCCCAGGGGTTTTATGAGCCTAGCCAAGTAAAGAGCCGTCGCCTCTCCCTCCACGGTCGCGTTGGTGGCCAGGATCACCTCCTTGACCTTCCCGTCGCGCAGCCGCTCGAGCAAGCCCTTGACCTTGAGCTCCTCCGGACCGATCCCATCCAAGGGGGAGAGAACCCCGTGCAACACGTGATAGCGCCCCTTGAACTCGCGGGATCTTTCGATGGCGATGAGATCGCCCGGCTCCTCGACGACGCAGATGACCTCGACTGAGCGCCCCGGATCGGCGCATATGGCGCAAGGGTCGCTTTCGGTCAGACCGGCGCAGATCGAGCAGTATCTGGTACCTTCCTTGAGGGCCCTAAGCGCCTCTATCAGTCCGTCGGCGAGCGACCTGTCGGCCCTCAAGATGTGAAACGCCAATCTTGCCGCCGTCTTCTCGCCGATCCCGGGAAGCTTGGAAAGCTCCCCGATCAGCCTTCTCATGGACGGTGGGTACGCCATCTCCGGTCACCTCTCGCGCGCAGGCCGCCGATCAACCCAGGCCCGGAATCTTGATCCCGCCGGTCACTTTCCCGATCTCCTCGGCAACCATCTTGCGAGCGTCCCTGAGCCCTTCGTTCACTGCTGCAAGGACCAAGTCCTGGACGAGCTCGACATCTTCTTTGAGCATCTCCTTGTCGATCTTGACCGACACGAGCTCCATGCGCCCATTGATCACCACGGTCACCATGCCCCCGCCGGCGGAAGCCGAGACCGTTTTCTCGCCAACTTCAGCCTGCACCTGCGCCAGGCGCGACTCCAGCTCCTGCGCCCGCTTGACGAACTTGCCGATGTCTCCGATTACCATCTCGCCTGCTCCCTCTCCCCTTCGCCGAACCGGCGCGGCCACCCCGCGCGGCGCGCCGCTACCGCCGCAGTCTTTCCCCGACGTTTATCTCGCTGATTTCGCCCCCCAAGACCGCAAGCGCCGCTTTGACCGCAGGGTGCTCGCGCGCGCTCTCGGCGGCCGTGCGCATGCGCTCGCGCTCCGCTTCCTTTTTCTCGCGTTGCTCCTTCTTAACGCTCGACGAGGGCTCGAGCACGCAAATCGCCACTTCGCGCCCGAGCGCCCGGCATGCGAGCAGTTCGAGCTTCTCCCGCCGCCCAGGCTCGTTCAACTGCTCGAAATGCGGGAGCGAGCACGCCCTGATGTTCACCACCCCCTCGCCCGAAACCCCGATATCACACGCCCCGAGAATGAGGGCAAGCCCTTTGTCCGCGCGCTTGACCTCGGCGAGAAACGCCTCCGCCTCGCGCTTACCCTCTGCGCCGGAACGCCGAGGATGCGAAGGCGGCGGACCCGCGGTCCCTTCCCCCCAATCCTTCTCCCCACCGGATTCCGGGGTGGCCACTTCGGCGGTTCCTCCACGCGGCACTGGCCTGACCGGCATCCCTCCGCCTCCCCTGCTTCCCGCCGCCGAAATCCGCTTCTCCAACTCTTCGAGCCGTTCCACGAGCTCACTCACCGGCTCTCCCGCGGGCATGGCGATCATTTTCAGGAGCGTCATCTCCAAGACGACTTTGGGAAAGCTAGAACGCGCGATCTCCTCGGTGCCCCGGGACATCAGGGAGAACATCCGCTGCAGGTCCTCGGCCGGGCGCTTTTGGGCAAGCTCCGCGATCTCCCCCACCTCGTCCTCGGCCAAGTGCCCGAGCAGCGCAGAGTCGGGGAAGAGCCGCGAAACCGTGAGATCGCGCAACAGCCCCACCAGCGCCTCGCAGAATCGAGGTATATCGTACCCGTGAGCATGGATCTCCTCCACCGCCTCGAGGCAAAACGCCCCGTTTCGCTCCACGAGCGCCCGGCCGACGTCGAGGAGAAGCTTGCGATCGGCGATACCGAGCGCCTTGCGGATGTCTTCCTCCTCGATCCTCTTCGAGCCGCAGAAAACCCTGACCTGATCGAGGAGCGACTCCGCGTCGCGCATGCTGCCGTCGGCCTCGCGCGCAAGCACGAAAGCCGCCCTGTCTGCGATATCGATCTTCTCTTCCCGAGCTATCTTCTTCAACTGCTCGGCGATCGTTCGGGGGGGTATTCTCTTGAAGTCGTAGCGCTGGCAGCGAGAAAGAACGGTCGCGGGAACCTTCTGCGGGGCGGTAGTGGCGAAGATGAACTTCACATGCTCGGGCGGCTCCTCCAGGGTCTTTAGGAGCGCGTTGAAGGCGCTATCCGAGAGCATGTGGACCTCGTCGACGATGAAGATCCGAAACCGGCTGGACATCGGCCGGGTTTTCGCACTGTCGTTCAGGCTCCTGACATCGTCCACACCGGTTCGCGTGGCGGCATCCATCTCGACGACATCGAGATCGCCCCCCTCCCAGATTTGCCTGCATGGCGAGCACTTCCCGCAAGGCTCCGGCGTCGGCCCTTCCGCACAGTTGAGTGCCCGCGCAAGCAGCCTCGCCGTCGTCGTCTTGCCCACTCCCCGCGGGCCCGCGAAGAGAAAAGCGTGTGCTACCCGCTTGGCCGCTATGGCTCGAACGAGCGTCCGGGTCACGTGCTCCTGCCCGAGCACATCCTCGAACCGCCGCGGCCGCCACTTTCGCGCCAGGACAAGATAGGACATCCCGTTCCCTCTCAGGTGGTAGCCAGGCTACCCCGCGGCACAGAGAAGCAGTCGTTACCGTTGCTTCCTTCCGGACCTGGCGGGGTTCGCGACGCTCTCTTGCGCGGGACCTGGCTACCGCCTCAGAAAACTCCGGCCAGCCCCGTCTCTTTTACTGCTATCACAGTCCAACCGCCGCGGCCAGAACCCGGCTCCTCGGCGCCGGCACCATGCATTGTCGCCGCGCCTGCGCTAGCCGCCGGGCGTGCCCGAACACTCGCGCTACATCGCCGCGCGAGCAACTGCAGTATCGGAAAGAAGCGTGGGCCGCAAGTCAATTCGAACTCCCGAGCGCCGAAGCCAAAGCCCGGCGAGTCTAGCGCTTTTGCCAGCGCTCGAGACCTTCGAGAGCACGAACGCTCGGACGCTGCCGAAGCCTCTCGATCCACGCCGCCAAATCGGTCCAAGCGGGATCGACCGTAACGCCGAGGGCCTCGATGACCACGATTCTCGGAGCGAAGGAGGCATCGGCAAGCGAGAATACCTCGCCCCCGAGAAACTTCTTTCCGGCAAGCTCGCGATTGAGGGTCGCCAGACACCAGGTGATTTGCGCCTGCGCCTGCTTGACCCTCTCGCCCGCCCGCTCCTCGGCGGGCCTCGCCATTGCCTCCAGAATCACGCCGGCGGGATAAAGAAAAGCGTTGTCGGCAAGGTCTTCGAGGATGCGGACCCTGGCCCGCTGCCAGGAATCGGTCGGCATGAGCGGCGGATGCGGGTATTCGTCCTCCAGATACTCGTCGATGATCGTCGAGTCATAGATAACGGCTTCTTCGTCCTTCAGGACCGGTACCTTGCCGAAGGGATTGAGGCGCAGAAACTCCGGCTTCCTCTGCTCTCCCGCAGCGAGATCGACGTTGATCTTGTTGTAGGACAGGTCTTTTTCGGCCAAGACGATTCTGACCTTTTGGCAGAAAGGGCACTCGGCGCTGTCATAAAGCTCAAGCATTTCACCCCCCGACACCCAGCTAAAACCCGCCGGCAAAGCTCCTTCGACCCCGACTTCCCTGCGTCCAGGCGCCCGCCAAACGGCGCGGCTAACTTAGAACAAAAGCCTGGCAGGTGCAAATGGGTCTGTGCGCCGCCGCTCCCCACCCCCGGCGCTCCGCCTTTACCTAGAAATTGATCGATCCACCCTCGATCGCAAGCGCTGCTTCCATTAGCGCTTCCGAGAGTGTGGGGTGCGCATGGACGGTGTGGGCAACTTCAGTGGTAGTCCCCTCCAGCGCGCACAGTAAAGCGGCTTCCGCGATCATGTCGGTCGCGCCACTGCCGATTATGTGGCAGCCCAAGACCTCGTGTGTCTCCCTGTCGGCAACGATCTTGACGAACCCTTCGGCGTGACCGATCGCCACCGCCTTTCCCAAAGCGCGAAAGGGGAAGCGCCCCGCCACGGTCTCGATCCCCAAAGCGGCGGCCCCAGCCTCGGTAAGTCCCACCGACGCCACCTCGGGCTGACAATAAGTACATGCGGGAATCCGGCGGTAATCGACCGCACGCTCGCGTCTTCCCACCATGAACTCGACCGCGGCGATCCCTTCCTCCGAGGCGACATGGGCAAGAAGCGGCGGGCCGATCACGTCTCCGATCGCAAAAACACCTTCACAATTCGTCTCGAACCTTCGATTTACCTTGATAAATCCATTCTCCGTTTCGACACCCAGGCAATCGAGGCCAAGGTCTTCGCAAAGCGGCTTGCGGCCGACTGCGACCAGCAGACGCTCGGCCCCGATCGTGGCCTTGGCGCTTTGGGAGAGCGCCGTAACTTCCACTCCTTCACCCGACGCTTTAGCCGCCTCCACCCGCGCGCCGGTCATGACCTTTATCCCCTGGCGCTTTAGCGAACGCGAAAGCTCGCCCGCCACCTCGGGGTCGCTTCCCGGCAGGAGCTGGCCCTCCATCTCAAGAAGCGTAACCTCGGTGCCAAAGGCGTTGTAGATGTACGCAAACTCTACCCCTACGGCGCCGCCGCCGATTATAACCAGGCTTCGCGGAAGCTCCGTTAGCGCAAGGGCATCGCGGCTGGTAAGGACGCTCCGGCCGTCTCGCTCGACGCCCGCAAGCATCCGGTCGGTCGAGCCGGTGGCGATGAGAAGCCGTCTGGCCTTGATTTCCGTCACCGCGCTTCCCCCCGGCTCGGAGGAGACTGCGACCACGCCGCGCCGCTCGATTCGCCCCCAGCCTTTGACAAGCGCGATACCGTTTTTCTTGAAGAGGCTCTCCACCCCCCGCGCAAGCCGCTCGGCCACCGCTCGGCTTCTACGAATGACCTGCGGATAGTCGAGTTCGATTGCGCCGGCGCGTATTCCGTGCTCGGATCCCTCGGTCACAAGCGTCCGATAAAGCTCGGCCGACCGAAGAATCGCCTTGGACGGTATACAACCCCAATTCAGGCAAACGCCGCCAGCTCGCTCTCCCTCGATCACCGAAACCCGCATCCCGAGCTGCGCCGCTCGGATCGCCGCGACATAGCCTCCCGGGCCAGCGCCGACTATCGCGAGGTCGTACTCACTCATCGTTCAAAAACCCGATCTGCCCCGAACCTGCATCTTCCATCAGCCCCCCATTTTCGTGCCGGCCAGGCGCTCTGCCCCGAGCACCTCTCTGACCGGGGCGAAGGAGCGCCGGTGGCAGGGACAGGGCCCGAGCGCTTTTAGCGCCTCGAGATGCGCCCTGGTACCGTATCCTACATGGTGCGCAAAGCCGTAGCCAGGATAGACGCCATCGAGGCGGCGCATGATGGCGTCTCGGTGAACCTTCGCGATGATCGAGGCTGCGGCGATCGAGTACACCCTGGCGTCCCCACCGGCGATCCTGGTTTGCGAGATCGACACCCCGGGTATCGTCCGCCCGTCGGCGAAAACATGCTCTGGAAGAACGCGCAAGCGCTCCACCGCAAGCCGCATCGCTTTTAGCCCCGCCTGGTAGATATTCATCCGGTCGATTTCCTCCACATCGACCACCCCCAAGCCGATCGCCACCGCCTTGGCCCGGATGGCAAGCGCGAGCCGCTCGCGCCGCGGCCGCGATAGCACCTTGGAATCGTCCACCCCCTCGATTCCCTCATCCCCCGGCGGCATGATTACCGCCGCCGCCACGACCGGCCCGGCCAGCGGCCCAAGGCCCGCCTCGTCCACTCCTGCAAGGTATCTGATGCCATCGTGCCAAGCTCGCCTCTCCTCGCGAAGAAGCTCGGCAAGCCTCGCCTTTTTCGATCCTCTCATCCTCCGATCCCGAGAAAAGAAAGAGCGACCCTCGCCTCCCCCGAAAGAAAAAGCAAGACGAGCCAGAGAAGAGCGAAGGGGTCGAACGAGGCCGCAACGACCGCGGCCACCCAAATAATTCCCCCCCAGCCCGGGCCCGAAAACCTTCTCTTCTCGCTCCTGCCGACATCTATCACGAGGTCGGTCACCTCCCTGGTGAACAACTGTTCGCGGTAGCCGTCGTCGGTCGTTATCCGGGCGAGGTTATAGCCCGACTGGGCGTCGGTGGCGAGAAGAAGATACTGGATTGTGAGCGGGCCATCGCCCGGGCAAGCGGCGACGAACTCGAAGATCACCCAGGCCCCGCCTTCCTGCGGTGCAAAATCCACCAGATCGAGCTTGCAGGGAGTCTCCTCCCTCGAAAGCCTAAGGTTGCTCTTCAGGACTTTCTCGACCAAGTCGCGCTTGACCGCAAGCTCTGCCGAAGAAATCCTCTCGTCCCGGTCGCGATCGATAGGCGAGAGCGCATGCGAGCAGAGCTTGAGCGAATAGTCGACGAGGAGAGCCCCGGCCGGCTCCCGCCTTACCCTCACATCCGAGTAACTGACACCAGCACGGTGGGCGTACGCAAATTGAGCGAGCGTAAGAAGAAGCAGCCCGCCGAACGCGGCCCGAGCTAAAGTGCGACCCCGAGCCCCCACCGCTTACTCGAGAAGCAAGCCGCGCTCTTTTCCCCGGAAAATGTCCGTCCTGGCCTTGCCGCGAGGCCTCCCTGGCATCCTCGGTTCCGCTCTCCTTGGCTTCTTTCGCTCATTCCCTTCCCCCCGGGACGAGAGTCATGATGAGGTCGCGCACGTGTTCGTTCTCGGTCGTCCGAAGCGCCCGATTGAGCGCCGCCACCGCTGCCTGCGACCTAAGCTGCGCCAGGGCGAAGACCGATGCCGCCGCGGCATCGTTGTCCTCCCCATAGAGCCGCCGAGAGAGAACCTTTACGGCCTCGTCGGTACCGATTCTAGCGAGACTTCGGGCCGCTTCGATCTTGACCTCTTTTTCCCCTTCGCTGAGAACCCGATCCAGGATCCCGACCGCAGCCTCGGAGTACCCAAGCGCCGCGGCGGCCGCTTTACGCACGTCGCGATCGGGATCGCGAAGGGCCATCTCGCCAACCCGCTCGAGCGCCCGTTTGCTGCCCGCGCGCCCAAGGGCGTGCGCAGCCCCGGCACGCACCTTGGGATCGCGCTTTCGCGAGTAGTCGAGAAGCCGAGAAACCGCCGGTGCGTGGCCGAGCGCTCCCAGTGCCTCGAGCGCATCGCCGCTTGCGCCCGACCCGGCTTCCAAAAGTTGCCCAAGCGCCGGCGCGAGCTGCTCTAGCTTCTTCTCCTCCACGATCGAGACGAGCCTTCCTCGCTCCTCGGCCGGGAAGCGCTCATCGCTAAGGTATCGCGTAACCGCGCTAACCGCCTCCGCGGCAAGCAAAACCTTGAGGTCCGCCTCCTGGCCGAGCCTTTCTATGGAATCGCGCCTTATCCAATCGAGGGGAGATGCGAGCCGCTCGGCGACAAACGCGACCCGCAGCTTGGGATCGTCCTTGGGAAGCGCCAGATAAGCTTCCACCAACCCAACCGCTTCTTTTGCGGAAAGCGCCTCGAGCCGCTTCGCCGTAGGGTACGGTTCGGTCCACTGCCAATACTCCGCTCGGGGCAGGTGCTTGCGGTAAAGCGAATAATCCGGAAGCCGGGTAGCGAAAACCAAAACTCGCTGGCCTTCCCGCAAAAGCGGCTCCTTGCCGAGCTTAGGGCCGCGGTCCTGGACGAGTCCAAGGGCGGGTTTGTCCTGCGCCCCCTTGAGCGGCTTCTCGACAATGACATCGAAGACCAGAAACCGGCCAGCGGCAAAGCTCGAGACCGACCTCACCCTCCCCTTGGCTACGACCTCCGAGCGATCGCAAAGCTCGTAGATATGGTAGGGCCCACCCGCCCCGCGCAATTGCGCCACGGCGCCTGTGGCGACAAAAAGCGCGAGCACCAAAGCGAGCGGCGGCGCCAACCGGCCGAAGCGCTTCCTCGGTTCGCCCTCGCGGCGGGCGCGCTCTCCCGATGCGGTGTTCACGACGTCCAAGGATATAGGGCGCTCATCGTGCGGTCAACGCGAAACGCGCCGCGCCCTAGCGCCCGATAAAACAGCGCCGGCTGGAGCCGCTACCGAGTAGCGCCCCCAGCCGGCGCCCGTTCGCCCCTCCTAAGATCGAGCGTGCCCTACGGGAAGGGAACCCCCTTGTATTCCCCGTCCCCGTCCGCATCGACGAAGAGCGGGTTGGTGAAGGCTTGCGCCAAGACGCCGCACTGGCCTAGGTTTCCGTCGGTAAGCTGTGCCAGCGTGGTGTTGGCGTCGTTACAGGTGTTGAAGGTGCCAGGGCACTCGCTGCTTTGCGTGCACTCCTGACAGGGATCGAGCGAGCAGGCTTTCTTGTGAATATCGAGCGGAGTGACGGGGAAGAGAGGCTTCGAGTTGTTGTCGGTTCCCCGGACGACGACGAGAACCCATGTATCGGTCGTGCCCACGGTAAGGGTCTTGGTCACGTCCGCTTCGAGCCTCGAATTCCCGTTCACCGGAACCGTGCTCACGGTAAAGTCGGTCCCCTTGTTGAGCGTAAGCGTGGGCGTGGTGTTGCAGACCGCCTTCTGCCCCCCCAGGAAGGGGTGCGGCGAGGTCGTGCAACTCGGCACCGAATTGGCGAAGATCTCGATTCGGTCGAATTCCGCCCAAGTCGGGCTTTGGACGTTCACGTGGACGTTTACCGTACCGGTGCTCGTCCGAGCCAGCAGGCTGCTGCCCAAATCCAGTCCCGCGTTGCCGAGATTGCCCAGGACCTCCACTCTCACGAAGGGGCCGTTAGTTCCGATCGCTCTACCATCGACGATGTTGTTCGCGATCTCGGTTCGATCGATGAGCGAAGGCGTATCGGTCGAGGAAGCTACGAAAGTGCGCGGACCGGCCGCCTGGATAACCACCGTGTGGTGAGTGTCGGAGTCGGCGACGCCCGTAAACCGCATGTCCGGGTTGGTCGAGTCGAACCCGTTGAGCAGGTTTATCCAGTCGCCCAGGTTCTCGCCCCGGAACCGGGCGTTTTGCGGGCGGGTGTTCTCGATCCAGACCTCGAGTGCGTCCATGTCGCTCGTAAAGAGGTTGGTCGCCGCCGGATCCTGCCGGATCAGGGTGTTGTCGGTGCTAGATACCGGAGGAATCGTCCTCGTGTCCACGCCGGCGAACTCGAAGTAGCTATAGAAGTGGTTAGCCTGGACCACGATCGCGCCGAGGTCGTTTCGCGCCGCGGCGATTATCTGCGCCGGCGTAAGGCCGTAGCTTCCGCCCGAAGGATACCCCGGGCCTCCGCCCCAATCGACCGCTCCGCCAGTTATGGACGCGGGATTCGGTGTCAGGGGATAGGCGCCGAAGTGCCCGATATCGAAAGTCGTGATCTCGTCGCTAGGTGAAAATTGGATAAGGCCCGTGGCTCCAAGCGCTGCTATGTCGGGGGTCAGATCGACCACGAAGTCGTGGTCGCTCGCGACGAAGTGGTCCACTCCTTCGGCCAGCATCGTCAAGATGCGCTCCCTCTTGGTCACCGCGCTATCCGGGCTCATTATCATGTGAACGTGCGCGTCCTGGCTGATGAATCCGGTAGTGTCAACCACAGGAACGAGGGTCGCGTTGACGACTTCGGTGGCGCCGCTCGTAAGCGTCACGTTCTGCTTGTAAACGGAATACTCGGGGCCGTGCGAGACCACGATCTGGTAGTCGCCGGGCGGAACCTCGAAGGGATCGGCCGGATCGCCTCCCAGGATGCCATTTGGTCCGGCAAAACCTACGGCCGCGATACCGAAGGGAAGCTCTCTCACCTTGTTCGCCACGTCGGTGCCAAAGGCCCCACCGGTCACCGTGACGCCGAACAGCGCTATCGCCTTGCTCAGCACGGGATCGCTCTGCTTCAATCCCACGACGGACACCTTGACGGGGAGCGGGCCCAAGCTCACTCCGTCGGTCGCAACGACCTTGAGATACGCGGGCTCGGGAGTGAGATTGAAATCCACGACCGTGGTACCGCCCTTTATCGTGGCGGTCTGCTCGGTCGAAGAAAGATGAGCCACCCCCGGGACCTTCGCCATGACCTTGTAAGTCCCAACAGGCAGTGTGCCCTGATAGAAGCCGCCTTCGGAAGTTTCGAACGTGCTAATCAGGTCTCCGCTCGGCAGCACCCCTTTTATGATCGAAACTCGCGCGCCGTCCTGCGGCACCCCGTCCACTTTGACCGTTCCCTGGATGTAGCCGGTCTTGACCTGGAAGATCTCGTTTCGCGCATCCATCACCTCGCCGGCGCCACCGTGGCCCACGACGAAGTAGCGAACGAACGAGCGCGTCTCGCCCGGAGGAACCACGAATACCGCCGGCACTTGGCTGAGAAGAATCCCTACCAGCGTCTGCCCGTAAACCGGCACCGTAACACCAGAATCTGCGAATGCCCCGGTCAGATCGAAAAGCTTGGGTATGAGGCCATAAGACACACCTCGCGCTTCTCCAACGCCGGTAAAAGCTATCCAATCGAGGCTTTGCTTGCCTGAGACAGCAGGATCGTTTCCCACGCGAATCGGAATATTGCCGAAACCCAAGCCAGGCGCCACTTCGTCAATCTGGCCACCGCCGTTCAGATAATCGCCGATGTAAAGCTCCAGGTCGCCGCACTGTCCGTTTCCGGATCCACCCGGATCGTCGCAGTCACTGTCCTGCGAGCAGGTATTGCCGAACTTGGACGGCGGCGTGGCGCAATTGCCCGCTGCTGCATTGTTCGTGATCGCGGTCTCGATCTCGACGTAATCCTTCCCCGGCTCGAGCCTGTAGAAGTTTTCCACCGTAGCCGGGATATTCATGTCGATGGCTTTTGGCGGAATACCAAGCGATGTGCTGAACGACTCGATCGCAACCCATGGGTTCACCGGATCGAAAAGGTCGTCTTCTCCCACCGTGTGAATGACGGCCGCCCCTCCGCTAGAGCCATCGTTTTGGCACTCGATGAACGTGGGCTCGTCGCTCGAAGAAATGTTTATAAGGGGGGTTGCGCCGATGAAGTTATCCCGCCCCTCGGGGATGCAAGTCTCGGAGGGGGGGCAGTCGCTATCGGCCGCGCAAGGCCCGCCGCTCGTCGAGCACTTGCTCGGCTCCCGTACCACGTCCGCATCCACGATGTGGCCGCCGTGGGTGAGCACGAAGCTAAACGCGCGGCCCACATCTCGCACGATCACCCGGATCTTGTCGTTCTCGAGGAGCCAGTCACCCACGCGCCCGACCGCCACCGGCCCGCCAATGAGTTCGCTCGCCGAGGCGATCTGCCGGCAACTCGATATGGGGAGGCTAGCGATATTGGGGTTGGGAAGGCAGGTGAGCTTTAGCGCGTCCGCATCCTTGGCGGAAGCCACATTGTCCACGCTAATGGCCTTTACCGCCTGCTTGCCCTTCTTTATCCCTTTCTTGAGCGGCACCACCACGGTCCCCTCGTCCGTGCAAGCGTCGGGCGCAGCCGTCGGCACGAGCGCATCTATCGGATCGAAGAGGTTTCGGCGGTTGTTTCGCCCGAAGGGATTCTTGTGCGGCTTTACCGCGTCTTTCTCGGACGGCTTCTTGAGCGTGACCGCGTCCGTTTGGCCGGGAGTGCAGGCGCTAATGCGCGAGTCGTTGACGTTGAAGCAAAAGCCCACCTTGAACGTGCATTGTCCCGGCGTCTTGTCGAGGTCGCAGGGGACGCTGCATGTCTCGGAAACTGGGCAGTCGGAGTCGGCCAGGCAGGGGATCCGGCTTACCGAGCACATGTTGCCATTGTCGTAGCAGGTAAGTTTCGTGCTCGGGCGCCCCTTGTTGTCGAGAGGGGGAATCGGAGTCGCGGAAAACTCCATCCGGCAGTCGGTCGATCCCGCGCCTCCGGGGATGCAATCGTTTATGTTCGACACCGTGCCTCCAGAAGAGCAAACCGCCGAGGCTTGGTGGCTGGCAAAAAGCACCACGGCACAAAATACCGTGATGCCCGAGACAAATCTTGTCGTGCTCCTCATGGCTTATCCTCCTTGCCTGCTTCGCTTTCCCGCGCCCCTCGAGATCCTGGCCGGCGAGCTCAAATTCCAATTACCGCCTTCGGGCACCGCGCCCCCTTGCCTGCGCAAGCACCCCCAGGCGGCAAGGACGCAGTTTACTTCCCAAGCCCGCATTCGTCAAGGAAAACCGCACGCGAGCGAAGCGCGTAGGAAGGCCTTCGGGACGAAAGTACCAGTACCCGCACGGCCGGCTCTTGACTCATGGCACCATAGCTGGGAGCCTCGGCTCGCGGCGGCGCAAGAAGCGAAAAGAGGCGGGCGAAATGGCGTGTTGGGCCGCAAAGAGGCGACGAGCAAAGGGGCGATGACGGAAGAGTATCGCGCTTTGTCCAAACCGGTGGATTCCGCATCCGTCATCGTCCTTCGCGACGGCGGCAAGCCTAGGAAAACCGAGGTCCTTCTCCTGCGGCGAAACCTCGCTAGGAGCGCCTTCGCCGGCGCCTTCGTCTTCCCCGGCGGCCACGTGGACGCAGGCGACGGCGAGCCCTCCGTGATCGAAGCCGTAACGGGAATCGAACCGCAGGAGGCCGAGAGAATCGCCGCTCGAAGCGGCCGTTGGCGCGAGGCGATTCCGTTTTTTGCCGCCGCGATTCGCGAGCTTTTCGAAGAGGCGGGCGTGCTCCTGGCCAAGAACGCGGCCGGAGCGTATCTCGATCTGCGGGATCAGGAAACCAAGGAGCGGTTCATTCGCTGGCGAGAAAAACTGGCTGCGGGCGAAAAAAGTTTGGCCCACTTCGTCAAGACCGAGGGGCTCAGGCTTTGTGGCGACGCGCTGGTCTATTTTAGCCGCTGGATAACGCCGGTTTCGGCTCCTGCCCGCTTCGACACCCGCTTTTTCCTAGCCCGGCTTCCTCGGGACCAAGAGGCTTTAGCGGACAACGAGGAAGCTACCGAAGCGAGGTGGATGACGCCCCAAGAGGCTCTTGCCGAGGCCTGGGCCGGTCGCATTATGCTCTTTCCCCCCACGGCGCGAATCCTGGAGGAGCTCTCGGATCTGGGGGATGCCTCTTCGATCCTTGCCGCCGGGCGAAGCCGGGCGATCGAGCCCATTCTCCCCAAGGTTGCGAGCGCGGCCGGCCGCCCCGTGATTCTTCTTCCCGGCGACCTCGCCTACGAGGCGGCCCGACCCGGAGAAGACGTCCCGGAAGGGGGAGCGCCCTTAAACCGCATGGGGGTTTTTGGCGGCGGCTGGAGGACGATCGCTTAAACGGCCACCCATCCCCCCTGCCCCGGTATAGATCTCCTGGCCGAGCTCTATCCGCTCCTTGCACCCGAGGCCCTCGAGCTCGAGCGCGGCGATCCGCTCCATCGCGGGGCGCAAGCCGCGGCGGTTGGCGAGCTGGATGGCGAGCCCGGGGCGGGCATTCAATTCCAGGACCTGCGGCCCCTGTTTAATATCTATTACCATATCGACCCCGAGAAGCCCGAGGGGGACCGCATCGTAGCAGCGCGCGGCTACCTCGAGAATGCGGGGCCATTGGGGGATGGTTATCCCCACGACGGCGACTCCGATATCGGGATGGGTGGTGCACGCGCGTCTTCCCACGACAGCCGAGGTGGTCTTTCCCGAAACGAGATCGATCCCCACACCGACCCCTCCCATGTGCAGGTTCGCCCTCCCATCCGACGCCTTGGTGGGAAGCCGCGCCATGGCCAAGACCGGCACTCCCCGGAAAAGGAAGACGCGCACGTCCGGCACCCCGCGGTAGCTAACGCGCGCCAGGACCGGCTCCGGCACCACCTTCGCCTCCAGGATCACCTCGTCCCGTCCGCTACGCAAAGAGTAGGCACCGCAGAGGATGTCGGAAGCATGGTCCGTAAGATCCGTAAGGGAAACCATCTTGCCGCTCGCCTTGATGAACCACTCCCCCCGCCTCCCCGTAACCACCACGATGCCGGCCCCTCCCGCACCCCTGCCCGGCTTGATCACGAAGTCGCCAAGCTCGGACATACGCCGGCCGAGCCCCGCAAGCTGCCAGTGCATCGAGGCGCCGCCGAGCGTGGCAGGCACGGGAATGCCCGCCGCGCTCAAGCGCTCCTTGGTCAGGCGCTTTTGATCGACCAGCGCGAAAAGGGAACGCGGATTGTAGGGAATCATGTACGCCTGGTTGCGGCGATTTAGCCCCAAAGCCTCCGTTCGCAATCGCCCGAAAGCCGCCGCCACCTCTCGAAGCCATCTCATCGCCCGGCACCGCTGCGCACGAGGTCGTAGAAGCGCAGGTACTCGAGCAATCTGAGACCTCTCCATTTCCCGAGCGCGACCTCCGCGCCGACTACGATCAGAAGAAGCTCAGGAAAGCCCAGCAGAAGCGAGCGCAAGCTTGCGGCCTCTACCAGGACATAACTCGCCGTGCACATGAGCAGCGTATTGAAAGTGAGCTTGATCGCCGCGGCCGTGCCCCGTTCCACCTGGGAGGTGGTGAAGTTCTCTATCACCGCCGACATGATCACCATGGGAAAGACGCTCACGTTCAAAAGGGCCCCGATCCCCAAATACGCGCCCGCAACCGTCAATCCCGCCATGATGGCCGCTACCATGGCAAGGAGTACCCCGAGACGCGCCACAAGCTGCAGTCTGAGGCGCTGAAGCGCGGCCCGAAGGAGGACGCCCAGTCCCACGATGACCACGAAGATCACGAGCCCCCAGAGAAGGCCGGTCATGAGAAAAGCCACGCATACGATCACGGGCGCGAACGTTCCGAAGGTCTCGATGCCGATTATCGTGCGTCCGATCACCACGAGGCACGCGATCACCGGCAAGACCAGGATGAGGCTGAGCGCCTGAAGCGGTACCTGGGCCTGCACCGCCCGCGTCCAAGCCCAAATCACCGCGCGCCGCCAAGCGGAAAAGGACGCCACCTGGGCCTCCGACATGACGAGCGGCCGAATTCCCCAGCGGCTGGCGGCGGCTTCCATGGGCACCCCATCGATCAGGTTCGCAAGCGCCATCTCCCAGAGGCTCAGAAGCGGCGTGCGCCGGTTCACCACCACGAGCTCACCCGGCTCCGTGAGCGAGAAGAGCACCGCGCCCAGGGTCTTGCCCACCGCAAGCGGAAAGCTCCCCGCCACCACGATCCGAGCATCCGTAAGTGCGACTCTCTTTTCACCGAGCTCGAGCAAGGAATAGAGGCCCGCCTCGTCCCGAGTCGAAACCAACACGAGATGCGAGGCGCGAATCAGGGGAAGATTGGCGCTCGTGAGCTTCTGCAGATACGTTCCGCGAAAATAGCGCGACTCGAATCTAGCGTTTAACAGCACCAGGTCGAACTCCCGCTCCTTGGCGACCGCCGTCATGCGCTCGGCCACTCCGTCTGGAATGGTATCGTCTGACATCAAGAGGACCGAGGCCACCGGCCGGTCGGCGTAAACGGCCACGGTGCTCACGCGCTCGGTCTGCCAAGCTTGCTCGCGCGTCCGCTCTCCTGGGGTTTCCTCCACCACCTCCTCGCTCTCCGGCTTCTCGAGCACCGCCTTTCGGGTGGAGCGATGGATCAAGAAGTCGTAGTCGAGCTCGAGGCCGGCGGTGTGGGTGATGAGAGGCAAGTCCCCGCGATAAAGCGCAAGGTAGTTGTTGGGGAGGGAGGCGAAGTGACCGCCGGCCGGATCGAGGGGAATCCAGCGGCCGTCCATGTACGCCTCGACCCAGGCAACCGTCGAGCGCTTTCTCTGCGCGTCCTTGAGCCGCAAGCCTCCCACCAGCCGGGCCGGGATGCCCGCGTTGCGAAGAAGAGCCACCAGAACGCGCGATCTGCCCGCGCTGGTTCCCCTCTGCGCCTTGAGCACGCTCAAAGCGTCGGCGGGGGCGTCGGCGGTCTGCGCCGGCAGAAAAGAGGCGCTGTACTGGTAGAGCGTCCAGGCGATCTCGTCCACGCGAGTCGCGCCGCCGACCAGCGTCCTGACCCGCTTGCCCACCAGCGGGTCGCGGCTTTGGATGCGGGCACTCGGCTGCAGATATGGGGCGACGTCTTTGGGAACCTGGTTGTGCTTCGGGGAAACCTCGGGCGGAGGCAAGTGGAGATCCGAGATCTCGATGGCCATCTCTATCGCCACGCGCCGGCGCCCCTTTTCCTTCGCGGCGGCCCCCACGTGCCATACCGACCAGAGGTTGGTCCCGTCCGAACCCTCCTCTTGCTTGAGATTCTCCCCCACTATCCGCCGGCTCACCACGCTTTGGCGCCCGTCCGACATGGGAACGAACATCTTGATTCGGGCCGGCTCCTGCGGCTCGGCAAAGCGAAGGCCGACCACAACCTTCCAGTAGGTTTTGGTAGGCTTGACCGGCTTCGAGCGAGGCTCTTCGGAGGCAGGATATAGCTGAGTTTCGGGGGAAGGCTTGGGCTCGGCCCAAAGGCGCGTGGCGCCCGCCAGAAAAGAAAAAGCGAGCGCCGCGGCCGCAAGGAGCCCCACGCAAATCCGACCCGCGCGATGACCGAAGCCCGACAACTCTCTATCTTCCGCTGCGCCGCCCGCCGTGAAGTGGGACTCTTCTTTAGCAGCTCCCGCGGCGTTGCCCCGATAGCCTAATCCTCGTCGGCTAGCTTCGGCGCGTTCTCCGGCGTTACGAAAAAGAGATAGTCATGCATGGCCTTGATCTCCTCCTCCTTGCTCTGGAGATCGACCCGCATGAGATCGCGCATGGAGATTATCGCAACCAGTTGCTGCTCTTTCACCACCGGCAGGTGGCGCACCTTGGCCCGGTCCATCTTGCGCATCGCGTCGCGGTAATCGTCACTCCACTGGGCGACCACGATGTCCGCCGTCATGATCTCATCGACCCGGCATTTAGCCGGGTCGAGCCCCCGGCATACGACCCTTCTCACCACGTCGCGCTCCGACACCAGCCCGACGAGCCGCTCCCCTTCCAGCACCGCGAGCATGCCGACGTTTTTCTCGCTCATCAGCGAAGCAGCTTCCCGTACCGTCGCACCCCGTTGGATTACGACGAGCTTTCCCTCCCCTACGATGTCGCTAAGTCTTTTCATTCGCGCAAAACCCCCTCGCTATGATCAGGCCCGACAACCGTACGCCCAGATATTATCCTCTATCACCCCCGGCTGGCCTAGACCACCGCGGCCACCACCCGGCCTCCTACCGTCCTCTCGAGGCAGGCGGGGGCGGCGCCGGGAGCTGGCCTCACTGCCTTTCGCCCTTCTCCCCTTCCTTCCCCCTCAGGACGCGATAGAGCACCGCGTGCTCGTTCGCCAGGACCTGCTCGAGCCCCGGGTCGAGAGCCGCCACCCGCAAGAAATCGGCGTGCACCCGATCGCTCATGATGTATTGGCAGGGGAACCTGGTCGCGAGCGCCTCGGAGGGGGGCGAGACCCTGCCGCCGGAGATCTCGACCCAGAGCCAGTAAAGCTCCCGATCTCGGTCGCGAAGGTAGGTGGGATCGAGCCCCACGAGGTAAGTGCTCTCGGTATTGTAGAAGTAGAGCCAGGGAAAATCGTCCCAGTCCGTGCTGCACAACATCGCCCCAGCCGGCGCGTTCTCGGCAACGTAACGCGCCACCTCGGCATAGCGATCGTAGGGATCGGACTTTTTCTTCGCCAGCGCCCAGGTCACGCCCGAAACGTTGGCCACCGCAACCGCAACGAGCAGGCCGAAAAGAACCCGTCGCCCCAGCACCGGCAGTGGACGGCTGGGGAAGTCGAGCGAGGTCGTAGCCAAAAAGACCGTTGCGAACGGTGCCAGGTACTCTATGAACCGGCGCGAGCGAAGCGTCAACACGAAGAAGAGGAGCGCCACCACCCCGGCCGCGAGGCTTCGCGCGTCGCGCCTTTGCGGCTCTTCCTGAAGCCGTGTCAAGCCAATCGCGAGGAATACCACGCATGCGCTCATGTTCGCCACCATGCCCGCAGGCGAGTAGGGAAACCACTCCCGGCCTATGCGCAGAGGCTCGCGATCGATAAGCTTGTCTCCGAAGTGGTGGTAGATAAAAGCAAGGTAGTCCGTCGAGTTGGGATGAAGTAGGCATCCCGAGGCCACGCCGGCCAGAGAAACGAGGAGGGGCCGCACATCGATCCGCCGCTCCGTCGCCAAGCGCGCAGCCCAAACTATGCCGACCACGGCAAGCAGCATGGGGAAGCCGTCGTAGAGCAGCGTATAGAGAAGTGCGGTCGCGAAAAGCGAAAGGAGCTTGCCGGCCAGCGCCAGCTCGAGGCCAACCAAAAGAAAGCCGATCGAGAGGGCTTGGACGCGAGTCATGCTCAGGCGAAAGAGGAAATCGGCCGAGGAGGCGAAAAGGAAGAGCACCCAGATCGCCGCAGGCTCCGCCCCAGCCCGGCGTAAAAACCAGACGAAAGCGAGCAGCATCGCCCCGGCCGAGGCCACGGCCGCCAGCTTGGCGCCGAGCAAAAGATCGAAGCAAGTGAATGGGACCAAAAAGAGGTGGTAGAGCGCGTGGTGATCGGCAAAGCGGTCGGGGGCCAGGATGGTAAGCGGGAGCCAGGGAAAGGGGGGAGGGAAGTTGGCCAGCCCATGGCGGCGGATCACGTCGGCGTAGCGAATGTGGAAATAGGCGTCGTTGCCCACGAGGTTGGGAGTGGAGAACTGAATGGCGGCCAAGACGGCGACCGCTGCGACGATCGCTCCCCCAGAGGTGCCCAATACCAGACGCCTCAATCCCTCTCACCTCTCGGGCTTGCGGCGAGCCCGCCGCCGGAGGGTGAAAATCAAGTGGCCACAAGCTGACGCGAAAATGCTAGGGCGCATCCACGCCGCATTTTATCGTCCGGCCGAGCCGCCACCAGCGCACCCAATGATCGTTACCATCCCAGGACCAGTAGATGATAAACGCCTTCCCCTTCACGTTTTCGAGCTTTACGGGGCCCCAAAACCGACTGTCGTAGCTGCGATCGCGGTTATCCCCCATGACGAAGACGTGCCCCGGAGGCACGACGACGGGACCGAAATTATCCCCTTGCCTGGCGGGCCCCGCCGCGGCGGCGGAAGCCATCCCCTTTTGCCCGCACACCCATCCTCGGTCCTCTACGTCGCTCGCCAACCCGAGCTGAAAGCACGCGCAGGGATCGGCGACCGGCTCCCCATTCACGTAAAGGCGCTTGTTTCTCACCTCCAGCGTATCGCCCCCGACGGCGACGACGCGCTTTATGAAATCCTTTCCGGGATCGACCGGATAAACGAACACGATCACGTCCCCTCTCTGCGGTGCGTGAAACTGCAAAAGGCGCTTTCCGGTGAACGGGATACGAATCCCGTAGATGAACTTGTTGACGAGAATGTGGTCCCCGATCTTGAGCGTGGGAAGCATGGAGCCGGAGGGAATCTTGAACGCTTGGACTACGAAGGTCCGAATGAAAAGCGCGAGCAGGAGCGCGACCGCCAACGCCTCAGCATACTCGCGAAGGGTCGATTTCACGCGCGCCCCGCCTCGGGCGCTCGCTCGCTCGGCCACCTGCGCGTTCCTTCGGCTCCCCGCTACCATCCCAAATCCAATACAACCTTAGCCTGCGCGCTACAACACCGGGTCAGCCGTCGCGGGAGCGGACCTTGAGAAGCGCGAGGAAGGCCTCCTGGGGGATTTCCACCTTGCCGAGCTGCTTCATCCGCCGCTTCCCCTCCTTTTGCTTCTCGAGGAGTTTCCGTTTTCTCGTTATGTCGCCGCCGTAACACTTAGCCGTCACGTTCTTGCGCAACGCCTTTACCACCGCCCGCGCGATCACCTTGTTGCCGATGGCGGCCTGGATAACGACCTCGAACATCTGCCTCGGCACGAGCCGCTGCAGCGCCTCGCACAGCTCCCGCCCGCGATGGTAGGCCCGCTCCCGGTGCAGGATGACCGAAAGCGCGTCCACCACTTCCCCGTTGATTCGCATGTCGAGCCTGACCAGATCGGCCGGGCGCATCTCGACGAACTCGTAATCCAAGGATGCGTATCCGCGGCTTGCGGATTTGAGCCGGTCGTAAAAATCCAGGACGATCTCGTTAAGCGGAAGCTCGTAGATGACGAGCGCCCGCCGCTCCGTAGGATAGGCGAGTTCCCGCTGCCATCCGCGGCGCTCCTCGCAAAGCTTGAGAATGGAGCCCAAGAACTCTACCGGCGTGTGGATGTGGGCCCGGATGATCGGCTCCTCGATCGAGCTTATCCGCTGCGCCGGCGGAAGCTTCGCCGGATTGTCCACCATGGCAGTCTGCCCGTCGGTCGTCTTGACCCGGTAGGCCACCGTGGGCGCCGTCGTGATGAGGCTAAGGCCGTATTCCCGCTCCAGTCGTTCCTGGATTATCTCCATGTGCAAGAGTCCGAGAAAGCCGCAGCGGAAGCCGAACCCCAGAGCCACCGAGGTCTCGGGCTCGTAGGTAAAGGATGAGTCGTTGAGCCTGAGCTTCTCCACCGCATCCCTGAGCGCGGTGTAGTCGCTGGCGTCTGCCGGGTAGAGGCCGCTAAAGACCAAGGGCTTCATCGCCCGGAAGCCGGGAAGCGACTTCGAGGCGGGGCGAGCTGCGTCGGTTACAGTATCCCCTACCCGCGCCTCCTTGACCTCCTTGATGCCCGCCATTACAAAACCGACCTCCCCTGGCCCCAAGCAATCCACCTCCACGGGGCGCGGCGCGAACACGCCGAGCCGCGTTACCTCGAAGGTCTTTCCGCTCGCCATGAGCATTATTCGCTGTCCCTTGCGGATCACTCCTTCTTTCACCCGCACCTGGATCACCGCCCCGTGGTAGGGATCGAACCAACTGTCGAAGAGCAGGGCCTTGAGCGGTTGATCGGCGCTCCCGGAGGGGGGCGGCAGCTCTCGCACTACGGCCTCCAGCACTTCCTGGGTCCCGGTCCCTTCCTTGGCGCTTGCCAGGATGGCCCCCGAGGCGTCGATGCCGACCACCTCCTCGATTTCGACCTTCACTCGTTTGGGATCGGCGGCCGGCAGATCGATCTTGTTTATCACCGGGATGATGGTGAGATCGTTTTCCGCGGCCAAATACACGTTGGCCACCGTCTGGGCCTGCACCCCCTGGCAGGCATCGACTACGAGCAAGGCCCCTTCGCAGGCGGCCAGGCTGCGCGAAACCTCGTAAGTGAAATCGACGTGGCCCGGGGTGTCGATGAGATTCAATACGTAATCGAGCCCATCGCGCGCCCTGTACTTGAGGCGCACCGCCCGAGCCTTGATGGTTATCCCCCGCTCGCGCTCGAGCTCCATGTCGTCGAGAAACTGCTCGGCGCGCTCTCGCGCGCTCAGGGCCCCGGTGAATTCGAGGAGCCGGTCCGCGAGCGTCGATTTCCCGTGATCGATATGGGCGATGATGCAGAAATTGCGAATGCGGTTGGTGTCCATCGGTCGGTTTCTATGACGCCACCGGGGCGGCCGCTGCGGATCCGGGGGTGGGGGCGATTGCGCCGGCGGCTAGCCGCCCGGGCGCGTGTTGCGCTCGCGGAAAAACGCTACCGTTCGCTCGAGCCCCTCCTCTAGGTTTACCCGCGGCGTCCATCCGAGTGCGCGCCGAGCCAAGCCGACGTCGATCACGCTTCGCCTCTGCTCGCCGGGCTTAGCCGGCCCGTGCCGGGGCTCGGCCCGCACTCCGACCCTATCCCGCAACATTTCGAAGAGGAGGTTCACGTCGGTTTCGATGCCGGTGCCGATATTGACCTCCCCGGTGAACTCGCAATTCAGCGCTCGCAGGTTGGCGGCGACCACGTCCTGCACGAAAACGTAATCGCGCGTCTGCTTGCCGTCGCCGTTTATGATCGCTTCCCTTCCCTCCAGCAGCCGCTGGCAGAAGATCGCGACCACGCCGGCTTCTCCGTGCGGATCCTGGCGCGGGCCGAACACGTTCGCGTATCGCAGAGCCACATAGGGAATGCCGTACACCTCGCGATAGAAGAAAAGGTATCTCTCACCGGCCAGCTTGCTCACGCCGTAGGGACTGAGCGGCCTCGTGGGGTGATTCTCCGGCGCCGGAAAGGCTTCCTGCTCTCCATAGACCGCGCCCCCCGAAGAGGCGAAGAGGATCCGCCCCGTTCCCGCCTGCCGGGCCGCCTCGAGCAGGTTCAGGAACCCGGATATGTTGACGTCGGCGTCGAACTTGGGGTCGGCCACCGAGCGCCTGACGTCCATTTGGGCGGCATGGTGATCGAGCACGTCCGGCCGCTCCCTGCGGACTATCTCCGCGGCCTCGGGGCTTCGGATGTCCACCTCGTAGAACTTGGCGGCGGCGGGCAGGTTTTCTCGCCGGCCCGTCGAGAGATCGTCGATGATCACGACTTCGTGGCCCGCAGCGAGCAGCCCGTCGGCCACGTGCGAGCCGATGAAACCGGCCCCCCCGGTGACCAGCACCTTCATCCGGTTGCCCCGGCGAGTTTTCTACGGAAGAACGCGACGGTCCTGGAAAGCCCCTCCTCGAGCGTCACCGCCGGCTCCCAGTTCAAGTATTTCTTCGCCCGCGTTATGTCTGGCTGGCGCACCTTCGGATCGTCGACCGGCAGCGGCTGGTAGGTGATCCGACTGCGGCTCTTGGTGATCTTCAAGACCGCCTCGGCGAACTCCAGGATGGTCCGCTCCTGGGGGTTCCCGAGATTTATCGGCTCGTGGTAGTCGCTCTCCAGCAGCCGCACGATCCCCTCCACGAGGTCGGAAATGTAGCAAAAACTTCTCGTTTGCTTTCCGTCCCCGTAAACGGTCAGATCCTCACCGCGCAACGCCTGGGCTATGAAATTGGGCACCACGCGCCCGTCATTCTGGCGCATCCGCTCTCCGTAGGTATTGAATATCCGAACGATCCTCGTATCCACGCCATGGGTGCGCCGGTACGCCATGGTGAGCGCCTCGGCGAAGCGCTTGGCCTCGTCGTACACCCCGCGCGGGCCTATCGGATTGACGTTGCCCCAGTAATCCTCCGGCTGGGGGTGAACCAGGGGATCCCCGTAGACCTCGGAGGTGGAAGCGAGGAGGAACTTGGCCTTTTTCTCCTTGGCGAGCCCGAGCGCCTTGTGCGTTCCGAGCGAGCCGACTTTCAGGGTTTGAATGGGGAGCTCCAGGTAGTCGATGGGACTCGCCGGGGAGGCGAAGTGCAAAATCGCATCCAGCTCCCCCTTCACGTACACGTAGTTGGTGACGTCCTGGTGGATGAAGGTAAAGCGGGGGTCTTGGAGGAGAGGGGCGATGTTGTCCATGTCGCCGGTCAGGAGGTTGTCCATACAGATCACCTCGTGGCCGTCGGCGAGAAACCGCTCGCAGAGATGCGAGCCTATGAAGCCAGCCCCGCCAGTAACCAACACCCGTGCCATCGCCGCCTCCCCCGGCTACTCGCGCCGCCTCTCTCCCGCGCCCTCGCTCCCACCCGAGCCGCTCACGAGACCGACCCCCTCCCGATCGGGTAATAAGAAAATCCGTGCTCCCGCATCACCTCCGGCTCGTAGATGTTTCGCCCATCGAAGACGATGGGGGACTTCAGCAATTGCTTGATCCGCTGAAAGTCGGGCCTGCGAAACTCGTTCCATTCGGTCACGATCAGCAGAGCGTCGGCGTCTTTCAATGCCTCGTAGTTCACCTTGTGGTACGAGATGCGGTCGCCGAAGTACTTCTTCGCTTCCTTCATAGCCTCGGGATCATAGGCTTGGATCTTGGCACCGAGGCCGAGCAGTCGCTCTATGGTGACGATAGAGGGAGCTTCGCGCATGTCGTCGGTGCGGGGCTTGAAGGCGAGTCCCCAGACCGCGAAGCATCTGCCTCGCAGGTCCTCGCCGAAACGGGCGATCACCTTCTCCACCAGCACCTGCTTCTGGCGGTCGTTCACCTCGTCCACGGCTCTGAGCAGTGGGAACTTGAGGCCGTTCTGTTCGGCCGTCTTTATGAGCGCCTTGACATCTTTGGGGAAACAGGACCCACCATAACCCAACCCCGCAAAGAGGAAGTGGTGCCCGATGCGGCGGTCGGTTCCCATCCCCTGCCTCACCTCGAAGACATCGGCGCCCACCCGCTCGCACAAGTTGGCAAGCTCGTTGACGAAGGAGATGCGCGTGGCCAGGAATGCGTTCGAGGCGTATTTCGTCATCTCGGCGCTCCGGTTGGTCATCACGAGAATCGGATTTCCGGTGCGCACGAAGGGGCTGTAGAGGTTCTTGATGGTGTCGATCGCCTTCTCGCTCGACCCGCCGATCACGACCCGGTCAGGCTTCATGAAGTCCTCTATGGCCGCGCCCTCCTTCATGAATTCCGGATTGGAGACTATGTCGAAGGGATGGGAGGTGCGGCTCGCCACGACCTCCCGCAACCGATCCGCCGTGCCCACAGGGACCGTACTCTTGGTGACGATTATTCGGTAGCCGTCCATAGCCCCGGCGATCCCTGCCGCCACCGTCATGACCGCCTGAAGATCCGCCGAGCCGTCGCTTCCCTCCGGCGTGCCCACGGCAATGAAGCAAACGAGGGAATTTCGCACCGCGCTGGTGAGGTCGGTGGTGAACTGAAGGCGTCCCTCGGCCGCGTTTCGCCGAATGAGCTCCTCGAGGCCGGGTTCGTAAATAGGCACGATCCCTTTCTTGAGCGAGGCAATCTTGTGCTCGTCGATATCGACGCAGATGACATCGTTGCCGGTCTCGGCAAAGCAGGTCCCGGCGACTAGCCCAACGTATCCCGTTCCCACGACGCAAAGTTTCACGGCAGATCTCTCCTCCGTCTACTCGAAAGATTCGCCCCGCCCCCAAACGAAGGCGAGCAAGGCGCTCGATGAACTCGTGCGTGACCGCATCCAAAGCCGGCCAGCAGGTTGGCTCCGGTTCTCATAGCCGCCCCGGCCCGGCCTGTCAAACCAAACTCGACGATCGCCCCTCGAAAAAGTCGCCACGAACTATCCCCCAGAGCCCTTTCCCTTCACGAGGAGCGGTGCCCGCGCTCTTCCCCCCACCGTCTCGCGCACCAGGTAGATCGGCTTAGCCTGGGACTCGTGGTAGGTCCTAACCAGCATTTCGCCGATCAGGCCGAGCGTTATTAGCTGAACGCCCGTTACGATCAAGAGGATCCCGAGCAGGAGGAGCGGCCGGCGAGAAAGCTCGGTTCCCAAAAAGAGCTTTTGCGCGCCGAGAAAGCCGGTTATGGCGCAACCCGCGCCGAACGCGACAAGGCCTCCTGTCCCGAACACATGAATCGGGCGAGTCGCGAAGCTCGAAAGGAACTTCACGGTAACGAGATCCAGAAGGACGCGAACGGTACGGGAGATGCCGTACTTGGATCTCCCTCGCTGCCTCGGCCGATGGTTGACCTCCATCTCCGTGATCGCGGCCCCGAGGTCCGCCACGATCGCCGGGATGAACCGGTGCATCTCCCCGTAGAGCCGAAGCTGCCTGGCCAACTCGCCCCGCAGCGCCTTCAGCCCGCATCCGTAATCGTGGAGCTTGACCTGGGTGGCCGCCGAGATCACGCGATTGGCCAGGATCGAGGGGAGCTGGCGCGAGAGAAAAGGATCGCGCCGAAAGCGCCGCCAGCCGACCACGAGGTCGTATCCCTCTTCGAGCTTGCGCACCAGGCGCGGTATGTCCGCAGGATCGTTCTGCAGATCACCGTCCAAGGTAACGACCACGGCGCCAGAGGATGCGTCTATGCCGGCGCTCAACGCCGCCGTTTGCCCGAAGTTTCGCCGAAGCCGCACGATCACGAACCGATCGTCCCCCGCAGCCGCCGCCTTGAGCTCGCCGAAGGTGCCGTCAGTGCTGCCGTCGTCGACCAGGATAACCTCGCTTCTTCCCCCTATCTCGGCCAGCACGGCCTTAAGCTCCTGGCAGAGCTCCCCGATGTTTCCCGCCTCGTTGAAAACCGGAACCACCACCGAAAGATCCATCTTCACCCTCGCCCGAAGCTCGTCAGCGCCACGAATTCCCGGTAGCGCCCCTCGACATCCTGGCGCGTCAGCGCCCGCAAGCGGTTCAGGCCGAAGTCCTCCACTATGAAGGAGGCCACGACGGTTCCATAGACCATGGCGCGGCGCATTCCGGCATCGCTCAAGTCCCCCGTCTGCGCCAGGTATCCCATGCACGCCCCCGCGAAGGCGTCGCCCGCCCCGGTCGGATCCGTCGCTTCCTCCAGGGGATACGCCGGCACGGCGAAAACGGAATCGGGGGAAAAGTAGATTATCCCGTACTCCCCCCGCTTGATCAGAACCCGCGTCGGGCCCATCGCCTGGATCCTGCGCGCCGCCTTGACGATCCCCTGCTCGCCCGCCAAAAGCTTCGCCTCCTCCTCGTTGATGACCAGCATATCGGTGCGGCCTACCATGCGCTCGACCGCCTCCCGATGCCCTTCGATCCAGTGGCTCATGGTGTCGCAAGCCACCAGCCGCCGGCCAGGTTCGAGCTGATCGAGCACCTCGATCTGGAGATCGGGAATGATGTTGGCGAGAAAAACGATCTCGGCCCGGCGGGCCCGCGTGGACAGGACCGGCCGAAAATCGGCGAAGACGTTCAAGTCGGTATAGAGGCTGTCCCTCACGTTCATGTTCTCGTGATAGCGCCCGCCCCAGCGGAAGGTCTTTCCGGGAAGTACCTGCAGCCCTTCCAGACCGATACCGCGCCCCGCGAGAAACTCCCTGTCCTGCGGCGCGAAATCCTCCCCCACGGCCGCCACGAGCTCCATCCGAGAGAAGAAGCTTCCGGCGACACAAAAGTGCGTGGCCGATCCGCCGAGCAACCCCTTCGCCCGCCCCCTGGGGGTCTCGATATCGTCGTAGGCCACCGAGCCCACGACCACTACGCTCATCTACCCTTCCCCTCCCAGGTACTTGCCGATCAGGGGCCAAAGCCTTCTCTTGGCCTGGTCGGGAATAGCGGCCCGATCCGTTATGATGGCGTCGCGAAGGGCGCGGGAGCAGGCGCACTCGCGCTTTTCCGAAAGCCTCGGCGCCGCCTCCGCGATGAGGTCTTTTGCCATCTTGACATTTGCGGCGAGGATCCTCAGCACCTCGTCGATCGAAACATCCTCGCTTTCCGCCCGCCAGCAATCGTAGTCGGTCGCCGTCGCGACGGTGGCGAAGCAGATCTCCGCCTCGCGCGCGAGCTTGGCCTCCTGGAGGTTCGTCATACCGATCACGGCGGCCCCCCAGCTCCGGTACAGGTGCGACTCCGCACGAGTGGAAAACTGCGGCCCTTCCATGCAGAGGTACGTGCCACCCTCGTGCACGGTCGCCCCCAGGGCGCGCGCGCACTCCGCCAGCGTGTGGCCTAGGCGCACGCATGTCGGGTCCGCGAAGCTCACGTGGGCTACGATCCCGTCCCCGAAAAAGGTGGACTTTCGCCCCCGCGTGCGATCGATGAATTGATCGGGAATCACCAGATCGCCCGGCCGTATCTCTTCCCGGAGGCTGCCGACTGCGCTTATCGCCACGATCCGCTCCACACCCAGGAGCTTCAGCGCGAAGATGTTGGCGCGAAAAGGCAGCTCCGAGGGGAGCAAGCGATGGCCCCGGCCATGGCGGGGCAGAAAGGCGAGGCGCACACCCCGAAGCGAGCCGACCACGATCCGGTCGGATGGGGGCCCAAAGGGGGTATCGACCTCGATCTCCTCGACTTGCGAAAGGCCCTCCATTTGGTAAAGCCCGCTGCCTCCGATCACTCCGATCGCCGCACCCGCCACTGGCTTTCCCTCGCTCAGCGCACCCACGCGCCCCGATCGCTCGCTCGCATACTCCCGTTAGAGTAGCACATGAACGCCCATGGGTTCACCATCCAAATCTGGCCTCTCATCCCCTGATCATGGTAATCCGCGGACCCACCCCGAGACGAAGCGTCGTGACCGGGGGCATCACCAGGTCGCCGTCGATCATGAAGTGAGTAGGCCGGGCGAAGCGCACGATAGTTTCCTGCGCCAGATTGTCGTACAGCTCGGGATCGTCGACGGGAAGCCCGCGGTAAAACCTCCCCAGCCTGCGCATGATCCTGAAGGGGCCGATGGGCCCAGCCAGCAGGTGGAAGTAGCCTCGCTTGCGGTTGGCCAGATACAGCGGGCGAAAGCCCAGTGCGATGTGGGTCACCGTTCCGGCCAGAATCACGCTGAAGAGGCGGTGGGGAACGCGTTCGCCATCGCAATCTATGTCGGCCTCGACGCGGCGAAAGAGCGCCCGGATAATGGGGCTTCCTACCATCGCCGCCAGGGCAAGGCGCACGAGAAGCCTCACGGCCGTGCGGGAGCTCGGCCGGGGCTGGGAATAGTAGAGGCGGAGAAAATTGACGATGATACCCACGCCCGCGACGAAACCGAAGTACTCGCCGTTCACCACCAGCAGATCTCGCTCGGTGACATCGTGGGCTCGCCCATGCCGATAGCTCTTCACCACGTGGGCCAACACCTGTTCGGGCCCTCCACGGATGCAGCCGATCGAGCGGGCTATGTAATTGATCGTGCCGGCTCGCAGGGGCAGAAACAGGGGAAGCTTGTCCGCATCGTAGAGGGGGACGAGTGCGGAGAGCGTGCGGAAGTAGCTCCCGTCCCCCCCGCAGACCGCAAGAACATCTATTTCTCGGCTGGCGAACTCCTCGGCGACCGCGCCGACCTCGCTCAGGTTAATGGTCTCGCGCACCACTCCATCGTCGCCCACGATCTTCTCGAAACGCTCTCGCCTCCCCTTCTTTCGCCGGTTGCCGCCGGCGTTGGGATTTATCACCACGCCGATTCCGCCCACGGCTAACTCCCCAAAGCCCCGCCGAGGCTCGGCACGGGGTTCCCGAGAACGCCCCCCGCAAGCTGCCCGCAGGCGGCCGCGATGTCTCGGCCGCGCGACTGGCGCACATTGCACTGCAGCCCGCGCGAGATCAGGAGCTCTTGGAAAGCCGAGACTGCGGCTTCCGCGCTAGGCTCGAAAGGAGCCCCGGGAAACGGGTTGAACGGGATCAGGTTGATCTTGCATTTTATACCTGATACCAGAGAAGCCAGAGCCCGGGCGTGAGCCAAACTGTCGTTCACTCCCCCTAGAAGCACGTATTCGAAGGTCACCCGTTTGCGCCTCGGTAGCGGCAAGGCCCGGCACGCGGCCATGAGATCGGAGAGCGCGACGCGACGGGCAACGGGCATCAAGCGGCGGCGCAGCCGATCGTCCGGGGCGTTGAGCGATACGGCGAGATTGACGCGAGTGGTCTCGAGCAGCCGCCTCATCTGCGCTATGAGGCCGACGGTCGATACCGTGATCCGCCGCTGCGAGTAGCCCAAGCCCCACGGCGCGCTCATGATCTCGATCGCTTTCGACACCGCCTCGAAGTTGTGCAGGGGCTCGCCCATGCCCATGAAGACTATGTTGGTAAAAGCCCTGTCCAAGAGAGCGCTTGCCGCGCGAAGCTGGCCAACGATCTCTGCGGGCCGAAGGTTGCGTTTCAGGCCGAGTCTTGCGGTGGCGCAAAACTCGCATCCCATCGCACAGCCGACCTGGGTGGAGACACAGAGCGTCAGTCTTCGCGCCTCCGGGATTATTACCGCTTCCACTTGCTTTCCGTCGGAAAGCTCGAAGAGCAGCTTGCGGCATCCATCGCGAGAATGGACATCCTGTTTCACCCGGGGCCAGTCGAGACGAAACGTGGCAGCCAAGTGGCGCCGAAGCGCCGCCGGCAGATTGCGCATCGCCTCGAAGCTCGAGGCCCCGGAGCGGTAGAGCCAGTCGAGAATCTGCAGCGCGCGGAAGCGCTCGTAGCCCAGGGAGGAAACCCGCGCGAGAAGCTCTTCGCGCCCCAAGTCACAAATGTTGTCGGATTCTCTGATCGACCGCACGGCCCGGGTTTTCACTTCCCTCGGCCGGCTTGGCGCTTTAGCCCGGCGCCCGAGCGCGGAGCTAGCCCTCCTCCCGGCCCGGTTTCCCGCCTTCGCCCCTCGGAAAACCCTTCGCGCCGGGCCCCGGCCATCCTTAAAGTTCGCTCCTGGGACCTGGCTACGGGGCGCAGCCAACCATGTCAAGCGAGCGAAAGAAAAAGGCTATTTCGACGGCAGCAGTTTCGGCCGCATCCGAGCCGTGCACCGCGTTCTTCTCCACGTCCGTGCCGAACTCGCGTCTTAGGGTCTCGGGCGGCGCTACCTTGGGATCCGTCGGCCCCATCAGGTCGCGCCAGCGGGCGATGGCGCCATCCCCTTCCAGTACCATCACAACCACGGGGCCGGAGGACATGAACCGCGTCAGATCCTCGAAAAAGGCCCGCTCGCGGTGAACGGCGTAGAAACGCGCAGCTTGCTCGCGGGTAAGCCACACCCATCTGCCGGCGACGATCTTGAGGCCGCTCGCCTCGATCCTCGAGATGATCTGGCCTGTGAAACGGCGCTCGACCGCATCCGGTTTTATGATGGCTAGGGTACGCTCCACCACCGCTCCCTCAACTCCCGGCCCGCATTTGCGCTGCCATGGTCCGGCCGAGGTCGGCGGGCCCGGGCGCAACCGCCACGCCCGCCGCCTTGAACGCCTCGATCTTCTCCGCCGCGGTCCCTCTTCCACCGGCGATGATCGCCCCCGCATGCCCCATCCGCTTGCCCTTGGGAGCCGTCTGGCCCGCGACGAAAGCCGTTACCGGTTTTCTCACGTGATCCTTGATGAACGCCGCAGCCTCCTCCTCCGCGGTCCCGCCGATTTCCCCGATCAAGATTATCCCCTCGGTCTGCGGATCCTCGTTGAACATGCGAAGCACGTCGAGAAACCCCGTGCCCACGATCGGATCCCCGCCTATCCCGACGCAGGTGGACTGCCCTATACCCAGAGAGGTCAACTGATTGACCGCCTCGTAGGTGAGCGTGCCACTGCGGGATACCACCCCGATCGGCCCCGGCTTATGAATGTAGCCGGGCATGATGCCGACCTTGCACTCCCCCGGCGTGATCACTCCGGGGCAGTTCGGGCCCACGAGCCGCAGCCTCTTGCCGACCAAAAAGCGCTTGACGCGCACCATGTCGAGAGTCGGCACCCCCTCGGTAATGCACACCGCAAGCTCCAACCCCGCATCCGCCGCTTCCATGATGGCGTCTGCCGTAAAGGCGGGGGGCACGAAGATCAGCGTGACCGTCGCGCCGGTTTCGCTCGCAGCCTCCGATACGGTGTCGAATACCGGAATGCCGTCGAGCTCCGTGCCGCCCTTTCCCGGCGTCACCCCGGCCACGATCTTGGTCCCGTACTCCCTGCAGGCGCGCGTGTGAAACTGGCCGGTCGCCCCGGTTATGCCCTGGACCAGCACGCGACTATCCTTGTTTACCAGAATGCTCATCCCGCTCACCCAGCCCGGGCAGCCGACTGCACGGCCAGCCTGGCCGCCTCCGCCATGTCCGAGGCCGTGGTAACGTTTATACCGGACGCCGCGAGGATCTGCTTCCCCTTCTCGACGTTGGTCCCTTCCATGCGCACCACGAGGGGGACGGCGAGAGAGACCTCGCGGGCGGCTTGTACGACCCCCTCGGCCAGCACGTCGCAGCGCAGGATCCCGCCGAAAATGTTGATCAGGATCACCTTGACGGCCTTGTCCGAGAGGAGGATGCCGAATGCCGCTTTCACCTTGGCCACGTCCGCTCCGCCCCCCACGTCGAGGAAGTTGGCGGGCTCGCCGCCGGCGGCCTTGATCGTGTCCATGGTGGCCATCGCCAACCCGGCACCGTTTACCATGCAGCCGATGTTGCCTGAAAGCGCGATGTAGCTCAGCCCGTGCTTGGCGGCCTCCCGCTCGCGCGGGTCCTCTTCGTTTTCGTCCCTGAGCTCGCGCACCTCGGGGTGGCGGTAGAGCGCGTTATCGTCGAAGCTCATCTTGGCGTCGAGCGCGATCAAGTCCCCTGCGCGGGTTACCACCAAGGGATTGACCTCGATGAGCGAGCAGTCGAGCTCGGTAAAGGCACGATAGAGCCCGGAAACGAGGGAGACCGCTTTCCCGAGGAGGCCCTTCGGTAGCCCCAAGCGAAAGGCCAGCCGGCGAGCTTGAAAGGGAGCGAGTCCCACGGCCGGATCGATGACCTCGCGGCAGATCTTCTCCGGGGAGCGCGCGGCCACCTCCTCGATTTCCACACCCCCTTCCGCCGACGCGATGACCGAAACCATGCCCGCCCCCCGGTCGATCACCATCCCGAGGTAGAGCTCCCGCTCGATATCGCAAGGCTCTTCCACGAGCAGCCGCTTGACTACGCGCCCGGCCGGCCCCGTCTGGTGAGTGACAAGCGGGCGACCGAAGATGCTCGCCGCAAAGGCCAGCGCCTCCTCGGGCGACTTGGCGATCTTGACCCCGCCGGCCTTCCCCCTTCCCCCGGCATGAATCTGCGCCTTGACCACCACATGCCCACCCATCTCTTCGGCCCGCGCCTCGACCTCCTTGACACTCATGGCGGCGCTTCCGGCCGGGACCGGGATGCCGTAGCGCCTGAAGATTTCCTTGGCCTGATGTTCGTGGATGTTCACCCCTCACTCCTCGCTCGGGCGGCGCCGGGCAACGGAGAAAACCCGATGCCGGTCTCTAGCCCATCCTGTCGACTTCCTCGCAGGTTTTCCGTACCGAGGCCACCGACTTCTCCAGCGCCGCCTTCTCGGCTTCGGTAAGATCCACCTCGATCACCTTCTCCACTCCGTTGCGACCGAGTATGGCCGGCACTCCGACGAACAGTCCCTTGACCCCGTATTCCCCCTCCAGAAGCACGCAGGAAGCGATGATCTTGCGCTTGTCGAAAGCTATCGCCTCCACCATGGCCAGAGCCGACCACGCGGGGGAGACGAACGCGGAACCGGTGCCCAAGAGACTCACCACCTCTCCCCCGGCTTTGCGCGTACGCCCCTCCAACTGCTCCAGTTTTTGCGGGGAGATGAACTTCTCGACCGGCATGCCAGCGATCCTGCAGCAGCTTCTGACCGGCACCATGTCGTCCCCGTGCCCGCCCAGCACCATCGCCTCCACGTTTTCGACCGACACACCCGCCTCCTTGGCGACGAAATAGCGATACCGGGCCGAGTCCAACTGGCCGGCCATTCCCATGATCCGGCTTTTCGGCGGCTTGAGATTCTTGTAGAGCCGGTAAACGATGGCGTCTAGCGGGTTGGCCACCGAGACGATGATGGCGTTGGGACAGAACTTCCTTATGCCCTCGGAAACGCTGTCGGTGATCTTGAGATTGGTCCCGAGCAACTCCTCCCGACTGGGGTAGGTCCCGTCGGGACGAAGCGTGCGGGGGACTCCTGCGGTATTCACAACCAGCTCCGAGCCCTCTAGAACGTCGAACTCCTTGCCCGCCTCGAACTCGATGTCGCTCCCCACTATCGGGGTCCCTTCGGCGATATCCAGACACTTGCCCTTGGCCAGGTCGGGCGGCTTGATGTCTACCATGGCGACGGTCTTTGCGAGGCTTCGGCGAGTGATCTCGAGGGCGAGGATGCCGCCGATCTGCCCCCCTCCTATGAGCCCGATCTTGTTGAACATGGCTACCTCCCTTCCAAAGCACGCTCCCCGACGGAAAATCGCCCCAGGGAATCTCGCCGACCGTTCGTTCCCCGCGGGTTGAGCATGGCATTAACGCAGCGCAGCACGTCGCCGCGAAACTATCCAATCGGTACGATAGAGTCAAGGAAGCGCAGCCGCAGAGTCAAGGAAGCGCAGCCGCAAAGGCTGGGAAGGCCGCCTCTCGGCACGTTGCTCGGGTGCCGCCGCCAGCTTGACCGAAGCTTGTCTTACCCGTATGATCCGCCGCCGTGCGATCGCTTCTTCGAACGCTGCCGGCTTACCTACTCGCCGCACTGCTCGTCTCCCAAGCGCTCCTTACCCTTTCTACCCAACTCGGTTGCGGCGGCGACAATCTGCACCTGCTCGGAAACGACAACAACGCCAACGACAACGCTCAGGCGAGCCCAAGCGTTTCGCCGACTCCGACCCTTACGCTGACTCCGACTGCGACCGCGACGCCTACGCCGCAAAGCACAACCACCCCGTGAGAGCTGCCGGTGGCGCGGGTGGCGTCGGCCCGGCGGCGCGACGCTTGACCGGCGCTCGCACCACCCATATTATCCGCCTGCGTGCGATCGCTTTTAAGAACGCTGGCCGGTTGTGTTCTCGCCGCTCTCTTGCTCTGCCAAGGCCTTCTCACCCTGGTCGCGCAGGTCGGCTGCGGGGGCGACAGTTTGCATTTGCTTCAAAATGACAACAGCGAAAACGACAATGCGAGCGGCGGAATCACCGTGAAGGGCAATATCGTCAACTTGCCGAGCGCCGAGCACCTCGCCGCTTTCGCGTTCGTAAACCTCCGCGACCCGGGGACATTCAGGAGCTTCTCGGAGGTCAAGAACGACTCGCTCAGTGACTTCAAGATGTCTTTCGAGGTGCGAAACCTAAGGGACGGAAACGTGAGCGTCTATATCGTGGACAACGTCGATCGCAACGACGCCATCGATGCCGCCGACAGGTTCGCCCTCGTTGCCGACGACGACCGGCGGTTGCGCAGCCTGAAGAAGGGCGACTGCGTGGAGATCCGCAACATATTCGTGGACTTCGAAACCGCCGAGGCGGAGCCGGAGGCGATCATCAAGAACGGCGGCCTCTGTGCCAGCACCGGTTCCACGCCTACCCCCACACCCACACCAACGCCGACCCCGTCATCCGCGTCATCCTAAGAAAGTGCGAGCCCTCTTGGGCGATCGAGAGCCTACGGGTGGTCCAGGTAACCTAGGTTCTTCAGTTGCTCGCGCACGGCGGGATCCAGTCTGGCCGCCGGCACGCTAGCCGAAAGATACGAGCGCTTGCGCTCGGCCCTCCAGGAGTCCACCATGCGCTGTAACTTCTCGACGACAGGGGGATGGCGCTCGGCTACATCTTGCGTTTCCCCTGGATCTGAACGCAAATCGAAAAGGCGATACCCCCCTCGGGCGGGCTCATGGATGAGTTTCCACTCGCCCAGCACCACGGAAAGTTGCCCGCCCTCCGCCTCGCTGAATACCGCTCCCTGCGAGATCTCGTCTGTCCCCCTTCGCCGAAAAAGCTCGGAGAAGCTCTTGCCCTCCAGTTGCTCTCGGTACTCGGTTCGATCGACCCCGAGCAAATCGAGAATCGTCGGCGCAAGGTCTATGAGTCCGACCTGAGCGCTCACGCGCCGGCCCGCGGGAATCCTTCCGGGAAGCCTCATGATGAGGGGCACCCGCAGACAATCGTCGTAGAGAAACTTGCCATGCTGAAAGAAATACCGGTGCTCACCCAGGCTCTCCCCATGGTCGGCGGTCAACACCACCAGGGACTTCCTTCCGAGTCGCAGTCGTTCCAGCTCGTCCAGGATCTCTCCCACCGCGGCATCCGTCGAGGCTATCTCGCCATCATAGTTGGCGACGTAGTCGCCGAGGGTGGTGCTCTTCTCGTCCTGGATCCACCACGGAATGAGCTCTTCCGGGACCGGCGTCCGCTGCTGGCGATAAAGCTCGTCCTGGCCGAAGCGGCCGGCGAAACCAGCCGGCGGTCTGTAGGGCCCGTGGGGATCGAGAAAATGTACCCAGAGAAAAAAACGCCTCTCCCCGTTTTGCGCGAGCCAAGATTTGACCTCCGTGGCGATACGGTCGTTGGCGAATGGCGCGGAGTTGATCGTACTGCTATGGATCACCCAGCGATTTCCCCAAAGCTCGTGAACCTCGGCGAATCCCTGGTCGAAACCGAAGGCTCTGCCAAGGTGCGCGCTGGCGACGAAGGCCGCGCCGTAATAGCCTGCTTCCGCCAGCATTTCGGCGAGGGTCACCAGCCTGCGGTCGAGCGACGAGGCGGCGGCGCGCACGCCGTTGGTGGCGCCATAGGTGCTCGTCAGGAGCGACGCGACGCTGGCGTTGGTCTTCGGCCACTGCACCCTGGCCTGCTCGAACAAGGTACCATCCCTGGCCAGGCCGTCGATGTTGGGCGAGGTATCCCTCTCGTACCCGTAACAACCGAGATGATCCGCCCTGAGCGTGTCGATGGTTATCAGTACAAGGTTGGGAGGGGCGGCGAGCCTGGGGGCCAGGAGCAAAAGGATGGAAACCGCCGCCACACCCGCGCCGGCAAGGACAATGGCCCCACTCAGCTTTCTTTCCCCGGCCTTCCCGACCGCGAATGCCACGCCGACCCTTGTAGGTCGGATGGCGAAAAAAGCAAGGCCCACCGCGGATGGGCCGCGGTGGGCCTCGTAGCGCTCACGATCGGAACGGCGACGTCATCGTTCCGATCGCTGCCGCAAGGCACTCAGCGGAGCTCCCCCTTGCGTTCGCGGTAATCGTCCACGAGCGCCTTTTTCTCCTCCCGCTGTTCCTCCTTGAGCTCCCGCAGGGCGAGACTGTGCTCGCTCTGGAGCGCTCGCTTGCGGTTGCGGTAGGCGTCTCGGAGGTCGCTCGAGGTATGGACGTCGTCGAAATGGTTCGGGTGATCCGGATGGGCATCCTCGACGTCGGAGATTCCGTCCCCATCGTCGTCCGGATCATCGTCGTTGGGCACACCGTCGTCGTCCGGATCGTCGGGATGGCCGCCTCCATGGTCCCCCTCGTCCTCGTCGTCGACTTCATCGTCGTCCCCGGAATCCCCGGGATCGGTGACAATACCGGTTACGAGAAGCGCGCTCTCGGCGCAATCCGTGACCAGAAAAAGCCCCATCTCCCCGCGGACGTCCAAAACCCCTACCTCCGCCTCGGCGTCACCCTCCTCGTCGGTGCGAAAATCCCCGACAAGCTCCCTCTCCTGCGAGCCCCAAGGCTGGAATTCGAGGCACATGCCCTCGTTTACCGGCCCGTGGCGCAGCACCACTTTCACCTCCCCCTTGTCGCCAACCTCCACCTTCCCCTCACGAAAAACCGTCTCCGAGGACATCCCGCAAAGCGCTTCGTTGCAAGGGATGAGCAACACCTCGAAAACTTCGTACGCCCAGCCGGCGGCCGGGCCCGCGATCGCGCTCAGGAAGCAACCCACTAACGCGGCTTTCTTGAATCTTGCCATGCCGTCTCTCCTCCTTGCCTAGAAGTCGTCGCCGGGAAGGGCAAGCAACGCCGGTGCCATGCTCTCGCCGCAAACGAAAAGAGGGGCTTATCTCCCGTGGAAAGGACGCTTCTGCGTTACCGATCCGCGCGCAGGAGCCCGCTGACGAAATACGGCGCGTCACGCCTTCGCCGCGCGGACCTCTCGCTGCCAAAGTTTGGCGCCGCCTGGATTCACAGGCCACGCCAAGTGGCGCGCCAAACTACCGGGTGAACGCGCAGGCTTGCGGCCACGCAAAGAGCGCTCGCCGGCCTTTAGCGCACGGCTCGTCGCTGAAAGAGAAGCCGCCTTGCTTGCGAGGAGACCGCGCTCGAGACGTTCTTGCTCTTGGCCAAGAGTCCAAGATCACGGTCGGCCAGCGAGCCCAAGTGGCGAAGCGCGATCTGAAGCGGCGTCTTGGGATTGGTGACCAGGCTGAGCCTGACCTGGTAGTTCTTTAGCCACTCGCGGTTCGAGCCTATCGCCCGGAGCAGTTCTTCGTCCGCGCTTCGATTCTTGGCTATGGCTATTATCTCCTGATCGGAGATCGTGGGGTTTTGCAGCACGAACTTCCTCACCAGCCGATTGGCGTCCCGCAGCAGGAGCGTGCGCACCTCCTTGGGACCCCGAAGCGCGAGCTTTACCCTCTCCCCCACGCTCATGGCGCGAAGGCGCAGGAGCAGATTCTCCCCCGCCTTCGGAGCCAGCGGTTCGGCGAGAAGCTCCTCCGGGACGGCGATCTCGTCTTTGCCTTCGATTATTGTCTCTGCGATTTTCTCCAGCGACTCCGCATCCGGCTCGCCGACTTCGATGCTCCCATCCTCGTGCATCTTTTCAGTCGCCTCTGTCGCCGGCGCCCTCCTTGGCCGCTTTGGCCTCCTTGATCACCTTCTCGGCCACGTGGGGCGGCACCTCATCGTAGTGGTCGAATTCCATCTGAAAGTCCCCCCGCCCGCTCGTCATGGAACGCAGATCGGGCGCGTAGCGCAACACCTCCGCCATCGGCACCTGTGCTCTTATCACCTGCATATGTCCCTTGGCTTCCACGCCCAGCACCTTTCCCCGGCGGCTGTTCAGGTCGCCGATCACGTCCCCCATGCAGTCGTCCGGCACGGAAATCTCCATCGTCATAATCGGTTCCAGGAGAACCGGCTTGGCCTGTTGCAGACACGCCTTGAAGCCCATCGAGGCGGCTATCTTGAAGGCCATTTCGGAGGAGTCCACGCTGTGGTGCGAGCCGTCGTAGAGGGTAGCGCGAAAATCGACCACCGGATAGCCGGCGAGGATTCCGTGCGCCATCGCCTCGCGGATCCCCTTCTCCACCGCCGGTATATACTGCCGGGGAATCACCCCTCCAACGATCTGGTCCACGAACTCGAAGCCCGAGCCGCGCGGCAGCGGTTCCAACTTGATCCAGGTATCGCCGTACTGTCCCCGCCCGCCAGATTGTTTCTTGTACTTCCCCTGACAAGAGGCCGAAGTCTTGATCGTTTCCCGGTAAGGAACGCGGGGCGCCTTTAGAATCACCTCCACTCCGTACTTGCGCTTGAGCTTTTCCACCGTCACCTCGACGTGGAGCTGACCCGGCCCGCTCACGATGATCTCGCGGCTCTCCTCGTCCCGATCGACCTTCAGGCTGGGGTCCTCCTCCATGAGGCGTTGCAAGGCCTGCGTGGCTTTCTCCTCGTCCCCTTTGCTCTTGGGCTCCAGGGCGAAAGAGATGGCGGCCGGGATCGCCCAATCCACCTTGCAGATCACCGGGGCCTTCTCGTCGCAAAGGGTGTCCCCGGTCGCCGTCTCCTTGAGCTTCGCCACCGCGCATATGTCCCCCGCCGCCGCGCTGCCCACCGGCCGCTGCTTCTTCCCTTCGAGCCTCAAAATCTGGCCGATCCTCTCCTTCACTCCCTGCGTCGAATTGTAAACTTGGACGTCGGTGCCGGTGCTGCCCGCCAGCACCCTGAATATGCTGAGCTTGCCGGCAAAAGGATCGATGACGGTTTTGAACACCAAAGCGGCGAAGGGCTCGGTCGCCTCCCCGCGCCGCTCTACCGCCTCGCCAGTCTTGGCATCGAGCATCGTGGGCAGCCCCACCTCGGCCGGGCTCGGAAGGAGAGTCACCATCGCTTCCAAAGCGGCGTGAATGCCCACTCCCCTCACGGCGGATCCCACGAGCACGGGAATGAACTGCCGCGCTCGCGTCCCTTTGCGCAGAGCCGTGAGGATCTCCTGGGGGGAGAGCTCTCCCTTTTCGAGGTATTTTTCCAGGATTTCGTCGTCGGCATCGGCAACCATCTCCATGAGCTTCTCGCGGCTCTGCCCGGCACTCTCGCGAAGCTCCTCCGGAATGTCGGCCCGCGTCCCTTGACCCCATTCTCCCTGGTACAAAACGGCGCTTTCTTCCAACAAGTCCACATACCCACGAAAACTCTCGCCACTGCCTATCGGGAGGGCGAGGGGCACGAGTTTCGCGCCCAGGGAATCGCCGACCGGCTTCAGTGCGGCGGCAAGCTCGCACGGGTCGCGGTCGAGGCGGCTCACGAAGGCGAGGGCGGGAAGACCATAGGGCATCGACCAACTCCAGATTCGTTCGAGCTCGACCTTGACCTCGCCGCCCGGGCTCAAGACCATCACCATGGCGCTCAGCGCTGGCAGGCAGGCTTTGGTGTCCCCGAGGAAGTTGGCGTATCCGGGGGTGTCCACGATGTTGATCTCGTGCTTTTTCCAGGCGAGGTGGTAGATGCTCGAGGAAATGGTGATTCGCCGCTTGATCTCCTCGGGTTCGCAGTCGAAAAGCGAGGTTCCCTCGTCGGTCCTGCCGAGTCTCGTCGCGGCTCCCGCGGCGAATACCAGTGCGTCGGCGAGCATCGTCTTTCCGACGCCGCCCTGACCCACAATGCCGACGTTGCGAAGCCTGTCCATTTCCTCGGATGCCATCGTATCCTCCTCGGTTTACTCGTTGCGCTCGTAAATGATGCGAAGCCCTTCCAGCGTCAGGAACTCGTCCACCACCTCGATGGTCCGCGAGTGCGGGGCGATGAGCCCGGCCTCGCCGCCGGTGGCGATCACGCGGGCCTTGACGCCCTGCTCCTCTTGGATGCGAGCGACGATCCCATCGACGAGCGAGACGTATCCGAAGATCACGCCGGATCTTATCGCGTTCACCGTGTTCCTCCCGACCACTGCCGGTGGAGTGACGAGATCGACCCGGTAGAGCTTGGCCGTGCGCTGAAAGAGCGCATCGAGCGAGATCCTCACCCCGGGAGCGATAACGCCCCCGATGTACTCCCCCTTTGCGGAAACGTAATCGAAGGTGGTCGCCGTCCCGAAATCCACCACGATCGTAACGTCGCGAAACTTTTCGAAAGCGGCGACGGCATTGACGATCCGGTCCGCACCCACCTCCTTGGGGTTATCGTAGAGAATCGGCATGCCGGTTCTGACGCCAGGCCCGATGACCAGAGGCTCCGCATTGAAGTACCGGCGGCAGAAATCGCCGACTACACCGACCATGGAGGGAACAACGGAGGAAATCACGGCCCGCGTCCGAGCGCCCGCCGGCAGGGAGGAGAAACCATAGAGGCTCCAAAGCAAAACGCCGTATTCGTCGGCCGTCCGATTCGGGTCGGTCATCACCCGCCAATGGCGCACCAAGTTCCTGCCCCGGTAAACTCCGACCACCGTGTTGGTATTGCCTACATCGATGGCGAGCAGCAACTCTTCCATCTTCATCGCCACCCAGGTGTCCCGCGAAGCGTTACGTCTCCGGCGACGACCCGCTCCCTGCCGCTCGCGGTTTGGATCACCAGGGCACCCGCCTCATCCACTCCCAGCGCGCGCCCCTGGATCCGACGGCCCCCCGACTCCACCGCCACCTCCTGGCCGGTGAGCGAGGAGCGCTCCTCGAACTCGCCTCTAAGCGCCCCAAATCCGCTTTCCAGGAACCGGTCGTAGAGTCTTTCGATCTCGGCGAACAAACGCGCGGCGAACTGGCAGCGATCGACCTTGCGCCCGGTAGAGATCCGAACCGATGTGGCGATCTTGCGCAAATGAGCGGGAAACCGCGCCGGCAGACAGTTCAAGTTGACGCCTATGCCCAAGACGACCCAGCGCACCCGATCCGCTTCCGCTTCCGTCTCGGTCAACACCCCTGCTATCTTCTTGCCTCCTGCCAAGACGTCATTCGGCCACTTTATCCCAAGGGGAGCCACGCCCTGCGCCTCGAGCGCGCGGGCTGCGGCCAACCCGGCCACCAGGCTAAGTTGCGGCGCCACGGCCGGCGGCACGGACGGTCGAAGCACGATACTGGCGTAAAGATTCACGCCTGCGGGCGAGAACCACTCGCGCCCCATGCGCCCCCGCCCGCGGGTTTGCGCCTCGGCGATCACCACGCTTCCCTCCGTTGCCCCCTGCCTCGCCAGCGCCGCCGCCTCCGTATTGGTCGAGCCGATTCGCTCGAAGTATCGGATCTCGCGACCGATCCTGGAGGTCGCAAGAAGCCGAGCGATCTCCCCCGGCAGCAGGCGGTCGGGAGCGCGCACCAGCCGGTAGCCTCGCGCCGGCCTCGCCTCGATCCTGTACCCGCGCTTTCGCAACTCGCCGATATATTTCCAAATGGCGGTCCGAGAAACTCCGAGGCTTCGGCTCAGCACCGCACCGGATACCGGTTCCCCGGCTTCGCGAAGCAACGCCAGAACCCTCTCGAAATTAGCCGGCCGGGGCATCCGCGCGCTCCACAACCATGTGTATCGGTACCGCCGGGGCCGAATGGGTAAGGGCACCGACGGAGATACGCTGCGGTTTCGCTGCCGCGTATTGGGCGACATTTTCCAAGCTCACCCCACCCGATATCTCGACCTCCGCCCTCTTGCCGACGAGCGCGACGAGTTCTTGCGCCGTGGCCGGCGTCACGTTGTCGAGCAGGATGGCGTCGGCTCCGGCTGCAAGCGCCTCCTCTACCTGCGCCTCGCCAGAGCACTCCACCTGAACTTTCATTCCCCAAGGCGCCGCTTCTCTGGCGCGCTCCACCGCCGCGCGCACTCCACCCGCAAGGAGAATATGGTTATCCTTGATCAATATCCCGTCATCGAGCCCCAATCTGTGGTTGAGGGCACCACCTACGGCGGTGGCGTACTTCTCCAACAGACGCATGCCGGGGCTGGTCTTGCGCGTGTCGGCTATGGCGACGCCGGTTCCCTCGACCGCCCGAACGAACCTCCTCGTCAGAGTGGCGATGCCGCTGAGGCGCTGGAGAAAGTTGAGGGCGGTTCGCTCCCCGGCGAGAATGGTCGAGGCGGGACCGACCAAGCGTACGATCTCCTGGCCGGCGAAAACCTCCTGCCCGTCCTCCGTAACCTCCTCGACCGCGACCCTGTCGTCGAGGCGCCGGCAGACCATCCCCACCAAAGCCACGCCCGCCACCACGAAGGTGCCCTGTGCCACCACGCGGCCCGAGGCCCACAGTCCGGGAGCCAGCACGATCGCGGTCGTGAGATCGCGCCGGCCGATGTCCTCTTCGAGCGCCGCCTCGACGATGGCCCGCACCTGGGGAGAGGAGAAAGGAAAGGGGGGCGGGCCGCCAGGGCATCTACTCACCTGCCGCCTCCGCCAGCAGCTCTAACCCTCGCACGACCAGCGCGCGCTTCTGCAACAACTCCTCTCGCTTCGCCTCTTCCTTGGAGACCACCTCTTCCGGGGCGCGGGTCAGGAAATGCCTGTCGGCGAGCTTGCGATCTACACGATCGAGCTCCGCGCTGAGCTTGGCGAGCTCGCGGCGCAGCCGTTCCCGCTCGCCCGCAAAATCCACCACGCCGGCAAGCGGAAGGTTGATCTCCAATCCGCTCAACGCCAAGGTGGCGCTTCCCGCGATCCTCTCGCTTCCCTGCACCCGCCTCACTTGCCCGACCCTGGCCAAAGCCCGCACGAGCTCGGCATGTTCGAGCAAGAGCCTAGCCGTTTCCTCGCTGTCGGTACGGAACACTAGATCGAGCCTCTGCGCCGGGGGGATGTTCATCTCGGCCCTGACGTTTCGCACCCCCCTGATCACCTCCATCACCCTTTCCATGGCGCGCTCGGCTTGGTCGTCCCTCCAGCTCGGCTCGGGATGAGGATACGGGGCTAGCGCGAGGTAGCGGGGCGAGCCGCCCGGGTGGGGCAGGCTTTGCCAGATCTCCTCGGTTATAAACGGAATTAGGGGGTGCAGCAGCCGAAGCAGCCTCTCCAACACAACCGCCAGGACCTCTCGCGCCACATCCGGCCGCGGGCCGCAGATTTCGAGCTTGCTGATCTCGAGGTACCAATCGCAGAACTCGTGCCAGGTGAATTCGTAGAGCAAGGAAGCGATCTCGTTGAAGCGATAGCCCGCAAACGCTTCCCTGACCGCGGCGGTGAGCGCCGAGACGCGGGAGAGTATCCAGCGCTGGGGCAGCGTGAGCTCTTCGCCCTCCGCAATCTCGCAATCGACCTTGCGACCCTCGAGCTGGAGCAGGACGTAGCGCGCGGCGTTCCAGAGCTTGTTCATGAAATTGCGGTAGCCCTCGATGCGATCCTCCGCCAGCCTTATGTCTCGTCCCATCGCGGCGAACGCCGCGAGCGTAAAGCGGAAGGCGTCGGTGCCGTACCGATCCATCACCGCGAGCGGGTCGATGACATTCCCCCGCGACTTGCTCATTTTCTGACCCGCTTCATCCCGCACCAAGGCGTGCACGTAAACGTCCCGAAAGGGGACCTCTCCCATGAACTTGAGCCCCATCATCATCATGCGCGCCACCCAGAAGAAGATGATGTCGAAGCCGGTCACGAGTACCGAGGTCGGATAGTAAGTTTCGAGGTCGGCGGTGCGATCCGGCCAACCGAGCGTCGAAAAGGGCCACAGAGCCGAGGAAAACCAGGTATCCAGCACATCGGGATCCCTGGTCAGCGCGGCCTGGCACTTGGGGCAGGCGGCCGGATCGGTGCGAGACACCACGGTTTCGCCGCACCCCGTGCAGTACCACGCGGGAATCCTGTGCCCCCACCAGAGCTGGCGCGAGATGCACCAGTCGCGGATGTTCTCCATCCACGCGAAATAGGTTTTCTCCCAATGCTGCGGCACGAAGCGCGTCCGTCCCGAGCGCACGGCCTCGATGGCTTGCTCGGCAAGGGGTCTAACGCGCACGAACCACTGAACCGAGAGCATCGGTTCGACAACGGTGCGACAACGGTAGCACTTGCCGACCGCCAGGCGGTGCGGCTCGATCCGTGCCAAGACCCCATCCTCCTCGAAGTCCTCTACCATCCGCTCGCGGCACTGCTCCCGCGTCAGACCGGCGTAGGGACCGGCGTTATCGTTCATCACCGCTCCCTCGTCCATCACCGAGATCATGTCCAAGCCGTGGCGCAGCCCGATCTCGAAATCGTTGAAGTCGTGACCCGGGGTTATCTTTACCGCACCGGAGCCGAACTCCCGATCGACGTAATCATCGGCGATGATCGGAATCCGCCGCCCGAGGGCGGGAAGAACCAGGGCTTGCCCGACGAGCGACGTGTAGCGCTCGTCCTCTGGATGGACGGCGACGGCTGTATCTCCGAGCATCGTCTCCGGCCGCGTGGTGGCGACCTCGATGACCCCGGTCGAATCGGCAAGCGGATAGCGGAGGTGGTAAAGGAAGCCATCAGTCTCCTCGTGCTCCACTTCCAGGTCGGAAAGGGCCGTGCGGCAGCGGGGGCACCAGTTGATCAGGTAACGATCACGGTAAATGAGGCCTTCCTCGTAGAGGCGAACGAAGACCTCGCGCACCGCCCGCGACAGTCCCTCGTCCATGGTGAACCGCTCGCGACTCCAGTCGCAGGACACACCGAGGCGGACGAGCTGGTTCACGATCGCCCCGCCCGCTTGCCGCTTCCACTCCCACACTCTCTCCACGAAGCGCTCGCGGCCGAGCGCGTGGCGGTCCTTGCCCTCCTCCAGCAAACACCTCTCGACCACGTTTTGGGTGGCGATGCCGGCGTGGTCGGTACCAGGCACCCAGAGCGTGTTAGCTCCGTCCATGCGGTGAAAGCGGCATAGCGCGTCCTGCAACGTGTTGTTGAGCGCATGTCCCATGTGAAGGGATCCGGTCACGTTCGGAGGGGGTATGACCATGGAGAACACCCGCCCCCCTTTGGCCGGATCGGCTTCGAAGAGACGTTCCCTGCGCCAGCGCTCCGACCACTTGGATTCGACCCCGCGCGGGTCGTAGGTCTTCCCCAAGGGCATACAACTTCTGCCGCTAACACACGCCTACAGGGTAGTCAAACCGCGCCTTCGCGCCCGAGTTTTCTTGACTTTTTCGAGATGGTCGGTTAGCTGTTCTAAGTCGTGCGAAAGTGGCGGAATTGGCAGACGCGCAGGATTCAGGATCCTGTGGGGTAAAACCCATGGGGGTTCAAGTCCCCCCTTTCGCATTTGCAACCGGCGCGAGCGGGCGGCCGAAGCGGTGAGCCTGGAGCGCCGGCGGGCCGCATGGGCGGACCCTCGGCGAGGAGAAGAGGAGGGGCGGACGCTGGGAGGAACGGATGCAGGGAGGGCCGGTGGTGTGATCGTGGAATGCCCCCGCTGCTCGACCCGCTACCGGGTCGACGAGAAACGCATAACCCGGGAAAACCCAGCGTTCAAATGCTCGCGCTGTGGCACGGTCTTTTTGCGCTACTCCGACGACGCCCCTCCACGGCCGAGCCAGCCGCGGCGCAGAACCGACCCGCACCGCCCGCCTGAGGTAGACACTACCGGAACCCTGCCCTTCCTGCGCGATCCCGCACCGACGAAGGGTATCCAGAAGGAGTCGGCCGAGACGGTAGCGGCAGAAGCGGCGACCGTGGGCTCCGCCGGGGAAGAGGTCCCTCTCGAAGCGGAGCCTCGAGGCGACCGCCCCGCCCCGCACGGCCTAGCCAGCCGAGAGACGAGCGAGGACTTGGCCCTGGGGGCGACCGACGACTTGCTCGTGCGCACTCCGCGCTCTTCCTTCGTGGCGGCATGCGCGGTGATGGGAGCCATGGTGGTGCTGCATCTTTGTCTAGCTCTCTATCTAAAGAGCAGTTACCGGCGGGCGGCTGCATTTTTTTCTTCGCTTCCGTTGGTGGGGGAAGCACTGCTCAAAGAGAAGGCTCTCGCCTGCAAAGTCGCTCTCAGCAACGTGAGGGGAAGCTACGATACCATACGGGACCGAAAGCTGGTCTTCACCATTTCCGGCGAGGCGGTAAACAATGCCGCTACGCCCATCACCGACATCCAAATCGAAGGAACGATCACCGGCGGCGACGGCAAGACCGAGCGTAAGGTGATCTTCTGCGGCAACGAGGCGCGTCTCACCGATCTGTCGGACCGAGAGATCGACCTCTTGCACCAGCTCGATCCCTCCTATTCGCTGCAACCTGGCCAAAGTAGCCGCTTCCTCGTCGTTTTCACCGATCCTCCCGCCGATCTTCGCGAGTTCACGGCGAAAGTCCTGAACGTGCGTCCCGCTCTCGCGACGAGCCGGGCACAGACTCGCGCTCTCTTTCCGGGAAAGAACCACCCTGGGCTCCAACCCCGCGGCGCCGCAGGCCGGATGCGGCTTTCTCTGCGGGCTCCGAGCGTTGCCGCAGGCGCCAAGGCGGGCTAGATTCTTCCCATGCAGCGGGCAGATGCGGCAGGGCCTCTAGCGTGGGACCCACAGTGGCGAGCCATGGCCCTTTTCGCCGCTCTCTCGGCCCTGTTGCACCTCATCATCCTTCTTCTGCCCGCTCCGCGATTTGATTCAGCCGCCGATTCGGCCGCGCTCATCCCGGTGGAACTTCTGGCGCTTCCCGCGAAGGAGCGGGCCTCGGAACGGGAGCCCCGGGAGCAAAAGATCGTCCCACCGTCGGACCTCGCGAAGGAGGAGGAGCCGCAGGCGCCGACTCGCTTCGTGAGCGAGAAAAGCTCGAGAGCTCGCGAGGAGACCGTTCGCCACGGCATGCCCCAAGCTTCGGCTCGCGCCTTGGCCGCGCGCCCGGAGCCCAGGCGCTCGCAGCCCCCTTCGAGCCCTCCCCCGCGCCGCCTTGCGCTCGACGACTTGTTCAAGAAGCCGGGGGAGCTTTTGGCCGCTAAAGAAGAGAGAAAGCGCGGGGCCGAGGTGCACCCGACGCCGCAGGCCGAAACGGGCAAGAGGCGCATAGACCTCGCGCTCGGCGCCGTCGGCAACCTCTCATCCTTTACCGGCGGCGTGCCGGATTATCTGCCCGAGATCAGACCCGGCCAGTTTACGCTCCTGAACGCCAAGGCCAATCTCTTCGCCCCGTTCGTGCGCAGAGTGGGGCTTCGCGTGTTCGAGCACCTCCTCATCGGGGAACGGCGCTTGGCCGAGCGCGAGTTGTTGGCGGCGCAGGGAGAGGCGGTCGTGCGCGTGGTTCTGGGAACCGACGGCAAGCTCCTGGATTTGAGGACCGAGGGCGTATCGGGGAGCCGGGCCCTGGACGAGGCTCTGAGGAAGGCCTGTAAGATGGGCGCCTTCGACAACAACCCTCCCAAAGCCGCGCGCAAGCCGGACGGAACCTATGAATTCGTCTTCCAAGCGTGGCTTCGGCCCTGGACGACCGAGGGCCAGCGAGTGGGCCGGGTGGATAGCTTTCTTTCGATTCGCTTGCTTTAGAGAGTGATCGGGTGTTTCTGGAAGGCCGCTCTACCCTGGTGCTCTTTACGGTAGCCGCGGTAGTGGCACTCGCCGGCGCGCTGTGGTGGAGAATCTTCAGGAAGGCGGGATTTCACGGAGCGCTAGGGCTCTTGATGCTCGTCCCGCTCGTCAATGTCGCGATGCTCATTTTCTTTGCGCTTCGGCCATGGCCGATAGAGGGGGAGCTAAAGCGCGTGCGAGCGGGAGGGAACGAGTCCTAGCGATCGCGATCGGCTTCCCCGGCCCTCCAGCGCAAGACCGGCCGCCTCGCCGCCCGCGTCTCGTCCAAGCGCCCGACGACCGTCCCATGAGGGGCGGCCTTGACCAAGTCGGGGTCGGTCTTCGCCTCTTCCACTACGGCCGCCACCGCGTCGGCGAAAGCGTCGAGTGTCCGCTTGCTCTCGGTTTCGGTAGGCTCCACCATGATCGCCCCGCGAACGACCAGAGGGAAGTAGATCGTCGGCGCATGAAAGCCGTAGTCGAGCAACCGTTTCGCTATATCGAGCGTGCTCACCCCCAAATGGCGAAGGTCCTCGTCGTCGAACACCGATTCGTGCAAGGAGGGGGCCCGGTAGGGAAGGTGGAGAACTTGCTCCAGGCGCTTGCGCAAGTAGGCGGAGTTGAGGACCGCCATGCGGCTAGTCTCGGCTAGCCCCTCGCCCCCCAAGGTGCGGATGTAACAATACGCCTTTACCATGACGCCAAAATTGCCGTAGAAGGACCGCACCCTTCCGATGGACTCGGGAAAGTCCTCCGACCAAACGATCTTACCGTCGCGCTCGATCAACCTGGGAACGGGCAGGTACCGCTCGAGCTCTTTCTTCACCCCCACGGGTCCCGCTCCCGGGCCCCCGCCCCCGTGCGGCGTCGAGAAGGTCTTGTGCAGATTGAAGTGCACGACGTCCGCCCCCATGTCGCCCGGTTTGGCTACCCCCATGAGGGCATTGAGATTGGCCCCGTCCATGTAGATCAACGCCCCGCACCGGTGGATCTTCTCGGCCACCTGGCAGATCTCGCGCTCGAACAATCCCAACGTGTTGGGATTCGTCACCATCAGCGCCGCGACCTCTTCCGTGAGCCTCCCTTCGAGCTGCGACGCTTCGATGATCCCCGCATCGCCGCACGGGATCTCCGCGACCTCGTAGCCGCACAGGGCCGAGCTGGCGGGATTGGTACCGTGCGCCGTGGCGGGAATCAGGACTTTGCGACGCCCGTCTCCACGCTCGCGGTGATAGGCTCTTATGATCTTCATCCCCGCAAGCTCCCCATGCGCTCCCGCGGCCGGCTGCAAGCTAACCGCGTCCATACCCCCTATTTCCGCGAGATCGCGCTCGAGCTCCCACATGAGCCGAAGCGCCCCCTGGCAAAAACTCGGGTGCATGAAAGGATGAAGCTCGGAAAAGCCGCGCAGCCTGGCCAATCGCTCGTTCACCACCGGGTTGTACTTCATGGTGCAGGAGCCAAGGGGGTAGAAGTTTTTGGAGACGGAGAAATTGAGTTCGGAAAGACGCGTGAAATGGCGCACGACTTCCGGCTCGCTCACCTCGGCCAACCCCTCGACGCCCTCGCGCAGGAGGTGCTCCTGCAGGGGAAAGGGCTCCCCATCTCCCCCGGCCTCTTCCTCGCACACCACGGGCGCATAGCGCCCCGAACCGCCGATCTCGAAAATCAGAGGCTCGGCCAAAAGGCCCCCCCGCAATCCACCCACCACGCCTTTCATGCACCCCCTCCCGCGGCCTCCTCGAAGGCGCGCGCGAACTTCTCCATCTCCTCCCGGCTATGGACTTCGGTCGCACAGAGCAGCAAGCAGTCGTCGAGCTCGGGGAACCACTGCCCCAGGGGCACCCCCGCCATGAAACCCATCTGCACCATCCCCTCCCAGATCTCCCGCGCCCGTGCGCGCTCCAGCACGAACTCGTTGAAAAAAGGCCCGAAGAAGCGAAGGCGGCCGATGCCGCTCAGCCGCTTGGCCAGATAGTGCGCGTTTCTCACGTTGCGGGCCGCGACTTCGCGAAGTCCCCGGGGGCCGAGAAGCGACACGTAGGCCGCCACGGCGAGCGCGCACAGCGCATGATTGGTGCAAATGTTCGAGGTCGCCCGCTCCCTTCTTATGTGCTGCTCTCTCGTCGCCAGCGTAAGGACGTATCCGCGGTTGCCTCTCTCGTCTCTAGTTTCCCCTACCACGCGCCCCGGCATGCTGCGCAGGAACTTTTGCGCACAGCCGAAAAACCCGACGCCGGGCCCTCCGTAAGACATAGGCAGGCCGAGGCTCTGCCCCTCTCCCACGGCGACGTCGGCGCCGAGCTCGCCGGGCGACTTGAGCAACCCCAGCGCCAGCGCCTCCTGGGTGGTGGAAACCAAATAGGCGCCCTTCTCGTGCGCCAGCGCCGCTGCCGCCGCGAGGTCTTCTATGACGCCGAAGAAATTCGGGTACCCCAGCACCAGGCAGCAGGCGTCCTCCAGGCACGCCTCCGCCGCCTCCAGGTCCGTAGCGCCGGAAGCGGTATAGGGAACCGTACGAAGCTCCATCCCGGGCAAGTCGCTCGCGTAGGTGCGCACCGTCTGCAGATAGTGCGGGTGCAAGGCGCTCGATATCACCACGGCGGGGCGCTGCGGCGCCATGCGATGCGCCATGAGAACGGCCTCGGCGGTAGCGGAAGCGCCGTCGTACATGCTGGCGTTGGCGACATCCATGCCGGTCAGGCTCGCCACGATCGACTGGAACTCGAAGCTGGCTTGGAGCGTCCCCTGGCTCACCTCCGGCTGGTAAGGAGTATAAGCGGTCGAGAACTCGCTTCGAGCCGTGACCTCAGCGACCGCGGCGGGGATGAAATGCGGGTAGGAGCCGGCCCCGACGAATTGCGGGAAGTCGCCGAAAGCGGCATTTTCCCGAGCCAAGGCCTCCAGGCGCCGGCAAAGCTCCGGCTCCGAAAGACCCCCTTCGACGCGGATCGCCCCCGTTCGCACGAGCTCCCGGGGCACTTCCCGGAACAGGTGCTCAACGCTCGGGGCCCCGATGGCCCGCAGCATCTCGCGCACCTCGGCTTCCGTGTGGGGACAGTAAACCCGCCTCACTTCCTTCCCTTCTCCTGGGCGACGAGCTCGGCGTACTGAGCAGCGCTCATGAGAGAGCCGAGCTCGCTCGGATCGCTGAGTTTCATCCTCGCCATCCATCCCTCTTCGTAAGGGGACTGATTCAAGAGCTCGGGCCTCTCGACGAGGTCGGTATTGACGGCTGTGACGCGGCCGCTGACCGGCGCGTACACTTCCGAGACGGCCTTTACCGACTCCACCGACGCCAGTTGGTCCCCGCGCTTGAGCTCCCGATCCATTTTCGGCAGCTCGACGAAAACCACGTCGCCGAGCTCCGACTGCGCGTAGTCCGTTATACCTACCGTCGCCTCGTCGTCGGCCACCCTGACCCACTCGTGCTCCTCGGTGTAGCGAAGCTCGTCGGGAATCTTCATGGTTTGCGGCTCCTCCCTTCCCTTCTGTAAAATGGCAAAGATACCAACTTGGCCTTCGCCCACCCCTGGGGCACGAGCACCTCGACCTCCTCTTCTTCCCCGAGGGCGGCGGTATCGAGGTACGCAAGCGCTATGCTGCGGCCCAGCGTCGGCGACCAACCGCCGCTCGTGACCTCCCCGGCGACCGCTCCCCGTACCACGACCGCGTAGCCATGCCGCGCCACCCCCCGCTCGACCAGAACGAGCCCGACCAGCCTGCGCCGGCAACCGGTCCGTTTTTGCTCGAGCAATCGCGCGCGGCCGATAAAGTCCCCGGCATCGAAGCGTACGAACCGGTCCAAACCGGCTTCTAGAGGTGTCGTGGACGAGGAAAGCTCGTGTCCGTAGAGGGGCAGCGCGGCTTCGAGTCGAAGCGTATCCCGTGCCCCGAGCCCCACCGGCACCAGACCGAACGCCTGGCCCTCCTCCATGAGGCGATCCCAGAGCGCTGGCGCACGCGAGCTTTCCACGAAGATCTCGAAGCCATCCTCTCCCGTGTAGCCGGTTCGCGAGATCGTCACGGAATAGCCCTCGATGTCGGCGCAGAGGAAGCGAAAGCGAGGCAAGGCCGCAAGGTCGAGGAGCGCCGCCCGCGAAAGCACCGCCTCGGCCGCGGGCCCCTGAAGCGAAAGAAGCGCCGTTTCCGCGCTCACGTCCTCCACCACGACGGCTCCGGCGTGCGACGCGATCCACGCGAAATCCTTGGCGGCGTTGGCCGCGTTCACGCAGAAGAAATATTCCTCCTCGAAGCGGCGGTAGAGCGTGACATCGTCGATCACGCCGCCATTCTCGTCGCACAGGATAGTGTACTGAACACCGCCGTCGCTCAGCCGCGCGACGTCGTTGGTCGTAAGGCGCTGGCAGAGCTCGCCCGCACCTGGCCCCCGAACTGCGATCTCCCCCATGTGGCTCACGTCGAAGAGGCCGGCCTTCGTTCTAACCGACCGGTGCTCTTCCAGGATGCCGCGGTAGGAAAGCGGCATCTGCCAGCCTCCGAACTCTGTCATTTTGGCACCGAGGCTTACGTGGCGCCCAAAGAGCGGCGTTCGCTTCGGCTCGCCCGCCTCCGCCGTCATCCCCCAGCCTGCATCGCTGCGGCTTCGACCGCGTTGGAGAGGAGCATGGCCACGGTCATCGGGCCGACCCCCCCCGGCACCGGCGTTATGGCGGAAGCTCTCTCGCTCGCCGGTCCGAATTCCACGTCGCCCCGCAGCTTGCCATCCTCGCCGCGATTGATCCCGACGTCTATCACGACCGCCCCAGGCTTGACCCACTCCCCCTTGACCAGCCCGGCCTGGCCGGCAGCCGCCACGAGTAGATCCGCCCGCCCCACCTCCGCGGCCAAGTCGCGCGTGCGTGAGTGGCACATGGTGACCGTCGCGTGCTGCTCCAAAAGGAGAAAGGCCACGGGCTTGCCGACGAGCTTGCTTCGGCCCACGACCACTGCCGACACCCCTTTGAGCGGCAGGGACGCTTCGGCGATGAGGCGCATGATTCCGAGGGGGGTGCAGGGCCTAAGCCCCCGCGCGCCGGTGACGAGCTTTCCCTGATTCACGGTGGTCAGTCCATCGACGTCTTTGGCGGGGGGAATAGCTTCTATTACCCGCTCCTCGTCGATATGGCGGGGCAGCGGGAGCTGAACCAGGATGCCATGGATCTCGGGCTTCGCCGCTACCTCGTGGATCAGGCGGACCAGGTCCTCGGTAGAGCTCGTCGCCTGCGGCGCGAATCCAAACGACCTGATACCGACCTCCGAGCACGCTTTCTGCTTGGTGCCGACATAGATCTTCGAAGCCGGATCGTCGCCCACGAGGATCGTCGCAAGTCCGGGTGTTACGCCTCGCCGCAGCAGCTCTTCGACGCGCCCGCGCACCTCCTCCCGCACCCGTTTCGCCAGGGCCTTTCCATCCAAGATCGTCGCCATTGGCACAACTCCCCATCGCGCCGCAGGCCGCGGCGGAGCCCCGCGCCCGCGCGCCACTCCGTGATCGTCAATCTATATAGAAGGGCCCGCCTCTTTGCAAAGGCCGCCCCCGAACGAGCGCAAACTCCCAGGGCCGTCCCAAAGCTGAAAGCCCAGAGCGCGCGGCCGCCAGCGCTTGACTCCCCTGCGGGCTCCGTTTATGAGCTTGGCGCCTGGCGCGAGGAGGCTTCGGGCGCACGCGCTCGGGGGTGGCAAGATGATCGTCGGCGTGCCGAAAGAAATAAAGGAAGAGGAAAAGCGAGTCGCCATCACGCCCGCGGGTGTGAGCGCCCTGACGAGCCGGGGCCACAAGGTTTTGGTGGAGAAGGGGGCCGGTGTGGGCAGCTCGCTACTCGACCGCGAATACCGCCGGGCCGGAGCCGAGATGGTAGAAGATGCTAGAGAAGTCTGGGCCAACTCCGAGATGGTACTCAAAGTCAAGGAGCCGCTCGGACCCGAGCTCGATTACCTGCGGCCGGGCCTCATCCTCTTCACCTATCTCCATCTGGCGGCGAACCTCGCGCTGGCCAGGGCCCTGCTAGACAAGAAAGTCAACGCGATCGCCTACGAGACCATCCAGCTCGAGGATGGCTCGCTTCCGCTTCTCGCCCCCATGAGCGAGGTCGCGGGAAGGCTGGCGGTTCAGGTCGGGGCGTGGTGCCTGCAAGCTCCCAACGGGGGCAGGGGAATCCTCTTGAGCGGAGCCTCGGGCGTGCGCCCGGGCAAGGTCGTCATTCTCGGGGCGGGCATAGCCGGGGCGAGCGCCTGCCAAGTGGCCGTCGGAATGGGAGCGCACGTTAGCATCCTGGATATCAATCCCGCGCGGCTTCGCTACGTCCATGACATTCTGGGAGGGCACGTGACCACGGTCATGTCGAACGGCGCGAACATCGAGGAAGAGGTGACGAGCGCCGATCTCGTCATCGGCTCGGTGCTCATCCCAGGGGCTCGCACTCCCAAGCTCATCCCGGCGCGGTTGGTCGGCGCCATGAAAAAAGGAAGCGCCCTGGTAGATCTTTCCATCGACCAGGGTGGATGCGCGGAAACGTCCCGGCCGACCTCTCACAGGAAGCCGGTTTACGTCGAAAGCGGGGTGGTACATTACTGCGTGACGAACATGCCGGCCCTGGTGCCGCACACCTCGACCTTCGCGCTGACCAACGCAACGCTCTCCTACGCACTGGCCATCGCGGAGCGCGGGTTCGAAGCCGCGATGGACGAGGACAGCGCGTTGAGGCGCGGGCTGAACACCGCAGAGGGGAAGGTGCGGCACCCCGCCGTGGCCGCCGCCATGGAGGCCTCGGAACATAACGCGCAGCCGAGCTAGGAATACGCTCGAAGCCGCCCGAGCGCCCCTTCGAAACGGTCGGCGCTCCTCGCAGGCTCGCCCTCGACCCCGCCCCGCCAACCTCGCAAGGGCCAAGAGCGGGTCGGAAGGGCGAGCGAGAGGCTTAAGCCACCTCTTCGCTCCCCCCCTGCTCGGTCCGCCACCCCCAAGACATCGAGTCGGTGTTCCAGCGAGCCGCGAACCGGCCGGCCCGGTCGAGGACTATAACGCCGGCCCTGCCGCCGGTTTTTCTCGCAAGCTCCTCGATCGCCTCCGAGGCGGCGTCGGCTGCCGGCCGACCCGCCTTGAGCCGCTCGACCACCGCGCGCGCCAGCCCGACGCGGATTATAGCCTCTCCTTGGCCGGTCGCCGAAACTGCACCCGCCTCGTCCTCGGCCCAGGTCCCGGCACCTATTACCGCTGAATCCCCTACCCGACCGGGCAGCTTCCCGGAAATCCCGCCGGTCGATGTCGCCGCCGCGACTCCTCCCGCCCGATCCAGGGCGACGGCGCCGACCGTGCCCGATCCCTGGGCAAGCTTTCGCCGGCGCCGCGCACGCCAGCGCCCCCGCTGCTCCTCGGTCACGAGCTCTGCCGGGTCGATCAGCGAAAAGCCCGCGCTCTTAGCGAAACGCTCGGCACCGCCGCCTACCATGAAGAGATGGGGACCGTGCTCCAACAAAAAGCGAGCGAGGAGGATGGGGTTCCTTATTCGCCTGAGATCCGCCACCGCTCCGGCACGCTGGCCCGTCCCCGCCATTATCGATGCGTCGAGCCCGACCTTGCCCCGGGCATCGAGGCAAGCGCCTACTGCTGCGTTGAATGCCGGGAAATCCTCCATGGCGGCGACCGCTCGGGTAACAGCTTCGAGCGCAGTCTGGCCGGCCCGCAAGCACTCCCATCCCCGCTCCAGCGCGATCCGCAAGCCTCGTGCCACCTCTTCCTTGCCCGCCTGGGGCGCCTCGCCGGCCCCACCGTGGACCACGATCACCATCGGGGAGAAGGACATCCACTCCCAACCACCGCCGGCTCAGCTCACCGATGCGAGCCGACGTGCCGGCAGAAGCTTTCCGCCGCCGCGCGGGCGCCCGCGGCCGCCAACTCGTCTGCTGTTTGGTATCTGCCACCACGGGCAATGAAACGCCCGAGGCCGGTTATGTCCTCGAGCAGCGGCTTTTGTGCCTCTTCGAACTCGGCCCGCCAAAGCTCCTTTCCGTCCGGGATTCGCCTCAGCCGCAAAAGGAAGCCGACCCGGGCGGGACGGCGCGCTCCGAAGCTTCCCCCCTCCCGCTCGACATAGGAAAGAAGCGCTCCCACCAGCACGGCATCGACGCCGAGGCGGATCCCTATGCCCTTGACTTCGTCCCAGGGCTCGCCCTCCCGGGCCCGACCCCCTGCCCCGAGCGCTCGATCCACGGCTTCCTGAGGCACGAGGTAGAGGGCACCGCACGCCGAGAGCTCCTCGCGCAAGCGGTAGGTAAGCCGCGCCGCCGCTCCCTCGAGGCGCGCGCGTCTTGCCCGCTTTTCGCTCCCCGAAGGCGCCGAAAGGGGAAGAAGGGCAAAGTGGGTAGCACCGGGCGCAAGCTCGGCTCGCTCGATAACCCGAAGCGGTCCCGAAACCCCGCAGCCCAAAAACCCGAGCGAGAGAAAAAGGGCCGAAGCCACGGGGAGCGTGGCGGTGCAACGGTCACGCTTTCGGCAAGGCGCCCTTCTCACTTCTTCAGCCCGATTCCCAGCTCCGCAAGCTGTCGCGCCTCTACGGGTCCCGGCGCCTCGGTGAGCAAACAGACGGCCTTTTGGGTCTTGGGGAAGGCTATCACCTCGCGTATCGAGTTGGCCCCCACTAGCATCATCACCAATCGATCGAAACCGAGCGCGATCCCTCCGTGAGGGGGCGCCCCGTAGGATAGCGCATCGAGGAGAAAGCCGAACTTGCGGCGCGCCTCCTCTTCACCGATCCCGAGCAATTGGAACACCCTGCGCTGGAGCGAGCTGCGGTGGATACGGATGCTTCCGCCCCCGATCTCTATTCCATTCAGTACCACATCGTAAGCCTTGGCGCGCACCGCCAGCGGTTCCCGCTCGAGCTTCCCCAGATCCTCGTCCATCGGAGAGGTGAAAGGATGGTGGCGGGCGACGTAGCGCCGCTCCTCCTCGGAGTACTCGACCAGGGGGAAGTCGGTCACCCAGAGGAAATCCAGCCTCTCCCTGGCGATAAGATTCAACCGCTCCCCGAGCCTAAGCCGCACGTTTGCCAGGGCGTCGCACACCACCGCTTCGCGGTCGGCCACGAGCAGGACGAGATCCCCCGCACGCAGCCCAAGGCGTGTCCCGAGCTCGCTTCTCTCCCGCTCGGAGAGAAACTTGACCACCGGCGACTGCCACCCCTCCGAGCCGATCCTGATCCACGCCAGCCCCCCCGCCCCGAAAAGTTTCACGAACTCCACCAGATCGTCCAACTCCTTGCGCGACAGCTCCTGTCCCCTGACCAATATTCCCCGTACGGTCCCCCCTTTTTCCAAAGCCTCGGCAAAAAGCCTAAACTGCGAGCCCGTAAAGCATGACGAGAGATCCACGATCTCCAACCCGAATCGCGTATCCGGCCGATCGGTGCCGTATCTCGCCATCGCTTCGGCGTAGGAAAGCCGCGGGAAGGGACGGGGGATGCGCAAGCCCTTGGCCTCGTCGACCAGCTCTTCGAGCAGGCCCTCGACCAGCTCGAAGATGTCCTGTGGCTCCACGAAAGACATTTCGATGTCTATCTGGGTGAACTCGGGTTGGCGATCCGCCCGCAGATCTTCGTCCCGGAAGCAGCGAACGATCTGGTAGTAACGATCGAGGCCGGAGACCATCAGCATCTGCTTGAAGAGCTGCGGGGACTGGGGCAGAGCGTAAAAGCAGCCACGGTTCACCCGGCTCGGCACCAGGTAGTCTCTGGCGCCCTCGGGGGTGCTGCGCGTGAGCACCGGCGTCTCCACCTCGACTAGCCCGCAGCGATCCAGATACTCCCGGGCTCGCGCGGCAAGCCGGTGCCGCAGCCGCAGATTGTGGAGCATCTTGGGCCTGCGAAGGTCCAGGAATCGGTACTTGAGCCTTACCGTTTCCGTGATCTCGGCTTCGTCGTCGATCGGAAAGGGCGTGGGCTGCGATGTATTCAAAACCTTTAGCGCCGACACCCGAACTTCGATCTCCCCGGTCGGAAGGGCCGGGTTGATCGTTTCGGGGGATCTGCGGACCACTTCTCCCTGGGCGGCTATGACGTACTCGGAGCGAACCTGCCGCCCCAAGGCCGCAGCCTCCGCGCTCACGCTCGGGTTGAGCACGATCTGGAGCAATCCAGTCCGATCCCTGAGATCGACGAAGATCACCCCTCCGTGATCCCGCTGCGAGGAGACCCATCCCATGACCGTGACCCGGCGGCCCACGTCCGCAAGGCGCAGATCGCCGCAGTAGGCGCTGCGCTTCCAATTGCCGAGAGATCCCGTATGCTCCTCGTCAGCCATGAGCCAGCTCCTCGAGCCGCCGTCTGAGCTCCTCGCCATTCGCTTCCAGACGCAAAGCCTTCGAATAATCCCTCTTGCCCCGCATGTCCCGCACCGTAGCCCGCCCCTCCCGAAGCTCGTCCTCGCCGATGATCAACGCGAAAGTAGCCCCTCCTCTGTCGGCGCGTCGCATCCTGCTCTTTAGGCTTCCGCCGGCGCCTTCCACCTCGCACACCACCCCAGCGCAGCGGAGCCGGCGGGCGAGCGCAAGAGCGCTGCCTTCGGCTTCCTCGACAAGCGCGATCACGGCCGCCTGCGGCCCGCTCCTTTGCTCCTCGGCTGCCTCGGCAATCATGACCAGGCGCTCCAGGCCCACAGCGAATCCGATCGCTGGCTTGGGGGGCCCGCCGAACCTGGCCACCAATCCATCGTATCTGCCACCCCCGCCTACCGCATTCTGCGCGCCGAGGCCAGGGGCCAAGGCCTCGAACGCCGTTCTGGTATAGTAGTCCAAGCCGCGGACGAGCCTCGGATTCACGGACACCGACGCTCGCGCCTCTTCCAGGAGCGTAAGCACCCGTTCGAAATGCGCTCGGCAGTCCCCGCAGAGGTATGTCTCGATCGACGGGGCCTCGGCAAGCGCGAGCCGGCAGGGCTCCTTCTTGCAGTCGAGCAGCCGCATCGGGTTGCGCTCGATCCTGCTCTGGCAATCGGTGCAAAGCCTATCGCGAACGCCGACAGCGTATTTCCTGAGCGCCTCGCGGTAAAGAGGCCGGCAGGCGGAGTCTCCCACCGAGTTGATCTCGAGGCGAAACGCCCGCGCGCCGGCCGCGCGCAGCAGATCCTCGAGCAGCGTGACGACCTCGGCGTCGCTCGCCGGATCGTCCCTGCCGATGAGCTCGACTCCAAGCTGGTGGAACTGCCGCAACCTTCCCTTTTGCGGCCGCTCGCGGCGAAACATGGGCCCGAGGTAGAAGAGCTTGACCACACCGGCGCTCGCGGCCAGTCCTCCCTCGAGGTAGGCGCGAACGATCGAGGCGGTCCCCTCCGGGCGAAGCGCGAGAGAAGTGCCGTCACGATCTTGGAACGTGTACATCTCCTTGGCCACGATGTCGGTATCTTCTCCCAGCGAGCGCGCGAAAAGCTCGGTGCGCTCGAGCACGGGCAGGCGGATCTCGGCGAAATTATAAGAACGCAGGACGCTCCTGGCCTTCTCTTCGAGCGCCTCCCAGCGCGCCGACTCGGGCGGCAAAATATCGTGGAAACCCTTTACACCGCTCACTTTCATGGCCGGCCACCGCCTAATTAGCATGCAAGCGTGCGGTAGGGAAATCGCCCAAGCACAACGAAGCCCGAAACTAGAGAGCCTGCATCACGCAATCTTCTCGATTGACGAAAGCCCATGTTTCCATGAAAATTTGTTTCGCCGCGAGCGGTGCAAGTGAGCGGTGCCGGCGCGGGCGAGAGCGTGGGGTTAGGGATGGAGGTCAAGCGGGAGGAGGAAAGGGAAGATCGAGCCGGCCGCCGTTTGCAAGCGCCGCAGCCCGTCCAAGCTCGGGCCGATCTGGGCCCTGAACTGGCGGCAGCGATCCTCGCGACTGTCCCGGCGCTCGTCGTCGTTTTGGAGCCGGACTTTACCGTGCAAGCGCTCAACCGTGAAGCCGAGCGGGTCCTCGGTTTATCCGGCGCGGGCGCGCGAGGCCGAAACTGGTTTGCCTCCTTTGTGCCGGCGCACAGCCGCGATCGGGCCAGGCACGAGTTCGAGCAAGGCCTCGAACAGGACCCAGGTTCCGAGCTGACGAGCCTCGTCAAGTGCGCAGACGGAACGGAGCGGCAGATCCGCTGGCAACTGAAAAAACTCGAGGAATCTCGCCTCGGCGGGGACCTCATCGTCGCGCTCGGAATCGACATCACCGAGCGGGAATGGAAGGAGGAGCACCGCAAGCTTCTCTCCTCCATGGTCGAGCAAAGCACCGAAGGCATGGCGGTCATCGATCCCCAGGGGAGCATTATCTTCGCCAACCGAGCCTGCGCCGAGATGCACGGATACGAACCTCTGGAGCTCATCGGGGAGGACAAGTCGGTGCTCGCGGGGCCCGAGGGCGCAGAGCCGGCGGAAGTGGCCGAGCAGATCGAGAAAAAGGGTCACTTTACCGGCGAACTCTCGCACCGGCGCCGGAACGGAGAGATCTTCCCGGTCATGGTCCACGTGTCCCAGCTAAAGGACGATACGGGGCGGCCGATGGGGTTTGTCTGGACGATGCAGGATCTCACGGAGCAGAAAAAGGTAGCCGACGCACTGCGCCAGAGCCGCGAGAGGCTGCGCGCCGTGGTAGACAGTGCCCCAGTGGTCCTCTGGGCGGTCGACAGCGAGGGAAGGTTCACGCTTTCGGAGGGCAAGGGGTTGCTTCCACTCGGCCTCAAGCCGGGCGAGGCGGTGGGGCGCTCCGTCTTCGATCTTTACGGCGACAACCCGGAAATAAAGGAAGGGGTCCGCAGGGCCTTGGCTGGCGAGAGCTTTTCGACCACGGTGAGCGTCGGCGACCTCGCCTACGACGCCAGCTATTCGCCAATTCGCGACAGCCGCGGCGCAACGATCGGGGCGATGGGGGTTGCAACCGACGTGACCGAGCGGGCGCGGGCAGAAGGGGCCCTGCGGGTGCGCGCGCGCCAGCAGACGGCGCTGGCGCGCTTCGGGCAGAGGGCCCTCGGAGGGCTTGCGCTCGATCGGCTCTTCGAGGAGGCTTTGAAGCTCGTGGTGGAGAATCTAGAAGTGGAGCTCGCCAAGGTCCTCGAGCTTTGCGCGGACGGAAAATCGCTTCTTCTTAGGGCGGGCATCGGTTGGAAACCAGGATGCGTCGGAACCGCACGGGTCAGCGCCGATCGGGACTCGCAAGCGGGGTACACGCTTCTTACCGAGGGGCCGGTCATAGTGGACGACCTGAGCAAAGAGCGGCGCTTTAGCGGCCCGCCGCTTCTTACCGAACACGGCGTGGTAAGCGGCATGAGCGTCATAATCCAGGGCCGCGGGCGACCCTTCGGCGTGCTTGGCGCCCACAGCGTCAAGCGCCGCAAGTTCAGCTCCGACGACGTGAGCTTTCTTCAGGCCCTCGCCAACGTGCTCGCCGCGACGATCGATCGCAAGCAGAGGGAGGAGGAGCACGCGCGCCTGATAAAGGCGGTAGAGCATACCCCAGAGAGCATCATGATCACCGATGCCAAGGGGCAGATACAATACGTGAACCCGGCTTTCGAGAGGATCACGGGCTACAGTGCCTACGAGGCCCTGGGGCAAAATCCGCGGATGCTAAAGAGCGGGCGACACGACGAATCGTTCTACCGCAAGATGTGGGGCACGCTGACGACGGGGAAGACCTGGAGTGGATACATAACCAATCGGCGCAAAGACGGAAGCTTATATCGCGAGCAAGCGACCATCACGCCCGTCACCGACGAGAGCGGCCGGATAGTGAACTACGTCGCGGTAAAGCGAGAGCTTCCGCAAGAGAGCCCCGCCCGTCCCCCAGAGTGAGCGCGGGAGCGGCGCGGCACCTGCGGATGCGCCGGCCCGCGCAGACCCGGTACGACCGGCCGTCACTTATCACTTCGATAGCGCCTTCCACGTCGGTTCTGAAAATTCTCGCTCCGCGGCGGCGGTAGCGCGCCAAGACTTCCGGGCGGGGAAAGCCGAAGCGGTTTTCCCTACCAACAGAGAAGACGACCAAACGAGGCGCCAGGGTTTCGACGAATAGGGGCGTGCTCGAGGTGGCGCTTCCGTGGTGAGGGGCCTTGAGGACGGTGCTCGGACCGAGGCAGCCGGAGCTTACGATGGAGCGCTCCGCCGCGGCTTCTATGTCGCCGGTAAACGCGAAGGAGACGCTTCGGTGGGCGAGGTTTAGCACCACTGAACGGTTGTTCTCTTCGAGGTGCCGCGAGTGGGGCGGGGGGTGGCAGACGCGAAGCCGCACCCCGCCGATCTCCCGCCCCATGCCTCGGCGCACGCTAACGAGCCTCGGGCCGGGAAGGGATCGAAGATCCCCGGCTTCGATGCAGCTTCGCTCCCCCGCCCCGTGCCACCAGATCTCGGCCGGGGAAAACTCCCTCACCAGCGCCCGAGCGCCGCCGCAGTGATCCCTTTGGGCGTGTGTGAGGACCAGGTAATCCAGGCGAGCGATCTTTCGACTTTTAAGAAACGGCGCAACTACCCGTTCGCCGGTATCGAATCCGGATCGGAACCGCGGGCCGGCATCGATCACCATGGTTCTTCCCCCGGGAAACTCCACCACCGCCGCATCCCCCTGGCCCACGCTCAAGAAGGTCACGTGGAGCCTCCAATCGAAGTGGCGCTGCCAGATCCAAAAGCCGCAATCGCAGGCTAGCGCGAAAAGGCAAAACGATGCTGCAATCCGCCGCCACCCGGGTCGCAGTGCTCGCCAGAAGAATAGAAGGCCCAGGCAGGCATAGTAAAGGAGGATCTCCGCCTGCGTAGGAACGAAGCTCGACCAAGCGGCGACGCGGGGGGCCGAGAACAGCTCGGTAAGGTAAAGACCCAGGCGAACCGAATAGCTTGCCCCGAGGAGAGGCAACAGGGCTGCGTTCTCGCTAAGCGGCACCAGGAAAGCTGCGGCGACCGCCGGCACGACGGCTCCCGGACCGAGCAGGGGGAGAACGGCAAGGTTGGCGATAGGGGCGATCAGGGAGACCCGTCCGAAATGCGCGGCGGTAATAGGTGCCGTAGCGAGCGTTGCCGCGAGCGAAACCAGAAACGAGGAGGCAGCGAGGCGAAAAAGGCGCAAGCAGGCTCCGCCTTCTTGCCTCCAGGCAGTCTTTTTGGCGAGTGCGACTATCCCGAGGACGGAGGCGAAGGAGAGTTGAAAGGAGGGATCGGTGAGGACGAGTGGGTTCGCGATCACGAGCAACGAAGCCGCGTGAGCGAGCGCACGCAGGGCCCGAGTCGGCCTGCCCGCCAAGCTCGCCATGACCATCGCCGCGATCATGATAAGGGCCCGCAAAGTCGATACCCGTCCTCCGGCCAAGAACGCGTACCCCAGCGCGGGCAAAAACGCTCCTAGCATGGCGAGCGCGCTCACGTCGGCACTCAAGAGAAGGCTAATCCTTCGAGACAAGAGCCAACGCAAAACCCAGTAGGCCGCCCCGAAGACCACTCCGACGTGGAGCCCCGAGATCGCAAGCGCATGCGCCACACCGGCGCGAATCATCTGCTCGCGGACCCGCGTCGCTACCGAATGGCGCTCGCCCAGTACCATCGCGAGCAACACCCCTGCCTCCCGCCGCCTGCCGCGAGAAAGAATGGCGCTTCGCACCTTGCCTCGCCATGCCTCCAACACTTCCTCGAGCGGCCCAGGGGAGCATCCCAGAAGCTCGATGCCACTATCGTCCCAAAGGAAGGCACGGACGTAGATTCCGCGTCGCGCGAGGTAGGACTCGTAGTCGAAGCTGCCCTGATTGCCGAAATTGGCCGGCCGCCGAAGCGCGCCAGTAAAAGCAACCCGGCACCCGGGAGTGACGGAGCGCGACGGTTTGGCAATCCCTACCATGAGCCTGCCCCTTGCCGGACGCTCCCCGTCTTTAGGACCAACGCCGAGCGCCTCTAGCTCCATGGTTTCGCCGCCCGATCCCCGCTCGGCGGAAACCACCCGTGCCACGACTCTTACCGGGCGCAACCCCGCCAATCGCACCACGTGCGTTGGACCGAATTCGGGGTTTAAGGCGCGCCAGCCCAGGGCGAATCCCGCAGCCGACGCGAAAAGAAGGAGAAGAAGAGTTTCTCCTCTCGACTTGGTCCTGCGAAAGACCACCCAAGCCCAGAGGCAAGCCACCGCAAGCCCCACTCTCGCAAGGAGGCTCTCCCCCCCTGTGATCGCGGTCGAAGCGGCCGCAAGAAACAGGGTCGCCGATGGGAGAAGGAAGGACGCCATGGCAGCAAGGCGCCCGCGCCAAGCGACCGCGGGCGCCGGCTCGACTCAGCCGACCGTCAAGTGGGTCATGGTCCGGACCCGGCGGAGCTTCCGAGCTCCCTCCCTCGATCCCCCTCCCGGCCGCCGCCAAGAGAAAGACCCGGGGCTTCGCCCGAGACTGCCGCCGGCGCCTGCTTACTGGCTTTTGCAGTCCTCGGCGCCGCAGGCGGAGGGCTCCCCGCTAGCGACACTCTCCAAGTGGGCCTTGATCTGGCGGGCCAACCGCTCGGATACGCCGGGGACTCGGGAGATCTCCTCGCAGGTTGCCTGCCGTATCCGAGCCACGCTCCCGAAATGGCGAAGAAGGGCGCGCCTGCGCCCGGCCCCCACGCCGGCGACGTCTTCGAGCGCAGAGCGCATTCTGGCCTTTTTCCGGAGCTTTTTATGGTAGGAAATCGCGAACCTGTGCGCCTCGTCCCTGATCCGCTGCAGCAGGAAAAGCGCGGTCGAGTTGCGTCGCAAAATGACTGGCTTTTTCCTTCCGGGAAGAAAGACCCGCTCGGGAGAGCGCCTGACCTCCTCCGAGCGAGGCGCGCGCTCGGCCCGCATTTTGGCCAACGCCACCGCATCCACCCCGGTTATCCCCAACTCCTCGAATACGGCAAGCGCTACGTTTAGCTGTCCCTTCCCGCCGTCGACGACTACCAAATCGGGAAGCTCCCCTTCCTCCTTGGCGCGCCGGAAACGGCGCGTCAGTACCTCGTACATCATGCCGAAGTCGTCGGCGCCACCGGAGCTTTTAACCTTGAACCTTCGGTAGCGACTTCGCTGCGGCTCCCCTTCGTCGAATACCACCATGGAGCCCACGGCGAGCGCGCCCTGAATGTTCGAGATGTCGAAACACTCGATCCGCTTGGGCGCGTTGCGAAGCCGAAGGGAGCGGCCGAGCTGCTCCAGCATCTTCTCGCGCTGGCTTCGCGCGTCGGTTCTGGAGCCGAAGGCCTGTCTTGCGTTCTCCCGCGCCATTCTCACAAGCTCCAGTCTCGAGCCCCGCCGCGGGGTCACTATCGCGACCCGCTTCCCCTTCTTTTCCCCCAGATACTCCTCGCGCACGTCGGCATCGCTGATCTCGGCGGGAAGCAGGATTTCGTCGGGAACGTGCCGCTCCCCCTGGTAAAACTGGGTGAGCACGGCTTCGAGCACCTCCTCGTCCGAGAACTCGAAATCTTCCAAGCCGTAAGCTTGGCTGCCGGTGATCTTGCCGGCGCGTACGAAAAGGACGCTGATTTCTATGAACCCCCCCTCGCGGTAGAGCCCGAATACGTCCCGATCCGTGCGTTCGCGGGACACCGCCCTGTGCTGCTCAACCGTGCGATCGAGCGCCGCGATCTGGTCTCGGAGTCTGGCGGCCTCCTCGAATCTGAGCGCTTGAGCCGCCTCTTGCATGCGCCGTTCCAGGGCCTGGCGTAGCGCCTGATCCTTCCCCTCCAGAAGCAGACAAGCCTCGCGCAGGTAGCGACGGTACTCTTCCGCATCGACCGGCAGGCAGCACGGGGCGAGGCAACGCTTTATCTGGTACTCCAGGCAAGGGCGGCTGCGGTTGCGAAAGACCGTATCGCTGCAAGTACGAAGCGGGAACACCTTGCGGATGGTATCCAGCGTCTGGTGGAGAGCGTAGGCAGACGTGAAGGGACCGAAGTACGCAGCACCGTCTTGTACGACCTTTCGGGTAGCGAACACCCGGGGCCACTTCTGCCCTATCGTGACCTTGACGCTCACGTAAGTCTTGTCGTCCTTGAGGCGAATGTTGTACCGGGGTTTGTACTGCTTGATCAGGTTATTTTCGAGGACCAACGCTTCCTTCTCGTTGGCGGTCACCAGGCTCTCGACCGAGGCGATGTGCCTAAGCAGGAAAGGAACCTGGCTGCGTTCGTCCCCGCCGCGGGCGTAGCTTCGCACTCGGGCGCGCAGGTTCTTGGCCTTGCCGACGTAGATGACCTTGCCCCCCCGATCGCGAAAGAGGTAAACGCCGGGGGCAGCGGGCAGGCGGGGCAGTTGCTCGGAGAAGCTTTGCGGCTGCGGGCTCGGTTTTAGATCGATCTCGGGCGCCTTGGAGTTCGCCATCTCCCCAAGCCTATCCCACGGCGCGCAACCCGATCTGCTGCTTCTCCAGCGCCACGATGCGATCTCGGATCTCGGCCGCGCGCTCGAATTCCAGATTGGCCGCCGCCTGCTTCATCTCCTCTCTGAGCTTGCCCAAAAGCTTGCCGAGCTCGGCGGCCGCGACTCCTGCCTCCGCCTCGCTTTCCCCGGCCGCTGCCACCTCCACGTAGTCGGCTTCGTAGATGCGAACCAGCGGGGTGCCGATGGCCTTCTTGATGGTTTGCGGAGTGATCCCGTGGCGGCGGTTGTATTCGAGCTGAACCTTGCGGCGCCTGGCAGTCTCCTCGATAGCGGCCCGCATCGATTGGGTGATCGTGTCCGCGTACATCAAGACCGTTCCGTTCAAGTTGCGCGCGGCGCGACCGGCCGTCTGGACGAGAGAACGCTCCGAGCGCAAGAATCCCTCTTTGTCGGCATCGAGGATCGCGACCAGCGAAACCTCCGGCAAATCGAGCCCCTCGCGCAAGAGATTTATCCCCACCAACACGTCGAAGACGCCCCGCCGCAGATCCCGTATGATATCCACCCGCTCGATCGTTTCGATGTCGGAGTGGAGGTAGCGCACCCTGACACCCATATCGGAGAGGTAGTCCGCCAGATCCTCGGCCATCTTCTTGGTGAGCGTGGTCACCAAAACCCGCTCTCCGCGCTCCACCCGCTGGTGTATCTCTTCGAGCAGATCATCCACCTGGTTGAGCGCCGGTTTGACCACCACCTGGGGATCGGCGAGGCCGGTCGGTCTTATCAGTTGCTCGACCACGCGCCCGCCGCACTTCTCCAATTCGTACGGGCCGGGGGTAGCGGATACGTAGATGACCTGATTCACCTTCTCTTCGAACTCGGGAAAGCTCAAGGGACGATTATCCAGAGCCGAGGGGAGGCGAAAGCCGAATTCGACGAGCGTCTCCTTGCGCGACCGGTCGCCCCGGTACATTCCGCCCAGTTGAGGAACGGTCACATGGCTTTCGTCTATGACGAGGAGGAAGTCCTCCGGGAAGTAGTCGAGAAGCGTGGCCGGCGGCTCGCCCGGCTTGCGCCCGTCCAAGTGTCGCGAGTAATTCTCGATCCCGGTACAGAAACCCATCTCCTCGAGGAGCTCGAGATCGTAGAGCGTGCGGCTTTCGAGCCTCTGCGCTTCGAGCAACTTGTTCTGCGCCCTGAGCTCCGCCAGGCGCTGCTTCAGCTCCTCTCGGATCCCGGCGATCGCCCGCTTCATGCGCTGCGCGCTGGTGACGTAGTGGCTCGCCGGATAGATCGCCACCCGTTCGATCGGCCGCACCGAGCGCCCGCGCAAGGGATCGACTTCGGCCAGCGCCTCCACCGTGTCCCCGAAAAACTCCACCCGAACGGCCCGCGATTCCTCGTAGGCGGGAAATATTTCGACCACGTCCCCGCGCACGCGGAAAGTCCCGCGGTGGAAGTCGTAGTCGTTTCGCTGGTATTGGATATCGACGAGCTTGCGCAGCAGGAGGTCCCTGTCCATCTCCGCCCCGACTTCCAGGAAGACGAGCATATCGAAGTAGGTGTCCGGGGAACCGAGGCCGTAGATGCAGGAGACGCTGGCCACGATGATCACGTCGCGCCGCTCGAGCAGCGCCTTGGTGGCGGAGTGGCGCATCTTGTCGATCTCCTCGTTGATCGAAGCGTCCTTTTCTATGTAGGTGTCGGTGGCGGGCACGTAGGCCTCGGGCTGGTAATAGTCGTAATAGCTAACGAAGTAACGCACGGCGTTTCGGGGAAAAAGAACGCGAAACTCCTCGTAGAGCTGAGCCGCGAGAGTCTTGTTGGGAGCGATCACGAGAGTCGGGCGATTGGCTCGGGCGATGACGTGCGCCATGGTGAAGGTCTTGCCGGAACCGGTGACTCCGAGCAGCACCTGATGGCGCAATCCCCGCTTGAGCCCTTCGGAGAGCTTGGCGATCGCCTGCGGCTGGTCCCCCTTGGGCTCGAAGTCACAAACGATCTCGAAGCTCCCTTCCCGCGCAATCATCTCGGAAATTATAGACGGAAGTGCGGGCGGGCCAAACGGGCTGGCTAGCGGCGGAAACCACGGGCTCGCTTCTGGGAGCAATGCCAGCCGTGACTGCTTGCGCGGTTATGGCGGAGGCCAACCGCGGGTGGGCCCCCGCTCGCACTAAGGCCGGCTTGGCGCTAGCGTCTGGCGCCGGCTGGGGTAGCGTCGCCTCGGACCTTACCGGCGGCGGCGCAACTGGCGAAATCGGCGGTCGAACTCACGCCGCTCGTCGGGGCTCATCTCCTGGTAGCGCTCGAAATTCTGACGAAGCCGCTCCTTTTGCGGCTCGGGGAGCAAACGCCATCGCTCGTAGTTCCTCTCGACGTCTTCGCGCCGGTCGGGATCGAGTCTTTGGAAAAGCCGGTAGTTCTCGAGCGCCCGCTTTCTCTGCTCAGGCGTGAGCTCCTGCCAGCTCTGGAACATCTCGGCCGGGGCTGCCTGCGGCCAGAGGGCGAGGAAAGCACCCGCCAACAGGCGGGCCAAGAGATGGCGGCGGACCCGCCGTTTTCCCCCTTGGCTCGTGTGGCCGCAGGCCCCGTCAACCGCGCTCGTCCGTCCCACGTGCCTTAGGCCCCCTGCCGCTTCCGGGAAGCGCCTGCATCACCGCCTCGAATTCCTCCAGCTTCTCCAGGTCGAGGACCAGGGGAAGATCCAGAAAAAGCTCCGGATTCTCGTAAAGGGGGCCGGGGGGGGAGGAGAGGGTGGAATCGCTTCTACCCCTCTTGGCTATTTTTACCCCCATAGCCCGCTTCGAGCGCCCCTTCTCCGGTTCCAAGCCCCGGCCGGTCCCACCCTCGGCTTTGCCCCCCCCGACCGCGGTCTGTGCGACCACTCCCTCGGACGAGGACCGTTCGGAGGCCACCTCCACGGGCTTGGGAGCGACTCTGGTTTGGATTTGCCAGATAACGATCATCGCAGCGCCGAGGGAAGCTGCCAGTGCCGGCAGGCGCCAGGCGCTCAAGGCCCCCCGAGAGCTTCCTTCCCCGATCGCTTGTCTGACCCGCGCAAGGGCAAGCCGCTCGGCGCTCTCTTCAAGCGACGGCCCCGCCAGCTCGCCGACCATCCCCCTCACCCGATCGAGTGCGTCTCTCTCGGCAAGACAGCCGGTGCAGGAATCCAGGTGGCGCGCGACTCTTCTGGCCTTCCTCCGGGAAAGCTCGCCATCGAGATAAGCCACGAGCTCCCGTTGGATGGCGCGACAGCGAAACGGCAATGCCGCTTTCGCGCTTCCTCTAGTCTCGCTCATCCCCGACGAACTCCGCCAACTCGCGCCGAAGCCGCGCCGTGGCGCGAAAGACCAAGCTTTTTACCGCTCCCTCGCTTACCCCGAGCGTCCCGGCAACCTCCTCGTAGGACATCCCCTCGACCCGGCTCAGAAGCAAAGCCGCTCTCTGGTTACCCGGTAGTCTGCTCAACTCTTCTCTAATCTTATCCGCAAGCTCGCGCCCGGCCAACCGATCATCTGGCTGATGCGTCCCGTGATCCTCGAGATCCGTTTCTCCCACCTCCTCCCCCTCCTCTGCCGACTCCCGCTCGAGACCGCGCCGGCTCGTGCGGTGCTCGGGGCGGCGCAACTCGTTCAAACAAGCGTTTGTCGCTATGCGATAAAGCCAAGTGGTAAACTTGGCCTGCGGTTTGTACCTCGGGGCCGCCTTCACGACCTGCATGAAAACCTCTTGCGCTATCTCCTGCGCGCGAGGCTGGCTACCGGTGAACTGGTAGGCGAAGTTCACCACTTTCCCAAAGTGGCGCTTGAAAAGCTCCTCGAAGGCCTCGACTTCCCCATTCTTGAAGCGCACCATGAGTGCAGCTTCCGGATCAGCCGAAGCCACCCTTAGTCGCCACGGTATTTTCAAAACCCTTTCCCGTTACCTAGTTGCGCGGGCCGAAGCCAGCCACCCGCAGGCCAAACGCCAATGCGCGACCCCTCTCTACTCCGAGGGGAACCGCCGAAGCAACCGACCGGCCGGAGCCCTGCGCCTTTGGCCATCGCCGGCAGCCACCCCTGTCCGCCCCAAACGCCCTAGCCTGCCGAGCACAAAATTGGTATCGAAATATTACAGGGTGCGTTAATGGGGGCTCCAACCGAGGACAAGACACTAGCCGAGCACATGCGGCGCATAGAGGGCTACATGCGGGGCTGGGCCTTGCTCCGCATTCCTCGAAGCCCGTCCCCCCTTCGAGACGAACTCGCGCAATTTCTCAAAGAAAAGCTCACGGCCGCAGTCAATACCTGGATCGCCTATGTGGGCCGCGCCTTTGCCATCCCCAAAGAGCAGTGGCCGCAGCTCGAATCCGACATGCGCGCGGCCATGGGTAGGTGGATTTCGCACATCGCCGATCCGCAGGACTGCGAGACTTACGTGTACCTTCGCAGGCACGCCAGGCAGGGGTTCATCGCCAAATTCCCCGCCTCGCGCTTCTTGAGCAGCCAAATGAAGGTCTTCCAGCTCATGTCCGACGAGCTCGCATCGGCCTACCGCGACGATCCGGACAAGTTGGCGGCGCTCCAGGCCCTTCTAACCCAAGAGTTCCAGGAGCGGATCCTCCATATCACCGACTTTTTCGTCGAAGCGCGCGAGGAGGAGCTGAGGGAGCAGGAGGGCATTTATCGTCGCTCGATCGACAACGCGCCAGCCGCGATCTTACGCGTTTCTTTCGAGGATGGTCAGGTACTGGATGCCAATTTCGTAGCTCGCACTACGCTTGGCTACTCCGCCGAGGAGATCTCGCGCTTCAAGGTCTGGGACCTCCATCCCGAATCGGAGCAGGAGCGGGCGCGGCAGCTTTGGGAGAAGACCAAGGCGAGCGGCCACTCCAATGACGACACCCTGCACCTGCAAACTCGCGACGGAAATCTGATTCCGGTTTTCATCAACTCCGGCGTCGTCGCCGCGGGCCACCGGCGCTTCATCCAGCGGATCCACGTCGATATCTCCGAGCAGAAGAAGCTGGAGAGCCAGCTCATTCAATCCGAGAAGATGGCGGCGATCGGCCAGTTGGCGGCCGGCATAGCGCACGAGATCCGCAATCCCCTGGGCATCATAATGAACGCTCTCTACGACCTGGGCGAGATCGTGGACTCGAGCAACCCGGCCGTGGCCGAGGATCTGAAAATCGCCAAGGAGGAGATAAACCGGGCCCAGTCGATCATCAACAACCTGCTCGAGTTCTCGCGGGAATCGCGCGCGGAGCTCGAATCGGTGGACATAAACGACTTGGTGCGGAGAACCATCCAATTGATGAACAAGTATCTGCGGAACAACGACGTGGCGGTAACCCTGGAGTTGGAGGACTTGGGCCCGGTTCGCGCCAACCAGAATGCCCTGAGGCAGATCTTCTTGAACCTCATAACGAACTCGGTGCAGGCGATGCCCCACGGTGGGGAAATCAGGATCGCCACGCGGCGCAATGAAAAGGGGGCCGTGGTCATGGAGTTCGTCGACACCGGCGAGGGGATCGCCCCGGAGCACCTAAAGGACATCTTCAATCCCTTCTTCACTACCAAGGCGCCCGGGACGGGCACGGGCCTCGGTCTTTCGGTGGTGCATTCGATCGTCGAGCGCTACGGCGGGCGCATTCAGGTTAGGAGCAAAGTCAACGCGGGAACGACGATCACAATCGAGCTCCCCTGCCAGGAGGCACCCCCCGATACCCGCGGGCACGCGGTGATCCATGGCGGCTGAAGCCCGCATCCTCGTCGTCGAGGACGAGATCAATATGGCCCGTACCCTGGCCAAGATACTGTCGCGCCGGGGCTACGAGGTGGACATCTGCGCCAATGGCAGAGAGGCGCTCGCGCGCCTGGAAAAGAGCGAATTCGACGTCGTCATTACCGATCTCAACATGCCGGTCATGGACGGCATGCAACTGCTTAGACAGATGCGCGAGCGGCTTCCCCCGCAAGATCCGGGCGTGCGCCCACTGATCTCGCCGAGGACTCTGGTGCTCACGGGCCACGGCAGCACCCAGTCGGCGGTGGAAGCGATGAAGCTGGGCGCCGCCCACTACATCATCAAGCCCTGCGATCCGGAGGAATTGCTGCTCGAGGTAGAGACCCAGTTGGCCGACGGCCCCCAGAAGGACCGCAAGATCCGGCGACTGGAGCAGGAAAACCGCTCGCTTCGCCAGCAGGTGCTTCGGGAGCATCGCTACGGGCAGATCGTCGGCGAGACGCCGGCGATGATGGAGATATACGAAACCATACTGGCGGTAAGTCGCAACAAGAGTACGGTTCTCATCCAGGGCGAGAGCGGAACGGGAAAAGAGCTCGTAGCTCGCACCATACATGCCCAAAGCGACCTGGCCGACAAGCCCTTCGTGGTCTTCAACTGCGGCGCCATGTCGGAGACGCTCCTCGACAGCCAGCTTTTCGGCCACCGCAAGGGGGCCTTCACCGGCGCCATATCGGATCATGACGGCGTCTTCCGGGCAGCCGACGGCGGCACGCTCTTTCTGGACGAAATCTCGGAAATCCCGCTATCGCTGCAAACCAAGTTCCTGAGGGCGATCCAGGAAAAGGAGGTGGTGCCGCTCGGCTCCTCGCAACCGATCCGAGTGGACGTGCGCATCATAACCTCTACCAACCGTGTGCTCCAAGCCGAGGTGGATGCCGGCCGCTTCCGCGCCGACCTCTTTTACCGCCTGAACGTCGTGCCCATCTTGGTTCCGCCGCTTCGCGAAAGGCGCGAAGACATACCCCTTCTAGTCGACCACTTCCTTGCAGCCTATAGCCGCCAGTACGCCGTAGCGCCCAAGCGGGTGACCGAGGCCGCCATGGAAAAGCTTCTCGCCTATAACTGGCCGGGTAACGTGAGGGAGCTGCAAAACGCTATCGAGCGAGCCTTCGCGGTCTCGTCGGGAGGGGATATAGACGTGGCCAACCTGCCGGCGGCTATCGCCCGGCAAGGAGAGGTCGAGGAAAAGGAGGCAGAGGAAGGGGATTCGCTCCCCTCCCTCGAGGCGGCGGAGCGGCGACTTATCGCGGCGGCCTTGCGCAAAAGCGGTGGAAATAAAAACCAGGCTGCGCGGATCCTGGGCATCGATCGCCAGCGGCTTTACCGCAAGATCGAAAAATACAACTTGCAATAGCGCCCTGTCGAAAACGCAAACGCCGAGAAGGACGCGACAGGAAGGTGCCACGCCTTCTCGGGAGCACCGACAACTTCCGAAGCCCGCGTCTTCGGTTATGCCAGTCGGAAGCGGGGGCCTGGGGCGGCGGCTTGTGAGCCCGCGGCCCAGTTGACCGAAGCCACATCCCGCTCGCCGCGTCCTCTCGCTTCCTCGGCGGCTTTTTCGCAAAGGCTTTCGCGCCGCCGAAGGAGCCTTGGCCTCGGGCCAGGTTTTGCGCAGCGGTACCCCCTGCCGCCTCGGTCCAAAGATCGGGGCAGGGCACCTGACGCGGTGCGCCCAAGGACGTCGCCGGGTCCGTACAAAGAGCGTGACTTGGAGGTTCGGGCTTGTTTTAACCACGCGCGCCGCGCATACGAATAGAGAGTATGCTTTCGCGTTGCGCGGATGCTCCTCCGCACTCGGCACCGCGAGCACACAACGAGGGGTTTGGAGCCATGCGTGGGGTCGAAAGCGGCGCAGGCCGCAACCATCAGATTCTTCTCGTGGCGCCGACCGAGAACTTCCGAAGCACCATGAGCAGAATCATCTCGCGCTGCGGGTACTCGATCAGCACGGTGGCCTCCGGCGAGCAAGCGCTCGAGTGGCTAAAGGAGGGCGCCTGTGACCTGCTGGTTGCCGAGGCCCATCTGCCCGGGATGTCCGGGCTCGGGTTACTCTACAGCCTGCGGGACCGCGGCTATGCGATGCCCGTGATTCTCGTGGCGGAGTCGCTAACGGAACGTTTCCGCTGGATCGTAAGTGGAATGGGCAAGGTGCACTGCTTGCCAGCGCCCGTAGATCTCGATCAGCTAAAGCGGCTCCTCGCCTCCTCGTTGCCACCCAAAAGGCAAACCGAAAGTCAACAACCAGTCGACTCCCATAGCGCAAGGGGCGAGAATCAATAAGGTTTCCGGCCCGCCGACGCTCGGTTTGCACCAGCAGCTCGGTCGGTGGCGAAAAGTCGACCGCCTCTCTTCCGTTGCCGGAGCGGGACCGCTCTGCTATGAGTTGGGACGGGAGCACCGGTAGGTTTCCACAACGTCGGAGGGGGAAGCAATGGCACGGAGAAAGGCAGCAAGGAAGAAAAGCAGCACCCCGAGGGCCGCGGCCGCCATCCGGTTCGCAGGCATCGAAAAAGCTCTGCAGCAGCGGGTATCCCAGATCCGAAGCGAGGCTTTAGGTTTCGTAAGCTCCGGTCGCGCGAGCCTGGAGAAAAGAATCCGCGGGCAGCTATCCGCCGTGGCAAAGAAAACCACTGAGCTTCGCCGCAGACTCGAGTCGCAGATAAGCCGCGGCATCAAGGCGGCGGAGGCGAGAATCGGCAGGACCGCCGAGCGCATGCTAAAGGAGCTCAAGCTGCCGACCCAAGCGCAGATCGGGGCGCTTCGCGCCGAGATCCGAGCGATTCGCAAACGGGTGGACGAGCTAAGCCAAGCGGTCGAGCAGCTCGAAAGCTCCCCCCTCGGCCGAAAAGCCGCCTCCTCGATGTAGTCGGCCCTGCCCCCCGGCGCACCCGCGCTTTCGCGGCGGCCCGCCGAAAAGGTAAAATTGTAAAGAGAGCGAATCCGGCTCGGAGGTCGTGGGCCGCGATCTCCCGGCTCCGGAGAACGCCCGATGAGCGGTCCGTTGAAACTCGGCGCTGGGGCGCATCTTGTGGTGATCGGCGGAGGACCCGCCGGTTGTTTCTTCTCCCTCTTCGCTATGCGCTTGGCCCGCGAGGCAGGCACCCCGATCTCCGTCACCATAGTCAATGGAAAGGACTTTCTCGCGTTCGGCCCGAGCGGTTGCAACATGTGCGCCGGGGTGCTGGCCGAGACGCTCGTGGATGACCTCGAGGCAATGGGCCTGCCTCTTCCCCAGGAGCGCGTGCAGAGGCGTATCGACGGGTATTACTTTCACACGCGGGAGGAGGCTGTCTTCGTGCCGCACCCCCAGGGGAGGAGCAAAATCGTAACCGTCTTTCGTGGTGCCGGCCCAGCGCCATCCGAGATGCTCGAGAGCAAGAGCTTCGACCACTGGCTGCTCCAGGCGGCGGAAAGAGACGGGGCACGGGTCTTGAAGAAGCTCGTTACCGGCTTGGAGCTCCCCGAGAAACCGGGCGATCGAGCCAGGGTCGTGACCGGCAAGGGGGGGGAGCGAGAGGAGATCGAGGCGGATCTCGTGATCGGCGCCTTCGGGCTCAACTCGAAGGCGGCAGACTGGAGCGCCGGTCTCGGTTTTGGCTACAAGCCACCCGGGCACATCAGGGCCTGCCAGGCCGAGGTGCCGCTCCCAGCGGCCGAGGTGGAGCGCCTCTTCGGCAACTTCGTCCATACCTACGTGCTCGGTATCGAACGGGTTCGCTTCGCCGCCATAATTCCCAAGGCCGAACATCTCACTATAAGCCTCGTGGGCACGAGAGACTTGAAGAGGGAGGACTTGGCCCGTTTTCTCCAACATCCGGTGATGCAAGCCAAGTTGCCCCGAAGCTTCTCCCTTCCGGCGACGGCTTGCGTGTGTCTGCCCAATATCGCGACTGGCTCCGCCCGGCACCCATTCGCCGACCGCTTTGTCGTCGTGGGAGACGCAGCCGCTAGTAGGCACTACAAGAACGGGCTGGAGTCGGCGTACCTCACCGCCAAGCTCGCGGCCGAGACCGCCATCGGCTCAGGCGTGGGCTCGGAGGATTTCGCCAGCGGCTATTGGCGCCGGTGCCGGAGCCTCATAGTGGCCGACAACCGTTACGGACGCCTTTTGCTGGGAGGAAGCGACTTCATGTTCCGACGGCGGCTCTTCGCGCGCTCGTATTTCGATCTTGCCCAACGCCAGCGCTCGGCATCGGGCAAGGCCACGCGCATCATTCTCTGGAATCTGTTGACCGGGACGGTTCCCTACAAAGACACCCTGTTTTCGCTCTGCAGCCCCAAGCTACAGGGAAGGCTCCTGGCCTGCGCGGCCAAGAACGCCCTGCTGGCCTGCTCGCCGGCTGAAAGGGCGCGGCGGCGCGAGGCGGGTCTTGGCCCCCTGCGAAGCGGGCAAACCGTCGTGATCGTCGGAGGGGGGCCGGCAGGCGCAAGCTGCGGCATAGCGCTCAAGAGACTCGCCGCCAAGACCGGCATAGAGCTTAGGGTGGTCATCCACGAGCCCAAAGAGTTTCGCGGCAGGCCCCAGTACAACCAGTGCGTCGGTGTGCTCTCACCCCCCATCGTCGAAGTCCTGGAGGACATGGTCGGGGTCCCGTTCCCCTGGCATCTGGTCCACAAGAGGATAACCGGCTACGTCTTGCACGGCGATCACGAAAGCGTGGTCCTAGACGGTGACGAGGTATCCTATGCTCTTCGCCGGATCGATTTCGACGACTATCTCCTCAAGCAGGCGGAGCGAGCGGGAGTGGAAGTCGTCAAGAGTCGTGTGACCGACATCGAGCTTACGCCGGAAGGGGTCGTGGTGTACAGCGAGAGCACGAACATCAGGGCGGATGTGGTAGTAGGTGCCTTCGGCCTGGACGAGGGGACGACCAGGATCTTCGAGCGCAGCACGCGCTACCGAGCGCCACGCTGCCTCACCTCGATCGTGACCAAGATGCACCCCTCCGAACGCTTTCTCGAGCAGTTCGGCCGCCGTATCCACGCTTTCCTGCCGCCGCTTCGCGGGGTCGAGTTCGGAGCCGCGACCCCCAAGGCCAACCACATAACCGTCAACATAGCCGGCGCGCATGTGACGGCGGCTTGGATGGAACGGTTTCTCGCCCTTCCGGAGCTCAAGAAGATCTTGCCGGAGCGCTCGGCAAGGAGGGAAAAAGAACTGAGCTACTTCAAGGGGAGGATCCCCGTGAGCATCGCCCGCGGTTTTTACGGCAATCGGTACGTCGTCGTCGGCGATGCGGCCGGTCTGGTGAGGCCCTTCAAGGGCAAGGGGGTGACCTCGGCGTGTCTGACCGCCACGATCGCAGCCGAGACCATGGTCAACGAAGGAATCTCGCGCCGCGCCTTCGCCTCTTTCAGCCGCCGCTGCGACGATTTCATGCGCGACGCTCCCTATGGCCGGTTCGTGCGACTGGCGGCGATCGCAACCGCCAACAGCGGCTACCTCGACGCGATCATCAGGCTTTGCCGGAGCGATCTCGGGCTGAGGCAAATCCTCTACGATTCCGTCTCCGGGCGGACTTTCTACCGGCAGATCTGCCGGCGGCTGTTCGAGCCGCGCCGCGCCTTCGACATCGCCACTTGCCTCCTTGCCGCAGGCCTCAGACTGCGTTAAAGGCAAGAACTCCGAAAGAAGGGAGTGGAAAGCATGAGCTCGGTGATCGTGCTGATCGTCGCGCTGGTGTGGCTCGCCTGCGGCTACCGGTTCTACGGAGCGACGCTGTCTCGCGTCCTGGGAATCGACCCTACCCGTCCCACACCGGCTCACCGCCTGCGCGACGACGTGGACTTCGTGCCCGCCCGCAATTGGCTGGTTCTTTTCGGCCACCATTTCTCTTCCATCTGCGGAGCCGGTCCGATCGTGGGGCCGGTTCTGGCGGTCGCTTACTGGGGATGGGGGTTTTCCATTCTTTGGGTGCTCATCGGGTGCGTCCTCTTGGGCGCGGTCTCGGACTTCGTGGCGCTGGTCGTCAGCGTGCGCGAGGACGGCCACTCGATTCCAGAGATCGCCAAGCCGGAGATCTCCTCACGCGCCCGCCTTCTCTTTTCGCTCTTCATCTGGGTGTCGCTCGTCCTGGTAATTGCGGTCTTCGCCATTCTGGCCGCGAAAACGTTCATAGAGCAGCCGCACGTCGTTCTTCCCTCGCTCGGCTTGATTCCCGTGGCCGTCCTCACCGGTTACCTATTCTACGAGACGAAGATGCGAAACTCGTATGTCACGCTGATCGGGCTCGGGCTCCTTGGTCTCGCGCTCTTGGGCGGGGGCGAGCTTCCCATCGAGCTCGGGTCGCTGGGGCCATTCGAGGCGGAGCAGCTCTGGACGCTCGTCCTCCTCGCATACTGCTTCGTCGCATCGGTGACCCCGGTGCAAATGCTTCTTCAGCCCCGCGATTATCTGGCGAGTTTTCTTCTCTTTGGAGCGATAGGAGTAGGCGTCGCTTCGGTCATGATTAGCCATCCCCGGATGCAGGAGGTGGCTTTCACTTCCTTCTCCCCGAAATCGTGGGCCGGTGCCGGGCCGCTCTGGCCGATGTTATTCGTGACCATAGCCTGCGGCGCGATCTCGGGGTTTCACACTCTGGTCTCGTCTGGTACCACGTGCAAGCAGCTCGATTCCGAGGCGCACGCTTGCCGGATCGGTTACGGGGCGATGCTGGTCGAGGGGCTGGTCGGAATTCTCGTGGTCGTCTGCGTCGGCGCCGCCCTCTCGCGCGCGGAGCTCGAGGGGGTGCTGCGAAGCGGAGGCCCGATCCCAGCTTTTGGAAAGGGCTACGGGGTCATCGCCAAGCCGCTCCTTGCCGGTTACGGCGCGGCCTTTGCGGTGATGGCGCTGAACGCCTTCATCCTCACCACGCTCGATACCGCAACGCGGATCGCCCGTTATCTCAGCCAGGAGCTGTTCGGTATCGGCAACATGTATCTGGCCACGGCTGCCGTGGTAGTGGCTAGTGCCACGCTGGCGTTGAGCGGCCGGTGGGCTCGGATTTGGCCCGCCTTCGGCACCTCCAACCAGTTGATAGCGGGGCTTTCGCTGCTCGTCGTCTCCTGCTGGCTGCTGCGGCGCGGAGGGAAGATAACCTATACCGTCATTCCGGCTTGCGTGATGCTCGTGACCACGATCGCCGCCTTCGCGTATCAGATCTGGGCTTCCCTTGCCGCCAACGGAGATCGGTTCATGGCCGCAATGAACGCACTCCTGGTGGCGCTAGGGCTTATCGTCTCCTTCGAAGCGTTTCGGGTCCTTCGGCCCGCGGCGGCGCGGCGGCCCGGTAAGGCACCCCTTCGAGCGCACGCGCGAGAGTCGCACTGAGCGCGGCCGCGCCGTTTCAGTCCGAGATCAGAATGGTTCGAAGGAGCGAGCTTCGGCGCCCGCCCGCAGCGTCGATCGCTACTACCCACCAGCGAAGCGTAACGCCGTCGCCTCGTCTGGCGAGGCGTGCCATGCGCCCCCAATCCTTGGCGCTAGGCGTGTAAGCGGAGGAGGCGATGGTATCTTTCCTTCGGGGCGGCAGCCGCTTTACCCGGCGAAGCTCGGGCTCGCCGGAGAAGTGCAACTCGAAAGACACCGCCCCGGAGGCCGTCCACTCGAAGGTGGGGGGAACCGACGACGACGCCGGCACACCGTCAGCAGGTGCGGTCAGAGATACCGTGGGTCCTGGCGACGGAGGATGCGTCGGGTGAATCGTCATCCGATCGAGCTCGCGAGTGGAGTTGTACGCACCGTAGCCCTTGGCCTGCGCCCTGTCGAAGAATTCGTCGATGCGCTCGGTCTTCCTGGGATAATCGATGAGCAGGACGGCTTTGCCCGCGCCCAAGACCTGATCGAGAAAGGGCAATACCTGTTGGGCCTGGTAGCGACTCTGCCGGCGGTTTCCCTCGAACCAGGTATCTTCGGCGCCGATCCCCGAGATGGCCGAGAGGTAGCCCGCGTCCGCAACCAGCGCCGAGGCGTTTTGCGGAACGACGGCGAAGGAGGGGTTGCCCGAACGCGCGTAGGCCGCCAGATCCTCGACAAAGGCGATCATGTCGGCGGCGGCCGTCGGGCGCTCGCCATTTCCTTCCGGTCCCCAAAACTCGTAGGCATCGACGATGTCCAGATAAACCCCGTCGAAACCCTGGGCGATGATCCGATCGAGGTAGGCACCAGGGTTCCCGAAGATGATCGCCTGCCAGGCGGGATCCCAGTAGCGGACCTCGAGGTTGTCCGGCCAGTCGGGATTCACAGGCCCGAGCCAAGCCGGCCGGTCCGGGTCGTTTTTACCTTCGTCGTCCCAAGCGGGATTCCAATAGAAGCGATAAGTCTCCGCCTCGCCGATACTGAGATAGGCAAGGACAGTGCGGCCGCCGCTTTTCAAAGCCGAAACCTCTGCCGGCGAAAGCTCTCCCGCTTCGCTCCCGTCGAGCGAGTAGTCGGTAACCAAAAGCGGAAAGGGGGAGGCGGAAGCCTCGGAGATATCGAGGTTTTGGAGCTGGTAGTGGAAGGAAGCCACGGGAGAGAGGTCGTACGTTGCGCCCTGAGCGCGAAGACCGAAGCCTGGCGCAAAGCCGCCAGTAGCGATCATCCCGGCCAAAAAAAGAAGCATCTTCGTTTCCCTCATGGTATTTATCCCCCGCGGGCCGCCCCATCAGGCGCTCGCCCACCTCAAAAGTCGCACAATCCGTGCTCGAAAGGCAACCGAGCAGCGGTGTCGCTTCCCTGGCAGCTCACCTGGCGCGAATCCGCACCTATAGAAGCGCCCTTCCCTATCCCTTCTCCATCTCCTCGAGCAGCGCTTCCAGCTCCGCCACGGCCTCGAGATCCTTGGGCCGGCCAGCCGCGCGTTTGACCTCGATCAGACGCTCGATCGCAAGGCAGCGGCAGCGGATCCCGTAAAGCTCGATGCATATCGTGCCATCCACGAGATCGTCGTACCCGCCACCGCCAACGATCTCACCGAAGAGGTCAACAGGACCGACATCAGTTGTCAAAATGAAGTTCAGCCCGTTTAGCACCGTCGCCGCCTCCCAGCGGAAGGGCAAACCCGCGGGGGCACCCCTAAGATAGGGACGATACGGGGCGAGCGCGCTCACCAGCCGCTCGATATTTTCCCGCGATCGCTCGTAAACGATATCCAAATCGAGCGTAAGGCGTGACGCCCCGTGCACGGTGGCCGCGGCTCCCCCGCCGATTATGAACTCGACCCCACCTTGTGCGAGAGCCTTAAGAAGCGCGGCAAAGTCGGTCATGGCTTGTGCGCCGCCCGCCGGCCCGCCTGACGCAGAGCTTGCGCAAAACGCTGCAGCTCGACCAGCCGCTCGAACCGCTTCTCGACGGAAAGGCTCAGGTTCTCGCGAATGAGAGTGCGGTCCACGTCTCGCTTATAGGCCTCTATTACCGGATCGGGCGCACGTCGGTTCCGTTTCATGGTTGGAAATATGCCATAGCGAAAGGGGGCTGGTCCAGCTTGCGGTCGGAAAGCTGGCCCAGGAGCAGGGGCTTTCCTAATGATCCACTCACTCGCTCTCCCGACGCTCCGTTGACTCGGCCGAGCGTGCCGATAGAATTTGCGCTGGCCGTCATGGGGCGTGACGGCGGCGGGCCGGCCTCTCGATCGCGGGCCGCCGCTGGGTGCCAACGCAGTACGATGCAGGAAAAACAACTTATCGGGTTTGCCTGTGCCTACACGCCTCTCGTTCTTCTCCATGCGGCAGGGTTTACCCCTTACCGGATCCTGCCCATCGGGGAAGCTCCCGACCGCGCCGGATCGATCCTGCATGACAACCTCTGCCCGCACGTGAAACGAATCCTCGATCGGGCGCTGGCAGATGACTTGCCGGAGCTTTCGGGCGTGGTCTTCATGAACAGTTGCGACGCGATGCGCCGGCTCCACGACGCGTGGGGAATGGCCAGATCACGAGATCGCCGCATCCTCCTCGACCTGCCGATGGAGGCGGGCGAGGCGGCGATAGAGTACTTCGCCACGGAGCTGGAGCGGCTCGGAAGGACACTGGGGAAATGGAGTGGAGTCGCATTCGGTGAGTCGGCGGTCGCTGCCAGCGCCGAGTGCTATGGTAATCTTAACCGGCTCTTGGAGGAAGCATCGCGCCTTGCCGCTCAGGGGAAGCTCGAGGGCGGCAGCGCCAGGCTTCAGGAGCTTTTCAATCTCTCCGTTACGCGGCCGCCACAGGAAGCTTGCGTGGCTGTCGAGCAGGCGATCTCGCGCGCCTCTTCGGCCGATAGCGGCCGCGACGGCCGGGTCCCCATCCTGATTTTCGGCAACGTGATGCCCGACCCGCAAGCCTTCTCGCTCTTCGAAGAGTGCGGGGTCCGGGTAGTCTGTGACGATCTTTGCACCGCGTCCAGGATGCACGCTCCCGCGACTCTGCCGGCGGGCGACAATTCCCTCCAGGCGCTGGCGCGAAGCATTCTTTCCCGACCGCGGTGCGCGCGGATGCTCGATCCGGCGACACCCGGGGTTCTCGCCAAGGACGTGGCACGACGTGCGCGAGAGAGCGGAGCCCGCGGCGTCATCGCCCACGTTCTCAAGTTTTGCGATCCTTACCTCGCCAGAATGCCGGCGGTGCGAGACGAGCTTCGCTCGACCGGCCTCCCGCTTCTCCTCTTGGAGGGGGACTGCACGATGCGCTCGCTCGAACAGCACCGCACGAGAATCGAAGCCTTCGTCGAAATGCTCAGGTGAGAGGGGAAAGACACCATGCTGGTCAACTACTTCGATGAGCTTGCGGCGGGGCTGGAGGGAAAGATCCGGCAGGCCAAGGACGGGGAGGTGGCGCGGCGCCGCTTCGGCCTGGAGATTGCCCGGCTGGGAAGAAGGCTTTTCTCCGGGGAAGACAAGGTCGCATGGTGCGGCGTGCTCGCGCCTTTCGACCTCCTCAATGCCATGGGCGTCACTTCCTGCTTCGTAGAGTTCGTGGGAGCCATTCTCGCCTCGAGCGGCAACGTGGCGGCGCTCCTCGAAGAAGCCGAGCACGCTGGCTACGCGACCGACGGATGCTCTTACCACAGGGCGGTAATGGGTGCCACGCTTCGCGGCCTCATGCCCAAACCGGACTTTATCGTCGCCACGAGCGCCCCCTGCACCGGGGGACTGGGTCTGCTCGAAAATCTGGCTCGTCACTTCGGCAAGGAGATCTTTCTTTTGACCCTGCCTCAGAGCGACGGCGAAAGCGGCACAGCATACCTTGCCGGTCAGATAGAGAAGATGGTCGAGTTCGTGTCTGCGCAAACCGGCAAGCGACTGGACCCGGAGAGGCTGAGGCGGGCGATCGAGTACACCAACGAAGCGCGAGCGCTGATGGTCGAGGCTTACGAGCTGGCCCGTGCCGTGCCCTCTCCGGTCAGAAGCCGCGATCTCAAGAACTTCGGTGTCGTGATGGCGCTTTTTCTCGGCACGGAAGCTGCGGTCGAGATCGCAAGGACTTATCGCGACGAATTCGCGATGCGGCGCGAGCAGGCGCGCCACGACCCGCCCGCGAGGCTCCGCCTCCTCTGGATCCAGAATCGTATCCAATTCAAGAGCCCACTGGTCAGCCTTCTCGAGAAGGAATACGACGCCGACGTCATAAGCGACGAATTGAACACCATAACTTGGGAGCCTCTCGATCCCGACGATCCTTACACGAGTCTGGCCCGGCGCATGCTCTCGATCCCTTTCATCGGACCGATCGAGCATCGGATCGAGGAGCTAAAGAAGCTCGCCAAGAGCTATCGCGTGGATGGCGCCATAAACCCCTGCCACTGGGGTTGCAGGCAGGGCACCGGGGCGCGAGGCCTCGTCGAGGCGGGGCTGAAGGGGATCGGAGTGCCGGTCCTGAATCTCGAGGTCGACTGTGTCGATCCACGCAGCTTCTCCGAAGGGCAACTGCGCACCCGCATCGAAGCCTTCATCGAGATGATCCGCCAAAGGCGCGGGAACTGACTCGAAAGCCCCGGGAGCACGTCCGGCCCCCTGCCGGCCTCTCGCCTCTGCAAAACCGCCTCCACCCTAGTGCCCCCAAAGGTGAGGACCGAAGCCCGAGCCATCGGTCGGCGCGACAAAACCTCACTTTACGGGTACATAGTATATCCAGGCATCTTGGTCCACCTTGACGTCGATTAGCGTGTTGTTCTTGACGTCGAGATGCACGTAAACGGGAGCTCCCTTGTCGACGAGAATCCCATATCCCGTGGGGAAGACGATGTTGGTCGTGGTGACGTTAGATCCCAGATAGGTGTTCCCGGAGGTCGCGCCGTAGTCGAACAGGCGAGGTCCCGCGTATTTCGCCCGGAAAATACACCCCGCAGCGTTGTCCGCGCCGCCCGCGCCGCACATGTACATCTTGGGCTGCGTGCTGACCTCGACATCCACGTAGAGATCGACGTCCGTCTGCTCGGCGATCGAGACGGCGAGGATCGCAACATCCGTCGAAGGAACCCAGGTCCCCGCCTGGTCGACGTGGCACTCGGTGTCCTTCCGACAAAGGCCAGCACTACTCTTGATGACCGCGGTCTTGAGTGGCTGCACCTCGCCCGCCGCCCAAGCGGGCGCCAAAGCGAGCGCACCCGAGAAGATAGCAAAGCTAACCCAGCATAGATGACGTCGAACCGCCGACATATTGCCTTCCCTCCTTGACCATCGAGACTTCGGCCTAGCCAATTTCCCCCGCCTTCCTGCGCATCGCCGCCCGTTGCCACAGGGCGGGACGCCCCGGTGTCTCTCTCGACCCCCGGCGCGTTTGTCCGAGCACTGTGCACCGAGTGGACCACGCTGGTCAAGCAGGCGCGGCTTCGGCGAACGAACCCCCCTGCCGCCCTTCGGCCGCCACAGCGCAGCCCGTGCCGGCCTTCTCGCGCCTTGGGCTCCCACGGTATTCAGTGCCACTTCGACCGCAACGAGCGTTCGGCGGCGACAATGCAAGCTCTGGCGCGCGACACCTAGCGTCGAAGAACACTGCCCCTTCTTACCCGCCCCGCGAACCAAGCTCATGAAGCCGCGGGGTCGAGTTTTTCTCGAACCGGAAGCGCGAAAGTTGCGGGCAATCCCCGGATCCCGTCTCACCCGAGCCGCGAGCGGCAAGAAACGGGCCGCCTTCACTCTCGAGCCCCTATCGAGGAAAAAGAGCGTGGGTTGGGCAAGGCTACCGCCAGCGGAAGTTTCGAATGCGACCTCGATCGCGCTCTTGCGCGGGCTTTTCTTGCCTGGGCAACGTTTGCGATTTTCACCTTCTACGCAACGAGCATGGTCCGTCGCGCACCGGAGTCTGCGGCGTATCCTGCCTTGACTCAAGGGATCGGCTGAGGCGTAAATGACAGAACCTGGCCATGCACGAGCGTGTACCCATCCTGCCAGAGGAGCCAAGGCGACCTGTGACCGGAGCGGCCACGGCGGCGCTCGTAGCCGGCATCGACGATTCGGGCCGAAGCGGCAGCCTGCTCCTGGGCGGCCACGCGCGCTCGGAGAAAGAAAAACCAGCAGACGATCACGCGCTCGGGCATGGCGGTCCGCGGGGAAGACGGCGCGCTTGCGCTGCTCCGTACGGCTGTTTCTAGGAAAAGTGGAGCGGGCGTGATTTACCGGGCTTGTCCGGCCGGGCAGACCCCGGGGGAGGAGCGAGGGAACGAGTCGAGCCGGGGGAGGAATGGCTACAGCGGGGAGGGAAACGGGAGCTCGGCGATCCCAGACGGGGTCGTGCGAGTCGTCGAGGCGCTTTGCCGCCACGGGAGGCGATCCATGAAGGAAGAGGTGCGACAACTGCCGATCATCCGCGAGCTCATGGAGAAGCAAAAGAAATGCCTGGAGGCACACGAGGCTAGGGAGCGAGACGGGGTAGTATCGTTCTTTACCAGCGGGCCGAGGCATTCGCCCTTCGTGCCGATGATCGTAAAGGAAGGTAAGGGAAGCAGGATCGTCGATCTCGACGGAAACGAGTTCATCGACCTCGCGATGTCCTACGGGCCGTTGATTCTCGGCCACGCGCCCGAAGTGGTCGTGAAGGCGGTTAGGGAAGCCGTCGGCAGGGGAACGAGCGTAGTTGTGGGCCACGATCTCGAATACCAAATAGGGAAGCTCATAATCGACGCCGTAGCCTGCGCTGAAAGATGTCTCTTCACCAATTCCGGCACCGAGGCCACCATGGCCGCGATCAAGATCGCTCGCGCTTATACCGGCCGGGAAAAGATCGCGAAATTCGAGGGCGGATATCACGGAACGCACCCCGACGTTCTCGTAAGCTCCAATCTAGGAACCAGGCGCGCCGGTCCAAGGAACCGCCCCGAGCCCGTGCTCGATTGCCCGGGAATCTGTCGCCACATAACCGAAACGACCCTCGTGCTCCCCCCTCAAAGCGAGGCTGCGTTCGGGATCATCCGCGAAAACGCCGCAGAGCTGGCCTGCGTCATCCTCGAGCCGGTGGGGCCGGGCTGGCCCAAGCTCGATGTGGAGTACCTAAAGCTCTTGCGCAAGGTGACGGAGGAGGCCGGGGTGCTCTTGATCTTCGACGAAGTCGTGACCGGTTTTCGAATCTGCTTCGGGGGCGCCCAGGACAAGTTCGGGGTCGTGCCCGACATGAGCACCTTCGGCAAAATAATCGGCGGGGGACTGCCGCTCGGGGCCGTGGTGGGAAGGCGCGACATCATGGAGGTCGCGGTCACCACGGGAGATCCGCGCGAGGACATCGAGACCAAGATCGTACAGGTCGGAACCAACGCCGGAAACATGGTATCCTGTGCCGCAGGCGCGGCTCAGTTGAGCTACCTGAAGGAAAACCAGGATACGGTCTATCCTTACCTCGGGGAGCAAGGGGAGCGACTCGAGCGCGAAGTGAGCGCTTTTGCGCGCGAGAAGAAAATCCCGCTTCGCCTGATGGGGATGGAGAGCGCGTTTATCGCCCACTTCATCGACGAGGACCCCACGGACATCCGCCAACTCGAGGAGAAAGCCAATCTAGTTGCGGGAAAGCTCCTCGCCTACTACATGCGCCGCCATGGCGTGTATATGCCCGACTCGCATGTGGCCTTTATCTCGACCGCGCATACGCCGCGTGACGTCGACATGGTGATCGAGGCTTTCAAAGCGTCGCTTAGCGATATGCGCCAGGAGGGGTGGTGTTAAGCCGCGCGCCCTGGGTGGCTGGGCTCTCAACCTCAGTCGCCAGGGGCGATCTTTTCGAGCCAGGCCCTGACCGCTCGCCCGAGGTCGGTAAAGTCCCCGGGCGCCCTCGCCAGAAACTCGGCAACCTTCCCTGGGTCTATGCGCAAGTAGTCGTGGACCAAGATACTGCGAAAGCCCCCGAGCCCCTGAAGCCGAGCCGCCAGCGCTTCCTCCAGCACGCCGTTCTGAGCGAGAAGACCGACGATGCTCTCGTAGTCCTGGGCGCTCACCCCGAAGTGCGCGCTCAGAATGTGGTTGCCGATGTCGAGGATGGTTGCCGCACCGAGCTGAAGCCCGCGCTCCGCAGCCCATGCGTCGCGGAAATTGCGGGCTAATTCTCGCCCGTCGAGCTCTCCCATCTCTTCGAGTCGCGAGACGACTTCCTCGAGCTTGAGGAGTCGCGCGCGCACAGCTTTGGGCCTAAGAACCACTCTCTCGCTCCTTCGACCGCTCCCCCGCAAGTCGCCACTGCTCCCTTGGAAGCGGCTCGAAATCCGGATAGCGCGCGCGGACGCGGACGACAAAATCCGTCTCGACGTCAGGATCTCTGGCGAACAGACAAACTCCGGTCTCAGCGACCTCGGAGGCCAGTACGATCGAAGCGGCGTCGAGCGGCACCAGATCCAGGTCGACACCGATATGGCGTGCAAGATCGGCCCTGAGCTCGAGCAGCTCTTCGAGCGATAGCGGGGGCTTCGTGAGCAGAGCGAGGTCCAGGTCCCGCACTTCCCGCCGGTTAGGGTCCGCACTCGACCCGAACAGGTACACGAGCTTGACCCGCAGGTCTCGGGCCAGCATCTCTGCCGCCCTTCTGGCGCACTCGCGCGCCTCTTGTGCCGAAAGCCGCCGCTCCGTCATATCGCGCAGCATACCACGGAACGCCAACCAGTTCCCAGCCGCTTACGTCTTCTCGATCCTTTCTCGACTCGCTCCTACGATTCTCTGCGACGTGCCCCCGCCAAGTTTGCCGGATGCACCACGGTGCAAGCCGCGTAAGCGACACACCGCGGAAGGTGAAGGCTTCCGACCCATTCCCCAAACCGATGCGCGGTTCACCCACTCAGCCCTTCGATAACGGCTTTAGGGCGGCCGCGGCGGGGGGCACCTCACACTGCAGCGGAGATTTTCCTGCCCAGCCGCCGCTCGATGCTCTTCACCTTCTCCAGGATCCTCCCTCGCCTACCCTTCCGGTAGTCCACCTTGATCACGGCCGAGATCCGGTTGCAGTCCTTCTTCATCCTCTGGAAGCAGCGCCCCACCACCGCCATCACCTCGTCCCACTCTCCTTCGATGATCGTGCCCATGGCGTTTGTCTGGTAGGGAAGTCCGCTTCGCTCTATGATCTCGATCGAGCGAGCGACGTACTTAGACACGCTCTCCCCCTTGCCGAGCGGGGACATGCTGAATTCCAAGAGCACCATTTGCCCTCACCTCCCGCGCGGCCGATCTGGCCGCTTGCCTGCCCTGCCGGGCCGAATCGTTACAGGGGCGGCCGTCGCCCAGACACCTCCGGCACCGCTCGTTCGATCGCTCGGGCGGCGCGCAAGGCCGCGCCCTCGTTGAAATGCTCGGCCATTATCTGGACCCCGAGCGGCAAGCCCGACCGCGTGAATCCTACCGGCGTGGCGACGCTCGGAAGCCCGACCAAGTTCCCGGCCCCGGTGCAGGAAACCACGGCCGTAAGCAGATCGTACTGCTGCCCGTTCACCGTGATGGCATCCTCGCCTATCTCCGGGGCCGGCACCGGCGAGACCGGCCCGAGCAGCACGTCGACCTGCGCGAACACGTCGTCGTAATCGCGCCTAAGCCGCTCCCTGTCGGCTCCGGCGCGCACATAATCTTCCAACGAAACCGCAAGGGCGGTTTCCACCAAGAGAGCGACCTGCGGGCTGTATTCGATCTTCCGCTCGCGGGTCCACTGTCGATGAATGAGCGCCATCTCGGCTCCCAGAATGATGGGAAGAACCGAGGAGATGATCCGTTGATTGGGAACTTTTACCTCGACCACCTCCGCCCCCCCTTCGGCCAGCAGCTTCGCGGCTCGCTCATAGGCAGCCTTTACCTCGGCGTCGAACTCCGTGAGAAAAAGGTCTTCGCTCACTCCCACTTTCAAGCCCCGCACGCCGTCATCGACGAGCGCGGGATAATCGGGGATTTCGACACGAACCGTGAAGGGATCGAGCTCGTCCCGCCCGGCCAGGATCTTGAGCATGATCGCGCAATCCATGACGGTCTTGCAGATCGGTCCCTCGGTGGCGAAGGTCGTCGTCCCCCAGCCCATGAGGCCAAAGCGGCTCACCAAGCCGTGCGTGGGCTTCAGGCCCGTCGTACCGCAATAAAAAGAGGGAATCCTGATCGATCCGCCGCCGTCGTTTCCGGTAGAGGCCACAATCATGTCCGCCGCTATCGCGGCCGCGGAACCGCCTGACGATCCTCCCGGAATCCGCTTGGTGTCCCACGGGTTTCGCGTCGGCCCGAAGAACGCGTTATTGGTAGTTATACCAAGGCCGATCTCGTGGGTCGCGGTCTTTCCTACCATGATGCCCCCCGCTTCCTTCAAGCGGCGCACGATCGTCGCATCCTCTCTGGGGACGTGCCCCGCGAAGGCGCCGAGGCCGTACTGCGTCGGCACGCCGGCCGTGTCGGTGAGATCCTTGACGCCGAAGGGGATCCCGTGCATCGGGCCGCGCCAATTCCCCTTTACGATCTCCGCCTCGGCCCGCGTGGCTTCCCTGAGCGCAAGGTCCGGGCAAACGGTAGTGAAGGCGTTGAGCCTGGGGTTTAGCCGCTCGATCGCCTCGAGCGACTCCTTGGCGGCTTCCACCGGAGAAATCTCCTTCTTGCGAATCCTATCCCCGAGCTCCGCAACCGTCATTCTCGCTATGCCCCGATCAGCCATGAGTCTCCCTCCCGCATAACCCCTACTACTTCGCGGCGCCTCTAGGCAAGCGGCTCGACCGGTCCGGGTTTTTGCGCCACCAAGCTCGCCGTGGCCCGGTCGGGGCTCCTCCACCCCTCCCGGTAGTAGAGGACGCGAAAATCGCCAAAGAGGCGCAAAAGCTCGTTGTGCTCCAGGCAATATTGCCGGTGGCGCGGCTTGCCGTACTTCAGGTGTTGATCGACGAGGAAGGTCTCGAAGAGTACCACGCCACCAGCCTTTAGCGCCCTCTTGATCTGCGCAATGAGCGCGCGCTCGAGGTAATAGAAACATACCACAAGATCGTAGGCCTCCGCGGCGAGCCGATGACGCTCGAGGTCCGCGACCCAAGCCCGAAGGGTAAGCCCGCGTCGGCGCGCCTCGTCGAGGCAGTGGCGAACGCAACGCTCCTCTATATCGATCCCTTCGACCTCGAACCCATGCTCCGCCAGGTAAAGCGCGTTTCTGCCAAAGCCCATGGCCAGGTCGAGCGCCTTGCCGCGCGGTAGAAGCGCGAGATTCTCGACCAGAAGCCGTGCGGGCTCGCGGGCGAATCGATCGTGGCGCTCCTCGACCACTACCCACCCTCTTTCGCCCAGGCGACAAGCTTGCCGAGCGTGGCTTCGGCGGCGCCGCAGTCGAGCGCCTCGCGGGCGAGAGCGACCCCTTCGGCGATCGACGCCGCTCGGCCGCCTGCGTAGATGCCCACTCCGGCATTGAGGAGCACCAGATCGCGCAGGGGCCCCCGCTCCTCGCCGCTCAGCAACCGCCGAAGGCACTTGGCTTCCTCTTCGGGGTCGGCCCCTCCAAGCGACGCCTTGGGGGCCGCGGAAATCCCTAGCTCCGAAAGCGAGAGGCGAATCTCGCTGCGGCGGTCTCCGGCCACCTCGACTAGAGCCGACTCGGGTTGCAGCGCAACCTCCCCTTCCCCTTCCAGCCCGCGGAAGAGAAGCGCCCGGTGTACCCCTAATCTGAGCAACGTGTTCGCCAAGAGATCGAGATAAGGAGGGTGGGTTATCCCGATCACGTGTCGGCGCGCTCCGGCGGGATCGTAGATTCGCATCATAGTGTTTATTACCGTACGCACCCCGAGCTCGGAGCGAAGGAAAAGGAGCCGGCAAAGCTTGGGATCGAGCCGGGAGAGCTGCACATAGGCGAACCCTACCTCGGCGAGACACCGCGATGCGGCTTCGGGCGACAGGCCAACCGCTACGCCGGCGGCCGAAAGCATCGCCTCGGGCCCGGTTTTGCCCGCGGCCTCGCCGATTCCGTGCATCAGCACGGGCACGCCGGCTGCGGCCATCACCAAAGCGAAGGCCCCTTGGGCGTGGAAAGTCCGCCTCTTGCCGGCGTAGGCCGGAAGATCGACGAGGTGGGCTACGCCCCGGTTCTCTACGCGCCTTCCATGCCCTCTCGCCTCCTCGATGAAAGCCGCAAGCTCCTCCTCGGTCTCTCCCTTCATCCGCATGGCTATGAGAAAAGCGCCGATCTGGTGCGCAGATGCCTTCCCCTCCAGGATGAGCCGCATGGCCCGCGCCGCCTGCTCCCGGTCAAGATCGCGCGCAAGCTTTTTCCCCTTGCCCACAAGCGCCAGGATCTCGTGCATCTCCATAAGACATCTCCAAAATCCGCAACAGCCGCCGCCCGATGAGGCCCCCCACGGAAAAGAGAGTAGCGGCACGCGGGACAATTTGGCAACGGCCCAACGCACCGAGCGAAGGAGCAACCACGCGCCAGCGAAAACGATCGCGGGCGCAGCCCCGCCTCCCTCTCTCCTCTCCGTCGCAACTTGGCATCGTCGGAGCTAAACTGGTGCCAGGCGGAAAGCCGCTGTGCGGGCGCGAAAGGAACACTCGCCTGAACCACGTAAATCAGAGAAAGGACGGACGCCATGGGAAAACGTTTCGTCAAGGGCTCGGAATTGAACTGGCAAGCCGGCCCATTCCCCGGGACCAGAATGAAAACCTATCCGGCTGCCGCGGGAAGCCCGACGTTCTCGCTGCTAATGGAGATGGCCCCGGGTGCGGCGCTAGAGAGACACCGCGAGCCCCTGAACGAGGTCGACTATGTCATAAGCGGGAGCGTCGAGATCGAGGGAAAGACGCTCGAAGCGGGCGATTACATGTTCACGGCGGCTGGGGAGGAGCATGGACCCTATCGGAGCCCGAAAGGCTGCATGGTGCTGATAACCAAGTTCTGAGGGGGCACCCGCCGCTCGCCGCCCCTTCGCCGCCGCACCTCCAGCTCTTTTCACCAGAGCGCCAGAGTCTCTTCGGCTGGGTGATAAATGGCGGTGGAGAGCGGGGTGTCGCGCTCGGTGAACCTTCGAGCCTCGGTGCGCCTGAGATCGCTCACCAGATCGGAGAACTTGACCAAGTCGTCGGTCTCGTAGATAACCACGAACTCCTGGTCTTGAACACCAAAGGAGTAGAGAAGGAGCTGCGTTATTTCCGGGTACTGTCTGCCGACGCGAATGTGCTCGTTCATCATCCCCTGCCGCGCCTCCTGGCTCATCATGTACCACTCGGCGGTCTTGACGAAGGGATAGACGACGAGATAACGCTTGCGCTCGCCGCAAAAGGGGTCGATCTCTTGCGCCGAGCGCCCCCGCGAGTACTGCGAGGGACGGGTAAACCCCCACAGCGCGTCGGTCGCCACGGCATGTGCGCGAAACGGCGAGGTGGCTCGGGCGAAGGCGGAAAAGAAACGCGCCGCCGCCTCCTCTTCCCCGGCGGAGACGACGCTCCAGGCCAAGAAATCGACCCCCGCTTTGGCCGGGAAGACCTGGTAGAGATCGACTTTGCCAGCCGCTTCGCGCAGACCCCGGAGTAGACGACCGGTAAGCTCGCGCCTTGCTCGCTCCGAAAGGCGCCAGTATTCTTCCGTGAAGCGAAAAAAGGAGAAATGATTGAGCGTTCGCGCCGCGTCCTCCGACATCGAAACCTCCGCACTCCGTTGACCGAAGCGATGCGAGAAGCACTACAGAATAAGAAGCCCAAGCTGTCAACGCCCCTCCTTGGCCAGCGGCGCTGGCGTCCCCAAAAGCCCGCAAGCCGCCGCGCCCGGGTCGGCCGCTGCGCAACCCTGCATGCTCGTCCGCGCCGCCTCGACGCCAGGGTGCTTGATCTGTCGGGGTAGCGGGGCTAGCTAGAAGTCTATTCGCGGTTGGCTCGCAAGCTCGCCCCTGGGTGGGGTGACGCCAAGGAATCTTGGCATTACCGTTCAAGGGCCTATCCGCGGGTGCGGGAGGCCGCGGGGCGGAGCGTCGGGCGCACGCACCGAGGTCAGTTCTAGGGCGCAAGGGAGAAAGGCACACGGCCTGGTTGCTCGAAAAGTCGACCGGCTCGGCTGAAAAGATCCGGCCGCAATTTGCCGAGGCGTTGGCGAGAGCGCAGGAGCGCGAGGCTTCCAGGGAGGAAGCTTTGGTGGTCGCGCGTCCCCGGACCGACGACGAGGTCTTGGCCCTTTTCTCTTCGGCCCGGCGGATCAGGGAAAGATACAAAGGGAACCAGATTACTTTCTCCAAGAAAATCTTCGTTCCGCTGACGACGCTTTGCCGCGACCGCTGCCGCTACTGCACGTTCCGGCGGGATCCCGGCCAGCCCGGGGCGCACACCATGACACCGGAGGAAGTGCTGGAGCTGGCCGAGCGGGGGGCGAGGCTAGGTTGCAAGGAAGCACTCTTCAGCCTGGGGGACCGGCCCGAGGGGGCTTTCCCCGAGATGCGCGAGACGCTGGCGCGGCTGGGACATAGAAGTACGATATCCTACCTCGCGAGTCTTTGCGCCGAGGTTTTGCGTCACGTTGGCTTGCTCCCGCACTCCAATCCCGGCGTGATGACCAGACGAGAGCTCGAGGCGCTCGCGGAGGTAAACCCGAGCATGGGCCTCATGTTGGAGAACATAAGCCCGAGGCTCGCGGAACCGGGAATGCCGCACGAGGGGTGCCCGGACAAGGCGCCGGCGGCCAGGATGAAGACCTTGGAAGAGGCCGGTCGGCTTCGGGTTCCTTTTACCACAGGTCTCTTGATCGGGATCGGGGAGACGCTCGCTGAGCGAGTGGACTCGCTCATCGCGATCCGGGAGCTCAACCGGCGGTTCGGTCACATCCAGGAGGTGATAATCCAGAACTTCCGGCGCAAACCAAACATACCCATGCGCGGCCATCCCGAGCCGGGGGTGGATGACGTGGCACGCACGGTGGCGGTCGCACGCCTGATCCTGCACTCGGTGAATATCCAGGCTCCACCCAACCTGGCCGACGGATCGCTCGGGATCCTTGCGGCATCCGGTTTGAACGATTGGGGGGGCATATCCCCGCTCACGCGCGACCACATAAATCCCGAGCGGCCGTGGCCCGCCCTCGCGTCGCTGGAAAAGGAAACCGCCGCGGCAGGGCTCAGGCTGCGCGAGCGGCTTTGCGTCTACCCCGAATTCGTGCTCCGGGGTGACTGGCTAAAGCCCGGCCTCTCGGGCTACGTGAGGCGGCTTGCCGACGCCGACGGTTGCGCGCGGAAGGAGGGCTGGGAGAGTGCTCAAGAGCGGGTGGCGAAATGAGCGATAATGCGGTGCAGGCCGAGGGGCGCTCCCGTCGCGGTCGAAACGGACTGGTAGAGCGTATCCTCACCTCTGCCTGCGATCCGCTCGAGCGGCTGCTCGGAAAGATAGATCCAGAGCTTGCGCGCATCATCGAGCGGGCCCTGCAGGGCTCGCAGATCGATAGCGGCGGGGCGTTCAGGCTTGCCGCCTGCCGCGGCGAGGAGGTCGTGGCGCTCGCCCTCGCGGCCGACAGAGTCCGCCAAGAGCGCGTGGGAGAAGTGGTGACGTACGTGGTAAACCGAAATATCAACTTCACGAACGTCTGCTTCGTCGGCTGCCGCTTCTGCGCCTTCAGCCGCACCCCTCACCACGCCGAGGCGTACTTTCTCTCGCCGCAAGAGGTCGCCAGGCGCGCCGAGGAGGCGTGGGAGATGGGTGCCCGGGAGGTGTGCGTACAGGGGGGCTTGCCCCGCGGATTGGATGGCTTCTACTACCGCGAGCTTTTGCGCGCCATCAAGCAGGCGGTCCCCGAGATGCACGTGCACGCCTTCTCCCCCATGGAGATTCTCTACGGGGTGCAGCTTACCGGCATGGAGCTTGGCGAATATCTCTCGATGCTCAAGGATGCCGGGCTCGACACGCTGCCCGGCACGGCGGCCGAGATTCTCGACGACGACGTGCGCAGCCTGATCGAGCGCCAGAAGCTCACGGCCGCACAATGGGTGGAGATCGTGACCACGGCGCACCGAAGGGGCATTCCGACGACCTCGACGATGATGTACGGGCATACCGAGACGGTGGAGCATTGGGTGCGTCACATCCTCCTCATTCGAGAGATCCAGCAGCGCACCGGCGGTTTTACCGAGTTCGTCCCGCTCGGTTTCGTCCACCAAAACACGCAGCTCTTCAAATCGGGAGCGGCGCGCCCCGGGCCGACCGACGAGGAGCATATCAAGGCGCACGCGCTCGCGCGGCTGCTCCTGCAGGGGTGGGTGGACAACGTCCAGGTCTCTTGGGTCAAGATGCCGCGCGCTACGGCACAGGCGTGCCTGCGCTCCGGTGCAAACGATTACGGCGGTACGCTCATGGAGGAGAATATTTCGCGGCTTGCGGGCTCGACCGCCGGCCAGTACGCGTCTCCCGATGCGCTGCGCAGCCGCATTCTGGAGCTCGGCAGAGTCCCGGCCGAGCGCACCACTACCTACCAGATCGTGAAGCGGTTCGACCCGCCGCTGAGCCAGTGACCCCTCACGCTTCCTAGGTGCATCGCTCCGCCTGATCGAGCAGCGTAGTCCCCCCAAGCGCTAGCCGCGCACGGGCGGAGATGGGACTGTGCCGTGGCCGGCCGAGCTCTTCTGCTTGAGGCGCCCCACCCTCGACACCAGTCCTTCCGGATCGGCGATATCCGCGATGATCACCCTGTGGAGGTAATTCTCCAAGACGTTTTGCGCGTTTCGCCACACGCTAGCCTGACAGCAGGCGGGGTGGTACCGGCAGTAGCTCTCGCGCTCGGCTAGGCAATCGATCAGGGCAAGCGGCCCCTCGACGGCTTCGAACACCTCCTTGAGTGTCATCGACGCCGCCGGCCGCGCCAGCTTGAAGCCCCCGCCCGGCCCCGGCGCCGAACTGACGAGGCCCGCCTCGACCAGAAGACGCATTATCTTGCTCAGCGCGTTGGTCGGTATTCCTTGCGCTTTGCTGAGCGCCCGCCGGGAAACCCGCGCACTCGGCTCGCGACCCGCCAGATAGGAAAGCGCCCGCACCGCGTAGTCCACCCGCAGGCCGACGTTCATGAGCGAGCTTCTGCCGCGTCGCGTCTTGTGCCTCTCTCGCCGAGTCATCTCCTTTTCCATCATCGAGCGTCCCCTTGTGGGATGCGTCCTCAAAACAGCCCTTACTGGGCCCCGTATCCTTGGCAACACAATGTTACGACTCGGCATCATCGCTCAAAATAAAGCCCATGTCCAGGGGAAGGCCGCCAATCGTTGACAATATAGCCCTATAAGGGTAACGTTAGGCCCATCAGCATGGAGAGAAAGAGCCCACGAGAGCCCCGGGAGTTGTCGCGGGTCGAGATCGTAAAGCGGGAAAGCCGCAGGCTGCGGGGTTCCATAGAGGAAAGCCTCGCCAGCCCGACCGACCACTTCGAAGAGGGCGACTCGCAGATCCTCAAGTTCCACGGGATCTATCAGCAGGACGACCGCGACGAGCGTCAGCGCCTCAAAAGCGAAGGTAGAGGCAAGAAATACATTTTCATGATTCGCGCAAAAAACCCCGGGGGCGGTGAAATAACGCCAGATCAATGGGAGGCCTTCGACAGAGTCGCGGATTCGTGCGCTAACGGCACGATCCGCCTCACCACGCGCGCCGACGTGCAATTTCATGGGGTGGGCAAGAATGCGCTCAAGGCGGCCGTTGGGCTTCTCAATCGCGCCGCGGTCAGCACCTACGGCGCTTGCGGCGATGGTAATAGAAACACTATAGCCTGTCCCGTATCCGGCATCGATCCCTCTTCGATCTGCGACGGCCAGGCCTTGGCCCGACAGATATCGAGCCTTCTTTCCTTTCGCAGCAATGCCTACTACGAAATCTGGCTCGACGGAGAAAAGGTCTCGCCCGAGAGGGAGGAGGAACCTCTCTATGGCGAGGCGTACCTGCCCCGCAAATTCAAGATCGCAATCTCGGCTGATCGAGAAAACTGCGTAGACGTGCTCACCAACGACATCGGGCTGGTGCCGATCCGCCAACGCCAGAAGCTTTGGGGCTTTACCATCTTCGTGGGCGGCGGGATGGGAAGCACGCACAAGAAACAGGAGACCTTCCCCCGATTGGCCGAGGCTCTCGGCTCCGCCCCGTCGCGGAAAATCCTGGAAGTGGTAGTTCGCATCGTGGAGTTCCAAAGAGACCAGGGAAATCGAAGCGATCGCACGCAGGCAAGGCTCAAGTACGTCGTGGAAGCGTGGGGAATCGGCAGGGTAAAAGATGAAATCGAGCGTCGCTTGGGGTGGCGGCTCGAGCCCCCCGAGCCTTTTCCCTTGGCGAGCGCCGATCGCCACCTGGGCTGGCACGAGCAGAAGCAAGAGGGGCTTTGGTTCGTGGGGATACCGATCGAGAACGGCAGAGTAGTGGACCGCCCCGGCCGCATGCTGAAGAGCGGCCTTCGCGAAACCATCCGGAGATTTCGCCCGGCGGTGAGACTGACACCCTGGCAGGACCTGTTGCTCGCGAACATCGCCGAAGAGCACATCCCGGCGGTTTCCGCTTCGCTCGCTGACTTCGGGATCCCGGCCGCGGACGAGCTAACACCCCTTCGGCGCACCGCCATCGCCTGTCCCGCGCTTCCCACGTGCGGCCTTGCGGTAGCGGAGGCCGAGCGCTTTCTACCCACCCTGATCGAAGAGCTAGAGGAGCTGGGAGTCGCGAGCGAGGAGATAGATCTTCGCATGAGCGGCTGTCCCAACGCCTGCTCGCGCCCCCCGACGGCAGAGATCGGGATCGTCGGCCGATCGCGGGAAAGTTATAATATTTACCTGGGAGGGAGCCCGCGAGGCGACCGGCTCGCGAAGCTTTACGAAGAGGCCGTCCCTGCAAAAGACTTGGCGTCGCGCGTGGCGATGTTGATCTCGCTCTACCGAGCCCGAAAGCGGGCAGATGAGCGATTCTGCGATTTCGTCTGGCGCCTCGGGATGGCCGAGCTTAGGCGCTTGACCGAGGAAGGCGGCCGGCCCCTGGCTGCAGCGGAGGCTAGGCTACCTTGAGTCGGCCCCTTGCCCCTCTCCACCTTCCCCAGTTCGAGACCGACGCCTGCGGCGTCGGGCTCGTAGCGCGAACGGACGGCCACAAAAGCCACGAGATTCTGCGCCTTGCCCTTCGCGCCGCGGCCAACCTGAGCCACCGGGGCGCCCTAGACGCCGACGGCAAGACCGGTGACGGAGCCGGAGTGCTCGCGCAACTGCCGGCTAAACTGCTTGCGCGGGAAGCCGAGAGGCTCGGCGTCCGTGCCGGGACCGGCGGCCCCACCGTAGTCGGCATGGTTTTCTTTCCACGAAACGCAGAGGAAGCATGCCGTACCGTCATCGACGCGGTTTTGGAGCGCGAGGGCTTCGAGCGGCTGTTTTGGCGCCTCGTTCCGGTCGATAGCTCCGCTCTCGGCCGCAAGGCGGCGGCCACCCAGCCCGTGATCATGCAAGTGGTCGCGCGTGCGAGATTCTCGCCCGCCGACGGTGAGCTGAATCGCAAAGCGTACCTCGCCCGGCGGCGGATCGAAAAGGCGCTCGCAGAGGCGGGCCTAGGGGGCTGCCACTTCGCTTCGTTTTCGCACCGCACGATCGTCTACAAGGCGCTGGTCGTTGCACCCGACCTGCCCACGTACTTCGACGATCTGCGCGATCCGGAGTTCACGACCGCGCTCGCCCTCTTCCACCAGCGCTACAGCACCAACACCTTGCCCCACTGGTCTCTCGCCCAGCCCTTTCGCGTGCTCGCTCACAACGGCGAGATCAACACCATTGGCGGGAACAGGAACTGGATGCGAGCCAGGGAGCCTGCGCTGTCGAGCCAGTTGTGGGGGGCCGATCTACGAGACCTCCTTCCCGTCATCGCCTCGGATGGGAGCGACTCCGCGAGCCTCGACAACGCGCTCGAGTTCCTGGTGGTTTCGGGACGCTCGTTGGAGGAAAGCGTCATGCAACTTATACCGGAGGCGTACGAGGCACGCCCCTCTACACCGGACGAGGTCCGAGCGTTCTATGAATACAAGGAGGGAGTGGCGGAGCCCTGGGACGGACCGGCGGCCGTGGTATTCAGTGACGGCGATGTCGCGGGGGCGTGCCTGGACAGGAACGGGCTCAGGCCGGCACGCTTTAGCGTGACGGCGGGCGGCCTCGTCGTGCTCGCCTCGGAAGCGGGCGTCCTGGATCTTCCCGACGACGAGATCGCCGCCAAAGGAAGGCTCTGCGCAGGGGAGATGATCCTGGTCGACACGCGCCTGGGAAAGGTTTTTTCGGATCAGGAGATCAAAGCCAGGGTTGCACGGAGGCTTCCCTATCGGCGCTGGCTCAATGCTCGCCGCCGTTATCTCCCGCGCACCGACCTGCTCGACGAGCCACCTCAGGTTTTGGATCTCCGAAGAAAACAGAGAGTGTTCGGCTGGTCGAGCGAAGATGAAAAGCTCCTTCTCGCTCCCATGGCTGCCGAAACCAAGCAGCCGGTAGGTTCCATGGGAAACGACACGCCGCTTGCCGTCCTCTCCTCCAGGCCCAGACTCCTCTACGATTATTTTCACGAGACCTTTGCCCAGGTCACGAATCCTCCGATCGATCCCTTGCGGGAAAGCCTCGTCATGTCGCTGAGAACTTTTCTCGGACCGCGCAAGGGATTCCTGGACGATGCCGAAGAGCAGGCAGAGGCGATCGTCCTCGAAAGCCCGCTTCTCTCGCGAGCCCAGTTGGCTTGGCTAGCGCGGCTGAATCCACCCTTTTCGAGCCGCACCATCGATGCAACCTTCCCGGTCGATCGCGGAGAGAAGGGCCTGGAGGAGGCAGTGGAGCGAGTCTGCGCGCAGGCTGAATCGGCCGTGCGCGCCGGCGAAACTCTCCTCATCCTAACCGATGACGCCGCTTCTCCGGAAAGGGCGCCGGTACCGGCGCTTCTTGCGGTCGCGGCCGTTCACGACCATCTGATCCGCTGCGGACTGAGGATGGCGGCGAGCATCATCGTCTCCTCCGGGGAGCCTCGTAGCGAACACCACTTCGCCTCGCTTCTGGGTTACGGGGCGGATGCCATCTGCCCTTACCTGGCTTACGAGGCAGTAGCCGAGATGGCGCGCGCAGGGCAAATACCCGAGACATCGCCCAACGAAGCCCTCGACCGCTACCGGCTGGCAGCCGATCGCGGGATTCTCAAGATCATGTCGAAGATGGGGATCTCGGTCTTAGCGAGCTACCGTGGAGCGGAGCTTTTCGAAGCGGTGGGTCTAAGCCGCGACCTCACGGAGCGTTACTTCCCCGCCACCCCGTCGCGAGTCGGGGGGATCGGGCTTCGGCAGATCGCGCGCGACGTTCTTTCGCGCCACGCGCAAGCGCACGCAAACGGCAACGAAGGCACGCTTCTCGAGGCTGGGCTGTTTCGCTTTCGCCGCCAGGGCGAGTATCACGCCTTCAATCCCTCCGTATTCAAGCGCCTGCACACCTTGGCTAAAAGTGGAGACTACCACCACTACAAGGAACTGGTGGCCACTTTGAGGGAAGGAGAGCTCGTCAATTTGCGCGACCTCGTGAGGCCGAGGCCGGGCAAGCAGCTTCCGCTCGAGAGTGTCGAACCGCGCGAAGCCATCCTGCGACGCTTCAGCGCCTCCAGCATGTCGCTCGGGGCCTTGAGCGCCGAGGCGCACGAGACGCTCGCCGTGGCCATGAACCGGATCGGCGCAAAGAGCGGGAGCGGCGAAGGGGGGGAAGATCCGAGGCGCCTGGTCCGGCTGCCGAACGGCGATTCGAGCTCGAGCAAGATAAAACAGATCGCTTCCGGCCGCTTCGGCGTGACGCCTCTTTATCTCAGAAGCGCAACCGAGATCGAGATCAAAATGGCGCAGGGATCGAAGCCGGGAGAGGGAGGACAACTGCCGGGAGACAAGGTCACGGCGGAGATCGCAGCGTTGCGCCACGCCACTTTGGGACAGCCGCTCATCTCCCCTCCTCCGCACCACGATATTTACAGCATCGAGGATTTGGCCCAGCTCATCTACGATCTCAGACAGATAAACCCGCGCGCCGAGATCTCCGTCAAGCTAGTCGCCGCGCCCGGTGTGGGGACGGTCGCGGCGGGTGTCGCCAAGGCTGACGCCGATATCGTTCACATAAGCGCGTACGACGGCGGCACGGGCGCCTCCCCGCTCACCTCGATCAAGCACGCGGGCCTGCCCTGGGAGCTCGGGTTGGCGGAGGCGCATCAGGTACTGACTGCCAACGGATTGAGGGGTCGCGTGAGGCTTAGGGTGGACGGCGGGATGCGGACCGCAACCGACGTGATCATCGCCGCCGCGCTCGGTGCCGACGAGTTCGGCTTCGGCTCCTCGCTACTCGTCGCCGCAGGCTGCGTGATGGCGAGGCAGTGCCACCTGAACACCTGCCCCGTCGGAATAGCCACCCAGGACGAGACTTTGCGGGCGCGCTTTGCCGGCAAGCCCGAGATGATCGTAAACTACCTGGCATCGGTGGCAGACGAGGTACGAGAGCTTCTCGCCGCCATGGGCCTTCGGTGCTTGAAATCAATGGTTGGGCGGGCCGACCTCCTCTTCGCGCAGGTTCCGAAGGACCACGAAAAGGCTAGGCTCCTCGACCTCGGGGCTATTCTCGACCCGGCCGCAACCCATGGTAAAGAAGCCGCCATGCGAGGCGATGCCGCCCGACCGCGGAACTCTCTCACGGGTGGCGGAAACTTGGGCGAGCGAATCCTGCGCGACGCGCAACCGGCTCTGCAGCTAGGGGAGTCTCTCCTGCTCTCCTACGAAATCTCCAACGCGGATAGGGCCGTCGGAACGAGGCTGGCGGGGGAAATCGTGGCACGCTACGGGGAGGCCGGATTGCCGCGGGGGAGGATCGTCTGCAAGCTAAATGGAACGGCAGGGCAAAGCCTAGGCGCGTTTCTCGTCCCCGGGATCCGACTCGATCTCGTGGGAGAGGCCAACGATTATGTGGGCAAGGGCATGGCCGGCGGCGAGATCGTGATCAGAGCGCCCGAGATGCGCTCGTATCGGGCGAAGCAGGTTGTGCTTCTCGGCAACACCGCCCTTTACGGCGCAACCGGTGGATTCCTCTTCGCCGCCGGAGCGGCGGGTGAGCGCTTCGCCGTGCGAAACAGTGGGGCGGTGGCCGTGGTCGAGGGTGTGGGAAACCACGCCTGCGAATACATGACACGCGGCACAGTGGTGGTGCTCGGGCCAACCGGCATCAACTTCGCCGCCGGCATGACCGGCGGGGTTGCGTACGTTCTAGACTGTCGCGGCGATTTCGAGGAGCGGGTAAACTCTGCCATGGTCGCTATTACCCGCGTGCGAAGCGAATACGCGGCAGAGGAACTTCTCGGTTGCCTCCGCCGCCACCTGGCCGCCACCGGGAGCGCTCTGGCGCAGGCCGTCATCGAAGAGTGGCCGCGCTACCGTCCTCTTTTCTGGCAGGTGTCACCGGCCCCGGGGATCTCCCGCCCGAGGGCACAAAGCCCCCGCACCCAAGCCGCCAGCGCGAGTCCTTAGCCCGTCGCATCCTCGCACCGGCGTGCGGCGGGGCCGCCAGCCGATCTCCCGGCCAGCTAGAAGTGGAAGTTCACCCAGAGGTTCGCGCGCACCCCTTCCGGCCGGTTCTCCGCCATGGTTTCGAACATGACGGTCGCAAAGGCCGAGACGTGCGGGTTTAGGTGAAGCACACCCCCCGGCCCGGCCGCGAACACCTGCTCGTTACCCCAGGGGAGAGCGTTAAACGGCGGATCGAGCTCGTCTATGTTACGGCCGTTGAACTCGTCCCTGGTTATCTGCCGAAGGTAATAACCAGCCACGCCCGCTCGCAGCATCGGAGCGATCTGGTACTCCCAGGCCCAGTTGAAATGTACCGCCTGCCCCGCCTGCATGTGGCTCGGTCCGAGCTGGTGAAAGAGACCTCCCGGCGAGTGGTTGGGGGCGTTCCAGAGGTAGTGAAAGCGGATACTCGCGCTAAGGGACGGCGTAAAGAACATGGTGGAGGTCACGTACGGGTTGAAGCTGTAGAAGTTACTTCCCGGATTGATGGCCTTCTCGTCGTCGTACTCGCCGGTCGGGAAGATGTTCTGAAGCTCCATCCTGGCGAAAAAGGGCATGCCCAAAACTTCAAGCCCGCTCCACTGGACAAACGGGCCGACCAGCAAATCCCCGACCCCGGCGCGATCCTCTTTGAGAAACTCCGATTCGACGTCGAGCCTCACCACCGGAACGATCACGTCGAGCCCCGGGCTTCCGCCCAAAAAACGCCGCTCTTTGGCGATGTAAACGACCTGATTTAATTGCACCAAAGCGATCAGTTTGCCTGCGAGTTTCTCGCCGCCGGCAAAAGGTACCGTAAACGTTTCGCTGCTCTCATCGGTAAACCTATCCGCCGCGTAGTACTGGAGGTAGAAATTGTAATGAAGCCCGGGGGGTGGAGCGCCGTCGAGAAAGTTGGTGAAGCCCAGGTTGACCGGGGGAAGAGAATAAGCCATCGCTTCGGCCGACAATAAGAGTACCACACCGCAGAGCACCGACAACCAACCCATCCGCCATCTCCTCATCTCCGATTCCCTCCTTCCTGGTCCCAGCCGGCCAGCCTCAGCCTTCCGCCACCTGCGGAAGCTTGGCCAACGCGGCATCGATCGCCTGCTGTGGATATTCGTAATCGACGAGCTCGCCCGCGAGATACGCGTCGTAGGCGGAGAGATCGAGCAAGCCGTGTCCCGAAAGGTTGAATGCGATCACTCGCTTCCTCTTCTCCGCTTTCGCCTTGAGAGCCTCTTCTATGGCGCTCTTCACCGCGTGCCCGCTCTCCGGCGCCGGTATTATCCCCTCGGTGCGCGCGAATCGCACGTTCGCCTCGAACACTTCGTTCTGATGCCAGGCTTGAACCTCGATCAGCCCTTTGCTCACTGCGTGCGAGATCATGGGCGCCGATCCATGGTACCTCAGCCCACCCGCGTGGATGGCAGGCGGCACGAAGGAGGAGCCGAGCGTGTACATCTTGACGAGCGGCGTAAGCCCCAGCGTGTCCCCGAAGTCGTACTTGTAAACTCCCTTCGAGATAGTGGGGCACGCCCAGGGCTCGGCCAAAATCGCCCTCAGGCCCTCCAGCCTCCCCCCAATCTTGTCCTGCAGAAAGGGGAAGATGAAGCCTGCCGCGTTCGAGCCGCCTCCGTGGCAGCCGATCACGACGTCGGGTCGAACCCCCATCCTTTCCATCTGCGCCTTCGCCTCGAGGCCCACGATGGTCTGGTGAAGAAGCACGTGATTCAGTACGGATCCGAGGGAGTAGTGAGTCTTTTTGTCGCCTAGGGCCACCTCTACCGCCTCGCTGATCGCGATCCCGAGCGATCCCGGAGAATCTGGATTCTGAGTGAGCACCTTCCTTCCCGCTTCCGTCTCTCGGGAAGGACTCGGTGTCACCTCCGCGCCCCAGGTCTGCATCATCGAGCGCCGCGCCGGCTTCTGCTCGAAGGAGCACCGCACCATGTACACCTTGCATTTTATACCGAAGCGGTCGCAGGCAAAGGCTAGCGCCGATCCCCACTGCCCCGCGCCGGTCTCCGTGGAGATCCGCTCCACCCCCTCGCGTTTGTTATAGAACGCTTGCGCTACCGCGGTGTTGGGCTTGTGCGAGCCGGCCGGGGAGACCCCCTCGTACTTGTACCAGATCTCGGCTGGCGTCTCGAGGTCGTGCTCGAGGGCGAGGGCACGCACCAGAGGGGTGGGCCGCCACAAGCGGTACACCTCGAGCACCTCTTCGGGAATTGGGATCCAGCGCTCCGTGCTCATCTCCTGCTCGAGCAACGCCATCGGGAAAAGCACCGCAAGTTTCTCCGGCCCCATCGGCTTTCCCGTCGAGGGATCGAGCGGCGGAGGGCAGGGACCGAGGTCAGCCGCCAGGTTGTACCAGCGCCTGGGCATCTCTTCTACCGGCAATACGAATCTTCTCTCCACTTGGCTTCACCTCCGTTCGCGACCTTCTACACTTTCCCGCAAGGAGATTCCAGGCGAAGCGGGCCGCCGCCGTGCCGAAACCGAGAAGGGCCCCCGGGGTGGTTGATCTCGGCGAAGGACCCTGGATAATTCACCTTATAGGGCAACGTATGTCCGAAAGGATGGAGGAACGACATGGTGCAAAGAGGTGAAGCCGTCCAGATAAAAGGGGCGCCTAAGACCATCGAAGTCATCAATCCGGCCACACTCGAGAAAGTTGGCGAGGTGCCCGTCATGGGGCCCGAGGAGGTCGGCCGAGCGGTTCAACGCGCTCGTGACGCGAAGCGGCATTGGACCGCGCTCTCGATCGACAAAAGAGCCCAGGTTCTCTTGCGGTTTAGGCAGGCCCTGGTGGATGCCAAGGACCGAATCGCCGCAGTTATCGTATCCGAAACGGGCAAACCCAAGGCCGAAGCCTACGCGGCGGAGATTGCCTACGTTTGCGACGCGATCGGGTACTGGGCCAAGAATGCCGGCCGTTTCCTCGCCGACGAGCGTCTAAGCCCGCATCTGCTGAAAACCAAGAGGGTGATCAGTACCTACGCCCCGAAAGGGGTAGTGGGGATAATCGGACCGTGGAACTTCCCCTTTACCCTGACCGTGGGCGAGGCCCTTGCGGCGCTTTTTGCCGGCAACGCCGTCGTTATAAAGCCATCGGAATTCACACCCCTCAGCGCGCTGGCGGGGGCAGCGCTGGCGGCCGAGGCAGGCCTCCCCGAAGGAGTGCTCCAGGTGGTGACCGGCTACGGGGAGACGGGGGAGCATTTGATAGATCGCGTCGATATGGTTCACTTTACCGGATCCACCGCGACCGGAAGGAAGGTCATGAAGCGGGCGGCCGAGCGCCTGATACCGGTAAGTTTGGAACTCGGCGGGAAGGATCCGATGATCGTGCTCGAGGACGCCGACCTGGAGCGCGCGGCGAACGGCTGCGTCTGGGGGGGACTTTTCAACTCCGGGCAAGTCTGCATCTCGGTCGAGCGGGTCTACGTCGCAGAGCCGGTTTACGAGGCCTTTCTGGAGAAGGTGCGGGAGAAAATCTCCGCGCTTCGCCAGGGCGCAGGCGCAGAAGAGGACGTGGATATAGGAGCCATGATCATGCCCAGGCAGATCGAAACCGTCGAAGGGCATGTCCGGGACGCCGTCGCCAAGGGAGCCAGGGTGCTGACCGGAGGCAGGAGGAACCCGAAGCTCACAGGCTTCTTCTACGAGCCCACGCTTCTCGCCGACGTCGACCATTCCATGAAGGTCATGACCGAGGAAACCTTCGGGCCGGTGATTCCGGTAATGAAGGTAAAGGATGCCGAGGAAGCGGTGGCTTTGGCCAATGACTCCCGCTACGGACTGGACGCCAGCATATGGTCGAAGGATCTCCGGCGGGCCGGAGAGCTCGCCAGGCGCATAGATTCCGGGTCGGTTTGCATAAATGACTGTCTCGTGAACTTCCAAATTACCGAGGCGCCGATGGGAGGCGTCAAGGAGAGCGGACTGGGCCGGCGCCACGGGCCGGAGGGAATCCGCAAGTTCTGCGACCAAAAGACGATCGTGGAAGACCGCTTGGGGCTAAAGTCGGAGTTGGTCTGGTACCCGACCACGCCGTTCACTCGAGGGCTCATGCGCCGGATGATAAACCTGCTCTTCGGGTCGGGCTTGCGGCGCTTCTTCGGCTAATCGACGCCGCGGCGGCGGCCGCGCCGGTCCCCGAGCTCAGCCGATCGAACCGCCTCCTTTCTTCACCCAGGAGCGGTACTGGCCATCGTAGCCTGCCTTCGCCTTTAGCTCGGCGACGCGCCGCCTGATTCTCTCGAGCGCCTGCGCGGAAAGGGGCGAAACCGAGGACAGCCGGGCTGCCACTGCTTCGCTCTTGCGCGCCGCCTCCGCCGTCGCCTCCGCCCAGGACTCCTCGTAGCCCGAAGCTTCGCCCGAGAGATACATCTCGATCATCCGTTGCGAAACTTTCCTCCCGTGCTTGAGCGAAGCCGCTATGTTACCCTTTCCGGTAACCGCGTTTCCCATAGCGAAAACGCGTTCCACTCCCGCGATCTCTCCGGTCGCGGGGTCGGCTAGGGCGTACGTCTCCCCCTGCGTGGGTAACCCCGGGATCGGCTCGGGAACACTGCCAATAGAAGATACCACCAGAGGCGCGACGAATTCCGTCTCCGATCCTGCCATCGGCTCGACCACCCCTTCCTTCACGGCGGTCCGCGTCAACTTCAATCCCGAAAGTCTCCCCTCCACTACCAGCGCTTCGCTGGGCGTCGCCCGCTCGATGAACTCGAAGAGGTAGCGCTTGCGGCAGTTCTCCAAGATCTTTCGCCTCACCTCCGCGAGCTTCGTGGAATCGCTCCTGTCCGCAGCACCCTCGGCAAGCGGCATTTCGCCTGCGCTGCGCCGGTAACAAAGCGTGGCAGGCTTTACCCCGAGTCCCTCCAGCGTGAAGCCCAGCTCCTGCAACACCCGGTCGATCCCCGCCCGTTCCATCTCGCACGGATCGACCTCGATCCCCTTCTCGGCCAGAGCGCGGGCCACGGTTTCGAGTTGGAGTATCTTCATCACGTCGAGCGACGCAAGCCCTCCACCGACCACGAGAGCGCCGGGGAGGATCTCCAAGTGGGGGCCCTCGTACCCCTCTTCCGGGTAGTGATTGAACCAGTACACCAACTCGTTTTGGTAGAGGAATCCTCTGCCCCGATGCTCCTCGATCCCCGCCACCGGAAGCCTCCGGTCCCGCCACGCTCCATTCGCGAGCACTATCGCGCTCGGTCCAAGCTCGCGGAGCTCCTCAAAGGTGACATCCCGGCCTACTTTGGTATTGGGCACAAAATCCACCAGGGGGTGATCGAGCTTGTCGTCGATCTTGCGTGCCTCGCTCGCCCGAAGCTTGGCGTGCCACCTCGGCAGCCCATCCTCGATCTTGCCGTAGGGCCGGCGGTTCTGCTCGATCACGACGCAGTGGATCCCGCGCAAGCTTAGCTGGTGGGCAGCCTCCGAGCCGGCCACCGCGCCGCCTACGATGAAAACCACTCGGGGCGAAGGCGTGCCCTCACGCTCGGCGGACATGCTCAGGGGCTCCCCTTTCGGTTGCCGCGGGCTGGGCCGTAACGTACGATCGAGGGGCTACTCACCTATCACCTTGACCAGGACTCGCTTGGGCCTTCGGCCGTCGAACTCCCCGTAGAAGATCTGTTCCCAAGGCCCGAAGTCGAGTTTGCCCCCGGTTATAGCAACCACCACCTCGCGGCCCATGATTTGCCTCTTGTGGTGCGCATCGCCGTTGTCCTCCCCGGTGCGGTTGTGCAGGTAACGATCGAGGGGCTCGTGCGGGGCCAGCTCTTCGAGCCATCGCTTGTAGTCCCTGTGCAGGCCCGGCTCGTCGTCGTTTATGAAGACACTCGCCGTGATATGCATGGCATTTACGAGACAGAGGCCTTCCTTGACCCCGCTCTTTCGCACGATCTCCTCCACACGCCCGGTTATGTTCACGAAATCCATCCTCGAAGGGACGTTGAAAGTGAGATACTCGGTTGTGCTCTTCATAGGATACCTCTCCTAGATTAGCTCGGCCGCCTCCTCTTTCATCCAGCCCCTCATTCCATCCCCTCTCTCGACCTGAAGCCAGCCCGGCTCGCGCCGCTCCAGTAACAAAACCGTTCCCCGGCTCGCTTCGAAATGCACCGTCCCCGTTTCGCTCGGCTCGAATCGAACTGGCGCGGGGGCATCGGCCACCACGACCACACGCTTGCTAAACTCCTCTTCCCAGACCCGCTCCGCGGCGTTGGCCCCGATAAACCCGAGGCACAGAGCCACCGCGATACTTGCCCGTGCAAGCGTCCGGCGCAGTCCCGGCGCAAGAAGCCTGCAGATCAGAAGCGCCATCAGACAAGAATACGCTATACTAGTCGAGACTACCAACTCGCCCGCGGTCGCTACGGCCGCAAGCGGAAAGAGAAGGCGGCGCCAAAGCGGATGGACGAGAAGATCGGGTGGGGGTCGAAGTCGCGAGCGCGCGAATTCCAAGTTGGCTTCGACGTCGGGATCCCTGGGCCCCAGGCGCCGAGCCCGCTCGTAGCTCGCTAGCGCCCGGCCCAGATCGCCGAGCCGAAAATAGGCGTTACCGAGGTTGAAGTGGACCGAGGCACTCTCCAGGCCGGTGGCGAGCGCCCGGCGGTACTTCTCGGCGGCCTCCTCGAAACGTCCCTGGCGGTAGAGCTCGTTGGCCGCAAAAAAGGCGGCCCTGGCTTCGGCGGCGCCGCTTGCCACGGCGCCACGCGCAGGAAAGAAGAACGCCAGGGAAACGATCATGAGCATGGGGAGAGGCAACCCCCTGCGCAAAGATCGCTCCCTCTCTACCGTCCTTACCAGCTCTCTTCCCAATCCTAGCGCTCTTTCCTCCCGCTCCCGGCCGGCAGCCACACCGCCGAATCGAACGCTTTCCAGCAACACCAGGAGTTCCCTTAGGCGAACTGCCGCCTCATGCTCCGGGTTGCCCAGGCGCTCGGCAACCCTCTGCGGCTCGACCGCGCCGGGAGGAAGGTCGAGCTTGGCGGCGAGATACTCGCGCACCGCCTGGTCAACCTCCTCGAAAAGCGCGCCATCTTGGCGCCCCAGTCGCCGGGCGGCGGCCCGCAAGCGCCGCCTCGCTTCCCGCCCCGCCTTGCGCCAGCGCGCGTAGCGGGGGTCGCTCAGCAACCGCTCGCGGCGTTTGACCGGGAAAAGTACGAGTAGAAACGCCAAAAGCGGCATCGCCTGAAGTAGCCAAAACCAGCGGCTGCGATGAAGGCCTCCGCCCGTCCGCTCCAACTCCCCCGGCGAGTCTTTGATAAAGACGATGTCTTCACCGACTATCTGTCCCGCGTCTCCTTGCGGCCCCCCGCTCGAGGGCTTCTCCCCGCCCACCTCTTCGCTCGGCAAAACGACGAGCGCTATGGGCGCACTGGCAATCGTCACATACTGCGCCTGCGAAGGATCGAAGTAGGAGAATGCGATAGGGGGAATCCTCCGAGCAAGCTCGCTCTTAGGAATTACGACCTGTTCGAAGGTTGCCCCTACCGTCTCCGCTTTGGCGCTCGTCTTCTGGACCGGGTAGCTCTTGAATTCCTCCGCTCGAATCTCCGGTGGGGTTACGCCGGCTAGGTTCCCCTCGCCCCGGATCGTCATTTGAACGGTAACCGGATCGCCGACCTTGACTCTGAGCGGTTTGGCCGAGACGGAAAAATCGAACTTGCCTACCGCCCCGCTGAAGTCGGCGGGTTTCCCCGCCTCGGGCAGCGCCACGACATCCAAGAACCCCGTTTCGGAACGGACCTCGATCGGCCTACGTTCCGCAAAGGGATCGAACCGCCAAAGATCGCCGAAAAGATCGTCCCACCTGCGCCGCTGGAGGAGAAGACTCATCTTCATCACCGCCGGACCAACGGCGAGACGACCGGTTCGCTGCGGCACGAGCGTGCTCTCGAAGACCATCGTGTTGTACCGCGCCCGCCCCCGCACGCTCACGCCACGTCGAGGTTGCTCGAACGGCTCCAGGGCGAAGCCCTCACCTTGGAGCAGCGGGAACTCGATATCCTCCAGACGCACACCCCCCGCGTACAGCGTCACCCGAACCGGGATGCGCTGGCGTACGAAGGCTTTGTCCTGGCCCAGGGCAAGCTCTACGAAAATGTCCCGCCCGCTCTCGCCCCCAGTTCCTCGCCGACCCTCCCCTTCCCCGCCCCCGCCGACCCGCACCAGGATCGGTGCCGTCCGGTATTCCCTTCCCCCGACCGCCACCGCGAATGGACCCACGCTGAACTTTCCCGCCCTGACAGCCACTAAGCGATACCGGTGGATCACCGTACTGGATACCTTCCCCTGGACGATCGAGATCTGAGTCGACGGACCGAGGTAAGCCGCGTCGAACCCCTCGATCGACCCGAGATCGGGAGCGGCCGCTCGAGACGCTCCAAAGACCTCTATGGAAAGGACGATCTCGTCGCCGATCTCTACCTCTTCCCGATCGACGTAAGCGCGCACCGAAACCCCGGCGGCAGAAGCCGGGGAGGGCAACGCGATCGGGCCGAGCATCGCAAGAAGAGCGATCGTGGCGGCAGTCCTCACCATCTTCACCAGTCCTTCAGGGGCTCGCCCAGCCGTCCGGTCCCTAGCATCCGGCGCGATACCTCCGAGGGCTGAATCTCCTCCTCCTTCGCCGCCTCCGCGAGCGCCCGTGCCTCCTGCGCCGACATCGAGCGGGGCTCTTGCTCCCCCACCCTCGCGCCGCTTTCCTCACCGCTGTTTACGCGCTCCTCGCCAGCGTCCTCTTGCCCACCACGTGGTTGCGGCTGCTCTGCGTCGCTCTGCTCATCCTTTTGCCCCGGCGGCTGCGATTGCTCTTGCTCCTTCTCCCCCGCCGACTGGTCCTCGCGCTCCTCGCTTTCCTCCTGTTTTTTTCGCGCTTCCTCGATTTTCTCCTTTAGCTCGAGCATCCGCTTCTCGGCGAGTTCGTGGTTGAACTTGGCGTCGAGATTCGTCGGGTCGAGCGCCATCACGCGGCGAAAGGATGCCAGCGCCTGGGCATAGAGGGCGAGGGCAGCCTGGGGATCACCCTTCGCGCTGTTCTCGGCGAGCCTGAACTGGGCGTTACCGCGGTTGTATGCCACGCTTGCAGCCAAATCACTGGTGTCCTCCACCTGTACCTTGTCCAGGCTCCGAATCGCTTCGTCGTACTTCCCCAGCCGGTACTGGGCCGCCGCCATGTTGAAATGGAGGATACTCGACGTCGGGTAATCGACTAAGCCCTCTCCGTAAGCCTTCTCCGCCTCCTCGTACTTGCCGTGAAAATACAACCGATTGCCCCGCTTCGCCCGCGCTCTGAGGCTCTCGGCCCAGGCTGCGGAAGAAACCAGAAGCAACCCCAAAACGATCACCTGCGCGACTTTGCCGAAGCCGCGCTTCAATTTGCCCTCCATTTCGGGCGCCACGCCCTCGCCCAGTTGCCCTTTAGGGTAAGCAACCTAAAGCCGCGCAGATCGATCGCCACAGCCTCGATCAGCAACAGAGCCAGCGCCACCGCCAGAGCGATTTGAAACCTCTGTTCGTGCCGCTGCGCGATGCTCGATTCGACCTCCGCCTTCTCCATCTTGGCTATGTGTTCGCGGAAAAGCTCATCCAAGCCCACGGCCCCCTCGCTCGCCTGCACATATACTCCACCGCCAGCCTCCGCCACTTTCTCCAAGGTCGCCCGTTCAAGCCGTGTCTTGACCACCTTGCCTTCGCGGTCCTTCATGAACCCACCCTCGCCGCCCTTCCCGGGCAGTGGAATGAGCTCCCCCTCCTCCGTTCCCATCCCCACCACGAATATCCGAATGCCCATTTCCGCAGCTTTTGCGGCCGCCTGCTGGGCATCACCCTCGTGGTCCTCTCCGTCGGTAATCAAAACCAGTGCGGCACGCCTCCCCTGTCTTCCTGCGAATCCCTCGGTGGCTTTCTCGATCGCGCGCGCAAGCGACGTACCCCCGCGAGGAATTATCCCCACTTGTACCGCGCGCAGCGCCTCGGTGAACGCTCCATAATCGAGAGTCAGGGGGCAGTGGAGAAACGCGGTGCCAGCGAAGGCCACGAGCCCGACGCGATCCCCCTTGAGCAAGCTCAGCAGATCCAACACCGCCAACTTGGCGCGCTCCAGACGACTCGGCTTTATGTCGCGCGCAAGCATGCTGTTGGAGGTATCGAGCGCGATCAAAAGATCGATTCCCTCGCGCCTCACTTTCTCCCAGTGAAACCCGTACCTAGGTCCCGCGAGCGCGACCATCAGCGCCGCGATGGCCCCTACCCGAAAAAGGTCCCGCAAAAGCTCCGAGCGCGACCATGCCCCGGGTGCAAGCTTCGCAAGCAGGGCCGCCTCCGCGAAACCCTCGAGCCGCCGGCGCCTCAACCGCCGGGTCACTGCGAAGAAGAGGATCATCGCGGGAATCGCTGCAAGCAACCACAGGCGCCATGGGAATTGCCACGAGATACCCAGCGCGTCCGTCATGGCAGCACCCTAAGCCACGTCCTGCTCAAAAGACTCTCGCCGCCGAGCAGAAGAATCGCCGGAACTACGAACCACGGGTAGAGCTCGTCGTGGTCCAGGTATCTCAGCGCCTCTGCCGGACTCTTCTCCATCCTATCGATCCCGGCGTAGATCTTCTCGAGGCTCTCGGTATCGGTGGCCCGGAAGTATTTTCCCCCCGTAACGGCGGCCACCTTGGTCAAGACTTCGTCGTCAATCTCGATGCGAACCGGCTGGTAGACAGTATTGCCAAAGATGTCCTTCGCGGGATACGGCGCCAGCCCTCTCGACCCCGCGCCTATGGCGTACACCTTGTAACCCAGCGCCTTGGCCGCCTCCGCCGCGGTGGCGGGAGTAACCCGGCCGGCATTGTTGCGGCCGTCGGTCAGCAAAATCACCACTTTACTCTTCGCTTCGGAGGCCTCGAGTCTGCCGACTGCGGTGGCAAGAGCCGATCCAATCGCGGTCCCATCCTCGATCATGCCCACCTGGGCCCGCTCCAAGTTTTCGAGCAACCATGCATGATCCAGCGTAAGGGGACACTGCGTGTACGGGCGAGCGGCAAAGAGAATCAGTCCGAAACGGTCTCCCGGCCTCCCCTCGACGAACTTCTTTACCACCTCCTTCACCGCCGCCAAGCGATTGGCCCGTTCGCCATTCAACGTGAAGTCCTCGGCCAGCATGCTTCCCGAAACATCCACGGTGAGCATGATGTCTATTCCCTCGGTGTACACTCTGCTCTCAGCCCGCTCCCGCTGCGGCCGCCCGAGCGCCACAACCACGAGAAAAGCGGCGGCCAGCCTGAGCAGCGCAGGAACCCAGCGCAGGCGCGCCCGCCGGCCGCATCCGATGCGGGCGAAGGCCGGCGCAAAAGGAAAGCGGACGCTCGATACCGTCGCCTTGCGCCAGACTGCCGCAAGGGCGATCGGCGCACCGAGCAGAAGAAGCGCCCACGGATCCGCAAACCTCATCTCATACCCTCGCCATTCGCCCGCTTTCCTCCACGAAGCGGCGGGCAGCCTCGTGGGCCCGTTTCGCCTGCTCGACAGCGGGAATGTAACGAGCGAATTTCACGAGATCCGATTCGCCCAAAAAGTCACCCAACAGGCGGCGGTGATCAGGCTTGAGCGAACCCGCGCGCTGCGCGGTCTGCAAGAACTCCTCGGTCGTCATCTCGGGCGCATGGAGCGAAAAGCGACCCTCGAGATACCGCCGCACTATGCTCGAAAGCGCAACGTAATACTCATCGAATTTGCCCGCCTCCGGCAACCCTCTGCTTCCTAGCGTTCGAAGCTCCTCCATGGCGATCTCCTCGGGCGCACGCGCAGGCGAGACCGGCTGAGCAGACCGGCGCCTTCTGGCCAGCCGGTACGCGAGTCCCCCCGCAAGCGCAAGGCCGGCTGCGCCCGCCAGGGCGGCCGCCCCCAGCCGCCAGTCGAAAGGGACCTCGATCGGCTGCGCTATGTCTCGAATATCGAGCGCGGCGGGATCTCCCGCCGCTTCGAGAAGGCTTCGCACAGTGACCGGCACGTCGTTGGCCTTGACCGCCTCCAAGCCTCCGCCTGCCACCCGGTACTCCACCGAGGGCCCAGGCACCACGTACTGGCCTGGCGAGTAGGCGACCAATTTATACCAGCGACGACTCAAGACACGCGAATCAGCCTCGCCGGTTTGCTCCTCGCCGAAGTCGGTTATGGCAAAACTGCCGAGATTTCCCGATAGGACCGGCACGACCACCTCCGCTTCGGCATTCCCCCGAACCTCCAACGTGTACCTTATCGGCGTCCCTATGGTAACCTCTGCCTTGTCGACCGTGGCTTCTACCTCGATTGCGGCAAACGTGGGCTGGGGAGACGCAGCCGGCGGGTGGGCGGAGGAAAAGCTCGCGGCCTGAGCCGCGGCGAGCCCGAGAAGCCAAAGGATCGCCCCACGCATCCTATCGCCGCCTCTCTCTGCGCCTGAAAAACCGTATGAGCGGCTCCGCGTAGGGTCGATCCGTGCTGACGCAAACGGCATCGATTCGAGCCGCGTGCAGGCACCTATCCCGATCCTTGCGGCGTTGGGCCTGATAGGCTTCATAAGCGCACCGTAACTCGGGATCGCCCGTATCGACCGTACAGCGAAACCCGGTTTCGGGATCCTGGAGCGAGACCAAGCCCACGTCGGCGAGAGCCCAATCGCGAGGATCTTCGAGCAGGACAGCCACCAGATCGTGCCGTCTGGCCGCCACGGCGAGAGGCCGCGCGATCCCCTCCTGCAGGAGATCGGAAATGAGAAAAACCACGCACCGCCTGCGCGTTACCCGCGCCAGGTACTCGAGCGCAAGCGGGATGTCGGTCGTGCGACCTTGCGGTTCATGATTCATCACTTCTCGTATCACCCGCAACACGTGGCGGGGCCCTTTCTTGGGGGGCACCGCCTTCTCGATCCGATCCGAGAATACGATCAGTCCCACCTTGTCGTTACTGGCGATGGCGGAAAACGCCAAAACCGCCGCCAGCTCCGCGGCGAGCTCGCTCTTTAGGCTTCGCACCGTGCCGAAGCGGGAGGAGGCGCTCGCATCGACGACGAGCATGACCGTAAGCTCGCGCTCTTCGACGAAGCGCTTCACGTGAGGGATGCCGGTTCGAGCCGTGACGTTCCAATCTATGGTGCGGACATCGTCCCCCGGAAGGTAGTGCCTGACCTCGGAGAACTCTATACCATGCCCCTTGAAGGCGCTCTGGTACTGGCCGGCGAAGACGTCGTTTACCAGATGGCTCGCCCGAATCTGAATCCTGCGAATGGCGCGCAGTTGCTCCCGGGAAAGCACCGACTCCACCCCCTACCGGCGGCCGATCATCTCCGAGCCTGCCAGCCAAACCGCCAGCGGCCGCGCGTACGGCAAACCCCTCCCCTCCTCCTCTCTCGCCGCTCGGCGGCCGGCAACCGCCTGGGCGCTTCGCGCGAGGTCATACGTCGAATCCTTCAGGGAACCGGCAAGCCATCGAGCAATCTTTGAACGATCATATCGGGGCTCACCTCCTCGGCCTCCGCCTCGTAGCTCACGATTATGCGGTGGCGCAGCACGTCGGGAGCGATCGACTTTACGTCCTGGGGCGTCACGTAGGGGCGCCCCTGGAGAAAGGCGTGCGCCTTGGCCGCAACGGTGAGATTGAGCGTGGCGCGCGGAGAGGCCCCGTATTGGATCAAAGGGGCGAGGTCGAGCTTGTAGGCCGCCGGATCGCGGGTCGCCGAAACCAGGTCGATCACGTACTCCTTTACCTTGTCGTCCACGTAGATCGAATCCACCAGGGCACGCATGGCGAAGATTGCCTCGGGCTTGATTACCGGGCAGACCGCGATGCGATGATCGATCGAGGCCATCCGCTCGAGAATCTGCTTTTCTTCCTCCCGCGACGGGTAGCCGATCGAAAGCTTCATCATGAAGCGATCGACCTGAGCTTCCGGTAACGGATACGTCCCTTCCTGTTCGATCGGATTCTGGGTGGCTAGGACGAGAAAAGGTTGGGGGAGCGGGAAGCTCTGCTCGCCGATGGTAACCTGTCCCTCCTGCATGGCCTCCAGGAGGGCGCTTTGAACCTTCGCGGGGGCGCGATTGATCTCGTCGGCGAGGACGATGTTGGCGAATATCGGCCCCTTCTTCGTGGAAAAGGAACCGTCGCGCGGATTGTAGATGAGAGTACCGGTAAGATCGGCAGGCAGGAGATCGGGCGTGAACTGGATGCGGTGAAACAGAGCGTCGATCGCCTGCGCCAGCGTCTTGACCGAAAGCGTCTTGGCCAGGCCGGGAACCCCTTCGAGCAACAGGTGCCCGTTGGCGAGAAGGCCGATGAGCAGCCGATCGATCAGGTAGCGCTGTCCGACTATCACTTTGGCGATCTCCTCCCTGAGCCGGTAAGCGAAAACCGATTCCTGCTTTATGCGTTCGCCGACAGCCGCTATTTTCTCCTCCATGTCCCTCCCCCCGCAAAAATCAGGGTGTGCGCAGTTGCTTAAACTCGACCGCGCTCGCGGTCAAGCAACGCCCCAGCGGAAGCCCAACCCGTTCGATTGACTGGGAAAACCACGCCGATATTCATCCCGGCGGCTAAAGCGCTGGCGCTCGGGGGATCCAGCATAGCGAAAACCGCCTTCAAAGGCGCGGCCGTCATAACTTTTCCTGACGAGGATCAGCGCAGGCTCTTGACCCGGCCGCCTTCCCCTGTTCGGCCTCCACGCTCGAGCTCCCTCCCCCCCATCGAGATTCGGGCACGAGGGTCACGACTCGCAAGCCGGGCGGCGCGCCGGCATCGAGCCTCCGTGGCGTTACCCACGTGACGGCACCGGCACGTTCCTGACCGGCTGGCAAAAGCGGCTTTGCACAACCGCTATGGCAGTGTCGTTGTTCCTTTTCCGCCAGCATGGCGCGGCCCGCCGAGAAATAGCCCCACTCCCTCCCCCGCGGCGGCTTCCTGGCCAGTAGCCGGCTTGGCTCGCACACGACCCCATGTTGGCTCCTGGTTTGCTTTTACCGGGGGGCAGCAAGGTCTTCGGCTGAGGTGATTATGAGAGAACAAATAGCGTTTAGCTTGAGACATGCTCTCCTTCGCGGGGCGCTCGGCACTCTCTCCTTCGTGGTATTCATTACACTTGCACCCGAGACCGCCAGAGCCAGGATCGGCTTCGACACGCAGGGCCTCAGGACCTTCAGGTACGAATGGTTCAACCCAGACCAGCTCGCACACTCCGTGGCAAGCCGCGGAGAGCTCGCCGTGACCTTGGGCGGAAGGAGCTACACCTTAAAGGTTGTCGCAAACGACATGCGAAACCCCAATCTCGTCGTGGTCGCCAACGGCACGACACCGATGGCGGTGGCGCCGGTAACGACTTACAAGGGAACTGTACGGGGCGTCGAAGGGAGCATCGTGCGGCTCGACATCCGCCAGGACCGCGTGGAGGGTTACGTGCGCATGGGGGATGAGTGGTGGTTCATCGAGCCCGTGGTAGATCCTATGACGATGACCGCGTACCCGACGCACCTGGTCTACGAGGCGAAGGATCTAGCTCCTCAGGAAGCGGCCTGCGGGGTCAGCACAGAACACATGCTCGCACGGCTAGCCGACTCCCTCGAGGAGCGCTCCCCCGACGCGGCTCCGGCCGCCTCTTTGCGGCGGCTGCAAATCGCTACCGACAGTGACTATTTCTATTACCTCGATCACGGGGCTTCCAGTGCCGCCGATGTTCAGAGCATCTTGAACCAGGTGGAGGGCATATACGAGGCGCAACTCGGCGTTACCTTCGATATCGTATTCCAGAACGTGTGGACCACCTCGGATCCCTACTCCTCGACCGACCCGGGAACGCTGTTGAACGAGTTTCGCACGTACTGGAAAAACAATTTCGCCGGCGTGCCGAGGGACCTAGCTCACCTTTTCACCGGCCGCAATCTCGACGGGAACGTAATCGGGATCGCATGGATCGGCACCGTTTGCAGTACCAACTACGGATACGGCCTCTCGCAGGATTTCACGAGCTATATGGGGTACCTCGTCGCGCTCACGGCCCACGAGGTCGGGCACAACTTCGACGCGAGCCACGATAGCTCGCTTCCGGCAACGATCATGTACCCGTCGGTAAGCGATACCTCGGTTTTCTCCAGCTTCAGCAGAGGAGAGATCGCCTCCTACGTCTCTAACCTACCGGAAAGCTGCCTCGACACCGTAGCGGGCGGAGGCACCACAACGACAACCTCCTCTTCCACAACCACGACGACGACCACCACGACGACGACCACTACCCTACCTCGGATAGACTCCTGCCCGGCCACCGATCCTCAGATAGCCCAGCCGGTGGCGGAGGCCAATCGCAAGTGCCAAGAGCGGTTGGGCAAGGCGGCAGCGGCTGCGTTCTCGTCCACGTTGCGCGCCATGGAAAAGTGCTTGAAGAAAGCGAGCGCCGGCAAGATCGCCGGCGATCCCGCCACCGCATGCCGTGGGACGATGGGCTCTAGCTATATCCCACCTACCGACGGTGAAACCGCACGGGCTCTGTCGGGGGCCGAGCAGAAGCTTCGGCGCACGATCGAGCGCGGCTGTACCGACGCCCAGATCTCGCAGCTCGACTCCTGTGGATTGGACGTAACGAGCGAGGCGACTTGTCTCATCGACAGCGTAAGAACGCTGGCATACGGCCTCTCCGTGGAAACCTACGGCCAAGCCTACCTCGGTCCTTTGGCGAAGTCCGTCGCTAAGTGCCAGGGAGCGGTGCACAGCGCGGCGTACAGCTTCGCCCGGACGGTCCTTCGGGCCAAGCTCAACTGCCTCGACCGGGTAAATCGCGGGAAACTCGTGGGGGATCCCTTGACTCTTTGCCTGGAGCGGCACGGAGGCTCGGGCGAATCGCTATCGCCGACCGAGGTCTCGACAGCCAAGACGCTCGCCAAGCAGATCGCAAATCTCGCCAAGAAGGTGGCCAAGTCGTGCAGCGCCGCCGACATCGCATCGCTCGACACCTGCGCTACGGTGGATTCCGTCGGGGATCTCCAGACCTGTCTGCTCTGCACTCACTCGGATGCGGTCCTAAAGCTCATCGGGGACACTTACTGAACGATCCTTCCCGGGCGCGCCGCCGCGAGAGACGACCCCTCTTGCGCGCGGCGCGCACCAAGCTCTTCCCCTTCCAAGACCCCATAGACACACCGGGGCCCGTGGACTAATTTGAACGGCAATGGCGGGAGAGGCTGCCGAAGGGGAGCAAGCCCGTTTAGGCCGCCCGAGCCAAGATCGCCGATGAACCGCGCGGACATGAGAGAGTACCGAGCGCAACGGTCCGCGCTTTGCCGGGGAGGAAGCGATCCATGATCAAGCGCGCGAGAAGGCAAACGCAAATAGTCGTCGTCGGATCGGGTCCCGCGGGGGCGACAGTGGCTCGCGAATGCGCCAGACGCGGAAAGCGGGTTACCATCGTCGAGCGCGGCACCTGGCACCCCAGCCGAGGCTCGACCTTCAGCCTGCTGCGCATGGTCGATCGATGGGGTCTCACGTTCTCCCAGGAAGGCACTTGGGTACTCTCTGCACGGACGGTCGGCGGCGCATCTATGGTATTTTGCGCAACCGCTTTCGAACCCCCAGCTTGGATGAGCGAGCGCTACGGCCTCGACATTCGGGAGGAGGTCGAGGAAGCCAGGCGCGAGATAGGAATCGGCCCGCTTCCCGAGCGCTTGATCGGGTCGGCGGCCCGGCGGCTCATGGAGGCGGCACAGGCGATCGGCCTCGATTGGCGGCCGCTCGACAAGTTCATCCGGCCAGATCGGTGCGAGGCTGGGTGCGGCCGCTGCATGCTGGGGTGTCCGCGGCGTTGTAAGTGGACGGCCCGGGAGTTCGTAGAGGACGCAGTGGCACACGGGGCGTCGATCCTGACCGGCACTGCGGCGGACTCGCTGCTAGTCGATAACGGGCGCGCCACCGGGGTTTTGGCGAGAGGAGCGGACGGTTGGCTGGAGATCGAGGCCGAAGCGGTGGTCCTCGCCGCCGGGGGGATCGGCACGCCGGTGATCTTACAACGCTCCGGGATAGCCGAGGCCGGGCAGGGCTTTTTCGCGGATCCCCTGGTCATGACCTATGGCGTGGGCCAAGGCCCCGGTTCATGGCAGGATATACCAATGACCGCCGGCGTCCACCTGGCCGAAGACGGCATCGTGATGACCGATCTCATCGACCCGGCCGCCAATTGCCTCGTCGTCCTGGCGCGCGCCGGCTTGCGTAACGTGCGAAAATGGGTCGGCTATCGCAGGATGCTCGGAATCATGACCAAGGTAAGAGACAGCCTCGAGGGGAGGGTCAACCTCGACGGCACGTTCTCCAAGCCCATCACGTACGAAGATCGCCAAAAGCTCGACAAGGGGGCGAGTCTGGCCGAGCGGATCTTGCGGCGGGCCGGGGCCGACCCCGACTCGATCGTCACGGTGGAGGTGCGGGCCGCCCACCCAGGCGGCACGGTCAGGCTGGGCCACCTTCTCGATCGCGATTTACAAACGCAGATCCGAAGCTGCTATGTTGCGGACGCAAGCGTCATCCCGGAGCCGTGGGGCCTGCCGCCGACGCTAACGCTCATCGGTCTGGCCAAGCGGCTAGCGAAGCACCTAGTGGGGGTACGCTCGGAGCAAGGCGAAGCGGAAAGGCGGGCAGCCGCAGGCTGAGCGTCCTCGAGAAACAACTCGGGCGGGAGAAGGGGGAGGATATGAAGTTGAAGGGCAAAATAGCGCTAGTAACGGGGGGAGGATCGGGTTTGGGAAGGGCGATAGCGCTCGCCTTCGCCAAGGAGGGCGCCTCGGTTATCGTCAACGACGTGGACGCAGCCAGGGCCGAGCGGGTCGCCAAAGAGTGTGGCCGGACCGACCCTCCGAGCATTGCCGTTGCCGCCGACGTTTCCGACAGCCAGGCGGTACGTCGCATGTTCGCCACAATCCGGGACACCTATCCGAAACTGGACATTCTCGTGAACAACGCCGGCGTGGCCGACCGCAAGGAGGACATCGACCGGCTCCAAGTGGTGGAGACTCAAAGACAGCGTCTGGGCGCGCTCATTACGGGGGAGGAGAAGAAGCCCTGGAATATCCTCTGTAACATGACCGATGAGCAGTGGCACCGGATGATCTCGATCCACCTCGATGGCACCTTTTACTGCACCCGGGAGGCGCTGCGGATCATGCAGGAGCGACGTTACGGCAAGATCATCAATATGGCCTCCGTGGCGGGCACGATCGGTCTCGAGGTAGAACCGCACTACAGCGCCGCCAAGGCGGGCATAATCGGCTTTACCAAGGCGGTGGCAAAGGAGGTCGTGGATCTCGGCATAAATGTCAACGCGATCGCTCCCGGCTTTATTCGCACCCCCATTTTGGACATCGTTCCGCAAGACGTGATGGAGGCGTACGCGCGCCTCATCCCCTCGGGCCGGATCGGGGAGCCCGAAGACGTGGCGGCGGCTGCCCTGTACCTGGCCTCGGACGAATCGGGCTACCTAGTGGGGCAGACGATAAGCCCGAACGGGGGCGTGTGGATGATGTGATCCTTCGCCCTCATCTCACCGGTTGGGGACGCAACAGATAAAACGCATGCCGCCGCCTCCCGCACGAAACTGGTGCTCTTCATTGGGGGAAACGAGAACCGCATCTCCCGGACGCAAGCTTCTCTCCCCTTGGGGGCCCAAGACCGACCCCTCCCCCTCCAATATGAAAACCTCGTGCTCCCAATCGTGTAGGTGGCGCGGAGTGTGTCCACCGGCCTCTAGCCTGAACACTCGCATAGCGAAGCTCGGGGTCCCGTCCGCCTTGGTCAAGAGCTCCCGCATCTCCACCCCCTTGGCCTCGCCGGTATAGCTCTTCGGTTCGACCTCGCTTTCGTTCTTGATGACCATGTGAAACTCTCCTTCCCGGTTGATCCAGTCGCTATCCTCGACTAACCTGCCGCAGATGTCTAGCGCGTTAGAGAGACACCGGCAAGAAAGCCCAAGCAGATAAGGAGGGGAGGATGAGAATGTCGAAACGGGTCGGATCTGCGATCGCCACGTTGGTCGTTGCCGTAAACGCGAGCGGTTGCACGCCCCTTTTGGTCGGGGCGGCCGCAGGAGCCGGTGCGGGCGCCACGGCGGTGGCCAAGGAACGCAAGGAAACCTCGGTGCCCACCAAGGTGGGGACCGTGGCGGTCAACATGCTCTACGTTCCCGCCAAAGTGATCTTCGCGGCCGGCGGTGCGGTGCTGGGAACCGTAGCCTATGTGGCAAGTCTGGGAGACGGCCATGCCGCCATGCGTATCTGGAGGCCTTCGCTTGGAGGGACCTACGTGCTTACACCTGCTATGGTAGAGGGGCGAGAACGGATTCGCTTTTTGGGAAGTTGACCCGGGACGGCAGCGATGGCAGCGGTTCCGAGAACCTGCGACGGCGAAGTCTTGCTGCATTACCGCAGCGGTCGGCACAGATTCGATCGCGTATTTCACCGCTTCCCCACGCTTGCGTCGCTTACGCGCTACCTCGTTGCGGAGAGTCGCGGCAAACGCGTGCTGAACGTCGGTTGCGTCGGGGCCCGGCGCCAGCGCGAGGATACCTGTGCGGTCAACGAGCTCCATCGCGAGCTGGCTGACGTTTGCGCCAGCCTCGTCGGGTTGGACTGCGACGAGCGCGGAGTGGATCTGTTGCGCCGCGCAGGCTTCGAGGTCGTTTGCGCCGACGCTTGCTCGCCCGTGGCACCACCGGAGGGCACCCAGTTCGATCTGGTGATCGCCATCCATCTGATCGAGCACCTCTGCAATCCGGGGTTGTTCTTGCAAAACGTGAAGCGCTGGCTCTTGCCGGGTGGCCGCGTGATGGTGGCCACAGAGAACCCGTTTTTTTTGAACCAAACCCTGAAAGTGCTCAAATACGGATCACCGATGATCCACGAGGAGCATACCTGTCTCTTCGACCCTGTAACGATCGCTCGGCTTTTCTCGCTCAATGACTTCGCGCTAAAGGAGCTCTTCTGGATCGGGCCCAGTCGCCGCCGGCTCCAGAATCTCCTCCTGCCGTTTCGTCCCTACTGGTCGCAGGAGTTCTTGGCGGTCGGGGCACCGCGAGACCGCTGAGCGCCGCAGATGCCAAGCGCTGTCGTCGCGTGGTCCCGCTTCTGCGGGTCGGTCCTCGGCGCCTGGCCGTCGCGTGGAAAACGCGGCCGCTCGCCGCGCTCGGCAGTACGCGCGCAGGAGGTGCTAACCTTTACCGCCTCTCGGGTCCTACCCCTTGCGCCCGAGCGGATCACGTTCTAAGAGGAGGAGCCCCATGGCAGAGCGGACAGCCGATAGCAGACCCGCCGGCGCGGCCTTGCGCGCCGAGCCGGGGCGTTTTCGCGGTGCCCTCTTCGTCACCGCCATAAGCCTTGGCGCAGCCGTTGGCTGCGGCTCTTCGAGCTCTTTGCCGAGCGCATCTCTCGTGTCGGTTCCAGGCGAGGTGACATGGGAGCAGCAAAACCCGATCCCCACCGGCGCCGAGCTTTTCGACGTGGTCTTCACCGACGGAGAAAACGGCTGGGCTTGCGGGGAGGAAGGGGTCGTTGTCCACACCGCAGACGGGGGGCTCACTTGGACCAGACAGGCCACGGGTACCCGAGCCGATCTACGCGCAATAAGTTTCCTCGACTCGAGCCTGGGTTGGGCGGTCGGACAACTGGGAGAGCTTCTTCGCACGACCGACGGCGGCGCGACCTGGGAGAAGCGGACAAGCGGCACCATTTTGACCCTGCGAGATGTCTTTTTTGTCGATGCCGCACAGGGCTGGGCCGTGGGCGATGGGGCTACGCTCTTGCGTACTCAAGACGGCGGCGAGAGTTGGAACCTCGTCGACCCTCCGACCGATCAGAATCTTACGGCCGTGCACTTCGCCGATGCGAGCAACGGCTGGGTAGTCGGCGCGCAGGGCGCTATCGTTCGTAGCGCCGATGGGGGTGTAACCTGGGTCGAGCAGAGCAGCGGGACGCAAGCCGCTCTAACGGCCCTTTTCTTTCTGGATGCCGCCAGGGGCTGGGTAGTCGGCGCCGGGGGGACGGTTCTGAGTACCCAAGACGGGGGGGAGAGCTGGCAGGCTCGATCCTCGGGGACGGCGGCCACGCTCAATTCGGTGGTATTCACGAGCGAAAAAGTCGGTTACGTGGCCTCCGAGCTGGGGACGCTACTCGCCACCACCGATGGAGGGGCAACATGGCAAGAGATACCAACCGGCGCGCCGGGCGCATTGCAAGGGTTGAGCTTTCCCGAGGACTCTTTAGGCTGGGCGGTAGGCGCGCTGGGATCGATCCTTGCGAGTGCGGATGCGGGCGCAACTTGGGCGCGTCAGGATCGGGGCACCAAGCAGCCGCTCGAAGCCGTGAGCTTCGCCAGTGCAGCTACGGGTTGGGCTGTGGGAAGCGGGGCGATAGTGGCCACAACCGATGGAGGCGCGAATTGGGTCGAGCAGGAAGTTCCATCAGGGCTCGGCTTGCGGTCGGTGTTTGCCGTGAGCGAGAGCGAGGCTTGGGCGGTAGGGAGCGGGGGCACGATTCTGCATACGCTGGATGGGGGCACAAGCTGGCAGGCCGAGGTTTCGCCAACGGGCGCAAGCCTCCACGACCTCGCTTTTAGCGACCGGTCTACGGGTTTGATCGTCGGGGCGGGTGGCGTGATCCTTCGGACGACGGACGGGGGAGAAAGCTGGACGCTCGCTTCCTCGGGAACGCAGGCCAGCTTGCAGGCCGTGGCGATGGTTGGAGACCACGGGTGGGCGGTAGGCGAAGCAGGAACGATAGTTCATTCGGCGGATGGCCTGACCTGGGAAACCCAAGCTAGTGGCACGGAGACCGAGTTGCTCGGGGTGAGCTTTGTCGACGAGAATCGCGGCTGGGCGGTGGGAAGGCGGGGGACCGTTCTCACCACGAGCGACGGCGGCAAAAGCTGGAGTTCGCTCTCCCTTCGGGAGGTCAATGACCTTCACGCCGTCGAATTCGTGAGCGAATCTGTGGGCTGGGTGGTAGGCGAAGGAGGGATCGTACTGCGTAGCGAGGACGGCGGTGTCTCTTTCTCCAGTCAGGGAAGCGGAACGAAGCGAACTCTTTTCGACCTTTTCTTCCCGACCTCGGCCGAGGGCTGGGTGGTAGGCAGCCGCGGCGCCATTCTTCACACTTCCACAGGCGGCGTTTGACTTAGAGGGTAGAAAGAGCCTTCCCGGGGGTAATGGTACCCGGCCCAGGCCGCAGGGTGCTTCGCGTCGGACTTTACAGCCTGGCTCGAATGAGTGTAGAATTCCGCGCACGAGGCAGGCGATGTCGCGCTTTCCAACCCGAGCCGAGAAGAGCATCGTGATCGCTGCACCGGCGTCGGCGGTTTATTCGTACGTCTGGAACGTCGCCTCGGCTTGCCGCGGAATACCTGGGCTGTCGGTATCGCGCCATGGCGCGGACGATACTTACCGCTTCGAGTACAGCAACGACTCGCAGGGGCCGGTCACTTTGCAAGTGCGCTATACCGCTAAGTTCATCGGCAACGGTAAAGACAAGATCAGGTATTTCAGCAGCCCCACCGATGGCGAGGATACCGCGGAGGTGGAGGGCTGTGTGCTGATACGCGAGATCGGCCCCGGGAAGGCGCAGCTCACGCTGCGCCAGGAGCTTGCGCCCGAGACGCCCGTCCCGAGGTTCCTCCCCAATCTCCTGCGGGCGTACGTGCAAACCGAGGCCACCGCCGCGGTTGAAGCATACCTCAGAAACGCGAAGCGAAATTTGGAGAGCCAACCCGAGCGCGCCTGCTCGCAGTAGCTGGTACTAGACCTGCCGGCAGCATCCGTCCGCCGACGATCCCCTACACCCTGCCCGGCAAGCGCCACCTCGGGGGTCGTAGAGCGCTCGCGCCCTCAAGCGTCCTGTCGGCCCACGATGGCGATGCTGCTTATATTCATGAAGGGGAACCCCCCGAGATTGTGGGTAAGCCCGAACCTGGGGTTCTTAAGCTGCCTCTCCCCCGCTCGGCCGAGTAGCTGCAGATACATCTCGTAGAGCATGCGAAGCCCCGAGGCGCCAATCGGGTGCCCGAAGCACTTCAGACCCCCGTCTATCTGGCAAGGAATTTTACCGTCATGGTTGAAAAAGCCGTCGAGCACGTCCCTTACGGCCTTGCCCCGCTCCGATATGTGCAGATCCTCGTAGGTGATAAGTTCGGTGATGGAGAAGCAGTCGTGCACCTCCATCATGCTTATTTCCTCGCGGGGGTTCTTGATCCCGGCCTCCTCGTAAGCCGCCGCGCTCGCCTTCGTGGTCGTGACAAAATGAGCGCCATCCCAAGTGTCGTGCATGGCCTCCTCGCCGTTGCTCACGGCTATCTGAAGCGCCTTGACGGTGACGTAGTCCTTCTTACCCAAGCTTCGCGCGATCTCCGGTGTGGTCAGGATAGCCGCGGCCGACCCGTCGCTCACTCCGCAGCAATCGAAAAGGCCCACAGGGTTGGCCACGATCGGGGCGGAGAGGCATTTGTCCACGGAAACGGGCCGGCGCAGGTGTGCCTTCGGATTGCGCGCTCCGTTGGCGTGGCTTTTGGCCGAAATGTGAGCCATGGCTGTCTTGATCTCCATGAGATCTATCCCGTAGCGGGCGGCGTAAGCACTCGCGAGCATGGCGAAGGAACCCGGCGCCGTCATATTGGGAAGCCACAGCCAATTGAGCGATCCCGCCCCCGAGCCGGCCGCGGGCAAACCTCCGTAACCGGTGTCCTTCAACTTCTCGACTCCCAGAGCCAGGCAAATGTCGTAGGCACCCGAAGCCACCGCGTACGCGGCTCCGCGGAAGGCCTCGGTGCCCGTGGCGCAGAAATTCTCGACGCGGGTGACCGGCACGTAGCCGAGGTGCAGCGTGGTAGCGAGCGGAAGGGCGCTCTTGCCCACATTGATCTCGTCCATGCAGGTGCCCAGCCACGCAGCCTGGATCTCCTTTTTCTCGATCCCGGCGTCCTGGATCGCTTCTTCGAACGCTTCGACCATGAGCTCCTCCGCACCGACGTCCCAGCGCTCGCCGAAACGGGTGCAACCCATCCCGACGATGGCTACTTTGTCCCTTATACCCGTGCCCATTTGTCCTTTCCTCCAGCGGTTAAGACTCGCCGCAGGGTACGGCCTTCCAGAAGTAACCGTGGTATCCTCGTTCCCTGTCCTCCCACCTCTTGCGAAACGACATGCGCATCCTCTGCCCGACCTTGATCGTTCCGGGCGCGCAGTCGGTAAAGTCCGCCATCATTCTGCCGCCGCCGTCGAACTGGATGAGACCGTAAATCGCCGGAGGCTCGACCGACACGGCCAGCATGTCCTCGGTGAACATGATCACCTTGGCGGTTTTGTCGGCAAACTCGTAATCCTCCATCTCGTGGATCGCTCCGCACTTGGGGTTCACGCAAATCTCCTGGGGCGGAAAATGGGGATAGCCGCAGCGGGTGCACCTGGAGCCTACCAGGCCGAGGATCATCTTGCGCTTGCGCCAAAGCGTAGTCATAGCGGTCTGTCCGCCCGCTTCCCCCCGAATCCCCATCTCGACCGCTATGAGATCCCGGAACTTGGCGAACTTGAGATAATTGTCGATGTCGCGCCTGTCGGCGAGCGAGCCGGTCACGCCGCGCCTCGCGGGCAGCTTCGATATGTTGTCGGTAACCTCGAAAAGCAGCGCGTCGCAACCTTGTCCGAAACTTGCAAGCACGATCTTATCGCCGGGGCCAGCCTCCTCCAGCGCCTTTACGAACATCACCAACGGATGGGCCGCCCCGGTCTCCCCGCACACCTCGTGCATGTTGTCCTGCACTTTTTCCGGCGTGGTGCCGAGTTTCTTGGCGATCGCCGCGTGCTCCGTCTTGATGAAGCAGGGGTATACCACTTTCGCGATGTCGTTCATGGAAAGGCCGCAGCGATCGAGCAGGCCACCCACGGCCTTGGGGATTATCTTTGCGTACCCCTCGTCCCTGACCCAACGCTCCTCCCACATGTAATCGAACTTCTTGCCCACACCCCGATAGTGATCGGCGAAATCGGCGGACACGGAGTACGACCCCTTGAACTCGGCTATGATGTTCTCGTCTCCCAGCAGCAGCGAGGCGGCTCCATCCCCGAACCACATCTCGTAAAAATAAGCCGCTTTGGTCTCGCGCCTGTCGGAGGCGGTAACCAAAACTTGCTTCCTCGTTCCCGCTCGCAGCGCGTCGAGCGCAGCCAGAATCGCCGTGGTAGAAGACTTGAGCGACGAGGTGAAGTCCGCGGTCACGATGTCTTCGCGCAAGTTGAGTGCCGTACTGACGATCCCGGCATTCTGGCGATCCGCGTACGGCAAAGTGGTCGACGCCAGATAAAGGGCGTCCACCGCCCGCTTGTTGGTTCCAATCAGGCAGTCGCGCGAAGATTCCACGGACATGCTGAGCGCGTCCTCGTCCCAGTTGCAGGCCGAGCGCTCGCCCTGCGCGACCGCCATGATGGCAGGGGCAAACCAACCCATCGCTTGTACGACATTCATTCGATTGAGACGAAGCTTGGGAATGTACGCTCCGTATGCGGTAACGCCTATCATAGCTTCACTCTCCTATTGGGATCAAACCGCCACGACCGCGGAGCCCGTTATTTTCACCTCTCCCTTCTGGTCGACGGTGGCCAGATCGAGCTCGAGCCTGCGCTCCCCCTCCGCCTCGTAATTCTTGACCACCTTGGCCTTGCACGTGATCACGTCTCCCGGCCAAGTTATGGCGCCAAACCGGACCCGGAAGCGGCGGATGTTATTGGCGCCGAAACGCGCGGCAAGGAGCTCCCCCAAAAACCCCATCGAAACCATGCCGTGAGCGAACACAGAAGGGTAGCCCGCCGCCTTGGCGAAGTTGTCGTCTCGATGGATCGGGTTCATGTCGCCTGAGGCTGGACCGTAGTCGAGGAGTTGTTCCCTCGTTATCGGTGCCTTGGTAAGGGGCTGTATCTCGTCACCAGGCTTCAACGTGGCAAACTCGCTTTTCGCCATAATCTCCCCATCCCTCCTTTCTCTCGCCTCACTTTTGCGGCGCCAGATAAACGATCACGCCGCGGCTCACGAAAGCCTTCTCGCCGCTTTTCTTCGTACCCGTCGTCTCGAGCACGATCATTTCCATCGGGCCTCGTTTTCCCTCCTTGGTGTAGATGTCAGCGATCCTAGGGACCAACGTGACTTCGTCCCCAGGCTTGAGCGGCGCGAAGTACTCGAACTCCTGCTCGCCGTGGAGCACCCGCATCAAGTCCAAATTGAGCGAGACCAGCAAACCCAACCCTGCCCCCGACTTTCCGGTAAGTGCGATGGGAAATGTCGGTGGCACCGCCTTGCCTGCCGCGTAGTCGGGGTTGGTGTCACCTAGCGCTTTGGCAAAGGCCATGACGTCCTCGTGAGTTATCTGAACCGTGACGGCCTCGCCGGTTTTTCCTATGAGCCCCTTGTCCAGTGCCATTGGGATCCCCCTCCCTTCGCGAGTGCTTCGATTACTCTACCAAGATGGGCCAGAGAACCCGTAACTCAGGTGACGAGTTGAGTCAAACCGAATTAGGAAACCTCGTGCTCCGGCTCGCGCACCTCGATTTCGATGTGCACGGCGTAGCGCCCAAAGGTCCGCGCAAGCTCGGACTCCAGCCACGCTCGGCCAGCGCCGGAGCCCGGCTCCACCCGAACCCGAGCGGCCGTGCCGTGGAGCTTGTCCTCGACCACCTCCAGTTCCACCCGCCCCACCTTTTCTCCCAAGCGCGAAAGCTCCTCCTCGATTGCACGCCTGAGCGCGTCCTGCCTAAGCGCTGGCTTGAATATTTTGCCCACGGCCGAAAGCGGCATCCGCTTTACTATGCGAATCTCCTTGGGTATCGCCGCGCGCTCTCCCACCCGCTTGCGGCAATGCTCCAAGAGCTCCTCCTCCGTAACGCTAGCGTTCACCCGAAGCTCCACGTAAGCCACCGGCACCTCGCCGGCGTAAGGATCCGGGCGTCCCACCGCCGCCGCCAGGGCAACCGCAGGGTGCTCGTGCAACGGTCCCTCGATGGCGGCGGGATCGATGTTGTGCCCTCCCCGAATGATCAGGTCCTTTCTGCGGCCGGTGATATAAAAATACCCCCGCGCATCGCGCCGTCCGAGATCCCCGGTGTTGAGCCACCCTTCGGCCGCCCATATCCCCTGGTTGTGCCGCTCGTCCACATAGCCAGGGAAAACATTGGGGCCCTTGATCAGGATCGACCCGATCTCGTTTTCGCCGCACTCCCGTAACCATCGCCCCTGCGAGTCGAGCTCGACCACCCGCATGTCTTGGTAAGGGACTCTGAGCCCTATGGATCCAACCACGCGCTCGCCATCGCGCGGATTGATGGAACTCACGCACGCACCCTCGGTAAGCCCGTAACCCTCGAGAATCTTCATCCCCGTGCGCCGCTCGAACTCCCGGAAAAGCTCAAGTGGCATCGGCGCGGCTCCGCAAATGGCGTAGCGCAACGAGCTCACGTCACTGTCACCGACCGGCACCTGCAACAGCGCCGCAAGCACCGTAGGAACGCAGCTAAAAAAAGTCGCCCGATACCGCTCGACTATGCGGAAGAAATTGCGAATGACACCCTGGTCCCGAAAACCGCGCGGCGTGAGTATCACTACCGAAGCTCCGGCGGTAAATGGTGCCGCACCCGTCACGAAGACGCCGTTTACGTGAAACAGAGGGAGCCCGCAGAGCAAGACGTCCTGCGGCGTGCACCCAGAGAGGAAGTTGAGAACCCAGCAGAGAAAGGCTTCGTTTTCGTGCGTATGGCGCGCAAGCTTCGGCGTGCCCGTAGTCCCTCCGGTGTGGAAGAGCGAGACCACGTCGGCGGGCTTTGGCACGCGCACTCGCTTGAGCGCCCCCTCTGGCTGGCTACCCGTTGCTTCGTCGAACCCGAAGATTCGCCTTTTCTCGTCCCCTCCGCCACCTACCCGGACGATCGCTTCGAGCGAAGGCACCTGCGCCCTGATGCTTTCCACCTTTTGCCAGATGTCGCTTCCGGAGACCTCCCCCAACGTAATGAGCACCTTGGTCTGCGCTGCACGCATGATGTCCCGAATCTCCGAGGGCTCGAGCAGCGGGTTTATCGGATTGGCCACGGCGACCGCTTCTGCGCCCCATATCGCGTAGTGGCTGTGCGGCAGGTTGGGAAGCAGAATGCTAACGACCTCTCTCTCTTTTACCTCGAGATCGACCAGAAGATTCGCGACCTGGCGGATCCGCGCGATAAGCTCGGCGTAGGACACCGACATGGGCTGGGCGAACCCATCTCCGTCGAGAAAGAAATGAATCGCGGGGCGCTCGGGAAACCGAGCCGCCGCATCGGCTATCGCCTCGAAGACCGACCGATGGCTAAGGCGCTCTTTCAAGGGAAGAGCTTCGACGGCTTCGATGTCGGCAAGCGATCGAATCGTCCCCACGGCTGCCTACCCGCAATTCATCGAGATCCCATCCAAAAACGCACCTCGACCTAATTCCAGTTGCCGGGACTCCAAGTCAAGGCCAACAATGCCCAAGGGAGTCCTCCCAGGCGAGAGAAACTCCCTCATTTTCAACTGCTTAGAACGAAGCAAAATCCGGCCTTGACAAGAAATGAACGATTCGCTCATTTATTCACCATGGCTGACAAGTCAGAGTGGTCAACTGGTCCGCGCCAGCGCATCCTGGACGCGGCGCGCTCGCTCTTCGAAGATTTTGGTTTTCGCCGTGCTTCGATCGCCGACATCGCCAGAGAAGCCGGCGTGTCGGTTGGCACTCTCTACCGCTATTTCGAGAACAAGGAGGATATTTTTCTCGCCGTGATGCGCCAAGCAACCGAGGACTGGGTGAGTCGCGCCCGGGAAATCCTGTCCGAGCCCGGCTCGGCGATCGAGCGCTTGGCGCGCCTCGGCCGCGCCAGTGTAGAGTACAACAAGGAAAACCGACTCCTCGACTACGTCCTTTCGCGCGATACCGACATGATTTTGGCCCCCCTCCTCGACCGCCTCCACGACGAGCTTACCGATCACCATGTCGCCATCATGGCGAGCGTGGTGCGCCAGGGAATCGAGGAAGGTTCGCTACGCAACGTCGATCCCGAGCGAGCGGCGTTCATTCTTTTCATTGCGGGGCACGCTCTCTTCGATCAGAAGCGGTATCCATACGAGGAGATCCTGCCTCTGTTTGCCGAGATCGTCATGGGCGGTCTCGTACCGAGGTGAAGCGATGAAGCTTCGCATAGCGAGGAAAAACCTGCTCGGCGCAAAGCGCAGGCTTTTCGCCAGCGCGGCCGGAGTTTGCTTCTCGGTGACGATGGTGACCGTGCAACTTGGCCTCTTCACGGGGCTGGCGGCCAACTCTTCCCAGATCATCGACCGAAGCCCGGGAGACATCTGGATCGCCGGCCACGACACGCGCAACTTCCAGTGGGGCCAGCCCATCCCCAAGCGCGCTTTGAGCGTCGCCCGCGCAACCCCGGGCGTTCGCTGGGTAAGCGACATCATCATGAGCTGGGCGAGCCTTCACCACCCCGATGGGGGTGCCCAGAAGGTCCAGCTCGTGGGTTTCGATCCTTCGAGCAAAGTCGGTGCTCCCTGGGACCTTGCGGCCGGAAGCATTGGCGCGCTCAAGATTTCCGACCGCGTGATTCTAGATGAGTCCTCCATGGAGAAGGTGGGCCGATTCGAAGTAGGGGAATACCGGGAGATATCGGAGCGCAAGGTGAGAATCGTCGGGATGAGTCGCGGTATAATATCTTTTACCACTGTCCCCTTGGTCTTCACCTCGCTCGTCACCGCTCGCAGGTTAGTCGAGCAGAATGTCGGTCCCGACGAAACCGTGTACCTGGTGGCGGGCCTCGAGCGCGGGGCAAGCACCGCGGCGGTCGTGCAAAGGTTGCGGCGGCGCCTGCCACACCTCGACGTCTTCACCAAGGCCGAGTTCAGCCAGCGCACCAGGCGTTACTGGATGTTCGAGACCGGCATGGGAATCGGCTTCCTCATGACCTCGATTCTGGCCATCGCCGTCGGCACCGTTATCGTGAGCCAGGCGATCTTCGCCTCGACCAGCGAGCATCTGGCCGAATACGGAACCCTCAAGGCGATGGGCATGGGGAACGCAAGCCTCGCCTGCATCGTTATCTTCCAGGGGGGCATGACCGCGCTCATCGGGTCGCTTCCGGGGTGTCTCATAGGAGCCTTAGTCGTAGAAATCGTGAAGGCGCAAGGTCTGGCCGCCGTGTTCGCACCCGGTCTTTGTTTGCTCACGGTGCTGGCGGCCTTCGTGGCATCGGCCGCCTCGGCGGCGGGATCGGTGGTGAAGGTATGGAAGATCGAGCCAGGCATGGTGTACCGTACATGAACGGGGAGGCGACGGTGCGGCTGGTCGGCGTCCGCCGCGTGTTCGGCCACGGACCCACCGCGGTAGAAGCCGTAAGAAGCGTGGATCTTCGCGTTTCGCCCGGAGAGGTCGTGGCGATAATGGGTCCTTCGGGAAGCGGCAAGTCCACGTTGCTCTCTCTGATCGCGGGCCTTCTCGAGCCCACCTCGGGGGAGGTGTTTCTGTGCGGGAGGAGCCTAAAACAACTCAAGGAAAAGGAGCGCGCCCGCCTAAGAAGGAGGCTCATCGGCTTCGTGTTTCAAAACTTCAACCTCCTTTCCTCGTTGACGGCCCGGGAAAACGTAGAGGTAAGCCTTCATCTCGCAGGCCAAAAGGGTCCGGTAGCTCATGACGAAGCAGCCCGCGCGCTCGCGGTCCTCGGACTTGGAGACCGCCTCGATTTTCTCCCCAAGCAGCTAAGCGGAGGGCAACAGCAACGAGTGGCGCTCGCGCGCGCCCTCGCGCCAAGCCCACGGCTCATCCTCGCCGACGAGCCGACTGGAAATCTCGATTCTGCGGCGGGCCGCGCCGTCCTGGAAATAATCTGCACCCATGCCCACCAGAACGGAGCCGCAGCGGTGGTCGTGAGCCACGACCTGCGCGTGCGCCAGATGGTGGACCGCTGCCTATGGATGGAAGACGGAGTCATCTCGGAAGCGCTCGGGGATGCGGCCGAGAACTGACCCGCTAAGAGAGCAAAAGGAGGTAGCGCATATGCAAAAAAAGAGCAGGGCGGCTTTGTTGCTTTCTGGTATTCTTTGCCTCACATCGTGCCGTACCCTCCCAGAAAATCGGCTCCCGGAGGCCGCGGCGTACGAGCCATCGCCCGAAGCCCCAGACGTCGTCGCCGCCACCGGTATCGTCTCCGGGGTGCGAGAAGCCGACGTAGGCGCGCGCATACCGGGCCGCGTTCTTCGCTTCGAATACGAGGAGGGAGATCACGTGGAAGCCGGAGCTGGGGTCGTGCTTCTGGAGGATCGAGACCTGCGGGCGCATCTAGAGAAAGCCAAGGCGGCCGCGTGGGACGCTTGCGCCAGCTTCGAGCGGCTTCGCGTACTATCGGAAGAAGACGTGGCTTCGAGGAGCGAGCTAGAACACGCGCAAGCCCTTTGCGCCCGAATGAAAGCCGACGCCGAGAGGGCAGCGGCCATCCTCGAGCACGCGACAATCAGGGCACCCTTCGACGGCACGGTGGTCCGCAAATTCAAAGAGGTCGGCGAGACCGTGTCCCCCGACACAGTCTCGGATCCCGTCTTCCACTTGGCCGACCTCTCGGCTCTCAAGGTCACAGCGGAGGTTCCGGAAGCGGACATCGGACGGGTCAAGGTAGGACAGAGCGCGCAGGTTAGGGCAGATGCTTACCTTGGCCCGTCATTTCCGGCGACGGTGTCGAAAATCGCGTTGGCAGCCGGCAGAAAGAGGCTGCGCTCCGACGATCCCAGGGAACGGCTAGACGAAAAGATCGTGGAAGTAGAACTCGAGCTTCCCAGAAACGAAGCGTTGAGAAGCGGGATGACGGTGGATGTCGTAATCGAGACCGAAGGCCCGGCTCATTCGCGTCCTGCGGCCTCGAGCCCGACCTCCTCTCGCTCCTAACCGTGCATTGCGGCCGTCGCTTCGACTTTGCCGCGCCGCCAGCAACCCTTTCGCTCTCTGGCGACGGGCGGTCCGCCCGGTCGGCCTACCTCTGATCCTCAGCCGCATAGCCGATCGGCAGACTGTAGATCGGCTCCTCGTCGCTCGGAAGCTCGAGCAGAGTGGCGAGCCTAGCTGCGTCGAAGGCGACCACCAGCCCGACCGCAAGATCCATGGCAACCGCCTGCAGGCAAATGTTCTCGGCCATGTGACCCACTTCGATATCGGTATAGCGGCGCCCCAGTGGTCCGAATTTCTCCACCATCGGCTGATACCTAGCGGCTATGATGATGTTTACCGGTGCGGTGGCAACCCAAGGATGGTCGAACATGGTCTTATCCACGCGATCCCTGAGTTCGCCCCGCGCAACCGTCCCCAGCCGATGCTCCTCGACCTCGTGGCGGTAAAGCCCGGGATCCAATCCCTCGACGCCCCCGTGCCCGACGATTACGTACAGCGCAAGCGGATATACAGCCCCGCCAGAGGGGGTGGTGCGGTAGCCATGCTCCGCGTCGGTCACGCCTTGGGCCGCCCAGAGAAGCTGCGAGAGTCTCCCAATATCGAGTCCCCGCGAAGAAAAACGCCTCCGCGTTCTCCTCTTCGCCAACACCGATTCCAAGCTCTCCGTTCCTCTTAGCTTAGGCTTCGGAAGTGCAACTGTCTCACCAACTGTCATCGCCTACCTCCCTTCGCCTGCTCCTCTATTATTTTCCACTCCACGCCGAAGCCACTCAGATAATCGAGGAACGACCTAGGGTCGAAGGCCTGGGCCGGCGCCAGCACGCCGCTCTTGTCGTAATCTCCGGCCGACATGAGTATAGCTCCCTTCGAGGCTATCGCCGCCGTCATTCCGTAAACATCGCTCCCGCTGATCACACCGATCCGGCGGACCTGCTCACCGCGCAGCCGTCCTATCGACTCCACGGCAAAGCAGAAGCTATCCGTGCTGCGTTCCTCGGGCCTCGGTCCCTCCGTTCCCCGCCGCTCGAGCCGCCCTTTCACCCACCCTCCCACGGGGGAGCGAAAAAGGGCTGGCAGCGCACACACCCCAAGCGCCGCTATGCGCGCGGTCCAAGGGGACATAGACGGGAAGGTGAGGTAGGATCTTACTCGCGCCGCCGTGACATGCCTCGGGATGGTTATTACGTCGCCACCGGGATAGGAGAAGCCCCCCACGCGCCCTCCCACCGGCAGATCGAAGGAGCGAGTGGAGCGAGCGATCCGCTCCTTTACCCACTCGCCTCCAATGTAACTAAAGCCATCCCGCGCAAGCATTCCGATTGCGCTCTTGGTCGTGCCGACACTCGGCTTGAAGCTCAAAAACGTGAGCGTATCCACGCTCATGGTTCTCTCGAGACCAGAAGCAGTCAGATCCGCCAGGCAATCGGTGGGCAGAAACTCGGTTGCCACCGCGCTCACGATCGCCTTCCCCGCTCTGCGCGCGGACTCGTCCAAACCGAGAAGTTCCTTGATGAAAAGTTGCTCGCCGCAGGTATCGAGATAATGGGCGCCGCCTTCGAGCGCCGCCTCGACAACGGGCCTTCCGATTTCGAGAAACGGGCCGGCACAGCTAATAACGACCGAGGATTTCTCGCACATGGCAACGAGCGAGCGCCGATCGGCAACCTCCGCCACGATCACCTGCGGCCGATCGCCTAGGCGCTCTTGCAGGCGCGACAGTTTCTCTCCGCTTCGTCCCGCGATCGCGAAATCGGCCCCCAGGCGAGCGAGCTCCTCCGAAACCAGCCGGCCGGTATAGCCCGTCGCACCAAACACCGTTATCATCGCTTGCCGACTCCTCCGCAAAGAAATCGAGCCCTCCCTATAGCAACAGCTCAGCCAACCGTATAGGGGAGTGTAAAAGGACAACCCGCCTTCGGCACGCATCCAGCCCACGAAGCGGAACATCTTGTGTCGAGGTGTGGAGATGGAGGAGTGGTGCAAATAAGACAGGTTACGCCCGCCGAGGCCAAGGAGGCGCTCGATCGGGATCCGGATGCGGCTTACTTGGATGTTCGAACCGAAAGGGAGTTCGCCCACGGCCACCCCGCTGGCGCCATCAATATCCCGGTGGTGTTCTTCGACCTGACGGCAGGACCGACTCGGAACAAGGATTTTCTTCCGGTCGCGGAGAAAGTGCTCTCCAAAGACAAGCCGATTTTTTGCGGATGCAAATCCGGGGACCGATCGCAGATGGCAGCGGAGATTCTGGCGGCAGCCGGGTTTACCCGTGTGGCCAACGTTGTGGGCGGGTTTAGCGGCGCTTATGACCGAAACGGAATCATAGTAGCCCCAGGGTGGGCTGAATGCGGGCTTCCAGTGTCGAAGGCCGTGGATGAGGAGCGCTCTTACGCAGGATTGCGCAAGAGGGCCGGTCTCTAGCCTCCGCTTCGACCAAAGCCTGCGCGCCGCGCGTCCTGGGTAGCTCATCTCCCAAAATCCCCTGGCTTCTCCGGGACAAGCGCCCACCGGCCGCGGGGACGGCCGGTTCCGTGGTGCCTGGCACCATAGAAGCCGCAGATGCGAGAGCGCCACTCCTTATGGCGGTTCGGGCTACCAGGAGCCGTCCGCTCGCTTCTCCCGATCCGAAGGCCCGTCGAGACCTTGCGCTTAGGGGCGAATGCCCGAAACCACGCGCTTTAGATCGACCTTCCCCGCTAGAACGATCGCGGATGCGGTCGCGCTCGTTTCGCTGCAGGGGAGTCATCCACGCACTTAAATTGGATCGAAAGCCGGGAGTAGGGTGATTGCCAAGGGACAAGCGCGGGGGACCGACCGTCACTTTATTGACGCTCGATGACGCCTCGCAGCGAAGAGTCTTTTTCTCCCCAAAAGGTGGCTTCTCAAAAGGCTTGATTTTTGGCGCCATTTCGCGCGAACCACCGCGGCCCATAAACTTCGCATGCGAATGGCATGGCGCTTGCTGCCCCAACCGATCGGGAGAGGACTATGGACACTGAGATGTTGACTGAGGAATTCGCGCGAACGGCGGGTGAGGGGACAAACCTTCCCTTTTTCGCTCGGCAGCATGTTGCGCTTGATGTTGCCTCGCGGGTACGGGCTTGGATCTTAGGCAAGGCAGAAGCCGTGCTTTGCATTCTGCCTCTCCTTTTAGCCTGCGCGGCGACCATCTCCCCGACGGGTGCACTGGCCAGTTGTCCCGATCCGGCGGGCGAGTGCGACGATGCGGCGGCACCGGCAGATTTCGCCGAGCTGAGTCTCGAAGACATGCTGAACATCGTCGTGACCTCCGTAACCAAGGAGCCTGAGAATCTGCGCGAGACTGCGGCGGCCATCTACGTGTTGACTGGGGAGGAGATCAGGGAAAGTGGAGCGACCAACCTCGGCGATGCCCTTCGCATCGTCCCTGGCCTCGACGTGGCGCAGATCGACGGGAGTCGCTACGCGATCTCGGCGCGAGGGCTGCACGCCTATTTCGCAAAGAAGATGCTCGTTCTGATCGACGGCCGCTCCGTTTACACTCCTCTCTTCGCGGCAACCGGCTGGGAGCAGCTCGACCCGCTGCTCGATAACATAGAGCGAATCGAGGTCATCCGCGGGCCGGGAGGCACCACCTGGGGCGCAAACGCTATGAACGGCGTAATCAACATAATCACCAAGCACGCACGGAATACCACCGGCCTTCTCTTGCGTCAAAGTGGAGGAACCGATGGGTACTCGCACTCCGCCGGCCGTTGGGGAGGAAAGCTCGGCAAAAGCCTCTGGTATCGCGGCGATGTCCAATACATTCGCGACAACGGCATCGGTCAGGTAAGCGGCGGACACGATGTGCACGACGGCCGCTTCTTTACCCGAGGCGCCTTTCGCGTGGATTGGGAACCGGAAGGTCCGACCAAGGTTAGCGCCCAGGGCGAGTACGCCGACGGGGAAGTCGATCAGCCGAACGTTCTTGCGCTGGGAGCAGGCGCTCCCAAATGGAAGTTTCACGACGAGACCCGTACCGGCTATTTCCTCGTCCGCGCCGACCATGACCTGGATCGCTGGGGGACCGCCTTCCTCCAGAGCTACTACGACCGCACCTACCGTAACGCCAACGTCGTCGGCCGCTTTCGCGACGACATCGGAACGTTCGACCTGGAGTTCCAGCATCATCTTCCGGTCTTTCCCGGCAACGAGGCGACATGGGCTCTCGCGTACCGCTGGTACGATTTCAATATCGGGAGCGGACAGAACATCTCTTTCGGCGATGTCGGCAGCGAGACCATCGTAGCGGCTAGGATCGAGGACGAATGGTGGCTTCTCGACAACTTCAAGATCGGGGCGGGAACCAAGATCGAGAACAACTCCTTTACCGGCACCGAGCTTGCGCCCAGGATCCACGCGGCCTACCTCGCGACTCCATCGCACACGCTCTGGGCCTCGATTTCCCGCGCGGTGCGCACACCGGGGCTCTTGCAAAACTCGCTCGTGTTGAAGAACGCGGGAATGAGAATCGATCCGGAAACCGGCGCGCGGACGATATTTACGTTCAAGGGGACGAGCGACCTCAAGTCGGAAAAGCTGATCGCCTACGAAACCGGCTGGCGGGCGAGGCTCGGAAAGCGAGCCGAGCTCGATCTCGCGCTCTTCTTCAACGACTACGCCGACGCCGAGGACTTCGGAGCCGTTTTGGGCGAACGCACGGTGCTCCCCACCACACCACCCACGATCCTCCAGGATCTCGATACCGCAACTGTGGATGCCGGCTATAGCTTCGGCGGAGAAATCCTCTGGCGCGTGCAGCTAACCCCGTGGTGGCACGCCGAGCTAAGCTATGCCTTGGAGAAGTTCAAGGACACGGTCGATGCTCGCGATCCCAACATGCCCGACCACAAGGTAAACTTGCGCCAGCAGTTCCTCCTCCCCCTCGGCTTGCAAGCCACGGCGTCAGTCCATTGGGTGGACAGGATTCAGATCCGAAGCGAAGGGGGACGCCTCGAAAAGATAGATCCCTACACGCGGGTCGACCTGGCGCTTCGCCGCTGGTGCTGGGACGATCGGTTGCTCCTGGAGCTCGTCGGACAAAACTTGATCGAAGGAAAACACGAGGAGTTCTTCGAGCAGTTCCAGACGGGAGACCCCGTGGCGCTCGGGCGAAGGATTTGGGGGGGCGTGAGTTTTCGGTACTGACCGCGGATTAGCGCTGGCGGCGCTTCTTCGCCGCAGCGACCACCGTCAACGCGGATATCACTGAGCCGTGCTGGACTCGAACCAGCGACCCGCTGCTTAAAAGGCAGCTGCTCTACCACCTGAGCTAACGGCTCCAAAGCGGAACCCTATCCCCGTTTTTCGGTCTTTTCAACGCCGCCCTGGCTCCATCCAAGGAAATCATCGAGGCTCACAAGGCAATCGCTCTCGCCATCACGCAGTTTTTCGCGGCGAGGCAGGACGCCGTCGGCAAGTGCGCCGACGCTCTCTTCGCCTGCCGGATCCGACAGGAAAACGAGGGCACCGCTGAGACCGAGTGTTTCGAGAAGGCGAAGAAGAATCGCCCGAAGGCTGTGATCAAGATGGCCGGCCCGCTGGAAAGCCTTGCGGCTAAGGCGAGAGAGCAGGCAACAAGAGCCGCGCCAAGGTCAGTCGCGAAGTTCCGACCGCGAGCGCGGGTCGCATGGAATTTCGACCGCCCCAAACCTCTGCGACCTCGAGGCTCCGGTGGCCCATGTCTCCGACCTGCTAGGCTGAGTGAAGCCTCGGGTCGAGACCGCATTAGATACCATGAGTGCAATGGTAAGAGCGCGGGCCTGCGAGTTGCCAGCCGGCCAGGGGCTTGCGGCCTCGATGGCTTCTCTCGACGTACCGAGCTTTGGTCCGAGACGGTGAGCGAGCAACTGACGGCCGGCGTACCCGACACTTGGACCCTTTCTGTACCCGACGGGACGGTGTTTTTTCCCTTCTGATTGATAACGTGGCTGCACGCATCGGGCCAGTCGAACATGGACCTTGCGGCTACCCGGCATGCCGCAAGCGACGACTTCCATTCGGATGACATAGATTGCACGCACCCCGTTATCCCTTCCCGGGGATCCGACGACAAGTGCGCAAAAGACAGTGCCTTGCCCCGAGACGACAACGTGTTCACGAGAGAGATCGAGGACTCCTGCGACCAGGCACTGGGCGGATACAAGACGGTGTCGCGATAATCCTAGCTTGCGGCGAACCGGCTCCCGCGCTCGCGCTCGACGCCGACCAGAGAAAAGGGCGGCCCAAAATTGACAGCTAGTTCCCGCACTGTTAACGTGCGGCCGAAGGCCAATGACTCGACGCACGGCGGTTCGCACGCGCTTCGCTCCCAGCCCCACAGGTTACCTGCATATCGGAGGGGCCAGGACGGCACTTTTCAACTTTCTCTTCTCCCGCCATCATGGTGGAAAGTACATTCTGCGGATCGAAGACACGGACCGGGAGCGATCTACCAAGGAAGCGATCGATGCGATCCTGGATGGGCTTGGCTGGCTCGGGCTCGACTGGGACGAAGGGCCGTTTTTTCAAAGCCAGCGGACCGAGCTCTATCTCGAGGCCGTGGAGCGGCTTCTTTCTTCGGGCCGGGCGTACCGATGTGTGTGCACTGCGGAAGAGCTCAAGGCGCGCCGCGAGCGCGCGGTAAAGACGGGTGAGAGCCCTGTATACGACGGCCGCTGCCGCGATCTCGCGATCGGTCCGGGCGAAAGCCGTGCCTTCGCCGTCCGTTTCCGCGCTCCCCGCGAGGGCACCACGGTCGTGGACGATCTCGTAAAGGGTCGCGTGGTCTTCGAGAATGCCGATCTCGACGACCTCATCGTCCTTCGCTCCGACGGTACACCCACGTACAACCTCTGCGCGGTCGTGGACGATGCGGAAATGGGTATAACCCACATAATAAGGGGAGACGATCACCTCTCCAACACACCGCGGCAGATAGCGCTGTACCACGCGCTCGGAGCGTCGCCTCCGCGGTTCGGACACGTGCCCCTCATACTCGGCCCCGACAAAACGAGGCTCAGCAAACGCCATGGCGCGATGTCGGTCACGGCCTACCGGGCCATGGGCTACCTGCCGGAAGCGATGGTAAATTATCTCGCTCGCCTCGGGTGGTCCCATGGCGATCAGGAGATCTTTACCCGCGAGGAATTGATCGAGAAGTTCAGCTTGGACAACGTGGGAAAATCGGCCGGAGTGTTCAATCCCGAGAAGCTCCTTTGGCTTAACGCCCACTACATGCGCGCGCTCCCGCCCGATAAGCTGGCTCGGATGGTAAGGCCCTTTATCGAGGAGCGTGGGTTTTCCCTGCCAGCCAATGGAGAGAATTGGCTCGAAAAAATGGTGATGACGCTGCGCGAGCGAAGTCAGACGCTGGCCGAGCTGGCGGAGATGTCCAGCTTCTATTTCGCGGACAGAATAGAGATCGACCCGACGGCCGCCGCCAAGGTGCTAAAGCCAGAGGCGCTGCCCCTGGTCAAGAGCGTCGTCCGCAAATTGGCCGACCTCCACGACTGGACGCTCGAATCGATCAAGGAAGCATTCGAGAAGACGCTCTCCGAGTTCGGCACCAAGCTAGGCAAAGTCGCCCAGCCGGTCCGGGTGGCCGTTACGGGCGGCACGGCGAGCCCGGGGATTTTCGAGGTTCTGGAGCTTGTCGGCCGCGAGCGGAGCATTGCGCGGATAAACGAGGCGATTCGCAGGATGGAAGAGGCGAGGACGCAGGGTTCCGGTTAGCTTTGGAGAGGTAAAGGTGTCCGAAAAGATCAGGGTAGCGGCGGTCCAGATGACGGCGGACTTGGGCCGAACCGAGGAAAACCGCAGGCAGGCCAAGAAGCTTGCCGAGGAAGCGCTCAGGGCCGGCGCGCGCATCGTCGTGCTGCCGGAGTTTTTCACCTCGGCCGTGGCTTTCGACCCCGTGATGCTCGACGTCGCCGAACCGCTCGAGGGCCCCAGCATGGCGATGCTCAGGGAGCTTGCCGCGAGCTTTCAGGCATTCGTCGGAGGATCCTACCTAGCGGTCAAGGCCGGTGATGTGTTCAATACCTTTGTCTTGGCCATGCCCGACGGGCGGGTCGCAACCCACGACAAGGACCAGCCGACGATGTGGGAGAACGCAAGCTACCTGGGCGGATGCGACGATGGGGTGATGGAGACTCCGCTCGGGCCGGTTGGCGCGGCGGTTTGCTGGGAGCTCGTGCGCACGCGCACGGTACGAAGGCTTCGCGGCCGCGTAAGAGTGCTCCTGGCCGGCTCCTGCTGGTGGACGGTGCACTGCGACGAGGCGGGAAAGCCCACCAGGCCCACGCTTCACCAGCGCAATCTCGAATTGTACGAAAAGACCCCCGCGACCATCGCCCGCCTACTCGGTGTGCCGGTAATCCACGCCACGCACGCAGGCGAGTTCAGCGCAAGGACCCCGTTTGCGCCCTGGAAACCCTACAGGTCGTTCTTTCTCGGCGACACTCGAATCGTGGACGCAACCGGCCGCACGCTCTCGCTTCGCAGGCGCGCTGAGGCAGAGGGGGTGATCTTCGCCGATTTGGAATTGGGCGATCCGACTCCAAGCCTCTCCTGCCCCGACAGGTTTTGGATTCATGAAATGCCCCTCGAGCTTCGCATCGTCTGGCATCTCCAGAACTGGCATGGCCGTCGATACTACCGGCGCATGAAGCGACGCCGCAAGATCCCCGCTCTCGTCGCGCAGCCCGCGTTTTCTTGACTACTGCCCGGTGTCGGTATAGCCTTTTGGGAGCGTCGGAGCGCAGGGCAAGGGCCCATAAAGCGTTGAGGAGTAGGCTAATTGGCAAGCCACCTGACTCTGGATCAGGCGATTGCAGGTTCGAGTCCTGCCTCCTCAGCCATTGGCGGGCGGGTCGGCAGCGGCTACCACCGTGAACGACTCGCCCGCGGCCCGAACGGCGGCAACGGTCCCATCGTCTAGCGGTTAGGACGGCGGCCTCTCACGTCGCAAACGGGGGTTCGATTCCCCCTGGGACCAGTTCGTGAGGCTAGCCACGGGTGATCTCGCGGGCTCCTGTGGCGCGGACGCCCGCGCACCTCGCACGGCAGGTTTATCCCCACGGGCCACGCCCGCCACGGCTTCGAACCGCTCCCCGCACCGGGACTTGTAAGGGAGCGCGCCGCCCTTCGGATCTCCCGAACGAAAAGCTCAATGCGTGAATCAGCGGGCGTTTCCCATTTCCCCCTAACAGCCGGGCCAGGCGATTCAGCTTGCGGCCTCGGCCTTTCGGCTTTTCGCGCGAAGCACTTTCTTATCCACCTTCCCCACAGCCGTTAACGGCATCTCCTCGATGATCTCGATCACCTTGGGGACCTCGTAGGGGGCGCAGTGCGCCCTCGCAAACCTCGTTATCTCTTCCCTTAGCGCCCTTTCGTCCCCGTCGTAGGTGTAATCGGGGGCGAGCTGCACAAAGGCCTTCACGATCTCGGAGCCCGGCCGCTCAGGGTTATCTATACCCACAAGGGCGATCGTTCCGATCGCCGGATGCTTGGCCAACGTATCCTCCACCTTGCTCGAGAACACCTTGTAGCCGCTCACGATGATCATGTCTTTGGTGCGATCTACTATCCTCAGATAGCCCTCCTCGTCCATGATCGCCACGTCTCCGGTGTGAAGATAGCCGTCGGCGTCTATCACCTTCTTCGTCTCTTCCGGCTTGTTGTGGTACCCGCGCATCACGAGCGGCCCCTTGACGCAGATTTCTCCCGGCTCCCCGAGCGGCACTTCCCTGCCGGAGTCCGGATCGACGAGCTTGAGCTCCACGTTGAGAAAGGGAAGGCCGACGCTTCCCAGCTTCTTCCTCCCCTTGGCCGGGTTCATGACAGAAACCGGCGAGGTCTCGGTCATGCCGTAAAGCTCGAGCAGCTTTCCCCTGCCGATTATGCTCTCGAGCTCTTCCTGCGACTCCTTCGGAAACGGGGAGGCGGCGCAGACGCAGATGCCGAGCCGGGAATGGTCCATGCGCCGAAACCTCGGGTTGGCCATGAGCCGCTGGTAGAGCGAGGGCACGTTGACCAGATTCGTGACGCGGTATCTCTCCATCTCCTTGCAAATGTGATCGGTGTCGCGCGGGTTGGGAACGAGCACCTGGGTCCACCCCGCGTAGAGCGCCGCCGTGGCTATCGTGAGTCCGGCGATATGGAACATGGGAAAGCCGGAGAGAATCACCCCCCTTTCCCCCTCCCAGCCGAGCCAGCGAACTATGCTCATTATGTTCGAGCAGACGTTTCTGTTGTCGAGCATAGCTCCCTTGGGCGGCCCGGTGGTGCCCCCGGTGTACTGAATACAAACGAGGTCGGCCGGCGAGAGAGCGATTTCCGGCGCTCGGCTCGACCCCTTGGCCAAAATGTCACGGTGAAAATCCATGACGGTCTTCCCGGCGAGCGGGGTGACCTTACCCGAAGGGATCTTCTTCGCGAGCCTTCCGATTGTCCGCTTCAACCTGGGCAGAAACGCACCGATGTTGGTCGCGATCACGAGCTTGAGCTGCGGCAGTTCGGAGGCGATCCTGGCTATGTGCGCCGCGAAAACCGCATCCAGGGTAACGAGCGCAACCTTCTTCCCGCTCTCCCCCAGGTCGCCGAGCTGGTAGCGGATCTGTTCCGCCGAAAGGAGGGGAGAGACCCCGGAGAACACGCATCCGGCCCTGAGCGCGCCCAGCACGGCTATGAGATACTCCGGGATGTTGGGAAGATTTATCCCGACGACGTCCCCTTTCTCGAACCCCTGATCGAGCAGCGTATTGGCGAACTGGTTGGCGAAGCGGTCCAGCGCACCAAAAGTGAAATTCACCCCGAGGTATCCGAAGGCGGTTTCGCCGGCGAGCTCGGCGAACGTTCGCCGGCTCATCTCGACGAAGGTCGTCTCGTACTCGCTCGGGTCGAGATCATCCAGACCTGGATCCCAGTTCCGCTTCCAAAATCTCGTGGCGTAAAACGATTCGACCGATCCCATCGCGCACCTTCCCAGCTAGGACTCGAAACCAGCCATCGTTTTGCACGTCGAGCTGCCCAGTACAAGGCCCAAGCGAAGCTCCACGCACCCCAGCCGCGCAGGCTCGGGCATGCACAGCGCAAGCCTCGAACCCGCTTCCAACCCGCGATCCGCCCCGCGCCGCGCTTTGAGGGAAGGCGGTGCCCGACAAGATCTCCTCCACAAGCCCCAGCAGCCCCCTTGCCGACAGCGCGGGAGGTATTGTACGAGACTTCCCGATCGGACATTGATTCAGGCAATGGCGAGCGCAAGGCTTGGGGGAGGGAGCAGGAAGGTGGCCAAGCAAGAAACAGCGTCCCGATCCAATTTCATCCGCGCCATCATCGAGAAGGATCTCGCATCCGGCAAGTATGGCGGGCGCATCCACACGCGCTTTCCCCCCGAGCCCAACGGCTATCTGCACATAGGGCACGCAAAATCGATTTGCTTGAATTTCGGGCTGGCTCGGGACTACGGGGGCCTGTGCAATTTGAGGTTCGACGATACCAACCCGAGCAAGGAAGACGTCGAATACGTCGACGCCATAAGAGAGGACGTGCGCTGGCTCGGGTTCGACTGGGGGGATCGGGAGTTTTACGCGTCCGACTACTTCGAGACGCTCTACGAATTCGCGATCCGGCTGATCGAGGCGGGCAAGGCCTACGTCTGCGACCTGAGCCCGGATGAGATTCGCGAGTATCGCGGCACGCTGACCGAGCCCGGCCGCGAAAGCCCCTACCGCAACCGCTCGGTGGAGGAGAACCTGGATCTCTTCAGGCGGATGCGCGCCGGTGAATTTCCCGACGGAGCGCGGGTTCTGAGAGCCAAGATCGACATGGCTTCGGGAAACCTCAACATGCGCGATCCCGTGCTCTACCGTATTCTCCACCAGCCTCATCACCGAACCGGAGACAAGTGGTGCATTTACCCGACCTACGATTTCGCCCACGGACAGTCCGACTCGATCGAGGGAATCACCCACTCGATCTGCACCTTGGAGTTCGAAGCCCACCGGCCGCTCTACGATTGGCTGATCGAGCAGTTGGGAATCCACCATCCGCAGCAGATCGAATTCGCGCGGCTGAACTTGAGCTTCACCGTGCTGAGCAAGCGAAGGCTAAAGCAGCTCGTGGAGGAGGGACACGTGCGCGGCTGGGACGATCCTCGGATGCCCACGATCCGCGGTCTCAGGCGGCGGGGCTACACGCCCGAAGCCATCCGCGAGTTCGCCGAGCGCGTGGGAGTTTCCAAGGCGGACAGCATCGTGGACATCGCCATGCTCGAGCATTGCATCCGCGACGACCTGAACCAAAAGGTCCCCCGCGTCATGGCGGTGCTTCGGCCGCTCAAGGTCGTGATCGACAATTATCCGCCGGGACAGGTCGAAGAGCTCGAAATTCCCTTCTTTCCCGACGATCCGCCGCGCATGGGCTCGCGCCTGGTGCCGTTCTCCCGCGAGATACTGATCGAACGGGACGATTTCATGGAGAATCCTCCGAAGAAGTTTTTCCGCCTGGCGCCGGGCCGCGAGGTCAGGCTGCGGCGTGCCTATTACATAACTTGCACGGGCGTGGTCAAGGACGAGCGAACAGGGGAGATAGTGGAGGTGCATTGTACTTACGATCCCTCGACGCGCGGGGGCTCCTCGCCCGACGGGCGCAAGGTCGAGGGGACGCTCCATTGGGTTTCGGCCGAGCACTCGGTCTCGGCAGAGGTAAGACTCTACGATCGGCTTTTTACCAAGGAAAACCCCGAGGAGGTGGGGGAAGGGGAAACCTTTCTCGATTACTTGAACCCCAACTCCCTCGAGACGTTGACCGATTGCCGCGTGGAGCCCAGCGTGAAGGGCGCGCCCACAGGTGCGGCATACCAGTTCGAGCGGCTCGGATACTTTTGCGTGGACCTGGCCGATTCCTCTCCGGAGCGGCTCGTGTTCAACCGAACCGTGCCGCTTCGCGATTCCTGGAGCAAGATCGTAACGAGAGAGGGATCGCAGGAGAAACCGTCCGGCGAAAAGCGTGACGCTCGGCGCGGGTAAATCCTCTCGGCCGCAGGTTATCGACGGCCCGCCCGCGTCGTCTCGCCACGCTCTGCCTTGCATTGGCTTTGCGCCGATAAAACAAAGCCCCCCAGGTGGACCTCGAGCGCAGAGAAGGGTAATGATAAGGGCCTTTTGCTCGAGAGGCTTACGGTGACGAAAGGAGGAAGCAGATGTCCAGACGCGTAGGCATCGTCGGTGCCGCGGTGACGCCCTTCAAAGGCACCTGGCGAGAGAAGACGTACTACGAGCTGGCCCAAATGGCCACGCGGGAGGCGGTAAAGGACGCGCAAATGCCGATCGCGGACGTGGAGGCCGCCTTTTACGGAATCTACAACGATATTTTCGAGCGGGCAGCCATTCCCGAGCACGCGATCCACGGCCTTTGTGGCATGCAGAACAAGTTCGGGGTGAGGATCACCACGGGAGGCGCAACCGGCGCCTACACCATGTCCGCCGCCCATGCCTACCTCGCGGCGGGCCGGTTCAAGACGGCGCTGGTCCTGGGGGTGGAGAAGGCCACAGATTGCTTCGATTTCACGTCGATGTCCGCCACCCCCGAGGTGATCAAATCGATAGCCTGGTCCGGAGACAGTTTCTTCGAGCAGCCGATCGGATGGTCGGCCTCGGACAGCTACGCCGAAGTGGTCCTGGCGTACATGGACGAGCATCCGACGGATCTAAAGCCTGAGGTTACCGCGCAGATCTCCGCCCAGCTCAGCCAGCAAGTGCGCACGAACCCCTACGCCCAGCGCCAGTTCGACCAGGTGACGGCCGAAGAGGTGCTGAACTCGCGGCTCGTTGTGTACCCGTTTCGGGAACTCGAGATTTGCGTGTACAGCGAGGGGGCGGCGGCCTTGATCCTAGCCGAGGAGGAAACCGCCAAGGCCATCTCGCGAAACAGCGGAAAGCCCGTCATCTGGATAACCGGCGTCGGGGAGGCCAACGAACACTCCTTCGCGGGCAAGAACCACAAGGTGATGCCCCGCATCATGTCGGACTACTACGCCGCCCGTCGGGCGTACGAGATGGCGGGGATAGAGGACCCGACCAAAGCCATCGATATCGTCGAGCTGCACGACGCTTTCGTGCACCAGTTGGAGATTTCCATGGCCGAGTTCGGGCTCGTGCCGCTCGGCCGGGCGGACGCGCTGATAGAAGAGGGACTGATGACGCCCGGAGGGAAATATCTCGTGAATCTCTGCGGCGGACTCATATACTGCGGTCACGCGGTCGGTGCGAGCAACATAATGTCCGCTTGGTCGGCGCGCAAAGAGTTGATCAACCGTCGGCTCAAGACGGCCTTGGTTCACGGCACGGGGAGCACCATCGCTCAGTTTACCGCGTGCATGATCCTCGAGCACGAATAGCGAAGCGAGGGAGGAGATCATGGCGGCCGAGAAAAAAAGGCTCATTCCATCCAAGTACATCCCGGAGGTGGGATCTTTCGTCGAGACCATCGACGGCAAGCGATATCTGATCGCTAACGACGCGATGTACACCTTCTATCGGAGGACCAAAGGGGAGTTCTCCCCGTTTTTCCTGGCGCTGCGAGACGAAAAGAGACTGTTGGGATGCAAGTGCGTAAAATGCGGGCAGGTACGCGTACCGCCGTTTTTGACCCACTGCCCGGACTGCGATTTCGCGCCGACGACGGAGGTCGAGGTCGGACAAGTCGGCATAATGAACAGCACGCCCCCAATCACCTACTTCGCGACGTCTCTCTTCCAGGACATGGCGCCTTACGGTAGAGGCAGGGTGATCTTCGAAGGCGCGGACACGGCCATGAGCGTCAATCTCTATACCACCACCGGAATCCTGGTACCTGGCATCTTCAAGAAAGGGACGAAAGTGAAGCTCGTTTTCCGCGACGACAGGGTCGGGGACGTGCGGGACGTTTTTTGCGTGCCGCTCTCGGAGCTTTCGCAGGCCCAGGTAGAGAAGAAGGGCCTGCAGGAATCGGAGATCGACTGGGAAGCGGCGGTACCGCCGCCGCTAGCGGAAGCCACGCCGGAGGCGCAAGCGGCCTACAAGCAGGCCTTCAAAGAGATAACCGCCATCGTGAAGGAAATGAACGCCAATCCGAGGGCGCGAAAGGACATAGCTGGGTGGAAGCGCGCCATCGTGGTCAAGACCCTGGGCGGGGAGTTCGGGCTATTCATAAAAGACGGTGACATTCGCACCGGAAAACCCCCTAAATCTCCCGACTTCGTCATGGTGTGCGAGGATCCCAAGACGCTTCTCGATGGACTGGCGTACCGGGGCGCGATCACCGATGCCGTGATCAACAGAAAGCTTTGGATCAGCAAGAACCAGGAATTTATCACGATCTTCAAGCTCGATCGGATGGCGCGCTCGCTCGCCCGGACGAAGAAGGTCTGAGCGGGCCGGTGCTCGAATGGGCCCGAGATAGCTAAGACGCCCGCGGCGTGGCTGGATGTTACGGAGAGCCAGACAGCTCGACGCGATCGCTGGTACTGGTGGCTCTTGCAGCCGCTCTGGGACCCGCCCTGCGAAAGCCGTAGCGCCATCCTTGCGCGGGGATTTTTCCGGGGCTCTCGAAGGGTTTCGAGATGGCGAGATCTCTCTGGGCGGTTGAGCTCATCAAGAAATCGTTCGCTGGCCTGTTCGTCGCCGCCAGGGCGACGCGAATACCTTGGGTCGGCAGTTTGGTCGAGCGCGCGCTCTTTGCCGGCGACGACCTCTGCATTCTACCGCGAGAAAGGGTGGTCCCCATCGGGGAGAAGCTCGATGCCCCCCGGAGCACGGTCTTGCCTTCCCGGGTCGTGGATCATTTCATCGACGCCGCCGATTACCACTGGATCATGAACGCGTGCATTTGCCGCGACGCAAACGGGTGCAGGAGCTACCCCAAGGAGCTGGGGTGCCTCTTTCTCGGCCAAGCGGTCTTGGGGATAAACCCCGAGCTCGGGCGGCGAGTGAGCAGGGAGGAAGCGAAGGCGCATGTCAGGCGCTGCCGCGACGCGGGGCTCGTTCATCTCGTCGGCCGCAACAAGCTGGACGCTGTTTGGCTCAACGTCGGGCCGGGCAACCGCCTCCTCACCATCTGCAACTGCTGCCCCTGTTGCTGTCTATGGCGCATGATACCCTATGTCTCCCCTTCCATCGCGGCCAAGGTGCACAGGATGCCGGGGGTCTCGGTGGAGGTAACGGACCGCTGCGTCGGCTGCGGCACGTGCGCCGAGGGGATCTGCTTCGTGAGCGCAATCGAGATCCGAGACGGGCGCTCGCGGATCGGCGAAGCGTGCAGAGGATGCGGCCGCTGCGTGGAAGCCTGCCCCCAAAGTGCCATCGAGCTTCGCCTCGACGAGGAGAACTGCGTGGAAGCCTCAATAGGACGAATATCCGCGCTCGTCGAGCTCCCATGACCCATGGCCCGCCGCAGCACGGCCCCCACAATGCCTTCGCGGTCCAGTACGAGAAACCCGCCCGCGCCGAGCACATACCTTGCATGCCTCGCGCCCTCGGCCCCGGCGCAAGCCCTAGCCCAGCCGGTTTCCGCTCTGGCAGGAGCCAAACGGCCCCTTCGAGTTAGCCCTTCTTTTTTTTGCCCGCCGACTTGATGGCCTTGGCGGCCTTGGCGGCGTCGGCGTCGTTCTCGAAGCCAAAGACCGCCGAGAACTTTTTCCCCACCGTCTCCGCCATGAGGAAGGAAATGTTCACCCCCGCGTCGGCGATCGCCCTGGACATCTGCGCACCCAAGCCTGCGCGGTCGTCGCCTTCGACCAAGAGGCAGGCAATGGGAGAGGCCGCAAGCCCGGCCGAGGTCGCCGCGCCTGTTACCTTTTTCCCCGATATCGGGAAGACCTCGATCGCCGCGCGCCGCGGGTCGCCTGGCATGGAGTACCCCATGACGACTCTCAGGCTCGCGCCGGCCGCAGCCAGCGGCTCGAGCACCCCGGCGAGCACACCCACATCGTGTGGAACCTCCTTGCGCCAAAGCGTTACTTTCTTGACCGTAAGCGCCATGATTCGAACCCTCCCTTCTTGCGATCGCTCCTAAAGTGTAACCCAGACCGCGCCGGGCTGCCATCGCCCGCACGGTACGAGCTAGACCACCGAGTCGCGCCCAGGCAACCCCCTTCCGCTCACACCAGACCCAAAAGCTCCATGATCTCCCATGCGCCCGCTCCCACAAGCGCACTGGCCGGGATCGTCAGAACCCAGGCCCACACGATTTGGCCGGCCACGCCCCAGCGAACCGCCGATAGCCTAACGGTAGAACCCACCCCCACGATCGCGCCTGCGATGGTATGGGTCGTGCTCACCGGAATCCCGGCCATGGCGGTACCGATAAGGGCCGCCGCTCCCGCTGTCTCCGCGCAAAAGCCTCCGACCGGCTTTAGCTTGGTAAGCCGCATTCCCATCGTTCGCACCACCCGCCACCCCCCGACCAGAGTACCGAGCCCAATCGCGGCACCGGCGCTCACAATTACCCAAACCGGCACGTAGAAGCTCTCTCCCAAAAGCCCCGCCTTGAAAAGGACGAGCGATATGATCCCCATGGTCTTTTGGGCGTCGTTGGTCCCATGACCCAAGCTGAAAGTGGCCGAGGAGAGGAGCTGTCCGACCCGAAAGACGTTATCCACTCGGCTTACGGGCCACTTGCGAAACAGCCAGAAGACCGCCCACATGAGAAACACGCCCAAAAACGCCCCTATCACGGGAGAAAGGACGATGAAGAGCGTGACCCAAGCGATCCCCTCCACGATGAGAGATTGGGGACCGGCCTTGACGAGCGCGGCGCCGACCAACCCGCCTATCAGCGCGTGCGATACGCTTATGGGAAGCCCGAACTCGGTGCAAAGGTAGGTCCATACGGTGGCGCCGATCAACGCCGCCAGCACCATGGGCTCGGATACCTGCGCCGGATCCACGATTCCCTTCCCGATGGTGGTGGCGACATGCACACCGAAGATGAAGACCGCGAGGAAGTTGAAGAACGAAGCCCAGCCCACCGCCAGTTGCGGGGGCAGTACCCGTGTCGATACCACCGTCGCGATCGCGTTGGCGGCATCGTTCATGCCGTTTAGGAAGTCGAAGAGAAGGGCGAAAAGGACGATTACGACGACGAGGCTAAGATGGCCCGGGTCCACTATTCGTTTTCCAGTACGATGCCTTCGATTATGTTGGCCACGTCCTCGCAGCGATCGGTAGCGTTCTCAAGATACTCGTAGATCTCCTTCCACTTCATGACCCACAGAGGGTCTGGCCCCTCTTTGAAGAGCCGCGCCACACCGAGCCTGAGGATCGTGTCGCCCTCGTTCTCGAGCCGATTGATGTTCACGCAATTGACCAGCATACCCGAGGCATGCTTGAGGTCCCGAAGCCCTTTTATCGCGTGGACGATCTCCTGGGTCGCGCAGAGGAGCACCCGCGCCAGCTCCCGCGCCTCGGGTGTTCCCGCTGGCAACTCGTACAGCGCCACCCGCTCCGCCGCCGATTCTATATTGTCCACGACGTCGTCCATGCGCGTAATCAAACGGTGGATGGCGTCTCGGTCGATGGGGGTGACGAAGGTCTTGTGCAGAAGCTCGACGCACTCATGCGTCAGCACGTCCGCCTCGTGCTCGATCTCCTTGACCCGCTTGGCGCGGGCGGCGGCCGGCAGGCTGTTTTGCTGAGAGAGAAGCTCGGCGAGCGTGCTGGCCGCCTGGACGGCTAGCTCGGCATGGCGCTCGAACAAATCGAAGAACCGCGACTCCCTGGGAAGCAATGCTCTCCACATATGCCCTCTTCCTCGAGGTGTCCCCTATCACGATCGCAGACAAAAATGAAATTACTCCTTGCGGCCGAGCCGCCCTCGACTCACCCCCCCTTCCGAAATATCGAGCAGCCGCAGCATGTTGGTTTCGCTGTGCGAGGAGAGTGGAGCACCGCACGCTAAAACCACTACATCGCCGGGCTCCGCCAGCCGCTCGGCCAGAAGGCGCGCGCGCACTTTGGCGATCATCTCGTCCGTCTCTTCGACCAGCTCCATGCGCTTTGGCACCACTCCCCAAAAGAGCGCAAGGCGCCTTTCGGTCTCCTCGAAGGGCGTAAAAGCGACTATCGGCACGTTGGGCCGGCGCTTGGAAATCAGCCTGGCGGTGGCCCCCGTCATGGTAAAAGCGACTATCGCCCGCGCGTGCACGTCGCGGGCCATCACGACGGCCGCATCGGCAACCGCATCGGAAAACCCGAGCCGCTCCCGGTGCCTGCCGATTTTGCCTTCCCCCGACCCCAGCTCGACCGCGCCGGTTTCCGCTGCCTCGACGATCCGGGCCATCATCGAAACCGACTCGACCGGGTATTCCCCCGCCGCTGTCTCCGCCGATAACATGACCGCGTCGGTGCCGTCGAATATGGCGTTGGCGACATCGGAGGCTTCGGCCCGAGTGGGCCGCGGGCTTCGCGTCATCGACTCGAGCATCTGCGTTGCCGTGATGACCAGTATGCCCGAGGCATTGGCCGCCGCGATGATCCGTTTCTGCAGGAGCGGAACTCTCTCGGCGGTGACCTCCACCCCCAGATCGCCTCGCGCGACCATCACTCCTTCGCAAGCTGCGAGTATCCTATCCAAATCGTCGAGGGCTTGCGGCTTTTCGATCTTGGCGATGAGAGGTACCCGCGTGCCCGCATTCGCCATGATTGTCCTTGCCGCCTCTACGTCCTCCGCGCGGCGCACGAACGACACCGCGACATAGTCGACGCCGGCCGAAAGGCCGAACTTCAAATCCTCGACATCCTTTTCCGTGAGCGAAGGCGCCGCGACGTTCATCCCGGGAAGGTTCAACCCCTTATGGTCCTTTAGCCAGCCCCCTTCGAGGACACGGCAATGAACGTCTTCCCCCTCTATCTTCTCCGCCTCGAGCGCGATCGCTCCATCGTCGATCAGGATTCGTGCCCCTGGAACCACCTCCCGAGCCAAAGAAGGATAACTCGTCGAGACGATGCGCTCGTCGCCGAGAAGCGCGCGAGCGGTGAGAGTGATTCTATCTCCGGGGGAAACCTTGGCCGCGCCACCCTTCAGCCGCCCCAGGCGGATCTTGGGTCCTTCCAAATCCTGGAGGACGGCAACCGGCCGGCCAAGCTTGGCCGAAGCGGCTCGCACCCGCTCGATAACCGCCGCGTGCCCCTCCCTCGTGCCATGGGAGAAATTGAGCCTAGCCGCGTCCATGCCGGCGCCGACGAGCGACTCGATCCGCGAAGCGGAGCTGCTCGCCGGCCCGATGGTACAGACTATTTTTGCCCTGCGCACTCCCCCCCTTTTGGGGCTCCCGCCGACGCCCGCCGAACCTTCTCGCCCCGGGGCTACCGGGCCGAACCCACGCGGCTTCTTAGCAGAAGCCGACGGGCTTTTCTATCCGCTAGGGAACGAGCACCCCGGCCCCGCTTATCCGATCCGACTTCAAGGCGAGCAGTGCCTCGTTCGCCTCCTCGAGCCGAAATACAGTTGCCTTGGGCTTGATCGGGATCTGGGCTGCCACGCTCAAGAATTCTTCCCCGTCTTTTCGGGTGTTGGCAGTGACGCTCACCAAATTCTTCTCGTAAAAAAGATGCCGCTCGTATTGGAGCGAAGGGATATCGGTCAAGTAGATCCCGGCGATCGCCAGCGTCCCGCCCCGATCCAGCGCCTCCAACGCCGGGCGCACGAGTTCCCCCGCAGGGGCAAAAAGGATGGCGCTGTCGAGCGGCTGCGGGGGCCGGTCGAAGCTGCCGCCGACCCACGCGGCGCCGAGTTCGCGGGCGAGCGTCTGGTGGCGCTCCTCTCGCGACATTACGTAGACACTGCATCCCCAGTGGAGGGCGACCTGGATGGCGATGTGAGCCGAAGCGCCAAACCCGTAAAGGCCAAGCCGCGACCCCGGCCTTGCGCCCGCGCGCTTGAGAGCGCGAAAGCCTATGATACCAGCGCAAAGAAGCGGCGCGACCTCCGAGGGAGCCAAGCTTACTGGTATAGGATATGCAAAATCCTCGCGCACCACGGCGTACTCGGCAAAGCCCCCGTGCTCGTGGTACCCGGTAAACCGCGCAGAGCGACAGAGATTTTCGCTCCCGCGGCGGCAGTACGCGCAGGCGCCGCAGGTAGCTCGCAACCAGGCTATCCCCACGCGGGCGCCGGGCTCGAAGCGAAAGGCGCCCGAGCCGTTTCCTTCCACTCGACCCACCACCTGGTGGCCCGGCACGACCCAGTCTCTTACGGGAGAAAGCTCCCCTTCGACCACATGGAGATCGGTGCGGCAGATTCCACAGGCCTCGACGCGGACGAGAATCTCGCCCGCCCCGGCGCTCGGAACCTCGATCTCTTCTAAGGCAAGCGGCCGCTCGCCGATCGGCGCCGGCCGCCTGAGTACCATCGCCCTCATTCTCTTCGCGCTCCGCCTCCACCATGGCGCTCGCCGCCAAGGGCACACGGACAGGCGACTCAGCCGGCGAGCGTGGCCAAAGCCCTCGCGGGCCCTCCCACCGCGCTAAGCTTTGCCCTTAGAAGGCGCGCGAGGCCAAACGGATGTCGAAGTCGCCGGAGCGGTTGTCCACCCACACTACGTAACAGCGATCCCCCGCTATCGCCACGTCCGGATCGAATTGCTCCGAGGGGCCGCTTCCCGAATCGTCCACGCGCTCGTCAATCCCGAAGGTGACCCCGTCTGCGGCCAGCGTAGCGAAGATGTCGTTGTTCCCCAACCGGTTGTCTTGCCATGCTACACACGCCCTTCCCCCGGCCGCAGCGATCTCCGGCTGCCATTGGTTGGAGGGGACCTGTGTGTCCGGATCGAAGGTGTCCTCGGCGTGATCGAGCCGCGCGGGCGTCGTCCAAGTTGCGCCCCTATCCGTACTGGTAGAGATGTAGATATTGGTGTCCGGCTCGCGCAGCCTTTGATCTGCCCATACGATCGAAATCCTGCCGCTTTGGTCGACCGCTACCGAGGGGTGACTATTCAATCGCTCGAACTCCTGGGAATCGTCCACCCGCAGGTTCTGCCTCTTGAACTTGCGGCCTCCGTTAGGGCTTCTCGCCATGTAGATATCCCAATTGTATTCGCGGAAATCCACCCAGGCCAAGTAAACCTCTCTGCCGTTAACGGCAAGCGCCGGCCACCACTCGTTTTCCAAGGCCGCAGCGTGTGGATCGATAGGCTCTTTCTTTGGTACCACCTCGCCCGTGCGCCGGAAGGAGACGCTCGGCCGGCCGTCCTTGTCGCGTCCTCCCCGGCTTCGCGCCGATCGCAAGTGCTCCAAGGTCGCGCCCTTCGGCCCTTCGTCACGCTCGTCCACCCATACCACGACCGGCTTGCCAATCGGCTCGGTCGTGCCCACTACCGGGCGCCACTTTCCTACACCGTCGAGATCGTCAACCCGAACGTCCGGGCCGAGCTTTCCCAGGTTCTCGTCGAAGCGTGCGAGCATGATCTTGGCGTCATTGTCGTTTCCGCCAGGGCCGAGCTGCTGCCAGACAATGTAAACGGTCGCGAGATCTCCTCGCCGGCTGTCGGAAAAGGTCGCTATGTCCGGAAAGATCTCCACGAACTGGCCCGGCGCGTTGTCGCTCACGCGGACATCGGCTCCCCATGTTGCTCCCCCGTCGGTGCTCACGGAGGCGTAGATGTTGTCGCTTCCGTGGCGCGTATCCTGCCAGACCACGTAGAGGCGATCACCCTGCGCCGCCACCCTGGGGAAGAGCTGCGAGGAGGGGGTAGAGTCGTCGTCGTCGTTCACTTGAACCGAGGTCCCGAAGGCCGTAGGCACGGGTGTCGTCGGATCCGACGCCGTGAGCACGTCGATGCCGTCGGGGATCTCGAGATCCCGCCACACCACCGCTTCCCGATAGCCGTTCCGACACGGACCGTATGCCAGCGGATCGGGACAGAGGACCTGGGAGCCCGGCAGGAGATTCACGCCCTGGGCGACCAGCGCGCTTCGCCTCTGCGCCAGCGTAAGGCCGGGGTTAGCGATACCGGGGTCGTCGGCGATCCAGGGGGCCATCTCCAGAAAGCCGGTGTCGGGGTTTTGGCCCACCCACGCATTCGTGCCGTCGAGCGGCCCTGCGCCTCCCTTGTGGCCGCGTCCGATGATCGTCGTCTGCCCGTCGAAGGTGATCTCGAAAAGGTTGCCCGTCATAGAGGGCGCCACGTTGTACAGGCGATTGGGATACTTTTGGAGGTTGTTGTAGCCCCCCTGCTTGAAAATGTCGGGGTCCCAGGGACTCGTTTGGAAGCCCCAACTGCTGAACGCCTCGGGCTGGATCATCAGATGAGCGTGGCGCGCCGCCAACCGGTCGTTCAAATCGATCATCCACGCATCCTTGGAGATGACCACGCCTATGCGCCCAACCGGCGTGTCGAGCACGTCGAGGTCGTCGATCGGGGCGTCGCCTAGCTGCAACAGGTCCAACTCGATGGGCGTCAGGTACACCTTGTTGGCGCTCCCCATGAGAACGCCACCCGTCCCCGAGGGGGAGGCGGTGATGGTGCCGTCCGGCAACTGGATGAATATGTCGCCATCCGGCTCGAAGAGAAACGTCGAGTTGTAACTTACCGGCGAGATCGCCTTGTAGACGTAATCGCGGATTCCCACCTCGTCCGGGTCTATGAGCTTGGAGTAGGTGGTCGGGTCCTCGGCTTGGGTAACTATGACCGCAGGGGGCAGATTGGCGGTAGCTGTGACATAGACCCCGTAAGTCATCGCCAGGTCTCGAAAGGTTTCGTAAAAGGAGCGGTAAATGGTATCTGTAACCGCAACCACGATTTGGGGAAGGAGGCCGGTGACGCCGAGGGTACTGAGGTAGAAGAACCGCTGCTGGCTGTACGTGTTGTAGAGCGAAAGGTAGGCCTGCGAGCTGTATGTAGCCGCTCGGGCCGCGGCCCCGCGGCTTCCGATGAAAGCCGCCTCGAGCCCCACGTCCTCGGGAAAATTGACGAGCACCAGGTCCGGAGCGTTGGGATCGGCCGGCTTGATGTGGCTTGCCACATCGTCCACACCCGCCTGCACGAGCGAGGACCTACCCGGATAGCTTGCGTCCATGAGCGCGAACATCTTGTTTCGGTAGTCCTGGTAGGTGACGACATCGGTCATAGCCTGGCGGTTTCCTACGGCGAAGACCCGAACGGTACGCGCCGAGGACGCCTGGGCGACGGTCAGAAGAGCGACCGCGGAGACAAAGGTTACGACACGCATGATCCTCCTCCCGGCCGCACCGAGCGCTTCGCTGCGCTTCCCCTCGCTAGCCGGCAGCCCCTCGGCGGGCCTAGCATACCTCTAAACCGGCGTACCTTCGGTTGTCAAGGATCGCCGCGCGGGATCGCGACCCGAAGTTGCCACGATCGGCACCGCCCCTTCGGCTCTAGACCAAATGCATTACTTCCCGCCCGCTCCGTGGTACCCGCGGGCACCGGTTGCCCTGCCCCATCCTCCGCCCCCCGGCGTCTCGATTACGAGACGGTCCCCCGGGCATACCCGTGTGGCGGCGATGGAGGGAAGTTCGACGACTCGCCCCGAGGCGCGCACGACACGTTGCCTTCCCCGCTTGCCCGGCCTGCCGCCCGCCATGCCGTAGGGGGAGACGCTGCGGTGCTGGGTCAGAACCGAAAGCTCCATCCGGTCGAGGAAGAGAATCTCTCGGGTCGCCCCATCTCCGCCCCGGTACCTTCCCGAACCGCCCGACCCCCTTCTGACTCCGAACCGTACCACGCGCACCGGATACCGTCGCTCTATGACCTCGCAATCGGTAATCCGCGTGTTCGTCATGTGGCTGTGCACGGCGCTTGCGCCGGCGAACCCCGGCCCGGCGCCGCAGCCGCCGCAGACGGTCTCGTAGTAACTGTAGGCCTGCGTGCCGAAGACCACGTTGTTCATCGTCCCTTGGCTGCAAGCGGCGAGCCTTAGAGCCTTCACGAGCAGATCCACCAGGCGTTGGCTGGTCTCGACATTGCCGCCGCCGACCGCCGGCGCAAGGCGCGGATCGTCCGCGAACGGAGGGTTCAAAATACCACAAGGCAAGCGCAAGCGAACCGCCTGCATCATCCCATCGTTCAAGGGAAGGGGCTCGCCGACGAGAAGCCTCAGCACGTACATGAGGACACTACGGACGACTGCCGGGGTGGCGTTGAGGTTTCCGGGATGCACGCCCGCGGAACCGGAAAAATCGATCGTCGCCCTTCGCCCGGCGATTGCGATCGCCACTCTGAGCGGCGAGCCGTCATCGAGCCGCTCGAGCGCCGCGTAGCGACCAGAGCCTAGATGAGCCAGTGCCTGGCCTACTCGCTCGCGGGCGTACCGCTTTAGCCACCGCATGTAGCGCCCGACCTTTGCCGGACCCCAGGCCGAGGCGATCTCCCGCAGCGCCCGCACCCCATGGTTATTGGCGGCCACTGCCGCCCTCATGTCCGCCAGATTCTCTTCCACGGCCCGGCTCGGGTAGGGCGCGCGCGCCAAAAGCTCCGCCATCTCCTCCCAGCGCCCGCGCCTCCGCCTGATCAAATACGAGGGGGGAATCACCACCCCTTCCTCCGCCAGGGTGCGCGCCTGGGGAGGCATGGAACCTGGCCGCGTGCCTCCGATCTCTGCGTGGTGAGCGCGACTCGCCACGTACCCGAGAAGTTTTTCGTTCCGCCAAAAAACAGGCGTTATGATTGTCACATCGGGCAGGTGGGTGCCGCCGAAGGCCGGATGATTGGTCACGACCGCATCACCCGGGCCCATCTCGAGCACCCGCATCACGCCCTTCACGCAAAGGCCGAGTCCCCCGAGGTGGACGGGTATGTGGGGGGCATTCACGATGAGATCCCCGCCGGCATCGAAGATGGCGCATGAGAAATCGAGCCGCTCTTTTACATTGGTGGAAAGCGCGGTGCGCTCCAGCATGCTCCCCATCTCGGTCGCTATCGTCTCGAACCTGTTGGTAAAAAGCTCAAGCTCCCCCGCCCGGGGACGCTGCCGCCTCGCGTGCGCTCGCTTGGCTGCAAAACGTCGCAGGATAAGAGCCATGCGATTGTCCACCGAAGCCCGCCAGCCTGGCTCCACCAACGTAGTGGTATGGGGCTCCACGATGAGACAAGGCCCGGTAGCCGGCCATCCCGCTCCGAGGTCGGCCCGCTCGTAGCAGGGAATCGCTCGCCATCTTCCGCCGATATAGGCCTTCGTCCTCGCTGGCACCGGCCGCACCTTGGCTTTGCCGGATGCGCCCCGCGAGGCGATCGCGAGTTGTCTGGAACTAGCTACCACGCGCACGGCCTCGACTTCGATCGGGCGCCTCTGCGGCACATAGCCGAAAAGCGCGCGATACTGTTGTCGAAAGGCTCTTCCCAAAGCCCGGCCCTCGTCGTACTCCAGCGCCAGGGCCGACTCCTGGCCGAGAAAACGACAGGTGACGATCCGGCGGCGGATCTCGATCTCGCTTCTCCTCAGGCCCTCGCGTGCGACGGAACCGAGTGCCCGACGCTCGAGCCGGCGGACGATGCCGGCAAGAGATCCCTCGATCTCGGAAAGGGGCCTTAGAATTTGCGCTTCGGCGAACCTTTCGACCACGGCCGAACCGAGGCCGACGGCGCTCAAAAGACCGGCATCCCCTGGCACGAGAACGGTGCGAATTCCCAGGCGCTCGGCGACGCTACAAGCATGCTGCCCACCCGCTCCCCCGAAGGCAACCAGGGTGTAGCGAGCCGGATCGTATCCGCGTCGCAACGAAACAGACCGGATGGCGTCGGCCATTCTTTCGTTGGCGACCTCCAAGAAAGCCTCGAGAACTCGTTCCCTTTCGATCTTCTCTCCCGTGCGCCGCAGTATCGCGGCCATGACCCTTTCGAGCGCCCGCTCGGCTCGCTCCGGGTAAACCGGTATCTCGAACCGCCGCGGATCCAAACGCCCGAGCAGGAGGTTCGCGTCGGTCAAAGTGAGCGGCCCGCCGGCTCCGTAACACGCCGGCCCGGGGTCAGCGCCGGCGCTTTCTGGGCCCACCCGAAGGCGGGCGCCGTCGAAGCTCAGAACCGATCCTCCTCCCGCCGCCACGCTCTGGATCGCGAGCGCGGGGGCGAGCAGATGCGCGTCGCCTACCCGCTGCTCGAAGACGTACTCGAAGTCACCGTCGTAGCGAGCCACATCGGTGCTCGTCCCTCCCATGTCGAAGCTTATGACCCTGCCGAAGCCGCTCATTTTGCCGGCGGCGGCGGCTCCCGCCACTCCACCCGCCGGCCCGCTCAGGAGGCTATCCTTGGGCCGATAGTCACACGCACCGACCAGCCCCCCCGCGCTCGTCATGACCCAGAGTCGGCTTTGCCCGAGCGCGCCCGCGAGCGCGCGAAGATAGCTCCCGATGATTGGTGCAAGATACGCGTCCACGACGGCCGTCTCGCAGCGTGGAAGGATCTTTACGAGAGGCGCAAGCGCCGACGAACAGGAGACGTGACGGAAGCCGCTTCGCTCGAGAAAGAGCGCCAGTGCCTTCTCGTGCGCGGGGTTGCGATAACTGTTTACCAGAGCTACCGCGGCAACGTCTATGCCCTCTTCGAGCAGATGCTCCACCCTTTCCCGAAGCCCCCGGATCTTGAGCGGCTCGATCACCCGCCCATCGGCTCCCACCCGCTCCTCCACCCCGACCACATGGGCGTAGAGCTGGCACTGGGGGCGAATGTCGAGGGAGAAAAGCTCGCGCCTTTGCTGCGTGCCTATCCTCAGGAGGTCTTCGAAACCACGCGTCACGAAGAGCGCGAGCTTCGCTCCGCGTCGTTCGAGCAAAGCGTTGGTGCCCCGGGTCGTCCCGAGGCGCATCTCCATCGGGGGAAGCTTCTTTCCCTGAGGGGTACCTGTCACCACCCGTGCAGCCAACAACGGCGCCTCCTCGCACGAGATAAGCTCGAAGGGAGTACCCGGCGCCACTGGCGCATCGAGGGGGTCTTCGAGCTCGATCACCGATCTCTCGGAGCTCCACTCGGCGATCTCGACGGCCGGTAACGAGGACCCCGCGAGCTTGAACCGCAGGCCGCTCACCAACCCCGCCGCCGCACCCCATTTCTGCTCGACCAGGAAACTTCGCGAGTCGAGCCGCCGCTTCACGGTACCCCGGAAGCTACTCGAGCTCAGGATCTTGGCGCGGAGAAACTGGCCGTTCGGATCGATCGCCACGCAGTCGGTAAACGTTCCACCCGTGTCGATCCAAACTCGCCAGACTCCCCGCGACCCGCCCTTTTGCGCCGCCCGCGTCAATCACCCTTGAAGAGGGGCTTTCGCTTCTCCCTAAAAGCCGCCATCGCTTCCGCGAAATCCTCCGTTCGGTGGGTCAGGACCGACTGGTCCGCGTCCATGTGAGCGAGGGCACGGGCGAGCGCGAAAGCCGAAGCATTTATCGAAGCTTTTACCATCTGGGCGGGGACTGGCGGCCGCTCGAGAATGAGCGCGAGGAGCTTTTCCGCCTCCCCCTCGAGATCGTCGTCGGCGACCACCTTGTAGAAAAACCCACAGCCTAACAAGCGGGCCGCCGAAACCGGCTGGCAAAGGATCACGATCTCCTTGGCAAGCGAGGGACCTAGCTGCGCGGTAAAGATGGGAAGAAGCCCCCAAGAAAGGTTCATCCCCCGCTCCACCTCGGGAACGAGGATTTGGGCGGAGCTTCCGGCGATCCTAAAGTCGCAAACACAGGCCAACCCAGCGCCTCCGCCTACCGCCATTCCCCGGACCGCGGCGACCGTGATCGCGCGCAGATTCAGGATGGCCTCGATCATTCGGTGTCCTACGCGAACGGCTTGACGGCCGGCCACCAGGGGACCGTGGGTTCGGTAGAGAAGCCGACCATCTCTCAGATCCGCGCCCGTCGAGAAGTGCTTCCCCTTGCCGGTTATGAGCACCGCCCATACCCCTGCCTCCGCGTCGATCCGAGCGGCCGCATCCGCCATCTCCTCCATCAACGCCGCCGAGAGCGCGTTACCGACGGCCGGTCGAGCGAGCGTGATACGCGCAACCTTGCCTTCGACTACAAGCTCGATGTTCTCGTAACCGTAGCCCGGCATCTTCCCTCTCCCAACCTATCCTTTCGAGCAATCGGGCAAGAATATCGCGCGCAAGCTTCTAACCCACGCGGCGCGCCAACGCGCGCTCGCCTAACCACCGACAGTACGCGTAGCCCACGATTGGCATTTGGCCGAGGCGGGCTTCGCCGCTATCGTTTCGAACTATCGTCTTAGCCTGCTAAGTCACAACAGTCCAGACCACCAAGAACCAAGCGTCCCTTGCCTGCGGGCGGTTTGCCCTGCTAGCCCTTGCGCTCAACCGCCGCCAAGGATCTGATTAGGGGATGACGCAAGCCGCGGGATTGACGCGTGGGGCACCTAGGCAGCCGCAGCCTGTGGCTTCGGCCGCATCCTTCCTTTCCAAGCTTGCTGCAGCGTCTCTCTCGCTGTGCGTCCTTTCCCCTCTTTCCTGCAGTAAACCGCTGGATCGCGGCACGCCCGATAAAGAAGTGCGAAACGTTATCCTGGTGTCCATCGACACCCTTCGCGCCGACCACTTGGGTTGCTACGGGTACGGGAGAAACACGAGTCCCTTCATCGATGAAATGGCTTCCCGCGGTGCTATCTTCCTCAATGCGTTCAGCTCCTCCAGTTGGACCGTGCCGGCGCATGCCACAATGTTCACGGGGCTCGATCCCCTGGTCCACGGCGCCCTCAGATACCCCCATGCTACGCGGCTACCGAATGCGTATTCCACCCTGGCGGAGATCCTCTCGGCGCAGGGCTTTCGCACGGCCGCGTTCACCGGTGGCGGCTACGTTTCCCCAGCATTCGGCCTCACACAGGGTTTTCAGGTCTTCTCGACACGTGGCCGCCACTTCGAGGCCAATTTACCCGATGCGTTGCAATGGGTGCGCCTTAACCGAAACGAGCGATTCTTTCTCTTTTTGCACGGCTACAACGTCCACAAGCCCTACAAGCCACCGCCTCCTTACAACACTCTGTTCTCGGAAGGTTACAAGGGAGGTTACGACACGGAGAACTTCCAGCCGGACAAGCCGAGACCGTCCGCCGAGGATTTACGCTTCGTAATCTCGCAATACGACGGTGAGATCCGCTACGCGGACGACCAGCTCAGACACTTCTTCGGCGAGCTCGAAATTACGGGCGCACTTGCCGACACGGTTGTGATCGTTACCTCGGACCATGGGGACGAGTTCTACGAGCATGGAGGCGTGGATCATATCCACACGCTCTACGACGAACTCTTGCGTGTCCCGCTTGTCGTCGCAGGCCCCGGCATACGCGCGACGCGGTTTAAAGGGCAGGTCGGCTTGATCGATCTTGTGCCGACCGTCCTGGGGCTCCTTCGGCTGGATTCCAAAGAGCCTGTGCAGGGAAGCGACTTGAGCCCGTTCCTCTTCAATGGAAGCGACAGCCTGGCGCACGAAGTGTACAGCGTTACCGGCTTCTCCGATTATCCCTACGAACTCTTGTCGATCCGAACCCCTCGGTGGAAGCTCATCTTGTGGAAGCTGGAGGGCATGCGAGAAGTGAAATTGGATGATCGGCAACCAAGGGAACTCTATACCTGCAAGTTTCGCACCGACCGCTTGGAAAACTTCGCCGAGCTCTTCCTGGTCTCCCGGGATCGGGCCGAACGTCGGGACTTAGCCGACACCTACGGGAGAGTACGCTCCGCTCTGGCACGCAGGCTCGCCACCAGGATCGAGCAGGACGCCGAGCTGGCCAAAAAGACTGGCGAGGAGCACGCGGTGCCGGGAGCGAAGGAGATCGAAGCACTAAAAGCCCTGGGTTATCTCTGAGCGAGAGGCCGAAGATCAGTCCACGTAACCGAGCCGGCGGAGCTTCTCGAGGGTTTCCTCGTCTACGTCGGGAGCAACCTTGGGAGCCGAGAGGCGCTGCCCCCTATCGAACTGCCGCGGCCAGCCACCGGGGTCGGGGTCGTCACGGGCGAGCTCGATGAGTTTTCGCGCCACGGGGCTCTGCGCATCCCACTCCGTCGAGATCACCCCCCCGGCCTCCTCCTCGATCCTGTACTCCGTCTTTTTCAGGACCGCCCCATCTTCTTGCCGAATGGCAACGAGCCACTTCTTCTCACCCGTGACGGCGCAGCGCCACTGCTGACCGCCTCCGTAGGTGGCCTCGGCGAACACTGGGGACGCCCCAAACTGCCGGCCCACGCTCCTTCCATCGAAGCCCCCCGCAATATGAAGCCCGAGCGCCTCGATCACCGTGGGCACGAGGTCGACCAGCGACACCGGTGTCTTCACCCTCCCCGGTACGACCCCTTTCCCCACGATGGCAAAAGGAACATGAATCAGAGGCTCGTAAACGTGATACGCATGCGTGAACCAGCGCTCGTGCTCCATCATGGTCTCCCCGTGATCGGCAGCGAATACAACGAGCGTCCCGTCCATGAGCCCCAGGGCGTCGTACTCCTCGAGCAAGCGTCCTATCTCCCTGTCGGCATAAGCTACCTCCTCGTCGTAGAGGTCGACGTACTCCAGGCCATCGCTGACACCCGGCTCTCTTTGGTAATCCGGAACACGCATGATGTCGATGATCTCCGGAAGGCGGTGAGTGAAATCGATCGGACGATCCGAAGGAGGATGGTACGGCCCGTGCGGGTCGTTGTAATGGACCCACAAGAAATGAGGCTTCTCCGGCGGGCGAAAGTTCCTAAGCCACTTGATGGCGGCGTCTGTGGTGCGCGATGCGCGCCTCTCGAAGATTCGCCTGTAAGGCTCCTTTTCGTCCACGAAATCGTCATAATAGTAGAAATGCGATCCCAAGCCGCTCGCCTCATCGGTAAGCACGACATTGGATACAACGGCGGCGGTCTCGTACCCCGCTTGATCGAGCAAGCGCGCCAGCGTCAAGGTCTGGTCTGGAATCTTCTGGTAGAGCAGCCGCACCCGATGACGCTGTGGCAGCAAGCCTGTCAAGATGCTCACCACGCTAGGTGTCGTGCTCGTCTCGGTGGCATACGCTCTATCGAAAATTCTACCCCTGCCGAGCCATCGCTCGAGGTGGGCCGTGGTTCTGCGCTCGTACCCATAGAGGCTCATGTGGTCGGCTCGCAAGGTGTCCACGGTAACGAGAAGCAAGTTGAGCTTTCGCCGCTGGTAGACGACATTCCTATAACTTGTAAAGCACACCATGGCGACCCCGACGGCCACAATGAGAACGAGCGCGATCGCAAGCCGGTGCTTCACCCTTCCCTCCTCGCCTGCGCCGCGGGTCCTCGGCGGCGGAACACGCTAATGCTCGGCCGGACAAACTCGTCGCGGCCAGGGGTACGCAGCAAAAACCGTGCGGCCTGCTCCTCCCACACAAAGTTAGGAAGGCCCTGGGGCGGAATCTGTACCAGCCCGACCTGCTCGTAATGTCGGCTGACGTACGCCCTCGCCCATCTGAAGATCAGGTCGTGAGAACTCGGCCGGGGAAGCCATGAGGAGACCATATTCACGGAAACCAGATAGCGTGGTTTCGCCTGCTCTATAGACCTGATCATCTCTTGCTGCATGGCCAAAGCCCAAGGGTGTTCCTCCATGAGCGCGTATGTGAATATGTACGGAGTCGCCGAGCGGCGAGCGGCGTACAGGTAAATCTGGGGCTCCGAGCCCAACACGGCTATCCGGTCCTCCAGCCCGGCCCGCTCCCGCAGAAATTTGCCAATCACAACGGACTCGGGAAAGGGGTTGCTCTGGTAAACCGCTCGACTTGCTTCGAACGAATCCATGGTGAAGAAGAAGCGCCAGTCGTGGAGCAAAGGGAAAAAAGCCACCCCGGCAACCATTAGACAGCTGGCCGCTCGCTCAGACCACGTGCCCCCCGCGCGGGCACAGAGCCGCCTTAGCCCCTCGAAGCCCAAGGCGCAGGCTAGGGAAAGCGCAGGAAACCAAAGAAGAAAATACTGCGGCCGAAAAAAAAGCCCCGGCGAGACAGCAAGAAAGGAAAGGAGGAAAAAGAGCCAGGTGAAGCACCAGATTCTGCGCCAATGCACCAGCCAAAGCGGGGGAAGGAGACCGAATAGGGCAAGGCCGCAGGCCACCGGGTTAGCGGCGGCAATCCTACCGAAGCGATGCCTGAGAAGCTCTAACCCGATATCCAATGTATTCGTGGAGACGTGATAGGCTGGGTACTTGAAGCTCCAAACCACGAACTTCTCCCACACGCCCGAGGCTGCAAGTATCGCAGCCACAAGAGCCGGCGCGACCAAAACGCCGCCGCAATAAGGCCCGAGCCGCCAGAGCATGGTGGGCCGGCCTTCGGCGGCCCGAGACGGCAAGCCGAGCAGTAACGCGACCAAACCCAAAAGCACGAAGGCCAGCGCCGGATGCTTCGTAACCAGCGCAAACCCGAGGCACAGACCGCCGGCAAAGACCTCCCCCCTTCTCTGCCGCCCGCAACTGACGAGGGCGAGTCCTGCCGTAGCCGCCGCCACCAGGAAATGCTCCAGATGCGCCCAAAGCCCGAGTGCCCAGGGGCTAGAAGCGAGCACACCGAAAGAGAGACCCGAGAACAACCCGGCTCCCTCACCCACTAGCCTCCGCCCCAGGAGGAACAAAAAAACCATCGTGAGAAGGTTGACCAGGAGCAATCCCGTGTGGATTCCCCTCGGCGTGTCTCCAAATAAGGCCATCATCGATGCATAAGCGTAATAAATCCCCGGAAGCTTCGTATCGTAGGCGCCTGCGAAGGGCGGAATTCCCTCGAGAATCAACCGGCCAAAATATGCGTATCCCCCCTCGTCCCGCTCAAGCGGTAGATCGAGAAGCCTGAGCCTGACCGCGGCTACTGCTACCAGCACCAAAACGAGCCACAACGATGGCCATCTCTGGGTTCTCTTCACCTGCGGGTTCTCTTCACCTGCTCACATTCCATTGCCGAGCGGTTGCGACCAAACCCTGCCCACGCTGGTCCAACCCCCCAAGCAGGCCGCCGCGCAAGCGACTGCCGCAGCCCGCCGATCCGTTCAACGGGCGAGCAGCCTCACAGTCGCAGCTTCTCGGCCGCGGCGGCTACCGCCACGTAAGCCGCGTTGTCTTCTGGCAAATCCAACAGCGGGCGACGGATAGCGTCGTAGGCCCCTAACTCCTCGTCTTCCGGAATGACCGCGCAAAGCTCGAGCTCTGCCTCGCGCAGCGCCTGTACAAGCCGCTCGACGCCGTCACGCGCCCGGTTGACTGCCACCAAGAAGCGCTCCGAGGCGACCAACCGGTGGCGCCTTGCAGTATCCCTTATGAGAAGCGCCGTGTGCAGCCCACGGTGAGACGGGTCGGTAATTATCACCGGCGTATCCACCCGCTTCGCCACCTCCCGGTTGATCTGTTCCACCCCCGCCTCTGCATCGATTATGATGGTGTCGAAGTGCTCGATCAGAGTCCCCATTCCGTCACGAATGAGCCCGTTGACGGAGCAATAGCAGCCCACTTTCTCCGAGTGCCCCATGGCAAGAAGGGAAAACTCCTCCCCCTCGACGAGCGCCTCGAGGAGAAGATAGTCCACGGCTTGAGCTACCGCCTCCTTCTCCGATCGGCCCGCGGACCGGGCCTTGCGCAGGATCTCCTCGCGTACGCCGCCCACGGTCTTTCGTACGTCGACCCCGAGCGCTATGGCGAGTCCCATCGCCGAGTCAGCATCGATCGCGAGGATCCGACCCCTGCGCCCCGAGCGCAGCAAAGCCTTGAGGAGAAGGGCGGCAAAAGCGGTCTTGCCCGTTCCCCCCTTCCCGCAAACCGCGATAAGCTTCTTTTCCCTCGGTTGCGCCGTCATCTCGCCTCCCGCCTCTTAGTCGCAAGCCTAAGCTCCCGGTTGCCCTTGCGAATCACGATGATCTCCTTTATGGTATCGCAAACCGGTCGATCGGGACAATCCCCGCAATCCGACTCGGAGCCGCACTCGTAGGTGTCCTCCCCCACCCGCCGGTACTGCCTCACCGTGTGCAGGACCGCCCGCCATCGGGCGTAGATCGATTCGAGCTGGCGCACCACCTCGGGCACGGCAACTGCCGTCACCAGCTCGATGGATCGGGCGGCGGCTACCCTCGCATGGCAGGCATCGTAGAGGGCAGCGCAAATCGCCTCGACCGAAAGCCCTCGGGCCCGGGCCTGGCGTCCGACACGACACCACAAACGCCCCTCCGCCCCCCGTACCATGAAGCCGGGAACGCTCTTTAGCGTCACAACGGCCCGCATAAGCTCGCCGCAGGCACTCGCATCGAGGCTGGCTCCCGAGGCCATGACCACGAGCGCGAAGTCGTAGGAACCGCCAAGATCGGCAAGATCCGGGCCGATATGAGTGGCTCTGCCGTCGCCGACGAGACCTGCCGCGGAGGTCGGAAGGGCAAACGCGCAAGAGGCGTGCCCCGGCGGCCCAAGCTCTATCGCCGTGTCGGCTTTGAGGAGGAGCGAGGAGCACGCTTTTCCCGCGGGCATCGCCCCAGCCGACCCGCCCGACGCGATCCCTCCCAGCTCGTAGCAGCGCATAGGGTGCACGCCTGCGGCCGCTCGGGCGAGCGCTTCTTTCACCGACTCGATTTGGCCGTCAAAAAGCCGGATTGGGCGGACCCCCGTTCACCCGCTCCGCCGCCAGAACCGCCGCGCCGAGCGCTCCGATGATCTGCGGGTCCACGGGCAGCGGGTCGATCTTGGCGCCGAGAGCTTGCTCCAGAGTCGCGACCAGCCCCCGGTTCTTCGCGCACCCTCCGGTCACTACCACCTTGGGTACGACACCCACTCTCCTCGCCAGCGCCGCAAGCCGCCTCGATATCGCCAGGTTTATCCCGCACGCGATGTTTGCCAGTTCCTCCCCCTCGTTAAGCTGGGTTATGACCTCGCTCTCGGCGAACACGCTGCATTGGCTGGTGATCGTAGTGGGGCGCTCGCTCTTTAGCGAGAGCGCCGACATCTCCTCAAGTGTCACACGAAGTACGCGAGACATTGCCTCGAAAAACCGGCCTGTCCCCGCCGCGCACTTGTCGTTCATGGCGAATTCCGAAACCCTGCCTCGCTCGTTTATGCTTATCACCTTGCAGTCCTGCCCCCCGATGTCTATCGCCGTTCGCACTCCTTCGAGGACGAACGAGGCACCCCGAGCGTGGCAGGTTATCTCGGAGATGTTGTCGTCGGCAAAGGGGATCCTGATCCGCCCGTAACCGGTCCCAACCAGGTAGCAAATGTCATCGGGCGACTCTAGCCCCGCCGCGCGCGCGGCCTTTTCCAAAACGGCTCGGGCGGTCTCCTCCGGCCGCGGCTCGCACGGCATCACGACCTGAGCCAGCACGCGACCCTCGCCTAAAATCACGGCCTTGCCGGTCGTGGAACCGACGTCGCAGCCAGCCACGAGCGCATCCCGTCCTTCGCCGAGCGCTCTTTCGCTCATCGCAACCACCCTCAAGCGAGGCTTTCGAGAAACGCCTGGGCCCTGGTGCGCAACTGCCCCAAGCCGCCGCTCGTAAGGTAATCCCGCTCGAGCACGAGGAGCGGGACGCGGATCTCCTCGCGAAAGCTTCGCCTCAGCATCTCGGTCTCGCCTCCCCAAAGATCGCAGAACTTGAGTCTCTGGCAGATCACGCCGTCGGCACGTGACTCTCGAATCGCGCTCGCCAGCCCTTCCAGCCTGATGCCGTACCCGCTCACCATGCGGGGGCAAGGGAAGTGTTCGAGCATGCGCCGGGCGATGGCCTCGAGCGGATCGATCGACTCGTCCGCCTCGGTCGAAAAAGTCTTGCTTCCGCAACAAAGCTGGTCGCCGACGATCCGCCCGCCGAGCGACTCGATCACCTCCAGGTAAGCCGGATCGTCCAGCATGCCGCCGATAAGAAGAAGCCGAGGCTCGGCGGTTGCGCCGGTTCTTTCGGGTACCCCTCCCTCTAACTCTTCGAGTCGTCTCTCCAAGAGCGCATTGAAGCGATCGCGCGGCACAGACGCGGCCGCCACCGCCATGGCCAGCACCTCGCTTCCCGTGGCGCGCGGTGGATCCGTGCTTCGCAGCCGAGAAGCCCGCTGCAACAGCCGCCGGCCGGCATTATAGACACGGATCGCGGCCACGATGTCATCTTCGGCGATGGCGCGGCCAAATCCCCTCTCGAGCCGCCCTTTTAGCTGCGCAAGCTCCCCTACCAGGCGTCTTCGCGAATCGGAGTTGCTGAGATGGGGGACGTCCAGATAGTGGCAAAAAGCGAGCGCCTTCTTCGATGCGATGATGTCGAAGAGCCTCCTCACGTGGTCGCAGCTATTGGTGATTATTACCCCATCGAGCCATTCCAGCTCGCCGCTCAGGATCCGATCGAGAGTGTGGCGCACGAAGCTGCAGTTGAACGGCCCCAGATACTGATCGGCGCGCGAGGTCTCCCGACTGCCCGTTCCCCGCATGCGAACCGGCAGGATGTCGGCTGCCCAGAGGAGCTCCTCGGGGGCATGCGAGCAGAAATAGCCGACGACGCGCCCTCCGCGCGCCTTCCACTCGCGCACGTACTCGTTGTCCATTCGCGCCGCCAGTCGGTGAAAATCTACCTTGGCTTCCACACCCGGCCCTTACATCATGACGGTTTCGAAAAACTGCTCGATCGCACCCCGGATCGACTCCACCGGCCGTATGCGGGAATCCATCCAGTCGAGATCGAAAACACAGATCGGGATGCCCCTGTCGCGGCACACCTCGCGCAAGAGGCTCACCCAGCCCCAGACGTGCTTGCAACCCACCGGGCCGGGAAAAATCACGCAGTCGGCGCCGAAGTCCTCGTAATCCCGCAAAAAGCGCTCGGTGAGCGCGCTCGATCTCACGCGAAGCCGCCCCATCGTCGCCTCGAGCCCGCGCCGGGCGAGGCTGAGCAACATCGTGTCGAGACTAGTCGTGTCTATCGGATCCTGGCGGAAGAAACTCGAAAGCAGATCCGTGATGACGACCGCGGCGAATCTCCGCTCCAGCCAATCGTGCAGCTCGAGATCGAAGGTTATCGGCACGTAATACCAAAGGACGCGGTACCTTTCGTCCGCGACGGCTCCCCTGCCGGCTCGTACCGCCTCGGTGGCGTCCCGGCGCAGGAAATCCACGTAGCCGGTGAACTCCGGCCTCCCCAGGCTGTTCAACATCACCATGTAGCTGTACTGAATGACGGCTCCGGGATGCGGGCAGGGGCGCGCCCTTCTGAGCTCGAAGAGCTCGAGGACCGCCTCGGTGGCGCGGTTCGATTCCTCGCACACCTCCCGCAGGCGGTCGACGTCCAGGCGCTGGCCGGTTTGCTCCTCGAGAAACGCGATGAGCTTTCTGATCTCGCCCGCGTAGTAGGCGTGCGCCTCGGGGGAGTCGTCCACGGGAGCATCCAGCCGGTAAACTGGGCAATCCGTCAGTTGCTCGAATGCCTGGTAGCCTATACGAGAACTATCGCACGGGCCGCTCGCCGTGACGATAAAGTCGGCGCGCGGCATCTCGTCTTCGATGAGCGCGCCGAGCATGAACTTGTCGAGGACACAGACCTCTGGCGGCATGCCGTTCTCTTCGGCCACGTCCACGTACTTCCAGCAAATCTCGGGGCTGCCGAGGGACATCATCGCGGGATGCACTTCGCCCAAAAAGGGATGGATGTCCATGGCGAGGAAAAGCTCCGGTGTTAGGCAAAACTCATACCAGCAAAGCTTCCTGTGGCGCTCGTCCATGGCTTGGAAGGTCTCCTCGTAGTGGGCGATTACGAGGTCCATGGCTCCTGCCAAGAGCCGGCCATGCGGCAGCATCTCGGCGCGAAGCATCTGCGCCATCGGCTTGAACTGCTCTTCCACCTTCTGGCGCATGTAACGCATCGCTCGCTCTGCCATCGAACCTGCCCCCGGGCGCCCCAGGCGGCGCGCCGCAAAAAGGAACCATAACGTTTTCCACCGGCTTAAACCAGAAGCGCGCGCCGACCCCGGTTGACAGAATGGTAGGTTTGCAAGAATCCTTGGAAGGTGACGGATGCCTGCGGGCGGGCAAGCGGCGCTCGAAAAGCTCAAAGGCGCAAAAGCCGCCCGCCATCCTGGGCGGGCACGCAAGCGCTCGCGTAAGTCTCGTTCGGGGGGAGAGCGATGAAGATAAAGCTCACCGCGGGAAAGGTTACGTTGCCTGTCGAGTTAGCGCAAAACGAAACCGCGAAAGCCTTCGCCAAGTGGCTCCCGCTCAAAGCCGAGGCGCTCCGCTGGGGGGAAGAGATCTACTTTTATACCGACAGTAAGCTTCCAGCCGCAAAGGGAACGCTCGAAGTCGAGATCGGCGACGTGGCCTTCTGGATCGGCGGCCCCGGCATCGCGATCTTTTTCGGTGAGACGCCGGCGTCGCGGGCCGACGGGAAGCCCAGGCCAGCGAGCCCCGTGGTCATAATCGGACGGGTGACGGACGACGCGCGAAAGCTCTCGGCAGTGAACGAAGGGGAGCCTGTGCTGTTCGAGAGGTGGCCGGCAGAGGAGAAGGGGGCCGCCTGAGCGCCTCGGAACAGCGATGGCCTGGCCACGTGTGGCGAGCGCGCGCCGATTCTAGGGAAGCTTCGGCGAGGCAACTTTGGGCTTTTCCCCGGAAAGCGACCTTAGGAACGCCACGAGATCTTCCTTCTCCGCCGCCGTGAGCTTGGGCATCGCCTTAAAGAGCAGGTTCAGATTCCGGTTGGGCCTGCCGCCACCCGCCATGAACGCGACCATCTCCTCGAGCGTGGCGATGCTCCCGTTGTGCGTGTAGGGGGCGGTGTCCGCGACGTTTCTGAGCGAGGGAACGCGGAAGCTTCCCCAGTCCGCATCGGATCCACTCACTTTCTTGCGCCCCTCGTCCGGTTTTTCCTGCTCCGTCCCCACGCCGGCATTCACGAAGGCGCCATTGCTGAAAGTCGGCGGAGTGTGGCACGCCGCGCACAGAGCCTTCCCGGTAAAGAGCTCGAGCCCGCGCTTTGCGGCCTCTCCGAGGGCCTTCTTGTCTCCCGCCATGTAGCGATCGTAGGGAGAGGCGCCCGAAAGAAGCGTCCTCTCGAAAGCAGCGATGGCTTTGGCGATGCCCTCGGCCGTAACCTCCGTCCCAAAAACCTTCTCGAAGGCCCGCCGGTAACCTTCTATGGCGTTTAGCTTCGCGACCACGTCGGTGAGCTTGATCCCCATTTCGATCGGATTCTCGATCGGCATGAGCGCTTGCTCCTCGAGAGTCTTGACCCGGCCATCCCAGAATTGCGAGGGGTGATACGCGGCATTCAGCACCGTCGGGGCGTTCCGCTCCCCCTTCTGTCCCTTGATCCCTTCCGAGACCGCCTTGTGCTCGGCAAAGGCCGCGCCGGGATCGTGGCAGGTAGCGCAAGCAATCGTATCGTCGGCGGAAAGCCGCTTGTCGAAGTAGAGCATCTTGCCAAGCTCGACCTTCTCGACCGTCATGGGATTGTCGGACGGAATCGAAAGAGCGGGAAGTCCAAGCGGTATTTCGACCTCAAGCGCCGAAGCCGCCGCCCCTGGTTGCGCCGAAACGGGCACGCTCCAAGCCGAAAGCACGAGCAGACCGACTACCGACAAGGCGCAGACGCTCCGAGGATTTCGCCGACCGCTCCTGGCGCTCGCCCCGCCGTCACAAGAAGCCGACCCGCGTCTCGCGGTACCTACTACTTCAACTCTCGAGCCCTCGCAAAAACCTTCCAGCATCGAATCTCCTCTTGTCGCATCATTATACGCGAACCTGGGCACCCGGACAACACCCCGCCCGGGTGCGGCCTCACCTGCGGGCGAGATATCCCTCCTTCTCCATGCGATCGATCACAGCCGCCCCGACCGCATCCCCCCACACGTTCACCGCCGTGCGGAAGCGGTCGAGAAGCCAGTCGACCGCAAAGAGCATCGCCGTACCTTCTACCGGAAGGCCCACGGCCGTGAGAACGATCACCATGGTGAACAGGCCAGCGTGCGGTATCCCCGCCGCGCCGATAGCCGCGAGCGTCGCGGCAACTACGATCACCAATGTCTGCCCGAACCCTAGCGGCACTCCGTACACTTGAGCGATGAAAATCGAGGCCACCGCCTCGTAAAGCGCCGTCCCGTCCATGTTTATGGTTGCCCCTACCGGAAGCACGAAATTGGCGACGCGCGCCGAAATGCTCGCCTGGTCGATGGCGCAACCGACCGTGAGCGGTAGAGTGGCCGAGCTACTGGCCGTGCCGAAGGCGGCGATCAGCGCTTTCCCGAAGGCACGAAACTGCGCAAAGGGACTACGGCGGGCGGCCATCAGGCAGACCGCCGGAAGGACGACAAAACCGTGAATGGCAAGGCCCGCGACCACGGTCACGAAATACTTGCCGATCTTCGCCAGCTCCTCGCCCACCCCACCGGCGCCTCCCGCCTCCGCCACCTGCGCGCCGATGAGCCCGAAGAGGCCAAGCGGGGCAAACCACATGACGAGCAAGACGAGTTTCATGAGCGCCTCGAAGATCCCTTCCGCCAAGGCGAGGACGGGCTTGGCCCGCCCTGGGGGGATCGCTGTCAAGCAGCCGCCGAAGAGCAACGAAAAGAGGATGAGCGGCAGCATCTTTCCCTCGGCCATCGCCCCGATCAAGCTCGGGTGAAAAAGGTTTCGGAGGATCTCTGCTGCGGCGGCCGCTGGGCTCGCTTCTTTTGCACCGTAGGGAAGATCGCCAGAAGCGGCGCTAGCAGGTGGTGTTGCACCCACCCCGGGCTCCACCAGCTCGACGAGAATCACGCCGAGGATGACGGCCGAGAGGGTCGTGAGGAGGTAGTAGAGGAAGGTAGCGAGGCCCGTGCGCCCGGCGCTCCGCAAGTCTCCGAGCGAGCCTACCGAGCTGATGACGCTACTTAGGACGAGGGGCACGACCAGCATCTGAAGCATCCGGATGAAGATCTCCCCGAGAAGCCTAACCCAAGGCACCGCGCCATCGGCGGTCGCACCAAAGACCCCTCCTGCGATTACACCCGCGACCATAAGAGTCGCAAGAAGGCCGCCCTTGCCTGGCGCAATCCCGCTCACTTCACCCTCCCCCCTCGCAAGACGCTCTCCGCCGCCCTTTCCGGCCCGTTTCCTACCCCCGGCCACTCTAAGCCCACCCACTTTGGCCCGAACGGGCGCCTCCTGGCAACCTGCCGGGTCCGGCGGCCGGTCGGGAAGCGTGCCCCTTTTTTCCAACGACACAATTGACAGCAGAGCTTCACTATTCGATGCTTACACGCGATGCGACGATGGACCCGCACCGCGATTTTTTTGGCGATCCTCACGTTCGCTCAAGGTGCGCTAGGCGCGACCACCCATCAGCACGCCTCCTCCACCCTTCCGGACGACTCCGCAACCTGCCCTCGGTGCACCTGGTCCCAGCACTCCCCATTCCTGGCGGCCGAGCCGGCCCTCGTCGCCGAGCCGCAAGCCACGGCGGAACACGAGAGCAAGCCAAGCCAAAGGCCTAGGCATCGTTCCATTCTTGGCATTCCCGACCTTCGGGCCCCACCGGCCAAGGCGTAGCCAGGGCGCTCGCCGAGCGGCCTCGAGAGGCGGCTCGAGGCGGGCCCGTGCGCGAAAACGCGGTCGGGCCGAGCGATAGGACTCTTGTAGTAGACACCATTTCGAGCGATGGTGTTGCCGCCTCGAGCCAGAGCCACGCCACCCCTGCGGTGGAAGGCGCCATCCCGCGCGAGAAGTCTGCCCTATCGCTCGGACGGCCCAGAGCAACGGAGGGAGTGTATGGGACGGGTTTTGAACACCATAGCATTGGCGGTTTTCCTTTCGCTTCCACTGGCGCGAGCCCAAGGGAGCGACGACACCGAGAGAAGTTTGCGAGCAGAGGAGATCTTGCGCCTTCGCAAGCAAGTGGAAAGCTTGAAGGCCACGCTAGAGGAGCTAGAGCGGCGCCTGCGCGCCCTAGAAAGCGAGGCGAAAACGCGGCCCGAGGGGGAGAGGGTCGAGGCGGAGAGGGATCTCGAGCGGGAGATAGAAGCGGCGCTACGAGGTCCCGAAGAGCCACCCACCTTGGCTCCCGAGCCAAGCGAGCGCGGCAGCGGCCGAGCCATCCGGGCGATCTCGCGGGCCTTCAATCCCGCGATCAGCGTAAACGGACTCTTTGCCGGAGGCTACCTTTCGCGGCGAGATGCCTGGGAGCGCGCAACCGGCCTTCCCCTCGACAACGGGTTGAACCTCCAGGAGGTAGAGGGGAGATTTACCGCCGACGTCGACCCTTTCTTGAGGGCCGATCTCACCCTTACCTTCGACCAGGAGGGAGATAGCGACGTGGAGGAAGCGTACGTCAAGCTCATGCAGTCGCCATGGGGTAGGATACCATCGGGGCTAGGTCTTCGCGCCGGAAAGTTCCTCGTTCCCTTCGGCCGCCACAACCTCTGGCACACCCACCAGTGGCCCTTTGTCGACCAGCCTCTGGCCAACAATCTTCTCTTCGGCGAAGAGGGCATAGGGGAGCTCGGGGCGGAGGCGAGCTACCTCTTGCCGGCGAGCTGGTACTCGGAGATCACGCTTGCGGCGCTTGCGGGGGACAACGAGACCCTTTTCGGGGAGGAAGGCGGCAGGGAGTCGGGAGCGTATCTTGCGCACCTGAAAAACTTCTTCGATCTCGGGGAGTCGACCACTGTCGAGCTCGGCCAATCGTACCTGACGGGCAAGAGCTCGTACGCCGGCGATCCCTGGACCCACGTGGCCGGCTTCGACTTGACGCTCAAATGGCGGCCGCTCGAGCGGGCCGTTTATCGAAGCTTCGTCTGGCAGACCGAAGGCCTCTATCTTGGCAGGGACCGGGAGGCGGCGCCCGATGATCATCTCGGGGGGATTTACAGCTATATCGCCTACCAATTCGCGCGCCTGTGGTGGCTTCAGTTTCGCTACGACAACTTCGCCTCCCTCCGGCCCGCGGGTGCCGAGCGGCATCGCTGGACCACCATGCTCGCGCTCGTGCCGAGCGAATTCTCGGCCGTGCGACTCCAGTATGCTTACGCTACCGCAGAAGGCGAGCGGGACATGCAGGAGATCCTGCTCCAGCTAAATTACGCGATAGGTTCGCACCCGGCCCACAACTATTGAGAGAGCGAGGGGAGCGAAGTCGAGAGGGAGAGGAAAATGAAACAAAGGGTGACGGAGAAAATTACGCTTGCCCTCCTCGTTGCGGGCGCCGTGGTTGCGGCCGCGGAACCAGTTTTGGCGGGAGGAAAGCTTTCGGTGGTGACCACGATCCCGGACCTCGCCGCGATAGCCCGGGAGGTGGGGGGTGAGGCCGTCGAGGTCGAAAGCATCACCAAGGGCTACCAGGATCCGCACTACGTCCAGGCGAAACCGAGTTACATGCTAGAGGTAAGGCGAGCCGACCTTCTCTTTTACGTCGGACTCGATCTCGAGACCGGCTGGCTTCCCCTTCTGGTAGAAGGTGCCAGAAACTCGAGGCTCAGGAGCTTGGCCGTAAGCGACGGCATCGCCATCCTCGAGGTGCCGGGCAAAGACATCAGCCGCGCCCAGGGAGACATTCACCCCCAAGGCAATCCCCACTACTGGCTCGATCCGCGAAACGGCATTGTGGTCGCACGCACCATCGCGCACGAGCTTGCCTCGGTGGATCCCAGCCGCTCCGCTTATTTTAGCGGCCGGGCCGGCGCTTTCGCCGACAGGCTGGGCGCGCGGATCGCGCAGTGGGAGGAGGCTATGGCCGGCAGGCGGGGCAAGCGGGTCGTTGCCTACCACAAGCAGTGGGAGTATCTGGCGAGGTGGCTCGGACTGGAGATCGCGGGCTACATCGAGGACAAGCCGGGAATACCGCCCTCGCCGGCGCACCTGGCCGAACTCATCCGCGAAATGAAAGCCCGAGAGATCCCCTGCGTTCTGGCGGCCACGTTTACGGATCCCAAGATTCCCGAGCTTGTCGCGGAAAAGGCCGGGGCGCGCTTCGTCGTCCTCCCCTCCTCGGTAGGCGCCCTGCCCGAAGCTTCCGACTACATTTCGCTTTTCGACGTCATTACCGAGCGCCTGGCCCAGGCGTTGGCGGAAAATGGAGGGAGCTAGAAATGTCGGATTTTCTCTCCATCATGGCGGGACCTACGGCGGCTTGCCTCTTGCTCGTCGGCATCTTCGCCCATCTCGGGAACCAGATCGTGCGCCGCGGGGTGCTCTTCGTCGATCTGGCGCTCGCGCAAATCGCAGCGCTCGGCGTCACTTTGGCAATCGTGCTGGGGTACCCAGCCGAGTCCACCCAGGCACTTGGGCTCTCGCTCGCGGCAACGGCAGTGGGAGCTTCGATATTCACGCTCACCCGCTTTCGCCATCCGCTGGTCCCGCAGGAAGCCATAATCGGCATAACCTACGTGGTGTCGGCCGCGGCGATGGTGCTCCTCGTCGATCGGGCGCCGCACGGGGCCGAGCATATAAAATACCTTTTGGTAGGAGACATACTTTGGGTCACGCCTGCGGCGCTGGCGCGGATAGCCACCACGGTCGGCTGCACCGGAGCGCTGCATTACCTTTTCGCCTCCAGATTCGCGGCCGCCACCGAAGCGGCGGCCGACGCGGATTCTCGATCGCTCAGGCTATGGGACTTTCTCTTCTATTTCTCGGTTGCGCTCGTGGTGACCGCGTCGGTGCAGGTTGCGGGCGTGCTTCTAATCTTTACCTTCCTCGTCCTTCCGGCAGTGGTGGGGATCATTCTCACCGAAAACCCGCGCCGCCGGCTCGCCGCAGCCTGGGCCACCGGAGGGTTCGCCAGCGTCGTGGGCTCCATGCTCTCTTACCGCTTCGACATGCCAACCGGTGCGACGATCATCTGCGTTGCCGGGCTCATCCTGGTTGCGGTGGCGGCGGGGAAGGCCGGGCCTTCGCCGAAGAGCACCGGCTAGGCCGAAAGAACAGGGTTGCGCCCGAGGCGGCGGTGCTTATTTTCCTGCGCCTAGCGAAAGGCCGCGATATCCAGCCCATGGGCGTGGATGCGCTTGTAAACGGTCGGGCGGCTCACCCGAAGGTGGCGCGCCACTCGGCTCAGGTTTCCCCGATAGCGCCTAAGGAGCCACACCAGCCTGTCTCCTTCGGCGACGTCGACCATCGGATCCTCTTGCGCGTGTTCCTCGCCGGTAAAGCGTCCCATCTCCGCGCAACGTCCCAGCCCAAAGGTCCGAATCACATCGGTATCGGAGAAAAGAAGCGTGCGCCTTATGACGTTTTCGAGCTCGCGAAAGTTCCCCCACCAGGGGTAAGCCAAGAGCTCGGCCTCGGCGCCTTCGTCCATGGTAACGGGGGGTCGTTTCAGTTCGGCGGCAAAGCGCTCGAGCAGCTTGCGCGCGACTAACAGCACGTCGCGCCCGCGTTCCCTGAGCGGCGGAAGCGTTAGCGAGATGGCGTTCAGCCGGTGGTAGAGGTCGCTTCTAAAGGCACCCTCTCTCGCCAGAAGCTCCAGCGGCCGGTTGGTAGCGGCCACGACTCGTACATCGGCGACAATCGGCCGATCGGCGCCCACGCGCTGAATCTCCCCCTCCTGGAGCAGGCGCAGGAGCTTCGCCTGCATAGCGGCGGGCAGATCCCCTACCTCGTCGAGGAAGAGAGTGCCGTGGTTGGCCTCCATCACTTTGCCGACGCGCCTGGCAAACGCGCCGGTAAACGCTCCTCTTTCGTGGCCGAAAAGCTCGGCCTCGACCAGGTCGCGCGGCAGCGCGGCGCAGTTGACCGGCACGAAGGGGTAGTAGCGCCTCGGACTCCCCGCATGAATCGCGCGGGCCAAAAGCTCCTTCCCCGTGCCGGTCTCGCCCCGGATCAACACGTGCAGGTCAAGTTTCATGACCCGCCTGGCGCGCTCCTTGAGATCGCATATGGAGCGGCTTTCACCCAAGATGAGGTCGAGCGAGTCGGCCAAGAGGGTGGAATCGGTGGCGAGGGCTAAGGGCGAAGGTACCGCACCTTGCCCTGGGTCCCCTTCCTCGCTCTTGAGCGCCCTTAGAACCGAACGCGCGAGCCGTTTGACGTAGTCCCCGTCCATGACGACGAGATCGGCAAGTCCCGCCCGCATCGCCTCCACGGCAAACTCCACGCGGCGCTCCGAGACGAGGCCGATGGCTGGGATGCCGGAGCACAGGCGCACGACCCGCCGCACGGTTTCGACGTAATTCCTACCTGCAGCTTCCTGTCTCAGAATAGCGACATCGGGCGGGGCCTCGAGGGAGGCTACCGGCGCAGCGGTTTCGCCGTTCGCTGGCGTTATCGAAACAAGCTCTCCCAGCTCCGAGAGGCTCCGTTCGACCGCACTCCCAAGCCTCCCGTCGTAGCCGAAAAAGAGGATTCTCATCCCCCTGCCCCGTTTACCGAGCTCGCTTCGCACGCCGCAAGCAATGCGTGTACTACATGGAGGCGCGATTCAAAAACCGTACTCGTACTTCTGCACTCCGATGCAGCGTTGGGCGGGGCGGCGTGGGGCAGGTGGATCGCTGTGCGATAGGCCCGAAGATCATGCGGGCCGGCAAAATGGCATCGGGTAGGACTGCGACTTCCCATCGAGCGCCAAGTTCACCCCGCGAGTTCGGCTTCCTCGTAGCGCCCGCAGGCCAGGAATCTAGCCAAGCGTTTCGCCACTCTGGCGCGCGGGTTCCATCTTCTTATCTCGGAGAAGTGTCGGGCGAGGGCCCGAGCGAGCGAGGCAAAAGTCGCGGCCGCGCAAACGTGCGCTCCTCCTTCCGGCTCCTCGACGACCTCGTCTATCAGCCCCTCTTGAGCGAGCTCCCACGCGCCCAGCCTAAGCGCCGCCGCTGCTTCGCCCGCCTTGGCGGGATCGTGCCAGAGGATCGAGGCGCATCCCTCGGGGGAAATGACCGAGTAAGTGGCGTTTTCCAACATGAGCACGCGATCGGCAAGGCCGAGCGCCAATGCCCCTCCACTGCCCCCCTCGCCGATCACGACGGCGACCGTGGGTACCTCGAGGGTAAGCATGACCTCCAAGCTCCGGGCGATGGCTTGCATCTGGCCACGCTGCTCCGCTCCTAGCCCCGGGTACGCCCCCGGTGTGTCGATGAGCGCAAGCACGCCGAGTCCAAGTCGTTGCGCCAACCCCATGAGCCGGCATGCCTTGCGGTATCCCTCCGGGAAGGGCATGCCGAAATTGCGCGAGACCCTTTCCTTCGCCTCCCTCCCCTTTTCGTGACCCAGCACCACGAGGGAGTGCCCCTCGAACCTGCCGACGCCACCGACTATGGCCGGATCGTCCCGGTAGCACCGGTCTCCCCGAAGCTCGATGAAGTCGCTAAAGAGAGCGGCGATGAAATCGGAGCACCGGGGGCGGCGCGGGTGGCGCGCGGCCGCAACCTTGCGCCATCCGGCCGCGGGAACCTCGGCTTGCGGCTCAGAATCGGTCCCCGTCTTCGGCTGCGCCACTCCCATCGTCTTCTCCCTTCGCGGCCTGTGGTCCCGGGCCACCCTGTTCGCCCGCGCCCAAGAGCCCGAACAGGCGAGCCAGCATAGGCGCAACCTGCGGCCTGGGCACGACGATATCGACGAACCCCCGTTCCTGTAGAGCCTCGGCTCGTTGCGCCCCGGCAGGCAGGCGCATCTTGATCGTGTCCTCGATGACGCGCTTTCCGGCGAACCCGATCACCGCCCCAGGCTCGGCGAGAACGAGGTCTGCCTGGTACGCTATACTCGCAGCGACGCCTCCGGTCGTCGGATTGGTAAGAAGCGCAACGTAGGGCAGGTTTCCGCGCTTGAAGGAGACCGCCGCGGCGGTTACCTTTCCCATCTGCATGAGGGCGTAGCACCCCTCCTGCATCCTCGCCCCGCCCGAGGCCACCACCAGGAGAACGGGCAGGCCGCGCGCGGCGGCCCGCCCGAACAGCCGGGCGAGCTTCTCTCCCACCGCGCATCCCATGCTTCCCCCCATGAATCTAAAGTCGAAAACCCCGACCGCGACGGCATAGCCGCCGATTTTCGCCGCGCCGGTCAAGACGGCTTCTCTGAGGCCCGTCCGCTCCCTCGCAAGTCTAAGCCGTTCATGGTAGGGAATTCTATCGACGAAGCCGAGGAGATCTCGGGAGCCGACTCCCGGGTCCCACTCGGCGAAGCTGCCGCGATCGGCGATCTGCTCCAGGCGCTGGCGGGCCGCGAGGGGGAAGTGGTACCCGCAGGCCGGGCAGACCCAGAGAAGCTCCGCCAAAGCAGCGACCTTGAGCTCGGCCGCGCAGCCGGGACAGGGGAGCGAGGAAGGGGACGCAGGGTTGGGATCAGCGGGCATGCCTTAGAAGCTGTCGATCGATCGCGCCTTCCCCCTTTGGGTCGGGAAGAAAGATCTCCTTGAGTCTTGCCTTTACAACCTTGCCGGTCTCGGTCCGCGGCAGGCCATCCAGGATGACTATCTTCTTCGGCACCTTGGGCCCGCCCATGCGCGCGCGACAAAAGCTCTTTATCGTCTCGGCCGTAATGGAGCGTCCTTTCACCACCACTGCGGCGCACACCATCTCTCCCCAACGGGCGTCGGGTATGCCGCAGACCGCCGCCTCGCGGACATCGGGATGAGAGAGAAGGACCGCTTCCACCTCGGCCGGGTATACGTTGACACCGCCGCTTATGATGAGCTCGCGCTTTCTGCCGCTAAGGTAATAATAGCCCTGCTCGTCCATCCAGCCCATGTCACCAGCGGAGAAATAGCCCTCCCACCCGGCGGCCGGCGAGCGCCGAGGCAGCCCGTCGTAGCCAGCGAAGAGAAGTCCGCTTCGCGCGAAGATCTCTCCCACCTTACCCGGCGCGCAGCGCTCGCCTCGCTCATCCAGGAGGGCGATCTCTATGCCGGGCACGGGCTTTCCGATCGTGGCCGGCCTGTCTCTCGCCTCCTTCGGGCCGGCCACCGTGACCCAACCGAGCTCGGTCGCCCCGTAGGCATCGTAAACGATGTCTCGCCCCAGTGTCTCGGCAAAAGAGCGCCTCAGGGCGGGTGGGAGCGGGGCTCCGCTCGACACCACGCACCGCAGCGACCGCAGCGCGCCCCTTAGAGCCTTCCGGTCGCAGGCCGCCAAGAGATCGACGATCATGGTCGGAACCAGTGCGGTGGAGGTGACCTTCCAGCCGCAGACCGCTTCCAGGAAAGCCGCCGGCGTGAATTTCTCGAGCAGGCAAACGGTAGCACCCAAGGCGATATGGACGGTAGCGAGTCCCAGACCATGCGTATGGTAAAGAGGACATGAAACCAGGTGGATGTCCTGGTGCCCCAGAGGCACCCTGGAAAGAAAACCCAAGAGTGCGGCAAGGGAGCGCGGCCCCTCTTCCCGTACCGCACCCTTCGGCCTGCCGGTCGTGCCCGCCGTGTACTGCACCAAGCGGCTGCGTCCGGCACGAGCGGCCAAGTGCGGGCAGTGGGGCGAGCCACGCGCTACCAGGTCCTCGTAAGGTTCGACGCCAGGGAGCCTGGCTCCCACAACCACCGCCCGTTTGAGGCCACCACTGGCCGCTCGCGCGACCTCCCCGAGCGCACTCTCGAAGATCAGGACCTGCGACCGGGAATCGCGCAGCAGGTAGGCGAGCTCTTCGGGGGAAGAGCGGGTGCTGGCGAGAACGAGGCGCAACCCCGCCAGTGAAGAGGCTGCCTGCACCTCGATGAACTCGGTACGGTTTCCGCAAAAGAGCGCGACCCCGGCACCCGGCGCAAGCCCCAAGGCGCAGAGCGCGTCGGCGATTTTGCGGACGCGAGACCAAAGGAGACCGTAAGTGAGCCGGGCGCGGTGGCTACGAAGGGCGAGCCGATCGGGAAACGCCGCCGCGTATAGGGCGTGGAGCGCGTGATACCCAAGCCCGTACCGATAGAGCCAGGGCAGAGCCTTGAGCGTCGAAGGCCGAAGAAGAGCGCGCAGGATGCCGGAGGAAGCCAGCGCCGCACAGAACTCTCTCATTCGAGGTGCCCCCTCTCTTGCCGCAAGCGTGGGCCCGGTATCAGGGACCACTTACCGCAGCACCCAGGTGTCCGAGCTGAAATAGCTGGGGACGTAGGCCCGCGTCGTAAATTATCTCGTTCACCTTTAGCCGCGATCTGCCTCCCTGGCCGGGACGGGAAATCTCGACCAAGACGGCAGTCGGGTGGCCGTCGATCGACTCGATCCGGGCGAAATCGATGGTCTTGCGGAGTCTTCCCGCCGACTCGAAAAGCTGAGCGCGCCTTACCACCCATCCCTGCCCGGAGATCCACACCCGTAAAGCTTCGAGACCACACACCGGGGTTTTCGGCGCGAGCAGCACGCGTTCGCAAGTCTCGCCCGCCATAACCTCGCTTCCCTCCCAGAGCGCGTCCGCCTCCTCGCGCTGCCAGCGCCAGAGATCCCAGGCCAAGCTCAGCTCCAGGGGGTCGAGGTCACCCCCGAGGTTGCCCCCCGCCATCGCTGGCGCCAGACGGCGGACGCGTCGAAGCGCGGGCTGGTGAATCCAGGCGCGGTCGCAGTGCCCCCACCGCTGCTCGCGCAACACCGCCGTGCCAGCAGCCTCGGGTGGATAGTCGAAGACCGTAAGCGTCTCGAGGGCCCCCCCTTGTCCCCGTTTTCGGAAAAAGCGAAAGCGTCTCGACAGCTTCCCGCCGCCGTCCAGCTCTATGGTAAGTGTTGCCACACCATGTGCGTCTTGCCACTGCCTGCTCTCCTCGGCCCTTCTCAGGGATCCGAGGATCTCCCATGCCCGCTCGGAGGCACGAGCCCCGCCTGGCGAGAGCACCCAAAATAGGCCGAGTAACGCAATTTTCGCCGCTCGACGATCGTCCCGCTTTCCCTTCACCGATCACCCCCCGAGGTCGAACGCTTCTCTGGCGCGCTCCTGCACCAGCGAGGCGTACACCCAGCGCTCGATCCCGAAGGCCACGCAGGCCGAAGAGGCCTTAGTTCCATCGGGAAGCGCTATGTCGAACGCCCGCCCGAAGTAGTCGTGGTGCAGATTAAACGAAGCCACGGCGAGCGAGCCTTGAGGCGGCTCCACCGCAAGCCGCAACTCGTACTTGAGTTCCTGCGCTCGCTGCCACAGGGCCCGTGCCGCACCTTTGGGGCTGCCGAAAAAGGGATCCGAGGCGGCGACGATCGATCCCGCAAACCCGATGCGCGCGGCGAACTCCGTTACGGACTCGAGCATCCGCTGGCGCCAGCCGGCCGCGCCTTCTTGCGAGCCGAGAAAGACAATCTCTCGCATGGTAAACTCCCACTGGCGGCAGAGCGCGCCTAGCGAGGCGCCTTCGAAACGAAAGCAACGCTCTTCAGCGGTAAGCAAAACGCCACTTTCGGGAATCACGCGTCCGGCGAACTCTTGGTAGCAGTGGTAGCACACGGCGGAGGCGAGGAGGGTCTCGGCGAGGGAGAAAACGCTGGAAGCGGCTTTTCCGGGCTGCGCGCCAGCAGCGACGGCTCTGGTGAATGCGCCCAGCGATTCCTCGTCCGCAGACAAATGGCAGGCGAAAGTCACGTGCTGAGGAAAGGAGAGAAAGAAGTCGCTCTTGCCGAGAACCGATGCGGGAATGAGCGAGGGATAGATGCGCTCCTGCGCGCCGGCGGCCCGCGCAAAACCCGCGAACCGCTCGGAGAAGTAACGAAAAAGCCTAAGGGGCCGCCCAGCCAATCCTATTTGCCCCGCCCCTAGCGTCATTATTTCCCCACACCTTTCCATCTGCTCGACCAAGTGGCGCCCCGTGCGCGGCCGAGCCGGCCCGATCGAAATGGGCTCCGAGCTTTCACAGATTTCATCCATACCTATCCCCTCGCTTGCCGGTTCTTCAGGCCTCCATGCGCCCAGGTTCGCGCAGCCCCTCGCGGTAGGGAAATCCAGCAGCCATGCGCGCGGGCAAAAGGCCCGCGGCTCCCGAGGCCAAGATGGCGAGCGCGAAGGTAGCGCAAGCAACCTTCCAGGGAAAGGACCAATCGACGAGCCACCCGAGAAGCCGGCTCAGGTGCACCTTCACCCAGGCGACCGAAAGGAGGGCACCCACCGACCCGCCGAGCAGAGCCCCTACCGCTCCCATGAGCAGCGCCTCCCGGCGCACCGCCTCCGCGGCTTGCGCCGGCTCCGCCCCCACCGCTCGCAGCAGGGCCAACTGGGGCCGGCGCCGCAGGACGGAGATCGACATGGTATTGAGCACGGTAAGAAGGCCGATCCCACCAGCCACCGCCTCCAGGGCGTAAATCCAACGAAAGACGCCCGCAATGATCGCGTCGATCTTAGCTTTGGCCTCCTGCAGCGTGAGAATCACCAGTCCGTATCGCGCCCCGAAGCGTTCGGCAATCGCCCGCCTGACCCGCGAGGTCTCGGCTCCTGGTTCGAGCGCGACGAGAAAGTAATTGACCAGCCGGTCCTCCCAGAAGCGCTGGTAGAGGCTACGCGACATCATGATGGTTCCTTCCTCGGAATTGTAGTTGACGGCAACGCCCGCGACCTCAAGATCGACGGGGCCTCGCGGCGCCGATACGCTGATCGTGTCCCCCGGCTCTACTCGAAAGCGCGAAGCGAAGTTTTCCGAGACCGCAACGGCCCGCCCGAGCGCAACCTCTCGATAGACCCGCTTCGGATCTCCCCGTTGCACGAGCAAGCGCTGGATCCTAGGGCCGGAGCGAGGATAGTCCAGCGAGTGCACCGTGATCGGCACCCCGTGGAAGTCGGTCGTCACCCAGCGCACTAGATGGACGCGCCTAACCCCTTCGATGGCGGCGAGCTGCGACGAAAACTCCTGATCGAGAGGCAGGACCCGGCCGGGGTCGGTACTCTGTGAGGCGATCTCCAAGTCATAGGCGAAAGCCTCCTCCACCCAGCCTCCTATCGCTCGGCCGATGCTGCGCTGGATGCAAGCGAAAATCAGGACCACGACGACGCTCAAGGCGAGCACAGCCACGGCAGACCCCGACCGCAGGCTGGCCCACTCGAGGTTTCTCAGGGCAAGAAGCCACTCCACCGAAAGCCACCGCCTCGAGCGCCTTCGCGCAGCCGCCGCCACACCCGCGATCGCGTGGGGAAAAACCACGGCTGCGGCGAGCAGAAGAAGCGAGTCGCAAAGCGGCTCGAGCGCACCCAGGTAAAACTCGTACTCGAGGGCGAGAAGCCCCAGGGCGGCTCCCAGGGTCAGAGCCCCCAGCCGCAAAGCGCGCCCGGCACCCCAGCCGCGAAAGCCCCGCCTGTCGCAGACGCGCCCGGGCCACGGTGCCCGTGCAAGAGGCAACGCCGCCAAGAAAAATCCCGCGGTGCTCGCTACCACAGCTACCACGATCGCCACTGCCGCCGTGGGCCAATGAAACGATATACCACCCGCGCAAAGGGGTGCCGACGCGATCGTCGCGGCTTTGGCGGCGAAAGCGTGCGAGGCTAGGTGCGCTGCGGCCAAGCCGCCGGCGACACCGATCGCCCCTGCCGCGAGTCCCAACAGAACCCCCTGGGCGGAGAAGATGAAAAGGAGCGTTCTCCTCTCCGCCCCCAAACAGTAAAGAATGCCCATCTCGAATTGGCGCTCCTCGGCCTCCAGGGTCGCCAAATTGAAGATCAGAAAGGCACCGGCAGCCAACGTAACGAGCCCTGCCAAAGCGACAACCGAGGCCAGCGAAGCGCTCGCTCGCCTGAGCGCCGCACCTTGGGGACGAGGGCGGCGAACGGTGAGGCCGGGAAAGCGCGCCCCAAGCCGGCTTATCGCGCCCTCCACAGAGGATCCTCCCGCGACCGCCACTTCCACCCTATCGATTCTGCCGCGCTGCCCCAACAGGAGCTGGGCAGCCGCGAGGTCCATCACGCCGAGATCTCCCCCCAAGGTAGCGGCCGTGCCCTCGGGCAATATCCCCCTTACGACTAGCTCCCTGGACCCCCGATGGGTCATGACCGAAAATCTCGACCCCAGCGCGAGCCCGCGCCGGCGGGCAAACTCAGGCGTGACCGCTACCGAGTTGGGCTCGGATAAAAGGAGAAGAGGATCGCCGACGATGGTCGCCCCCGCCGAAAGCCCACCGTAGAGCGCCGTGGCGCCCCGATCGGCCAAGTCGGTGGCGAATATGGTAAAGAGGGCGCCGCTCTCTCCTTCGAGGCGCACCCCCTGCTCGATCACGGGGGCCGCCCCCTCGACTTCGGGAAAGCGCAAGAGCTTTCGCGCCAGCGAAGGGCGAAGCCCTCGGGCGCCGGCGGTCAGCTCGATGGACGCCCGCCCCAGAAGGAGAGTGAGCGAGCGGTCGAGCGAGCGGACCGCGCTGTAGTTCAGAATACCTACAGCGGCGACCAGTGCAATCGCGAGCGAAAGCCCGCCAAGCGCAAGGAGTGAGCGAAAAGGGCGGCTTGCGAGACGTCGGGCGGAGAGGAGGAGAAAGAGCGTGAGGAGACTACGCATCGCAGGCCTCGCAAATGAGGGCGCCGCCCGCCAAAGAAGCGCCGGGCGTGACGACCAACCCCCGCGCCAAAACCCGAAAGTCCGCCTCCCCACAGGGGGGGAGCGTGCGCCTTGCAAGCAGCAGTGCCGCCCAACCGAAGGCCAGAGGAAACGAGGCGGCCGAGCACTCCCGTAGCAGTGTGGTTAGCGGCGGTTGCGGCCGCCACATACCCTTTTCACCAGGCCCCTCTTCCGATCGCATCTCCGCACGGACGCCAAGACCTATCCGGGGCAGCGGCGGGGCGTCCTTCGCCGGCACCGCCCTTCCGGCCCTTTCCACCCAGGCTTCGCAGGCAGAAACTTTGCAGAACGCGCCCGGCGGTACGTAGTTCTTGGCCTGCGCGCGCAGGAGCAGAGCCACCGCAACTTCGGGACCTTCCCCTTCCCTCCAAGGCTCCTCGAGCTGCGGGTTTCCCCCTTCGCGCTTCTCGGCCGCCACCCGCGGCACCCGCTCGATGGCCCCTAGCACCAAAGCCTTGAGCCTTCCCTCCCTCAGCAAGCGCATGGCATAGTGCACCGCTTCCACACCCGCCCGCCATCCGCCCGAAAGAGTCGCGCCCTGCCCCTTTAGGCCGAACCGAATCGAGATGTTTGCGGCCGAGGCATTCGCGAAAAGGTTCCTGTACGAGGAAAGAAGAGCCGCGTGATCCCTCCCCCCATCCTGCGTCACCGAGCGGCGAAACGCGAAAAAGTCCTCCAGCAACGTAGTTCCGGTCACGGTGACCACGCCTGTCTCCTCCGAACTTACCCCGACGAGTGCCCTTTCATGCTCGGCAAGCGACAGCGCGGCAGCCGCAAGGAGCACCGCGTTGGCCCTGCCGATGCGTCGCAGTCCCCCATGGCCGAGGACGCTGGCGGGATCGAACCGGTAAGCCGCGCTCGGCTCCGCCCGAGCGGCCCCCGATTGGCCAGCGCCTGCGCAGGAGCGCCAGGATCCTCTCCCGCCCCAACCCAACGGGGAAACGATGCCAACGCCGCTAACGAATATTTCCATCTCTACCGATCCCACCCGCCAGGTTTGGCCACGAGGAGACAGGAATTGTGCCCGCCGAACGCGAAGGAGTTGTTGGCGGCGACCCTCACCTTGCAGTCCCTCCCCCGGTTGGGCACGTAATCGAGATCGCAATCGGGATCGACCCCTCGGTAGTTGATGGTCGGGGGCACACGGTCGTGGAGCACGGCGAAGCAGCAAGCTGCCGCCTCCAGGGCCGCCGAGGCTCCCGCGCAATGCCCGATCTGCGATTTGGTAGAGCTTACCAAGAGCTGGTAAGCCCGCCTACCGAAGACTCGCTTGATCGCCCTCGTTTCGACCAGGTCGTTTATGTAAGTGCCGGTCCCGTGCGCGTTGACGTAGTCGACATCGCCCTCTTCGATCTCCCCGTCGCCAAGCGCCGCCTCCATCGCCCGACCCATGCCTTCCCCTTCCATGTCTGGCGCCGTCAAATGACAGGCGTCGGAGCTCGCCCCGAAGCCCAAGATCTCGGCAAGCGGGCGCGCTCCGCGCTCTCGGGCTTCGTCCAGCGACTCGAGCAGCAAAAACGCGGCGCCGACGCCGGGATTGAATCCCGCCCGCCCGGCGGAAAATGGGCGGCACGGCTCTCTGTCTATGACTCCAAGATGCGAGGCTCCGATCAGGCTCGCTTCCTGGAACCCTTCCGCCCCTCCGCAAAGCGCGGCTTTGACCTCTCCCGCTCTTACCAGATCGAATCCGCTTCCGAGCGCGAAGTTCGCCGATGCGCAAGCAAGGGAAAAGAGCTGGCATGGGCCCCCAAGACCCAAATGCCGAGCCAGCGTATCGGCAAGCGCGTCCGCTCGGTAGCGCTCGGCTTCCTCCACCCCGAGGCTTCGCACGGAGCCATTCTCGGCCATCCATTTCTCGAGGAGTCCAAGTTGGCCGAAGGCGCTGCCGAGGCAAAGCGCCGTCTTTGCGAGCTCGGGCGAGCTGCCACAGGCCCGAGCAGCCAGCAAGGCGCGGCTAGCCGCGACGAACGCCGGAGCGAAGGAGGGATCGGAGGCAAAGGCCGGCAGTTGGAGCTCCTCGGCCGCTCTCTCCAGCAGCTCGTCTTCGAAGAACCCGACAAAGGGGGCAAACCGTGCGATGCGCTCCCCCCCATTCGGGTACTGCCTGACCTCGCGAATCGCCGAGCGCCCGGCTCGTAGGCCATCGAAGAAGACCGCTTCGCCGATCCCGAAGGGCGACACTATCCCGATCCCGGTGACTACGACGCGCATACGTTCCCGCCAACCGATCACTTACGCGCCTCGCCTCCACGCCTCGGCCGGATCCCGTCTTGCGAGCAAGATGACTTGCGCCACCGCCACCTTGCGGGAGTGCGACATGGTCACCAACACCCGGATGATTCCCAAACGCCGGGATAGCCTCTGGGCCCGACCGTGCAAAATCACATAGGGCTGGCCCCGCGAGTCGCTCAGCGTTTCTATCTCCCTAAAGCGCGTCCCCGCGCGTGCGCCAGCCGCTTTGATGAAGGCTTCCTTTACGGCAAAGCGCGCCGCCAAGCTCTGCGGGGAAAGGCGGTAGCGGCTGAATTCCCGTCGCGTGAAGACGAGCCGGGTGAACTCTGGATGCGCTTCGAGCGTGCGCGCGAAGTGCTCGAGGTCGACCGCATCGATGCCGACACCGTGGATTTCCAGAACGCTCGGATGAGACCGAATCCTTCTAGCCATGGATACCAGAACAGCCCTACGCACACCATCTGATCAGCGCGCCGGCGCACACGAACTTGGCGGCGCTGAAGGGAAGCAAGAGCACGAGGTCCCCCCTGCGGACCAGCCCCTCCCGCACCGCTTGCTCGAGCGCGATGCCGATCGAGGCCGAGGTGGTATTGCCGAAGCTATCGACGTTCAGGTAGACGCAGGGCTTGCCTTCCGCAAGAAGGGGCGCGTAGAGATACCCGTTGGCTTGAGGGGGGATGATGACCTTCACCTCTTCCAGTTCCACGCCGGCGAGGCGCAGGGTCTCGCGTATGCTCCTCTGAAATATCACCGGCGCCACGCTTTCCAGTCGCTTGGGATCGTGCTCGGCAACCCACAGCCTCGGGTCGGCTCCGACGCCAAGCGGCGCGTTCACCGTACCTCCTCCTCTCACCACGAGCGGACATTCGCCATCTGGCGGCAACGTCCTGCTGAAACATGCGAGAAGGCCATCCTCTGCCCCGGCGTCATCGATGGCACGAAGCACAAACGCGCTCGCACCATCGGAGAAGAGGGCCAGATTTATCCAGTCGGCCCGGCGGACGCTCGAGCCACCGAGGGGAAGAAAGACGGAATTAAGCTCCGCACAGACGACGAGCGCCGTCCGCATCCGGCGGCTACGCAACAGCGCTTCGGCGGTGACGAGCGCGATCCCCAGCCCCGAGCAGGACGCCCTGAGCTCGTAGGCCGTGCACTCTCCCAGCTCCAGGCGCTCCAGCAAACGCGGAATGGTACCGGGAAGCTGGTAATCCGGCGTGTAGGTCGAGACGATGAGAAGGTCTATCTCCTGGGCTGTGACATCGGCGTCCTGCATCGCCGCCCTGGCCGCCTTCGCGCAAAGCGCCGAGGTGCATTCATCGATCGGGACTTCTGCGCTCTCGACGTCGGCCGCCCAAAACCGGCGGCTCACCCCCCCGAGCTCCGCGGCCGCCGCGATCCCGGGCCCGAAAAGCCTTGCGAGATCGTCGTTGGCGATAGCCCGCGACGGAAGGGCCGAACCGACAGCGCTGATCTGAATTTTCGGCGGCGCATCCTCTCCCATCTCAACCCTCGCCTCTCGCGGCCGGATCGCAGGCCGCAAGGATCTCCCGGATGAACCCTACTAGATCCCCTACCGTAGCAAGCGTCGTCTGCCGCATGCGCCTTATCACCCAAGCGATGTCCGGCTTTATACCGTAGCGCTCTCTCAGCGCCGCGACCAAAGCGAGGAAATCCACCGAATCGAGATCGAGATCCTCGACCAATGTGGTTCTTGCGTCGATCTCCCTCGGGCTTCTCCCGGTCTGGGTCGCGAGAATCTCGGTTATATCCTCTACAAGTGATGCGGAGTCAGCCGATGCTAAGCCCACGATACTCTCCTCTCGAACATATCAAGCTCTCGCCCGCCGAGCCGGCGCCAGGCCACCAAGAAAGGCGCCTCGGACCCGGCATGGCGGCTTCGGTTTCCGCGCAACCGACGTCGGCCTTGGGACTCGGGCGAGCCCTCCTCCGAACGCCTCTCCGCTATGCCGCCATACCTCCATCCACTCGCAGGACCGCGCCGGTCACGTAAAGGGGAGCCGCAAGGAGGAAAAAACAAGCCACTTCGGCTACCTCTTCTGGCGTACCGAACCTGCGCACGGGAATCAGGTTGAGAAGCTGCTCCCGATACGCCGTTGCCAGTTGCGCGGTGAGATCGGTCTCCACGAAACCCAAAGCCAGGGTATTCACCGCCACGTTGAGGGGAGCCACCTCGCGTGCCAGCGCCTTGGTGAACCCGATGACGCCAGCTTTGGCAGCCGAGTAGTTGACCTGGCCGGGCACGCCCGTGAGGCCGCTCACCGAGGCTATGTTGAGGATCCTGCCCTGCCTCCTTTTCATCATGTCCACCACGACGGCTCGGCAGAAGTTGAAGGTGCCGGTCAAGTTCGTCGCCACAACCTCCTCCCACTCCTCGGCCTTCATCGCCATGAGCAAACGGTCGCGAACCAGGCCGGCGTTGTTGACGAGGAAATCGATTTTGCCGAAGCTCGACCGCACCTGCCGCACCACCTCGCGGGCAAGCTCGTAGTCGGCCACGTCGCAAGCCAGGGCCTCGCCGCGAGCGCCGGCTTCTCTGATCTCGGCCAAGACCGCCTGGGCTTGGTCCGCGCGGGATCGGTAGGAGAAGGCCACGTCGCAGCCCCGTCGGGCCAGCGCCAAGACCACCGCCCGGCCGATCCCGCGCGACCCCCCGGTAACGAGTGCAACCGGCCGCGCCCCCGCTTCACCCAAGCGCTCCATTTCCCCTCGCAACTCGTCTGGCGATCGCCCGATCGATCAAAGCGGAGAAAGTGCGGGTTTCGAACGCCAGACACTCATCCATCGTGCGCTCGAAGCCAGCCAAGATGCAGCGCTTCAGGGCCCCGAACGCCTCTCGGTCCAGCTCGCCGAGCTTCTTCGCCAACGAAAGCGCCGTCCCGATCACCTCGGCTCGGGGAACCATCCGGTCTATGAGTCCCCACTGGAGCGCCTGCGGCGCCCGAAGCCGGCCCCCCAACAGCATAAGTTCCTTCGCTCGCCCCAAGCCGACGAAGCGCCACAGCCGCTGTGTGGCGCCCAGGCCGGGGATGAAGCCGTGGGCGAGCTCGGGCAGGCTGAAGAAGGCAAGCTCCGAAGCGATTCTCAAGTCGCACACCAGCGCCAACTCGACGCCCGCGCCGATGGCGATGCCGTTTACGGCGGCAACCGTCGGCTTGGCGTAATTCTCTATCAGGCGAAAGCACTCCTGGAATCGGGAAAACAACCGTCTCCTTCTGATGCGGCCGAGCTCCGCCATGGGGACGCTGAACAACTGGTCGAGATCCCCCCCGGCGCAAAAAGCGTTTCTCAAGCCGCCGGTTATGACTACCGCCGAAACGCACGCGTCATCGCGCCATCGCTCCAGGGTGTCCGAGAGCGCCTCGAGGAGCCTGCCGTCGAGCGCATTTATCGGAGGGCGCGCCAGGGTCACGATTCCGATCCGGTCGCGAACCTGAGCCGTGAGACCGGCCGACTCCTCGGTCAGCCCTGCCTCCCCATCCTCTTTCGAAACCAAACGCCTCTCCTTCATAGCCTCCTCCCTTCACGCCGCCCGGGCTGGGCACTCGCTCTCCCCCCTTCCCAGCAACGTGAAGAGCCGCTTCCTTCGCCGCGAGGAGAGGAGCGCTGTGGTTGGAGATACCAAGGGCGTGATATCGATACGGGTAAAATAGGGGAATAGGGGTAGCCTGCCAAGAATGGTGTCCAGTTCATCGGACGAGGTTACGTCAAAAATCGCAATCGCCCCGCGCTTCCCGCTGATTTTACCGGCTGCCAATACTTTTCCCCGGCGCATCAGGCTCGAAACCATGCGCCACTCTCGCTCGACCGCGTCCAGCAAAGCCCCAAGCCCGATGCCGGGAGGCTTTTCGATCTCGACCCGCACGCAAAAAAGCATTCCCTTCTCCCTCAAGGCTCGATCTCGCTCACCACGACGGCGCTAAGCCCGCCCCCGGGATCCGACGAACAAACCAAGACGTTTCGGAAGTGTCCGCGCCTGGGGCGGCTCAAGACCTCGGCGTCGAGCGCTCCCGCCTCTTCCTTCCCCTCCTCGGCCACTCCTGGAAGCTCCCGGTAGTTGATCGAGGCCAGGGCGTGGATTGCTTGCGCGGCTGTGGCGGCGCCACAGGTCTCCCCGATAAGCGCTCCTATCGCGGCAACCGGCACCCCTTCGCCTGCCACGCCTCGAAGTCCCGCCCTTTGGAACTCATCCTCGGGCGCAATCGCGCAACCGCCCGCGCTCACCGCGTCGATCTCCCCGGGCCCCTTCTCCGCTCCCGCCAGAGCTTTCTCGAGAAAGGGGCTTGCAGCGCGCACGCTGCTTTGCACGGGATGGCCGCTCGAAGAGAGGGCGGCGGCGATACGGCCGTACACCTTAGGCTTCCGTTTCCACGCGGTGTCTACGGTTTCCAACACCATAACGAAGGCGCCTTCTCCGAGAAAAGCCCGCCGGGGGGGAGCCTGGGAAAGTTGCGCCGAGGTCTCGCTTCGGAAAAATCCGAGGGCTTCGTAGAGCTCGGCCAGAAGAGGATCAGCCTGTTCCACCCCTCCTGCAACGACGATTGGCGCCAGTCCAAGGCCGATCATCCGCATCGCGATCTCGATGGCGACCCCGCTCGAAATCCATCCGCAGGCTATTGTCCGAACGCACCCCCGGATGCCGCAAACGGCGGAGGCAAAGCTCGTAGCCGAGTTCTGAGCCGCATCGAAGCCGAGCATGGGAGAAAGCTCGGCGGGCGAGCCCCGCACGATGCGCCGGGCGTAGGAGGCCGTCTGCGGCAAATTTCCCATCGCGGTTCCCACGACGAGCGCGATTTCTTCCTCGGCGGTCTCCAACCGGGCGTCGGCAAGCGCGAGCTTCACGGCGACCGAGAGCATCCGGGTGGCCGGCCCGACGTACTTGAGCGCCCGGCTATCGACGAACTCGGCGGCCTCGAAGCTCGCGGCTTTGGCAAGCGCGACGCGCTCCTTGCCGGCGGGCCGCTCCACGGCTGCCCGCTTGCCTCGCACCAGTCCCCCGTGGAACGCGTCCAGTCCGACGCCGAACGGCGAGACCACTCCCACTCCGGTAACTAGAACCGGGTGCCCGCGCATGCTCAAGACCCCTTGAGAATCAGGCTCACGTTGTTCCCCCCGAAACCGAACGAATTTTTCATTACCCACCGCAGCCGAGCCCGCCGGGGCGCATTGGGAACGCAGTCCACGGAGCAGGAAGGATCGGCAAGCTCGAAGTTGGCCGTAGGTGGAATCGTCGAGTCGCGGATCGCGAGACAGCAGATCGCCGTCTCGATGACGCCTGAGGCACCCATGGTATGCCCTATCATCGATTTCACGGAGCTCACGGGCACCTTGCATGGCTTACCGAAAACCTCCTCGAGAGCGCGGCATTCGATCGGATCGTTCACGAAGGTCCCGGTCCCGTGGGCGCTCACGAAGTCGATCTCTCCCGCCGAGGCACCGGCGCGCCGCAGCGCGTCCCGCATCGCTCTCACGGCCCCCTCTCCCGCCGGGTGAGGCGATGTCACATGGTATCCGTCACAACTGAATCCGATCCCTGCGATCTCGGCGTAGCCGCGAGCCCCTCGAGACCGGGCGCTCTCCTTGCGTTCGAGAACCAGAGCGCCTGCGCCCTCGCCGATCATGAGACCGCGCCGCCTGGCGTCGAACGGCCGGCAGCGATCTGGCGCGAGCGAGCGCAAGTTGTGAAAATAGGTAAACTCCGTCTGACTGAAGAGATGGACCCCTATGGCGACGACCGCGTCCGCCTCCCCGTTTTCCAAGAGCTCCAGCCCGTGAGCGATCGCGTGATTGCTCGACGAACAAGCGCTCAGAAAGGTCGCCTGCGGGCCCAGCGCTCCGATTTCGCTTGCCGCGTGAGCGGCGAAGCTCTGGGGCGGGCACAGAGCCGCGATCGACGCATCGATGGGTCGCTCCCAGGCCGCTTCGCCCGCGGCAAATTTGCGCTCCAGCGGACGCAGTTCCCCGCCCAGCGTTCCCAAGGCGACCGCCACGCGGCAGGCTCGGGCGTCGATGCGAAGGCCGCTGTCGACCACCGCCTGGCGCGCCACGATGCGGCTCAACTCCTGTCCGCTCAATGCGTTCCCCCCCCGGACCAGATGCGCGCGGCTACTTTTGTAGGAACTGGTATCGAAGGCCGAGATTTCCGACTCCCCCGTTTCGCACGCTAGAATCTTCTCCCAGGTCCCCTCGGCGCTGTCCCCCAGCGAGGTAACCATGCCAACGCCGGTCACGACCACTCCCGCTTCTTTCCTCACTGCGCCATCTCCTGCCATCCCAACCGCCGCAAGGCCTGCGCGTAGAGCCCGGACTCTTCGAGCCGCTCGAGGTTTCCGATGAGGTGGCGAAAGACATGTTGCCAATCCAGGTTGACCCGGAAGGCAAAGAGCGCTGCGTTAGGATTGCCCAGGGCTTTGCTCGAGCGCTTGAACCGCTCGCGCAACACCTCGGTCGTGAAAAGCCTCCGATAGATCCTCTCCAGCCCTTCGATCAACTCCCGAAGCCTCAGGCGCTTCATCACGTGCAACAGGTGCATCGCCGTCGCGTAGCGCCAGTCCTCGGTCGAGCCCTGCCGGAAGAACCTCCCCTCTTCGGTCAATTTTCGGTACATCCGGCTTCCCGGGCTCGGCCCGTAGATCCCGCAGGTCATCACGTCGACCTCGCTCTCCAGGACGAAATCGGCCACCCTATCGAAGGTTTCGGGCGTGTCGTTGTCGGTGCCGAACATCATGGTGGCCCATACCGCAAGGCCGTGGCTCCTTATCGCATCGACGGCGCGTCGGTACCCGTCTCTGCCCGCCCGCATATTGAATCGCTTGCCGATGAGCTTGAGCGTTTCTGGCTCCACCGACTCGAATCCTATCAGCACCCCCACCGCCCCCGCCTCGGCCATAGCTTTCAGTACCTCGTGATCCTCGCTGATATGGATCGAGGTGAAGCCGAACCAGTTGAAGCCCAGATCGAGCTCCGCCATCGCGCGAAAGAGCTTGAGCGTGCGCGCATGCGAAAGCTTGCCGTGCCCGTAGAAGTTCTCGTCGGTCCAGATCATGCCGCGATAGCGCCCCCGCAGCCCCTTGAGCTCGCCGAGCACGTCTTCTACCGGCCGCTCGCGGTACTTACGCCCCTGAAAGAGCGGCACGAAGCAAAAATCGCACTGGTAGGGACAACCCGCCGAGCCGACGATCGAGGTGTAGCGATAGCCGTACTTCTGCCTCAGGAACTCCCGGTCCGGCTCGATCCCGCCGAGAATGGAAAGATCGTTCAGGCCACCGTCGTAGCGCGCGGCGAGCCTCCTGCTCTCGAAGTCTTCCATCACCCGCGTCCACACGCGAAACCCCTCGCGCAGACAAACGCAATCGACATGGCGCGCGACCTCGTCGGGAAAACTGGTGGGGTGGATCCCTCCGGCAACCACGGGGATGCCCCTTGCCCGGCATGCCCGCGCTATCGCATACGCGCGCGGCGCCTGGTGGGTCATTACGCTCATGCCCACGAGGTCGGCCCCGTCGAAGGTGAGTTCGCCGTATCTGTCGAGCGCGGCCTGGCGGGTCTCGTCGATCACGTCCACATCCCAACCGCCAGGGGTGAGCGCCTTTAGGTATGCCAGAGCGAGCGGCATCTGCGAGAGAACGGACACGTTTTCCTCGCCCACGGCGTCGGCAGGATGGGGACTTATGAGCACCAGCTTTTTTCTCAGGCTCATTTTCCCTGCCTCCCGCCGAAGCCGTCGCTCGTTTCGCTCTTTTGCTCCCGCGGTACCTGTACCTTGGCCTTGAAGCGGTAATGGGGATAGAGCCCGGATGCCAACAGTTTCTCGAGCTCCCGCAAGTTGGCCTCGAAGACGTGGCGCCAGTCGAGGTTTACGCGGTAGGCGAACGCCGCCGTCTTTGCGTTGTTGGTGCGGGCGATGCTCGTGCGAAAGCGCTCGCGAAGGCTCGCGGGGGAGAAGATCGACTCGTAAACATAGGTCAAGCCCTCGATGAACTTCTCCAACGGCATGCTGCGGAGCTGATAAACCAGGTGCCCGGAGTTGTAATAGAACCAATCATCGGGGAAATTTGTCCGAAACATTCTTCCTTCGGAGGCGAGGCGAGCGAAAGAGGCGGTCCCGCTCATCGGGGTGTAGATTCCGAACGTGGCCACATCGAGCCCCGATTCCCAAACCCAGTCCACGACCTGCTTGAAGGTGTCCTCGGTGTCGAAGTCCGATCCGAAGATCACCGATCCCCATACCACCATTCCGTGACCGTGAACGTTGGCGACCGCGCGGCGGTAGGTTTCCCCGAGGCCGGCCGCGGCCCTCTTCGCCATCCCGAGGTTCACGCCTTTGTGCATCTGTTTGAGCGTGGCGGGATCCAGGGACTCCAGGCCGACGAGAAAACCGAGGCAGCCGCTCTTGGCCATGTAGTCCAGGACGACATGGTCGTCGGCGACGTTGAGCGAGGTGAAACCGAACCAGTTCTTGTCGAGATTTCGCTCCGCCCAGCCTTTGAAAAGCCTTCGCGCCCGGTTCTGGGCGGAGTCGGTGTAGCCGTAAAAATTGTCTTCGGCCAGCATGAGCCCGCGGTAGTCGGTCGCCTCGAGCTCGGCCCAAACGTCCTCCGGTGGCCTTTGCCGATAGCGCCTTCCCTGGATTTTGGGCACGCAGCAAAAATCGCACTGGAACGGGCAACCGCGCGTCGTGATGACCGCGGAGTATCGGTACCCGTACCTTTTCTTGAGGTAGGACCGATCCGGCATCACGTTGCGCAAGAGCTCCAGCGGTAACGGGCCCACTTGGTAGCGCTTCTCGAGCTTGCGCTCGGCCGCGTCCGCGAGCACCCGGGCCCAGACGGTCTCCGCTTCGCCGACCACGACCCCATCGACGTGCCGCTCCACTTCCTCCGGAAAGATGGTGGCGTGCGCCCCGCCGGCTACCACCGGAATCGAAGCCCGCCTGCACGCTCTTGCGATTTCGTACATCCTCGGTGCCTGGTAGGTGAGCCCGGTCAAGCCGACGAGATCGGCGTGTCCAAAGGTCAAGTTGCCGTCCTCGTCGAGGGCTCGCTCGATGGTCTCGTCGATTACCTCCACCTCCCACTGCTCCCGCGGCGTAAGCGCTACCAGATACGCGAGATTGAGAGGCATCTGCACGATCACCGTCACGTTTTCTTCCCCGACGTGATCGGCAGGATAAGGCTGGATGAGAACGACCTTTTTCATCGCCGGCCTCAGGCCGCTCCCGCCCTGGCCGAAGCGCCTATCCGCTCCGCGGGATAGGCCCCGGAGTCGTAGAGCAGCTCGAGCCCTTCGAGCACCTGTTCGAAAACACCCTGCCATTGTCGCGTCACGCGGTGGGCGAACATCGCGGTTCGCGCGTTCGTGGTCGCCTCGAGCGACCTCTTGAACCTCGCCCCCATCGCCTCTCGCGTATAAAGCTGCCGGTAGAGGTAACGCATTCCGTCGATGAACTGATCGAGAGTCATGTCCCTCAATTTGAACGTCAGGCTGTCGGTGCCGTAGTAGCGCCAGTCCTCAGGATACCGAGTCCGAAAGATTCGCCCGCTCGCCAGAAGTCGCTTGTGCAGCGCGGTCCCCGGCAAGGGGGTGCTGATCCCGAAGGTCAACACGTCGATCGAATGCTCGAGCACGTAATCGGCGATTCGCCTGAAGCTGTCGGCTCCGTCTCCGTCGGCGCCGAAGATGACGGAGCCCCAGACGATGAGCCCGGCATCGTGCATGCGCCTCACGTTGGCGGCGATTCTGGCCGGTCCGAGCCTCAGATTCACATCCTTTACCATGAGCCTCAAGGCCTCCTCGCCGGTCGATTCGAGACCGACCAGCATCCCGAAGCACCCCGATTGCCGCATGTCCTCGAGAAGCTGCGAATCTTCCGCCGTAGCCAGCGTGGAAAACCCGAACCAGTCCTTCCAGATGCCTCGCTCGACCATGGTCCGAAACAGACGGCGGGCGCGGTCGTGCGAGCGGCGGCCATAGCCGTAAAAATTGTCTTCGGCGAACATGAGACCTCGGTAGCTCGTAGCCTCCATCTCCCGGATCACGTGCTCGACCGGCCGCTCGCGAAACTTCCTCCCCTGAAAGACCGGCACACTGCAAAACTCGCAACGGAATGGGCAACCTTTCGTCGTCACGATCGAGGAAAAGCGGTACCCGTATCGGCGCCGACACCACTCCCGATCAGGATGCACGCGATCGAGCAGGAGAAGGGGGGGATGCCCACCCTGGTAAAATTGCCGAAGGCTCCCGCGCTCGAAGTCCGCCAGCATCTGCGGCCAAACGAGCTCCCCGTCGCCCATGCACACCGCATCGGCGAAGGCCGCCGCCTCGGCTGGAAGCGCCGACGCGTGCATGCCGCCCATCACCACCTTGATGCCGCGCTTGCGACAGGCCCGGGCGATCTCGTAGGAACGCGGGCTCTGATACGTAAGAGAGGTTATAGCTACCAGATCGGCGTCTCCGAACGCCACCTCCCCCCGCTCGTCGAGCGCCGATTCCACAGTTTCGTCTACAAGCTCCCGCTGCCAGGAAACAGGCGTGAGCGCGGCGAGGTAAGCCAGGTTGAGCGGCATCTGCACGATGGTAGAGATGCTTTCCTCGCCGCGCCGGTTGGGAGGGTGGGGGTTGATGAAGACCACGCGCCTAGGAGCCACCGCCGCCTCATTCCCCGCCGGCCGCCGCCCTCGCCACCCTCTCGTACACACGCGCCCGCCGGGCGCCGGGATGGCAGAGAAGGACAAAGCTTGCGTGGCCGAAACTGGAAAACGCGCTGAGCAACACGTTGCGGGCGAGGGGGCGAGCGAGAAGGAAGAGGGCGCGCGAAGCTGCCAATGATCCGGCGGTGTCGAAGAGCTCGCGCCCCCTGTTCCGACGAAGCAAAACTGGCGCGAAGGGCCCTGGGAAAGCGCGCTCGATCACCTCGCGCTCGATCTCGGCTTGCGGGCCGCTAGGAGCGGTGGCCGAGGCGACGTGACTTATGTCGGCGGCACGGACATGCGCTTGCCGAAGGAGATTTTCGAGGAGGGTGCCCGCGATCTCTGCTTTCTTCCCTCCAGACGGTAGAAACGCCATCGCGGCGCCGGCGACCTCGGCGAGCGGCACGGCGCCTCGTAAGCAGGCCGATTTTTCTCCCTCGAGCACGAACATCGCTGCCAGGCCGCCGCTCGTTCCCTCTTCTGCCGCGGCGCTTTCGACTCGGCTGGAGCGGGCCGACCCGCCTCCGGCGACGAAGCCCACCGCCCGGCCCTGCCAGATCATGTCCCGGGCATAGATCATGGCATCGAGGGCACTCCCCTCGGCGCTGGCGAGAGTTGCGTTCGGGCCCGTTATCCCGAACATTATCGCCAGCCTGCCGGCGGTGGCGTTCAAAACCGTATTGGGGAAGGCAAGCGGCCTGACTCCCGAAAGGCCAAAGCGCAACGCCGCGCAGTCGAGCTCCAAGATGGAATCGACCGCGGCGAGCGTGACCCCCGCGGCCACACCGAAACGCGGCCCGAGCCTACCCGCCGCCGCGAGCCCAGCCCGGGCAAGCGCTACCGCCGTACACCTTGCCAGCAATTCGGCCGTCGGCTCCAATCGCCCCTGCAAGCCACGCTTCGTGCCGGGAGCAGAAGCCTGCTCTCCGCCACCTGCGACCCCCATGCCGGTTATGTATACTTGTTGCGGCTGGCTCTCGGTCACTGCACCCGCTCGATGACCACGCAGCTATTGGCACCCGCGAACGCCACGGCGTTGTTCAGAGCGACATCGATGTCCCTGCGGCGGCTCACGTTGGGCACGTAATCGAGGTCGCAGAAAGGATCGGGAGTTTCGTAATTGATCGTGGGCGGAAGCTCGCGATTGACTATGGCCAGTGTACATGCCGCGGCCTCGATCGCGCTGGCGGCACCCAGGGTGTGGCCGATCATGGACTTGGTCGAGCTGATCGCCAAGTCCTGCGCCCAGCGTCCGAAGGTTTTCTTTATAGCCAAGGTCTCGACTTTGTCATTCACTACCGTTCCCGTGCCGTGCGCGTTGATGTAATCCACGTCACGGGGCGCGAGGCCCGCCTCCCGAAGCGCAAGCTCCATGGCCCGAGCTATCCCCTCCCCGTCCCCCCGCGGGGCGGTCATGTGATACCCGTCGCCGGTGACTCCGCACCCTCCAATCTCGGCGTAAATGCGCGCTCCCCGCGCGCGGGCGTGCCGCAGCTCCTCCAGCACCAAGACACCGGCCCCCTCGCCGATCATGATCCCCCGCCGATTCTTGTCGAAGGGTTGGCAGCGCTCCGGCGCCAAGGACCCCAGTCTGGCGAATCCGGTAAAAGCCACCCGAGAAATGGGGTCCGCACCGCCCGCGAGCATGATGTCGGCGCGACCTAGCTTGATGAGGTCGCATGCGTAGGCGATGGAATAGTTGCCGGCCGCGCAGGCGTTCGGGATCATCACGTTAGGGCCGCAAAGCCCGAACCAGTGCGCGACGCTGGCGGGAATGGAGCATGCCGGATAGACCGAAAGCCACCAGCAGGGATCGATTTCACAGCCGGCCTGGTGGCCAACCTCGTTGTCGGCCACCCTTTCGAGGACTTGGATCTCGCCGCAGGTCGTGCCGAGGGAAACCCCGACTCTCGTTCGGTCGACCTCCTCCAAGGGCAAAGCCGCATCGGCCAGTGCCAAACCGGCGGCCGCAACCGCCATCTGGGAAGCCCTTCCCATATTGGGGGGAACGGGACAGCCGGCGAGGCGCGCAAAATCGAAGTCCTTAACCTCGCAGCCGTTCTTCGCGCGATAGCTGGCGGTATCGAACGACTCGATGGCCGAAGCTGCACTCTTTCCCTCGACGAGCCCCCTCCAAAACTCCCCCAGGGATCCTCCAAGGGGAGAGACCACGCCCATTCCGGTTATAACTACCCTCTTCTTCGATCCTGCCATCGCTTCTCACCTTGAATTGGATACCGGGCCGGCAATCCCCCCCGCCGCCGCCGCGAACGTAAGCCTCGCCTTCGCCACGATGCGCCCCCCCACGCGCGCCACCCCCTCGACAATCGCGGCCCGGGAAATCACCTTCTTCGGGGAGACCTCGAGGATGAGCTGGTCCCCGGGCACGACCGGATGGAGGAACCTCGCGGAAACCCCGCCCAGCAGGAAGATCAGGTCCGAGGGGGTGTCCTGGCCCTCTTTTCCCTCGGGCCCGAGAAGCAGCAACGCCCCCTGAGCCATCGCCTCGGCGATGATAACCCCGGGCAGGATCGCGCGGGTGGGGAAATGCCCGGCGAAGAAATTTTCGTTCGCCGAAACGTTCTTGAGGCACACGATCCTGCGTCCCGGCTCGCAGCTAACGACTCGGTCGATGAAAAGAAAGGGATACCTGTGGGGCAGAACGCGGCTCAGGGCATCGAAGTCGAGCTCGAAGCCCGCCGGCACGCGCTCCAGAACGAGCCGCTCCCTCTCCTGCAGCTCCCCCACGGCCCCATCCTCCCCTTTCGGCTCAACGACTCCCATCGCCCCTCGCCGCTATGGTATCCCCCACCCTACTGCCGAGCGCTTGGCGCACGAGCGAGATGGCCTCGCTCAGTGTCGTCACCTCCACGATCTTCTCCTCCGGCACCTCGATCCTGTACTTGCGCTCGATGCTCGCTATGATTTCGAGAGCGAGAAGCGAATCCAACCCGATATCCTCGAACAGGTGCTCGTCTCGCCGCCGCCAGAGCTCCTCCTCGGAAAGCTCGGCGACCTCGGCCACGATCCCCGTCACGGTCGCCTCTATCTCATCCATGCCCAAAGACTCCTTTTCCCGGCCCGAGCGCGTCTCGGCCAGCTCACCTGCGGCGCCAACCGACACGCGAGGCCGTCGCAGCCACAACTCGAGCAACGCGCATACCAGGCTCCTTTGCGAGAGGAGGTCCCGCCAAGCAGCCGGAAAATCGGTGTTCGGCGCGCCCGGCGAGAGATCGGAGTGGGCACGCAGTTACGTAAACCGTAAAGAGCGGCTGTAAGCCAAGTTGTAAAGAGTATTGTTAGGGGCAGCCGGCTTCGCCACCGCCGCCGCGCTGGCCGCTCCGAGTCGCTCGCCTTGTCGCCGGTCAGGCTCGGCCTACCTGCAGCGGATCCCGGTCAGTCCCTCGGCCACCACGCTGCGAAGGATCTGCCCGGTGCCCTCGAAGATGTCCATCACCTTGGCGTCGCGCATCCATTTCTCGACGGGATGGTCCTGCACGTAGCCGTAACCGCCCAGTATCTGAACCGCCCGCTCGGTGACCTGCATCGCCACCGCGGCGGCGTTCATCTTGGCCATGGCCGCGGCGTGAGCGTTGGGAATCCCGCGGTCCGCCATCCATGCCGCCTTCCATACCAGCGCACGCGCCCCCTCTATGCTCGTAGCCATCTCGGCGAGCATGAAGGCTATGCCCTGTTTGCTCGCGATCGGGGCCGCGAACTGCACCCGATCCTTGGCGTACTCCACGGCGTACTCCAAAGCGGCCCGGGCGATACCGACGGCCATTGCCCCGACCAGCGCGCGCGTGCGGTCGAGGACCCCTTTGGCCTCCCGGTAGGCTTGCGCGCGGGAGCCAAGCATGTGCCAGTCTGGCACTCGGCAGCGCTCGAAGGCTACCGGCGCGGTGTCCGACGCCCTTATCCCCATCTTCGCAAGCGGCCTTCCGGGATAAACACCGGGGGTTTCCCGCGGCACCATGAAGGCGCGAACCGCCTCCCTCCCCCCCCGCCGGTCGAGCGTGGCCCAAACTATGTAGAGGCTCGCGATCGAGCCGTTGGTCGCAAACTGCTTTTCCCCGTCGAGCACGTAGTATCGACCATCTCGCACCGCGGTCGTCGAAATGAGCGATAGGTCCGACCCGGCGCCGGGCTCGGTCAAGCAGTTGGCCGCAACCTTGACGTGACCTTCGGCATCCAAACCGCTCAGGCACTCGCGGAAGAGAGCCCGGTGGGCCGAGGACCCGAGCTGCCTTACCGGAGCGGCGGCAAACGAGGTCGCGGTGGCGGCTATCGTAATGCCCGCGCACCCCCAGGCAAGCTCCTCGGCGCCCAAGACCGAGATCCGTGCCGCCTCCGATTCCTCGCCCGCCTCGCGCGCACTCTCCCCCAAAGAAAGATCGTGACCCGAAAACCCGAGCTCCTTGGCTTTGGCCATGATCTCCCACGGTATGGAGGCCTCGCGGTCGTAAGCCGCGGCGACGGGGCGTATCTCCCGGCGAGCGAACTCGCGCGTGAAATCGCGCGCCATCTGTTGCGTGGGGCTAAGCTCGAAGTTCATTTTCGCCGCCCCTTTTTCTGCGCACGAAAAAAGCGGATTCAATGACGTGAAAGTCAAAAAACGAAGCCCGGCCCTAGAGGAAGGCTATAGCCGCTGAGTATTGCGAATCGTATTCGACAAAGTGGAAGGGAAGGGCAGAGAAAAAAGCAGCAAGGCCAGAGCGCCGCAGCGAGAAGGGAACCCGCTCAGCTTTCTTCCGCCAAGGCCCAAAATCGCCGGGCGCCGCAGATCCGCCAAGCGGGCGATAGCACCCGCCTCGGTTCACTTCTCGATCAGATCGACCAGCACCTGCGAGGCGTGGTCGCGCGGGTTCACGTGCGGATACACCCTCTCGACCCTGCCCTGCTCGTCTATAAGGTAGCTTATACGATTGGCCGCGGGGGCCGCGGGATCGTCGCACGCGCCGTACGCGAGCGCGATCCGCCGGTCGGTGTCGCATACGAGCGGGAAGGGGAAATCGAACTTTCTCGCAAAAGCGGCGTTCTCCTCGACCGAGTCGAAGCTCACGCCGACCACGGCGGTATTGCATGCCGAAAACTCCGCGATCTGGTCCCGAAACCCCCGCCCCTCGAGGCAGCAGCCGGGGGTGTCCGCCTTGGGGTAGAACCAGAGCAGGACCTTCTGACCGCGCAGACTGGAGAGGGAAAGAGGCTTACCTTCGTGCGTTTGCGCCGTAAAGTCGGGCGCGGGATCTCCTACCTTGAGCATCTCTCTCTCCTTTTCGATCGGCGACAAGCTGGATGTTCCGCAAGTCGGGGCGGCCTCCGCTGCCCAAAGACCCACCCCCCACCGCGAATATACACGCCGCCGTCCCCCCTTTACCACATTTGCGCCCACCGCTCCACTGCCACGCTGTGACGCCGAGCCCCCCGCAACCAAGGCTTTCACGAGCCAAAGGAGGGAGCCGGCGCGCATGCGGCTCGAGCCCCCCTTCGCCCTGCGCTGGCAGCGCCCTTCTATGGGCGCCGTTGACAGCTTGAAGCCAGCCGCCACAATTGGACTGCAGGAGGCAGGCGATGTGCGGGCGATACACGTTGGCGACCGACCTTCGCGTGTTGGCCGAGCGGTTCGGGTTTCGCGCATCTGATATCGAATACCGTCCGCGCTACAACATAGCGCCCACCCAGAACGTCCTGGCGGTAACGGGCGAGGAGGGGCGAGCCGCCCGGCTCCTGCGCTGGGGACTGGTGCCTTCATGGGCGAGGGAAGCAGGAGGGGAGCGACAGATGATAAATGCGCGCGCGGAAACGCTGGGCCAAAAGCCGAGCTTCCGCCGCTCCCTTGCGGGTCGGCGCTGCCTCGTTTTGGCGGACGGCTTCTACGAGTGGAAAAAGGAGGGCAGGAGGAAGATCCCGATGCGGGTCGTGCTTCGCTCCGGCGAGCCCTTCGCCTTCGCGGGGCTGTGGGACGTCTGGAGAGAAGGATCGGCGGAGGAGATCCGCTCCTGCGCGATCATCACGACCGAGCCGAACCCGCTCATACGCAAGATCCACGACCGGATGCCCGTCATCCTCGCGCGCCGCGCGGAGGAGATTTGGCTCGATCCCTCGGTTACCGATCCCTCCCGCCTTGGCGAGCTTCTCCTCCCTTACCCTAGCGAGGAGCTAAGGGCCTACCGGGTATCTCCCAGGGTGAATTCCCCCCGAAACGACGACCCACGGTGCATCGAGCCGGTCGGGAACGGGCCGGACGAGGGCTGATCTTCGGAGAGCGAGAGGAAAGGGCAGGAGTGCGCTATGCAATACCGCCAATTGGGTAGAACTGGCCTCAGGGTCTCCGAGCTTTGTCTTGGCTGCATGACCTTCGTCGGCGAAGAGGAAAAAGAGGCAGCGGCCGTGGTCGGGGAGTTCTTGGCTGCCGGGGGAAACTTCTTCGATACCGCCGACATCTACAACTCCGGTCAATCGGAGGAGATTCTGGGAAGGAGCCTGAAGGGGAAGCGCCACGAAGTTGTATTGGCCACCAAGGTGCGGTTCGCCACGGGACCCGGGCCGAACGATTGGGGGCTTTCGCGCCGGCACATCATGGCGAGTGTGGAGCGCAGTCTAAAGCGGCTCGAGACCGATTGGATCGACCTCTACCAGGTGCATCTCTGGGACCGGTTCACTCCATTGGAAGAGACGCTCGAAGCCCTGGACAACCTCGTTCGGCGCGGCCTGGTCCGTTACATCGGATGCTCCAATTACACCGCCTGGCAGTTGACCAAGGCGCTCTGGGTGAGCGACTCGCGGGGGCTTTCGCGCTTCGAGTGCCTGCAGCCCCAGTACAGTTTGGTCTGCCGCGATATCGAACGGGAAATACTGCCGCTTTGCCGGGCGGAGGGGGTGGGGGTCATCGCTTGGAGCCCCTTGGGATCCGGCTTTCTAACCGGGAAATACCGCCGCGGTGCGGAGCCGGCGCTGGGAACCAGACTAGCCTCCTGGAAAGATACGTGGAAGCGCGTGGCAACCGAGCGCAACTTCGACCTCTTGGACAAAATCGCGCAGATCGGCAGAGAACGGCGCAAGACCATGGCTCAAGTAGCGCTCGCCTGGGTTGTGGCCAAGCCGGGGGTGACCTCGGCGATTATCGGGGCGCGCACCGTGGAGCAGCTCAGGGAAAACCTGGGCGCGGTCGGCTGGCAACTGGACGGAGAAGCGCTGGATGCTCTGGATGAAGCCAGTGCGATAGAGCTCGGCTATCCCTACGAGATGCAGCGCAGGCTTGGCGCCGCCTGAAGAGGGGGCCGGTCGGAAATCATGGCCGATGGCTCAGGCAACCAATGGAAGCGAACTCCGAGGAGAGAGAGAATCATGAAACCCAAGGCGAGACTCACCCACGTCGCCCTCTTCGTGCGAGACGCCGGGCGCACGGCTGACTTTTACCACCGCTTTGCCGGCCTCCACTTGGTCCACGACCGGACCGACGACGGAGTGCGGGTGGTATGGCTTGCGGAGGAAGCGAACGATCCCGGTTTCGTCATCGTGGCCATCGGGGTGGCGCCAGGAGCGCAGGGCTCGCCACCCCCGATGGCTCATTTCGGCTTCGATCTCCCCTCCCGCGAGGCCGTCGATGCGATCGGCGACCTGGCCCGACGAGAAGGAATCCTGGACCAACCTCCAAGAGAAGGCGGCCCGATAGTGGGTTACTTCTGCATCGTGCGGGATCCGGACGGAAACCTGGTCGAATTCTCCCACGGACAGCCGATCAAACCCGCCGCGCTTAGAGACAACGCGAAACCGCTAGGCGCTCCACGCCGAACTTGACAAGGGAGCGCCGCCAAACCATCATCAGCGGGCCTGCCGCAACGCGTAAAGTGTATGGGCGCGCGCGCCACGAAGGGACCCAACCAAGCAGCGGGAGCCGCCGGGCGCCGGCGGCTGCTTCCGTGGCTCGTGCTAGTGTTGCCGTTATGTTGCTCGAGCAACGAAGAGATCCCCTTCGTTCGGCTGAGCTCGGGTCAAGAGCCGGTTAGCGGCGCTCCGCAAAACGCCGCCGCCCCCCTTCGCGTCGCCGTGGCGCCGATGGTGTCCCCGCAAGCAACCGCGATGAGCTACCAGGCCTTCATCGAGTACTTGAGCAACAAGCTCAAACGCCCGGCGGTTTTGGTGCAAAGGCGCACCTACGCCGAGATCAACGAGCTGGTGCGCGTGGGCCGGGCGGATCTCGCCTTCGTGTGCAGCGGCGCTTACATCGAGGGACATCGCAGATTCGGCATGGAGCTTCTCGCAGCGCCGGTGGTTGCGACTCGGTCCGACTATAGCTCTTACATCATAGTGAACGCAGCGGTGCGTGCCGGAAGCTTCGCCGAGCTTCGGGGCATGCGTTTCGCGTTCACCGACGTGCTCTCCAACACCGGATTCCTTTACCCGACGCACGTTCTGCGGATGATGAACGAGGAGGCCGCCTCTTTTTTCTCCGAGGTCATTTTCACTAACAGTCACGATCGCTCGATCGAGGCGGTGGCCGAGCGGGTGGTGGACGCGGCCGCGGTGGACAGCCTCGTTTACGATCAGCTCGTCGCCTCGGACCGAAGCCTTGCCGCAGCCACCCGCATCATCGCCCAATCTCCGACCTTCGGGATCCCGCCTGTGGTCGTGCACCCAGCCCTTCCTGCCGCGCTCAAGGACCGGCTGCGAGCCCTCCTTACCGGCATGCATGAGGACCCTGCCGCCTCGGGCGCACTAGCGAGTCTAGGGGTCAGCCGATTCATAACCGTTAACGACGCCGAGTACGATAGCGTGCGTGAGATCGCGCAGTCGGCCGTCGGGCAGGGACCAAATGGCTAGGCTGCGCGACCGGATCCTCGCGCTTCGAGGTAGCTTACTCTCCTTCGGGGTACGCTCGAAGATAATCGGCATCGTCGTCGCCGTGGTGGCGATATTTTCCTTGGGCGTACTCGTTCTCACGCGAACCGAGATGGGGGCGGGGCTACAGGAGCAGCTCGACGAGCTTGGCGTCGTGCTCGCCCGCGATATAGCTACGCAAGGCACAACGCTGGTTCTGACCGGCGACACCTTCGGCCTGCACGAGCTCATTCGCCAGACGCTCGATAACCACCGGGACGTTCGCTATGTCTTTATCCTCGATGCTCGGGGGCAGGTCCTCGGCCACTCCTTCCCCGCCCGGGTCCCCCAGGGGCTCCTCGCCCTCGACGCGCCTGACGGGGACGATTTTCCGAAGTTGCGGACCATTCGAACCGAGGAGGGCTTGATCCGGGATGTGGCCGTACCGATCGCCGGCGGGGCGGCGGGCATCGTGCACGTCGGCATGTCGGAGAAGCGCTCTCGAGCGGCTATGGTACAAGTTACGACGGATATCGTGGTGCTAAGCCTCGCGGCACTCTGCTCCGGAGCGTTTTTCGCGTTCTTGCTCGCTGGCCTCATCGTGCGGCCGATTTTCGACCTTCGTCGCGCGGCTCGCGCCATCGCCGCCGGCGATCTCTCGGTGCGCACGCCCATCTTCGCCGAAGATGAAACGGGAGAGCTTTGCCGCGCGTTCAACCTGATGGCCGTCGAGTTACAGAAGCGGCGCGAAGAGGTGGCCGCGCTGGAGAAGCGGCTTCGCGCCGAAAACGTGTATTTGCGGGAAGAGCTCGCCGCCACCACCCGATACGAGTACATCGTGGGCGCCAATCCCAAGCTCATGGATATCCTGGCCGCCGTCGACAAGGCGGCAAGGACCGACAGCACGGTGCTGGTTTTGGGCGAAAGCGGAACGGGAAAGGAACTGATCGCGCGCGCCCTCCACGAGCGCAGCCCGCGCGGCCGAAACACCCTGATCAAAGTAAACTGCGCGGCGATCCCGCCGGGCTTGATCGAAAGCGAGCTTTTCGGGCACGAGAAGGGAGCATTTACCGGTGCGGTGAAAACCCACATGGGCAAGTTCGAGCTCGCTCACGGAAGCACCCTCTTTCTAGACGAGATCGCGGACCTTTCGCTCGAGGCGCAGGCCAAGCTCCTCCAATTCTTGCAAGACTCCGTTTTCAGTCGCCTAGGGGGGAACAAGCCGATACGGGTTGACGTGCGGGTCGTCGCGGCAACGAACCGCGATCTCGCGCTCGAGGTAAACGAAGGTCGCTTTCGCCTCGACCTCTACCACCGGATCAGGGTAATAGAGCTCACCTTGCCGCCCCTTCGCGAGAGGTTGGACGACGTTCCCGCTCTGGCCTTCCATTTTCTCAAAAACTGTCTGCAGAAGATCCCGAGCGAGGTGGAAGCGATTTCCGAGGAAGCGCTCGCCCTCCTTTGCTCGTACCGCTGGCCAGGAAACGTCCGCGAACTAGAAAACGTGATCGAGCGGGCGGTCGTGCTCTGCCGGGGCAAAACGATCATGGCCGACCATCTCCCCGCGGAGCTGCGAACGCGCGCCGCGCCGGGGGTCGAAAGCACCGGAGGCTCCAATGGCCGACCGACCCTCGCAAACGCCATCCGGGCTGAAAAGATCCGCCGCGTTCAAGCCGCCCTGGCCGAAGCCGGAGGAAACCGAGCTCGAGCCGCGCGGCTGCTCGGTATCGACAGAAGTAACCTCACACGCTTGATGAAAAGCCTGGGTATCTGACGATATAGCCAGCTCCCCGGCGCGGCGGCTGGCGCCAAGAGCCCACAAACCGCTCTTGGTGGCCACCCCTGCAACCTCCGGCGGCCACTCCCCAAGCCGGCCCCGGCCAAAATCCGACGAGGCAAACACGGGTCCTGTTGTCTAACTGACAACATGGCTGTACGTAATTGTGACCTAGCACCTGCTACCCGGCGCGCTGGTCCCGCCCTCTTTCACGAAGAAAGCCGTGCAAATTCCGTATGTTTTCATGGTACGAGGCGCTTGGCACGTATCTGGCTTGGCCATCGTGCGGCGGTCTCAACCTGTCTGGGGCCGCTCGGGGAGATGCTGCGGGTGACGGAGCGGGTCGAAGGTGCCGAGAAGGGGTCCGAGGTCGCGATCCTCGGCCTTGTGGGAACCCTCTCCGCAGACGCGCTAGAGGTCGTCGAGGAAAAGCTCGGCGAGCACCGCCAAGCGGGAAGAAAGCTCGCGCTCGATTTAAAAGATCTTCGAGAAGTGGATCGGAAGGGGTGCGAGTATCTTCGCACCCTCGAAGAGAGCGGCGTCGAGCTCAGGAGAATGCCGCAGTTTTTGTCCGTCGAGATCTGTAGCGCACGCCACCCACTGCCGGGCGAGGAGCCTGTGGGGAACGACACAAGAAATCGGGAGGAGTGCGGAAATGGATGACAGCCAAGACTGCGGGGCTCGGCTGGGCCGTCGAGTGGCGCTTCTCTCGAGCTTTTTGCTTTTGATCTGTGCGCCTCTTTGGCCGGTTGGGCGGGCAGCAGTAGCGGCGCAGGGGCCCGAAGGGAACGAGATCTGTCTCGGCTGCCACGAAGAGCAGGCGCAGGTCTTCGCCAAAACGAAGATGGGGTGGCTTACCATGTCCCATCCGAGAAACGACATCGAGCGCGAGGGTTGTCTTAGCTGCCACGGGGATGGCTCGGCGCACGTGCAAGCCGGGGGACTTTCCGCCGATGGGCTCGTGACCTTTAAAAAGGGCGCCGAGCCGGTGTCGGTGCAAAACGAGGCCTGTATACGTTGCCATCACGGAGACCGCCAGAGCATGTGGAAAGGGAGCAAGCACCAAACAAGCGGACTCGCCTGCGGCGACTGTCACGAGATCATGCGCCCGCTCCCCTACCAGCTCAAGGTTGCGCGCTTGCGAACGGAGGTCGGAAGAAAGCGCCCCGAAACCGAGGTTTGCCTCGGTTGTCACCAGAAGCAGCGTGCCCAGCTTCTGCGCTCCTCGCACATGCCGGTTCGCGAGGGGAAGGTTACTTGCACGAGCTGCCACAATCCGCACGGCACGCTCGGGGCGGCCTTGCTGGAGGAAACCACGGTCAACGATACCTGCTACCGCTGTCATGCGGAAAAGCGGGGCCCCCATCTCTGGGAACACGCGCCGGTCCAAGAAAATTGCCTGACCTGCCATACGCCGCACGGCTCGATTCACCCAAGCCTGCTCGTTGCCAAGGTGCCGCTCTTGTGCCAGCGCTGCCACGCGGCGGCGGGCCACCCCTCGGCTGCGCTCCCGGCGGCGTCACGTTTCGCATTCAACCGCGGCTGCTCGAATTGCCACGCCGAGATACACGGATCCAACCATCCTTCGGGTGCAAATCTGCTTCGGTGAGGGAGCAAAAAAGAGAGGAACGAGGTGAGCGAGAAGCGAAAAGACGCCACGATCCAGGACAAAGCCGCCGGCGCCATCCTGATTGCACTGCTCGCCGCGGGATTTCCGCCCAGCGTCGGACAAGCTCAAAGCGATGAGGCAGCGGCACGCTCGTTAGGCCCATTCGAGATTCACGGCAGTGTGGAGGTGGGCGGAATCCCGCAAGCTGTCGATTCCTCTTCGTCTAAGTTCGAGGAGTACCGCGATCTTCCGGGCCGCTGGCCGGTCCTTCCGGGCCTCGAGGTCAGAGGGAGCGAGCGCGAGCGCGGCTACTACTTCGAGGTTTCGGCCGAGGACGCGACAGAGCAAGACGGGCGATATGTCGTTCGGGCGGGCGAGATCGGGCGGCTTGCGATCGAGGCCGGCTGGGATCAGATCCCCCACAAGTCGAGCAACAGCGCAAGAACCCTATACCGAAGAAGGGGCGACGATCTCTTTTTGGACGACGAGATTCGCCAAACGGTAAGCGCCGATAACGCGCTCCTTCCCACAGTTTTGGAGTTGGCTCGCGGGCACGGGCTCAGGCTTCGGGAAGACACCGGCTGGATGAATGTTCGGCTTACCCCGCGAACCTTTCTCACCTTCAGAGCGAACTACCGGGCCGAGCGGCAGCGGGGCACAAAGGCAATCGGAACGGCCTCGGCTTTTAGCGCCGGCGCCCACACCCTCGAGCTACCGGCCCCGTTCGAGTACGTAACCCACACCGTGGGCGCGAGCGCCGAGTACGCCACGCGAAGCCTCTCGTTGAGGGCGGTTTACGGCGGATCTGTTTTTCGCAATCCCTATGCGGCCTTGGAGTGGGACAATCCGCTTGCGCTCGAGGATGCGCCGAATGACTTTTCCACCGGGCGCCTTGCGCGCGAGCCGGACAACCAAGCGCACGAGTTTCGCCTCGAAGGGCGGGCAGCCGCGCCGCTTTCGGCGGTCATGGCGGGAAGCTTCTCCTACGGTTTTAGAAGCCAAAACGACGACCTTCTCCCCCTTACCAGCAACACCGCCCTCTTCGATCCTCCACTGTCGCCACTTGCGGCGGACAAGCTCGACGGATGGGTAGATATTATAAACGCAAGCTACCGGATCACGGCGGAGCCGGTCGAAAACGTGACGCTTGCCGGGCGCGCGCGCTACTACGATTTCGGCGACCGAAGCCGCAGGCTCGCGATCGACGATCCGGTCATAGGCGATAGCCTGGCCGCAGGAGATCCGCGGCGGGACTCGAGGTTTTCCTACAGCAAGGAGAGTTTGGGAGGCGGCGTAGTCTGGCGGCCGGTACGACAACTTCGCGGCGGAATAGACTACGACTGGGTGAGGTGGCATCGGGAAAACCGCGAGATCAAAAACAGCGACGAGAACACGGTCCGCACTTCGCTCGACACCGAGCCGCTCGATTGGCTCAGCCTGGGAGCCGCCTACACTCACGCGATCCGCGACCCCGGAAGCTACGAGGCCAAGGTGGTGGAGCGCTCCTTCACGGAGGGTCCGAGCATAGAAGGAGCGACCTTCGCTCTTCTGAGGAAATACGACCTTGCGCACCGCGAAAGGGATGCTGTCTCGGTCTCGCTCCGGGCGTCCCCCTGGCAGCGGCTTGCGGCAGGTGCCGCTTTCGAGCTTGGCGCCGACGACTACGACCGCTCGGTTTACGGGCTTTTGGATGACGATACCCTGAGTTATTCCTTCGATCTCACCTTCGCCCCTTCGCAAAGAGCCACGGTCTTTGCCAATTACACCCGTGAAGAATACCGCTACAACCAGCGCTCGCGCTTCAGGCCCCTGGAAAATGCCGGAGACGTCCAGCGGGTGGTCGAAAATACGGCAAACGATTGGCACGTCCGGGGCCACGACTCAGTAGATACCGTCGGCGTTGGGGGCACGCTGAGCGTTGTTCCCGGCAAGGTCGATGCCGACCTTGCTTACAACTTTTCCTTCGGGATCGGCAGGCTAAAGGGCGGCTCCGCACCGGGAGGCGACCTCTCGGGCGAGGCGGAGGATTACCCCAATGTGAAAAACCGCCTCCACCAGGTGACGCTCACGCTTGTGTGCAAGTTGAGGGAGGACGTCGAGGCGAGGCTGGGCTACGCCTTCGAGCGCTATACCGAAAGCGACTTCGCAACGGACGAGATCGCCCCCTCGATGACGGCGGTAGATCCAGGGTCGGCGCTATCCGCTTTTTTGGGGGCGCGTGCTCCCGGTTACACCGCGCACATCGGATCGGTCTCGCTCAAGTACGAGTTTTGAGTCGAAGCGGAAAGGAGAAAGCCGTTAAACCGCATACGGAAGACTTCCAAGCTCAGGTGGAGAGAAGGCGATGAAAACGAGAGAACAGTTTTTTTCGAAGGCGATTTTGGCAGGCGTCCTGGTGGCGGCGCTGGCTGGCTGCGGCGGCGGAGGCGGCGGCGGGAAAGGCGGCGTCTCCCAGCCCCCGGAAGTGCTCCCCAGCCGGGGCAATCTTCGGGCCGTGCACAATAGCTCCTCTTCGCAGTACGACCGCGACTGCCAGAAGTGCCACGAACAGATCCTGAAGCGTACGACACTCGACAGCCGCTTCCCGGAAGCGCATCAGGCGATGATTCCGTTCATTTCGGGTCAGCCGATCGCGGCCGGCGTGAGCAATGACACCTGCATCGCCTGCCACGCTTCTGTGGATTTCGACAACCGCTCGGCGGCAAGCATCCGAAAGCAAGTTGACGTCGAGATCTGCGCCGGCTGCCACGGCGCCCGCGGCGTGGAGGCCCAGCCCTTCTACGTTCGATGAACCGCCAACCATTGGAGTCACCGGGAGGGAGTCCGAATGAAGACGAGAAACGATAAAGGTTGGACCTGCTGGCTCGAAAGGGAGATCGATCGCAGGACATTTCTGCAGGCGACAGCCTCGCTCGCCGCGGCGGCTTCCGGGAGCGCTCTGTTCGGCCGGGTTCCGAGCGCGCTGGCGCAGGCGTTCTCGGGTGCGCCGGCGGATCTGGGCGACACCTCCTCGGCGGTGGCGTTCGTCTATAGCTCCTGCCAGAACTGCCACAGCCGCTGCGGGCTGAGGGCCAAAGTCGCCAATGGCGTGCTCCTCAAGATCGACGGCAACCCCTACCACCCGAACAACAAGGACCCGGACGAGATGCTGCCTTTCGGAACCCCGACCGAGGAGGCGCGAAAAGTCCGCGGCCGCATGTGTGCGAAGGGACAAGCCGGGATCCAGGTGGTTTACGACCCCATGCGCCTCACGACTCCGTTAAAGCGGGTGGGTCCCAGAGGATCCGGCCAGTGGACAGCCATAAGCTGGGATCAGGCGCTTACGGAGATAGCGAGCAAGCTCAAGCCCCTCATGGACACCGACACTCTGATCGATCCGAGCGCGCCGGAGCTAGGCCCCATCGCCAATCAGGTCGCCTTTTCGCCGGGCCGGATCGTGCACGGGGACAAGGAGTTTACCGACCGAATCTGGAAAGACGGCTTCGGTACGGTGAACTACCGGCACGACCACACGAGCATCTGCGAGGTCTCCCACCACGTGGGAAACGAGCTCATCACCTGGGACCGCAAGGCCAAGAAAGGCCGAAAGGAACACTTCAAGCCGGATATTCTCGATTGCGAGTACATAATCTTTTTCGGCGCGAATCCCCTCGAGGCCAACTTCCCCATGGTCGCCCTCGGGCGCAAACTGATGGAGATGAAGGCGCGGGGCGGGCGTTATGTGGTGGTCGACCCGCGCTTTTCCAACTCGGCGGCGCAGGCGAGCCAGTGGGTGCCAATAAAGCCTGGAACCGACGCCGCCCTCGCGCTCGGGATGGCCCGTTGGATAATCGACAACGATCGCTACGATGCCCGGTATCTGGAAAATACCACGAAGGCAGCGGCCGAGGCCGATGGCGAGACGACCTGGACCGACTCCAGTTATCTGGTAAGGCTCGATACCAAGGCTTTCTTGAGGGCGAGCGATGCGGGATTGGGGGGCACCGAGGAACAATACGTGGTGTGGAAGAGCGGCGCCCCGGCGATTCATGACGCCACCGATTCGGGAGAGCTTCTGCCCGGCCAGGTTTCGGTAAACGGCATCCCCTGCATGACCGCATTCGAGCTTTTCGTGAATCGCGTGCGCGAAAAGACCATCGCCGAATACAGCGCCATTTGCGGTATAGACCAGGCCACGATCGAGGGCCTGGCGGACGAGTTCACGAGCCACGGAAAGAAGGCCGTGGCCAATACCTACCGTGGCGCCGTCCAGCACACCAACGGCGTCTACAACCAGCTTGCCATCATGGCTCTGAATACCCTTATTGGCAACTACGACTGGAAGGGGGGGAATACCGCCGGGGGAGGTGGATGGGACGAGATCGGCACCAAGGGGGCTCCGGGGCAGGTGGACGTCACCAAGGTGCCAGGGGGGGTCTCGGCCAAAGGGATTCCGATAAACCGCGCGAAGAAGAATTACGAGAAAGACGCTCCCAACATCTTCGCCCGGGACGGAGGCTACCCGGCCAAGCGACCCTGGTTCCCTTACGCATTGCACGGCAACTACCAGGAAGTTATCCCCAGCGCCGCCGACGGGTATCCCTATCCTCTCAAGGCGCTCATCACCTACTGGAACGCGTGGCCGTATTCGACGCCGGCCTTACGCTATGTCTTCGAGGACTACGTAAGGGACGAGAGCAGGCTAGAGCTTTTCGTCGCCATCAGCGTCAACATCGGCGAGGTAGCGGCCTTCGCCGATTACATCCTGCCGGATACCACTTATCTCGAGAAATGGGCCACACCCCACGGAACCCCGACGATCCTCACGAAGTTCCGCGCCATCCGCCAGCCCGTGGTGGGCTACCTCGACGGCAAGCCGATCGGAAGCGCCCCCTTCGATCCCGACGCGCCCAATGTCTTTACCTCCTTCCTGAGCAAGGGCAACGTCGCCGTGGATCCCAGGACCGCCGAGGGGCCGATGATGCTCGAAGACATCATGATCGCGTTGGGGAAAAAGCTCGGCATACCGGGTGTGGGGGCAAACGCCTTTGCCGACGGAGGAAGCCTGGACACGGCTTGGGATTTCAAGAAGCGGCTCTTTCAGAACATCGCCGCGGACCACGGTGCTACTTCTATCCAGGAGATCGTCGCCAAAGGTGGAGCGTTCGAGGACCCAGGAAACGAGCACGACGGAGAGCACGTGAAGCACAAGTACGCAAACGAAATCCATCTTTACATCGAGGAGCTCGCGATCACGAAGGATTCGATGACGGGAGAGTTCTTCGACGGGCTTCCCAAATACGATCCGATTCGCAACGCGGACGGCACCCTGGTAGAGGATACGGAGTTCCCGCTTCACCTCGTGACCTTCAAGACCGCAATCCATGCTCAGGCGCGCACGGCCAATCTGCCCTGGCTCATGCTGCTCGAGCCGGAGAATTTCGTTTTAATCAACCCCGCGGACGCAGCACCCCTCGGAATAGAAACCGGAACGCGCGTGCGCTTGACCTCGCACTCCGACCGCCGCGGCGTTATCGGCCGGGCGCAAGTGACCGAGCGGGTGAGGCCCGGGGTGGTCGCGGTATCTCACCACTACGGGCACTGGGAGCTTCACTCGCGCCCGCACCAGATCGACGGGGTGACACAGCCGTACGATGCGAGCCGAGGTGCCGGCATCCAGGTGAATCCCATCATGCGGCTCGATTCCTTCCTACGAAACGTCACTCTTCAGGACAAGATCGGCTGCAGCGCGTCGTTCTACGATACGCGAGTGCGGGTAGAGCGAGTCTAGGATAGCGAGAGGAGAAAGTCATGGCGCAAAGAGGTTGGTTCATAGATCTAAGCCGCTGCGTGGGTTGCGAGGCCTGTACGATCGCCTGCAAGGCCGAGCTCAATACGCCCCCCGACCAGTCCCCGCTCGAGTTTCGCCGCGACTTCCTGGTCTCTCCCAGGCATGTGAGTTACCGCTGGGTGATCTTTCGGGAAAACGGCACCTACCCCAACCCGCAGCTCACGTTTATCACCTCGGCCTGCAATCACTGCGAGAAGCCGGCGTGCCTGGCGGCCTGCCCGCTGAGCGACGAGAACGATCCGTCGAATCCCCAGAATGTCATCGTGAAGCGCGCGGCCGATGGCATCGTCCTCATAAACCAGGAAACTTGCATCGGCTGCAAGTACTGCTTGTGGGCCTGTCCTTACGGGGCTCCGCAATTCAACGAGGAGACGGGGAAAGTCGAGAAGTGCACCTTTTGCGAGCACCGGCAGGCGGAGGGGCTCGAGCCCGCTTGCGCGACCACTTGCGTCGGCCGGGCGATACACTTCGTAGAGAATTTCGACCTTCGCCAGTCCGGCCAAAACGCTCCCCCGGGCTTTGCGGACGCGCAGCTCACGCGCCCGGCGATAAGGTTCAATCCTAAATGAACGTGAAGGCGCCGGAGCTGAATACCATCGATTCACAGACGCGGCTTCGGCAGATCGAGGGCCTTTGCCCCGCGCGCCACGACATCTACAAGTTCCTGGCCGCGGCGACGGCTCAAGCACCGAACGAGTCGATGATCGCGGCTTTGCTAGACCACGATCTCTCGCCCGCGCTGCTTGCGCTTTCATCCGATCCGGCGGAGCTCGTGGCAAGAGGCCAGGCGACGGTGGCGGCCGAAACCGAGGCGGCGCGAGAGGATTTCGACGCTCTCTTTTTGGTCCCGACTTCGCGGTACCTAGAGCCCTTCGAATCGGTTTACGCGGAGCCGGGTCGAAAGGGTCTTCTCATGGGAGCCCCCGCCTGGTCGGCGCTTCGGTTCTACGAGCGAGCGGGCGCGGCGCCGGTCAGGCGAGGCGGCCTTTTGCCCGATCACATAGCGGTCGAGCTGGCGTTCATGGAATTTCTGACCTCGGAAGAAAAGGACGCGTGGCAGGAAAAAAGCCAAGAGCGGGCCACCGAGGCCTTGTCCACCGAGGCGCGTTTCCTGACCTCCCATCTCGGCAGATGGGTCCCCGAGCTCGGGGATTTCATGGAAAGAAACGCCAACGGTTCCTTCTACAAAGGCATCTCCAGGCTTCTGCGAGCTACCGTCGCCAGGGATCTGGCTACGCTCGCGTTTCTCGCACCGAAGCTGGGTTAAGCGCTAACCGATCGAGCTAATCGCCGGGATAGCCGGCTGGTTTTGCCTCGCGGCCAATCCCTGGCGCGAAGGGTCTCGCCGGAGTCGCAAAGGAAATCGCTCAAAACCGGCCTGGCGCCTTTTCGGCTCGACGCAACATTTCTTCGGCTCATCGTTGCTTCCCGCCCAGCTTGTTTCAGGTAACGGGGGCAGGTAGAGTTCGACATAGAGGCACTTGCGGGCAGGAAAAAACGAAGCCCAAGGAGGACCGCCGCACGATGATCTCGACGCCGAAAGAGAAGTTCGTAGAGCGGGTGGGAAAGACGGCGGAGCGCTACGAGCGGACCTACATGGGTTGTAGCCAGTGCACGGTGGCGGCTCTTATGGAAGCGCTGGGGACCAAGGACAAGAACCTCTTCAAGGCGGCGGGAGCGCTCCACTCCGGCATGTGCGTGAGCGGCACGTGCGGCGTTCTGACCGCGGGTCTCATGGTGCTTGGAACCATTGCGGGACGCACCCGCCTCGACGCCGGCGCGGCTGGCCTCGCCCCGATCATGAAGCCTGCGCAGGAGATGGTGAGGCGATTCGAAGAAGCGGTAGGAAGCACCACCTGCGGCGAGCTCTCCGGCGTGGATTGGACCGATCCGGAGGATGTCGCCCGGTTCGTCACCACCCCCGCCCACGAAAAGTGCTACTCGGTGGTCCGCCGCGGCGCCGAGGCCGTAGCCGGGGTGATCTGGGAGGCCGCGGAGGAGCTTCGGGATTGCGGCGCCAGCGGGAAGTAACCGAGCGGAGCGGGCCTGGGGCTTGCCGAGAGGAAAATCGCGGCCTCGTGGGTAGTTCTGCACCGGCCGGGGGTCCAACCGCGGAGAACCGTCGATGCCAAATCCCGCGCCGGTACCCTGAAAGGATTATCGCCGGCTTCTCGTCTGACTTATAGTGATTGCCGTGAACCGTCGGGCGCCCGGGGCCATTTCGGCCCTGGCGATCACATTCGCCTTCGCCTGCGGCGGAGCCGGCGGCTCGGGCGACGGCTCCGAGGCTCTGCGCTGGCAGTGGCTTGCGGTCTCGCCGGCCGTTTGCGACTCGTGCGCACAGACCACCGACGACCCCAACTTCGGGCGCCAGATGCTCCTGCCCCACACCCGCCTGGCTGGGGTGTCATTGGTTACAATACACCCCAGCCAGGTACCTTTCCTTGGTTCGAAGTACCATCGAGCGGCGATCCCCCCGCGTTCGAGTTTTTTCTCGACAACAGCCGAAATCACCAGAACTGGCCGGATGGGACGTGCCGCGACGGGAGCTCCGTGCCACCTTTCGTGGGCGTGTTGGCGCGACCGGAGCTCGGGACGATGCCGGCTGGACTTCGCCTCGACGGCGGCCTCGGGTACGAGGTCCGGATAACCCTCGGGAGCCGTTTCGGCCTAACTGGCGAGAGCGTCCCTTGCGCGTCGTCCTCGGGGAAGGCACCGTTTCCTCGTCTCGAGCTGGGGGCCGTTTTCCACGACGGCGAGCGCAACCGAAACTGGTGGATCTCGTGGAGTCTTTTCCGCCAGGCTTGGCCCGACTTCTTTTGCGGCATCGACGGCTGTTTCCTTTTCCTCAACTCGGACGCCGGACTCGTCGCCGATGGGATGGACGGCCACACCCTTGGACCGGTCGGTCCCGGTGAGACTCTCGATTTGGCCTTCGACTTGAGCCGGGCTGTGGTGGAGACGCTACGGCTTGGCCGCGAGCGCGCCTGTCCCCTTCCCGAGCTCGACCCGGCCGCGACCTTGATCGGGATTTGGGTGGGCGCGGAAGTTCATGGGGAGGCGGTCGCGCAGTTCACCGTGGAAAACCTACGAGTCGGCCCCAAGCTAACCCCCCGCACGCCGTCTCCAGGCGCAAGTTCTAGCTAATACCATTGGACATTTCAGGACCGCGCGGCGCAGTTTTATCAACCAGGGCGGGGGGCTCCTTCGACCCCCGCCCCGGCGGTGAAAAACCTTCGCTATCCCGTCGATCGCAACGCGGCCGACTGGAAGCTCACGGAGGCAAGGCTCGTTTTTGCGCCCGCCGCGGAGCGGCCGCTTGCGGCGTAGGAAGGTCACCAAGAAACTAAACGGCCGGCGGCTCATGATGACCCCTCGGGAGCACGCCTCGGGGGTATCGTGCGCGCTCGGGTGCGTCGTCTGGGGCGCATCCCGAGACGATCGCCGCTCATTCAGAAATCCCACGCAATCTCGAGTCCCCGCCCCCCATGCATGGGACGCACGGCCACGCGCCGCCCGCCCCCCTTGTATCCCAAATGGTAAAGGAGCCTTCCGTGGGCGAATCCGGCAACGCCGCCGGCGATCACATCCGACATGTAATGCTTGTCGATGTCGAGCCGGGAGTAGGCAACGCCCGCCGCAAGGCCGTAAAGAGCCGCCCCTTGAAGCAAACGGAGCGCCTTGAGCCCAACCGGCGCGTCACCGCTCAACCCGTACCGCGGCCAGCGAATCCGCACGATCTCGGCCATGACCGGATCGGCGAACGCTGCGGTAAAGAAAGCCGTGCTCGCGTGTCCGGAATAGAACGACTCGCGCGCGTCATCGTCGATGCCGAAAGCCCCAATTGCCCGGTCGTTACCGAACCTGAGAAAGGGACGCTTGCGCCCGAAGGCCTTCTTGAATGCGTCGGCCGGAAGAGAGTTTCCGCCGATCCCCAACCAGAGAAGAGGTAGCGCCCGGGCGACGTGCTCGCGGTATCCGCCACTGTCTGCGGCCACCGCTCCGGCCGCAAAGAGCGCCCCGGAGGCGAAGATCGGCGCCCAGAGCGCCCCCAGGCCACCGTCGAAAAAGTTATTCACCCGCGAGCGGCTGCGAAACGCGTCGCGAAAGAAACGATCGAAGTCACCCGCGCCGAAGACCGGAGGTCTCCTCGGGTGCCCGATCGCGCGCATGCCGACGGATCCAACCGCCATTGTCCCCTCCAGAAGGAGCGCGCGGCAATACGTCGCATCGGACGACCATTCACCCGGCCTGGCCTCGCCCAGGCTCAGGATCCCGACAGCAGGCATCGCGGCGACTCCCAGAAGCCGGCAGGCCGCCGCTTCCGGCGCGGAGGGGGGCGAAGAAGGTTCTTGCCCGCTTCGGCTCGCAAGAACGCCTTTGGATGGTAAGGGCGCGTTTTCGGGTGAGGCCCCGCAGGGCGTCGCACCTGCGCTGGTGTCGGGCGCCACAAGAAGCAAAGCCAGGACTACGTGCCCCGCGAGCCGACGCAAAACGTGGTAAGCGCCACCTCTATGGAACCGACCCGCCTCCAAGCCCCTTCTACCCCTGAGGGCCTACATTATGGCACCGATGCAAACGCCCCCTTACGCCGGCCGCTCCGTCGCCAACCCGTGGCCCCCCGGCGCGGGCTTAGGCCGGCGCGGCCTTCTTTAAGTGCTCGCCCACCACTCGCAAATACTGGGGCACGTCCTGCATCGCCGCTTGCAATCCCGCATAGACCCGCTCGGGATCGATCTCGTCATATTCATGCACCAGTCGATCCCGTAGGCCCGCGCGCGCCGCGATTTTCTTGGCAAAGGGAGCCGGCAAAACCCCGATTCTGGCCAATAGCGTAAACGATTCGAAGTAGTCCCGTGGCGGCGGCTGCCCGCCCTCCGTTAGCAGATGGTAGTTGATGTCAATCATCCGGCCGATGATCCGCTCCAGGTACCGTTCCGCCACCACCTCGTCGGTGGGGCTCGCCAGGTACGCATCGAGCGGGCGCTCCGCCAGTGGTCCAAGCGCCCGAAGATCCGCGGTTATAAGAACCATTTTTCGCGTAATTAGCTCGCGGTCGATCGCCATGGCTAAAATTCCTCCAGCGATCTTTCCACGTACCGTCGCTCCAAATCGAGGTACTTGCGGTGGTCCTGATAGCGCTTGAAGGCGTAAATTTTGAGCTCTTGAAGGCGCCGCTTCGATCCGTAGAGAAGCTCGCACGACTCCGTGATCTTTTTCAAAAAAAGTGGATCGGCGCGATTTATGAAAGCCACGTCGACTTCGCGCTCGGGAAAGAGCGCCTGGAGGTCTTGGAGCAGCCTGCCGTGAGCCTCCAGGGAGGCTGGCACCCGCTCGACCAGCAGGGCGAGATCGACGTCGCTTCGAGGGTGAAGCTTCCCCGCTACCGAGGAGCCAAAGCGCAACAGGAGCACGATCCCATGTCTCTCGGCAATGGCTCCGATCTTTTCGGGTTCCGGATCCACGCATCATGATATTAGAGGACGGCCGGCATTTTTGCACGCGCCTGAATGCGGATGCCGCGCACGAACGGGTTGCTCTCGCCATGGCAGCGGCCGCGGCGCCAAAGACACTGGGGAAGGCACGCGCGCTGGCGCCCTAGCGGCGGATCGCTCCTCCGGCGGCTCTTACCGGAGGAGCCGCGAAAGGCGTCTTGCCACCTCCTCGATCTCCTCGCTCGTCGTCGTTCGCCCCAGGCTAAAGCGCACCGCCCCTCTGGCGACCTCGGCAGGCACCCCCATGGCGGCGAGAACCGGCGAAACCGAAACCGCCCCCTCGTGACAAGCCGAGCCGGTCGAGGCTGCAACCGCCGGCAAGCGAGCCAGAATCTCCGCTCCCACGTGGCCGGTAAAAGAAACATTGAGCGTATTGGGCAGCCGCCTGCTCGGGTGCCCGTTCAAGACTACGCGCGCGCCGAACCTCTCCTGCAAGAGCTCCCAGAAACGATCGCGGAGAGCTTGCACGTCGGGCCTTCCAATCCAATCTCGCGCGAGCTCGCAGGCCGCGCCCAATCCCACGGCTAGAAGAACGTTCTCGGTCCCGGCCCGCCTGCCCCCCTCGTGGCCTGCGCCGTGAATCACGGGCTCGATCTCTACCCCCGCCCTTACATATAGAGCGCCGACTCCCTTTGGGCCGTAAAGCTTGTGCCCGGCGACCGAGAGAAGGTCTACTCCGAGCTCGTCCACGCTTACCGGTATTTTCCCCACCGACTGCGCGGCGTCGGTGTGAAAGAGCACACCCTTTTCGCGGGCGATCTTCGCGATCTCGGCGATCGGCTCTATGGTTCCTACTTCGTTGTTGGCGTGCATTATCGTGACCAGGATGGTTCGGCTCGTGATCGCTCGCCTCACGGCGTCCGGATCCACCGAACCGGTCCCATCCACGGGGAGATACGTCACCTCGGCACCCAAAGACTCGAGAAACCTACAGGGCGAGAGGGTTGCGGGGTGCTCGATCCGTGAGGTGACGATATGATTGCCGAGCTTCCGGCGCGCGAAAAAAGCCCCCTTGATCCCATGGTTGTTCGATTCGCTCCCGCCGCTGGTGAAGACCACCTCATCGGCGGCACACCCTATGAGTCCCGCCACTCGAAGGCGCGCCCGCTCGAGCGCCTCGCGCGCCGGCCGACCCGCCCAATGACTACTCGACGGGTTGCCGAAATGGCGCGAGAGAAAGGGGCGCATGGCTCTTCTGACCTCGAAAGCGAGGGGAGTGCTGGCATTAAAGTCTAAGTATATTTTTCGCATGCAAGCACCCTATAAAACATCGGAATCGCGGTCCGCCCGCGAAAGAGACGAAGCCTCGCTCGGTTTCGGCGCCGCCGGCCCTCGGAAATTCTCTCGCCACAGCAAATCCTCGCCAAGCCCTATCTCACCTCCACCCTGCCCGCGGCCATCTCTATTATGGGGAGGGTCGGCGCGTCCTCCTCGAAGAGGAGCCGAGCGACCTTCTGAGATGCCGAGCGGTAACGAAGCCGCACCTTGGCCAATAGCGGCAGCGCCGCATCCTGCGGGACCGCGAACGAGAACTCCTCCTCCACGTATCCTTTGGGAGGAATCCTCTTGTCGAAGAGCACCCGGTCGGCAAGCGCGATGTTGAACGTAGGCCTCCCCTCCGGCGTCCCCAATATTGTATGGAACACCCTCGCTCCCTCGGGAAGATCGCCCGATCCGTCCGGCTGGCCAGCGGCGAATACCAGCCCTCCCGAGGCATCTTGCACCTCGAGCTCGAGCCACATCTCCCTAAGCTGCGTGATGCCGGTCGGCAGATAGTGGCCGGCACCGTCGTTCCAGACTCTGACGCGCACCCGCGCGAGCGATTCCCCCGGCACGCGCTCAGCGGCGAGCTCGAGTCTGACGGCGTGTTCGAGTCTTTCGGCTGCAAGCTTCCCGTGTACCTCCGAGCCCTCCATTGCCGGGACGGCAGCGTTTGCGCCGACGAAAAAATGCGTCGGCGCATGCTCGCGCTCGGGCCCCATGATGGCCGCCTTGCCGGGGCGAAACCGTCTCTCGGTCATCCCCGTGCTGGGTTTTCCCGGCTGCTGGCGCATATGACAATCCTGGCAGATCACAGTGGTCGCGGGATCGCCGGTGTAGTAGGGACTTCTCACCCACTCGCTGTAGGTCTGCTCGATCGGCAAAAGATTGGAGACGTGCGAGACGTCGTGGCAGGTGCCGCACGAGTCGGCGCTTCGCTGAAGGGGAGAGAAGCTGGCCCCGTGAAACGGGCTTTCGGCATCGCGATAAGGCCCGAACCTGGTGCCCGGCTGACCTTTCTCGGGAGGCGCTGCCAGCTTGTAGCGCGCATCCCCTACCCCGAGCGCCTTCTCCATCCAGTGGCAGAGATCGCAAGTGACCCCCTGCGCGTATACGCCTTTCAAGTCCCCCGGGTCCCCGGACAGGCCCGCGATCTCGCCCGCTATGACGGCAAGGGGGGCGTGGCACTTGACGCAAGACTCTGCCTCGGCCAAATCCCCAGGTCTCTTCGCCTCGGACGAAAAGAGCTTAGCCGCGCGAGCGTAGATCGGATCCTTCGTGGCGAGAGAGTGCAGCGATCCGCTCCATTCATCGTATACCGTACCATGACATCCGCGGCAGACCTTCGCATCTATGAACTCCCGCTTGGCTTCCTCGGCCGCAAACGCTACCAGCGGATGCCCGGCAAGAAGAACGAGCGACAAGGCCAGAGTGAGGCTGCTACTTCCCATGACTCCGTTCCTCCGGGTGTGCAGTTCCGGGCGAAGAGGCTCCTTCCCTTCACGCTTCGAGGAAGCTTCCCGTTCCCCGGCACTCGCTGAACGAAAGGCCTGCGCGGGCCCTTCCTCCAAAGACCGGCGTCTCCGAAAAGGGCTCGCGCCCGGCGAGCACTTTTATCTCAGCGCGCCGCAAGACTCGAGCTCCGCAACTTCCTTTTCGCCGAGCCCCAGGATCTCCCTCAACACAAAGTCGTTGTCCTGCCCGTAGCCCGGGCCCGGAAAATACTCTGAACGCTCGCCTCGGCCGAGCGCGAATCGGGAGCGCTCGATCGCGACTGGCCCGAGCTTCGGATGATTCACCTCGACGAAATGCCCCCGGTGGGCAAGCTGGAGCTCCTCTTTCATTTCGCCGGGCGGCCAGACGGCGTGCGCCGGCACGCAGGCCGCCTGGAGCAATCGCTCGATCTCTAGCGGCTCCCTCTCCTCGGTCCAATCGCCAATCAGGGTATCCAGTGCGTCCTCGTTTTCTTTGCGCGCCGCCAAGCCAGCGAACCTGGGATCGGCGAGCCACTCCTCGTTCCCCGTGGCTCGACAAAAGCTCAGCCACTGCTCCTCGTCGTGCACCGCGATCGCCACCCAGCGGTCCTCCCCCGCGCAGCGATAGACGCCGTGGGGCGCCGCATCGGCACAGCGGTTCCCCACCCGAGATGGTATTCTTCCTGCGGCCGTGCACTCGAGGATGGCGGGTGCGATGAAATGTAGCGCCGCCTCGGCCTGCGCCGCGTCTATGTACTGCCCCTGGCCGGTTCGGCGCCGGTGGTCGAGCGCCGCCAGGAGCGCCGCCGCGATGAACTTGGGGGCTACGTAATCGGTGTAAGCTCCGAAAGGGCCCGCGGGATCGCGGTCGGGCCAACCGATCAGCTCGACGAAGCCGCAGGCGGCGGCCGAGAGATTGCCGTAGCCGGCAAACTCCGCATCGGGGCCGTTCTGTCCGAAGAGACAGGTGCTAACCATGACGATATCCGGCTTCACTGCCGACAAAGCCTCGTAGGTAAATCCCCAGGAGCGCATGACGCGCGGGGTGAAGCTCTCCAGCACCACATCCGCCCAGCGGGCAAGCGCAAGGACCAGCTCCCTGGCCCTAGGATGAGTGAGGTCGAGTGCGAGGCCGCGCTTGTTGGCGTTTACCGTGGTATAAAATGCCGAGCGATCGACGCCCGAGACGCCATCCTTGAAAGGCGGAAGCGTGCGCGTGGCATCGACCTTGAGCGTGGACTCGACGCGAACCACCGTAGCCCCGTAATCGGCGAGATAGCGGGCTACGGTAGGCCCCACCATAACCCAGCTCATGTCGAGCACTTTCAAACCCGAGAATGGCTGATCGCTCACGTGCTGGCCCCCGACGCTCCGTCGAAATGCGCGCGCGAGTCGCTCTTTTCGGCCTCGGCGCCGCTCCGCTCCCGCAATATCTCTTGGTTGTGCTCTCCTAAAAAGGGCGCCCTCCCGTCCATTTTGAGCGGTGTCCGGCTGAGCTTCGCAAACGCCCCGGGATACTTGATCGAGCGGGTCAGGCCGGGGTGGAAGACATCTACCCAGTAGTCTCTTGCCGCGAGCTGGGGGCTTTCGAGCAGCTCGGCAACGGTCGCAACCGGCGCGAGCAGGATCTGCCGGCGCCGGGCTCCCTCGGTAAGCTCCCGCTTCGTGTGAGCCTGACAAAAGGCGGCCACACGATCCATGATGCGAAAAAGCTCAGTGATCGGCTCCTCGCCGCTTCTCAAGAGCTGGACGTAGTCGATCCAATTTTTCTCGACGGTATTCTCGTCGACGAACCGCTCCTCGCGCATCCACTGCATGAGCCTCTTCGTGGCAGGCCCTACGCTCTCGCCGAAAAGAAGCGTTATCGAGACGTGACCGTCTAGGCAGCGGTAAACGAACCTGAGATGAATCGGCCCCACCCTTATGCCTCCGGCGGCGCGGGCAAAGAGATCGTCCCCCCAGTGGCCCCCGAGCACGAGCGCCTGGGTCGCCATCATCGTGGCGGCTTGCGCGGACACGTCCACCGCCTGCCCTAAGCCGGAGCGTACCCGCTCGTGGTGGGCGATCAGAGCCGCCACGGCTCCCTCCGCCGAGGCGTGAAGATACGATTGAGGGACAGGTGCCTTAACCGGGGGCCGGTCGGCATCGCCCGTAAGCGCGAGCACCCCGGAGGCGGCGAGGATGATCAGGTCGGAATCAGCGTACTTGGCCTTGGGGCCGCTCTGGCCGAACGGGGTAATGGACACCATCACCAAGCGTGGATTGACGTTTCGAAGCTTTTCCCAGGAGAGACCGAGCGACGCTAGATATCCGGGCGAGAAACCCTCGATCAAAAAATCCGCTCGCGCCAGGAGCCGAGCGAGGGCCGCCCTGCCCTCCTCCTCTTCGAGATCGAGCGTTACGCTCTTCTTGCCGCGATTGTACCCCCACCAGTAGAGACTCGACTCGATGTCGCGCTTCGAAGGATCGAGAAACGGGCCGACCCTCCTCGCCCAGGAGCCACCATACGGCTCGACCGCTACGACCCTCGCGCCAAGCTGCGCGAGGATCTGGCCGCAGAGGCAGGTCGAGATCGACGAGAGCTCGATCACGGTGTAAGGGCTGAGCACGCAATGCTTATAACCGGACGCTGCTCCGAGGTCAAAACATCAGCCCCGCCGGAGCCTGATCTTCCTAATCTCTGCCACCCCGCGCCGGGTGCCGCGCCACCCACCATGCGGGGATCCTACGCCTCGCCATCCCCTCGCCTATCCGAAGCGGCGCCCGCCCGATGCGGCTCGCCTCTTGGAAGAGGCGGCGGCAGCGTCTGTCTCGCACCTGCAAGAGAGGCTTCGCTGCCCGGCCGAGGAGAGCAAGACCTTCTTACTTGAGGCTGCTTTTCTTTCGCGGCTTTTGCTTCGCGGGCCCCTGGCTATAGTCCCCGAAGGGGCGGTCACGCAGAGCAACCGCCGCCTTTACCCCTTCGGTTGCCGCTACCCGTACGAAGTTTCGGCCCTCCGGAGTGTTCCTCATCACCCCGTCGAGAATCGGACCGAGCGTCTGCGTGGTTTGGAGTCCCATGTTATCGTAGGCTTGGTTCACGATGAGCTTCATCGCTACCAATTGGCTGAGCGGAATCTTGGCCAGCTTTTCTGCTAGCTCCCACACCCTGCGGTCGAGGTCTTCGAGCGGGCAGGAGAAATTGATAAGCCCGATCTGCGCCGCTTCCTTGCCGCTCAACCAGTCCCCGGTAAGTGCGTAGTATTTCGCCTTGGCCAGGCCGAGGCGGTAAACCCACATGCCGGTAAGATGGCAGCCCCAGACCCGCGAGTAGGGGGTACCGAAACGAGCGTCGTCGGAGGCGACAACAAGGTCGGCGCAAAGCGCAAGCTCCGACCCGCCTCCTACGCAATACCCGTGGACCTTGGCGATCGTGGGCTTGGAGCCTCGCCAAAGTCCCATGAAAATCGGAATGTAGCTGGTGAAATAGTCGGTCACGAATTGCATGTCTCGGCCGGGATCGTAGTTATCTTCCCTGATCGCCTCGTAGTGTTCGAGGCCATCCGAAAAGTCGAAGCCGGCACAAAAGCTGTCACCCGCGCCCTCGAGGACGATGACGCGGACCTCGGGGTCGCGGTTGGCCCTCCTCAAGGCCGCATCCAGTCCTTCGAGGAGGTCGGCACGAAGCGTGTTGTACTTCTTGGGGCGATCGAGCGTGATGGTGCCGATTGCGGATCTCTTGGTGTACTTCACTGCCTCTCGAGACATGGCGCACCTCCGCGAGCAGCTAAGAGCCCAAAATGTTTCCGTCCGAGGGGGTCGTCTCCCCCGCCTGCCCGCCCAACGGTCCCATATTCATCGATCTCTCGCAAGGGAGCCGGGTCGCTCGATGCACCGGCCCGTACGACTCGAGCACATGGGCGAAAAAACCAATGGCACCCCGAACGGATGCGCGCCTCCTAAATGCTCAACGACCGAGCCCAGATCCCCATCCGCGGATCGTCTCCCCCGATCCCTGAGCTCCCGGCCAGGGCATGTACCAATCCGCCGCAGGGCGCAGACCGATTTCGCGCCACCCCCGCATTCGCTTGCGAGCGGCCGAAGCCGCAATGCTCTTCGCGCGTCTCCAAGCTATTACAGCAAAGCGTCCCCGTAGGGAAACGACCCTCGTGCCCGCTTCGGTCGGGATCGGAGCGGTCTTGCCGATAGGATCCCGCGCTCAGCGCCGGCGCTTAAGCTCCGCTACGAGTCTTTCCCCCCTCTGGCCAACCGGCTACGTGCAAACTCCTAGGGGGCTTGACTTACGCGAGGAAGTAGGGCTATATGGCTATATGGCAATGAAGTCTCAAATTCCCGAGTACCGCGCCGCCAAGGCACGGGCGGTGAGGACGTTCGGCCGCCGGAGTGGCAAGGGGGGCGGCGAGACGTAGGAGGTCAACCATGAAGGAATCGAAGACGTTGGCGGCCCTGGTTGCGGTTTTTCTCTTTGCCTACCTCCTTCCACTAGGCAGCCCCGAAGTGCAGCAGGCAATAATCGAAGGCTTCAAGCTCCTCCAGTGGTACGCTCGCAACCACACCCTCGGCTGCGTCGTCCCGGCTCTCTTCATCGCCGGAGCTATCATGACTTTTCTCTCCAAAGAATCCGTCATGCGCTACCTCGGGCCTCGCTCCAACAAAGTTGCCGCCTATGGCGTGGCCTCGGTGTCCGGAACCATCTTGGCCGTTTGCTCCTGCAGCGTGCTCCCCATGTTCGCCGGTATCTATCGCCTCGGAGCCGGGCTCGGACCGGCCTCTGCCTTCCTCTATTCCGGCCCCGCGATCAACATCTTGGCGATATTCTTGACCGCGCGGGTGCTCGGTTTCGAAATCGGCCTTTGGCGGGCGGTGGGGGCCGTCGTTTTCGCGCTCGTCGTGGGGTTGGGGATGGCCTTCTTCTTCGAAAACCGGCAGGCCAAGGCCGAGGCGCCGGAAGCTTTTCCGCAAGGCGAAAGCCCGCCGCCCGGCCGGTCGCTTCCGAAAACCGCTCTCTACTTTCTCTGCATGGTTCTCTTTCTCGTTTTTAGCGACTGGTACAACCCCGGTGATGTCGTGGTCACCCGCCCCGATGGTACCGAGATCGCCGGAGTGCTGCTCCAGGAGACGCGAGACGAGATCGTGCTGCAGGTCGAGCGCGGCGCCGCGGGCGAGGAGGTGGCGGAGAGGCTCGTGCTGGACAAGGCGGACGTGGCGGGGATCGAGGAGGCCGACACTTGGGTCATCCGCATATACCATGTCAGGTGGTGCCTCGCCGGGCTCATGGGTGTCGCCGTTGCGCTCATGGCCTGGGGGTGGTTTTCTCGAGAGGAGCTGCGCCAGTGGATGGAGAACACCTGGGACTTCACCAAGCTTCTCGTGCCGCTTCTTTTCGGCGGGGTCCTCGTGGTCGGCTTCATCGGCACGCTCTTGCCCGAGAGGCTGGTGGCCATGCTGGTCGGTAGCGACAGTCTCTTTTCGAACTTCGTCGCCTCCTTCGTCGGCGCGCTCTTCTACTTCGCCACCCTGACCGAGATTCCGATCGTCGAGGCGCTGATGAAGCTTGGGATGAATCGCGGGCCGGCGCTCGCGCTCCTGCTCGCCGGGCCAGCCCTGTCGCTTCCCAACCTGCTGGTCATCGGCAAGGTGATGGGTGTCAAGCGTACCGCTGTCTTTGCCGGTCTCGTGGTCGTAATGGCGACCGTAACGGGCCTCATCTACGGAAGAATCGGTTGAAGGCGGGCGCACCGGTTCGCGCCACGGAGTGCTGGGCCGGAGCAAGGATAACGGTCAAAGGAGGTTTACCATGAAAATCGAGATCCTTGGTATAGGGTGCAAGAGATGCCAGATCCTGGAGGCCAATGCCAAGGCAGCGGCGGCGGCTCTCGGGATCGATTGCCAGTTCGCCAAGGTGACCGACCCCATGGAAATCGTAAACCGCGGGGTACTCGTCACCCCGGCGCTGGCAATCGACGGCAAGGTCAAGGTCTCCGGCAGGGTCGCGAGCGAGGAGGACCTCAAACGGGTATTCACTGAAGCCATCGGCGCAGCGCGGTCCTGAGCCCATACAAGAGACCCTTCAGCCACGGCTCCTCACCGAGGGCACCTGGCGCCCTTTCGCACATCCACGAAGCATACCCGCTGGTGCGGCATAGAATACTTTTGCGAAGCGGGATTGCATCGGGAAGAAAAGGTCCGGCTGTGCGTCAACTCTCCATCCGACCGCAGCCATGACCACCTCACCCCTTCTAGCGATCCCCCACTTAGCGCCTTGCCCCCGCCGCCGCGCTCCCGTATAGATAGTCCGCAATCGGAGAAAGCGTCTGTTCGATGGATAAGCGATCACCGGCTGAGGCTCCACTACCATTTTGTATCGGCGTATCTCTGATCTCCTGCGGCGTCCTTCTTCTGGAGATCGGGCTTACACGGCTTTTCTCTTTCACCATCTGGCACCACTTCGCGTACGTCACCATAAGCGTCGCCCTTCTCGGTTTCGGAGCGGCTGGATCGGTTCTTGCCGCCTTCCCCCGGATCCTCGCCGGCCGACCGGCGCGGTTTCTCGCCGCGAGCGCGGCCTGCGCGGCTTTCTCGGTTGTCGCATCCCTGATCCTCCTCTCCAGGCTCCCGCTCGATCCCCTGCGCATCCTGACCGATCGGCGCGAGTTCTTGGTGCTTCTCATCTATTACCTCGACGTCACGGTGCCCTTCTTCTGCGCCGGCCTTTGCATATCCGGCGCCCTGAGCGTCGCCGCGAGGCATGTGAGCAGGGTCTATTTCTGGGACCTCGTAGGCGCGGGCGCGGGCTGCGCTCTGGCGGTCCCCGCAATTTGGTGGCTCGGCACGCCCGCGGCGGTCCTCGCCTCGGGCGTCTTTTTCGCGGGGGCCGCCGTCCTCTTCGTCGGCCGAGCGGTCCAAACCGCAGCCCGAGCGGCCGCCCTACCCGCGGTCCTTTGCGCTCTTGCGCTCTGGCTCGGCCCGAGGCTCGAGTTTCTGCCCAGCTCGGGCAAATACTTGGGCAAGTTTCTCGGAGCGCCTGGCACGGAACACCTCTTCTACCGCTGGACTCCGATCAACCGCGTCGATTTCGTGAGCCTCTCCAACCCGGCGGGAAGTTACGCCACCGAGGGAATCAGCGCGAGCTACAGCGGTCCCAAGCCGCTGTTCGGCATGGTGGCGCACGACGGCGAGGGGTGCGCGGTGATGTACCGATTCTCGGGGGATCTATCCGAGATGAGAATGTTTCGCGAACATGTCGTGAGCGCGCCCTACGTCTTGCTCGAGCGACCGCGCGTTCTCGTAATCGGCCTCGGTGGCGGGGCCGACATACTCAATGGGCTCGTCAATGGCGCCCGGTCGATCGTGGGGGTGGAGATCAACCCGGTCACGGTCGAGATCGGCAAGGGGATGCTCGCCGACTTCAACGGAGGCATCTTCAATCGGAGGGACGTTCGGGTAGTGGCCGCCGAGGGACGAAATTACCTGCGATCGCACAGCGACCGATACGACCTCATCGAAATCAACAGCGTCGATACTTTCGCCGCGCTGAGTACCGGCGCCTACGTGCTCACGGAAAGCTATCTCTACACCGCCGAGGCCATGCGGGAGTATCTCGATCACCTGAAGCCCGGCGGTATCTTCGCCATGGCCACATGGGACTCGAGCGAAATCCGCGAGATCCCAAGACACAACACGCGCATAGTCTCGGCCGCACGCGAAGCGCTTCTGGCACGAGGGGTGAGCAGGCCGCAGGCACATGTCGCGGTGGTGGCGAGTGTAGGGCGCCATACCTTCGCCCATGCTCTGGTCAAAAACGAGCCTTTTGCCGCCGAAGAGATAGCCAAGCTCGAGAGCTTCGCCGAACGCTTCGGATTCGAGATCTGGCAGAGGCCCGACCGGCCCGTCCACGGCAGGCCCGCCTCGACGATCATGTGGGGTCCGGAAAGGAGCAGAGAAAAACTCTATCGCGACTCGCCCTTCAGGCTCCGCGCCACATGGGACGAGAGCCCCTTCTTCTTCAACTTCGCCAAGTGGCGAAGCCTCGCGCACAACCTCCTCTCGGGAGGCACGGCAGCGGTAGAGACGGGGCAGAAGGTTTTGCTTCTCATGCTCGTCCAGGCCCTCTTGCTTTCCCTGGCGCTCATCGTGGGCCCGGTAATGCGTCTTCGCCGAGCGCTCGCTTCGGCCTCTCCCACGCCCGCCTATCTCGGCTACTTCTTTGCCATCGGTTTGGGGTTCATTCTGCTGGAGATAAGCTTCATCCAGCGCTTCTCGCTTTTCCTCGGCTATCCGACATACTCGCTCACGGTGACTCTCTTCTCGCTTCTCGTGTTCACGGGGATCGGCAGTTACCTGAGCGGCGGTGCGAAAGACCCCGTCCGCGCTGCGAGAAGGCTTGCGCTCGGAGTTGCGGCGGTGGCCCTCGGCTATCTTTGGCTCCTTCCCAGCCTCTTCGATGCCTTTCTCGGCGCGCCGCTTGCCATCCGCATCGGGCTGGCGATCCTCTTGATCGCCCCTCTCGGTCTCATGCTCGGGGGTTTCTTCCCGCACGGGATCCGATTGGTGAGAGGCCTTCACCCCGCGCTCGTGCCCTGGGCCTGGGCGGCCAACGGCTGCGCCACGGTGGTGGGAACCATAGTGGCTGTAATCGTAGCCATCACCTGGAGCTTCAAAGCGGTGACCATCGCGGCCGTTCTGACCTACGGGTTAGGTGCACTCGCACTCGCCTATGCGGGCTGCCGCGCGGGGAGCGAGTAGCGCCGCCAGGGGCGGGCGACGGTCCGATACTTCTTACCGGCGCAACCGGTCTCGTCGGCACTCGTCTCTACACCGCTTCGGAGGCTTGCGGCCACCGGGTCCCCTGCGCCGCCCGAGAGCTTTCCCGAGCGAGGAGCCGGCTGCCCTACCGGGCATGGGTGGATCTGGACGCGGAGGGCGAGCGGCCGGTGAAGGACGCACCGGGGGATGCTCCGCCGCATATTTCCTCGTGCATGCGATCGGCAGGAAGAGAACCTACCCGCGGAGGGAAGCGCCTGAGGTGGCGGCTTCCCGCGAAGCCGCGGCGCAAGCCCGCGTCGGCCGTATCTTATACCTCGGGGGCGTGGCTGCGCGGAACCCAGCTTCGCGACACCTGCAAAGCTGGCTTCGTACTGGCGAGATACTGCGCTCGGGATCCGCGCCGACAGTCGAGCTCCGCGCCGCCACGATCACCGGAAGCGGCGTCTCGATCCCGAAACCCCGACCACGCGGGCGTGAGTTTCTGGAGATTCGCCCCATCCGAGAAGAACGCGAACACGGCAGAAAGAGATGCCGGAATCTTCTGCCTTCGCCGCAAATCGTACTCGGCCAGGTCACGGATCTCCCTCTCCGGCGCTCTGGCGACGAATGGTCGCCATCGCTCCACAGAGGGTCGAGAGCGTATCGGCGCCGGCCGACGCCCGCCTTCGAGCTCGCGGATCCATCGCGCAGCCGACGGAGCCACCCCCCGGAGTGGGAACGCCAACCGACGCACAACACAAGCGGCAGAGCGACTCTTGGGCGCGGTATCCTCTCCTCGCTCACTGCGCCCGATATTTTGCCAGGTAGCCCTCGAGCTCGAGCTTGCGCCGTGCGCTATCCGAGCTCATGTAGCGCACGGTCCCGAAAATCGGCCTCTCGGGTCCCCGCGGGCGGTCATACCGTCCGAGGACCCAAAAGATCCCGCAGTAAGAATTCGGATCGCGGCCGTCGAGCGCGCACCCGTTGTTGAGCTCGATCATCGCCGCGAGAGCCTCGCGGGGTGATCGGCTCCACTCCAGGATTTTCTTTCCCCAAAGCATCCGCAGGTAGTTGTTCATTCTACCTTCTTGCAGGAGTTGCCGCTGCGCCGCGTTCCAAAGCTCGTCATGGGTTTTCGCTCCCTCGAGTTCCGCCAACTCGTAAAGATACGGTCGCGGGTTGCGGGTGTGGCGCTCGAGCGTTTCTCTCGCCCACCGCGGAAGAGACTCGTAAGCATCGTAGAGAGCACTGTTGGCACACATGTTGAACCCGAGCTCGCGCCAGGTCACGAGCTGATCGAGAGAGGTTTCCGCCCCTTCGCCCATTCCCCAAGAACCGCGCCGCTTGCCACCGGCGGGCTCCCCCAGATCGCTCGCCTTCCAACCCTCGGCGGCAGCGACTGCCCAGAATACCTCATGGGCCGAGATGTGCCCGAAATGGAGATAGGGCGAGAGGCCACTCGATCCCTCGACTTGCGGATCGTTGCGCAAGCGGTGATAGCTCGCAAGCCCGCTTCGCACGAATTTACGCATCCTCTTTTGCGCACTCGCAAGCCCGCCGCTTCCCTTCACCGCGGCAACGCCGTGGTCGATCGGAAGCCGCCTCAGCACAGCATCCGGAGCGTGCAGGAGAGTGGCGCTCGCCGGCGGCCATCGCTCGGCGATCTTCCTCGCGACTTTAGCCTTGCGCCGCGGCGGGTATCTCCTGAGCGGGTCGGGGTCGGGCATCCGGCCAAGCTCAGCCCCGAGTTTTTCCTGCAAGAACCGGCGAAACGAGTGCGCGGTCTCGAAGACCCGGTCGGTCGCTCGCAGGGGAAGAAGCCCGTTGGAGTCCACCTTCTCGAGCCTCACCGCCATGCGGGTTGCCGCCGCGTCGACCATCCGCGGAAGAAAAAAACAGGGATAGTCGTCGGTCACGACGACGCACGCGCGCTCGGACAGCGCTTCGAGCAAGCCGCAGCCCTCGCCGGGCTTGCGTTCGATATACGGATAGTAGCGCACGCCACGGCGGCCGAACCACGCCCTGTTGTCGGCCATCCCTTCGATGACGAAGCGGTGAAGCCTGTCGCTGGCCCAACGATAACCGACCCGAAGGGGCTCGAATACGAGCAGCCGACGGTCGAGCTCCAACGCCAGCGCCGCTGCCCGCTCGAGTGCGAAGTTCCAAGTGGGCCGCCTCGCCGCGATCATCCAGTAGAGAACGTAATCCCCCGCCGTCGAGATCGCCGCCCCGTTGCAAGGGGTTATGCGAAGTCGCGGAACCATCGAATTCCTCGAGCATTTGAACACAAACGAGCAACTGCCGCCAGTGCAGCCAAGGCGGTGCAGGGCATGGTACTGAGGGCCCTCGGGCAAGTGGGAAGTCCGTGTTGCGAAGGCGACAAGTGGCCCGCTCCCTTGGCGCCACAGCCTCGACGTATCTTTGCGAGCTATGGTAGGGAATTCCAGTCACGCCCGGCTAGCGCCGGCCGCCTGAAGCTCGGGGTTGTCGCCAAAATCCACCCGGAGCGCTCGAAACACACCGAGCGCCAACCTATGTCTCGACCGAGCTACCGAAGAGGGAGGCGGGTGGTTTGGGCTTATCGGGAAAGCGTCGAGCGCAACGTCGGTCGCAGCTGCAATTCGCACCGCCGCGTCGAAAAAGCCAGTGTCGCCGTGGCATCCACTAGCCCCTCGGCACCGAGGCGCCAAAGCAGGAGTTCTCGCTTCTCCCGGATCGGTCGGTCGTCGGCCCCAAGCTCCGCTGAGGATATCGTCCGCCCTGGATCGAGGGTGGCGATAGCGCCCCTCTTTGCACTCGAGGCAAAGGCCAGAGCTTGCGGCGTTCCTCGTCTGCTTTGCAACCGCCATCCTTTCGCCCAACGCTCACCGGGGGCCTGGGTGCGACAAGCGCTCCTACGCATGTGCCTGTGCGCGAGCGCGCTCTCGTCTCGAATGGGAAGCGGCGCGCGATGGGAACATAGGCAGCTCATGCGCCGCCGCCTTGCGCCCCTTTTCTCCGACAGCTTGCCCGCACGAATGAAGCGGGCTCCGATGATCCGCCCTACGCCTCGAGCCATCAATGGCATCCGAACGCGATGCCGGCCCTTTGCCGCACGCGCCGGCGCCGCCGCCGAGGCAGAGCGCGGAGGAATTCGCCTTTCATGACTACAGTACCACAAGCCACGGCTTTCCAGAGCGCCCCCTTTACGGCGCGCGATCGCTTCCGCGCGTCGGGCCGTCTCACATCGCGAGCCCTGCGGGGGCAAGACCCGAGCCTCGGGCGTTGACCCAAGCGGGGGCGTTTTGCTAGCGTGGCGCGCCAAAGGGAGGTCGATGAGCGGTGCCCTTCGCCAAGGCGCCCAGCGGGAAGATTTTTTACGAAACCCATGGCCGGGGCCCCTGGATCGTGTTCATCCACGGAGCCGGCGGCAATCATCTCTCATGGTGGCAGCAGATTCCGTTTTTCGAGGAAAGCTTCAGGTGCGTGACCCTCGACCTTCCCGGCTTCGGCCGCTCGGAGCGCCAGACACTGCCCGATCCCGCCTCCTTCGCCGGCGATCTTCACGCTCTGCTCGACCACCTGGGCTGCGAGAGCACGGCTTTGGTGGGGCAGTCCATGGGCGGATGGGCCGCGCTCGGCTGCGCCCTCATCGAGCCCGAGGGCATATCGCGCCTCGTACTTGCCAGCACGCTCGCGGGCTTGGTTGACGATACAATGCTCGCCGAGCTCGTTGCGAGCCATGATCTCAGCCGGCCTTTCGACGAGCGCCTGGCGCTGGCCCCCGATTTCCCCGCGCGCGATCCCGCGCGAACGTTTCTCTACGAGCGCATAGCCGCGCTCAACCCGACTCCCACTCCGGCCTTCATCCGGTCGCTCGTGGCCCTGCGTTACGAAAGCGGCCTCGAGCGCCTGCGCATGCCGATCCGCTTCATAGCCGGCAAGCGCGATCGACTCTTTCCCGCGAAACTGATCGGCGAGGCGCAGCGTAAACTTCCCGGCTCGGACCTCGTTACCGTGGAGGGCTGCGGTCACTCCGTTTACTTCGAGTGCCCGGACGAGTTTAACCGGGCGGTCCTTGATTTCCTGGCCGGTGGCGGAGCGCCCGGGTGAGGCTCGCCGACTATCTCTTCGAGCGGCTGTGGCGGCTCGGCGTGCGTCACAGCTTCGGCATACCGGGCGATTTCGTCCTTCCCCTTTATGCGGCCCAGGCGCACAGTCGCATTTCCCCGGTCATAGTCACCCACGAGCCGTCGGCCGGCTTCGCGGCCGACGCCTACGCGCGGGTTCGCGGGCTGGGAGTGGCGCTCGCTACATACGGGGCCGGGGTACTCAACATGGTAAACGCCATCGCGCAGGCGTACGCGGAGCGCTCGCCGGTTCTCGTGATAAGCGGAGCCCCCGAGATTCGCGGCCGAAACCCGGACGCTCTTCTCCATCACCGGGTCAAGAACTTCGGCTCCCAAGCGGCGATCTACCGCGAGGTAACGGCGGCGGCGGCCGTGTTGGACGATCCTGCCACGGCGGCCGAAGAAATCGAGCGGGTTTTGGATACCGTACTTGCGCAGAAGCGGCCCGGTTACCTCGAGATCCCGCGCGATCTCGCGACTTGGCCGATTCCCCACCGCCGCAGCCGCTCTGGCGCAAGGTTTGCGGGGCGGCCCTCCCCGAGCGCGAAGGCCCAGAGGGCCGAAGCCTTTTCGGAAATCGCGGCGCGTCTTGGACGAAGCCGGCGCCCGGCGATCTTGGCCGGTGTCGAAGTGGAGCGCTTCGGTCTCTCCTCTCTCCTTCGCCGCACGGCCGAGCGGCTCGGCCTTCCGGTTGCGACCTCGATCGACGGCAAGGCCGTGTTCCCCGAGCACCACCCCCAGTTCGTCGGTACCTACATGGGCAAGATGGGAAGCAGAGAAGCCATCGAGGTGATCGAGGGCGCGGACTGCCTTCTCATCCTCGGCGCCTACCTCAGCGATACCGGAACGGGACTTTTTACGAGCCGCATAGATCGCGCATCCGTAATCCATGCGAGCGCCGACGAGCTTCGGATCGGCTACCACTGCTACCCCGATGTCCCGCTCTTCGCGGTCATCGGCTTCCTCGCGCGGCTCCCCGCTTCCACCATTGCGGCCGCCAAGCGCGAGAGCACCACGCTCTCGGAGCGTGATCGCGACCGATCTTTTACCACCGACACGGTAATGCGCGAGCTCTCGAGGTTCGGAGCGAAAAAGGTCTCTTTTACAATCGATGCGGGCGACTGTCTGTTCGCCTGCGCTCGGCTAAACGCCAACGTGATAATCAATCCGGGCTATTACGCGAGCATGGGTTTCGCGGTGCCGGCGGCTTTGGGGGCGGCCCTGGCCGCGCCCGGCCGCCACGTGGTGGCGGTCGTGGGCGATGGGGCTTTTCAGATGACCGGAGTGGAGCTTTCGAGCCTGGTCCGCTACGAGGTTCCCGCCACGGTCGTGCTCCTCGACAATCGCGGATTTTCCTCGATGGCGGGGCTCGACCGACCGAGGCCTTACTTCGAGGTTCCGGGCTGGGACTATATCTCTCTGGCGCGCTCGCTCGGCGCAACGGCCGAGCGAGTGGAAGACGCACGAAGCCTGCGCCGTGCCTTGACCGAGGCGCTTTCCGGCAAGGGAGTTCACCTGATCCAGGTCGCCCTCGAGCCGCAGGCCGTCTCCCAGGCGCTGAGGCGGATGGGCGAGGTGCTAAAGGCGCGCATGGCGGCAAGAGCGCCAGGAAAGCGGTAGCGGAAGAGGCGGCGAGCGCCGGTTCGGGAAAAAGATACGGGGCGAGCAATTGCGACCGCTTCCCGCGCGCCGCGTAAATAGCCGTAACGATACAGGGCCCGGGAGCATGGGCGTGAGAAAGCGCTGCCAGTGGGCGGTCGGGGATCCACTGATAATAGAATATCACGACCGGGAGTGGGGAGCGCCGATCCACGATGACCGGCGCCTCTTCGAGTTCCTGATTCTAGAGGGAGCGCAGGCGGGCTTGAGCTGGCTAACGATTCTCAAGAAACGCGAAAACTTCAGGCGCTGCCTTGCCGGGTTCGACCCGGAGAAGCTTGGCCGTTTCGGGAGCGCCGAAGTGAAGCGACTCTTGCGCGAGCCAGGCATCGTAAGAAATGAGCGCAAGATCCGAGCGGCGATAACCAACGCCCGGGCCTTTCTTCGAATCCAACGGGAGTTCGAAAGCTTCGATAGATTCGTCTGGCAGTTTGTCGGTGGAGCACCCATCCGCAACCGCTGGAGAAGCGCCCGATCCATCCCGGCAACGAGTGCCGAAGCGCGGCTCATGAGCCGCGAGCTCAGGCGGCGGGGATTCATGTTCGTGGGACCCACCATCTGTTACGCGTTCATGCAGGCCGTGGGGATGGTGAACGACCACACGATCGATTGCTTTCGCTACGCTCAGTGCGGTGGCGCGCGACGCCGATCGGCTAACCCTTTTCGCAGCGCCTGCGAGTCGCGGTTTCTTGGAAGCGCGCCCGAAAAATGGTAAAGAAGGTCCTACCTGACGCCTGTCGGACGAACGGGCCCGAGCTGGCCGGCAGTTTCACGATGTCGCCCGCTTCCCGGCCGGGTAACCTCGAAGGAGAAGGTACGAAAGATGCGGAGCAGAGTGGAATGGGAGGAAGCCTGGAGGGCTCTTCACCACGCACTTGCCGCGGATGATACCGGCGAACTCTTTCGGCGCTTGAGGGTCGTGCCTCGGTGGATCTGGGACGAGGGGCCTGCGGCCAAGGAGAAGGAAAACCAGGAGGCTATCTGCGCCTTGCTTCGGGTAATCAAAGGCCTTGCCGAGGGTGGAAGTGGCGAGGCGGCGGAGTACCTCGCGGCGGTTTTGGAAGACAATCCGTTTCTTCAGCTTCTCTTCCTCGCAAAGGCAAAGGCTAGCGCTTGACGCGCCCTTTTTTCGCCGTCACCGCTCGGCGCGCTGAATAAGGGCCCAGTGCAGCTCGAGAAGCGCCTGCGTGTCCCGCTGGCAGTATTCGAGAAGCTCCCCGCGTGCCCGCGCCTCCTCTTCGCCAGTAAGCTCGCCCCGGGCAAGCGCCACGAAAAGCGCCGACGCCTGGTCGCCGGCCGCTACCGCCCCGAGATCGTCGTAGCCAAACCCAGGACTCGACGCCGGCGCGACGTTTTTTATCGAAAAGGAGAAGCGAAAAGCTGGGTGGTAGAGATGCTTCTTTACCACGGAGAGAAGGTCTTTGAGTCGAGAGCACGCACGCTCGAGCCTATCGGCCAGGTCGGGGAGCGATTCAGCCAAACGCTTGAGTGTCGCAGCCTGGAACGAAGAATAGACTACCACCGGATTATCCGTCTCCTCCAACGCCCGAAGCAGCGTTTGGGCGAAGGGAAGTCGCGGGTCGGTTCGGCCGTCGGCCAAGAACTCCTGGTGGGAGACTCTACCTTCGGAGCCCACGCGATGGAGGGACCATTGAAAAGGGATCCTTTCGTAAGGGCGCGTGCCGGCATAGAGCGGAACGGCTGGATTCATGGTCTCGAAGTCGAGGTAGTCGGCCGGTGGCCCGAACCCCGACAGCGCCTCGGCCAGTCCAGGCTCGCTCACCTCGCGCCCGCGTCGCACCGCCTCGCGTACCCGCTTTTGCAGCGGGCACAGGGGAAAATCATCCGGGATATCCGAGATGCGCTCTATACCGGCGTCTCGCAAGCGAGCGCGCGAAGCCTCGGCCAAGCGAGGTAAGTAGAGAATCCAGTCGTCCGGCTTGTCTCGGCTGCAATGCTGGAAGAACTCGCATGCGTAAGGCGAGAAACACTGCTCCCAAGGTTCCATTGGCGGCGGTTGCGACAGCGCCAGGATACCATGGAAGCGCTCCACGAGTCCCGGCACTTCGGAAAGGCGCAGGTTCACTTGGGCGGTTACGTCGCGGCGGCAAAAGAACTGCGCCCATTTGACTTCCCCCTGGCCCCGCACGTAGTTCCGATTCACGCAAATGATCTCGGCCGACTGCAACTGCACCCCCGCCCCGGCCAGGACGAACCACTGGATGGCTAGATCGTCTATGTGAACGTCGTTAACCGCGGTGCTAGACTTGACCTCTCGCACCCCCCAGAAGCCGCCTCGCAAGCGCTCCAGGATGTCCACACGTATCCGAACCTTCCCGTGCTCGAAGGCAACCTCGAAAATGGCGGGGACAGTTGGGTCGTCTAGGAGCCGGCCGGTCCTGCGCACGGCCTCTTCGTGCGTGAACGCTTCTTCCTCGATCAAGACCCCACCCGGAAAGAGCAGGCGCGCCATCGTCCCGATCTCGGTTCCCGCCGCCAAGCGGGCTTGGAGGGCGGAATCGGGCGGAGTTGAAACCTCAGGCGCAAAACAGCCGAGCCAAAGCCGCTTAGGGCACTGTTTGCCCGCAAGATATTTCGACTTGCTCAGGTGGTTTCCCCCCACTGGGTCCTCCTCTCGCGATCGCTAAAGCCCCCTCGCCAAGGAGCGTCTATCCTCGCGCCCGGGAAGCGACCGATCCGCCCCTCTCCTCTGCCGCGCCTCCGATCCCAAGGCCCAGCCGCCCCCTGCGAATGGGTGTCGAGCACCACGGACTCTGGCCTCCCCTGCGATTACGAGACGGGTAGAGAGCCCGATTTGCAACGCGCTCGCTCCGTGCAAGACAAAAGCGTTCGCGCGAGCTCCGGGTGTCGCCGGTTGACCCGCAGTCCTCGGCAGAAACGATGCCAACTCCCATCCGCCAACCGCTGACGGCGCAAGGGCGTCGCAACATCCGGCGCCGAAGCGCGTGAGCTGGCCGCCGCCACCGCCAAGTAACCGGAACAACTGCCGCGTCATCGCCGCCTCCGACGCCAGCCTTCGGCCTCCTCCTCCCTTGACGGAACCCGGGCGGTGGGATATGTGCCAAGGCTCACGCGAAATGCGGGTGGGCTCGCGAAAGGAAAGGAGAGGGGAGATGAAAAGGTATCTTTTTCTGTTGGTTGCGGTGGCGGGTGTCTTATCGCCGCGGGCCGGCTGGGCGGCGCCGTTTGTTTACGTCGCCGACGCCGATTCGGACAACGTCACCGTCATCGACGCAGCCACGGACGCGGTTGCGGTCACGATCACGGTCGGAAACGAGCCGAGGAATCCGGCAGTCAGCCGCGATGGAACACGGGTTTACGTTCCCAATCGGTTCAGCGACTCGGTAACGGTCATAAACGGCGTGACCAACACGGTGGTGACAACGATCGGCAGTGTGGGCGACGAGCCATACAGCGCGGCGGTCGGCCGCGACGGGACGAGGGTGTACGTCGCGAACAAAGCCGATAGCACCTTGGCGGTCATAAACGCGACTAACAACACGGTGCTCACGACGATCAGCGACAGTTGCTTCGATTCCCCCGAATGGGTGACCGTAAACCCAGCCGGGACGCGCGCCTACGTCGTCAACCGCGGGGGGGACACGGTGTGCGTGGTAAACACCGCAACCAACACGGTTATCGACACCGTCAGTGTCGGCTCCGAGCCGCGCTCCGCGGTGGTTACCTGTAACGGCGCCTACGTGTACGTCGCGAACAATCAGGGAAGCCCGGATATTTCCAAGATCCGCACCTCCGATAACAGCGTGGTAGCCGGGTTGAACTTCTCGGGCGGCTCCCCCCGCAACATTTCGATCTCGCCCACGGGAAGGAAGATTTACGTCGGGCTGCAAAACGGCAACATCGGGGTGATCGACGTCTCGACCGACGCCGTCTCTACCATCGCCATGCCGGGAGGAGGCAGCAGTTACGCGACCGCCGTGCTGGCTAACGGATCCAGGGTTTACGTAACGGACGAGAGCAACGACGAGGTCCAGGTCCTGGACGCAGCAAGCGGCGCTTTTCTGACGGGAGGTGGCTACCCGATCCCGTCCGGGAACACGCCGCGGGGGCTTGCTACCGCTTTCGCCTGCGCTGCCAGAGGGGCGCCCGCCATATCGAGGGCCGGGTTGCTCGCCCTGGCGCTGATGTTCGGGCTTGCGGCCTTCCTGGTGCTGCGGCGGCGCGCGCTGGCCTAGACCGGCCCCGGCCCCAGTTCGGTCCTCCAGGCACCCTCCCCGGGGTCGGACCTCGGGGAGGGGATTCACTCGCGAAGGCGGCTACCGGCAGCAGCCCGGCCCGGCTTGGGGATCGCAGCCACCGTCCTTACCGCGCCCACCTGGGCGGCCGATGGTAAAAGAACCAAACACTCGGACGAGCTTGCGCTCGCCTCATTCAGGGCAGGAAACCGTGAGGCCCCTTTCTTTCTCGCGTAGGCTCGCCCGGACCTGGATGACGCTTTCGCATTTCGGGCAAGCGTACTCGTAGATCGGCATCTAGCTGCTCCGATGGTTCATGTGTTCCCGTATCGCCGCGACCGCCTCGTCGGGAACACAGCTTCCCATAGAAACCACCTCGTCCTCTAGGGTTATGATCGGCGAGGCTGCCGCCCCGAACGATTCCACAAGGCGTCTCACCGGCTCGCGCTTCTCGAGATTCTCCGGCCGATCGAGATCGAGCACGCGTACCGTGCACCCAAGCGTCCCTTCGATGGCGGTCTTAAGCTCCTCCACCTGCTCGGCCGACTGTCCCACCGGACCACAGCAGGATGACTGGGGGCCGCAGGGAAAGGTTCGCGGCAGCGCGAAAATCGTGATCGTTGCCGAATTCTCTTTCATACCATACCTCCCTAGAAAAGATTAAAAACGTATCCAGCTACCACACATCCGACGAAACTCAAGCCTGCGTAAAGAGCCAGCACCCTGGGCGTGAAAACTCCCGACAGCATGCCAATGGAGGGAAGAGAGAGCCCCGGTCCCCCAAGCAGATAGGCCAGCGTAGCACCGCCTCCCATGCCCTTTTGGATCAGCGCCAGCGCCGTTGGCACCTCGACGTAGGTACAAACGTAGGCGAGCACGGCGACGAACGACGCCACCGTGACGGAATTGAGACTTTCCCCTCCCACCAATCCCACTACCGCCTGCGTGGGGAGCAAAACCTTGATGGCACCCGCGATCAGGACGGCCAGCACCAAGTAGTAGTTGAGCTGGAGAAAAAAGTCCCAGGCCGTTTCTGCGAGCCGTCGGAGGCCATGGAGAAATCCGAGGGAGGCATCGCCGGTAGGCAGAACGAAGCAAGCGGCGGTCGGCCCGCTTCCCAATCGAGATGTCCGGGGGAGGAACCACATTCCGCCCTTGTCGCGGTCGAGAACGCCCGCCTCGCCAAGCTGCCAAAGCTTCTCTTCCTGGCCGGGAGCCAGCGCCTGCGTCGAAAGCTTGCCCGGATTGCCGGCGAGCCGGGTAGCCACCTTGAAGCCGAACTGCCGCAAGTCCGGCGGCAGATGTGGAGTTACCGAAAGCCTGACGAACCTTCTCAGCAGCCGCTCCCTCCGCTGCCAATAGGAGAGCACCATCCCCACACTCAGGGCGATAGCGAAAGTGCCTATTATCCTGCCGATGGCGAGCCTCCAACCCAAGACACCAGCGGTAATGAATACTGCCGGCACATTCAGCATCGGCGCGGCAACCAAGAAAGCCATGGTTGGACCGAGAGGGATCCCGGCCTCTACCATTCCCGCGAGCACGGGGACGATGCCACAGGAGCAGATAGGAATTACCGCGCCCGCGCTCGTCGCCGCGAGAGTGGAACGGAGACCGCCGTAGCCCATCTTCCGCTTGACTCCCTCCCAGGGAACGAAGACCACCAGCGCAGCGGCGATGAGAAGCCCAATAACCCAGTACTGAAACAGCTCGACCAGGACCGCCGCCCCCTTGATGTAGACAAACCAAGCCACCTGGGCGACGTTCCCGGAGAGGGGCGTCTCAATCTCGGAAAGGCGCGCCTCGTCGCCGCTCAGCCCCGGAGCCTGCAGGAGGCCGTATTTGAAGAGTCAGGAAAGGGACAGGCCGCGGGCCAGGACGAACACGACCGCCGAGCCGTAAAGCACCAGGGCAAGCCCGAGACAGACCCACTCTCTGCCGGCCGGTTTGCGAAACATCACTTGGCCCACTGCTCGGCGGCGAAAAACCTCTGGCGAAACCTGAGCGCGACGTTTACCAGGCTTATCAGCACCGGAACCTCGATCAACGGCCCGATGACGGTCGCGAATGCCTGATTCGAGGTTATACCGAATACCGCGACGGCAACGGCTATCGCCAGCTCGAAGTCGTTGCTCGCGGCGGTAAAAGATACTGCAGTCGCCTGAGCATAGCTCGCGCCGACTCGGTACGCGATCGCGAAGGTGACGAACCACATGATGAAGAAATAGCAGGTCAGAGGAATCGCCACCCGAATCACGTCGAGTGGAAGCTCGATGATGTACTCCCCCTTGAAGGAGAACATGACGACGATGGTGAAGAGCAGGGCGACCAACGTTATCGGGCTTATCCGAGGAACGAAGACGCTCTCGTACCATTGCCTCCCCTTGGCTCGTAGAAGCGTGGCTCGCGTGGTCACTCCCGCCAAGAAGGGGATGCCGAGATAAATGAAAACGGTCTTGGCGGCGTCTGCGATGGAGATAGCGACGTTCGTGCCGCCGGCAAGGCCCAGGAGATCGAGGAGCACGGTGATGAAGAGGTATATGTAGGCGGCATAAAAGAGCACCTGGAAAACCGCGTTAAAGGCCACGAGCCCCACGGCGAGTTCTCGGTCCCCCTCGGCCAGCTCGTTCCAGACGACCACCATGGCGATGCAGCGCGCCAGCCCCACCAGGATCACGCCGACCATGTAATCGGGCCGGTCACGGAGAAAGATGATGGCGAGAAGGAACATGACGACCGGCCCCGCCAACCAGTTCTGTACGAGCGAGAGCGCAAGCAGGCGCTTGTTGCTGAACACCTCCCCCATTTCCTCGTATCTTACCTTGGCAAGCGGTGGGTACATCATGAGGATGAGGCCGAGGGCGATCGGTATCGAAGTGGTGCCGACTTGCAGGCTCGCTATCGCCCGAGTCACTCCCGGTGCAAGGTATCCTATGCCGATTCCCGCCGCGATGGCGAGGAATATCCAGAGAGTAAGAAACCTTTCCAAACCGGAAAGCCGTCTGGTTCCAATGGCTGCCATGACCCGATTCACCTCCCCTTTCTCGCGGCGCGACTTGCGCCTCTGGCCGAGGGTCGCGCGGGTTTGCTCTTTCGTCGCTGCTGCGCGCGGCACAGCGCCTCGAGATCGAGTTCGCGCACTTCCTCGAGACGCTTCGCGTCGGCCGCCACCTCGGAGTCGGAGCGAAGCGACTCATCCAGCCAGCGAAGCGCTCCCCTGACCTCGGGCGAAGCCTCTCCCCCCGCGCGGCGGTAGTGCACCCAGCGACCATTCTTTCTCGCCTCTACCAGCCCTGCGGCACGAAGAATCCACATGTGCCTGGACACCGTGGAAGGCGCCAGGCCGAAGAGCTCTACGATCTGGCAGGCACAAAGCTCACCGCGCCTTAGCGCCATCAGCATCCGGACTCGGTTCTCGTCCGCAAGCGCCTTGGTGATCATCATGAGGAGCCGCATACCGATGAGGAGCCGCACACCGTGCCCATCATTTCGTCAGTTGACGAACTATAGCGCTCGAGATCCTCCAGTCAAGCTCGGGCAAGGTAATCGCTCGTTTCCGCCGAGCGGGCGCGTTCCAAGGCTCCCACCAAGAATTTCCCATCTGCCGGCCCTTGGGGTCGGCTCGGGAGAAGACCGGAAGCCGCCGAGCGAACTGGGAGCAACGCTTCGTCGGCTCGCTGCGTCTGGCGCGACCGTAACCGGCAAGGCGCGGCGCTTTTGCCTCGATCTTCGAGCCTATACGCCCGCCTTGCAGGATGGATGTCTCGGCTGCTATGAAAGTCGAGGTTAGGAACTTTTCCGGAGTTGACAGAGGAGAAAGGAGGATCTCGATGAACGCGCGCAGGTCGGTTCTTAGCTTAGCCGCTTTGGCGGTCCTCGTCGTGCCCGCGTCGGCGGCTTTTTCACAGCCGGTGCCGTTCGACCATCTCAAATGCGAGCGCGTCCTCGATCCGCTCAAGCTCAAGGCGAAGGCGGATCTCTTGGCCTTGCAGGACGAGTTCTCGGCCAGGGGATGCGTAATCGAAAAGCCCGAGCTCTTTTGCGTTCCCGTCGCCAAGCTCAACGTTAGGCCTCGGCCGCCCAGACCTGACATCACGGGCCAGCCGCTCAAACAGGATTATATCTGCTACCGTGCAAGGTGCCCGGACAAGCGCAAGCGGCGGGTCGTGTCGGACCAGTTCGGCACCCGCAAAGAAGTGATGTTCCAGACCTCTTTGCTGTGCGTGCCTGCGGTGAAAGGCGAGGTTCCTACGACCACGACGACGACCACGACCACCAGTAGCACGACCACCACTTTGCCGCCTCCGCCCTGCAGCCTCGACCCGACGAGCCCGCAGCCGGTTTGCGCGGGAGGATGCCCGGATCCCGCCCTCGTTTGCGCGGCCATCCCAGGTGACGGTTGCGAATGCGTACCACCGGACAGGGTATGCGGGATCGACGCGGCCGGCATCTGTAGCGGTCTTTGCCCGAGCCCGCTCGACATCTGCGATGTGTCGCAGGATACCAACGAATGCAAATGCCTGCGCCCCATTCCCTGCAAGGAGAGCCTGTGGCCAACGTGCGGCGGGCTCTGTCCTCCCGGCACTCGCTGCGAACCGATCCTGGGCGCCAATGCCTGCGACTGCTTGCCGCCATCCGATACTTGCACGCTCCGCCCGGACGGGCTTTGCGGCGGCCCGTGCCCAGCACCGCTCGTTTGCGGCGTTATCCCGGGGACGAACGAGTGCGGGTGCGTGGACCGCACAGTACCGTGCGAGGCGAGCGACCCACCCGGGTGCGGCGGGTCGTGCCCCGCTGGAAGCACCTGCAAGGTGCTTGAAACTGAAACCGGTTTAGGATGCGGGTGCCAGTGAGAGAGAGCCGCGGGAGGACCTAGCCCCCGCGGCATGAACCGACGGCTGGGCGGCGGCCCGTTGCTTAGCTGCGCTGCCCAGCCGTTCTTGCGGGCATAGCGCAGCTTCGCGTTGTGTCTTCGGTCGAGGCAACTGACGAACCTGACGTAGCGCGCCGCAAGGGGTCCGTCCTGCGAGATCGCAGCCCGTAGCCGCAAGAACCAGGCAGGCTCATGGCTTCCTAAGTATCCAGGCAGATAGCATGCGCCGCGTCGAGGATCGGCGTTTATTTGAGCTTGCAAGCCGAGGCACAGCGTGGTAGACGGGGTTAGGGAGAGGAGACCCGCAGGTGCCGCCACACCAGGAAGCGGGTGCGAAATTCAATCTCAGGTATCAGCGACAAGAGGAGGTATCTAGATGAGCACATTAGCCAAAGTGGCGCTCGGCACCGCTATTGCGCTCTCGATCGGCCTCACGAGTACGGCCGAAGCGGCGCGTCCCGCGCCCTGCGACCCGGAGATTTTGCTTCCCAGCGGACAGTGTCCCGCTGATGTCGGGGCGGCGGTGGCGCAGTGCTGCCCGTGCGACGCTCCCTCGTTTACCAACCATGGCGGGTATGTCCGCTGCGTCGCCCACGCCGCCAACGCGCTTCGCAAAGCCGGCTGCCTGGATGACAGCGCAAGGCGAAGCATCAAGAAGTGCGCGGCCCGATCCACCTGCGGCAAGCCCGGGTTCGTGACTTGCTGCCAGTCCCGGCCGGGCGTGTGCGGCCCAAACGGAGAGTGCACGAGAACCGATCCGCCGGTCTCCTGCACGACTGACGAGGAGTGCCCGCCGCAAGTAAGGTGCACCACGAAGCGCAGCGTAGAACTGTGCGTTGCGGCTGGCGGCACGCCGGGTGCTCCAGGAAGTTGCTGCGGAGCGTGCCTGGCTCCGTAATCCTCCAGTACGAGGTCTAATCGACAGGCGGCGGGCTCACCACCACAGGGCCCGCCGCCGACGGTAGGGCGGGGTCAGACCCCGGCCGCGGGGTCTGACCCCACGCTTGACCCCACGCTGACCCCCGTTTCCGGTGTGCCCTGGCCGAAGAGGTCTCCTCGTCTAGGATAAGTGGCTGGCGGCAAAGGACAGTGAAACAGGATAGCGTGATGCGCTGGCCCCAAGCGGCGCCTCCTGACGTTTGCGCGCGCACCCGTGATTTTCCCGCCAAAGGCGAGCGCACGTCCCCAGGCCTACGAACGGGAGCCGTGTGGAGGCTGCAGTCGCAAGCGCCTCGCCCCGAGAATCGGTACCACCGCTTCAGTGCCGTCCTACGGCAAGAATTCGGCACGCGCGTTCACAAGGTCAGCATCGACGCTGGCTTCACCTGCCCGAACCGGGACGGCAGCATCGCACGCGGGGGTTGTACCTATTGCCTCGACGAAAGTCTCTACCCACCGGGTCACGTAGCTAAACTCTCGGTGGCAAAGCAGATGGAGCGGGGAATGGCGTACATCGCCCGGCGCCACCGCGCGTCCCGTTTTATCGCCTATTTTCAAACCGGCACGGGGACCTACGACGGGCCGGAGAACCTGTGGCGGCTCTACCGCGAGGCTCTCTCGCTTCCAGGAGTCGTTGGCCTGGCCGTGGCCACGCGCCCAGATTGCGTGCCCGAGAGCGTCCTCGACATCTTCTCGGAGATCGCCCGTACCCACTATTGCTGGATCGAGCTTGGCCTTCCCTCGGCGGTGGACGCGGTCCTCGCGGCCACGAACAGGGGGCACGATGTCGCCTGCTTCGTGGATGCGGTAAGGCGCGTTAAAGCGCGGGGGCTTTCGGTTTGTGCGCATGTGATCCTCGGGCTTCCGGGAGAAACGAGAGACCAGACACTGTCGTCGGCAAGGCTCTTCAACGAGCTCTCGATCGACGGTATCAAGATCCATAACCTCCACGTCATCAGAGGCACAGTACTCGAAAGGTGCTACCGCGCCGGGAAACTCCGACCCATGACGCTCGGAGAGTACGCCGAGCTTGCCGTCGATTACCTGGAGAGGCTCGACCCCGCGATCGCGATCCATCGCTTGACGGGCGAAACCCACCGGCGCTTGACCGTCGCCCCGCAATGGTCGGTCAACAAGATGGGAGTTCTAAGCGCCATACACGCGAAGCTCGAAGCGCGAAACACCTGGCAGGGCCGGCTTGCGGGGACGTAGCCGCCGCGAAGGAAGCCCTTCTGACGCCACCGGCCGACCTTCTCTCGAAAAACTTGGCGGGTTCGATCTCTGCAGGCGGAGAGCTTTAGGCGGACCGAGCGATACCGCTAATTGCCCGGCATGCCACTAACTTCTTTATCTCCTTGGTCCTTTCGGGAACCCGACTCACCGGCCGCGCTCCGATGCCCTCCCTTCGTTCTCGGAAGCTCGGTCGGGGACCACAAATTTTCCTTGACAGGCCGCAAGCGACCGTACTAGCGTGAGGCCCAGCATCACAAGGAGGAACTTCCCAGGAAACAGCCGGTCGAGATCGGCCGTGCGGAAACCGGAAGGGGCGATCTAGCCCCGCTTCACCCACCGGACCCTGCCAAGCCGCGCGGAGTCCGGCATGTGGAAAACGCGACGGAGTCCCAGTCGCAGAAGGAGGGTAAGAGATGAAAGCAATTAGACCACTGATCGTGGCCGCCGCAGTTTGCGCGAGCGCATTTGCGCCCGAGGCGGCCTGGAGCGAGTCTTTCTCGCTCGATCCGCTGTCGGCTTCCCTGCCCGCGGTCCCAGCGACATCGGCCGACGTCCTTCAACCCGCGGGCCCCATACCCGCGCCCCCACCCCCATTGGTTGGGAACGCGGCCGCAGCGCTCAATCTGCTACCAGGCGACGTGATCGACGCCATAAGCTACGGCGACGATGGAGCAATCGGAGGCACACTCTTTTTCTCGGTGACACGCGCAAGCGTGGGGGTGCCGGGTGCGCCGCCGGATGTGGCGTCAGAGGTTGCCCTGGTGCCGCTGGGGACGCAGCCGGAGGCCTCGAGCGACGTTTTCAGCGCCTTCGACCCGGCCTGCCCGCCGGTACCGAACACACAGGTACTCGACGGCGATGGAGTGCCCCTTGGGCCTCTATTCTGCTATCCGGGCTTTTCTATCGGGCTTGCGGAGCTTCTTCCTCTGCCCGGCCCTCCGATGAACGACGACCTTTCCAGTTTCGAGTGGGGAGCGCCTGGCCGTGCGAATCTCGCTTGCACCTTTCTCTCGTTGGCTGCGGGGTCGCCGACACTGGCAGGCGCGAATCCACTCTTGCCGGCCGGCGCCGAGCCGGGTGACATTTTGATTTCGTGCCCGCTTGCGCCACCCCTGCCGCCGTTTCTGGGAGTGTTTTTCCCGGCGGGCATGCTCGGGCTCATGGCCGGCGGCCCCGGCTGTATGCCGCCTGCTTGCGACGACATCGACGGCCTCTCCTTGAGCTTCCTAGGCGGCACAGTCCTTTTCTCCCTCTCCCCCCCCTCACCGACGGTGATGGGTGGCTTCGTAAGCTCGGCAGACGTCTTGGGAGGGGCCCCGCCCTTGGCATTCCCCCCGCCGATCCTTGCGCCTGCGGCAATCATTGGTCTGCTCCCAACGGATGACATCGACGCCCTGGAAGTTACGACGAATCTCTGCCCAGTCTTCCCCTTGGGCGACCCCGACGGAGACGGCGTGGGGTTTTGCGACAACTGCGCTGGTATTTTCAACCCAGGGCAGGAAGACTCGGACGGAGACGGCGCCGGCGACGCATGTGACCCATGTACCGACATCGACGGCGACGGCCTCGGCGACCCCGGGTTTATTGCTAATCTGTGCCTGACCGACTATTGCCAGTTCACTTTCGATCCTTCGAACGCTGACTCCGACGGCGATTTAGTCGGCGACGTCTGCGACAACTGCCCCACGGTTTCCAATCCTTCGCAGGCCGACGGCGATTTCGACGGTGTGGGCGACGCCTGCGATAGCTGCCCCAACGCCTTCAACTCGGGCATCGACGCCGACGGGGACGGCATAGACGACGCCTGCGATATCTGCATCGCTGCGGGGCCGGCGAACACCATGACCAACCCGCTTCTCATGCTGAACAAGCTCCTCCCGCCCTCGGCCGACGAGAAACTCACACTGAAGGGGACCTTTGTGATTCCCTCGCCCTTTGCGCCACCTCTCGATCCCATCGCCAATGGCGTCGAGGTTGCCGTATGGAATACAAGCGGCACGAGTGCCCTCGACCCCGCCGGAATCAGCAACATCCCCGTCCCGCCCGGCGCTTGGAACGGCACCATCGGGTGGAAGGTCAACGGAGCTGGGACCAAATGGACCTTTGTGGACACGACTATGCCCCCCACCGCCAACGGCATCTTCAAGGTTATCGTCCAGGATCAGTCGAATAAGAACCCGGGCCAGATCAAGGTGATCGTCAAAGGCAAGTTCGGCACGTACAGTGCGGCCCCTGGTGATGAGCCGTTCTACGTGGCTGTCGAACTCAACGACTTGGCCGGTGGCGGGGGCGCCTCTCAGTGCGGCGAGCTCCAGTTCGGCGCGGCTCAATGCGTGTGGAAGGGCGGGGGCAAGAAGGTGAAGTGCAAGTAAGGGTTACTATGCCGACCGGCTAGGGGGAAAACGCCTCCCCCTAGCCGGTACGGAGCTGGGGCCCGCTCGGCAGCGCCTGCCTGGCGCGGGCGGACCTCGTTCGTTCCAGGTAGGGGCAGGGCGGCTTCTGGAGGGGGGTAGCGCCTGTGGCGTACCGCAGGTCCGCCCCACTTACCCCCATTGCCGCCCCAAGGGGCTAACCCCCAGCCGCCTTGCGAAAGTACTCCTTCGAGCCCTTGGGATCGGGCTTTATCGTGTCCTTCCCCTCGTCCCAGTTGGCCGGGCAGACCTCGCCGTGCTTTTCCACGTACTGGAACGCCTTGATGACTCGAAGCGTTTCGTCCACGTTTCGGCCCACCGGCAGATCGTTGATGGTCGAGTGGCGGATCACCCCCTGGGGGTCGATCACGAAAAGGCCGCGAAGCGCGATCCCGGCATCCAAGAGCACCCCGTACTGCCTGGCGATGTCCTTGGAGAGGTCGGCCACGAGCGGGAATTTAACCGGCCCGAGCCCGCCTTCCTTGCGATCGGTGTTGACCCAGGCCAAGTGGGTATAGGCGCTGTCCACCGATACCGCCGCGACCTTGGCGCCGATCTTCTTGAACTTGTCGACCGCATCGGAGTACGCGATGATCTCGGTGGGGCAGACGAAGGTGAAGTCTAGCGGGTAGAAGAAAAGGACGGTCCAGCTACCCTTCGAGTACTCCGCAAAATCGAACTCTTTGATCTGGCCGTCGATCACGGCCTGCGCTTTGAACATAGGTGCCTTGCTCGTCACTTGTGGCATCTCTTACCTCCTCTCTTACGACTGAAATTGGTTGATCTTCCCTTCGCGAAAATCGAGCTCTAGAACCGCTTGGCGACCACGTCCCAGTCGATATTCGCGAAGAAGTGCTCTATGTACTTTGCCCTCTCCGTGGGTTTGAGATACACGGTGAAGGCGTGCTCCCAGATGTCCATTACCAGGAGGGGAGTGAAGCCCGCCGGATGCCCCTCCTCGTGGGAGCTTATCCAGTGGTTGCTGAGGTTTCCGGTAAGCGGGTCCTTGTACAGTATGGCCCAGCCCACGCCACGCATCGCCGCGACTTTGTTGAATTCGGAAAGCCAATTGTCGTAGCCCCCGAACTCCTTCTCCAGAGCCTTCCCCAGAGCCGATCCTGCGTCGAGCTTTCTTCCGTTGGCGGTTAGATTTTCGAAGTAATACTCGTGAAGGCGCATTCCGTTTATCTCCCATCCGAGCCGCCTTACCATCTCGGCGTGTTCCGGCTCGGCCGCCACAGGTTTGCCCAGGTTCTCGCGGATCCTCTCCCGAAGTTTGTTCACGTTAGCCACGTACCCGCTGTAGAGCTTCAAGTGATACTCGATCTGCTCGTCGGGAATACCCACCAGCCCCTTGAGCTTAAAGCTCTTCTCCGTGTATTTTCCGTTTGCCATTGCTCCCTCCATTTCTCGATTGTTTTCACCGCCGCCCGGATGGCGCCGGCCCCCCAGTGGAGTCCTCGATGACCATACCCTTCGGCTGCCACGATTCCAAGCACACCTCATGCCAGGCCATGCCGGGCCGCAATAAGCTCGAAAATTGGCCACTTCGCGGGGTCCCGCCTGTGGCCCTCCTTGGCTTCAGCGAAATCTCGGTGTAGTTTCCAACGACGTGTCGGTGCCCGCCACCCGGGGGGCGACTGCGAGCGCCGCGTTTCACCGGCCCAAGCGATGGAGAAGGGGACCTTCATAGACCTTACGGCCGACCTTCGGGAGCTTGCGACGCAGGCTGGGCGGGTTGGGATGGTGGAGGATCTCCTACAGCGGGCGCTCCTCAGTCTCGCTTCAATCGTAAACTACGATCTTGCTACCGTCCTAGAGCTTGACGGCGACTGTCTCGTGGTCAGAGCGGCACGCGGCCGACTGGCCAACCATCGGGTGAAGGCCCACCGCCTTCGACTGAGCTCCATGCCTGCGCTGCGCGAGGTCCTGGAATCCAGGCGCGCCCGCGCCTTCTCCGATACCGACCATGAGACGGGCGGAGACCCCTTCGACGGCGTGCTCGATCTTCCCCACGGCCACTCCTGCATGGTGGCTCCGCTTTTTGCCGGCGACCGCTCGCTTGGGCTTCTCACCTTCGATCGCACCGCCTGCGAGCCCTACCCGCGCGAGGTAGTGCACTTGGTGGACGTGTACGCGCAGATCCTGGCCTTGGCGATGGTTAACTCGGAGCAGGCGGCGCTTCTGGAGCGCATGCGGGTGCGCCTTGCGGAAGAAAACGAGTATTTGCGCCAAGAGGCGATCGACCATCAGGAGGTCGAGGTACTAGAGACCAGCAGATGCGAGATGGTGCGCCGCATCGCGATCATGGCGAGGCAGGTGGCCGGGACCGCCACACCCGTTCTCATCCGCGGCGAGACAGGCACCGGGAAAGAGGTCCTCGCCCGCTACATTCACCGCACGAGCGGCCGGGCATCGCGCCCTTTCGTCAGAGTCAACTGCGCGGCCCTTCCGGCGAGCTTGATCGAAAGCGAACTGTTCGGACACGTGAAGGGCGCCTTCACCGGCGCCACCACGAGCCGCCAGGGCCGCTTTCAGATCGCCAACGGGGGAACGCTTTTCTTGGACGAGATAGCCGAGCTTTCGACGCCGCTTCAGGCCAAGTTACTCCGTATCATCGAGGACGGCACCTTCGAGCCCGTGGGAAGCGATACGACGGTAAAGGTCGATGTACGGCTGATCGCGGCAACGAACGTGAATCTCGAGGAAGCGATCGCGGCGAAGCGGTTTCGCGACGACCTCTTCTACAGGCTAAACGTATTCCCCATAACTCTCCCGCCGCTTCGCGAGCGAACCGAAGACATCCCGCTCATTGCCGGCCGGTTCCTCGCAACACTCACCCGGCGCACCGGCCGTGGCCCCTTCAAGCTCTCTCAAGAGGCGATCGATTTCCTCATGCGGCAGAGGTGGCCGGGAAACATCCGCGAGCTCGTAAACCTTCTCGAGCGCGCCACGATCGTCGCCAAGGGGGAGTTTTTGGATCTGGCCTCGTTGAGCCACGGCGTCCTCGAGCCTCGGTCGGGCGAAGCCGGCGACGGCGGCGAGAAAATCGTGTCCTTGGAGGAAGCTCAGCGGATCCACATCCGCAGGGCACTCGCGCATTGCGGAGGTAAAATCTACGGCCCAGGCGGAGCCGCTGCGCTGCTCGGCGTGAAGCCCTCTACGCTTCAGAGCAAGATGAAACGCCTCGGCATCTAGCGGCGCTCATCCGAAATCGGCAAGCGCTTCCAAGAGGGTATCTGTCTCCTGGTCGGTTCCGACCGTGATCCTGACCGCGTCGCGCAAACCCTCGAGCGGAAAATGCCTGACGAGAAGGCGGCGCTCCTTTAGGTTCTCCACCAGCCCGCCGAGATCGCGGCCCGGCCGGCGAGCCATGACGAAATTGGCATGGGACGGCAGCACGGCATAGCCCAAGCGCTCCAGTCCCCGGAGAAGCTTCTCCCGCGTTCGGCGAATGCGCTCGACGTTGCGCTCCATCCACTGGTAATCCTCCAGGGCCTTGACCCCGGCAATTAGCGCCAAGCGGCTCACGTTGTAGGAATCTTTTACCTTGGCCAAAACCTCGATCATCTCCCGGCTTCCGAAGGCAAGGCCTAAGCGCATGCCAGCCAGGGAAAAGGATTTGGAAAAACTCCTGAGCACGAGGACGTTCGGGTAGGTTTTGGCGAGGGAAAGGGCGCTAGCGGGCGCGAAATCCACGTACGCCTCATCTACGACCACGAGTCCCGAGCAGCGCTTCGCCAAGCTTTCGATCTCTTCTATCGGCACCCAGGTCCCCGAAGGGGAGTTGGGGTTGCAAATGAAAGTGACCTTTGCGCCCGCTTCGGCCAGTCCCTCGGGGAGGGTGAAGTCCGCCGGGAAGGGAAAGGTCAGGGCGCGCGCCTCCTGGATAGAGACCAAGGTGTCGTAGAGAGTGTAAGTAGGTGTCGGATAGCAGACGGCATCGCCTCGGCCCAGGCAAGCGCGGACAATCATCGCTAGAAGGTCGTCCGAGCCATTGCCAGCGAGAATTTCTTCGGGCGCAAAACCGTATCGCGTAGCAGCAGCGCTCCGAAGTTCCCACGCGAGGCTGTCCGGGTAAAGCCGCAACCCCTCGCCACAGGCGTGCCGGAGCGCCTCGATCACTTTGGGGGAGGGGGGATAGGGATTTTCGTTGGTGTTGAGCTTGATAAAACCGCCATCGCGAGGTTGCTCTCCAGGAACATACCCCTCGAGGCTACGTACTGCCGGTCGTACCCAATCCATATGCTAACCGAGAAGGCCTCAAGCTAGGACCCGCTTTCGGCAAATGCAAGCCCGATCACTGGCCTTGCCCTTTGAAAAAGCGGGCCGGTTCTGAGATGCTTACGAGCGATGGGGGAGTGCAAAGATGGGTAAGAATCTGGCCATTGTTTCGGTGGTCGGGCGGGACCAAAAGGGCGTGGTAGCAAGGATCTCGACCTACCTCGCACGTTTAAACGTGAACATAGAAAACATCGACCAGAAGGTCGTCGAAGGGCTCTTCATCATGACGATGACCGTCGATCTAGCCGGCTGCACCGCAACGCTGGACGAGATGGTGCTGGGGCTCAAGCAGATCGGCCAGGAGATTCACATGGAGGTAACGGTGCGCCTCTACGGCCGAAGCGACCGAAAGCGCATGGCGATTCTCGTTACCAAAGAGCCGCACTGCCTGGAGGCGCTTCTTGCGGACCGCGCCGCGGGACTCATAAACGCCGATATAACCTCGGTCCTGTCGAACCACGAGACGCTCAGGCCGCTTGCCGAGAAGGCCGGCGTGCCTTTCTTCTGGCATCCCTCGACCGACAAGGCCGAGCACGAGGCATTCCTGCTCGGGAAGCTGGCCGAGCAGAAACCAGATCTCATCGTCCTGGCGCGTTACATGCAGGTCCTCTCCGCGGAATTCGTCTCGCGCTACCCTAATCGCATAATCAACATCCACCCGTCGCTCCTGCCCTTTCACCCCGGTGCCAACGCGTACAAGCAGGCTTACGAGGAGGGGGTGCGGGTGTCGGGTTGTACCGCGCACATCGTAACCGAGCACTTGGACCAGGGCCCGGTCATTCTCCAGGATGTGTTTCATATCAACGTGGGGGAAGACACGCTGGAGGAGGTAAAAGCGCGGGGAAAAGAGCTGGAGGGGCGGGTGCTTTCACGGGCGGTACAGTTGTTCTTGAACGAACAGCTCGTCGTTGTGGACAAGAAAGTGATCTTTCGCCCGGGGAAAATTCCGCCCGGCGCCCATGCCGAAGGAGGGTGACGCGCGGGCGGGCGCCGTGGGAAGCTTGCTCGCCGCAGTGGCGCTCATCGCCGCAACCGCTTGGGTTGGCCGCAAGGTGACAAGATCGCGCAGGCGAAAAGCCGCGGGTCGGCTGCCGGGAGCTTCCCCCGAAAGTCCCCTCGAGATCTCCTCCTTCACGGAGATCGACCAGGTGCTGGGGACCAGGCGTTGCTGGTGCGGGGGAAGGCTCGTTCTGGAAGGGGAAGGATCGCGGGACGAGCGGGGAAGGCGCTACCGCATAGTGCGCCTTGCCTGCCTACGCTGCGATGAAGACACGAGGCTCTATTTCGACGTGACGAGAGTCTATCACTGAGTCATGGGCAGGCGAGCTTACAGCAACGCGGAAGTGGCGAGGATGCTCGCCGAGATCGCGCTTTTCCTCGAGATGCACGATGTCCCCTTCAAGCCGCGCGCCTACGAGAAGGCGGCGCACACCATAGAGACCCTCGACTCCCCCGTCGAGGCTATACACCGCCAGGGGGGGGTCAAGGAATTGCAAAAGATACCCGGGGTAGGCAAGAGCATCGCGGAAACGATCGCCGAGTTTTTGGAAACCGGCAAGTCCAAACACTGGGAGGAGCTCCACGCCAAGACTCCGGTCGCGATCGCGGAGCTCACCTCGGTAGAGGGGGTGGGCCCTAAAGCAGTCAAGGTGCTCTGGGAGAAACTGCGCGTCGCCAATCTGGAAGATCTCGAACGCGCGGCTCGCGAGCAGAAGATCCGAAGCCTTCCGAACTTCGGCGAAAAAAGCGAACAGAAGATTCTTCGGGGGATCGAGTTCTTGAAGCTCTCGAGTGGAAGGTTTCTCTTGAGCGAGGTGTTGCCTTTGGTTGCCGAAGTCGAGAAAAGGCTAAGGAGCCTGCCCCAGGTAGAGCAGGTGGCGGTCGCCGGTTCGATCCGCAGGCGCAAGGAGACCGTGCGGGATGCCGATCTCCTCGTCGTTCCCCGCCGCGCGGCGGACGCCGGCAAGATCATGCAATACGTCACCTCGATGCCCGAAGTGGTCCACGTCCATGCAAGCGGGGAGACCAAGACGAGCGTCAAGCTCAATACCGGCATGGACATGGACGTGAGGGTCGTCCCGAAAGAGAGCTACGGCGCGGCGCTCAATTACTTCACCGGCTCGCAGGCACACAACATCCAGCTTCGGCAGCTCGCGATCAAGCGCAACCTCAAGCTAAACGAGTACGGGGTGTTCCGAGGCAAGAAGCGCATCGCGGGCGCGACCGAGGAGGAGGTTTACGGGGCACTCGGCCTTTGCTTCATCCCCCCCGAGCTGCGCGAGGACCGAGGCGAGGTGGAAGCGGCGCGGGAGGGGAGGCTTCCGCGGCTCATCGAACACGAGTCGCTCAAGGGAGACCTGCAGATTCAAACCGATTGGACCGACGGAAGCAATTCGATAGAAGAAATGGTGGAGGAGGCGCGAAGGTTAGGCCTTGCGTACATCGCCATAACGGATCACACGCGAGGTCTGGCGATGACCGGGGGAGCGGACGAGCGCAAGCTTCGCGAGCAGATGAAGGCGATCGACGAGATAAACCGGCGCCTGGAAGGCTTCACCGTGCTCAAGGGCGCTGAGGTGAACATTACCAAAGACGGAGGATTGGATATCTCCGATGAAGTGCTGGCGGAGCTCGATGTCGTGGGGATCGCCGTTCACTCCCATTTCGGCATGACGCGGCAGGAGATGACCCGCCGCATCGTAAAGGCGATGCAAAACCCGAACGCGGATATCCTGTTTCATCCCACCGGCCGCGTCATCCAGAAACGGGACGCCTACGAGGTGGACATAGAGGCAATCATCGAAGCCGCGCGCAAGACCGGCACGATCCTCGAGCTCGACGCCTTCCCCAACCGGCTCGATCTGCGCGACGATCACGTCCGCAAAGCGATCGACGCCGGCTTGAAGATCGTGATCGACTCCGACGCCCATGCGACCGCGCACATCGCCTTTCTGAGCTTCGGAGTCGATCAGGCGCGCCGGGGATGGGCCAGAAAAGAGGATGTGTTGAATACGCTACCCGTGGAGGGGCTGCTCCGTTCTCTCAAGCGGCCAGACGGCAAGGGTCCGAGACGCGCAAGCGGTCGCAAGGGGCGCGCCAAAACCGGCGGGGAGGACTGATGGAATCTCTCTGTTATCGAAGCGCTTGCGAGCTTGCATCCCTCGTTCGCCGGGGCGACCTTTCACCCGTCACTTTGATGGAGGCAACGCTTCGAAGGATCGAGCGGATTAACCCAGCCCTGAACGCCTTCGTCTCCCTTCGAGGCGAGGAGGCGCTGGAGGAGGCGAAGAGTCAAGCCGAGCGGCTTGCGCGAGGAGAAGACTTAGGGCCCCTGGGGGGCCTCCCCTTGGGGGTAAAGGACCTGGAAGATGTCGCCGGCCTGCCCACGACTTATGGATCGGTTCCCTTCAAGCACAATCGGCCGCCCGCAGACTCGGTTCAGGTGAAGAGGCTCAAGCGAGCCGGCGCGATCGTCGTGGGCAAGACCAACACGCCCGAGTTCGGATATACCGCATTCACGAAGAACCTGATCTTCGGGGAGAGCCGCAATCCTTGGAATCTCGAGCGTACGCCGGGAGGATCGAGCGGCGGGAGCGCGGCCGCGGTCGCCTCGGGGCTGGTGCCCCTTGCCACCGGCTCGGACGGCGGCGGCTCGATCAGGATACCTGCTTCCTACGTCGGCAGCTTCGGCTTGAAACCCTCCTTCGGCCGCATTCCGCGCGGTCCCTTCAAGATGCTGGAGTGGGTGGATACCGTCTCGTACGGACCGCTTTGCCGAAGCGTAGAAGATGCCGCGCTCTATCTCGATGCCGTCGTCGGTCCCGACGCCGAGGACCCTGACTCCCTCCCCCACCCGGGAATCGAGTACCTGGAGGTGGTGCGCAGGACTCCGGCCGGGCTAAAGCTCGCCTTCAACCCCACGCTCGGCTACGCGGTCGTGCAGCGGGACGTGATGCGCGAGGTCGAGCGGGCGCTTTCGGCATTCGAGGAGCTGGGCTACGTCGTAGAGCGAAACGAAGAGCGACTCCCCAATCTCGGCACGGAATGGGCGATCCTCGCCGGCTTTCAAACCTATTGCGAAATCGAGGAGATAATCGAGCGCCACGAGGGCGAGTGGGGCAGGGCCTTCATAAACGGCATTCGCCAGGCACACAAGCTTGCCCCGGCTGCATGGGGACAAGCGCAGCGGCGGCGAGCCGAGCTAAATCGCGCGCTGAAATCCCTCTTCGACCGCTACGACCTTTTACTCACGCCGACCATGCCGACCGAGGCGTTCGCGGCCCGGGGCCCCCTGCCCGTAGAGGTCGATGGCCACCCGATCGAGCAGCCGATGGGATTGGTGGCATTTACCTTTCCGTTCAACCTTTCGGGACATCCAGCGGCGACGGTGAGGGCGGGTTTCAGCGACTCGGGCTTGCCGGTAGGCCTGCAGATCGTCGGGCCCAGGCATCGCGACGACCTCGTGCTCCAGGTGGCCTGGGCCTTCGAGCAGGTGAGGCCCTGGAGCCATCACTGGCCGCCGGCTCCCGACGGGCGGAGAGATACGAAAGGCGCCTGATCGGGTCGAAAGCCGGCTCGTCGGGCCCGGCACCGGCCGGGCAATCGCATGTGCTGGTGTGGGACACCAGGTAAAGAAGTCCTTCGCGGGCCGGCCCTGAAACTCGGCGCGCGGGGAATGGCCCGATCGGCCGGAGGCGAGGAGCCGAGGCGGGGACCCCGTCCTCGCACCTTCTAGGGGCAAGCGCGTTTTCGGAGAGACGACGGCTCAGAGCACTGACGTGCCGGACGTTTTCTCTCAGCGGCAAAGATAGATGATGGTCGGCACGAACATCGAGAGACAGCGATCGGCGACGGCATGGTAGCAAGTGTCCGTGGCCACGAACTCCAGAGCGTACTGAAGGAGCCCCTCGGGAGGAAAGGGATCCACGAGGGCGTCGTCGTAATCGAGCGACACCCGGTAGCGACCGGTGCCGGGCACACCGAGCTCCCGCAACTGAGAACGCACGCGCGGCGACCCGTTTTTCCGGTAGTCCCACTCGTTGCGGCTGCGGCTCCTCACCCATGGCGAGCCGCCCGGCAGGATGAGCTCGGCCGCCTTCCGGCCATCGTCCTGGCGCACGGTGAGGAAGAACCCATCGCCTCCGTCCGGCTCGTGGGTGACGGAGGTCTCGAAAAAGCTAGCGCTGAACCGGATGCGACCGCGGCTTTTGCCTTCATCGACCCGAAGCATCTGAGCGCCCCTCAGGACCATCGGTTGGGGAGCAACTCCCCCGAGATGCGGACAGGGATCCTCTCGGTCGGGAGCATCGTCTCCGTCCCAGTCGCTCTCCCCCATCCGCGGGACGAAATCGACCCTGCCCAACCCCTCCTCCTCATCGTCGTCGTAGATTTCGCTTTCGTCCAACTCTGCCGCGCTCATCTCCTCCCAACTGTTCGCGGTGGCGCTTACCGGGTTTTCGGTCTCGTTTCTCACCTCGTGGAGCCAGTTCGATTGGATCAGATTGCCACCGGCGCTCCTGCCGCCCCCCCCGAGATCGCCTAGCGCCGAGGAAACCAGCCTGACCCCATGCCTGCCGTTACCCACTATGGCGTTGCCCTCGACCGCGACCTCCCCCGAGAACGCAACTACTATGCCGCCTCCTCCATTTTCCGCGATTTCGTTTCCCACGATGTCCGCGTGACTGTGGCCCATCACCACGACGCCATTGTCCCCGTTGCTCCTGATCTCGTTCTGTGCAATCTGCGCTTGCGATTCTCTGGTAAGCCTTACACCCTCGGAATTGGGACCCACCGCTCCGTTGCCCACCAGGGCATTCCCCACGATCTGGGCTTGGGACTGCAAGGTCAACCCGATGCCGATATCATCGTTCCCGGTCACGATATTGTCGAAAAGAGCCGCCGCGGAACCGTTGCTCACCGTCACGCCATCGCCGTTTCCACCGAGCCAGTTGTCCCGCGCCAGCACGGAGGCGCCGTCGAACACGAGCAATCCTTTGTTGCCATTGCCCTCGGAGTGGTTCCCGACGAGTGTCGCGCCCGCTCCCTCCGACACTTGAAGACCATCATCGCCATTGCCCAGCGCCGTCACCCCCTCTACCCAGCAGTCCTGAGCCGCCTGGCCGCGAATTCTCAGGCCGTCCTTGAGGAAGTTTTGGAAGGTTACCGCCCGAACGCACACACTGGGTCCCTCGACGAGAAGCCCGTTGCTAACTCTCTCTCCGCCATCGACCACGATCCCGGGAGGCGGCGCCGAAGAGCCGTCGATCGTAACCGAGCCCGCAGTGAGCACCGGCATCTCACCGGCGAGCGCAATCACGCCCCCAACGGAGAAGAAGACCAGTACATTGCCACCGGCGTAATTGGCGTCGCTTATCGCCTGGCGAAGGCTTCCCGGACCCGAGTCGGCGAGGCTGGAAACCTCGATGGTATTCTCGTATTGGACACACGCAGCAGCCGCGGCTGTGGAGCCCACGATCGAGGCCGGGGCATGCATCGCGATCGTCCCGAGGCAAAGAGCGTAGAGCGCTTCCCGGCCTCTTGCCTGCAAGCGAAGCTCCATCGAGGGTACCGCCAGCCAGTAGGCTAGCGTCTAACGCCGCTTCCCGTCAAGTAACAAGGCGCCGGGGTTTGCCGTTTCGGAGCGAAAATGCAGCGAAAATGCGCCTACTCTTCCTTTTGTGATAGCGCCTGGGCGATAAGTTTCGCCTTTTTCTCGATCTCCTCTCGCTCCGCGCTCGTCGGTTTGGCCAGATCGTACGCTTTGCGAAGGGCGCTTATGGCCCGCTCGAAATCACCCCGCAGGATAAAAGCTTCCGCTAAATGCAGCCACTGCCCCTTCTCCTCTCCCAGTCGGCCGAGACACTGCGCCAGGGCGTATTCGGCCTCGTCCAGCTCGGGGTTGGCCGCAAGCGCGGACCGCAATAACTGCATGGCATCTCGTACCTTCCCCTGGCCGATTTCGATCTTGGCCAGCGCCACCTGCGCCACCGCGTCGGCCGGATCCTCGGCCAGCGCCTTACGAAGCGCACCTTCCGCCTCCTCCTCCTTGCCCAGGCGCACGAGCACGAGCCCGAGATCGGTGCTCGCGTGAGGGTGAGCTTCTTGCGCCGCCTGCCTCAGATACGGTAAGGCCCTCTCTACCTGCCCCACAGTCGCGTAAACCAAACCGAGGCCGTGCGCGGCCTCGGGCCGGCCGGAGTCCCGGGCGGCTTTGGCTTGGTAATCCGCAATCACCTTGCTCTGCGGTTCCACCCGCGCCCTTACCAACGCCTTGGTCCTGTGAAGGTCGGCGCGGAGCACGGGATCCTCAGCGAACTCCTTGCCTGCCACTCGCTTCACCTTGTCGTTCAACTGCACGATGCGGTCGGGGGTGAGCGGGTGGGAGAGAAGGTAGGGTGGGAGCTGGGTCGGGTTTAGCTGCTGCTGGCGCTCGATTTTGCTGAGGAAGCTTACCATCCCCGCCGGGTCGAATGATGCGTTGACCATGTAATCCGATCCGAGAAGATCGGCCTCCTGCTCGAACTCGCGGCGGTATCTGAGCTGTGTAGTAGCCCCTACCGTGGCGGCCCCCGCCGCGATGGCCGGGTGGACCGCGCCGAGCAACATGCCGAGCAGAGAAGCGTAGTTCACCACCTGGGTTTTTTCGTACTGCCGGGCCATGTGATGCATGTGCACGTGGACGATCTCGTGGGCCAGCACGCCGGCAAGCTCAGAGACCGAATCGACCTCGGCGAGAAGACCCGCGTTGACGTAAACGTACCCGCCGGGTACGGCGAACGCGTTGAGCGACCGGTCCTCGACCACGAAGAACCGATAGGAGAAATTGGTCTCGCCGAGGGGCGCGAGGAGCTTGCCCCCCAAAGTCGTGAGGAAAACGCCGACGGCGGGCTCCCGCAAAAGGGGCATCTGCCTGCGCGCGACAAGGGAAAACCGCTCCCCCAAGGCGCGCTCCTGAGTAAGGGATATGGCGGCGTGGGCGGGGGAGGCCGAAGGGGCCGCAGCACAACCGATAGCTAGGAGCGATAGGAGCAGAGGCGCAGTCAGCCTGTCCTGCCGCCTGCGCCCCCTAACCGGCTCTTCGACCTCCCGAATCTGCACCCGGTTCTTGCTCAAAGCCTGCCGGCTATTTCTTTGGCGGCGTAGGTGAGTATCAGATCGGCACCCGCGCGCTTTATCGAGGTGAGCGCTTCCAACATCACCGCCTCCCCATCCAACCACCCCCGCTCGGCCGCCGCCTTGAGCATGCTGTACTCGCCGCTCACGTTGTAGGCCGCAACCGGCAGCGCGAACTCCTGCCGCACGCGCCAGATGATATCGAGATACGGCAAGGCAGGCTTTACCATGACGATATCGGCGCCCTCTTCGACGTCGAGCGCCACCTCGCGCAACGCCTCCCGCGCATTGAGTGGATCCATCTGGTACGATTTTCGATTGCCGAACTTGGGCGCGGCCTCCGCCGCTTCCCGAAAGGGTCCATAGAACGCGGACGCGAACTTGGCGGCGTACGACATGATGGCCACGTGCCCGAAGCCGGCTTCGTCAAGGCCGCGCCGGATCGCCCCTACGCGGCCGTCCATCATGTCCGAGGGCGCCACGATGTCGGCGCCGGCCCGGGCGTGGACCAGAGCCTGCGCGACCAGGATTTCGAGCGTAGCATCGTTGTCCACATCTCCGTCCCGCACTATCCCGCAGTGTCCATGGTCGGTATATTCGCAAAAGCAGACGTCGGTTACGAGCACGAGATCGGGCACGCTCTCCCTGATGGCGCGAAGAGCCCTGGCAACGATACCGTTTTCGCTGTACGCTTCGGACCCTGCCGCGTCCTTGCGCTCCGGAATACCGAAGAGAATGACGGCCGGGATACCGAGGGCGCGGATTTCGCGACACTCTTCGACCGCCCGATCCACGGACAATTGACATACCCCGGGCATGGACGGCACTGGCCTCTCTACCCGCTCGCCCGGCACGACGAACAGAGGCTGGATGAGGTCGTCCACCGAAAGCCGGGTCTCTCTTACCATCCTCCGTAAAGGCTCGTTGCGGCGAAACCGCCGCATCCTCGTCGCCGGAAACCCCATACGTCGTCTCCTTTCTTCCCAAGCGGCTCGCGCCAAAAGCTCGCGCGGTGCGACCGCCACCAGGTTCTTTTCGGCCCTAGTCAGCCTGCGAAAGGCCTGCCGCCCGCCGATGCCGAACGCCTTAGCCTCCAGGCTCTGTCTCCGCCGTTTGGCCCTTCTCGCGAGCCCAATAGTGTTCCACGATCGCCGCCACAAACGCCTGGATCGTGTAAGTCCGCGGTTCGATGTCCACCCGCAAACCGTAATTTCGGGCCGTAGCCGATGTTATCGGTCCGATGCACCCAATCTTGACGCCCCCCAACACCCGGGCGATCTCGCCGCGATCCTCGAGCCCGAGAATGGCGAGAAAGTTTTTGACCGTGCTCGAGCTGGTGAAGGTTACAAGATCGATCCGTCCGAGCAGGAGCTGATCCTTGATATCCTGCCCCCCTTTGCCTGGCGGCACCATCCTGTAGGCCGGCACCTCGTCCACTCGCGCTCCCGCCGCCCTGAGCGAAACGGGCAGCACCTCCCGCGCTCCGACCGCCCGAGGCAAGAGAATGGAGGCTCCCCTTATGCCGGCTGCGATCATCGCTTCCGCCACGGCCTCCGCTCGGAATTCCTGGGGCACGAGATCCGCCTTGATCCCGGCTCGTTTGAGCTCGGCTTCGGTCTGAGAACCGATCGCAGCGATCTTCAGTGCCGCCAGATCTCGAAGGTCTCGTCCCAGGAAGCAAAGGCGCGCGAGAAAGCTCTTCACCCCGTTTACGCTGGTCAGAACCAGCCAGTCGTAATCCTCGAGGCGCACGATGGCATCGTCTAGAGGGCCGAAGCTTTCGGGTGGGGCCATCTCGATCACGGGGAACTCGACCACCTGAGCCCCCCAGCCCTCCAAGAGCTCCGAGAACTCGGCCGCTTGCGCCTTGGCACGAGTTACCAGGATGCGCAGACCGAACAAAGGTCGGCGCTCGAACCAGATGCAATGCTCCCGCCGGCGCACCACCTCGCCCACGATTATCACGGCCGGTGGTTCTAGCCCCCTAGCATTATCAGCCAGCGTGGCCGCGGTGCCCACTATCACCTGCTGCTCGGCCGTCGTTCCCCAGCGGATAGCCGCCGCCGGTCTCTCGGGTGGCACGCCGCCTTCGATCAGCCGCCGCAGGTTCTCCTCCAGCCGTCCAACGCTCATGAGCAACACTATCGTCTGAATCCCCTGGGCGATTTTGTCCCAGGCCACCGAAGCCGCTGTCTTGCCGCCGGCTTCATGGCCAGTGACGAAGGCCACCGAGGAGGCGAACTCGCGGTCGGTAAGAGGGATTCCGGCGTACGCCGGCGCGGCGATCGCCGAGGTCACGCCGGGGACGATCTCGAAGTCGATCCCCTCGCGAGAAAGCCGACTGGCGATCTCCGCCCCCCGGCCGAAGATCAGCGCATCTCCTCCTTTTAGGCGAGCGACCGTCTTCCCCTCCTTGGCGCGGCGGACCAAGAGGTCCATCACTTCTTCGTGTGCGGGCCGCTCCCCTGTGCCGTGGGCCCCCAGGAGAACCATCTCCGCATCTTCCCTCGCGTAGCGAAGAAACGAGCGATTGACCAGCCGGTCGCAAACCACGACATCCGCCATCTCGAGACAGCGCTTCCCCTTGAGCGTGAAAAGCCCGGGGTCGCCGGGCCCGGCGCCTATGATGTAAATCCTACCTGAGCGGCGATTCTCTCCCAACTGCGATGACCCTGACAACTAGTTCGCCGCCGAGCCGCGAAGCATCTCCATTATTCTCTTGCCGCCAGCCGCCAACACCCGCTCGCCCAGCTCGCGACCGATCCTCTCCGCCTCTCCCCGCCTTCCGCTTTGCGCATCTCTCACTACAATGCTTCCGTCCGGCGCCGCCAGAAGCGCCGTAAGGTGAATCGTACCGTCAGAAAGCCGGGCGTAAGCCGCAACCGGCGTTTGGCAATCCCCTCCGATAGCGGCTAGGAACGCACGCTCGGCTGAAACCGCCTCCCAGCTATCCTGATCCGAGAGCGTGGCCACCGCCTCGATCACCCAACTTGCATCCTGCCGAGCCTCCAGCGCGAGCGCCCCCTGCCCTATCGCGGGAACGAAGCGCTCGGGCGGCAGCACCACCGCCTTCGTGTGGGTAATCCCCAAGCGCTTCAGGCCCGCCGCGGCGACGATCACCGCGCTAACTTCTCCTCGCCCGAGCTTCCGCAACCGCGTGTCCACGTTGCCTCTTAGCGCCACCACCTCCAAGTCGGGGCGTGCCGCGAGCAGTTGGACCTTGCGGCGCAGGCTCGAGGTGCCCACTGTGGCTCGCGGCGCCAGCTCCTGGAGCGAGCACCCGTTTCGGGTGACCAGAAGATCGTGCGCCTCCTCGCGCCTCGGCACCGCGACGATGGCAAGCCCCTGGGGCAGCACGCCGGGTAGATCCTTCATGGAGTGAACGGCGAGATCGACGGCTCCCTCGAGCAGCGCCTCCTCGATCTCCTTAACGAACAGACCCTTGCCCCCGGCCGCCGCCAGCGATCCGCGCAGGCGGTCTCCGGTGGTCTTGATCCGAAGAAGCTCCGCACCAACCCCGGCTCTGGCCTCGAGTTCCCGAGCGACCCAACCTGCCTGAGCGAGGGCGAGCTTGCTTCCCCGCGTTCCTATCAGAATGCGGTTCTTCACCCCGCGGATCCGTCCTCCCGCTCCTTCTCCCCGATCCCGAAGAGTTTGCGCGCCGCTTCCAAATAGAGCGCCTCCGTTTGCGGGTCACCACCCTGCTTGAGCTTGGTTATCGGCTCGTGGAGGATCTTGTTTACGATGGCCGAAGTGACACCGTCTAGCACTTCCCGCGGGACGTTATTGCCCTTGCTGCTGTTCAAGACCTTCTCCACTTCACGCTGCCTTATTTCCTCTACCTTTTGGCGAAGCGCCACGATGGTGGGAACTACCTCGAGGCCGCTGAACCACTGCCAAAACTCGTCTACCTCGCGCTGGATGATCGCCTCGGCGCGCAGCGCCTCCCTCTCGCGCTCGTCCCTGTTTTCCTCGACCACCGAGCCGAGATCGTCGATGTCGTAGAGATAGACGTTGTCGAGCTCGTTTATCTCGGGGTCGAAGTTGCGCGGCACTCCCATGTCGATGAGAAACATCGGCCGCTGTTTGCGCTCGCGAAGGATCTTCTGCACCTGATCCCGCGTGATGAGGTAATCCGCTCCGCCGGCCGATCCGATCACGACGTCCGCCAGCCTAAGGTAGCGCTGCATTTCCTCGAAGGGGACGGCCGTCCCGTGAAAATCGCGCGCCATCTCGACCGCCCGATCGAACGTGCGATTGGTGACGATGAGGGAGCCAATACCGTGTCCGATCAGGTGGCGCGCGGCAAGCTCGCTCATCTCGCCCGCCCCAACCAGCATGGCCGTCTTGTCGTCGAGCTTCTCGAAGATCTTTCTCGCCAGATCCACGGCGGCCGAGCTCACCGAGACCGCCTTTCCGGCAATGCCCGTCTCGGTGCGAACCTGCTTGGCTACGGAGAAGGCCTTGTGAAAAAGCTTGTGCAGGACGGTACCTGTGGCCTTGGCTTGGTTGGCGAGCCCGTAGTGGTCCTTGATCTGACCGAGGATCTGCGGCTCTCCCACTACCATCGAATCGAGGCTGGAGGAAACTCTAAAGAGGTGCCGAATCGCCTCCTTTCCGACCAGGGAGTAAACGAAGCCCCGAAAATCCTCGGCGCACACACCACGCTCGAAGGCCAGAAATTCTATGATCTGGTCGGTCGCATCGGCTCCGGCGCCGACGCAAGCGATCACCTCCACCCGGTTACAGGTAGAAAGTATCGCCGCCTCGCGTACCGATGGCCGCTCGAGCAGGTGCAAGAGCGCCGCGGGGACTTCCTCCTTTTGGAACGCAAGCTTCTCGCGCACCTCGACCGGGGCCGTGCGGTGATTGACGCCGAGCACTACGATCTGCCGTTCCATGCTCTCCCGTCACTCGATCGTGGCCCCCGGCGTGCCGGGAAAGATCAGATGGCCCAACAGATAAGAGGCCGCCAGAAAAATCAGTCCCACGAGAGTCAACCGGGCGGTGCGCCGCCCGCGCCAGCCAGCCACCATCCGTGCCTCGAGGATGAGGGCGTAAAGCACCCAGGTCACGAGCGCCAAAATCTCGCGGCTCAGGCCCCGAGACCAAAGCTGACCCCAAAGCTCCCTTCCCCAAAGTGCACCCGTTACCATGCCCAGGGTGAGAAGTGGAAAACCCCACAGAAGGGCTCGATAGTTTAGGCTATCCAGGGTCTCGAGCGGCGGCAAGCTCCGAAACAGTCCCCTCGAGCGCTTGTTCTTGAGCCGCTTGACCTCGATAAGGTAGAGAATACTGATGCAGCCGGCGACGAAAAAGATCGCGATCCCCAAGAGGGCGAGGGTGACGTGGACCGGAAGCCACGCACTTGCCATCTGCCGGGGCAAAGAGCCGCTGGCGCCGTCCACGGCCGCCGCAGTGAGAGCGAAGCTAAAGGCCACGGGGGAAACCACCGCCCCCACTGCGGCCAGGGAATAGCGAACCTGAATCAGAAGAAACGTCCCGACCAAGAGCCACCCGAAAAGCGCCATGGATTCGAACGAACTGGCGGCCGGGATCGTGCCTGTACTGGCCGTCCTAAATCCCAGCTCGGCACCCTGGAGCAGGAAGGCAACGAGGAGAAGGACCAGAGTGGAGTTTAGCACCAAGCCCCTGAGCGTCCAAAGATAGAAGCAAAACCCAACGGTGCTCGCCAGATAGAAAACGAGCGCAAGCCTATTCAACAAAATGGAAGCTTCCATGAGTCACCCACCCGCGATTATTCCCAATCTGGCGAGGCTCAGATCTTGCGCCACCGCCTCCGCCAACAACCTGTCCACGGCACCGGTATCGCCACGGCTAACATACAGGGGCAGCGGGGAGTCGACGAGCTTGCGCAGCCGAAGCTCTCTCTCCCCTTTCGGCAAATGCGAAAGAGCCTCGCGCACCCGACCGAGGATCGCAACCACGAGCGTATACTCCGGCCCGAAGAGTTCCTCCAATGCTTCTCTTATTTTCGCGGCCAGAGCCGGGCACCGGCCAGAGGTCGAAACCGCAACCGTGAGGTCTCCCCTGCGCAAGATAGCGGGCATGATGAAGTCGCAACGCTCCGGCTTGTCGGCTACGTTCAGCATCACTCCCTCGTCCGAAGCCTCTGCAGCCACCCGTTCGTGCACGGTCTCGTCGTCCGTAGCATCGAAGGCCAAGCACACACCCCGCAGATCGCCCCGGCTGTAGCTCCGAAGCCGCACCTCGAGGCGACCCTCAGCGCAAAGTCCCCGGATCCGGTCGGTTACCTTCGGGCTTATCACGGTAATCTCGGCCCCTGCCGCAACCAGAAGCTCGACCCGGTGCGTAGCCACACGCCCGCCTCCGATCACCAGGCAGCGGCGCCCCGCAACATCCATCGCTACGGGTAAGTAACCCATGGGCGACCTCTATTGAAGCCTACAACCGTCGTGGCAGGCACTCAAGGGCGACCCATCCCGGCGGCGGAAAACGGCAACCAAGAGGTACGAGCGGGGAAGAGGGGGCTGGAAATACTAGCCGGTTGGGATCTTGAGAAGCTGGCCCTCGCGAATCCGATGAATGTTCTTGATCCCGTTGCGTTCTCTTATCTTGGCCACGCTGATCCCATAGAGGCGCGCGATCTGGCCCAGGGTCTGACCCGGTTGGACCCGATGGAGTCGGTGTCCCACGGCGTGCGACTTGCGTAGCGAGGCAAGCGAGGGGTAAGAGCGCCGCTTTTCGGAGGGCAATTTGGTCAATCCCGCCTCGAATTGCGGCCCGCGACCGGGTGGTAACCAGAGCCCATACCCCGCCGGGATCCACCCGTCGGCTCGAAAAAGAGGGCGCCGCAGCGCAGGGTTGAGCTGCGCCAATTCTTCCGCTGCCACCCCGCTCAACCTGACGGCGTCGCTCACCCTGATCGCATGTTTCAGCGTGACGCGATCGGGACGCGACGGGATCTCGAAAGAGAAGCCGGCGAAGTGCACCCGATAGTCCCGCTGCACGTGAAGCGCCGCGAGAAACTCCGGATAAAAATTCTGCGAGGCGAAGCCAAAAAGCGGGCCGCGATAGCGCTCTATGATTACCTCGATATCGCGGGTGCGCGTAGCGGCCACCGCTCTCAGCATTCCGGCTCTACCGTGATTGTACGCCGTGATGGCCAGTGGCCAGGTCTTGAGGACCTCGAAGTTTTGTCTAAGCAGCTTGGCCGCGGCCTCGGTCGAGGCAATTGGGTCCCAGCGCTCGTCTATCGACTCGCCCACCACCATGAACTGCCTGCCAGTGGCCGGCATGAACTGCCAGATGCCCGCCGCCCCGGCCCGTGAATGCGCCGCCGGATTGAACGCCGATTCGATAAGCGGCAACCAAACCAACTGCTCCGGAACCCCCTGATCGCGTAAAATCCGGCGCATCTCGGGAAGATACATCTTCGCTCGCTCAAGACCCGCGGAGAACTTCTCCCGCAATCCCCTTTGCCCTCTTACGCGACCGGCCGCCGCTTCGAACGAGGCTGGACCGGTCCCCGGCGGGAAAAGAGACCGCAGCCGCTCCTCCTCCTGCCTCGCCTCACGTCCGAGCGTCCCCTCGCTCGCTATCTGGCGGAGCCGCTTGCTTACCAGGTCCTTTTCTGCGGAGACTCTACCCGTGATGAGGCGCTCGAGCGTGGCTTCGGACATCTCTTCCCGCTTCGGGCGGAAGTCCAAAACCGAGAAGATGCGCTCCGGTTGGGCCGCATCATGGATCACTACCTGGTATTCGGAAAACCGGGTAAAAATTTTCTCCCAGAACGCGACGCGCGCCGAGAGCGAGGCGGGCTCCGGGAAGTGCACGGCGGAGTTGGCAGAAAAACCCCCGGCACTTGCGGGCTGTCTCGCGGCAGCGGAAGCGGCGAGTGAGAGCATGAGGATCGAAAAGACCAGAGAGCGCGATCGCCTCATAGGATTTCTCATGCCTGATGTCGCGCCCCCCCAGCGCCTGCCGCCCATCCTCCGCACCGAAATTATGGTACCAAAAGAGCCGAGACCGTGTCAACGCCTACCCGGCAAGTCTTCGCGCGCAGGTAACAGATGAAAACACTTGTCGCGCTAAGCTTGCTCGCTACATGTTGGGCAGCGTGCAAAGGCCCGCCCGCCGCCCCTCCGTCGCAGGCCGTGACAATCGCCCTCGAAAGCGCTCCTAACGACCTCGACCCTCGTTTCTCGACCGATGCCAACTCGAGCCGGATAACCGGCCTCGTTTTTGCCGGGTTGGTCCGCTCGGACGGCCTAGGAGCGGTGACGCCCGACCTGGCGGCCTCCTGGGAGCGGGAGGGGGAGAAGACTTACGTTTTCCACCTCCGCCCCCAAGCACGGTTCCACGACGGAAGCAGGGTTTTGGCCGCCGATGTTCGGGCGACATACCTATCGGTCTTGGACCCGCGTTTGGGTTCGCCAAAAAGAGAGGAGCTTGCGCCGCTCGAGGATATCGAGATTGTGGATGACTCGACGGTGAGGTTTCACCTGAGAAAACCCTTTTCCCCGTTTCTTGCGGCCGCCACCCTGGGTGTGCTCCCGCAGCGCCTCGCCTCGAAGCCGCATGTGACCGGAGCGGCCCTAATCGGGGCCGGACCCTTTCGGCTATCCGGCGTCTCGCAAGGGGAAAGCTACAGGCTCGAGCCATTCGACGGATACTGGGGCGGGGCGCCGAGGCTTCGCACCGTGATTTTTAGGGTGGTGCCAGATGCGGTGGTGCGAGGCCTCGAGTTGGCCAAGGGGACCATAACCCTGGTGCAGAACGCGCTCGAGCCGGAGGCGCTTCCCTGGCTGCGGCGCCGAGCGCATCTGGAGACCATCGTCTCCCCGGGCACAAGCTTCCACTACTTGGGACTGAACCTGCGCCACCCAATCCTTTCCAACCTGAAAGTGCGCCGCGCCATTGCTCTCGCCATCGACCGGGACGCCATCGTGACCCACTTGCTCAGCGGACAGGCGGCGGTTGCCACCGGCTTGCTCACTCCCGGACACTGGGCTTACGAACCCAAGGTCGCTACCTACGAAAGGGACACGGTGCGGGCGCGAAGGCTCCTCGATGAAGCCGGCTACCTGGATCCGGATGGGGAAGGCCCGAAGCCCAGGTTTTCGCTCACCTTCAAGACCTCGACGGTCGAGTTGCGCAGGCGGATCGCCGAAGCGCTGCAGTTTCAGCTAAGAGACGTGGGCATCGATCTCAAAATCCGAAGCCTCGAGTGGGCCACCTTTTATTCCGACGTACGCCGAGGGAACTTCGAGCTCTTTTCGCTTGCGTGGGTCGGTATCGACGACCCCGACATCTACCATTCGATTCTGCATTCGGACATGGAGCCCCCTTACGGTAACAACCGGGGAGGATACGTAAACCCCCTTGTCGATGCCCTGACCGAGCGGGGGCGGACAACCGGCGACATCGAGGAGCGAAGGCGGATTTACTCCCGCCTCCAAAAGATCGCCGCCCGGGATCTCCCGTTCATCCCGCTTTGGTGGGAAAAGAACGTGATCGTGAAGGACAGGCGGCTCAAGGGCTTCCGGCCTCGGCCGGACGGGGACTTGATCGGCTTGAAGGATGCCTTCCTCGATCCACCGCCTACGAGGCTAGCGCGATGATAAGGTTGGCGGGGCGACGGGTGGCGGCTGTGGTTCCCACCGCTTTTGGGGTGGCCACCCTGGTGTTTTTTCTGCTTCACGCCGTTCCAGGCGATCCGGTGGACCTCATGCTGGGAGAGAGCGCGCGGGTGGCCGACAAAGAAGCGTTGCGCGAGGCTCTCGGACTGGACCGGCCGCTTACCCAGCAATACGCCGCCTTCCTGCTAGGCGCATTGCGAGGCGATCTCGGGCAATCGATCGTAACCGGCTTGCCGGTGGGCTCCCTTTTGGCCGCTAGATTCGCCGCCACGGTCGAACTTGCCCTGGCCGCGATCGGGCTAGCCCTGCTTTTTTCGCTCCCCCTGGGGGTCGCAGCCGCCCTAAGGCGCGGTTCCTGGATCGACAGAGCGTCGCTCGCATTCGCCCTGGCGGTGGTCTCGGTGCCCAATTTCTGGCTCGGCCCGATGCTAGTAATAGTATTCGCCATCCTATTGGACCTGCTTCCCGTATCCGGCTCAGGTACTTGGGCGCATCTTTTGCTTCCCGCAGGAACCCTGGGTCTTGCGATGTCGGGGATGTTGACGCGCATGACGCGGGGCTCTCTCATCGAGGCGCTCAGCCAGGATTACGTGAGAACCGCTCGGGCCAAGGGCCTTTCCTATCTCGCGGTGGTTGCCAAGCACGGCATCGTAAACGCGCTGCCACCGGTCGTTACGGTGATCGGGCTCGAGTTCGGCTCGCTCCTCGCCGGAACGGTCATAACCGAGACCATCTTCGCCTGGCCTGGCCTCGGGCGCCTGACGATAGAAGCCATAAACCAAAGGGACTATCCTGTGGTTCAGGGCTGCGTGCTCTTGATCGGCATCTGCTTTGTGGTAGCCAACACCTTAGCGGATCTTCTCCAGCTCGTGCTCGAGCCGAGGATGCGGGAGGGATGAAGAGCGGGGCGGTCGGGGGTTTGCGCCTGCGCGGCGGGAGAGTGTGTCTGGGGCTTTCGATCCTCGCGGCGGTCGCGCTCTTTGGGGCGGCGGCACCGCTCGTGGTGCCCCGAGATCCGACGGAGCAGGTCCTCGCCGAGAGTTTCCGCTACCCCAGTGCTTCCCACCCGATGGGGCAGGACAACCTCGGCCGGGATATTCTGAGCCGCGTGATTTACGGCGCCCGCGTCTCTCTTCTCGTAGGTCTGGCGACCGTGACGATCTCGCTCGCCCTCGGCCTTTCGATCGGGATGGCGGCAGGCTATCTGGGAGGCTGGGTCGATGCGCTAGTTACCCGCGCAATCGACGTGCTCCTCGCTTTTCCCGGCATTCTCCTAGCGATTGCGCTAACCGGGATCCTCGGACCCGGCTTGGACCACGTCGTGCTGGCGCTTTGCGCCATAGGGTGGACCGGTTACGCCAGGCTCGTACGGGGCGAAGTCATGCGGCTCAAGGAGTCGGAATTCGTCGAGGCGGCGCAAGCGCTCGGGCTCGGCCACGGGCGTATCTTGTTCGGGCACCTGCTTCCCATGGTGGCAGGGCCGGTCATGGTCCAGGCCACCTTCGGAACCGCCGGTGCGATCGTGGCCGAGGCAAGCTTAAGCTTTCTCGGCCTGGGGGCCCAGCCCCCGACCCCCTCTTGGGGCGCGATGCTAAACGACGGGCGTGCGTTCGTTCTGGTGGCACCGCACATGACGATCTTCCCAGGCCTCGCCATCATGCTGACAGTGCTCGCGATAAACCTGATCGGCGAGGGGCTGCGCGATGTTCTGGACGTGCGCTCCGCCCATGATGCGTGGCATAAGGCCCGAGGCAAACGCGCTACCCGCTAAGCTTAGACCAGGCGGCCAGCGCCAGAAGCACCCAGCCCCCGATGAAGGCCAGGCCACCCACCGGAGTTATCGCCCCGAGCCAGCGCTCGCCGGAAAGGGCCATACCATATAGACTCCCGCTAAACGCCACGATTCCCGCGGCGAACGCCCAACCGGCGAGGTTGCCGTAGGTGGCGGCGTCCTGATTCTGGAAGAGCCCGACGGCCACGAGCGCGAGCGCGTGGTACATTTGATAACGCACCCCCGTCTCGAATATGGCGGCCATCTCCGCGCTAAGCGCATGCCTCAGCCCGTGTGCCCCGAAAGCCCCGACCGAGACCGCAACCATCCCCATCATGCTTCCTACGAAAAGCCAACTCATCTCTAGACCCCTCCCAGCGTTCTTTCCCCGCAAGCCACTGCCCCGGGGCCGCTCAACGCTGGCATCCGGGACAATAATAGCTCGAGCGAGCGCCGCTTCGAGCCCGCCGAATCCTGCCCCCGCAGCGCCGGCACCGGCATCCCTCTCTGCCGTAGACGCAAAGCTCGTGCTGGAACTTTCCCGGCGAGCCGTCGGTTTTGCGAAAATCCGATATCGACGTCCCGCCAGCTCGAAGAGCCCGGGAAAGCACCCTACGGGTGGCCAATACCAGGCATTGCGTCTCGCGACGAGTCAAACTGGACGCCCTCCGCCCCGGCCTCACCCCCGCGGCGAAGAGTATTTCGTTGACGTAGATGTTGCCCAGGCCCGCCACGATTCTCTGATCCATGAGCAGGTCCTTGATCCTGCGCTTCCTCGCCAGGCAGTGCCGACGAAGATACTCCGCGTTAAAGCGCCGGGAAAAGGGCTCCACTCCGAGACCTGCGATCTCGGCAACCTCATCGGCGCGACCCACGAAGAGCAGGCCGAAGCGTCTAGGATCGAGGAAGCGAAGCTCTCGCCCGTCATCTAACACGGCTCTCAGGTGCGTGTGACCATTGGGCGCGCCGGGACGGGGGGAAATGGTCACGCACCCGGTCATCCCAAGATGAATGATCCACGCGTTGCCATCGTCCAGATGCGCCAGGAGGTATTTCCCGCGCCGCTCGACAGCGGTTACCTCGCGCCCGCGAAGCGCACAAGCCAAGCTCGCCTCCACGGGCTTGCGCAGCCTGGTGCCCGATACCTCGACCGCGAAAAGCCTTCGGCCGACAAGCTGCGCTGCCAGACTTCGCCGAACGGTCTCGACCTCGGGTAGCTCGGGCATCTTCCCCTCACCGTACCGTGCGCTCAGCTCCCGCCCCCGTCAAGAGGACCAGCCGAGGGCCGGACCTTTCCCGAGCCCGCCGGCGCACCGTTTTCCCCGGCATCGCCACTTTGGCGGCACAGCGCCTTTTCGGTATCTTCTGCCAGTAGCCGAGCCACCGCGTTCGCCAGCGCCACAAAGCCCTGCGGCGCGACCTCTTCGCCGCGAAGCGTGGGGGAAACGCCTGCCTCGGCGAGGATCCCCTCCCAGGCGCCCCGCTCGATCCTGTATCTTTCGGGCAAGGCTAGAAGCGCGCTTCGCAGCATCTTGCGGCGCTGTCCAAACGCCGCACGCACGAGCGCCGCGAACACTTCCTCCGCCTTCGCTCCGGCTAGCGGGAAACGAGGATGGGCGCTCACCTTGAGACGAACCACCTCCGAGACCACCTTAGGGCGGGGGTGAAAATTGCCCGGACCGACCGTGAAACCCGGGGTCAGCTCCGCGTAGAGCTGAACCAAGAGCGTGGGTACTCCGTACTCAGGGGTTCCGCAACGAGCCCGAAGCCGCTTGGCCACTTCCCGTTGCAACATGAGGGTCAGGTCGGGAAATTTTTCGCGATGGCCGAGCAGGCGGAAGAGAAGCTCGGTTGCGATGTTGTAAGGCAGATTGGCGACAACCTTTATCGGCTCCTCGGCAAAGGTGCGCTCGAGATCGAGCTCGAGAATATCCGCGCAAGTGACCTCCACGTTGGCAAGCCCACGAAAGCGCTCCTCCAAGTGCTGGACAAGATCGCGATCCACCTCGACGAGATAGAGACGAGCGGCGCGTGCGGCGAGAAGCTCGCTCAGCGCCCCCTTGCCCGGCCCGATCTCGAGCACCGTATCGGACGGGTCGACCTGCGCCAGCTCCACGACCCGGCGGGCCACTGCGGGATTCAGGAGAAAATGCTGCCCGAGGCGCTTGCGCGGCCGCTTTCGCTCCACTCTAAGAGCCATCTTGTCGTCACGCCGCTCCGCCCAGAGGTAGCGTGGCGCAAGCGTTTAGGCTAAGCGGGTGCGTCTCTCCTCTAAGAAGCCTCCAGCGTCCGGCAAAGCCGATCATTGCCGCATTGTCCGTGCAGAGCCCAGGAGAGGGGAAGACGACCTCGGCTCCAATGGACGAAGCCTGCTGGGTGAGCCTTTGACGCAGCCGGCCATTGGCGGACACACCCCCGCAACTTACGATCGTCCTCACTTTCAAGGAGGAAGCTGCCTTGATAGTGTTATCTACCAGCATATCCACGATCGCCTCCTGCACGCTAGCGCAAATGTCGGAAAGCGATGCCCCACCGGCCCCCGTCTCGAGAAGATATTGCCTAAGGGCAGTCTTGAGCCCACTGAAGCTAAAGTCGAATCCGCCCGATTTCATGCTCGCCCTCGGGAAGCCGATCGCGCGAGGGTCCCCTTCCTTTGCCTGCTGCTCGATTCTTCTCCCCCCTGGGTAACCTAGACCCAGCATCTTCGCGGCCTTGTCGAAGGCCTCTCCAGCCGCGTCGTCGCGCGTTCGGCCGAGCTGCCGATACTGCCCCAGGCCATGGACCTCGTAGAGGCTCGTGTGTCCGCCGGAAACCACCAAGCCGACGAAAGGAAAGGGGACGTCGCGTTCCAAAAGCGCAGAGAGCAGGTGCCCCTCCAGATGATTTACCCCGAGAAAGGGTATCCCGCGGCCCATCGCTATTCCTTTGGCCGTCATGAGGCCGACCAGGAGCGAGCCCACCAACCCCGGTCCATAGGTGGCTACTACCGCATCTATGTCCTCCATTCGCGCCTCGGCCCGCTCCAGAGCCTCCGCTATAACCGGCAAAATTTGGACCACGTGCTGCCGCGAGGCAAGCTCCGGCACGACCCCGCCGAATCTGCCGTGCACGAGGTCTTGGGATGCAACCACGCTGGCTTCCACCCCGGCATCCGAAACCACGGCGGCGGCGGTGTCGTCGCAGGAGGTCTCGATCGCCAAAACCCGCATCAGCGCCTGGCCTCACCTTCCAAGCGAGCGCTTCCCGAAACCGCCGTCAGGTTCTGCGGCCAAAGCGCGAGCGCCCGGCGGTAAGCATCCAAGGCCTGCCCCCGCTCCCCACCGCTTTCCCAGATCAAACCCCGCAATCCCCATACGCGCGATGCCCAATATGGGTTGGCATCGAGCAGGCTTGCGGCCCGCTCGAGAAAACCGAGCGCTCGCTCCGCAGCTCCCAGGCGAAAATGCGCCTCCCCGAGGAAGTAATAAGCGTAGGGTGTGTGGCTATCGAGTGCGATCGCCTGCTCGAGAAGAGAAACGGCTCGGCCGGTGTCCGTACCGGCAACCAGAAGCTCTCTCGCCTGCTCGGTCAAACGCAGGGCCGCCGCACGCTCCGGGTGGCTGGTAGTCAGCTCAGGCGGCACGATGATGCGCTCGGAGGGCGCTTCGGCCGAACCGGCCTCGGGCTCGAGCCCAAGATCTTCCTCTCTCAGGCGGCCGGTTTCCACCTTGGCGACCACCCCCTCGCTCACGCGCCTTTCTCTCGGGGCATCCGAGGGCCGGGGCACTGCGGTGGGTGCGGCATCCTCGGCTACCCTGGCCTTCGGGGCCCCCGTGGTCAAGGTGCATCCGGAAAAGCCAAACAGGATTGCCGGTATCCACACCCAGACCTGGCTTTTCAACGCCGCACGCAGCGAACGGGCCAAAACCGGGGCTGTCCTGAACGTTGGCGATCTCTCTCGATTCAAAAGATGAACCACCATGGTTTCGCCTTTGCACGCTCTCGTCGCTTTGGCGGGGGCGAAGGAACCTCGGCCGGCACCCGCTCCCATAGTCTCTCCCCGTGCAAGGGACAGGGCTCTTTTGGTTCGTCCCCCGCAAGAAACGCTTCTTCGATTACCGAGGGGCAGCGCGGTGTGGCCAGTGCGCCGCTCTCTGGGTCGATCCGGACCGTGGTCACGCCGGGTGGCTTCTGGAAGCGGGCGGGAGGCGTGCCGCGGGTGGCACGCAGCATGAAAGCTGTCCAGATCGGCAGCGCGGCTTGCGCCCCCGTAAGACCCAGGTGGTCGTGGTGATCGAATCCCACCCAAACGACGGCTGCAAGATCCGGCGTGTAGCCGGCAAACCACGCGTCGTTGTAATCATTGGTGGTTCCGGTCTTTCCCGCCGCCGGCCGCATAAACCCCCGCTCGCGAACCCCGCGGCCCGTTCCGTGATCCAACACGCCCGAGAGTAGATTGGTTACCAAGTAGGCCACCTGTGGACTTACCACATTATGGATGGTAAGCGGGTGGCCCTCAAGGACGGTCCCATCCGCACTTACCACGGCGGTAAGCCCGCGCGGAGGCGCCAAAACGCCACCCGCCGCAAGCACGGAGTAGGCGCTCGCGACCTCGAGCGGGGCAAGCTCCACGCTGCCCAGCACGATCGAGGGGTAGGAAGGAAGGGGAGTGTTTATCCCAAGCCTGTGGGCGGTCTCCACTACCCGCTGAATTCCGACCTGGCGCGCTATCCGGGCTGTGGCCGCGTTGAGCGACATTTGCAACGCCCGCCTCAGGGTCACCTCTCCCCAATAATGTTCTCCATAGTTGGCGGGCCTCCACTCCTTGCCGTCGTAATGCCAGGAGAAGGGCTCGTCCCTGACCCTGCTGGTAGGAAGAAGATGGGGCCCACCCTGCACTTCCTCCAGGGCGGCCAGATAGATGATCGGTTTGAAAACCGACCCGGGTTGCCTGCGCGACTGCGTCACCCGGTCGAACTGCGAGATCCTGTAGTCACGTCCGCCCACCAGCGCGACGATCTCCCCTGTGGCAGGCCTCAACGCTACGAGACACGCCTGAAGTCTCTGCTCCGGGCTCTCGCGCCGCAAAACCGGGTAGTCTCGCTCCAACTCGGCAAGCCCTTCCTTGACCGCTTCCTCTGCGGCTCGCTGCAGACGCGGGTCCAAGGTGGTAAAGAGCCTAAGGCCCTCCTCGGCCAGAGTCTTTCCCCCGAACCGCTCCTCGAGCTCTCTTCGCACGAGATCCACGAAATAGGGAGCGTCGTTAGTGCCGGCCGGAGCATCTCTGAGCACCAGTGGCTCATCCTCCGCCACGGCCGCTTCTTCCGCGCTTGCGAGCTCCTCTTCCACCATCCTTCGCAAAACGAAGTTTCTCCGCGCCAAGGCGCGGCTTGGATCCCTGAAGGGGGAGTACAAATTGGGCGCACGGATCAGCCCCCCGATGAGGGCTGCCTCGCCCAACGTCAGATCGGCGAGCTTCTTGCCGAAATAAAAACGCGCCGCCTCCGCCACACCGAAAATTCCCTGCGCCCCATTCTGTCCCAGGTAGATTTCGTTCAGATAGTTCTCGAGAATCTCTTGCTTTGAATACTTGAGCTCGGCGAAAAGCGCCATGGCTGCTTCCCTGAGCTTGCGCCCTATCGTGCGCTCGCGCGTGAGGTAGAAGTTTTTCATGAGCTGTTGGGTAAGTGTGCTCCCACCCTGCACTATCCTGCCTGCCGCCAAATTCCTCCAAGTGGCTCTGGCGACGGCGAGCCAGTCGATCCCATGGTGCTGGAAGAACCTGCTGTCCTCCGCCGCAATCACGGCCGCGATCAAGGTCGGTGGCACTTCGCCAAGTCCCACCACGCCGCGCTCTTCCCAAGTCTCCCCGTGTATGCTCGTTACGATCTCGGGCTCGATCTCGAGGGTAAAGACTTCTTCCCCAGTCGCAAGGTCCCTTATCCCCCGCAACAATCTACCGTCGAGGAAAAGGCGAAGGCGCCGGCCAACCTCGGCGTGAGTGGGGTAGGAGAATTCGTGAAGAACGATGTCAAGCCACAGACCGGAGGGATCCAGCCTGTAGTCTCCCCGGAAGCGAACAGGGGCCGCAACCCTGCGGTAACCGAGCCGCGCGAGGCGCTCGAAGAAACCGATCTCCTTCAAGTCCAACCCGGCATAGACTACCAACGGCGCCGAGTACACCCGGGAAGGTAGGGCCCAGGGCCGCCGGTGGAACTTCTCTTCCACGACCCGCCCCAGCGCGAACCACTCGCGCACCAGGCACGCGCCTGCCAGAAGGAAGGCCGCGACCGCGATGGTTATCAGTACACGGCGAGCACGCCGCACCCGCGGCTCACCCTGGTAGCTTCAGCGCTACGAATATGGTGTTCTCGCCCCGGCGCACGAGAAAGAGCAAGCTTTTGCCCTTCGGCGCCCGCTTTACGGCACGCCGAAATGCGCTCACGTCGCTCACCGGCTTGCGATTGACCTCCAGTATCACATCCCCGCGGCGAAGCCCCGCAGCGTCCGCCGGCCCGCCCGGCTCGACGGAGGTGACTACGACGCCACGCGTGTCTTCCTCCAGCCCCAGATCCCCCGCGATATCCGGGGTCAGGGTTTGCACCCCGAGCCCGAGCTTCTCGCTCTGGCCGCTGGCGGCAACCGGCACCTCCTCTTCCTCGAGCTTGCCGATCCGCACTTCTACCTCGAGCTCCCTCTCGTCCCGGATCACCTTGATCTTCACATGCTTGCCAGGGGTAGTACGGGCCACCAAGCGGGGAAGATCATGGCTGGCGGTGATCTCGATCCCATCGTATTCGACGATAACGTCCCCCTTCTTGAACCCCGCCTTCTCGGCCGGCCCCCCTTCCAGCACATCCGCAACCAGTGCCCCCTTCGGCCGATCGAGCCCGAGCGAATCGGCGATCTCCGGGCTCACCTGTTGAATCATCACCCCCAGCCACCCGCGGGTCACCTTCCCTTCCTTCTTGAGCTGCGGCAGAAGCTCCTTGGCAAGGTTAATCGGAGTGGCGAAGCCGATCCCTATATTTCCCCCGCTGCGGCTGAAGATTGCGGTATTTATACCCACGACTTCGCCTCGCAAATTGATGAGCGGGCCGCCGGAGTTCCCCGGGTTGATCGCCGCGTCGGTCTGGATGAAATCATCGTAGTTGCCGGCCCCGATGTAGCGCCCCTTGGCGCTGACGATGCCAGCGGTGACGGTGCTCTCGAGTCCGAAGGGATTTCCGATCGCCATCACCCACTCGCCGACCTTGAGCAGATCCGAGTCGCCGAGTTTGGCCTCGGTCAACCCGTTAGCCCCCTTGATCCTGATCAGGGCGATGTCCGTTTTGGAATCCCGACCAACCACCTCGGCCTCGTACTCCTCGCTGCTCGCGATCTTGACCACGATCTTCTCGGCGTTCTCGATCACATGATTGTTCGTAATGATGAAACCGCCGGCATCGATCACGAATCCGGAGCCCAGGCTGCGCTGCTTGAAACCCCGGCGAAAGGGACCGAAGAAGCGCTCGAACGGGTCCTCGAAATCCTTGAAGGGACCGTGGAAGGGGCCCATGAAGTTTTCCAGGCCGTTGACCTCGGAGGTGGTGGAGATATTGACCACGACGGGCCGAAGGCGCTCGACCAGTCCGGAGAAATCCGGAAGACCCAAGTTGCCCACCGCCCTCTGCTCGGAGGTCACCGGTTCCGTCTTTTCCGCCTCGTCTCCCCGGCCCCAAAAGTCTATGGCGAAGCTCGCAGGGAAAAGGTCCAGATAAGCTGTCACCCCCACCCCGAGCGCAAAACCAACGACGAGCGCGCCCAAGGCGCGCCTCTTCCCTCTCGTTGACATCACCCCTCCAAGTCTAAACGATCGCCCCAACCTCGCAGGTCGCCTAGCGTCTGCGCGCCACCTCTACGTAACGCATCCGCAGGTCGCAAAGCATACCATCCAAGAGTTCCTGCTCATTGGCGTCCAAATTGCCGGCAGTCTTATCGCGGAGAATACCTAGAAGATCGATCAACTCCTTGGCCGCATCGAGATCCTGTTTCTTCTGGCCGTCTATGGGGCTTGGAATCTCACCCAAATTCATGAGTGTTTGAGTCGAAAGCCCCATGATGAACGTCGAGAACGAGATTTCGGGACGGATGCGCCCCGACTCGGCGGTCTCGCCCTTCGCTTGCGGCTGCGGCGGCGTTTGCTCAGGGCGGCTGGACGCCGAGGATTGCTCTTCGGCTTCGGCTTCGTCCCTCTCCTCGGGACGCGACTGCGCGCCCACGCCCGCAAACCGCCGCCGGTCCGTGACGCGGAATCCCCTCTTTTGCTCTTCCTCTTCCTCTTTAGCCATTACCGCGCGACTTTTCCTGGCCTGCGGCCGGTCAATTGAAACGCCCTTGCCCGAGCTCTACAGCGATGCGCTCCAGCCGCTCCACTCGCTTCTCCACCGGCGGGTGCGTGCTGAAAAGCGATTGCACGCCCCCTCCCCGCAGCGGGTTTACGATAAAAAGGTGGGCGGTGTGCGGGCTCGCCGGCAGGCGAATCCTTTCCGCGTATCCGGAAATTTTCTTGAGCGCACTCGCCAGTCCGAGCGCATCCCGGCACGTGCGAGCGGCGGTGGCATCGGCTTGAAACTCCCGCGAGCGCGAAATCGCCATCTGGATCAGCATGGCGGCCAAGGGAGCGACAATGGTCATGGCCAAAAGTCCGAGAACCCCTCCGCCGCCGTCGCGCTCGTCTCTGCTGTGTCCTCCGAAAATCACGGCCCAGCGCGCCATGTTGGCAAGCATCATGATGGCACCAGCGAGTGTCGCAGCCACGGCACTGATGAGCGTGTCGCGATTGGCGATGTGCGCCATCTCGTGGGCCAGGACTCCGGTAAGCTCGCGCTCATCGAGGAGGCGTAGAATACCCTCTGTAACAGCTACCGCAGCCCGATCGGGGCTGCGCCCCGTGGCGAACGCATTGGGCGACTGACTGGGAACCACGTACACCTTGGGCATCGGGAGCCCGGCCTGGGTGGCGAGGCTTCGTACCACACGATGGAGCACGGGTGCCTCCTCGGGGCCCACTTCCCTTGCCCGGTAGAGCGCAATCACCAGCTTATCGGACCACCACCACGAGCCCGCATTCATGAGTAGGGCGAACACGAACGCCACTGCGAGCCCGTTCGCCCCGCCCAACGCTTGGCCGCACCACAGGATGAGACCTGTAAGTGCCGCCAGCAAAACCGTGGTCTTAAGCGTATTGGACATTTTCGCTCCCCCCCTGCGTTTCAGGGCCTCACGTGCATTTTGACGTCAAACATCTCTGTTTTATTTTGCAATCCTTGGGCGGCCCCCCGGCTCCCTGGGCACCTTTAGGCTTCTTGACCGACCAAGGTCCTAGTCGAGCACCGAGTCAACAGTTGATTCTACAGCTAACCCCCAGATGTTACGTTGTCAAGGCGCCGATGGCGCTTCCCACTTCTTACTCTTCGGCATTCCGCTCCTTCGCCATCATCGCGAGAATTCGCCTCACCTCCGAGACCGGAACGTCGGTCGCGGAGATCCGGCCGCCTCGCTCCCGCCCGCAAGTCTCGGCTCCCCCTCCCAGGTTCGAAGGCGGCTCGAGACCGGCTGGCTTGGTCGGTACCACGAGGTGAACCTTGGGACGCAGTGCCTCGTCATCCGGCGCACCAGCCATTACCCCACGAGGCATCGGCCGGATACGAAGCGGCGCTATCGCCCACAGCTCACCGCCAAGCGGCGCCCAGCGGTAAGGGTCCGTTGCCCCGAAAATGACCGCGCCTCTGGCACCGACAGCTCCCGCGAGGTGGCTTATACCAGAGTCGTTGCCGAGAAAGAGTTGCGCGTCCGCGATGAGACCTGCCACCTCCTCCAGGCTCAAATCCCTTACGACCCGAGCCCCGCTCGCAGCCCACTGCTCGGCCTCCTCTCTCTCGGCTGGCCCCAGCAGGACCGCAGCTTCCCCTCCAACATCACCGAGCCACCAATTGACGATCTCGCTAAAGCAGGCGGGGTCCCAGCGCTTTAGGGGTGATCCGCTGCCCGGATGAACCAGAAGACGAAGCCGGCCGCGCCCTCGCCACCGTGCCTCGCGCCAAATCCCCGGCCGCAGCCGAGCCTGAATCCTCGGCGGAGCGCTCGCGCCGGGCGCATCCACTTGACCGAGATACTCGCGGGTCGCGTGGACCTCTCCCTCGCCTCGAGGCAACCGATAAAATCGAGGGGGCGCGTGGCTCCAAGCCGCAAGCACTTGCCGAAACCGATCGTTCGCGGCCCCGAGCCAACTGTACAACGCGGGCCGCCTTCCAAGCCACCAGCCGGACGAATCCCCCCTGCAAGGAGAAAACAACGCTGCCCAGCGCCTGTCTTCCAAGGTGGCCACGACACTTGCCCCCACAAGGGGCTGCGCCAGCCAACCCAACGGTTCCGAGAGAACGAGATCGAGACGGCCGTGACGTTCGCGCAGTGCAGCCAACGCCGGCGCCGCGCAAATCAGGTCGCCAAGCGCGCCAGGGAAGATCGCAAGTGGCGGGGGACTGGTCTTCGAATGCGCCACAGGAGTCATGCCCTTCCCATTAATTGACTTCCCGAGGGCAGCCCGATAGCATCCCTCGCAACCCTTAAGTTTAGCGCTAAGGAAACGAAGACCAAGCCGAGCGGTGCGTTATGCCGTTGCCCTACCAAGTCGCAGAAACCGTAACCGAGCTCATAGGGAACACGCCGGTAGTGCGACTAAACCGCGTTACCAGGGGCGTTGCCGCCGATGTTTGGGCCAAGCTCGAGTCCTTCAACCCCGGAGGCAGTATCAAGGATAGAGTATGCCTCAACATGATCGAGGTGGCGGAGCAACGAGGGGAGCTTAGGCCGGGCGATACCATCATAGAGCCGACGAGCGGAAACACAGGCATAGGGCTAGCCTTGGTGTCAGCGGTGAAGGGCTATCGACTCATCCTCACCATGCCGGACACGATGAGCGAAGAGCGTAGGAGCCTTCTCCACGCCTACGGCGCCACGCTTGTCCTCACGCCTGACACCAAGGGAATGCATGGCGCGATCAGCAAGGCCGAGCAGATACTGATCGAGAATCCGGACTATTTCATGCCCGAGCAGTTCTCCAATCGAGCCAATCCGCAAGCCCACGAGAAATGGACCGCGGAGGAGCTGCTCGATCAGTTCGAACACATAGACGCTCTGGTGGCTGGAGTCGGCACGGGGGGAACCATAACCGGCGTAGGTAAAAAGCTCAGGGAGCGAATGGCGGGGATAAGGATAGTCGCAGTCGAGCCCGCGGCATCCGCCGTGCTTTCGGGCAACGAACCCGGTTTTCACACCATCCAGGGGATGGGGGCGGGTTTCATTCCTGAGATACTAGATACCACAATCTTCGATCAGATCGTCGCGGTAACGGATGCCGAGGCCAGCACCTACACTCGCAGACTGGCGCTCGAGGAGGGCATTCTGGCCGGGATTTCGGCCGGCGCCGTCTGTGCCGCCGCTCTGAAGGTAGCCCGTGAGCTCGACCCGGGCCAGGTGGTAGTTGCCATATTCCCCGACACTGGCGAGCGCTACCTCACGACCGACCTATTCATGGGCGAGGGTATCTGACGTCGTGGCAGCGCGAGCTATCCCGAGTGCCGACCCCACCTACAAGCTTGCGGCCTTGCGCGAGCGGGTGCGAGAGTGCGGCTCCCTGCTCGTAGCCTACTCCGGAGGGGTGGACTCCTCTTTTCTGCTCGCGGTCGCGGCACAGACCATACCGGGTCAGGTCGTGGCGCTCACCACGCTCTCGCCCACGAATCCGGATGAGGACGTGCGGCTGGCGCGAGAGATCGCGCGGCAGCTCGGCGTGCAACACATAGAGATTCGCGCGAACGAGCTTGCGATCGAGGGATACGCCGCCAACCCGGTCGATCGTTGTTATTTTTGCAAGCGCAACTTGTACCAGATCTGCAAACGCGAGGCCGCCGCGCGGCGGATCCAGGAAATCTCCGACGGAGTGAACCGGGACGACCTGGGAGACTACCGGCCTGGGTTGGAGGCGGCACGGGAGGCCGGCGTCAGGCATCTGCTCGCCGAAAGCCAGCTCGGCAAGCCGGAGATAAGGTTGCTCAGCCGTGAGCTCGGCCTGCCCACTTGGGATCGCCCGGCCAGCCCCTGTCTCTCCTCTCGTTTCCCTTACGGCACGGAAATCACCGAGGAACGATTGAAAATGGTGGCGGGTGCGGAAAGCTTGCTGCGCGAACTCGGCTTTCGCGAGGTTAGAGTCAGATACCATGAGGGCAGCGCCAGAATCGAAGTTCCCGCGCACGAGCTAGCCCGGGCCGTGACCCAACCGATTCGCTCCCGGATCGCGTCGGGCCTTAGAGACCTCGGCTTTCGGTTTGTCGCCCTCGACCTGGAAGGGTTCCGCTCGGGAAACTTGAACCGCGACCTGGGATCCGCGGGTTCTCGAGGGGACGCAAGGGTCGGCCACTGCGGTCCCCTCAAGATGGGCTAGCTGCCATCCCGCAAGACAGCGATGGCTTCTGCCAGCGCCAGGTCGAGCCGCGTAGTGATCTTTATGTTGCTCTCCTCCCCCTCTATCGCCCTCACGGGGACCCCCAGGCGCTCCACCAAGGCGGCGTCATCGGTTGCGCGCACACCGTCGCGCCGGGCCCGCTCGTGAGCCTTCACCAGCAGCTCCTTGCGGAATGCCTGGGGTGTCTGCGCCAGCCAAATGGCCCGCCGGTCCAGAGTGCGGGCAACAATGCCATCCTCGCCCACTTCCTTGACGGTATCCGTGGCCCGCAAGGCGGCAAAGGCGGCGCCGCACTCGCATGCCCCCGCGAGGCAGCGGCTGAGCAAGCCGGCGGTCACGAACGGCCGCGCGGCATCGTGCACCACAACGATGTCGCATTCCTCTTCGACGACCCTCAGTCCGGATGCGACAGAGTCCTGACGCTCCGGCCCGGCTGCGGCAAACACCAAGTCGACCGGCACGACGCCAGCGACATGAGTGCGACAGAGCCTCCAGTGCTCCTTCCTCGCCACTATCACCACGCGAGTGAGCGCCTGCAGGTGGCCAATTGCCGAGGCGACGCGCCGGATGAGCGGGACACCGCGGACTTCGAGGAACTGCTTGGGAAGGGAGCCCCCGATTCTGCGCCCGCTCCCGCCGGCGACTATGATGGCGTTTACCCGCATCGGGGGACCGGGCCGCACCGACGGTCGCCGGCTTCGGCCCGCCGAGGCTTCGCGCGCGCCTTGCCTGGTCAGTTCGCCGCGAAGATCGCTTTCAAGTCCTGGACGATTTTCTCTTCTGGATTCGAGCTCGCTACCGCAAGCTCCTTCACCAGCAGGTTCCTGGCGGTATCGAGCATCTTGCGCTCGCCGAAGGAAAGCTCCTTGTCCCCCTTGAGGAGGAAGAGATCACGCAGCACCTTCGCGATTTCCAATACCGATCCCGTCTTGATGCGCTCCGTGTATTCGCGATACCGGCGGTTCCACGTCTGCTGGTCAACTTGGACCTTCTTGTCTTTCAAAATCTTGTAAACCTTGGGAACCATGGTGCGGTTGATGACGGGCCTTAGGCCGACCGCTTCGACGTTCTCCGTGGGGATCATGATCGTCATGTCGCTGTCCATGATCCGCAACACGTAAAATCGCCTCTCTGTCCCGGACACCACTTGGCGCCGAACGCTCTCCACAACGGCGACTCCGTGGGCAGGGTACACGACCTTCTCCCCGACCCTAAACATCCAGCTAAACCTCCTGACTCGGCGAAAAACCGGCTAATTTTACCGACCTTTTCGCCCTCCGTCAACCGCATGGTCCGCACCCCCCTTCCCACCTACCAGCCCCCCAATCAAAGTGGAGATTTCGCTTATCCCCCTCTCCCTAGCCCACCGGCCCAGCCCCTCGGCGATACGCTCGCAAGCGCGGGGATCGAACAGGTTGGCCGTTCCAACTTGGACCGCCGAAGCACCGGCCAAGAGAAACTCCACCACGTCCCGCGCCTCGAACACCCCTCCCGCTCCTATAACCGGGACCTCTACCGCCCGACTCACCTCGTAAACCATTCTCAAGGCGATCGGCTTTATGGCCGGCCCGGAGAGCCCTCCGAACACATCGGCCAGGGCCGGCTTTCGCGCCTCGACGTCGATAGCCATCGCCAGGAACGTGTTCGACACCGTCAAAGCGTCCGCTCCCTCGCCGACCGCAATACGCGCGAATTCGGCTATGTCGCCCACGTTGGGCGAAAGCTTCACCCACATGGGAAGCGCGCTGCGCCGCCGTGCCAGGGAAACCACTTCCCGGGTCATGCGCGGGCTGCCCGCAATGATCGCGCCATCTTCACGCCGATTAGGGCACGATATATTGAGCTCGAGCGCCACAATGCCCTCGGCGCCGTCCAACGCCCCCACCACCTCTGCGAACTCCTCGATGCTCTCGGCCCAGCAATTTGCCACCACTTTCGCTCCCAGGCGGCGGAGCGCCGGCAACCGGGAGGCCAGAAACTCCTCGACGCCGATATTTTGCAGCCCGATGCTGTTGAGCACGCCGGCCGGCGTTTCCACCATGCGCGGAGGCTGATGCCCACGGCAAGGCTTCAAGGAGAGTCCCTTGACCACCACGGCTCCGAGCCGGTCCAGCGCCACCAACTTGCCGTATTCCAAACCATAGCCGAACGTGCCCGCGGCAGCGATGATCGGCGTCCTAAGCCGTAGCCCCCGCCCCACGCTTACTTCCAGAGACGGCAACTGCGGTCCCGCCGCGCTCATAGATCGAGCCGCATCACCACAGCATCCTCCCCCCGCCCATAATAATTTCGCCGCTCGCCCGCCTCCACGAATCCCGCCCGCCGGTAAAGCCAGTAAGCAGCCGAGTTACCCCGTCTCACCTCCAGCCAAACCATCGAGGCGCCTCGGAGTCTAGCTTCACGCATCACCCTCGAAAGCAACTTCCAGCCGATACCCTGCCTTCGTACCTGTGGATCCACGGCCAAGTTGAGAATATGGACTTCGGCACCGACCAGCCAACGGCAGATGTACCCCAATACCCGCTTCCCGCCCGAGCGGGCCACCCATATCCGCGACACCGGGTTGTTTAGCTCCTGCGCGAATACCGACTGGCTCCAGGGCTTGGGAAAACAGGAGCGCTCTATGCGCACGATCTCGGCCAGATCCTCCGGCATCATCCGCGTAATGCGCACGGGAGCCAGGGTCTCTTTCTGGCCGACATCGTAGGCGCTACTCGGCGGCCGGCGGGACATGGACCCTCTACCAACGCAGCAAAGCCGAGGCCCAGGTGAAACCCGAGCCAAAAGCCGCAAGGCACACGAGGTCGCCGGGTTTGACCCGCCCCTTTTCCACGGCTTCGCTCAGCGCCAGCGGGATGGACGCAGCGGTCGTGTTGCCGTAACGATCGATGTTGTTGAACACCCGATCCGGCGCAACTCCCATTTGCATGGCCACCGCTTCGCTTATCCTGAGATTCGCCTGGTGCAAGATGAACAAGTCCACCTCCTGCACACTCAGCGCATTGGCCCGCAGGGCCTCATCGATCGCCTCCGGGAACCTCCTCAGTGCATGTTTGAAGACGTAGCGGCCTTCCATCTTGGGAAAGATTCTTCCTTCCTCCCCTACGATCATCTCTTCGGTAAGCCGCGGCCGGCAGCGACTGGTGGGCGCCTCGACCCAGAGCTTCTCGGCGTACTTGCCCTCGGAATGGAGGTGCGTGGAGAGAATACCACGGTTGCGGTCCTCCTCGGGGACGAGCAGAACGGCCGCCGCCCCATCTCCAAAAATCACGGAAACGGCTCGGCCGCGCGTGGTCTGATCGAGACCGGTCGAGTGGATTTCCCCGCCAACCAGCAAGACGCGGCGGCATCTTCCGCTTTTTATGAACTTGTCCGCCACCGCAAGCCCGTAGAGAAAGCCGGAACATTGGTTGCGCACATCGAAAGCCGGCACTCCCCTGAGCCCCAGATTGCGGCTCAGCAGAGAGGCGCTGCCGGGGAAATCCACATCCACGCTAAGCGTACAAAATATCACGAGATCGATCTCGCAGGCCTCGACTTCCGCCATGGCGAGCGCGCGCTTGGCCGCCACCGCCCCGAGTTCGGAGGCGGCCGTATCCCCGCTGATAAAATGCCGCTGTCTTACACCCGTGCGCTGCTGGATCCATTCGTCGCTGGTATCCATTATTTTGGCCAGCTCGTCGTTGGTGACCACTCGCGGGGGCACCTCGTGACCGACGCCGGCGATGCGGGAGTTGCACTGCACCTCGCTCATAACATCCTCAAAGCTCGAAGAGGGCCGCCCCCCAATTGATCCCGGCCCCGAGCGACGCGAGACAAACCAAGTCGCCGCGAGCCACCCCGCCACCCGCCACCTGCAATCCTAAGGCAACCGGTAAAGCGGCTGCGCCGACCGTACCGGTTTTCTCTCCCACCGGGACGACCTGCTTGGCGGCAAAGCCTGAAGTGACGCCGATTGCCTCTGCCTGCGAAGCATCCAATACTTGAACGAAGAGTTTCGCGACGTCCCGCGGACGGGCGCCAGCCTGCGCCAGCACCTCTTCTATCGCTTCAGGGAGCCTGCGCCGCGCCATCTCCAAGACGCCCTTCCGGTTCACGCGAGGCAAGTGCAGGCCCGCCCTGAGATGCTCGGGTGTCACGCGCTGGGGAAAATTTCGGCTAGCCGGAAACTCGCACCAAAACTCCTCCAGCCGCGAGGCATCGGTGTGTGTCACCACCGTCAGGGGAACGCGCCGGTTCGCCTCCGCTGCAGCCAAGACCACCGCGCCGGCCCCATCGCCAAAGCAGCCGGCGACTTCCAGAGGAGACCTGCCAGGCTCGAGGTAGCTCGAGAGCACCTCGCTTCCCACAACCAGCACGTTACGATACGCCGCGGTGCGCAGAAACTGTTCCGCGATCAGAAGCCCCTGCAGGAAGCCGGTGCACTGGGCCCGTACGTCCAGGGCGCCGATGGTCCGACAGCCAAGTTTCTCTTGTAGAAGGCAGCCCCCGCCCGGGAAAACGAAATCGGGGCTCATCGTAGCAAATATTATGAATTCGACTTCGCCCGGGGACAAACCCGCGTCTTGCAGCGCTACCCGAGCCGCCTCGAATCCAAGATCCGAGGCTCCCAATCCATCGGCTGCAAAACATCTTTTTTCGATTCCGCCGACGTTAAGCTCCGCCTCGGACCAGTTACCCGTTATTTTGGCAACATCCCCGTGGGAGAGAATCTTTTCGGGGAGGTGGTAACCTAGCCCCACGACCGCACACTTAGCCGCCATCGAACATGCTCCCGCTAAAAGACCCGGGTCGGTCGTTTGCCGGCCGCCGCCCGCGCAGGTCTCTCCCGGCAATCGCCATTCGTCGAGTCGAAACTCGGATGATCCGCTCCTGCCCTGTTAGCAGACCCCTGCCACAAGCGCAATTGGCCACCCCTTCCGCCCTTTTTTGCGAGAGAGGATAGCCAAAGCCGCTTTTTTTTGCTAACGAGCGTGTGGGGCTTCGCTCCGGGAGGGGCCTGATAGGGGTGAGTCGCCCCCAGCGGGGCGCGTGGAAGACGAGGAAGGTGGGTGTGGCGATGTGGGACGGGCGGGTTGGGCCTTTTGTACTCACCACCATAGCCATGGCTTCTCTCTCAGCCTGGCAAAGCGTGGCTTCGGCGCAGGTGGTGGTGGCACACGTGGATTCGGGCCAGGTTCTTCGCTCTCGAGGAAATCCCACGGTTTGCTCTTCTCGTCTGGCCACGGCGCTCGTCATGCTGGCGTTTCTCGAGGCGCGGGACAGCGCAGGAGCGGGGGCGAAGTCACTGGAGCGGGTAACGGTGCCCGCGCCAGCGGCCGGTCTCGGGAAACGGCCTCTGGAACTCAGTGCCGGCGAATCGGTCTCGGCGGCGGAGCTGGTAAAAGCAGCCCTTCTCACGTGCGCGCCCGAGGCGGCGCAAGCACTGCTCGGCGCGCTGCTGCCTTCCGCCGAGCAGGCGGCCGCTGTGTTGGATGAGCGCGCGCGGGCGTTGGGGGTCTCGCTTGGGCGCAGCACCCAGGCGACTCCTTCCGGACAGCCTGCGCGATCTGCCTGGCTCGAGGGTTGCGCTTCGCTAGAAGGCGCGGCTCTGCTTGCAGCCACACTGCTGCGGCGCCCGGAGATCGAGAAGTGGGCGGAGCTTGCAGGCATACCGTTTCGTGACGGCAAGGTTATCTTGCGGCGCGACAGCCCCCTTTTCTCTTCACCTGCGGAGCGGCTCCCGGATAGGTGCCAAACGCACGATTGCTTGGTATTTGTAACAGCGCGCAGAAACGGCTTGCGTTTGGTCGGTGCGGCAGCCGGTCCCGGAGCGAGAGCGCTGGCCGCAGATTCGCTCGAACGCGCTTTCGCCGAATTCAAGCTCGCCACCATCGTGAAAGCAGGGCATCAGGTGAGCCTGGTGGAGGTCGAGGGCGGAACGGTGGGCACGCTGGCGGTGGTGGCACGCGAGTCCGTCTCCGCACCGTTACCAGTGGGCAAGGAGGCCGAAATCACCGTGGCAGCCCAACTCCCGGCGCGGGTCCAAGCGCCCATCGCGGCTGGCCAGGTGCTGGGAGAGCTCTTGGTGCACAGAAATGGAAAGCTTTGGGCCGTGGTGCCGCTCGTCCCCGATTTTCCAGTCGCCTCCGCAAGCTGGCTCCACCTGGCGCGGGGGGAGCGTCTGGACGGCCGTCGGCTGGGAAGCCGCGAAGGCGAACTAACGCGTGGCCACGGGATCTTCTCGGCGATCCGCTGAGGGTTTTCTAGGCAGCGGCTCGCCGGATTCTGCAAGTGGGCGTCAGCCGGCCCCTTTTTCGCCCTTTTGAAAAGACGCGCAGCTATCTTGCACGCTTTCGCTTTGTGGTGTAAAGAGCGGGTTTATATATTACCAACCCCGAGAGGGTGGGAAGGAGGCAACTGAATGCGGTACAGACTGCGTACGACGGTCATCTCGGGAGGATTAGCGGTTCTATTGCTCGCCGGGCTCGGCGGCTGCGCTGCCCAGCAGAAGCACCAGGCCGCGATCGACCGCGCCGAGGCGGCTGCTCAGCGAGCGGAGTCGGCGGCAACGAGAGCCGAAAATGCGGCTCAGAGGGTCGAGGATGCGGCCAGACGGGCCGAGGAAGCGGCCCAGAAGGCTGAAGCGATCTTCAGCAAGCACCTTCGCAAGTAGCACTTCCGAGCACTCGAGGCGGGCACGGGCGGCTTAACGGCCCCCGCGCCCCGCTTTCCCTCTCCCTACCCGAGCGAGAAGTCCCCCGCCACGCCAGTCTTCGACCGCGGGCCTAGGGTATCATGGCAAACTTGACACCCTCCCCGCGCTGGAGCAGCGTGAGGGCCTCCATCAATTGCCCGAACTGGTAGGTCCCGCTTATCAGCGGCTTTCCGTCTACGCGGCCTTCGGCCAGTAACTCGTACGCCTTGCGCACGTCGCGTGGCGTGAAGTGAAAGGGGCTAAGCAGGGATATCTGGTCGTAGTGAAGTCGGACGGTATCGAGACTGACTCTCGTGCCCGGCGGACAGCCGCCGAAAAGAACAACCGTCCCACCAGGCCTGGCCAACGTTATGGCCTGCTCCCAAACCGCCGGCTGCCCGGTACATTCAACCACAACGTCCGCCCCTCTTCCATCGGTAGCGTCGAACAGGATCTCCCTCGCCCAGTTCCCGTTCGACTCACCCATTACCGAGGCTCCGAGTCGCTCGGCGACCTTGGTTCTGTGCGGCCGCCTGCCCGCGACAATAATGTTCTCCACACCAGCGTCCTTGAGCACGAGCAGGTGCAGGAGGCCTATCGCACCCGCACCCAGGATCAGCACCACATCGTCGCGGCGCAGCCTTACCTTGCTCAGTCCATGGACGACGCAGGAGAGAGGCTCGAGCAAGGCCGCTTCGGGAAAGGAGAGGCAATCGGGCTTCTGGAACGTGTTGGTGTTCACTACCTGTGCCGGCAGTTTGATATACTCCGCGTAAGCCCCGAGCACCATGCGATCCATGATCGTGGTGCATAGGTTCTCCTGCCCGCGGCGGCAGTAGAAGCAACTCATGCAGGGCGCGGTAGGAACCGCCATGATGGCGTCCCCCTCCCGCACCCCCCGGACCCGACTACCCACCTGCGCAGCCACCCCGGCAAACTCGTGACCAAAAAGCGTAGGCATCGGCATCTTGGGATGCCCCCGCAAAAAAGCTTTCAGGTCTGTACCGCAGGTGAGAGCGGAGGATATCTTTACCAGTACCTCCTCCGGTCCGGGCGACGGGGTTTCTACCTCCCGATAGTCTATCTTGCCCGGCTCCAGCAAAAGATTAGCCAACATCTCCCGTCACCCCCAAAGCTAGCTCCTGGCTTGCTTCACCTTACTAAGAGCGCCGCCAACCGCACTCCCTGACCGATCGGTTTGGCTTCTTATTCCCCCCCAAAGAAGTTGTCAAGCACCCTACTCGGCATACAAAAATTGACGCCGGTCGGCTGGCCGTGATAGCCTCTCACCTCAATGGCGGCTCAAGGGCCCCGCCTCGCCGTTGACGTAATAGTCGAACTTTTGCCGGCAAGGGTCGTACTCGTCAGGCGAAAATACCCACCGTACGGGTGGGCCATCCCGGGCGGCATCGTCGAAGCTGGCGAGAGCACTGAAACAGCCGCCCGCCGGGAGATCCGAGAGGAAACCGGCCTCGAAATCGAACTCCTCGACATTCTCGGTGTATATTCCGCTCCCGACAGGGACCCGCGAGGCCACACGGTGTCGATCGTCTATACCGCCATGGCGACAAGCACTCGCGTTCAAGCCGGCGACGACGCGGCCGAGGTGCGATACTTTGCCGAAAGCGAGCTTCCTACCCCCCTTGCCTTCGATCATGGTAAGATGCTTTTCGATTATTTCCAATTCCGACGGACGGGTCAAAGGCCACGGGTGGCGAGCGCCAGCGACGGCGGCTACTCGCCACGTCGGAGGGGGAGCTTGGAAACGAGGCTTAGCGAAGAGGAGCGGCGGCTGTTGCTTCGCCACGCCCGTCTCTCCATCAGCCACGCCGTCCGTAAGGAACCCATCCCGCATCTAGCGCAGCCCCCCGAACGCCTTATGGAAGCAGGGGCAGCTTTCGTCACGTTAAAGCGCGGCAACGAGCTCAGGGGATGCGTGGGGGTACTGTCAGCCACCAAGCCGCTCGTCGATACGGTCGGGGAGATGGCCGTTTCGGCTGCCCTGAATGACCCACGCTTCCCACCAGTTGCGGCAAGCGAACTCGACGATCTCACGATCGAGATATCCGTTCTCTCCTCGCCCCGGCCGATCAGGCCGGAGCAGATAGAGGTGGGGGTCCATGGGCTGGTGCTCGTGCGAGGGTTAAACCGGGGCGTCCTCTTGCCCCAAGTGGCGACCGAGAACAACTGGGACCGGGAAACTTTTCTCGGTCACACCTGCCTCAAAGCGGGTCTTCCGGAAGACGCCTGGCGCGATCCACAAACCTCCATTCTTGCGTTCACCGCCGAAGTATTTGGCGAAAAGGAAAAAAAAGATACCGAGTAGCCCGCCGAACAGCCGACCCCCACTACAGCTTGATCCGCCCGAGAGCCTCGGCTATGGCGTCGAGCCCTTCGCGCAGATTATCCATCGAGGTGGCATAAGAGATGCGGATGTTGGTTGGGGCGCCAAAGTCCTCTCCCCCGACTACCGCCACACCGGCCTCTTTGAGCAGGTATTCGCAGAGCGCTCCCGCCGATTCGATCTTACGGCCGTTTGCGCTTTTCCCGACATAGGAGGCTATGCTGGGAAAGACGTAGAACGCGCCAAGCGGCTTGAAGCAGCTTACGCCGGGAATCCTGCTCAACCTCTCGAACACGAAGTCTCGCCGGCTTTCGAACTCCCGCACCATCTCTCGTACCGTCTCCTGCGGCCCTTCGAGCGCCGCGACGGCGGCCGCCTGGGCGATCGAGCACGGGTTCGATGTGCTCTGCCCTTGGATCTTGTTCATCGCCCCGATGAGCGCCTTCGGCCCGGCGACGTACCCTATCCTCCACCCCGTCATGGCGTAGGTTTTAGATACCGAATTCACCAATAGCGTCTGTTCCCTAAGCTGCGGGCACGCATTCAGTATGTGCTCCTGGCGAAAGCCGCCGTACGTGAGCGCCTCGTAAACATCGTCCGAAATCACGAAAACGCCCCTCTTCTGGGCGACCTCCCCCAGCGCACCGAGCTCCGCCTTGGTGTACGCCCCGCCGGTGGGATTGGAGGGGCTGTTCAGAATCACGGCCTTGGTGCGCGGGCCGATGGCCGCGGCGAACGCCTCGGGGCCCATGCGAAAACCGTCGCGCTCCTCGGTCTCCACGATCTTCGGTACACCCCCCGCAAGAAGCACCATCGCGGGGTAGCTCACCCAGTAGGGAGCCGGTATAATCACCTCGTCTCCGTCGTCCAGCAGGGCGAAGAGCGCGTTGTAGAGCGAGTGCTTTCCACCGGCGCTCGCGAACACCTCGGCAGGCTCGTATTCGAGGTTGTTGTCGCGCTTGAGCTTCGCGACGATCGCCTCCTTGAGCTTATGCGTACCGCCGACCGGCGTGTACTTGGTCTCCCCAGCATTCATCGCCGCGGCAGCCGCTCGCTTTATGTGCTCGGGAGTGTCGAAGTCCGGCTCCCCCGCGCCGAAGTCGATAACGCGGCGACCCGCGGCCCGCAGCGCGGCCACCATCGCCGTCACCGCCATCGTGGCCGACGGCTTCACCTTGCCCAAACGGCTGCTCAGTTTTAGCTCGTACTTTCCCGCCTTCGCTGTCATTACCCTAACCTCTCTATCAAACGTTGCGCCACCACATCCGGCACCAAGCCCCTCACATCTCCGCCCAGCCTGACGACCTCCTTTACCAGGCGGGAGCTCGTGTAAAAATAGTCTTCGCTCGTCATCATGAAAATCGTTTCGATCTCAGGCGCCAGGTGCCGGTTCATCTGCGTCATCTGAAACTCGTACTCGAAGTCGGCCACGGCGCGCAGTCCCCGGATCACGATCTTGGCGCCCACGGACCGCACGTATTCCACGAGCAAGCTGCTGAAACTATCCACTTCCACTCGCTCGCCAGTTTCCCGCATCACCTGCTTGATCATCTCCACGCGCTCAGCTGGCGTGAAAAGAGCTGCGTCCTTGTGCGGATTGAAGGCGACCGCCACGATCACCTTGTCGACCACCTGCAGGCTCCGCTTGACGATATCGACGTGCCCATTGGTTATGGGATCGAACGAGCCAGGGTACACTGCCGTCCTCGACATAGCTACTCTCCTTGTGCCGCCTCGGTCTTTGAAAGCCGATAGAAGCTAAGGCACGTATCACCATAGCGGCGCCGATCAACTAGTGCCAGGCCCCCGTACCAATCCTCCGGCAGCTCCCGAACGCTGTGCTCCACGACCACCACCGACGAGTGCGCAAGAAGCTTCGCCTGTCCCAACAACTTGAGCAGGGGACCGACCGCGCCGCGGTCATAAGGGGGATCCGCAAGAACCAGCGAGAAGGAGCGTCCCTGCCGCGCAAGCTTCGCAAGGGCGCTCTCGACGCCTTCGTTCAAGATCTCGCCGCTCGCGCTTAACCCGGCGCGGGCGAGGTTGCCTTGAATGAAGGAGGCCGCCTTTCGACCCTTTTCGACAAACACCGCTCGGGTCGCTCCACGACTTAGCGCCTCTATTCCGAGAGAGCCGGTCCCGGCGAAAAGATCGAGAACCGCGCCGGCGGGAAGCCCGAACCTACTTTTAAGGATAGAAAAGAGCGCCTCCTTTACCCTATCGCCCGTGGGACGAAGTCGCCCGCCGCCAGGTACTTTGAGCCGCCGGCCGCGAGCCTTTCCCGCTACCACTCGCATCGCAGGCTCCAGCTAAGAAACCATAGCGAAGCTCGATGCCGGAGTAAAACCAACGCGTACCGGCGCAAGTCGGCCCGGCCCGAAGCTCGCCCCCTGCGGGGGGCCTCGATTGGCGCCCGTGCCCTCCTTCGAGGCAGTCGCCCGCCCGCCGCTGCCTGTTACCTCCCCAAGCCCCTTGTGATACGCTTCGCTTGCCGCCGCGCGAGCAGTGGGGAGACCGCTCCCCAAAGCCCGAAAGCCGGACGGCCGCTCGACATGAAATTCGTGCTTCTTCCAGCAAAGCGTCTCGAAGACGCGAAGACGCGACTCGGAGCGCTTTTGCCCGATCGGGAACGGCAGGCCTTGGCATTTGCCATGTACCGGGACGTCCTCGCCGCCGTGGCGCGCTGCGCATCGCGCCCCCAGGTAGTCGTCGTAACCGGTGATCCGAGACTTCGAGAAGAGGCAGCCGGATACGGCTTCGTGACGGTGGCCGAGGAGCCGCCCTATGGACTCAACCGTGCGGTCGGGCTCGGGACCCGTGTTTGCATGGGGATGGGCGCCAGTACCGTGGCGACGCTTCTTACGGACATCCCGCTCATCGAGCCGGCCGACGTGGACGAGTTGCTGGGCGAGGCCGCTCGGCCTGGGTCGGTCCTTCTCGTTTCCTCCAAGGAGGGCACGGGAACGAACGCTTTGGTGAGGACGCCCCCTGATGCCATCACCTCTTCGTTCGGCCCTAGCAGCCTCGAGCGCCACCTCGCCAAGGCTCGCGCCCGCGGCTTGGCAGTTAGCTACGTGCGTCGGGAGCGGATCGAATTCGATATCGACACACCGCAGGACCTGGCCGAACTCGCCCGCCGGGAGGGGCCGAGCGCCGCAAGGCGCACCGCTTGCGAGATTCTCGCCAGGCTTTCGGCGGCTCGGGAGCGGGGAGCCTAAGGAGGCGGCCACAAGCGCGAGCCAGCGCCAGCAGGAGGAGGAAACGATGAGCGGACAGTATCGGCCTGGTAGAATCTTGGCGGCAATCGACTTTTCCAAAACCTCCCAGAAGGCGCTCGCGGTGGCAACCGACATCGCGGAGCTTACCGGAGGTACTCTCCACCTCATCCACGTGATCGAGCCCATCTACAGCGCCGCAACCGGGCTCTACGCGCCAAGCGAGAGTATCGAGTCGCTGCGAGCCGAAGAGCTGAGCCATGCCCAGCGCCATCTGGAGAAGCTTGCGACACAGGCCCGCCAGCGGCTAGGAAGCGTTACTGTCCAGGTCCTGGAGGGAGTGCCTGCGCCCGCCATAGCGGAGTGTGCGCGAAGGAAGAAAGCCGATCTCCTGGTGCTAGGAACCCATGGGCGGACGGGGCTGGCCCGAGCGCTGCTGGGAAGCGTGGCCGAAAAGACGCTTAGGCTCGCCACCTGCCCGGTGCTGATAGTCCCCGCCTCGGCCCGAGCGACCCAGCGAGCGCATCCGAACAAGAACAATCCAGCTCGCCGCCGAGCCTCGTAAACCGGGGACGCACGGGGACGCGCGAGCGCACGGGCGGCCGGGGCGCTCGCGCCTTGCATACGCGGCAGCCCGCATCCCCTGCGCCACCTTCGTTTGGGGAAGCCATGGGAGGCAGTGGCTCACTCGCCGGCCGCGAAGCTTCCCTTTATTACCACTTCCCCCTTCTGGTTTACCGCCTGAAGATCACCCTCGATCACGGTTTTTCCCCCTTCCCGCTCTACTTTCGTCACGACCCCTCCGCACGTGATCGTATCCCCGGGCCAGACCCTCGTGGCAAAACGAACCTTGAACCGTTTGATCTTCGGCCGGCCCACGTAATCGCTCAGGCATTTGCTCAGAAAACCGGCGTTCAGCATTCCCATGGCGAAGACGGTAGGATTTCCGGCCTGCTTGGCGAAGGTTTCATCATGGTGGATGGGGTTGAAGTCGCCGCTAGCTCCCGCGTAACGCACAAAATCGGTTCGCGTGAGATTCTCGATCACCAACTCTGGTAGCTTGTCTCCCACCTTGATGGTTTTCAGATCCACCGGCTTGTTCCCCATGGTTCTCACTCCTTCCCCGTCTGGCCGGTTTCGATCAGAGTCATCCTCCCCAGCGCGACCTTTTCGCCCCGCTGATTGGTGAACTCGGTTTCGAGCACGGCAAACGTCATCTGCCCGCCCCGCGAGCCGGCCTTGTCGAATATGTTCGTGATTTTCGTCACCGCAGTCAGCGTGTCGCCAGCGTAGATCGGCGCGAAAAACTCGTACTCCTGCTCCCCGTGGAGAAGCCGCTTGTAATCGAGCTTGAGGCGCTTTCGCGCTTCCTGCTCTTCCCAAAGCGCCAGGGTGATGAGAAACGTAGGCGGGGGCATGATGCCGCCGACTTCGCGCTTGGCGTATTCCTCGTCGAAATAGATCGGGTTATCGTCCTTTATTGCGCGCGCAAACTCCCTGATCTTGCCCCGCTCGATCGGCATCACCACGGGCCTCGCCGTAAAGCCCAAGGCTGTCTTGTCCATTTTCCTCTTTCCTCCCTCCGGTCCTATTTTTCAGTACGAGAAACCAAGAGCCACTCAGTCCTCGGTCCGACCCGCCACCCCTTTGCTTTGGAGCTGCTAGACCCGATGCCGCGGCCAGCCGGTTGCACGGCGCGCCCAAAAAGGTTAATTGGGTGGCCATGTCCGAATGTCTGTTTTGCAGGATAGTCGCCAAGGAGGTACCGGCTCGGTTAGTTTTCGCGGACGACCGTGCGGTGGCGATAAGGGACATAAATCCTCAAGCGCCCACGCACCTTCTCGTAATCCCGCGCAAGCACATTCCCACACTGCTGGATCTTGCGGACGATGATGCCAGTTTGATGGGACATCTGCAACTTGTGGCCGCCAAGTTGGCGCGGGAAGAAAAGCTGGAAGAGAGGGGATTTCGCGTGGTCATAAATTGTGGAGAGGGAGCGGGGCAGAGCGTGTTTCACGTTCACGTTCATCTGCTCGGAGGCCGCCCGATGCGGTGGCCTCCCGGCTGATGCCTTCTCGGCCCACGAAACCGGCCGAGCGATTCTTGCAAGCGCCGCGGCCGGAGGAATCTACTTCGCAAGAGACGGCGTCGGGTAAAAGGGCGCTGTCGCCGCGGGCAAGCTTGCGCGCTCGCCTGGCCTGCTCCCAGGCGGGCGCGCAAGCGGCCCTCGAGATCCACTTTGTCGAGTGGGGATTGCCTAGCGGTCCTCCTCTCGTGCTTCTCCATGGAGGGTCGGCCCACGCCCGCTGGTGGGATTTCGTAGCCGCCGAGCTTTCGCCCGCACACCGCGTGATCGCCCTCGACTTGAGGGGACACGGCGATAGCTCTCGCGTCGAGCCTCCTTCTTATCTCGTGGAGGACTACGTTTCGGACCTCGAGGCATTCGTGGCCGAACTTCGCCCCGGCCCTTTCGTTCTGGTGGGCCACTCGCTTGGCGGCTACGTCGCGCTCAGCTTCGCCGCAGGCTCGACCTCGAGTGACCTTCGGGCCGTCGTGGCGGTGGATACCAGACCTTTCGTAGGCGACGGGAATAGCGAGTTCTGGGCCAGGTTGCGCGGCCTTGCCCACCCGCGTTACAGAGACTTGGGCGATGTCCGCCGTCGTTTTCGTCCGATTCCTCGCGGCACCCGAGCTCGACCCGAGGTCATCTCGCACGTGGCGACACTGGGGGTGCGCGCAACCGAGGAGGGCTACCTCGAGCCGAAGTTTCATCGCCCGGCCCTGGGGCCGCTTCCCTACGCCGATATTACGCCGCAGTTGGCGCGGATCGAGTGTCCGGTCCTCCTGGTCCGAGGAGCCGAGAGCACATTTGTCACGCCCGAGATGACCAAAAGGATGGCCGAGCGGTGCCGGAGCGCCACAATCGTCGAGATCGAGCAGGCGCAGCATCACGTGCTTCTCGATCAACCGGAAGCGCTGGCTCGCGTCATCGCGCGCTTCTCGGAAGGGGTGTTCAATGGTAGATAGAGAAACAGTGAGAAAGGCCTCGAGCCTCTTCTCGGCCTCCGAATCCGCGGTAGCGTTGACCGGGGCCGGCATATCGGCGGAAAGCGGCATCCCGACCTTTCGCGACCCGGGGGGCCTTTGGGACCGCTACGACCCATCGGAGTACGCGACGATCTCCGCCTTCATCCGGGATCCGGGGAAGGTTTGGAGGCTCTTTCGCGAGCTTGCCGGCGGCTCACTGCCCAAGCCCAACGCGGGCCATCTGGCGCTGGCCAGGCTCGAAGCCATGGGAAAGCTAGACGCCGTCATCACCCAAAATATCGATTCTCTGCACCAGCAAGCCGGGAGCAAGCGCGTGGTCGAGTTTCATGGAAACGCGCGGGAGGTCGTCTGCCTAAGCTGCGGGGTTTCGGCCCCGATGGCGGAAGTTTCTCTGGAAGACCTTCCACCCAGGTGCGGCTGCGGCGGAATCCTCAAACCCAACTGCACCTTCTTCGGCGAGATGATACCGCCCGATGCCCTCGAAGAGGCGAGCCGCCTCGTGCGCACAGCCGATCTCGTGCTCGTGGTCGGGACATCGTGCGAGGTGTATCCGGCGGCCGACTTGGTGTACCGCGCCAAGGAGCGGGGAGCTTCCGTAATCGAGGTCAATCCCGAACCGACTCCCCT